>NZ_JBXVVU010000001.1:0-1766287 GCF_057219955.1 Curvibacter sp. T50
CAATGCCTGCTGCAGACCAAGGATCATTTCTCGTCCTCGTTGCCCAGCAGGGATGCCAGCTTTTTTCTGGCACGCAACTCCAACATGGCTTCGCCATAGGCCTCCTGCAGTTCACGCAGCTGCTTTTCGTACTGCTCTTTGACTTCCAGCGGTTTGGTGCGCAGCGCGTTCTCCATGCCGCGCTTGCCTTCGTCGACCCATTGCTCAACCTCGGAAGGGTTGAGATCGAAGGCTCTGCTGGCCTCCGAGATCGTGGTCTTGCCTTGAATGATGTCCAAAACCAAGGCCGTCTTGCGCCTGGCCGTCCAGCGTTTGATGTCGTCTTCCATCAGGGTGCTCATCGTCGTTTCCTTCAACGTTAACACCTGTGCAGGAATTCACTGGGTCAATACAAACGCTGCAGAAAGCGGCCGATGGCGATGCGGCCCTCCAGCCGTGCCAGGCTCAGGCCCGCGCACTGGTGGATGCCGAAGCCGAAGGCCAGGTGCCGGTTGCCCTCGCGCTGCAGGTTCAGTGTTTCGGGCGCGTCGTAGACGGCCGGGTCACGGTTGGCGGCGCCGATGCACAGCGTCACCAGCGCGCCTTCGGGCAGGTTCGCGCCGCCCACCCGGGTCGCGCGCAGCGCGCGCCGGTTGCCGAGCTCTTTGGACGATTCAAAGCGCCGGAATTCGTCCACCGCCAGTGTCAGCGGTGCCTCCTGGGCGGCGGCCGCGTCGCCTGCGGTGGCCGCCAGGCGTGCGAGCAGACCGGTGAGGCGCTTTTTCGCCCGATTCAAGACCAAAACCATCAATACCCAGGGCAAAAACGTCGCTTTGCGCTATCGCAAGCGTAGCGATTTGATCCATCGGTCGGAGTCATGGTCAGGGCCAGAGTCCGGTCTACAGGCCAAGCTGCTGCCCCTGGCCGGGCACCTGCGCCACCGGGAAATGCGCGGGCGAGACCCGTAGCGGCTTGAGCATCGAGCAGCTCAGTACCGCGCGGTCCGCGTGGTATTGCGCTGCCGGCTGATCCGGGATCAGGACGCTGGCGGCCATCTTGCCGGGTTGGTGGTTGTCGCTGCCCTCCAGGAATGCCAGCGCCTGGGCGGTCGTGAAGATGGTTTGTCCCATGGTTTCTTCCTTTCTGAAACCATGAAAGCACGAAATGCGACGGCGTCAAGTGCCAAGTTGGGCCGTTTCCGGGCACCCTGTCTACTTCGCGCTTCTGATCACTTTGACCAACTCGGGACTGGCGATGTCCTCAAGCACCCGAAACGCACCAGCCAGATGTTCCATCAGCAGGCCGCTGGCTCCGTGCGCTTCAAACGTGGTCTTCCACTCCCGCACCTCGCCCCAAACGCGACGGATGATCTCCACCGCGCGCGCGCGTGAGGGCGCGAACGCCGCAAACCGGCTGAGCGCGTTGTCCTGCGTGGCGAGCTTGCCTTGTTCGCCCACTTCCAGGTGCAGAAAGCGTTCGTGGGCGACGCCGGGGCGGGGCACCACGTCGTACAGCGGGCTCAGTTGCCAGCCACCCAGGCGCGGGTCGCGCACGAATGCGTGGTTACGCAGGTGGTCGTCGTCGTTGCTGACGAAGATGTTGAAGACCATGCGGCCGAACAGTTCTTCGCTGTCGGCCTTGATGCGCGAAGGGTGTACGTATTGGCGGATGGCATGCGCAAGGTGGGAGTAGCCCTTGTTGCGCGACTCGAATTCGGTGCAGGCCACCAGGGTGAGGCCGCTCACGTAGGGCAGTCGCCCTTCGGCGAGACCGGGGCCGGGCCGGGTGTCGTGCAGGGCGGCGCCAGCCTCGGGCAGCGAGCCGGGTACGGACCAGTAACGGTCGAAACGACGGATCAGCATCACCGGCCGGCCACCGACCTGGAGGTAGCGGACCTCGGGAACGGTGAGCCCGCAGCGCCGGGCGAGTTCCAGTGTGCAGGTCTCGGCCATGGCGACATCGAACGCATCGCCTCGGGCAGGGAACTTGGCCAGCCACAGCGCGCCCTGTTCATCGCGCACGGAGGCCTTGGGCCGAGCGCCACCCGCTGAGGGCCCTGCGCCCAGAAACGGCTCCAGGTTGGCCGGTACAGGGGCGCCGTTCTCCACCGCTTCGGCCGCCTGCATCACGTAGGCCAAGGAGTGCAGGTTGCTGGCCGAGGGGGCATCCGGGGTGTCCAGCGACGGGCGCACGTCCAGCGCGCCCACGCGGTCGCCGCCGGCGGCCAGCAGGTAGTCGGCTTCGGACAGGGCGCTGGCCGGGACCTTGCGCCGGGCTTCGATCACGCGGCGGCCCCACGCGTCGGGGGCGGCGTCGCGAATGCCGCCGAACTCGCCCAGGCCGTTGACCGGAAACAGCGCCTGTCCACGGACGGCGTCCCGGTGCGCCAGGCTCAGGCTGACAGGGTCCACCTCGATGGCGGCGGGGCGTTTCAGATAGCCCAGGCCATAGGCAAAGCGCGAAGCCAGCTCGCGGTTCTGGGGGTTGGCACCGACGGTCTCGGTGAGGTTCAGCAGCCCGGCAGGGACGAACCGCCCCTCCGCTTGACCTGGCAGCCAGGCAAACACCGCGAGTTCGTCTTGTGTGGTGGCCATCAGAAGTCCAGTTTGGTGAGCTCGGTCTTGCTCAGGGCGCGCACGCGTTGGGTGCGTTCGCGCGCGGTGAGCGCGGAGAGGGCCGGGTCGGTTTCCTGCAGCAGATGCAGCAAGGACAGCCCGGGCGCGATGGCTTCCAGGTACCGCAGGATTTGCGCTTGCGTGCGGCTGAGGTCTCCCTTTTCGATGAGCACGGCGGTCGAGCGCGCCAGGCCCGCGCGTGCGGCGGCATCGGCCTGGCGCAGTTGCCGGGCCATGCGCAGGCGCGCCAGCTTCTCTCCCAGCTCGCGGGCTTCTTGCTGGCGGGCGGGGGTGAGCAAAGGGGTTTCGTCTCTTTTCATGTGCTGGCGCCTTCAAACAACGACGTTAAGTCTTCAAGGACTGTGATTACAGACATTCTAGATCGAACGAATGGTGCGTCAAGTCTGTAATTGCAGTCCTAAAGAAGACTGTGAATGCATTCGGAGACTTTTCTGTGGATTCCGCACACAAACTGAGCCAGTAGGGGGAGGATTCATCCGGCGGCGACAACGCCTTCTTCGCCCAGCAGCGGGCGAAACTTGACCAGCGTAGTTTCGTCGCGGGGCGGGCTGCCCCACAACGGCGGGCACTCGCCTCGGTGCTACAGCACCATGCGAACGGCACGCTCGCGAACCTCGGGTGAAAACCCGTTTGCCTTCGTCATGACTCAATCCTTTCAGAGAAAAGAGCCTCCTCAAAAACCGGGGCGGTTTACCAGGGCGAATCCGACCCGGAGATCGCGGCCGCGCGCTTGATGGGCCGGCGCAAGGCGGCGCAGTGGGGTGAACTGGCCAGCGCTCGCGGCTGGCTCGATGTCCAGCAGCCCCTGCCCGAGGACGCGGCCACAGCGGCCAGCCTGGGCGAGCCCCGGCGCGCCAGCACGACCATCTCCACCCTGGAGCCGCACCGCGCTCAACTCCTCGCCTGGGTCGAGCAAGGCGTCTCAGGCAGCGCCATCCACGCAGCCTTGAAGCGCCAGCACGGCTGGGCCGGCAGCTACTCGGCCGTGTGCGGCGCCTGCTGGCCGACATCCGTGCCCACATGCCGCCCGAGACCACCTGACGCCTGATGGGCTACGGACGTTTGCGGGCGTGGGCCAGTGCCGAGCGGATGGCGGCCACCACGGCCTCAGGCTTGTCCAGCGGGATGGCATGGCCGCTGTCTACCCACACCTGTTGGGCATGGGGGTACAGCAGGGCAATCTCTTGCCGAAGCGCGTTGGAAAACCTGGCCAGGTCCGACGTTTCCTTCATGGGTTCAGCTGCGCTCAGCACGGTCACCGGCACGTGCGGCGGTGTGGGCAGGGCCAGCACCTGCTGGCCAGTTTGGGTCAGCAAATCGAACTCGCTTTTGGCGGTGCCGGTGATCAGCGCTTTGGCCATGCCGCGCACCAGGAGCGACTGGTTTTCCATCGCGCCCGCGCCTTCCAGCTGGCGGGGGTGGGTGGAATCGACCAGCACCAGGGCGGCCACTTCCTGCGGGTGCTGGCGGGCAAACAGCTGCATGTACAGGCCGCCCAGCGAGTGGCCCACCAGCACGTAGGGAGGCTGCATGCCTTGCTGCTGCAAGGCGCGGCGCAGTTCGGCAACGATGTGCTGGCCGTCGCGCGGGGTGCTGGCGGCAGCACTTTGGCCGATGCCGGGGCGGTTGTAGGCGAAGTAGGCGGTGTCGGCAGGCAGGGCTGGCAGCACTTTGCCCCACCAGGCCATGTGGCCGCCCAGGCCGTTTTCGAAAACGACCACCGGCGCGCTACCTGGGTGGGCCACGAGTTCGAGCAGGCGCTCGTCCACCAGGCTGATTTGCGTTCCGGGCACGCTGGCACAACCGGCCAGCAGGGCGATGGTCAACAGGCCGACAACAGCGCGGTGCAGGGTGGGCATGGGGTTCATGGGTGGGCGAATGGGCGATGGGGAATGGTTCGGCGATTCAGGCCGCAGGTTTGCGGGCCACCACGTAGGGCCGCCAGTCGCGGCTCCACCGGGAGGTGGCGTGGTGTTCCACGCTTTCGATGGTCAGCCCGCAACGCTCGATGGCGGCCATCAGCTGGTCTTCGGTCAGCACATGGATGGGTGGAATGACTTTGAGCAGGCGCAACACGGGCAGGGCCACATGGGGCACCAGCGGGTTCATCTGGCCAACGCAGGGGGTTTTGCTGATGAACAGCCCGCCGGGGCGCAAATGCCGCAGCACCTGGGCCAGGGTGTGGTTCAGGTCGGGCACCAAGTGCAGCAGGTTGAAGGCAAGCACCGTGTCCCAGCCTTCGGCAGTCTGGCTGGCGTTTTCGGTCAGGCAGGTGCCTTGCCAGCCAACCGGGGCCGGAGCCGGGGCAGGCAGGTGGGCATCGGCATCGGCCACCACCAGGTGCAGCATGCGGTGGACATCGAGCGGGGCATCTTTGAGCTTCCGGCGGGCAATGTCCACCATGGCGGGCGACAGGTCGGCGGCGGTGTAGTGCGCGGTGGCCGGGGCCAGGCGCAGGGCGGTGGTGGCGGTGCCGCAGCCCAGCTCCAGCACGCGGTCGGTGGGGCGCAGCCGTTGCCGCACGCGCTGCAAGGTGTGTTCGTAACCAGCCATGTCGGCAATGGTGGCGGCGGCGTATTTGCGTGCGGTTTTGTCCCAGAAGCGGGTGCTGTGCGCCAGCATGGCGCTGGTGGGCGGGTGTGTGGTCATGGTCGGGGGCAAGGTGAAGGAGTGGACAGGGCTGCATCGTAGTCATGCAGATTTGCGCAAACTACGTCCAAATTTGCAGACTACCTATACTTAAATGCATGACCCAACCCGACTGGAACCAACTGCGTGCCTTCCTTGAAACGGCGGAAACCGGCTCGCTGTCGGCGGCGGCACGCAAACTGGCGCTGACGCAGCCCACGCTCAGCCGCCACGTGGCGGCCATCGAGCAGGCGCTGGGTGTGACACTGTTTGAGCGCACGGGCCAGGCGATGGTGCTGACCGACGCGGGCCTGAGCCTGCTGGAGCATGCCCGCACGATGGGTGCCGCCGCACAGGAGCTGGTGCTGTCGGCCTCGGGCCAGGCGCAGGCGGTGGAGGGGCTGGTGTCGGTGTCGGCCAGCGATGCGGTGGCCACCTGGCTGTTGCCGCCCGTGCTGCGGCGTTTGCGCGAGGTGGCTCCGGGCATCACGGTGGAGGTGGTCACTTCCAACGCATTGAGCGATTTGCGCCGCCGCGAGGCGGACATTGCCATCCGCCATGTGCGCCCCGACCAGCCCGACCTGATCGGCCGCCTGCTGTACGAAGCCAGCGCGGGGTTCTACGCCTCGGCAGACTGGGTGGCGCAGCACGGACACCCGCGCACGGCACAGGATGCGCAGGGGCTGGATTTCATCGGCTCCGACCGCTCGGGCCGCTACTTGGCCTACCTGGTGCAGCACGGGCTGCCGGTGTCGGCGGCGCAGTTCAGGGTGTTGGCTGAGAACTCGGTCACGGCCTGGATGCTGGCGCAGCAGGGCCTGGGCATCGGCGTGATGATGGACGAGATTGCCCGCCGCACCCCCGGCGTGGTGCGGGTGCTGGACGAGGTGGCGGCGGTGCGCTTCCCGGTGTGGCTGGTGACGCACCGCGAGCTGCGCACGGCAAGGCGCATCCGCATGGTGTTTGACGAGCTGGCCGAGGCGCTCATGCCGGACTGAGGTGGCCCACCCACGAGACAATCCATCCTCCCCTCCCCTGGCACCCCTCCCTGTTTGCCCCTGTCTTCGACAACCTGCCCCCGTCTGTGCAGCACTTTGCCATCACGGCGCTGTCGCTGTGGCTGGCAAGCCACTTGTTCAAAGGACTGACCAGCAGCGGTTTGAGCATCGAGCAGCTCAGTACCGCTCGGTCCGGGTGGTACTGCGCTGCGGGCTGATCCGGGATCAGGACGCTGGCAACCATCTTGCCGGGCTGGCGGTTTTCGGGCACTTTGGGGCTTTGGTTTTTGGGTCGCGCAGTGGCGGGTGATCAACGTTTCCGGAGGTACCTTTCTCCCTGTCTGGCGGAGCTCCAAACCACGTCGGTGCCAGGCTGGCCGACTACCTCGACAGACTTTCTCGCATCCTTTCGGTTTCTGACGTGACGCCTTCCGGAGCCCGGGGTTATGCCGCGGTGGCGGTGGACCTGAAGCACGATGCTTCAGGCAAATCGGTCAAACCTAGCGGCGGCACCATGAGATGGCAGTTGTGCGCAGGGCCCCCGCCGGTCTCACCGCTGAGGCTTGGGCTTGACACAACGTTGCGGCGTGGCGGCCACGCACTCGCCAGCGCAGACCGCGTTGCCGTATCGGTCCACAGAAGCTGCACCGCGCGGTTGGCTGGAGCAGAAGATGTCACCACGCAGGTCTTTGGCGCAGTAGCCAGGACCACAGACCGGGTCTCCGTAACGATCCAGTTCGATCCCGCCACCGGCAGTGGAGCAGATGATCTCTCCCGTTCGATCCGCCTTGCAGGAGGCATCGGGCCCGGGACAAACCATCTGTCCTTCCCGGTTGGGCGTGCAGGTCCGGTCATTGGCCTGTGCCGGTACGCCGCACAAGAGCAGCAGGAAAAGCGAGATCGTTTGAGTAAGGGTGCGGCAAGCGATCATGGTCATTTTTTCAAGGCTTCGAGTCTGGCGGTCGGGTCGTCGTGGCGGCATGGCTGGCGACAGCGGCGGCGGAACTGGATTCTGACCCCAAATTCCCCTGTCGGTCATTCGCCAGGTGGTTGACGGACTTCACAAGCTTCTGCTTGGTACGTATGACGGGGGGCAGGTCGCCTGGTGCGCCAGCTGCGCATCGATGCCGCCACCGCTCAGAGTCCGGGACCGGTTTTCCAGGCCGATCTGCTGCCCCTGGCCGGGCACCAACGCCCCCGCCGGCGGCTGGCAGCAAAGCCATCTGTTTGCGGGGGAGTATTGGGATCAGGACAGCCAGTTGCTGTACCTGCGCGCGCGCTGGTACGACCCGCAGATCGGGCGGTTCATCAGCGCGGATCCGTTTGAGGGGAGGCAGAGGGCCGACTGGCGACATCTGAATCACCCTGGTGGGCGGCAGGCGGCGATGGTTCTTGACGCCAGTCCGTGCGATGCGCCGGTCAGGCCACCACAAACGGCGCCGACAAAAACCCCCGGAACCGCGCCCGCCCGCCCCGCAACGGGGGCTGCGTGAGCCGGTAGCCGGGAAAGCGCTGCAGAAAGCGCCCGATGGCGATGCGGCCCTCCAGCCGTGCCAGGCTCAGGCCCGCGCACTGGTGGATGCCGAAGCCGAAGGCCAGGTGCCGGTTGCCCTCGCGCTGCAGGTTCAGTGTTTCGGGCGCGTCGTAGACGGCCGGGTCACGGTTGGCGGCGCCGATGCACAGCGTCACCAGCGCGCCTTCGGGCAGGTCCACACCACCCACCTGCGTGGCGCGCAGCGCCCGGCGGTTGCCCAGCTGGTTGGACGATTCGAAGCGCAGGAATTCGTCCACCGCCAGCGTCATCAGCGTCTCCTGGGCGGCCGCGTCGCCCGTGGTGGTGGCGAGGCGCGCGAGCAGGTCGGCGCGGGCGTCGGGAAATTCCTGCAGCGTCAGCAGGCCGTTGCCGATCAGGTTGGTGGTGGTCTCGTGGCCGGCGTTGAGCAGGAAAATGCAGTTTTGCAGCAGCTCCACCTCGGTCAGGCGCTCGCCGCTGTCTTCGCCTTGGATCAGGCGGGTCAGCACGTCTTTTTCCGGGTCACCGGGGGTGCGGCGGCGCTCGGCCACCAGGTCTTTCAGATAGACCAGCATGTCGCGCACGGCCGCATTGCCGGCGGCCTCCTGCGCCGGGGTGAGCACCGGCTCCAGCGCGCCCAGCACCGCCAGCGACCAGCCGCGCAGCGGTCCGCGGTCGGCATGCGGCACACCCAGCAGGTTGCCGATGATCTCGACGGGAATGGACGAGGCGAAGTCTTCGATCAGGTCGCCGCCGCCCCGGGCTTCGATCGCATCCAGCAGGCTGTCGACCAGCGCCACCAGGCCAGGCTCCATCGCCGCGATGGCGCGGCGCGTGAGCGCGCCCATGATCAGCTTGCGTACCCGGGTGTGCAGCGGTGGGTCGTTGAACACCAGGCTGGTGGTGTGGTGCTCGTACAACGGTGAATCGACCCCGTATTTGGGCGCGAACTCCACGTGTTTGTCGCTGCTGAACACGGCCGCGTCGCGGTAGACGGCCATCAGGTCGGCGTGGCGGGTCAGAAACCAGCTGCCGTCGGGCATGCGCCGGATGGGTTCGGCCTGGCGCAGCGCGGCATACACCGGGTACGGATTGGCCAGAAAGTCGGCGGGCAGGGCGCGCAGGTCGAAGGCGGCGGCAATCTGGCGCGCCCGTTCGGGCGTCATCGGCGGCGTGATGTCCGCCGCCGCCACGGCATAGGGGGTGTTCATGGCGCGAGGAAGCCGTGCAGCGCCGCCAGCGTGGCATCTGGCGTCTCGGTCATCTGGTGGTGGCCCACCGGCAGCGTCACCACCTTCACTGTCTTGCCCGCTTCACGCGCCTTGGTGATCAGGCCCTGCGCGGCCTTGGGCGGGGTCATCTGGTCCACGCCGCCCAGCAGGAACAGCACCGGGCAGGTGATCTGCGTGATGGCCGCCTCGCCGTTGGTATAGCGGTCGCAGGCCACGAAGCCGCGGTGGAATACGTTCACCGCCGAATTGCTGGCCAGCACGCGCCGGCCCAGCGCCATGCCCGCGCCGAACACCCAGGTGCCGGGGCCGAGCGCCGAGGGCGGGGCGCACAGCGTGCTGCGCGAAAACACGTTCACCATGGTCAGCGCCTTCATGGGCTCGTTCAGCGAGGCCTCGATCAGCGCTGGCGACACCCGCATCGGGAACGCCGTGCCCACGAGAACCAGGTGCGTCACGCGCTCCTTCAGGCGGGCCGCCGCTTCCAGCGCGATCAGCGAGCCCCAGCTGTGGCCGACCAACGCCGCCTTCTGAACGCCCGCCGCGTCAAGCAGCGCGCCGATGAAGTCGGCCGCTTCTTCGACGGACGCGGGCGCCTCGCCGCCGCTGCGGCAGTGGCCGGGCAGGTCCACGGCCAGCACGTTGAAGCCGTGATGCGCCAGGTAACGCGTCTGCAGGATCCAGACGCTGTGGTCGTTGAGCACGCCGTGGATGAACACCACGGTGGGTTTGGCGGCATCGAAGGGCTTGCCGCCGGTGTAGCAGTAGGTCGGGGCGCCGTTGACGGGAACAAGCATCATGCACCTGCCTTTTCTGCCGCCTTCAGGGCGCGCTTGAGGTCGTCGATCAGGTCGTCGGCGTCTTCCAGGCCGATCGACAGACGGATGGTGCCGGGGCGGATGCCCGCGCCCGCCAGCGCGTCGTCACTCATGCGGAAATGCGTGGTGCTGGCCGGGTGGATCACCAGCGAGCGGCAGTCGCCCACGTTGGCCAGGTGGCTGAACACCTTCAGCGCCTCGATGAAGGCCTTGCCCTGGGCGCGTGAACCCTTGATGTCGAAGCTGAACACCGAGCCCGCACCACGCGCCCCATGGCGCAGCAGGCGCTGGGCCAGCGCGTGGCTGGGGTGGCTCTCCAGCAGCGGGTGGCCCACCCGGCCCACCAGCGGATGCGCGGCCAGGAACTGCACCACCTTTTCGGTGTTGGCCATGTGCCGCTCCATGCGCAGCGACAGGGTCTCGATGCCCTGCAGGATCAGCCAGGCGGTGTGCGGGCTCATGCAGGCGCCAAAGTCGCGCAGGCCCTCGCGGCGCGCGCGCAGCAGGAAGGCGCCGACGGTGCTTTCCTCGCTGAAGGTCATGCCATGAAACCCGTCGTAGGGCTCGGTCAAACCCGGGAATTTGCCGGACCGGTCCCAGTCGAAGCTGCCGCCGTCCACCACCACACCGCCGATCACCGTGCCGTGGCCCGACAGGAACTTGGTGGCCGAGTGGTAGACCAGATCCGCGCCATGCTCCAGCGGCTTGATCAGCCACGGGGTGGTCAGCGTCGAGTCCACCAGCAACGGCACGCCGGCTTCGTGGGCGATCTGCGCCACGGTGGGGATGTCGAGCACGTCCAGACCGGGGTTGCCCACGGTCTCGCCGAAAAACAGGCGGGTTTCCGGCCGCACGGCCGCGCGCCAGCCGTCGATGTCGCCGGGCTTGACGAAGGTGGTGTCGATGCCGAAGCGGCGCAGCGTGTAGTGCAGCAGGTTCTGGCTGCCACCGTACAGCGCGGTGCTGGCCACGATGTGGCTGCCCGCGCCCATCAGCGTGGCAATGGCCAGGTGCAGCGCCGCCTGGCCGCTGGCCACCGCAATGGCGCCGATGCCGCCTTCGAGCGCGGCCATGCGCTGCTCCAAGACGGCGTTGGTCGGGTTGCTGATGCGGCTGTAGACGTGGCCGGCGCGCTCCAGGTTGAACAGCGCGGCCGCGTGGTCGGTGGACTCGAAGACGAACGAGGTGGTCAGGTGAATCGGCACGGCGCGCGCGCCGGTGGCGGGGTCGGGCTGGCTGCCGGCGTGCAGCGCCAGCGTGTCGAAGCCGGGGTCGGAATAGCCGGGCATGGGGTCTCCCAGAAGTCGGTCGGAGGGGGCACGCCGTCATGCGCTGCCCGGCCGACATTGTGGGCTATATTCGACGGCGTGCCCGCCGCCTCGGCGCCCCTTGGAGAACCGGATCATGAAAGTCAGCGACATCCTGCGTGTCAAAGGAAACACGCTCTACACCATTACGCCGGAAGATAGCCTGGCCGACGCCGCGCGCATCATGGCGGAGAAGGACATCGGCTCGCTGGTGGTGATGTCCTATGACCGGGTGGTGGGCATGCTGACCTTCCGCGAGGTGATCCAGACGCTGGTCAGGAACGGTGGCAGCTTTGGCACCACCAGCGTCTACCGCGCCATGGACCCGGGCCCGCTGACCTGCACGCTGGCGACCGACATGGACGAGGTTCGCCGCATGATGCTGGAGCGCCACGCCCGCTACATGCCGGTCATTGACAACCGCATGCTGCACGGCGTGATCAGCTTCTACGACGTGGCCAAAGCCGTGGTGGATGCGCAGAACTTCGAAAACCGCATGCTCAAAGCCTATATCCGCGACTGGCCGGAGGAAGAGCCGGCCGCGAAGGCCGAGCCCGGCGCGGCCTGAGCGCGTCGGGGCTGCCGGGTCCGCCCACGAGTCCTGCGCGGGCCCGTGGCGGCGCCCGATCCGGCCGCTGGCTCCCGGCGGGAATCACCCCATGCTGGCGTGGATGACCTCGCGTACCCGAGGATAGATCTGCTGGTTCCACTTCCGGCCGCTGAACACGCCGTAGTGGCCGACACCGGTCTGCACATGGTGCGTTTTCAGGTACGGCCGGATGCTGGGGCACAGGTCGTGGGCGGCCACCGTCTGGCCCACCGAGCAGATGTCGTCGCGCTCGCCTTCCACGGTGAACAGCGCGGTGCGACGGATCGCCGTGGGGTTGACGGTGCGGCCCCGGTAACTGAGCACGCCGCGCGCCAGATCGAAGGTCTGGAACACCTTTTCCACCGTCTCCAGGTAGAACTCGGCCGGCAGGTCGTTCACGGCGAGGTACTCGTCGTAGAAGGTCTGGATGGTGCGCGCCTGCTCGACCTCGCCCTCGACCAGATGCTCGTACATGTGCCTGAACGCCTGCTTGTGCCGCTCCGGGTTCATGCTCATGAAGGCGGTGAGCTGCACGAAGCCCGGGTACACGCGGCGCATGAAGCCGGCGTGGGGCAGGGGCACATGGCTGATCAGGTTCTTCTCGAACCATTCGATGGGTTTGGCGATCGCCAGCGTGTTGACGGCGGTCGGATTCACGCGGCAGTCAACCGGCCCGGCCATCAGCGTCAGGCTCAGCGGCTGGGCGGGGTGGTCGTCCTCGGCCATGACGGCGGTGGCTGCCAGCGCCGCCACACAGGGCTGGCAGACGGCCACGACATGCGCGCCCGGGCCGATGGCGGCCAGGAAGCGGATCATGTGGTCGATGTAGTCATCCAGCGCAAACGCGCCGTGGCTCAGTGGCACGTCGCGGGCGTTGTGCCAGTCGGTGATGTAGACGTCGTGGTCCTGCAGCAGGGTGCGCGCGGTTTCGCGCAAAAGCGTGGCGAAATGGCCCGACAGCGGCGCCACCAGCAGCACCGGCGGATGCGGCTCGCCCCCGGTGTGGGCCTTGCGGAAACGCAGCAGCGTGCCAAAGGGCGCGGACATCACCGTTTCCTGCGTGACGGGGACTTCCTCGCCGGCCACCAGCGCGGTCGTGATGCCGTAGTCGGGGCGGGTGTGCGTCAGGCGCATGCGTGAAATGACCTCGTTGGCGGCCGACAGCCGGCGTACCAGGCTGCGCTCGGTCTTTTGCAGCCACAGGCTGGCGCCGAGGTGCTGGGCCATCAGCCGCAGCGGAGACATCAGGTCGGACTGGAACTGGTAGGCCTGATACAGCATGGGCATCCTGATTGGGGTGGCGTGTGCTGGTTCGGGCAGGCAATTACCGGGCCAGCCTGAACCGCCTTTTGTGCACCGGTCCGGTGCGCCCCGATCTGGCACAGCCTTTGCGTCGCGGGGTGAACACACCGAGGAGAACCCGATGCCCAAAGCCGTCCTGACGATCAGCAGCCGCAACTACGGCGCCTGGGCCTTGCGCGGCTGGCTGATGTGCAAGCTGGCCAAGCTGGATTTCACCGAGCATGTGGTGCCGCCCGACGATCCGGCGATGAAGGCCGAGATCCTGCTGCTCGCTTCCTCCATCCTGGTGCCGTCGCTGGAGCACCAGGGGCTCAAGGTCTGGGACACGCTGGCGATCGGTGAATACCTGCACGAGATCAAGCCCAAGGCCGGCCTGCTGCCGGCCGACATCGGCGCCCGCGCCCATTGCCGTGCCATCTGCGGCGAGATGCACTCGGGCTTCATTTCGCTGCGCTCGGCGCTGCCGATGAACATCAAGGCCCACTTTCCGAAGTACAAGGTCTGGTCGCGCGCGCAGGGCGACATCGCCCGCATCGTCGAGATCTGGAAAGACTGCCTGGCCACCTATGGCGGGCCCTACCTGTTCGGTGCGCACCCGTGCATGGCCGATGCGATGTACGCGCCGGTGGTCACCCGTTTCCTGACTTATGACGTGGCGCTGGATCCGGTCTGCGCGGCCTATTGCAAGACCATCATGGCGCTTCCCGCCATGAAAGAGTGGGTGGCCGCCGCGCAGCTGGAGCCTGACGAAATCGACGAGCTCGAAGCCGAGTTCTGATCCCGCGGACCGCACCGGCGCGGTGCACGTCGGCCCCAATGTGCCTCTGGGATAATCCCGCCGATGAGCGGCAACACCTTTGGCACCCTGTTTTGCGTCACCAACTTCGGTGAATCCCACGGCCCGGCCATCGGCTGCGTCATCGACGGCTGCCCGCCCGGCATGGCCCTCAGCGAGGCCGACATCCAGATCGACCTGGACCGCCGTCGCCCGGGCACCAGCAAGTTCGTCACCCAGCGCAACGAGCCCGATGCGGTGGAAATCCTCAGCGGCGTTTACGAAGGCCAGACGACCGGCACGCCGATCGCCTTGCTGATTCGCAATACCGACCAGCGCAGCAAAGACTACGGCAACATTGCGCAGACCTTTCGGCCCGGACACGCCGACTACGCCTACTGGCAGAAATACGGCATCCGCGACCCGCGCGGCGGTGGCCGCAGCTCGGCCCGCCTCACGGCACCCACGGTGGCTGCCGGCGCGGTGGCCAGGAAGTGGCTGAAGGAAAGGTTCGGCACCACATTCCACGCCTGCATGACGCAGATCGGCGAAGTGCCGATAGCCTTCGAGCGCTGGGACCACGTGCGGGAGAACCCTTTCTTTGCGCCGGTGGCCGACGTGTCGGCGCTGGAGGACTACATGAACGCGCTGCGCAAGAGCGGCGATTCGTGCGGCGCGCGCCTGCGTGTGGTCGCGAGAAACATGCCCGTGGGCCTGGGCCAGCCGCTGTACGACAAGCTGGATGCCGACATTGCCTGGGCCATGATGGGGCTCAATGCCGTCAAGGGGGTGGAGATCGGCGCCGGTTTCGCCTCGGTGGCGGACAAGGGCTCCACCCACGGTGACGCGCTCACCCCCGGCGGCTTTGTCGGCAACAAGGCCGGTGGGGTGCTGGGGGGCATCAGCACCGGGCAGGATCTGGACGTTTCGGTGGCGATCAAGCCCACCAGCTCCATCCTCATCCCGCGCGATTCGATCGACGTGGACGGCGTTCCCACCGAAGTCATTACCAAGGGCCGGCACGACCCCTGCGTCGGTATCCGCGCCGCGCCGATCCTGGAGGCCTTGCTGGCACTGGTGGTGATGGACCATGCGTTGCGCCACCGGGCGCAGTGCGGGGATGTGACGGTCCGGACGCCCGATATCGCGGCTGCATCTCGCGCGTGATCGGAACCCCGATCGGGCGGAGCCCGGCCAAGCTCCCGCGAACCCTTCGACCGGCTCACGATCATCGGGTTTTGCGGTGAGTCAGAGAAAACAGCTCTTGCCGTTTGCGGCGCTTTCGGCCAGCTACTTCGCGCATATCGGGTTCTTCAACCCCTATCTGCCACTGTGGCTCAAGGAACTGGGCTACGGCCTTTTCGCCATCAGCCTGCTGACTTCGGTGCAGGCAGCCACCCGGCTGTTTGCCCCCTACGGCTGGGGCTGGCTCAGCGACCACACGGGTGAACGGGTCAAGCTGCTGCGCTTCAGCGCCACGGTGGCGCTGGTGGTGTCGTGCGCACTCTGGGCCGATCCGGGACCGGTCGCGCTGGCGGTGGTCTTGCTGCTGATGTTCACCCACACCAGCTCGATGATGCCCATGAGTGAGGCCGCCATGGCCCATCTGGTCAGTCAGGGCGGGGCGTTCGATGCGCGCCGTTACGGGCGGGTGCGGCTGTGGGGCTCGCTGGGCTTTCTGTTCACGGTGTTCGCCGCCGGCGCCTGGTTCGAGCATTTCGGGATGAGCCACTTCCCGGCCTGGACGGTGCTGACCCTGGCAGCGGTGGCGCTGAGTGTCTGGAGCCTGCCCGACCTGAAGGAGGCCTTGCCCGCGCATGAGCGGCGGGTCAGTGTGCTGCCCGTCTTGCGCCGGCCCGCCGTTCGCTGGTTTTTTGCTGCCGCCTTTTTTCATGTGCTTTCGCACATCGGCATCTATGTGTTTTTTTCCCTGTACCTGGACGCGCTGGGCTACAGCAAGACGATGATCGGGGTGCTCTGGGCGGTCTCGGTGATGGTGGAAATCGTCTGGTTTTTCAGTCAGGCACGCTGGCTGCCACTGCTGAGCCTGACCGCCTGGCTGGTCTTGTGCGCCGCACTCATGGTGCTGCGCATGGCGATGACAGCGGCCGCGGCCGATTGGCTGCTGGTGATCCTGCTGGCGCAAATGCTGCACGCCTTCACCTTCGCGACGCACCACACCGCCTGTATCGCGCTGCTGTCGCACCATTTCCCCGGCCGGCTGCGTGGCCGGGGGCAGGCGCTTTACACGGTGGTGGCGTACGGCCTGCCCGGCGTGCTCGGCGGTCTCGGGGGCGGTGTCTTAAGCTCGAAATACGGCCTGGCCAGCGTATTCTGGTGTTCTGTTGCTACGGCTGTGGTAGCGACCGCCTGTGCCTTCATGGTCTGGCGGCAGCGGCATCCCACAGTGCCCGCACCGGGTTGAAGCCGGTGACCAGTGCCGTGGCGGCCAGGATGAGGGCGCCTCCTGCCCAGATGCCCGAGCCGAGCGGTTCGCCGAGAAAGAGGTGCCCCCAGGTGACACCGAACACCGGGATCATGAACGCGGGGGTGATCGCCGCGACCGCCGACACATGGCGCAGCACCCGCAGGTTGAGCCAGAAGGCGAGCCCCGAGGTGAGCACCCCCAGCAGTGCAACCACAGCCGCCGCTTCCACGCTCCAGCGTGCCTGCGGCCAGGTCCAGGCGGCGCCGGGCAGCACCATGGCCAGCGAAGCCAGGTGGATGCCGGCGGCGATGGCCAGGGGCTCCATGTGGCCGGTGGCGCGTTTCATGAGCGGAGCCGACAGGCCGTAACAGGCGGCGGCGGTGAGGCAGGCCAGCGCGGCCAGCAGGATTTCCGGCGTGGGTTCGACCGGCCCCAGCCGCACAATCAGCGCGATCCCGGCAAACCCCAGTGCGCAGCCGATCATCTTGCGTGCGGTCAGGCGGTCCTCCTTCATCCAGGCGGAGGCCAGCGTCCCGAACGCCACCGCCGATGAGTTGAGCAGCGCGCTGTAGCCCGCCGGCAGCTTCAATGCCGCCCAGGCATACAGCAGGAACGGTACCGCCACCGACAGCGCGCCCAGCAGCGACAGCTCGCGCCAGTGGCGCCAGGGCCAGCGGTGTCGCAGCGTCGCCATGATCACGGCCAGCGTCAGCGTCGCCAGCCCGATGCGGGTTGCCGCCAGCACATGGGGCCCCAGTTGCGGACTGGTGATGCGCAGGAACAGGAATGACGCTCCCCACAGCGCCGAAAGACCGACCAGTTGCGAGAAATGACGCCATTGCATCCGGGCATTGTCCCAGCAGATGGCCGGCGCCGTTGTTTGCGCGGCACGGGGGGCGGGTGGTGTACCGTCGGCAAGCGGTGGTCGCGGGGCGCTTTGGCCTACCATTGCCCTTTGCGCCGCCGCGCCCACTATCGTTGCGATCCATGAAAACCGTCTACGTCCTCAACGGCCCCAATCTCAATTTGCTCGGCACGCGCGAGCCTGCGGTCTATGGCTCGGCCACGCTGGCCGACGTCGAGCGCCTGTGCTCCGAGGCCTGCACCCGCCATGGCCTGGCGCTGGAGTTTCGCCAGAGCAACCACGAAGGCCAGCTGGTGGACTGGATTCACGAGGCCGGGCGTCGCCATGCGGCCGGTGAACTGGCCGGTGTGGTGTTCAATGCCGGTGCCTACACCCATACCAGCATTGCGCTGCATGACGCGGTCAAAGGCACCGGCGTGACGCTGATCGAGCTGCACATCAGCAATGTGCATGCCCGCGAGGCCTTCCGCCACCACAGCTACCTGTCGCCGGTCGCGCGGGCGGTGTTGTGTGGTTTCGGTGTTGCCGGCTACGCGCTGGCCATTGACGGCCTGGCCGCCATGGTTCCTCCTGCCTGATTCCGGCGACGTTGTGAACCAGGCCGTGGACCCGACATCCGGACTCTCCGGCGTTTGCCGGGGCGGCGGTCTGGGCCAGACTGCGCCACGGGTGCCCGCCGAATTGGCGCGCCTGGCCGGACAAGCCGAGCGGCTGACCACCGCGATGGAGCGGGGCGGGCACATGGTCTGGCACCGTTGGCAACCCACCGGCAGCCCGAACGGGTCGCTGCCGCCGGTGGTGCTGCTGCACGGCGGCAGTGGCAGCTGGAGCCACTGGCTGCGCACCATCGACCCCTTGCGGGCCTCGGGACGGCCGGTGCTGGCGGCCGATCTGCCCGGCTTCGGTGATTCCGACCCACCGCCCCGCGGCGGCGACGCGGACGCCCTGGTCGCCCCCTTGGCGCAGGGGCTGGCCCAACTGGTGCCGGGCACGGCGGTCGATCTGGTCGGTTTCTCCTTTGGCGGGCTGGCGGCCGCATTGCTGGCGGTCGCGCATCCCGCATGGGTACGCCAGCTCGTTCTGGTGGGCGCGCCGGCCATGGGTGTGCCGGGGGGGCCGGTGCTGGATCTGCGGGCATGGCGTCACCTGCCCGATGCCACTGCACGTGACGCGGTACATCGCCACAATCTGTCCACCCTGATGCTGCACGACCGGTCGCTGATCGATGACGATCTGATGGTCCTGCACCGAGCCAATCTGGCCCGTGACCGCATGCCGCGTCGGCGTCTGGCGCGCACCGACATTCTGGCGCGCAGCTTGCCGCGGGTAAATTGCCCGATCGCAGCGATCTACGGGGACCGCGATGCCTTGTACCGGCCCTGTCTGGACGGATTGCAAGCCGCATTTGCGGCGGCTGCGCCCCGCTTTGGCGGCCTGACCCTGATTGCCGATGCAGGCCACTGGGTGCAGTTCGAGCGGGCGGAGGCCTTTAACCGGGCGCTGATCTCGGCGCTCGAAACCGGCGGGGGCATGGGTTGATCGTCGCCCCGTTGGAATCCGTTTTTGGAAGGAGCCTGTGATGAGTACCACCCCATTGGGCCCCGGCATCCGCGTCGAGCGGCAGGGCCGGATCGCCACCGTTGTCTTTGACGCGGCCGACAAGGCCAATGCGCTGTCCATCGACGTGCTGCGGGGCCTGCTGGAGGCCGCCCGCAGCCTGGAGACCGAGCATGACCTGTCGGCGGTGGTGCTCAGTGGTGCACGCGAGCGATTCACCATGGGTTTCGACCTGCGCGACGCGGCCCGCAGTGCCGGGCTCAGCCTGGCCGAGCGGCGCGAGCTGCAGGCACTGGGGCCGCGCCTGTGCGCCGCCTGGGAGGGCATCGAGGCGTTGACGATTGCGGCGGTGGAAGGCTGGTGTGTCGGCGGTGGCGTCGCGCTGGCCGTGGCGCTGGATGTGCGTGTCGCGGGGGAGGGTGCGCGGTTTTATGTCCCCGAGATCGAACGTGGCATGAACATGAGCTGGGGGTCCTTGCCCCGCATCGTCAACCTGGTCGGCCCGGCGCGGGCCAAGCAACTGGTGCTCCTGGCCGAGCAACTGGGTCTGGATGAAGCCCTGGCCTGGGGCCTGGTGCAGTACCGCAGCCCGCGTGGCGGCGCGCTCGAACAGGCGCTTGGCCTCGCGCAGCGTGCGGCCTCGCTCCCGCCGGTGCAGTTGCGCATGGCCAAGGCCGGCATCAACGCCTACGCCAACGCGCTCGCCGGTGCGACGGCCGCGCTGGACCGTGACCAGTTTCTGCTGGCCCAGGCTTCGGCCGACTTCGCCGAGGGCGTTCACGCCTTTCTGGAAAAGCGTCCGGCGCATTACCGGGGCGACTGATTCCAACCCGGCGGGGTGATTCGTCCGACAATGGGGTGTCACTGCACCACACAAGCCGTCATGAGCACTGCCCTTGCCACCCCCCTGCGAATCGATTTTGTTTCCGACATCAGCTGCCCGTGGTGTGCCATCGGACTGGCTTCCTTCGAGCTGGCGCTGCAAGGGCTTCGCGCGACGGTGACTGGCGTCATCCACGTGCAGCCCTTCGAACTCAACCCGCAGATGGGTCCCGACGGCGAAGACATCACCGAGCACCTCGGCCGAAAGTACGGTTCGACGCCCCAGCAGCAGGCCCAGGTGCGCGAAATGATCCGCCAGCGCGGAGCCGATGTGGGCTTCGACTTCGCGCCGGCGGGCCGTGGACGGATCTGGAATACCTTTGATGCCCACCGGCTGCTGCATTGGGCGGGGGAAACCGCCGGTCCCGACGCGCAGCTGGCCTTGAAAAAGGCCCTGCTGGTCGCCTGCCACGGCCGCAGCGAAAGCCCGGCCGACCGCACCGTGCTGCTGGCCGCCTGCGCGCAAGCGGGGCTTGATGCGGAAACAGCAGCCGGGGTGCTCGACAGCAACGCCGGCGCGGACGCCGTGCGGGCGGCCGAGGCCCGTTGGCAGCAGGCCGGCATCCAGTCGGTGCCCGCATTCATCATCAATGAGCGGTATCTGCTCAGCGGAGGCCAGCCGCCTGAAGTGTTCGAACAGGCGCTGCGTCAGATCGCCGAGGACATTGCCGATGTGTAAACGTGGTCCCGGGTCGTTCCCCGCACTGTTTGTTTCGCACGGTGCGCCCACCTTTGCGCTGGAGCCGGGTACCACGGGTCCGGCGCTCGGCCGCTGGGCGCAGGCACTGTCCGAACGGCCCCGTGCCGTGGTGGTGATGTCGCCGCACTGGATGGCCCGCGGCCCGGTGGTGATGACCGGCGCCACCCCCGCCACCTGGCACGACTTCGGCGGCTTCCCCGAGCCGCTGTACCGCCTGAACTACCCCGCGCCCGGCGCGCCGGCGCTGGCCGACCATGTGCTGGCCTTGCTGGCGGCGGCCGCTCTGGGCGGGCAGGGCGACGCGCACCGCCCGTTCGACCACGGCGCCTGGGTGCCGCTGATGCACCTGTTTCCCGAGGCCGATGTGCCGGTGGTGCAGGTGGCGTTGCCGGTGGGCTGGGGCGCGCGCGAGGTGTTTGCCCTGGGGCAGGCGCTGGCGCCGCTGCGCCGTGACGGGGTGCTGGTGCTGGGCACCGGCAGCATGACGCACAACCTGGGCGAATTTTTCGGCGGCGCGCGCGAAGCCGCGCCCTATGTGGTCGAGTTCAGCCGCTGGGTGGAGGATGCCGTGGTCCGCAACAACCGCGAGGCCCTGCTGGACTGGCCCCGCCGCGCCCCCCATGCCCACCGCGCCCACCCGACGGACGACCACTTCCTGCCGCTGTTCTTCACGCTGGGCGCGGCCGGCTGGGGTGGCGACACGGTGCCCGGGGTCGACTGGATCAGTCGCGAAGTGATGTACGGCATGCTGGCGATGGATGCCTTCGCCGTGGCCGGTGCCTGAGCCTCTGCGCGGGCGTTTTCGAATAAAAACACCTCATACCCAGCATAAAAAGGTGATATTGCGCTCTTGTTTTTGAATTGATCGGCGGCGGGGGCAGGGCGGTTGGCGGCATTCAGCGCCGCGCGCCCGCCGCTTCCAGCAGCCGCATGATCGCGCCTTGCCCGCGCTGGCGGGCGTGGGCCAGGGGCGTCACGCCTTGCGCATCGGCAATGTCATGCCGGGCGCCAGCGGCCAGCAGCAGGCGAACGATCTCGGCGTGGGCCGCCCCGCCGTCGCCGAGGATGATGGCCTCCAGCAACGCCGTCCAGCCCAGCCGGTTGACGTGGTTCACATCCACCGCCGTGCCCAGCAGCAGCCGCACCGTCTCCACATGGCCGTAGTGGGCGGCCGGGATCAGCGCCGTGCCCCCGTAGCGGTTGGTGCTGCGCAGGTCGGCGCCGGCGGCCAGCGTCAGGCGCAGGATCTCGGTGTGGCCGCGCGCGCCGGCTAGCAGGTAGGGCGAGTCGTCGATGGCGTCCTTGGCATTCACATCGGCGCCGCGCTCTATCAGCCAGCGCGCCGTCCCGATCCGGTTGGCAGCGGTGGCACGCAGCAACGCCGTGCGGCCGGCGGCGTCGCGACGGTCGATCGGGGCGCCGGTGGCAGCCAGACGCTGCAGTTGGGGCACATCGCCCCGGCTGGCGGCGTCGAACCAGACGGCTTCGGCGCCGGTGGTGGTGGCCCATGTGAGGGAGGGCGCCAGCAGCGCCGACGCCCATGCGCCCAGCCGCAAGATGCCGCGCCGCTTCATCGCGGCGGCCCCAGGTCGGTCAGGGCCGCGCCCGTCACCATGCTTGAGATGCCGGCCCAGTACGCGGCCGTCTCGCACATGCGGCAGGGCCGTGACGTGGACACCAGCACGCAGCCCGAGAGGTCGCGCGTGCGCAGGCGCCGCGCAGCGTCGCGGATCGCCTCCATTTCGGCATGGGCGGTGGGGTCGGTGGCGGTGACCACCCGGCTGGGCGCCTCGCCCACGATGGTGTTGCCGCGCAGCACCACGGCCCCGTAGCCCTGGTCACCCGCTTGCAGGGCCTGGTCGCGCAGCGCCTGCGCCCGGCGCATCGCCGCGGCCAGCGGGGTGCCATCGGCGGTGTCCGACCGGGCGGGCGCGACCCCCCCGGCCAGCAACCAGCCCACGGGCGCAGCGAGGATGGCGCGGCGAAGATCCGTTCGGGTGGACATGGCGCGGCCGGCCGTTCAGGTGCGCAGCGGTGGCAGGGCTTCGCCCCGCGGCACAAACTGCAGCGCCACACCGTTGTTGCAATACCGCTTGCCCGTGGGGCGGGGGCCGTCGTTGAACACATGGCCCTGGTGCCCGCCGCAGCGGATGCAGTGGTATTCAGTGCGCGGGTAGAGCAGCTTGTAGTCGGTGGAGGTGCCCAGCGCACCATCCAGCGGCTGGTAGAAGCTGGGCCACCCGGTGCCGCTGTCGTACTTGTGCGCGGCATCGAACAAGGGCAGGAAACAGGCCGCGCAGACATAGGTGCCGGCGCGTCGCTCGGCGTCCAGGGGGCTGCTTCCGGCGCGTTCCGTACCGTGCTCGAACAGCACGGCATAGGCCGCGGGCGACAGGAGCCGTTTCCACTCGGCCTTGTCCTTGGTCAACCGGGCGGACGCCTCGGCCAGCCGTGGCCGGGCGAAAAACAGGGCGAGGGCAGACAGTGGTGTGAGGAACCAGGAGCGTCGTTTCATGGGGGCTGGCCTTTCAGTGGGGGGGCACCATCCTTTGGTCGCCCCCGGCACGGTGTTCTTACGCCACCGATCCGCCTCAGGCCTGCCGCCAAAGGGTGCGGCCTTCGCGCTGTGGTGCTTCGGAGGCACTGTCGCCGGTACGACAAATCCCTGTCGGGCACAAGGGTTTTCCGGGTTGCCGGGGCGTGCGGTGGCGCGGAGCATCGACGGGTTGACTGCGATATACCCACTGGAGGCTGCCCTTGAAAAACCTTTCCCCCGCCTTGACCCCGCTGGCGCTTGCCGCGCTGCTGACCGCCTGTGCGACGTCACCCGGCACCCCGGACGCACCGCCGGCAAAGACGGCCACCATCGTGCGGACCGCCCATGGGGTACCGCACATTACCGCGCCAGACTATGAAACCCTGGCCTATGCCGTGGCCTATGCCCATGCGCAGGACAACGTGTGCCAGACCGCCCAGGTGCTGGTCACGGCGCGGGGTGAGCGATCGCTGACTTTCGGCGGGGCAGCCAGCGGGCAACTGGGCCTGCGCAATCTGCCCAACGAACAGGTTGACCTGTTCGTGGCGGCCCACATGGACGACCAGCGCCTTGCCAGGGCCTGGGATGCCGCGGGCGCCGAGATGCAGGCCATGGCGCGCGGCTATGTGGCCGGGTACAACCGCTACCTCGCCGACCACGCCGGCAAGTTGCCGGCCGCCTGCAACGGCCAGAGCTGGGTCCAGCCCATGACCCTGCGCGACTACCGCCGCGCCAACGAGATCACGGCGGTGCAGGCGGGCATCGCCGCACTGGCCGATGGCATGTTGGGTGCCCGCCCGCCAGCGCCCGCCGCCGCACAGGCACCTGAGCCGGCGCCCGTGAGCCTGGCCGATGCCGCGCAAGCCCTGCGCGACGTCGGGCTGCTCGATTCGCCCTACGGCTCCAATGCCTGGGCGTTCGGCAAGGAGACCACCGCCAACGGGCGAGGCATGCTGCTGGGCAATCCGCACTTTCCTTGGGTGGGTGTCAACCGCTTCTGGCAGATGCACCTGACGGTCCCCGGCCAGCTGGACGTAATGGGCGCCAGCATCGGGCTCTCCCCGGTGGTCCAGATCGGCTTCAACAAGGATGTGGCCTGGAGCCACACCGTCTCCACGGGGCTGCGCTTCACCCTGCACGAACTGGCCCTCGCCCCCGGCGATTCCACCAGCTACCTCATCGATGGCAAGCCGGAAAAAATGACGGCCCAGGCGGTGAGTATTCGCAGCCGTGGCGCCGAAGGCGCCGTCACCGAGAAAAAGCACACCGTCTGGCGTACCCGCTTCGGGCCGGTGGTGGTCAACCCGCGTGCCGGGCTGACCTGGACTGCCGCCCGTGCCTACGCGCTGCAGGATGCCAACAGCGGAAATGCCCGGTCCGGGGCCACCTGGCTGGGCTTCGGCCGTGCGACCAGTGTGGGCGACATGCGGGCGGCCATGAACAACCTGGGAACCCCCTGGGTCAATACCATTGCGGCGGACCGGCACGGCAACGCGCTGTACGCCGACGTTTCGGTGGTGCCCGACGTCGATGCCGAGCAACTGCGCCGCTGTGCGCCCAGCCAGGGCGCCGCCGCATTGCTGGGTGCGGCGCGGCTGGCCGTGCTCAACGGCGCGCGCAGCGACTGCGACTGGCGGCGCGACCCGGCCTCGCCCGTGCCGGGCCTGACGCCCGCCAGCCGCATGCCGGCGGTCGTGCGCACTGATTGGGTGCACAACAGCAATGACAGCTTCTTCTACACCCACCCCCAGCATCGCTGGGGTGCGGTTTCGCCGCTGGTGGGCGACGACGTGGTCCGCCGCCCGCGCACCCGGTCGGAGCTGATCGAGATTCCCGAAATGCTCGCGCGCGGCAAGATCACCCCGGCGGGCATGCAGCGCCAGTTGTTCGAAAACCGCAACCTCATGGGCCGGATGATCGTGCCCGACCTGCTGGCCGCCTGCGACAAGGCACCGAGCGCCGAAGCGCGCGAGGGCTGCGCGGCGCTCAGGGCCTGGGGCCGCACCAGCGAGCTCGGCGACAAGGGCGCGGTACTGTTCCGCGAATTCTGGCGCACCGCCTCGACCATTGCCCGGGTGTACCGCCAGCCGTTTGACAAAGCCCGTCCGGTCGATACGCCGTCCGGACTGGCCATGGACAACGCGGAAGTGGCCGGCAAGGTGTGGACTGCACTGGAAGACGCGGTCAAGAAGGTCAAGACCTCCGGCTTCCCGGTCGATGTCGCGCTTGGCCAGGTCCAGCGGCCGGTGTTTACCGACGAGCCGGTGTTCCTGCACGGGGGTGACGAAATCGAAGGCGTCCTCAACAACCTCGGTGACCGCGCGGCGCCCGGCGTGACGGCCCGTGGCCTGCGCATCGACTACGGCACCAGCTATGTGCAGACCGTCAGCTTCGATGAACGTGGCCCGGTGGCCCAGGCCTTGCTGACCTACGGCCAGAGCAGCGTGCCCGGCTCACCGCACCAGACCGACCAGATGAAACTGTTCGCCGCCAAGCAGTGGCCCACGCTGCCGTTCCACCCGGACGATGTGGCCAAAGCCCGGGTGGGCGAGGTCCTGCGGCTGACGCGGCCCTAGCCAAACAGAAAAGGAGGGCCGCCCGGGGGCTCGTCAGCCCTTGCGGCCCCTTCAGCCCCGCTTCACCGCGGTGCCGCTGACGGCAACCATCATCATGCCGTTGGTTTCGCCGAGCACTTCGTAGTCGAAGTCGATGCCGATCACGCCGTCGGCACCGAGTTCCCGGGCGGCTGCGATCAGGTCGTCCAGCGCGGCGTCGCGGGCGCCGGACAGCGCACGTTCATAGCCACCGGCGCGTCCGCCCACCACGTCGCGCACCGACGAGAACATGTCCCGAAAAATGTTGGCGCCGATGATTGCTTCGCCATTGACCACACCGAGATATTGACTGGCCGCGATGTCCGGCGGCGTGGTGGTGGCCAGGAAAAAGCCCTCGGTACTCTTGGAAAACCAGCCCATCAGAAGTGCTCCTGTCAAGAAATTGGATCAGCGCACCGCCCTGGGGTGCCCGCCCATTGTGCCCTGACGGACTGCCCCGGCGGCAAAAGCCTGCCACGGCCGCGGAAAACGCCGCCAGCGGCCGGATTTCTGGCAAAAGTGGGCAATACCCAGCGTAAAAAGGTCTTCTGATGCTACAAAAAACGTATCTCTCAGCGGGCCTGTTCGTCTCCCCGGGGGCGGAAAAACACCGGATGGTGCCGCGCCACCACCGGCCCGGCGAAGTCCCAGGCCAGGCATTTGCCCAGGTGGTGCGGGGCGCGGGCGGGGTCGGCGGGCTCGGCCTCCTCGGGCAGGGTCTGGTAGGCGGCGGTGGCCATGGCGAACAGCAGCTCGCGCAGGTGGGCGCAGCCCTGGATGCCGCCCAGATGGGTTTCGATGGCCTTGCGCCAGCCCGGGCCCATGGTGGCACCGATCATGCGGTGCATGGGGGCCTGCGCCTGCGGACATTCCGGATGGGGCACATCGTCCATGGCCACGGCAATGTCGTGCACCCGGTAGCTGCGGTCGATGGTGACGCGGATCGACAGGCCGTGAATGGCCTCGCCCGGCTGCCAGACGCCATCGCCCGGAATCTCGAACGGCACACTTTTGGTGTCGCGCAGCTCGCCTTCGATGTCCCACAGGCCGTCCTCGCGCCGGTAGCCTCGAAAAATCGTGGTGCGGGTGTGCTGGGGGGCGCGCGGGGCAGGGGGCGGCAGGGGCAAGGCGGGCTCCTCGGGGGGCTGAAACGACGGACGGATGGCCCGGATTGTCCGGCAGGGCCGGTGTTCACGCTGTCGCCGACTGGCGCCTGCCCGCGCCGGCGGACGCTGCAGCCCGGGCCGGCACGGCCCACAATGGCGCGCAGAGCCGCGCCGTCGCGCGGTGTTTGCAGGAGATCGCAGCATGCACAAGGCCCTGTCAGGAAAGCGCATTCTGGTCACGCAGGCCACCGAATTCATGGGGCCGGCGCTGTGCGCGGTGCTGGCCGAGCAGGGCGCCGAGGTGGTGGCCAGCGAACAGCCGCTGGCCGCACCGGACGCGGCGGAAGCCGTGGTGGCGCAAACGGGCGCCGTGGACGGGCTGGTGGCCAATCTGGCGTTTCACGCGCCCACCACACCGGTCACGCAGGTGGGTGAGGACGAGTGGCGTGCGGCGTTTGCCGCCCTGGTGGACCCGCTGCCACGGCTGCTGCGCGCCGTGGTCCCCGGCATGGTGGCGCGCGGCGGCGGCACCTTTCTGGTCATCGGCAGCGCGTCCGCCTTGCGCGGCATGAAGCGGGCTTCCACCTACAGCGCCGCCCGCGGCGCACAGCTGGCCTGGGTGCAGGCCGCCGGGGTGGAGCTGGCGCCGCAGCAGATCCGCGTCAACGCCATCGCGCAGAACTTTGTCGACAACCCGACCTACTTTCCGCCCGAAGTCCAGGCCAACCCGCGCTTTCAGGAGCGGCTGGCGCGCGAAGTTCCACTGGGCCGCCTGGTGGCGGCCCGCGAGGACGCGCTGTTTGCCGCCTACCTGTGCAGCGACGCGGCGCACTGCTTTGTGGGGCAGTGTTTCCCTGTCAGCGGCGGCTGGGTGGCGCGGTAGCCGCCACCCGGACGGCCGCCAGGGCGTCCAGGGTGCGGTTTCAGGCAAAAATGGGCAATACCCAGCGTGGAATGGTCATTCTTTGCTCTGAAAACAGGACTTTTTTCAGGCTGCAGCCACCAGCAGGCGGGGCTGGCGACCCGCTTCCCACTGCGCCACATGGCCCGCCAGCTGGTGGGCCGTGATGGCCGACAGCGTCCAGCCGAGATGCCCGTGGCCGGTGTTGTAGAACACGTTGGGCGCGCGGCCGGGCCCCACGCGCGGCAGCATGTCGGGCATCATGGGCCGCAGGCCGGCCCAGGGCTCGACCCGGCGGGTGCTGACGCCGGGGAAGCACTGGTTGACCCAGTCGACCAGCGGGCGGATGCGGTCGGCGCGGATGTCGAGGTTGAAGCCGTTGAACTCGGCCGTGCCCGCCACGCGAAAGCGGTCGGCGCCCAGGCGGCTGGTGACCAGCTTGGTTTCGTCGTCCAGCAGGCTGACCTGCGGCGCGGCGGCCTGGCTGGCCTCGTCGTTCAGCATCACGGTGATCGAGTAGCCCTTGACCGGGTAGACGTTGAGCCGGTCGCCCAGCTGGGCGCCGAGCGCGCGGCTGTGCACGCCGGCGCAGACCACCACCGCGTCGCCGGTGACCACCTCGCCATGGGAGAGCGTGACCTGCGCCGTGCGGCCGTTGCTCTGCACGCGGGCCACCGTGTGGCCGGTCAGCAGGCGCACGCCGCGGCGCTCGCAGGCCAGGCTCAGGCCGTGGGTGAACTTGTGGATGTCGCCGGTGCTGTCGCTCTCGGTGTAGAAGCCGCCGTAATACTGGCCGGCCAGCGTGGGCTCGATGGCGCGCATCTCGTCGGGCGTGACGGCGCGCCGGGGCAGGCCGCCTTCGGCCAGCAGCTTTGAGACGTTGGCGGCGTGGTCGAAACCGGCCTTGTCGCGGTAGATGTGCAGGATGCCGCGCTCTTTGTGGTCAAAGTCCACGCCCTCGGCCCGGGCCCAGCCGAACAGGTGCTCGCGTGCGGCAATCGCCAGTTTCGCGGTGGCGACGGTGTTGTCGCGGTACTTCGGGATGGATGCGATGAACTCGGCAAACCAGCTGAGTTTGTGCCAGCTGGGCGTGGGGTTGACCAGCAGCGGGGCGTCGGCCTTGAACATCCATTTCAGGCCCTTGAGCAGGGTGGACGGGTGGGTCCAGACCTCGGCGTTGGAGGCCGAGAGCTGGCCGCCGTTGGCATGGCTGGTTTCCATGCCGGCGTAGCGGTGTTTTTCGATCAGGGTGACCTGGTGGCCGTCGCGGGCCAGGGCGTAGGCGCTGGTGACGCCGGTGATGCCGCCGCCGATGACGATGAGATGGGACATGGGAATCTCGCTTTCAAAGCCGTCAAACAAATGGGCACGCCCCGCACACCGTGTGCGGCGCATGACCCCCTCTGTTTGTGACCTGAGAGATTCACCACCCGGGGGGCGGCTTGCTCCTGCGGTGGGCCGGGGGACGAATCCCGGCCGCTCTTCAGAGTGTGGTGGCACGCCGATCTGGCGCGCCGTCGCGACGGCGGTCCGGGGTGCCTGAGAGTTTCCGGGGTGGTTGCTCCTTCGGCGCCGGTGCTCGGGGCACCGGTCTCTCCCGCTGTCGCGGTGGGGCGGCTGGTGGGCCGCCCCGGGGACATCAGTTCAGGATGGTCAGGCCAGTTCCTCCACCGGCACGCAGCTGCAGAACAGGTTGCGGTCGCCGTAAACGTTGTCCACCCGGCCCACCGAGGGCCAGTATTTGGTGTTGACCGCCACGCCCCGGGCGGCCGCCGCCACATCGCGCGGGTAGGGGTGGGGCCAGTCGGCTTTCAGCACGCTGGCGGCGGTGTGCGGCGCGTTCTTCAGCGGGTTGTCACCCTGCGGCCAGGTGCCGGCTTCGATCTGGCGGATCTCGTCGCGGATCGCGATCATCGCGTCGATGAAGCGGTCCAGCTCTTCGCGGGTTTCGCTCTCGGTGGGCTCGACCATCAGGGTGTTGGCGACCGGGAACGAGAGCGTGGGCGCGTGGAAGCCGTAGTCCATCAGCCGCTTGGCCACGTCCTCGGCCATCACGCCGCTGGTTTCCTTGAGACCGCGCAGGTCCAGGATGCACTCGTGCGCCACATGGCCGTTGGCCGAGGCGTAGAGCGTGGGGTAGTGGCCCGCCAGGCGCTTGCTGATGTAGTTGGCGGAGAGGATGGCGGCCTCGGTGGCGTGCTGCAGGCCGTCGGCGCCCATCATGCGGATGTACATCCAGCTGATGGGGAGCACGGCGGCATTGCCGAGCGGCGCCGCGCTGACGGCTCCCACGCCGCTCTGGATGCCACCGGTCGCGTGTCCGGGCAGGAAAGGCACCAGGTCTTCGACCACACACACCGGGCCCACGCCCGGGCCGCCGCCGCCGTGCGGAATGCAGAAGGTCTTGTGCAGGTTCAGGTGGCTGACGTCGCCGCCGAATTCGCCCGGCGCGGCCACGCCGACCAGCGCGTTCATGTTGGCGCCGTCCACGTACACCCGCCCGCCATGCCGGTGCACCATCGCACACAGCTCTTTCACCGTGGTCTCGAACACGCCGTGCGTGCTGGGGTAGGTGATCATCACGCACGACAGGTTGGCGCTGTGCTGCTCGCACTTGGCCTGCAGGTCGGCCAGGTCCACGTTGCCGTTGTCGTCGCATTTGGTCACCACCACCTGCAGGCCCGCCATCTGCGCGCTGGCTGGGTTGGTGCCGTGGGCTGACGAGGGAATCAGGCAGATGGTGCGGTGGCTCTCGCCGCGCGACGCGTGCCAGGCCTGGATGGCCAGCAGGCCGGCGTATTCGCCCTGGCTGCCCGCATTGGGCTGCAGGCTGATGCCAGCATAGCCCGTGGCCTGGCACAGCCAGGCGCGCAGCTGTTCGTCCAGCTCGCGGTAGCCCTGTTGCTGGTCGGCCGGTGCGAACGGGTGCACGTTGGCGAACTCCGGCCAGGTGATGGGGATCATCTCGCTGGTGGCATTGAGCTTCATGGTGCACGAGCCCAGCGGGATCATGCTGCGGTCCAGCGCCAGGTCTTTGTCCGACAGAGCGCGGATATAGCGCAGCATGCCGGTTTCGGAATGGTGGCTGTTGAACACCGGGTGCGTCAGGAAGGCGCTGCTGCGGCGCAGCGTGGGCGGGATCAGTGGCTCCACGCCTTGCTCGAAGCGGTCCCACCATGCCGTTCGCCCTGAGCCTGTCGAAGGGCTCACGAGGTCTTCGACAGGCTCAGCCGGAACGGACGGGGTCGGTGCGCTGGTCGTGGTGAACACGTCCCACAGCAGGTTGATGTCCTCACGCGTGGTGGTTTCGTCCAGCGAGACACTGACGTACTGGCCCCAGGCCAGGCGCAGGTTGGCGCCTTGGGCGCGCGCTTTGGCGATGAGCGACTGGGCCTGGGCAGCGTCGGCGGCTTTCACCGTCAGCGTGTCGAAGGCCGAGTCGCTGGTCAGTTCCCAGCCCAGCTCTCGCAGGCCGGCGGCCAGGATGGCGGTGTAGGCGGCCACGCGCTGCGCGATGCGCGTCAGGCCTTGCGGCCCGTGGTAGACGGCGTACATGCTGGCCACGACGGCCGGCAGCACCTGCGCGGTGCAGATGTTGGAGGTGGCCTTTTCACGGCGGATGTGCTGCTCGCGCGTCTGCAGCGCCAGCCGGTAGGCCGGGTTGCCGTGCGCGTCCATGCTGACGCCCACCAGGCGCCCGGGCAGCGAGCGTTTGAAGTCATCGCGGCAGGCCATGTAGGCGGCGTGCGGGCCGCCCGCGCCCATGGGCATGCCGAAACGCTGCGTGGTGCCGATCACGATGTCGGCGCCGAACTCGCCCGGGGGCACCAGCAGCGTCAGCGCCAGCAGGTCGGCGGCGACGATGAAGGCGGCCTGCTTGCCATGCACGGTGGCCACGTCGGCGCGCAGGTCGTCGATGCGGCCGCTGGTGGAGGGGTACTGCGCGAGCACGGCGAAGTAGTCGTCGGCGGCGAGCGCGTCCGACCATTCCTGTGCCGAGTTCGCGAGCTTCACGGTCAGGCCCAGCGGCCGGGCGCGGGTCTGGATGACTTCGATCGTCTGGGGGTGTGCGTCGCCGGCCACGACGATCAGGTTGCCCTTGGCCTTCACCGAACGGCGGGCCAGCGTCATGGCTTCGGCGGCGGCGGTGGCTTCGTCCAGCATGGACGCGTTGGCAATGGCCATGCCGGTCAGGTCGGTCACCATGGTCTGGAAGTTCACCAAGGCTTCCATGCGGCCCTGGGAAATTTCGGCCTGGTAGGGCGTGTAGGCGGTATACCAGGCGGGGTTCTCCAGGATGTTGCGCAGGATGACGCCCGGCGTGTGCGTGCCGTAGTAGCCCTGACCGATGAAGCTCTTGAGCACCTGGTTCTTCTGTGCGATGGCTTTCAGCTCGGCCAGCGCCGCGGCCTCGGTGGTGGCCGGGGGCAGGTCCATGCCGCGGCTGCGCGCGATGCTGCGCGGCACGATCGAGTCGATCAGCGCCCGGCGCGAGGCCTCGCCGATCACCGACAGCATCAGCGCTTCGTCCTCGGCACTGATGCCGATGTGGCGGGCTGTGAATTCGCTGGCATTTTCGAGTTCAGCCAGGGGTTTGACGGGCGGCATCGGCATGAGGGCAACTTCCACAGACCGTTCGCCCTGAGCCTGTCGAAGGGCAGCGAACGGCAAAGAGGTGCGAGGGCTTCGACAGGCTCAGCCCGAACGGGATGGGGTGGTTCAGGCGTTGGCCGAAAACGCGTTGTAGGCGGTTTCGTCCAGCAGCGCGTCGACCTGTGCCGGATCACTCAGGCGGACCTTGAAGAACCAGCCGGCGCCCAGCGGGTCGCTGTTGGCCAGCGAGGGGTCGTTGCGCAGGTCTTCGTTGACCTCGACGATCTCGCCGCTGACCGGCATGTAGACATCGGCGGCCGCCTTGACGGACTCGACCACGCCGGCAATGTCCTTCTGGGCGATGGTTTTGCCGACCTCGGGCAGGTCCACAAACACCACGTCGCCCAGCGCGTCCTGCGCGTGGACGGTGATGCCGACGGTGGCAATGTCGCCGTCAACGGTGATCCATTCGTGGTCTTCGGTGAATTTGGTGGTCATGAGGGCTCCAGGAGTGAAAAGGGTGGTGATGATGACCGATCAGCCGCGGTGGTAGCGGTTGGGAACAAACGGCAGGGCGCAGACGTCCATCGGCACGGCCTTGCCACGCACGATGGCGTTCAGGCGGGTGCCGGTCGCGGCCAGGTCGGCGCGCACGTATCCCATCGCCACGGGTTTGTCCGCTGTCGGGCCCAGCAGGCCGCTGGTGACTTCGCCGACGGGCTGGCCGGCAGCATCCTGCAGCACCACATGTTCGCGCACCGGCACCCGTTCCAGGGCCACCAGGCCGACGCGTTTGCGGACCGGGGGCGAGGTGCCGTCCAGTTGTGCCAGCACGTGGCCGGCACCGGGAAAGCCGCCGGCGCGGGCGCCACCGGTGCGGCGCACCTTCTGGATGGCCCAGTTCAGCGCGGCCTCGGCGGGTGTCGTTGTGGTGTCGATGTCGTTGCCGTACAGGCACAGGCCCGCTTCCAGCCGCAGCGAATTGCGGGCGCCCAGCCCGACCGGCCTGACTTCGGGTTGTGCCAGCAGGGCGCGGGCAAAGGCATCCGCGCTCTCGGCGGGCAGCGAAATCTCGAAGCCGTCCTCGCCGGTGTAGCCGCTGCGCGTGACGTACAGGTCGGCCCCATTCCAGCGGGCCGCCATGCCGGTCATGAACACCAGCTGCCCGACACCGGGGAGAAGGCGGGCGAGGGCGGTGACGGCCTGCGGTCCCTGCAGGGCCAGCAGGGCGCGGTCGAACTGGGCGGTGACGGTGCAGCGGTTGCCGATGCGCAGGGCGATGTGGGCCAGATCGCCGTGTTTGCAGGCGCCGTTGACCACGACAAACAGCTCATCGCCCCGGTTCACGAACATCAGGTCGTCGATGATGCCGCCGGCATCGTTGAGCAGCAGGCCGTAGCGCTGCCGGTTCTCGCCCAGGCCGATCACGTCGACCGGCATCAGGCTTTCGAAGGCCGCGGCGGCGTCCGGCCCCGACAGGGTGAGCTGGCCCATGTGCGACACGTCAAAAAGGCCGGCGGCGCTGCGGGTGTGGTGGTGTTCGGCCATCAGGCCGGCCGGGTACTGCACCGGCATGGCGTAGCCGGCAAACGGCACCATGCGGGCGCCGAGTTCGAGATGCAGCGCGTGCAGCGGGGTGTGTTGCAGGGAGGCGTCGGTGGCGGACATGAACCAGGCACTTTCAAGGGCATGAAACAACCACGGTTGTTGGCCGTGGGCTGCCCTCGCTGTCCGCTTTACCTGAGAGATTCACCGGGCCGGCTGGCGCCTGCTGCGGCTTGCTCCTTCGGTGGTCGCTGTGTCCACTTCGGACCAGCGACTCTCTCCAGGGAGGAAACGCCCTTGCGGACGCCTGTCAGTCCTTTATGCCTGAGCGTTCAGGGTCTTTGCAGACCTCCTGCGCCTTCGGCGGCCACCCGGGGTGACTCTCTCCTGACGGACGTAAGTATAGCGGGCGATCTCTGGCGGGTCATGCCGGCTGGTCGTCGGGCAGCATCGCCGCGATGCGCTCGCTGATGGCGTCGGCGCGTTCGGCACCGGCAAGCGATTCGACCGTGGAGACAATGTCCCGCGCCACTGACAGCATCGTGTCGCGGTCGCGCGCCTCTCGCAGGGCCAGGCGATAGCGTTCCGCGGCGGCGGGATCGCGCCGCGCGAACAGCCGCTCGCAGATGTCGAACAGGAACATTCGGGTGGTTGCCAGTGATCGACGACCAGCAAACTGGTCGGCTCCGCTGCGGCTTTCGGGTTCGGCGACGGGGGCGTCTGCCACGGGCGCGGGCGTCCGCGTGCCGCCCGGCCGGGCTTGCGTCGTTCCGACGCCGGGACTGGCTGTCTGTGGGGTGGTGGACGCCGATCGTTTGCCTGGTCGTTGGCTCGCCAGGTCAAGGTATCCGTCCGTGACCAGACGCCGCAGAACGGCCTCCGCTTCCCCGTCGAACAAGGCGCGCAGGTCGGCATGGGTGCGGGTGCCGTCGGCCAGCAGCAGCAGGGTCCGCTCACGCTGCTGCAGCTGACGCTGACCCGGCTGCAGCTCGGCGCGGGCCTTATCTGTCTTGACGAGGAACATGGGCGGTGTGGAGTAGTTCACCGCACAGCATGCAAGGAAATGTTGACGAATCCGTGAAAACCCTGATGGCAACCCGGTCGGACGGGGCAAATCAGCGCTGTCGCAACCGGGTAACCCGCTCGCGGGTTGCTGCGATGTGCTCTCTCAGCGAGTACCAGCGTTCACTGAGCTCGGGCGGCAGCCGCATGCTGCGGACGCGATGCTCCAGCGCGTCCACTCGTGTCAGGGTGGCGCGCATATCCAAGGGGCGGTCGTGGGCCTGTTGCTCCAGTTCGGATTCCAGAAAACGCAGTTCGCCATAAAACGTCTTCAGTTGCGCGTCTGCTCGCCACGCCACGATGGTATCGGCCCGACGCAGCAGCAGAGCCACCAGGACCATGACCGGCAAAACGCCGAGCAGCCACCATTCGGCCCACTGCGCCACCCGGTAGGGCAGCATGGTGGCCAGGAGCGAGGCCGATCGCAGTCGGGCGATCTCGTTGGCATCGGGAACGGGGAAGTCGGCTCCTTGCATGGAGGGAAATTGCCCCTGTCGTTCCAGCATGCCGGTGACCCCGTGAACCTCGTAGGCAACCTCCAGAAGGGCCCTCTTGAGCGCAATGTGCATGTCACGCTGCACCACCAGCTGGGTCATGGTGGCCACGGCGGTGATGTCGTTCGGCGGCAGGTCGGACGCCAATTCGAACGCGCCTTGCGGGATCAGGATCGGTCGCAATGTCGGCTGCGCGCGTGTCAATGCCTGCACGCGCTCGACACCCAGGAGTCGTACACCCGGCGTTCGCAACAGGTCGCCTACGGTGCCCGACTCGGCCGTCGCGACGTGAACCACCGCGTCGACCCGGCCGTCCGTCAGGGCATCGACCGCGTTGCGGCCGACATCGTCGGTATGGGTCACGGCGGCGGGATCGATACCCGCGTGTCGCAGCAGCAGGTGCACCGCAAGACGATTCGATGATCCCTCAATGGACGAGGCAATGCGCAGACCCGCCAGGTCGCGCAGACTCTGAATCGGCGACCGTGCGAAGACCCAGACCATCTCCTGACCGATCACCGCCAGGGTCTGCACCGGCAAATTGCTGTCTCCGTACAGGCCTTGCACAAAAGCGGCAGCGACCGGACCCTCGGTGCCCATGTGGGCCAATGGGTCCTGTGGGCGGGGGTGTGGCCTGATGGTGACGGCAACACCGCGGCGCTCCAGGCGCAAGGCATAGGCCTTGGCGATGGCCATGTAGCTGCTGCCGGGCGGTCCGACGCCGATGACCAGGCTGGGCGGCGGAACCGGTTTCCACAGCCGGAACAGGCCAACCAGCGTCATGATGGCGACCAGGACGATAACGGCGGCGAGAACCGGTGCCACAAGAGTTCCACCGGACGGACGGTGTGCTTTCATCGGCCACGCATCCTTTCCAGCCGACGCCGCACAAAACCGATGTGCTGATGTAGCTGGTACTGCCTTTGCAACAAGTCCTCCGGCAAGCGGATGCGGTCCAGTGATTGCTCAATGGCCGCCAGACGGGTCGACACCCGGTGGAACTCCAGTGGCGACAGCCCCGAACTGTTCAGATCGTCTTCAATGAAACGCAATTCCCCATAGGTTTGCGCGATCTGCCGATTGAGGCGCCAGCGCAGCCAGGCTGGCACTGCGCGCCACAGCAACCAGGCGCCGATCAGAACCGGCAGACCGACAACCAGCAGCCGAAACACGATTTCGGCCCACCAGAAAGGCAACCACCGGTGCAAAGGGTCAGCCAGCCCGGCGTAGGTCTGACGGGCTTCGATCGAGCCCGGGAAGTCACTGACCCGGAGCGCCGGGAAATCGCCTGCCCGGTGAAAAACGCCCTCTCCGCCGTGCACCTCGGTGGCGACCCGTGCGGCCAGCCGTTTGAGCGAGGGATGCAGGTCCACCCGCACCAGCAGGTGGGTCGGTGTGGTCAGTACGGTGGTGTCGCGTGCGGGCTTTCCGTCCCCCAGAGCGTCCTGGGCCAGCAGGCGGGGTTCGAGAAAATTGTGGTTCAGGGCGACCTTGCGTATCTGGGAAAGCCCGATCGGCAACTGGCCTGAACCTTCGAGCAAGGCCCGCACAGCGGGCGACGAGGGCGAGGCAACCATCAATACGGAATCAATCTCGCCGTTGCGCAGCGCGGTCGCGGCGGCTGCCCCGGTCAGCGGACTCCACCGGATATCGTCGGGACGAATGCGATAGGGCCGAAGCAAGCGCTGGGCCAGTGCCCGGTGCCCGCTGCCGGTCGGGCCGGCAGCCAGGCGCTGCCCCTTGAGTTGGCTCAGGGAATGCAAACCGGCGACCCGGCTGAACAACCAGACGGCCTCCACATCCATGTTGCCCAGGGATTGGACCCGGGCAACACTGGCGCTGTCATCAATCGGCGAAGACCAGCCGAAACCGCCTTGTACCAGCGCCAGGTCCGCCTGGGCGGGTACGGCAGCCAGACGTTCCAGGTTCAATGCCGATCCGTCGGATTCGAGGATTTCGACTGCGATGCCGTGCCGGGCGAACTCCTCGGCATACCGGCGGGCGTGCTGGTGGTAGGCCCCGTCGGGTAGGCCCGCCGAGAAAACCAGCCGAGCGGGCGGCAGGGGAAAAGTGCGGATCCAGAGTAACGCGAAGATGACCAGCGCCAGGACGGCAATCGGCATCCGGATCCAAAGCCAGCGATGCCGATAGACGAGCGCGGTAAGCGAGACCTCCATGACGGGCCCGGTCCTCCTTCGGCCGCGATTATGGAGGACGGCGTGGCGCGGACGGCAATCTTTTTTCTACATACCGGCGTAGTTCGGGCCGCCGCCGCCCTCCGGCGTGACCCAGACGATGTTCTGTGTCGGATCCTTGATGTCGCAGGTTTTGCAGTGAACGCAGTTCTGTGCGTTGATCTGTAGGCGTTGGGCGTTTCCACCCTTGGCCTCGTCAGGCACATACTCGTATACCCCCGCCGGGCAGTAGCGGGCCTCCGGGCCGGCGTACTTTGCCAGGTTGATGTTGACGGGTACCGACGCGTCTTTCAGCGTGAGATGCGCCGGCTGGTTTTCTTCGTGATTGGTGTTGCTGACGAACACACTGGAGAGCCGGTCGAAGGTGATCTTGCCGTCCGGTTTCGGGTAGACGATCGGTTGGCACTCGGCCGCGGGCTTGAGGTAGGCGTGGTCGGGTTTGTCGCGGCGCAGCGTCCAGGGGATGTGGCCGCGCAGCACAAACTGCTCGAACCCGTTCATCAGCGTGCCGACGGTGAGGCCATGCTTGAACCAGTTCTTGAAGTTGCGGTCCTTGTTCAGCTCGGTGTGCAGCCAGCTGGCGTCGAAGGCTTCGGGGTAGGCGGTCAGCTCGTCCTGCGAGCGGCCGGCGACGAGGGCATCATAGGCCGCTTCGGCGGCCAGCATGCCGGTCTTGATGGCGGCGTGGCTGCCCTTGATGCGGCTGACGTTCAGGAAACCGGCGTCGCAGCCCACCAGCGCGCCACCCGGGAAGACAAATTTCGGCAGCGAGTTGATTCCGCTGGCGTTGATGGCCCTCGCGCCGTAGGACAGCCGTTTTGCGGTGACCTCGCCTTTGTCGTTTTCCAGGTAGTAACGGACATTGCGGTGGGTCTTCCAGCGTTGAAACTCTTCGAACGGGCTCAGGTAGGGGTTGGAGTAGCCCAGGCCGGTGACGAAGCCCATGGCGACCTTGTTGCCTTCAAGGTGATACAGGAATGCGCCGCCGTAGGTGTTCTCGTCCATGGGCCAGCCCGCCGTGTGCATGACGAAACCAGGCTGGTGGCGTTTGGGATCGATTTCCCACAACTCCTTGATGCCGATGCCCCAGCTTTGCGGGTCCCGCCCTTCGTCAAGGTGGTACCTTGCGATGACCTGTTTGCCCAGGTGCCCGCGAGCGCCCTCCGCAAAGATGGTGTATTTGCCCAGCAGCTCCATGCCAAGCTGGAAGTTTTCGGTTGGCTCGCCGTCCTTGCCGACACCCATGTTGCCGGTGGCGACCCCGCGTACGGCGCCAGCATCGTTGTACAGCACTTCCGCAGCGGTAAAGCCCGGGAAAATCTCGACACCCAGCGCCTCGGCCTGCTCGCCAAGCCATTTGGTGACTGCACCCAGGCTGACGATGTAGTTGCCGTGGTTGTCGGCAAACGGGGGCAGGAACAGGTTGGGAACCCGAAACGATGAGTTCTCACCGAGAAAGATGTAGGCATCGTCGGTGACCGGCTGGTGCAGCGGTGCGCCTCTTTCCTTCCAGTCGGGAAACAGTTCGGTCAGGGCTTTCGGATCCATGATGGCGCCCGAGAGGATGTGCGCCCCCGGCTCGGAGCCCTTTTCGAGCACGACAACCGAGACATCCGTGCCCTTCTCGGCGGCCAGCTGTTTGAGCCGGATTGCGGTGGACAGGCCACCGGGGCCGCCACCGACCACGACCACGTCGTATTCCATGGCCTCACGGGGGCCATACTGCGCGAGGAGTTCGTCGTTTGTCATTGGGTTTCTCGTCTCTGATGTAATGCTCGGGGGTGGGGTGATTGTCGGCGCAGTTTGCGCCGGAGTCTGTCGGCCCCACGACGATTCTAGTCAGCGGAATGCTGAGAATCGAACGATCGTACTATTTTTAGTGGAGCTTCTCTGTATGGCATTCAGTATCGATCTATCGGGCCGTGTTGCCCTGGTTACCGGCGCGTCCAGTGGCCTGGGGGCCCAGTTCGCCCGCACACTCGCGCGCGCCGGGGCCGGCGTGGTACTCGCCAGCCGCCGGGTCGACAAACTCAAGGAACTTCGCGCCCGCATCGAGGGCGAAGGCGGAGACGCCCATGTGGTGGAACTGGATGTGACCAGCACCGATTCGATTGCGGCCGCCGTGGCCCATGCGGAAACCGAGATGGGTTCGATCGACATCCTTGTCAACAACTCCGGAGTAAGCACCACCCAGCGCCTTCAGGAGGTCCGCGAGGATGACTTCGATTTCATTTTCAACACCAACGTGCGGGGCGCGTTTTTTGTTGCCCAGGAAGTGGGCAAACGCATGTTGGCCCGCGCCAAGGGCGCGGCCCCCGGCAGTTACACCGGGGGGCGCATCATCAATATCGCCTCGGTCGCCGGGCTTCGGGTCTTGCCGCAGATTGGCGTCTACTGCATGAGCAAGGCTGCGGTGGTGCAGATGACCCGAGCGATGGCAACCGAATGGGGACGGTACGGCATCAATGTCAACGCCATCTGTCCCGGCTATATCGACACCGAGATCAACCACCACCACTGGGAAACCGAGCAAGGTCGAAAACTGGTGCAGATGTTGCCCCGCAAACGGGTGGGTCAACCGCAAGACCTTGACGCCCTGCTGGTGATGCTGGCCAGCGATCAGAGCCACTTCATCAACGGAGCCATCATCTCCGCGGACGACGGGTTCGGTGTCTGAACGGCGGGAGCCTTCGCGGGCGCTGACGACCGGTGTCCTTGCCGGACTGGGTGCCGGCGCGCTGTGGGGGCTGGTATTTGTGGCGCCGCACATGGCCCCCGGGTTGTCCTCGCTGGACCTCGCCGCGGGGCGCTTTGTCAGCTACGGCCTGGTGTCGGTCTTGCTGCTTGCCGTGGTGCCCGGTGCCAGGGCCTGGCCGTCCGCATCGCAGGCCCTGTGGGCGCTGGGGTTGAGTGTGCTGGGTTTCACGGGCTACTACTGGCTGCTGGTTCTGGCGATCCGCGATGCCGGGACCGAAGTGCCAACGCTCATCATCGGCACCATACCGCTGTGGGTCATGTTGCTGGGCAAGCCGGCCGGTCTGCGGTGGGCGGCTTTGCTGCCAGGGCTCGCTTTCACAGCCACCGGGCTGGTCTTGATGATGCACGCGCAGCATGACGGGTCCGTGCCGGGCGACGGCCCCGCCGATTTTGCCCGCGGGGTCTTCTGGGCTGTCGCCGCCATGGCCTGCTGGACCGCCTTCTCGCTGCTGAATGCGACCTGGCTCGCGCGCCACCCCGAGGTCAGTGCGGCAACCTGGGCCAACTGGCTGGGTCTGGCGACCGGTGCGGGCGCGTTGGCCTTGTGGCTGGTTTTTGGCACTCCCGCTGCGGAACTGGCGGCCCGGCCAGGCATCGGCCTGGCGGTGGTGGTGTGTATGGCGACCGGACTGGGCTCGGCCTGGCTGGCCACGGTGCTGTGGAACATGGCCAGCCAACAATTGCCCGCGAGCCTGTGTGGTCAGCTGATTGTGAGCGAGACGGTGTTCGCGCTGCTCTATTCTTTTGTCTGGGACGGTCGCTGGCCGACCCTTTTCCAATGGGCCGCTGGTGTGCTGTTTACCACCGGCATCCTCTTTTCCATCAAGGCGCACCGATGAAACTGGAGCTTCCCGAGAACAAGAAAAAGGTGTTCACCATGACCATTCCCATTCGCTGGGGCGACATGGACGCCATGGGGCACCTCAACAACACGCTGTATTTCCGCTACATGGAAATCATCCGGATCGAATGGTTCCGCTCGATCGGGTGCATGGTGGACGCGTCCGGACAAGGCCCCGTGATCGTCAATGCCTTCTGCAACTTCTACCGGCAGTTCGAATACCCCGGCGACGTTCTGGCGACGATGTACGTCAGCGATCCGGGCCGCAGCACCTTCGAGAGCTGGTGCACCATGGAACGGGCTGACCAGCCCGGCGTGATCCATGCCGCCGGCGGTGCGACGACGATCTGGGTGGATTTTCCCAAGCAGAAGTCCGTAGCGCTACCGGACTGGGTTCGGAAACTGGTGGCAGACTGATCAGGCAACCGAACCGCGCCCCCGGCCGCCCGGCGGTCGGAATTATCAGAGTTTTCTGCCCATACCCAGCGCAAAAAGGTCTTTTTGCGCTACCAAAAACGTAGTCAGGATTTTGCCTTCGGCACCCGCCCCATCAGATAGAACTCGGGATTGGGCATCATGCCGCTGAAGCTGGCCATGCGGTTGGACAAGCCGAAGAAGGCAGTGATCGCGGCGATGTCCCAGATGTCTTCATCGTCGAACCCATGGGCGTGCAGCGCTTCGAAATCGGCCTCGCCGATGGCATCGGACTGTTGGCAGACCTTGATGGCGAAGTCCAGCATGGCACGCTGACGCGGCGGAATCTCGGCCTTGCGCCAGTTGACGGCCACCTGGTCGGCGATCAGCGGATTTTTCTCGTAGATGCGCAAAATCGCCCCATGGGCCACCACACAGTACAGGCAGTTGTTGGCCGCACTGGTGGTGGTCACGATCATCTCGCGTTCGCCTTTGGTCAGGCCACTGGTCCGCCCGACCGACTCGGGAACCATCAGCGCATCGTGATAGGCGAAGAACGCGCGCCATTCGGCCGGGCGGCGGGCAAAAGCGAGGAAAACGTTCGGCACAAAGCCGGCTTTTTCCTGAACTTCCAGGACCTTGGCCTTGATGTCGGCGGGCAGATCGTTCAGGTCGGGGGCGGGGTAACGGTTCATGGGCAGTCTCCGAAAGATGTTGCCGATTATGCTGGCGCATTTGGCAGGAGCTTTTGACATGACCGATGCATTCGAGCGGGGCCTGGCGACCCGCAAAAAGGTGATGGGCGAAGACTTTGTGGCCCGCGCGTTCGGCGGTGCCACCGAATTCACCGCCCCGATTCAGGACCACATCACCCGCGCGGCCTGGGGCGAGGTGTGGCAGCGCCCCGGGCTGGATCTGAAGACCCGCAGCCTCATCACCGTGGCCATGCTTACGGCGCTGGGCAAACAGCACGAACTCAAGGGCCATGTGCGCGGTGCGCTGAACAACGGCGCCTCGCCGCAGGAGCTTCAGGAAGTCTTGCTGCACGCGGCGATCTACTGCGGCGTGCCCTCTGCGGTGGAGGCGTTTCGCACGGCCGCCGAAGTGGTCGACGGGCCGAAAGCGATCTGACGGAGGCCAGCGCGGAAAATTATCGTCCTGATCGACCTTTACCCATCGTAAAAAGGTCGCATGGTGCTACATATACGATAGCGATAGCGATATCGCGGCGCGTCGGGACTGATCAGCCGGCCACCAGGCGGTGCACCAGGTCGGCGGCGGTGCTGGCGCCGTACTTGCGCATCAGCCGGGCGCGGTAGATTTCGACGGTGCGGTGACTGATGGAGAGCAGCTTGCCGATCTCCTTGCTGGTGCGGCCGTCCATCAGGCCGGCGGCGACCTCGCGCTCGCGGGGCGTCAGTTCGGCCTTGACCGGTCTCCGTGAGCTCAGGTCTTCAAAACTCCAGATGCCGGCCTCATGCGGTGCGTCGCGATTGAGTGCGCGGCCCGTGACATGGCACCAGAATGTTTCGCCCTTCAGGCGTCCGTCCACCCGTTTCATGATGCGGTCGTCCGCATAGACACCGCGGGCATTGAGGATTGGCGCGATGCGCGCACCGGTGCGCTCGTACTCGTCCGCGCTGGGGTAGAGAATCTGGAAGCTTTGGCCGATCAGTTGCTGGCGCGATGTGCCGAACATTTCGCACACCCGCTGGTTGCAGTCCACCATGGTGCGATTGCGGGAGAGCACCAGGCCGATCGGGGCGAGATCGAATGCCAGTTGATAGTCAATGTCGGTGAGCATGGGCGATATTGCGGGTAAACCCGATTACGAAATACTACGTATGACAATACGTAGTATCGTAGTGCTTTCCTTTCTCAGGAGACCTGTGTGAACAAGATATTTCCCTCCGCCGCCGAAGCCCTCCGAGGCGTCGTTGCCGACGGCCAGTTGCTGGCGGTTGGCGGCTTTGGTCTGTGTGGCATTCCCGAGGCGCTGATCGATGCCCTGTGCGCCAGCGGTGTCAAGGACCTCACCGTCATTTCCAACAATGCGGGGGTTGATGGCTTTGGTCTGGGCAAACTGCTTGAAACCCGCCAGATCAGGAAGATGATCTCGTCTTACGTCGGCGAGAACAAGGAGTTCGAACGCCAGTATCTGGCGGGCGAGCTGGAGCTGGAATTCACTCCCCAGGGCACGCTGGCAGAGAAGCTGCGCGCCGGCGGTGCGGGCATTCCGGCGTTCTTCACCAAGACCGGCGTCGGCACCATCGTGGCGGACGGCAAGGAACTGCGCGAGTTCGGTGGCGAGACGTACGTCATGGAACACGCCTTGTTCCCTCAGGTGGCGCTCGTCAAGGCAGACATCGCGGACCGCTCGGGCAACCTGCGTTTCAATCTCACGGCACGTAATTTCAACCCGGCGGCCGCCATGGCCGGCAAGATCTGCATCGTCGAAGTCGAGCGGGTGGTGGCCACGGGCGAGATTGCACCCGACGACGTGCACCTGCCCGGGATCTACGTGCACCGTATCGTGCACAACCCCACGCCCGAAAAGCGCATTGAAAAGCGCACCACCCGCGACCGCAAAGTCTGATCAGGAGAAACAACATGCCTTGGACCCAGGACCAGATGGCCGCGCGCGCGGCCCACGAACTGCAGGACGGCTTCTACGTGAATCTCGGCATCGGCATTCCGACGCTGGTAGCCAACCATGTCCCCGATCATGTGGAGGTTTGGCTGCAAAGCGAAAACGGCATGCTCGGCATCGGACCCTTCCCGTACGAGGACGAGGTGGATGCCGACCTCATCAACGCCGGGAAACAGACGGTGACCACCATCAAGGGCTCCTCGATCTTCGGTAGCCACGACAGTTTCGCCATGATTCGCGGCGGGAAGATCAACCTGTCCATCCTCGGCGCGATGCAGGTGACCGACAAAGGCGATCTGGCCAACTGGATGATCCCCGGCAAGATGGTCAAGGGCATGGGTGGGGCCATGGATCTGGTGGCCGGCGTGCCCCGGGTGATCGTGCTGATGGAGCATGTCGCACGCAAGAAAGACGGCACCACCGACCTGAAAATCCTGCCCGAATGCACCCTGCCATTGACCGGCAAAGGGGTGGTGGACCGCATCATCACCGATCTGGCCGTGATGGATGTCACCCCCGACGGACTCAAGGTGGCGGAACTGGCCCCCGGTGTCACGCTGGAGGAACTCCAGTCCAAGACGGGCGTCAAGCTCCTCTGATCCGGTCGGGTCGCCGCCCATCACCGCAATGCCCCGGTTCCGGGGCATTGTTGTTTTCGGCGGTGCCCCACAGGCCAAGGGCGCCGCATCTTGACCTCAGTCAAGTTACTTTCGGACACACGGCCTAGACTGTTCTCCATCAGCCGGGGAGGCATGGTGAGATTTCAATCTCGGGAGTTCTGCTATGGATGTGGCCACCGCGCCCGCACCGCTGCCGTCGGACGGTGATCGCCCTGTGGGGCTGCCGGCCGCGTGCACGCTGGCCGAGTTGTTGCATGCCCAGGACTGGGCGCGGCTGCAGCCCATCATCGACCTGGGCACGGCCATGGTGCTGCTGGACCTGATGGACCCTGTCCAGGTCAGCCAGCTTCGCAGCCGTGATCCCGCACTGCTGGCCAGCCACTCGCCGGAACTGGTGGCCCAGGGCCTGATCCCACCCGACGGCCTGTGTCATGCCCATGCGCGCGTCGCCGGACTGCCCGAAGCGGACGTTCGCCGGTTCGATCTGGGTGACGACGCGTGGACTTTGCTGCCCTTGCCGGCGGCCCGGGCCCATGAGGTTGTACCGCTGGGCAGCGCCATGGAACAGTTCTACGTCGCGTCGTGGTGCCCGACGCTGTCCGATCTGCGTTCCGAGTTGTGCTCCATCACCGGCCGCACGGTACGCCTCGTCTGGGCAGACCGCGACGCCATTCGCTCCCGGCTGGACGCGCAGGAGCGACTGACGCGGGAACGGGCCAACACACCGTTGCCGGCCGCACCGACCGGTACCAATGGGTCGGGCGCGACTGCGGCGGGCGCGCCGGTGCCTTCCGCCAAACCGGTACCGATGGTCTCGCTGGATGACATGGTGACCGATGCGCTGGTGGAGGTTTCCGCCGGATCCGAGCAGGAGCAAAGCGCCAGCATCAGCCAGTCCTCCGGAGTGGTGCGGCTGGTGCGCAAAATCATCGAAGACGCCAGGCGCCTGGGGGCGTCGGACATCCACATCGAAACCAACCCAGGCGAGGAGATTACCCGGGTCCGCCTGCGGCGAGACGGTGATCTGGAAACGTATCTGCAGCTTCCGGCGCGGTTGCGGGCGTCGCTGGTGTCGCGGATCAAGGTGATGGCCCGCCTCGATATCTCCGAGCGTCGCCGGCCGCAGGATGGCAAGATCAATTTTGCTGACTTCGGCGGCGACAAGCTCGAACTGCGGGTGGCCGTCATGCCCACCCACGATGGACTCGAAGATGTGGTGTTGCGCCTGCTGGCCGCATCGCGCCCGATTCCGCTGGGCAAGCTGGGCTTTCAGCCGCGTGACGAGGACACGGTGGCGCGCCTGTCGGCGCGGTCGTTCGGCCTGATCCTTGCGGCGGGCCCGACCGGGTCAGGGAAGACCACCACGCTGCACTCGATGCTGGCCGAGATCAACACCGACGAACGCAAGATCTGGACGGCTGAAGACCCGATTGAAATCACCCAGCCGGGCCTGCGCCAGGTGCAGGTGAACCCCAAGATCGGTCTGACGTTTGCGTCGGCGATGCGCGGCTTTCTTCGTGCCGACCCGGACGTGATCATGATCGGCGAAATCCGCGACGACGAAACCGCCCGTATCGCGATCGAAGCCTCGCTGACGGGGCATCTGGTGCTGTCGACCTTGCATACCAACAGTGCCGCCGAGAGCGTGGTTCGCCTGCTCGATCTGGGCATGGATCCGATGAACTTCGCCGATTCGCTGCTGGGCATCGTCGCGCAGCGCCTGGTGCGTGGCTTGTGCCCCCATTGTGCGCAGCGCAACCGCATCGCGCGGGGGCATTTTGATCGTCTGGTGCGGGAATATGTGGACCGTTCCTGCCTGAGCGTCGAAGAAGGGCGTTCACGCCTGCTGCAGGCCGCCGGCGCGGTGGGCCCCGACGAAATTGTCATCTTTTCGCCGGTCGGGTGTGAGCAGTGTGGCGGCCGCGGCTACAAAGGGCGTGTCGGCATCTACGAAATCCTGGAGAACGATCCCACGGTTCGCGGCCTGATCCAGAGCCGCGGCCGCCCGACCGAGTTGTTCGATGCCGCCGTGCGGGCCGGCATGCGCAGTCTGCGCCATGACGCGCTGGAAAAACTGGTGCAGGGCCGAATCGACCTGCGTCAGGCCATGGCAGCCTACCGCTGAAACGAAAAAGCCCCGAGGCGCGGGCCTCGGGGCTTGCAAATCCGTGGAGCGGGCGATGGGAATCGAACCCACGTCTTGAGCTTGGGAAGCTCAGGTCCTGCCATTGAACGACGCCCGCAGAAGTGGCGCGGATTCTACTTCAGGATGTCGCCGAGGCAGAGGTACTTGATCTCCACATAATCATCCATGCCGTGGTGTGAGCCTTCCCGGCCCAGACCCGACTGTTTCACCCCCCCGAACGGCACGTGTTCGGTGGCGAGGATGCCGACGTTGATGCCGACCATGCCGTACTCCAGCGCCTCGCTGACGCGGAAGATGCGACCCACGTCCCGGCTGTAGAAATAGCTGGCCAGACCGAATTCGGTGGCGTTGGCCGCATCGATGGCCTCCTGTTCGGTGCTGAAACGGAACACCGGCGCAAACGGGCCGAAAGTTTCCTCCCGGGCACACAGCATGTCGGCCGTGGCGTCGGCCACCACCGTGGGTTCAAAGAACTGTCCGCTCAGGCGCTTGCCGCCGGCCAGCACCCGCGCGCCCTTGGCCACCGCGTCGTCCACATGGCGTTGCACTTTTTCCAGCGCGGCCTCCTCGATCAGCGGACCCTGGTTGACGCCGTCCTCGAAGCCGTTGCCGACCTTGGCGGTTTTCACCTTGGCGGCGAACCTGGTGACGAACTCGTCGTAGACGCCGTCCTGCACATACAGGCGGTTGGAGCACACGCAGGTCTGGCCCGCGTTGCGGTACTTGCTGGCGAACGCGCCTTCGACCGCGGAGTCGATGTCGGCATCGTCGAACACGATGAACGGCGCGTTGCCGCCGAGCTCCAGCGACAGCTTCTTCACCGTCGGTGCGCTCTGCGCCATCAGGATGCGGCCGACTTCGGTGGAGCCGGTGAACGACAGGTGGCGCACCACGTCACTGGCGCACAGCACTTTGCCGATGGCAATCGACTGGGCGCTGTCAGCCGTGAGCATGTTCAGCACACCGGCCGGAATGCCGGCGCGGATCGCCAGCTCGGCGGCGGCCAGGGCCGTCAGCGGGGTCAGCTCGGCCGGTTTGATCACCACCGGGCAGCCGGCGGCCAGCGCGGGCGCGACCTTGCGCGTGATCATCGCCAGCGGAAAGTTCCACGGCGTAATGGCAGCGCACACGCCGATCGGCTGGCGCAGCACCAGCAGGCGGCGGTTGTTGTCGAACTGGGGCAGGGTCTCGCCATTGACCCGTTTGGCTTCCTCGGCAAACCATTCGACGAAGCTGGCGCCGTAGGCCACCTCGCCCTTGGCTTCGGGCAGCGGCTTGCCCTGCTCGGCGGTCATCAGCCGGCCCAGGTCGTCCTGGTTGGCCATCAGCAGGTCGAACCAGCGGCGCAGGATGATGCTGCGCTCCTTGGCGGTCTTGTTACGCCAGGCGGGCCAGGCGGCATTCGCGGCGGCGATGGCCGCTTCGGCCTCGGCCGGGCCCAGGTTGGCGACGGCTGCGAGTTTGAGGCCGGTCGCCGGATCGTGCACATCAAAGCGCGATGTGCCGGCGATCCACTGGCCGTTGATCAGCCCATCGGTCTTGAGCAGTGTCGGGTCTTTCAGCAGCGCGAGGGGGGAGGCGGGTGGGTTCATGGTGTCTCTTGCCAGTCGGTTGGAAGAAGGAAGGAGGATAAATTATTTAACAGATTAAATATTTGCGCCCAACGATGCAGCATAACCGGGCCCCTGCGGTTTGTCTGTCGCCATGGCGGAAGGCAAAACCTATAATGGAATGTTCAGCCGAATCAAGCATTTACAGGTACCTGGCGCCGGTTGGCGGCGCGGCAGCCGCCTGGTGGCTCCAACCCATCCCATCACATCCCCAACATGTCCTCGCCAAAATTTTCCGTCGCCGACATCCGCCAGATCTTTCTCGACTTCTTCGCCTCGAAAGCCCACACGGTGGTGGCGTCCAGCCCGCTGGTCCCGGGCAATGACCCGACGCTGATGTTCACCAACTCCGGCATGGTGCAGTTCAAGGACGTGTTTCTCGGCTCCGACAAGCGCAGCTACGTGCGCGCGGCCTCGGTGCAGGCCTGCCTGCGGGCCGGCGGCAAACACAACGACCTGGAAAACGTGGGCTACACCGCGCGCCACCACACCTTCTTCGAGATGTTGGGCAACTGGAGTTTCGGTGACTACTTCAAGCGTGAATCGCTTCACTGGGGCTGGGAACTGCTGACCCAGGTCTACAAGCTGCCGCCCGAGCGGCTGCTGGCGACCGTCTATCACGAGGACGACGAGGCCTACGACATCTGGACCAGGGAAATCGGCCTGCCACCCGAACGCGTCATCCGCATCGGGGACAACAAAGGCGGCAAATACAAGTCGGACAATTTCTGGATGATGGCCGACACCGGCCCCTGTGGCCCGTGTTCCGAAATCTTCTTTGACCACGGCCCGCACATTCCCGGCGGTCCCCCGGGCAGCCCCGAGGAAGATGGTGACCGGTTCATCGAGATCTGGAACCATGTGTTCATGCAGTTCGACATGAAGGAAGACGGCAGTGTGGTGCGCCTGCCCGCGCCCTGTGTCGATACCGGCATGGGGCTGGAGCGTCTGGCCGCCATTCTGCAAGGTGTGCACAGCAACTATGAAATCGACATCTTTGACGCCCTGATCCGCGCCGCCGCGCGCGAGACCGGCTGCGCCGATCTGCACAGCCCCAGCTTGCGCGTCATTGCCGACCACCTGCGTGCCACCGCCTTCCTGGTCAGCGACGGAGTGATTCCGTCCAACGAAGGCCGCGGCTACGTGCAGCGCCGCATCATCCGCCGCGCCATCCGTCACGGCTACAAGCTGGGCCGCAAGGCGCCGTTTTTCCACAAGCTGGTGCCCGACCTGGTGGCCCTGATGGGAGAAGCGTATCCCAACCTGGCCGCCCAGGCGCAGCGTATCGGCGAGGTGCTGGGAGCGGAAGAGGAGCGCTTCTACGAGACGCTGGCCAACGGCATGGAGATCCTGGACAGCGCCCTGGGCGGCGATGCCCGGGTGCTGCCCGGCGAGGTGGCCTTCAAGCTGCACGATACCTACGGCTTCCCGCTCGACCTGACCAACGACGTCTGCCGCGAGCGCGGCGTCACCGTGGATGAAGCCGGCTTTCAGGTCGCCATGGAACGGCAGAAATCGCAGGCCCGCGCCGCCGGCAAGTTCAAGATGGACAAGGCGCTGGACTACAGCGGCGACGGCAACGACTTTGTCGGCTACGAGCGGCTCGAATCCTCCGCAACCGTGGTGGCGCTGTATCACGAGGGGGTGCCGGTGGACGCCCTGGCCGACGGCCAGAGCGGTGTCGTGGTGCTCGACACCACCCCGTTCTACGCCGAAAGCGGCGGCCAGGTGGGTGACCAGGGCCGGATTGAAGGCACGGGCGGGGCCTTCGACGTGGCCGACACCCAGAAGATCAAGGCCGACGTGTTCGGCCACCACGGCACCGCGCGTGGCCTGCTGCGGGTGGGCGACACCGTCACCGCCCGGGTGGACACCGCGCTGCGCGCCGCCACCGTGCGCAACCACAGCGCTACCCACCTGATGCACAAAGCCCTGCGCGAGGTGCTGGGCAGCCATGTGCAGCAGAAAGGTTCGCTGGTGAACGCCGAGCGCACCCGCTTCGACTTCGCCCACAATGCCCCGGTCACCGACGCCCAGATTCGCGAGATCGAGGTTCGTGTCAACCGCGAGATCCTGGCCAACGCCGCCGCACAGGCGCGGGTGATGGACATCGAATCTGCCCAGAAGACCGGCGCGATGATGCTCTTCGGCGAGAAATACGGCGAGACCGTGCGGGTGCTCGACATCGGCTCCAGCCGCGAACTGTGTGGTGGCACCCACGTGAAGGCCACCGGCGACATCGGCTTCTTCACCATCGTCGCCGAAGGTGGTGTGGCGGCGGGCGTGCGCCGGATCGAAGCGCTGACCGGCCTGAATGCGCTGGCTTACGTGCAAGGCATGGAGACGACCCTGGGTGGCGTGGCCGGCACGCTGCGGGTCACACCCGCAGAAGTGCCCTCGCGCATCGGCGCGATGCTGGAGCAGTCCCGCGAGTTGGAGCGTGAACTGGCCGCGCTCAAAGGCAAGCTGGCCTCCAGCCAGGGCGACGAACTGGCCGGCAAGGCCATCGACGTGAAAGGGCTGAAGGTGCTGGCCGCCCGGCTCGAAGGCGCGGACGCCAGAACCCTGCGCGATACGCTGGACAAGCTCAAGGACAAACTCAAGACCGCCGCCATCGTGCTGGCCGCTGTGGACGGCGACAAGGTGCAACTGGCTGCGGGGGTCACCGCCGACAGCGTGGGCCGGGTCAAGGCCGGCGAGCTGGTCAACTTTGTGGCCCAGCAAGTGGGCGGCAAGGGTGGCGGCAAACCCGACATGGCCATGGCCGGCGGCACCGACCCGAGCAAGCTGGCCGCCGCGCTGGCGTCGGTTTCGGGCTGGGTGGCCGAGCGGGTCTGAGCTGTGGCGGCGCCGTGGCCGGGCGCGCCACGGCCGTCCTCGCAGGAAAGCGGGCCAGACAATTAGTCACTAATTGATAGCAAATAATGACCTTTTTACGCTGGGTATCGGCCGTTTTTATTTCGAACCTGCTGCTCGTGGGCGCCTGGAGCCAGCCGGCCCAGCCCGGTGTGGTGTCTCGGGTGCAGGTGCCCAGTCAGGAGGCCCGCGCCGGCCAGGCGGTCATGCTCGATGGCTGGTTTTATGCCGCCCCTGCCGACCAGCAGGCGCCGACGGTGCTGTTGTTGCACGGCTGCGGCGGCATGCTCAACGGGCGCGGACTGCCTTCGCAGCGTATCCGTGATTACGCGGCACTGTTGAATGCGCAAGGGTGGCACGCGCTGGCGCTGGACTCGCTGTCGGCGCGCGGCGAAAAAGAGCTGTGCACCCAACGCATCGGCACACGCCGTGTGACCAACACCGAGCGTCGCCAGGACGTCCTGGGCGCCCTGCAGTGGCTGGCCGCACAGCCCGGTGTGGACGCCAGCCGTCTGGCCCTGCTGGGCTGGTCCCACGGCGGCAGCGCGGTGCTGTCGGCAACCAACCGCCTGCACCCTGATGTCGCGGCGGCGTCCGTCCGGCCCCGGTTGGCGGTTGCGTTTTACCCCGGTTGCGACACCGACCGCCGGCGCGGTTTCCAGCCTGCTACCGACACCCTGCTGCTGCTGGGCCTGGCCGATGACTGGACGCCCGCCGCGCCCTGCCAGGCCTTGGCCCGCGAGGGCCGCCCGGCAGTGACGGTGCGGGCCTGGGAGGGGGCGGTCCATGGTTTCGACGGTACCGCGCCAGTGCGCCACCGGGCTGACGTACCCAACGGCGTCAACCCGGGGCAGGGTGTCCATGTTGGCGGGCATCCGCAGGCGCGGGACGAGTCGCGCCAGGTGCTGCTGCAAGCGCTGCAGCACGCCTTTGCGCGCTGAGCCGCGGGCGGCGCAGCGCTCAGCCGCCGTCGCGCAAAGCCACGTCCCAGTCCAGCGAGCGGCCGCTTTCGAAATGGCGCTGCTGGCCGGTCACCGGGTCGGTGAAGGCCAGGGTATGGGCCAGCAATTGCAGCGGCAAGGCAAAGTCCTCCGCCTCGTCCGGGCCGCGCCGCGCGCGCGGGTAGAACTGGTCGCCGGCAATCGGCAGCCCCAGGGCATTCAGGTGCACCCGCAGCTGGTGTCGCTGCCCGGTGCGTGGCCATAGCCGGTAGCGGGCCCAGGCGCCGCGCTGTTCCACCGGCGCAATGGTGGTTTCGCTGTTGTCCGGCAGGGCTTCGGCCTCGGGCGCTTCGACCATGCGGTAAAACGCCTGTGGGTCCTCGCGAATATGGCTGCGGCGGTGGAGCGGCCAGGTGTGCTGGGGCGCGGCCGGCGCAAGGGCTTCGTACACCTTGTCGACCTTCCGTTCGCGAAACAGCCGCTGGTATGCGTCGCGGTCCTGCGCGCGCACACTGAAGGCGACCAGCCCGGCGGTCTCGCGGTCGATGCGGTGCAGCGGGCTCAGGCCGGGCAGGTTCAGGCGCTGGCGCAGGCGAACCAGCAGGCTTTCGCGCACATAACGTCCTCCCGGGGTCACCGGCAGGAAGTGCGGCTTGTCAGCGACCACCAGATGCGCATCCTGGTACAGCACCGTTTCGACAAACGGAACCGGCTGTTCCTGTGGCAGGTGGCGCCAGTACCAGGCGCGCAGGCCGCCGCGGTAGGGCGTATGCGGCGGCAGCGGTTGGCCGGTGTCGTCCAGCACCTCCCCGTCGGCCATGCGCTGCAGCCATACCGCTCGGCCCACGGCCGGCATCCGGTGATCGAGAAAATCCAGCAGCGTGGACCAGGGCGGCTGGCGCATGTTCGGCAGCGCCACCGCGCTGGGCGCGACCCCCTCACGCAAGGCAATGGCCGGCGCGCGCGGCGGTCGGGCCATCGCCAGGGAAAACGTCAGCGCACCACGCGCCCGTCGGGGCGAATGGTCACCAGGTCGATGCTGCGTACCGCGTCACGTACCCCGGCGCGCAGATTGATGCGAAAACCGCCCACATCCCAGTCGGTCATGCCCGCCAGGGCCTGCTGCAGTTTGCTGCGGTCCAGCCCTTTCGCGGGAGCCACCCGGCGCAGCCCTTCGGCCAGGGTCTTGGCAGCAATGAATCCTTCCAGGCTCTCGTAGCTGGGTGTCTGGTCCGAGTTGTCGATCGCGGCCAGATATTCACGCACGATGGGGGTGGCCGTGCTTCGGGGCGAGGGCACCACCTGCGAGACCACAACGCCGCCGATGTCCTTGCCCAGCGCGGTGAACAGCGGGTCGATCCCGACCACCGAAAACGCCATGAAAGTGCCGGCAAAACCGCCCGCGCGGGCTTTGCGGATGACCGCCGCGCTGGAGTTGAACAAGGACACCAGAATGACCGCCTGCGCCTGCGACTTCAGCAGGTTGGCGACGGCGGCGTCCACCTTGTCGCTGTTGACCGGGACGATTGCGACCGCCACCGGTGCAGGCAGCTTCAGCTCGGTCATGGCCGCCTGCACGGCGGCGGTACCGGCACGGCCCATGGCATCGTCCTCGGCCACCACGGCAATGCGGGTCTGGCCCAGCGTCGCGGCATGGCGAACGGACTTGAAGGCTTCGTCCGACAGGCTGGGGCGCACATGAAACACCTGGCTCTGGCTGGCCTCCCGCAGGGTGTCGGGTGCGGCAAACGGGGCGAAGAACAAAGCGCCGGCGGCCTGCGCGACCCGGGCGCCCGCCTCCGACGACGCCGTGCCGACAAAGCCAAACAGCACATCGGCGCCATCGGCCAGCAGCTTTTTGGCATTGGCCTCGGCCCGCTGGGCGTCGTAGCCATCGTCAAGCTGGCGCAACTCGAATTGCCAGCCGGGGTTGTTCTTGCGACCGTTGAAGGCGTCCACATACAACTTGGCGCCCGCCGCAAAGGCCAGCCCGATCTCGGAGGCTGCCCCGGTCAGCGGCACAGACTGTCCCAGCACGATGCGGCGCGCGGCGCCTGCCGGCTGGGCCAGGGCGGCGGGGCCGGCCAGCGCGCCCAGGGTCAGCGCCAGTCCGGCGCGGTGGAAGTGGCGACGATGCAGATTCATGGGATCTCCAGGAGGGGCGTCAGCAGGAAACGACTTCGCAATAAGCGTGCCGGATGGGCGCGATGGCCAAGTGCGAGACGATAGTCCAATCCGGCCCGCCCTGCCAGAGCCGGGCCTTGCCAATCTGCCATCGGGGCATGCCGTTTGTGCATCGGCCGCCGGTTCGATCCGCCAGGGGGGCGGGTCAGACGCGGCGAAACACCAGGTCCCAGACGCCGTGGCCCAGCCGCAGACCGCGGTTTTCAAACTTGGTCAGCGGCCGGTAGTCGGGTTTTGGGGCAAAACCGTCCGCGCGGTCGGCGGCGGTGTTCACCAGCAGCGGCTCGGCGCCCAGCACATCACGCATCTGCTCGGCGTAGGGCTGCCAGTCGGTGGCGCAGTGCAGGATGCCGCCGGGCCGCAGGCGCGTGGCCAGCCGGGCCACCAGCGGGGGCTGGATCAGGCGGCGTTTGTGGTGCTTTTTCTTGTGCCAGGGGTCGGGAAAGAAGATGTGGATGCCGTCCAGCGAGGCTTCGGCCAGCATGTGATCGACCACCTCCACCGCGTCATGGGCCAGGATGCGGATATTGCCCAGGCCCTGTTCGCCGATCCGTTTGAGCAGCGCGCCCACGCCGGGCTCGTGCACCTCGCAGCACAGGAAGTTGTCCCCGGGGCGGACCGCGGCGATATGGGCCGTGGCATCACCCATCCCAAAACCGATTTCCAGGATCAGCGGCGCCACGCGGCCGAACGCGGCGGCCGCATCGAAGGTCTGGCCAGGGGTGTACGGCAGAAGAAACTGCGGCCCCAGCACCTCCAGCGCCCGCTCCTGGCCCGGGCCCATGCGCCCGGCACGCAGCACATAGGTCTTGATCTGGCGCAGATGGGTGCCCTCGGCCGGGCCGGGGCGGGGGTGGGCGTGGCGGGGATCGGTCATGGCGCAGCGAAGGGCACGCAGAATGTGGCCCAGAGTGGGGCCGTCGGGACGGCGGGGCGCCGATTGTAGGGTTTGCCGGCGCCCGTGCCGGTCGCGGGGCGGGCCCCGGCCGATGCAGGGGCGTCCGGTCGGGTCAGGCGCGGCACCAGCGCGCCCGCCAGGCCGCCGTCCAGAACGCCAGGGCTTCGGCCACGGTGCTGCCGGCCGCCGGTGGCAAGGTCAGCGTGGCGGCGGCGGCGTTCAAGGCAGCCTGCGGATCGCCGGTGTCCACGGCGGGCGCGCCATGCTGTTTGGAGAGTTTTTCGCCGTCGGCGGCCCGTACCAGCGGCGTGTGCAGGTAGCGCGGCGTGGCCAGGCCCAGGGCACGCTGCAGCAGGATCTGCCGGGGGGTGTTGTCGGCCAGGTCTTCGCCGCGCACCACATCGGTGATGCCCTGCTCGGCATCGTCGACGACCACCGCCAGCTGATAGGCCCACAGACCGTCAGCCCGGCGCAGCACGAAGTCGCCCACCTCGGCGCCAACGTTCTGCGAGCCGGGCCCCAGGCGCCGGTCGAACCAGGTGACCGGCGCGGCGCTCCGGGTCACCGGGATTTCACTTTCGATAGCTGAAAGTGACCTTTTTACGCTGGGTACGGGCAGTTCTGACAGGAAAACGTCGGACCGCAGGCGCCAGGCCCGCGCCGAGCCCCCCCGCAAACCGTCGCGGCAGGTGCCGGGGTAGACCAGCTCGGCGTGGCGACCCCGCTGGACGCCGCGGCGCGCCCACTCGGCTTCGATGTCCTTGCGGGTACACCCGCACGGGTAGGCCAGGCCGGCGGCGGCCAGCTGGTCCAGTGCCTGCTGGTAGAGCGGGTGGCGGCGCGACTGCCACTGCGGCGGCGCGTCGGGCATCAGCCCGCAATCGGCCAGCTGGCGCAGGATGACCCGGTCCGCCCCGGGAGCGCAGCGCGGCGGATCGATGTCTTCGATCCGTACCAGCCAGCACCCCCGGTGGGCCCGCGCGTCCAGCCAGCTGGCCAGGGCCGCCACCAGCGAGCCGGCATGCAGTGGACCGGTGGGAGAGGGCGCGAAGCGGCCCCGGTAGGGCGAGGGCCCGGCCTGCGCCGTTTCGGCGCCTGGCGCGCTGCTGGCCACGGCGCTACAGGGTGGCCAGCGCCAGTTCCAGGCCGGAGACGAAAGCGTTTTCGACGCGGTGGCCCAGGCACCAGTCGCCACACAGGCCGATGCCGGCGCGGCGATCCCACAGGTGGGACGGGCCCAGGGCTTGCTGGGTCTTGGCGTAGCGCCAGCGGTGCACTTCGGCATGGCCCGGTTCGGCACGGATGCCGGTGACCTCGGCGAAGGCTTTCAGCAGCTTGCCCTGGACCCGCTCCGGGGTATCTTCCAGGTGTTGCTGCGACCATTCGGAGCTGGCCTGCACCGTCCAGCGTTCGATCGGCTCGCGCCGGGGTTTGGACGACTCCCGTGCCAGCCAGGCCACGCGGTGGTGGGTGCTGCGGGCAGCGTTCCATTGCGGGCCGAAGCCGGTGCGTCCGCCCTGGGCCGCGTTGGGGTAGGCGAGCATCAAGGTCCAGCACGGCGCCATGGTCACACCGGCCAGCTGGGTGACCCAAGCGGGAGCCAGCGACGACGCGCCCAGCAACGCCGCTGCCTGTGGCGCGGGGATGGCCAGCAACACCTGGTCGAAACCGGCATGCACATGCACCGCGCCATCCGCGGCCTGGGTGTGCAACTGCCAGCGACCGCGCGCCAGCGGATCGGCCTGGATGCGGGTGACCTGGGTCTGCAGCTGCACCGCGCCGGATTGTTCCAGCGGCGCGGCCCATTGATGGACCAGCGTACTCATGCCGGGGATGGGCACCCAGTGGGGCTCGCGAGAGGGGGGCGCGGCCTCCAGCAGGCGGCCGGCGGGGTCCAGCACCCGCACGGCGTTGGCGCTCCAGGCGCGGCACAGGCCGGGGGTGGTGGCCAGCGCGCGCTCCAGCCGGGCGTCGCGGACGGTGAAATACTGGGCGCCGTGGTCGAAGGAGCCAAAGGGCGAACGCCGCGTGGCCATGCGGCCGCCGTAGCCGCGGCTCTTTTCGAACAGCGTCACCGCATGACCGGCCTGGGCCAGAGTGCGCGCGCAGGCGATGCCGGCCATGCCGGCACCAACGATCGCGACACGGCGGTTCGGGGGGGGCGGTTTTTTCATCAGGTTGCTCCGTCGCGCATGCCGATCACGCGCCATGGCATGCACTCTACACCCGCCGCGCAACCGGTTGCCCGAGCCGCAACAAGGCGGCGCGGGTCGCGGGCTGGTCCAGCCGCTGCAGCCACCACTGCAGCGCCCGGCCGGCGGCGACCCCCCGCCCGCTGCGCCAGGCGTAACTCAGTGGCGCCTCGCGCGAAGGGCGCTGTACCGCGCGGACCACCAGCCGCCCGCTTTCAATGTACGGCCGGGCCAGGGGCTCGGGCAGGAAACCGCCGCCCAGTCCCCGCAACTGCGCGTCAAGCTTGGCGTCCATGGTCGATACGGTGAGCACATCCTGGCCCGCGAGCAGGCCCACAGTAATGCCACCACCCACGGGCACCGAATCGGCCACGGCCACGGCGCGGTGGCGCTGGATCAGCTCATCGCCCAAAGGTTCGGGGGCCGTTGCCAGCGGGTGGTGTGGCGCCACGGCGTAAACAAAGGCCACCCGCCCCAGCGGCTGGTGGACGATGCCGGCCAGCGTGCTGGTGTCCAGCCCGACACCGATGGCCAGGTCTGCCATGCCCGAGGTCAGGGCTTGCAGCGTGCCCGACAGGGTTTCGTCGCGCAGGCGCAAGCGCGTGGGCGGTCGCAGGGCCAGGAAATCCGCACACAGTTCCATGATCACCGGCTGGGCAATGATGCTGTCCACCGCCACGGTGAACTGCGACTCCCAGCCGGTGGCTACCCGTCGCACGCGGTTGGCCACCGCTTCCATCTCGGCCAGCAGGCGCTCGCCTTCGCGCAGCAACTCGCGACCCGCCTCGGTAGGGCGCGCCTGGCGGGCGCTGCGGTCGAACAGCAGCACGTCCAGCGCCTCTTCGATCTGGCGCACCCGGTAGGTCAGTGCACTGGGCACCACACCCAGCTGGCGGGCTGCGGCGGCAAAGCTGCCAGCCTGGGCGATGGCCTGCAGCAGTGTCAGCGCCTCCGGGCTCAGGACGTCGCGGGGTGATTGCACGGTCATTGTTTGATCATTCAAAATTTTCGAATGATGCCATCAAAACCCCAGCACCACCCGTGGCGCCCGGACGCCTACAGTCAGGACATCGGCAGCGGCCTTCACCGCATGTCCCCCACCCACCGGAGTTTTCACCATGCTTACCCTGCGCAAAGCCAGCGACCGCGGCCATGCCAACCACGGATGGCTCGACTCGTGGCACAGCTTCTCGTTTGCCGAATACTTCGACCCGGCGCACAGGGGCTGGGGCAACCTGCGCGTCATCAACGAAGACCGCATTGCCCCCGGCACCGGCTTTGGCACCCACGGCCATCGCGACATGGAAATCATCAGCTATGTGCTGCAGGGCAACCTGGCGCACAAGGACAGCATGGGCAATGTCAAGGGCATTCCACCCGGTGATGTGCAGCGCATGAGCGCCGGCACCGGCGTGATGCACAGCGAGTTCAACCACGCCGTTGGCCAGACCACCCATTTCCTCCAGATCTGGATCGAGCCTTCGGCCCGGGGCATTCCCCCCGGCTATGAGCAGCAGGCCGTGCCGCCCGCTGGCAAACGCGGCGCACTGTCCCTGGTGGCGGCGCCACCGGGCAAGGGCGGTGTGGTGGCGATGCATGCCGATGCCTGGCTCTACGCCGGACTGTTCGACGGGGATGAAAGTGCCACGCTGGCGCTCAATCCGGCACGCAAGGGCTATGTGCACCTGATCCGCGGCGCGCTGGATGTCAACGGCCAGGCCCTGTCCGCCGGCGACGCCCTTTACGTGGCCGGCGAAACCCAACTGCAGTTCAGCGCCGGCCGTGACGCCGAGGTGCTGGTGTTCGATCTGGCGCCCTGACCGCGCCTGCCGTCCGCGTTCCCTCCGGTTTTCCTGTGTTTTCTGTTCACCCATCCTTGAGGAGCTTGTCATGACCCGTATCGCAGTTGTTTTCCATTCCGGCTACGGCCACACCCTTCGTATGGCCCAGGCTGTGGCCGACGGCGCCGGCGCCGAACTGGTGCCCATCGATGCCGACGGCAACCTGCCGGACGGTGGCTGGGACCAGCTCAACGCCGCGGACGCCATCATCATGGGCAGCCCCACCTACATGGGCACCGTGAGCTGGCAGTTCAAGAAGTTTGCCGACGCCTCCAGCAAAGCCTGGTTCACCCAGGCATGGAAAGACAAGCTGTTTGCCGGCTTCACCAACAGCGCGACCATGAACGGCGACAAGTTGTCCACGCTGCATTACCTGTTCACCCTGGCCATGCAGCACAGCGGCCTCTGGGTGGGCACCGGCATGATGCCCAGCAACAGCAAGGCCGCCCAGCGCAACGACCTGAACTACGTGGGCTCCTTCAGCGGCGCCATGGCGCAAAGCCCGTCCGACGCCAGCGCCGCCGAAATGCTGCCCGGCGACCTGGAAACCGCACGCCAGTTCGGCGCCCGGGTGGCCGCCACCGCCGCCCGACTCAAGGGCTGACCGCCCGCGCCGGGCGCCGTGCACGCGCCGCGCCCGGGCGCTACCATGGACGCATGAAAATTTTTGCGCTCCTGCCGCTGGTGGACTGGCTGGCCCTGGCGGCTTTTTTTGGCCTGTGGATCGGCTACGCCTGGTTTGCCCGTTTCTGGGGCCAGCGCCAGCGCTCGCTGATCATCACGACCAACCGCTGGCGCAGCGAGTGGATGCTGCAGGCCACCGCGCGCGACCCGCGCATGCTCGACGGCCTGATCACCCAGAACCTGTCGCAGACGCCGGCATTCTTTTCGTCTACGTCCATCATCATCATCGGCGGTCTGTTTGCCGTGCTCGGCACCACCGACAAGGCGGCCGAGCTGGTGCGCGAAATTCCCTTCGCCCAGCCCACGCCGCTGCTGGTGTTCGAGTTCAAGGTCCTGGTGCTGGTGGCAATTTTTGTCTATGCGTTCTTCCGCTTCTCCTGGTCCATGCGGCAATACACCTTTGTGGCGCTGCTGATCGGCGCCATGCCGCCTCCCGAAGCCTTTGCCAGTGGCCAGGCCGACGCGGCCGCCTGGGCCCGCCGCGCCGGCGCTCTGGTGGGCTCGGCCGCGGAAACCTTCAACGACGGGCTGCGTGCCTACTATTTTTCCTTTGCCGCCATGGCCTGGATTTTTTCCCCGCTGGCCATGACCGGCGCGGCCGTGCTGGTGGCCGCCGTGCTGTACAGCCGCGAATTCCGCTCCGACGTGCTGCAGGTGCTGCGCGAATGAGGTTTTGAGGTCCAATCGGGCAATACCCAGCGTAAAAAGGTCATTTTTCGCTATGAATATCGAAGTCGAATGCGGCCGTCGGGTTTGCCCCGGGGGTCGACTGTGGGCCGCTGTCCAGGTTCTATGGCGACATGCAGGCACTGTATGACCGCATCGGCGGCACCTACGCCACCACCCGCCGCGCCGACCCGGCCATTGCCCAGGCGCTGGCGCGAGCGCTGGGCCTGACGCCCGGCGGCGCCTATCTGGACCTGGGCTGTGGCACGGGCAATTACACCCTCGCCCTCAGCCGCCTGGGCGGAACGTGGACTGCCATTGACGTTTCCATTCGCATGCTCACGCAGGCGCGGCCGCAGTCCGATGACATTGCCTGGGTGCAGGCGGGCGCGCAGGCACTGCCGTTTCCCGACGCCGCTTTCGATGGCGCCATCTGCACCTTGGCCATTCACCACTTCGCCCGTCTGGAGGCACCGCTTGCCGAGGTGCATCGCACGTTGCGTCCCGGCGCCCCGTTTGTCATTTTCACCGGCCTGGCCGAGCAGATGCGGCAGTACTGGCTGTGTCATTACTTCCCGGAAATGATGGCCCGCTCCATGGCCCGGATGCCGACCGGGCCACGCCTCTGTGAGGCGCTGCGCCAGGCCGGCTTTGCCGCCATCGCCCTCACACCCTTTTCGGTGACCGACTCGCTGCAGGACCTGTTTCTGTATTCCGGCAAACACCGGCCCGCCCTCTACCTGGACGGGGCCATCCGCGCCAACATCAGCTCGTTTGCCAATCTGGCCCCGCCGGACGAGTTGCGCAGCGGGCTGGAACGCCTCGCTGCCGATCTGGACCGTGGCGCTTTCGCCGCCGTCCAGGCCCGGTACGCCAGCGACGCGGGGGACTACGCCTTCATCACCGCCAGGTCCAGCGCAACTTGTTGATGTGAAACAAATTTCTGTCGCCGGGCTTTGCAAGAATCCGGTGGTTCACCCGGTTTCACGGTGCCGCGGCCAGCAAGCCGGTTCGCCAGCGCCCACCCGCCCTTCGCCGATCCCATGACGCCTGACGCCCTGATCCATATCGTCGCCCTGTGTGTGGTGCTGGCCTGCGCCGAAACCCTGCACGGCATCGCCCGCATCAAGCTGCTGATCCCGCGCCTGGGCAAAGAGCGGGCGATCAAGCTCAGCGCCGTGACCGGCACGCTGCTGGCTTTTGTGCTGTGCTGGCTGCTGGTGCCCGGCATCGGCCTGCAGGGCGCCGGCGCGCACGCCGCCCTGGGGCCGGTGCTGGCCGTTTTCATGGCCAGCTTCGACATCGCGATCGGCAAATGGCTGATGCACAAGCCCTGGCACAAGATCCGCCCCGACTTTGACCCCCGCACCGGCAATTACCTGCTCTACGGCCTGATCGCCCTGTGTGGCATCCCGCTGGCCGTCTGGGCGCTGCGCGGTGTCGCCTGACCGGCCGGTGGGGCGGTTGGTGGCGGGAAATCTGGCCAAAACTGACCATACCCAGCGGTAAAAGGTCGTTTTACGCTATATATTTGATACCGCCGGGGCAGCCGTTTCCCCTGCCCACGCGGTCACCGGCGCCCACCCGGCCTCCTACAATGCAGCCATGTTCATTCACCTGCGCCTGCATTCCGAGTTTTCTGTGGTGGATGGCACCACCCGTATTGACGACGTGGTCAAGGCCGCTGCGGCGGACCGGCAGCCTGCCCTGGCGCTGACCGATCTGTCCAACCTGTTCGGGGCGGTCAAGTTCTACAAAGAGGCGCGTGGCAAGGGGGTCAAGCCCGTGCTGGGGGCCGAGATTTTTCTCGAGGGCCTGGGCGCAGACACGGGCGCCACCTCGCGGGTGTTGCTGCTGGTGCAAAACAGCCAGGGCTATCTGAACCTGTGCGAGCTGCTGGCCCGGGCCTGGACGGGGCAGGTGCACAAGGCCCAGGCGGTGGTCAAACTGGCCTGGCTGCGCGAGCGGGCCGAGGGCCTGATCCTGCTGTCGGGCGCACAGGCGGGGCCGGTGGGTCAGGCCCTGGTGCAGGGCGATGCGGCCCGCGCCGCCGAGGCCGCGCTGGCACTGGCCGGGCTGTTTCCGCACCGTTTCTACCTGGAACTGCAGCGCGCCGGCCGCCCCGATGACGAAACCCAGGTGGCGGGCGCGGTGCAACTGGCCGCGCGGCTGAAGCTGCCGGTGGTGGCCACCCAGCCGGTGCAGTTTCTGCAGCCGGAGGACTACGAGGCCCACGAGGCGCGGGTCTGTATTTCCGAAGGCGAAATTCTGGCCAATCCGCGGCGGGTGCGCCGCTTCACGCGCGAGCAGTACTTCAAAAGCGCCGCGCAGATGGCCGCGCTGTTTGCCGACGTGCCCAGCGCACTGGCCAACACGGTGGAGATTGCCCGCCGCTGCAGCCTGACCCTGGTGCTGGGCAAGCCGCAGCTGCCCAACTTCCCGATCCCGCCGGTCGACGGGCGCGTGATGTCGGTGGACGAGTATTTCCGCCACGTCTCCTTCGAAGGCCTGGAAGAGCGCCTGCGCCACCTCTACCCCGACCCGGCGCGACGCGAAGCCGAGCGGCCGCGCTATGTGGAGCGGCTGGAGTTCGAACTCGCCACCATCCTGAAGATGGGTTTTCCGGGCTACTTCCTGATCGTGGGCGACTTCATCCAGTGGGCCAAGGCCAACGGCTGCCCGGTGGGGCCGGGGCGGGGCTCGGGCGCGGGCTCGCTGGTGGCCTATGCGCTCAAGATCACCGACCTGGACCCGCTGGAATACGCGCTGCTGTTCGAGCGTTTCCTGAACCCCGAGCGGGTGTCCATGCCCGACTTCGACATCGACTTCTGCCAGGCCAACCGCGACCGCGTCATCGACTACGTCAAGCAGAAATACGGCAAGGACGCGGTCAGCCAGATCGCCACCTTCGGCACCATGGCCGCCAAGGCGGCCATCCGCGACGTCGGCCGGGTCATGGACATGAGCTACACCTTCTGCGACGGCATCTCCAAGCTGGTTCCGGCCAAGCCGGGGCAGACCTACACCCTGGCCTACCCGCCCAAGCCGAAAAAGGAGGGCGACAAGGCCAACTACGCGCTGGAGCTGGAGCCGCTGCTGGCAGAACGGGTCGAGAAAGAAGAAGACGTGCGCACCGTCATCGAGATGGCGCAGAAACTCGAAGGCATGACGCGCAACATCGGCATGCATGCCGGCGGCGTGCTGATTGCCCCGGGCAAGCTCACCGACTTCTGCCCGCTGTACCAGCAGCCCGGCAGCGACTCGGCGGTGAGCCAGTACGACAAGGACGACGTGGAGGCCATCGGCCTGGTCAAGTTCGACTTCCTGGGCCTGGCCACGCTGACCATTCTGGAGATCGCGCGTGAGCTGATCCGCAAGCGCCATCCCGGGCAGGAGAACTTTGCCTTCGAAAACGTGGCGCTGGACGACGCTGCCACCTACAAGCTGTTTGCCGATGGCCGCACCGAGGCGGTGTTCCAGTTTGAAAGTCGCGGCATGCAAGGCATGCTCAAGGACGCCCGGCCCACCCGGCTGGAAGACCTGATCGCCCTGAACGCGCTCTACCGCCCCGGCCCGATGGACCTGATCCCCAGCTTTGTGGCGCGCAAGCACGGCCGCGAGCCGGTGGAGTACCCGCACCCGGCGGTGGCCGAGATGTTGTCCGAAACCTACGGCATCATGGTCTACCAGGAACAGGTGATGCAGACCGCGCAGATTCTGGGCGGCTACACCCTGGGCGGCGCCGACCTGCTGCGCCGCGCCATGGGCAAGAAAAAGCCCGAGGAAATGGCCAAGGAACGGGTGAAGTTCCGCGCCGGCGCGCTGGCTACCCATGGCATGCCCGAGGCCAAAGCCGACGAAATCTTCGACCTGATGGAGAAATTCGCCGGCTACGGCTTCAACAAGTCGCACGCCGCCGCCTATTCGCTGCTGGCCTATCACACCGGCTGGCTCAAGGTCCACTACACGGCCGAGTTCTTCTGCGCCAACATGACGGTGGAGATGGACGACACCGACAAACTCAAGGTGCTGTTCGAGGATGCGCTGAAATTCGGCCTGCGTTTTGACCCGCCGGACGTCAACCGCGGAAGTTACCGTTTCGAGCCGGTATCGGACGCCGTCATCCGTTACGGGCTCGGCGCCGTCAAAGGCACCGGGCAGCAGGCCATCGAGGCCATTGTGCGCGCCCGCGACGCCGGCGGCCCGTTTGCCAGCCTGTTCGACTTCGTGCGCCGGGTGGACCGGACGCGGCTGAACAAGCGCACGGTGGAGGCGCTGATCAAGGCGGGCGCGTTCGACTCCTTGCAGCGCAACCGTGCGGCGCTGCTGGCCTCTGTCGACCTGGCCTTCGAATTTGCGTTGGCCGCCGAAGCCCATGCCAACCAGGGAGGGCTGTTCGACCTGGACGACGACGCCCACGGCTCCAGCACCCAGGAGCCGGCGCTGGTGGACACCACGCCCTGGGGCATCAAGGAGCAGCTGGGTTTTGAGAAGACGGCGATCGGCTTTTACCTCTCCGGCCACCTGTTTGACGAAGTGGTGCGCGAGGTGCGGCAGTTTGTGCGCCGCCCCATTGCCGATCTGAGCGACAGCCGCGAGCCGCAACTGCTGGCCGGCATTGTGGGTGAGCTGCGTGTCATCAACGGCCAGCGCGGCCGGCTGGCGCTGTTCAAGCTGGACGACAAGTCGGGCACGATCGACGCCCGCGCCGACGAGGCGCTGTTCGATGCCCACCGCGCCCAGCTCAAGGACGACGAACTGGTGGTGGTCATGGGCAAGCTGATGCCCGACCGCTTCTCCGGCGGACTGCAGCTGACGGTGCAGCAGGTGTGGGACCTGCCCGCCGCGCGCTGCCGCTTCGGAAAACACATCCGGGTCGCCGTCAACGGCCGCGCGCCGGACGTGGCCCGCCTGCTGGCCGACCATCCACCCCGCCGTGTCAGCACCGAGGCGGGCGACCTGTTGCGTGGTCTGCCGGTGCGACTGGCGCTGACCCGCCCCGCCAGCGCGGAGCTGCCCGACGTGCAGGCCGAACTGGAGCTGGGCGAACACGCCCGCTGTTACCCCAGCGACGACGCCCTGGCCGCCTGGATCGCCCAGGCCCATCAGGGCCAGGCGCAGGTCGTCTACGAAAGCTGAACGGCGCCCGGGCGCTGCAACCCCAACCGGAGAATCCACCCATGACCCACGCGTTCAAGATCGCGCTGATTCCCGGTGACGGCATCGGCAAGGAAGTGCTGCCCGAGGGGGCGCGTGTGCTCGATGCCGCCGCCCAGCGCTTTGGCCTGGCGCTGCACTACACCCCGATCGACTGGGCCAGCTGCGACTGGTACCAGCAGCACGGCCAGATGATGCCGGACGACTGGAAGGCGCAGCTGCAGGGGCAGGACGCGCTGTTTTTTGGCGCCGTGGGCTGGCCCGCGACCGTGCCGGACCATGTGTCGCTGTGGGGCTCGCTGCTGAAATTCCGGCGCGAATTCGACCAGTACATCAACCTGCGCCCGGTGCGCCTGTTCGACGGTGTGCCGTGCCCGCTGGCGGGGCGCAAGGCCGGTGACATCGACTACCTGGTGGTGCGCGAAAACACCGAAGGCGAATACACCAACCTGGGCGGCGTGATGTACGCCGGCACCGAGCGCGAGATCGTGATCCAGGAGTCGGTCTACTCCCGCCATGGCACCGACCGGGTGCTGAAGTACGCCTTCGAGCTGGCCCGCAGGCGCGAGCGCAAGCACCTGACGGTGGCCACCAAGAGCAACGGCATCGCCATCAGCATGCCCTGGTGGGACGGCCGCGCCGATGCGGTTGGCCGCGGCTACCCCGAGGTGACGGTGGACAAGCAGCACATCGACATCCTGAGCGCGCGTTTTGTGCTGCAGCCGGGGCGCTTTGACGTGGTGGTGGCGTCCAACCTGTTCGGCGACATCCTGTCCGACCTCGGCCCGGCCACCACCGGCACCATCGGCCTGGCCCCGTCGGCCAACCTGAACCCCGAGCGCAACTTCCCCTCGCTGTTCGAGCCGGTGCACGGCTCCGCGCCCGACATCGCCGGCAAAGGCATCGCCAATCCGGTGGCCATGATCTGGTCCGGCGCGCTGATGCTGCAGTTCCTCGGCTGCCAGGCCGCCCATGACGCCATCGTCAAAGCCATTGAAGACGTCATTGTCCGCGGCCCGCGCACCCCCGACCTGGGCGGCAACGCCACCACGGTGGAGATGGGCGAGGCGATTGCGCGGGCGGTGGCGCAGGGGACCGGGTCGCCCTGAAGCGGTCGGAGGCGGCCTGGCGGCGGGAAAACCGGCTCGGGGCAACGATTTCTGGCCATAACCGGCCATACCCAGCGTAAAAAGGTCGTTTTTTGCTATCGATATGATAGTATTTGTGGCGCCTGTGGTGTCACGGCAGTGGCCCTGGGCGGGGGCCGGGCGCCGCCAGCAACGCGCGCGCCGCATCAATGCGCTGCGGCAGGGGCACGCCGGGGTCGTTCATGACGGCGAGGAGGAAGTCGCGCGGGTCAGTGTAGGGGCCGGCAGATGCTCCCGACGCGTCGGCGGGGGCGACCGGCGCCGGCATCGTGCCCCAGGCAGGCGGGGGGCAGGCGATTGGCGGGTTCGCGGGCGGGTTGGCAGGCGGCGCCGGTGGGCGCAGGCTTGCGTGCACACGGACCAGGTCGGCGGCGGGGGTGGGTGTCAGCCGCATCAGCAGGTCGGCCTGCGCGTCGTCGCCCGGGGCAAGGTCCAGCCAGGGTTCGTCGTCGAACAGGGGCGCCAGGTCGGGCGCGACAAAGGCAGACCAGTGGCCGGTTTCGGCGTGCCGGCAGGGAACCCGGCGGGGGGAGGCCGGTGCCGCGGGGGCGCCGGCCGGAAGGCAAGCGCCGCCGGACTCGGCCGGGTCACACGCCACCCGCTGGCGCGGCAAGGGCACCACATAGCGGGCAAGCAGCGCCTGCGCGAATGCGGCGCGCTGATCGGCGGCCAGCGGCTGCGCCAGCAGGAACCACAGCTGAACGCCATCGCGCCCGTTGACGGCAATGGCGGGGGCGGGCAGGCCCCAGTCCGCCTGCACACCGCGCCACAAGGGGGCCAGGGCAGTCCACGGGGCCGGGCCGGTCAACTCCACCACCAGCATGCGGGCGGGGTCGTCCCCGGTCAGGCGTTGCCATTCGGTGTGCAGGCGGGTCATGGTCGGGGCGGTCGGCGGTGGGTCTGGGGTCGGGGGTGCAATCTACCGCATGTCAACAAAAAAAGGCCCCGAAGGGCCTTCTTTCTGGCATGGGCAGGCGGCTTACATGCGCTCGAAAATTGCCGCGATGCCCTGGCCGCCGCCGATGCACATCGTGACCAGCGCGAAGCGGCCGTTGGTGCGCTGCAGTTCGTACAGGGCCTTGACGGTGATGACCGCGCCGGTGGCGCCGATGGGGTGGCCCAGCGAAATGCCCGAGCCATTGGGGTTGACTTTGGCCGGGTCGGCGCCCAGACCGCGGGTGACGGCGCAGGCCTGCGCGGCGAAGGCTTCGTTGGCTTCGATCACGTCCATCTGGTCCAGCGACAGGCCGGTGCGCTGCAGCGCCAGCTTGGACGCCGAGATCGGGCCCACCCCCATGATCTTGGGCTCCAGGCCGGTGTGGGCGTAACCCACCAGGCGGGCCAGCGGCTTGGCGCCGCGGGCCTTGGCCACACCGGCTTCCATCAGCAGCACCGCGGCGGCGGCGTCATTGATGCCGCTGGCATTGCCGGCGGTGACGGTGCCGTTTTCCTTGACGAACACCGGCTTCATTTTCTGGAAGTCTTCCAGCTTGGCACCGGGGCGGAAATGCTCGTCCTTGTCAAAGGCGACCTCGCCCTTGCGGGTCTTGAGCATCACCGGCAGGATCTGGCCGGCGAAGCGGTTCTCGGCCCAGGCGCGCTCGGCGCGCTGGTGGCTTTCCAGCGCCAGGGCGTCCTGGTCTTCGCGGGTGATGTTGAATTCCTTGGCCACGTTCTCGGCCGTCACACCCATGTGGATGGTGTGGAAGGGGTCGTGCAGCGCGCCCACCATCATGTCCACCATCTTGGTGTCGCCCATGCGGGCGCCGAAACGGGTGGCCAGGCTGGCGTAGGGGGCGCGGCTCATGTTTTCGGCGCCGCCGCCGATGGCCACGTCGCAGTCGCCCAGCAAAATGGACTGGCTGGCCGACACGATGGCCTGCAGGCCGGAACCGCACAGGCGGTTGACGTTGAAGGCCGGCGTTTCCTTGGCGCAACCGCCATTGACCGCCGCGACGCGGCTGAGGTACATGTCCTTGGGCTCGGTGTTGACGACGTGGCCGAACACCACATGGCCGACGTCGGCGCCGTCCACACCGGCGCGCGCCAGCGATTCGCGCACCACCATGGCGGCCAGTTCGGTGGTGGGGATGTCCTTCAGGCTGCCGCCAAAAGTACCAATGGCGGTGCGCACACCGCTGACAACAACAACTTCACGGCTCATGGTCTGTCTCCAGGTTTGTGGGTGGTGAAAACCCTTATTGTCATACGAAACGGTGACTCGGGGCTGACAGTTTGCGGACCGGATACGCTTCGCCAGACACGGTTCTGTCATCAATCCGTCACGGGCGCCCGGCAGACTGCGGCGGCATGAAACCTGAAGATTCTCCCCCCACCGCAGCGGATGAGTCGATCGACGCCGCCCTGATGGACCGCATCCACCGCGACCTGATCGACGGCTACGACGAAGAGCTGGAGCTGGAATTCGAAGACCGCACCCTGGCCCAGCTGGCCGGTGACACCTCGCCGGATTTCACCCTGGAAAGCCGCGAGACCCGCCGCCACTATTTTCGCGAGCTGTTCCGCCTGCAGGCGGAGCTGGTGAAGCTGCAGGACTGGGTGGTGGCCAGCGGCCACAAGGTGGTGATCATCTTCGAGGGCCGCGACGCGGCGGGCAAGGGCGGTGTCATCAAGCGCATCACCCAGCGCCTGAACCCGCGTGTGTGCCGGGTGGCCGCGCTGCCCGCGCCCAACAACCGCGAGCGCACGCAGTGGTACTTCCAGCGCTACGTGTCGCACCTGCCGGCGGCCGGCGAGATGGTGCTGTTCGACCGCAGCTGGTACAACCGCGCCGGCGTGGAGCGGGTGATGGGGTTCTGCTCGGAGGACGACGTGGAGGCCTTTTTCCGCGACGTGCCGGAGTTCGAGAAGATGCTCGTCCGCTCGGGCATCCAGCTCATCAAATACTGGTTCTCGATTTCGGACGACGAACAGAACCTGCGCTTCCTGGGCCGCATCCACGACCCGCTCAAGCAATGGAAACTTAGCCCGATGGATCTGGAAAGCCGCCGCCGGTGGGAGGACTACACCCGCGCCAAGGAGGCGATGCTGGAGCGGACCCATATGCCCGACGCACCGTGGTGGATCGTGCCCGCCGACGACAAGAAAAAGGCGCGCCTGAACTGCATCGCCCACCTGCTGGGTCAGATGGACTACCAGGAGGTCGAGCGCGCCCCCGTGGTGCTGCCCCCGCGCGAACGCCACGAAGACTATGTGCGGCACCCGGTGCCGGCGGAAATCATCGTGCCGCAGGTGTACTGAGACCGGGCCGCTCGGGCCGATTCCGGCGATCAATCCTGATTTGATAGCGTAAAAGCACCTTTTTACGCTGGGTATCGCCACTTTTGACCGGAAAACCGGCCCAAACGGCCATCGCGGGCCGGCCCGGGCTCAGTCGCGCACGTCGGCCACCGGGTTGACGCCGAAATCCGCTCGGTTCAGGAAGGCCAGCACCCGCGCAGCGGCGTCGTCGGGGGTGGCCAGCTGGCCTTTTTCCTTCATGCCGGTGAACGCGGCACGGTCCGGAAAGACGGCCGGATCGGCGCCGCGCAGCTGCACTTGCATGTCGGTCTCGATCACGCCGGGGGCGAGCGAGCAGACCTTGGCACCGTGGGGCTTGAGGGCTTCATCCAGGGCCAGGCAGCGGGTGAAGTGGTCCAGGCCGGCCTTGGCCGCGCAGTAGGCGGCTTGCGACGCCATCGCGCGCCGGCCCAGGCCCGAGGAGATGTTCAGCACCTTGCGCGGCCCGCTCCAGTGCGCCGTGGCGCCCAGAAAGGCGGCCGTGAGCGCCATCGGCGCCTCCAGCCCGACCCGCAGCGCCCGGGCCAGATCGGCCGGCTCGGCGTCGGACAGCGGGCCGATGCGCGCGATGACCCCGGCGTTGTTGATCAGTGTGGCGCTGGCAAAGGTGTCCGGCGCCTGCTGCCCCAGCCAGTGGCCCAGCTGCGCGGCAGCGGCGGGGGCATCGGCCAGGTCGGTCGGCCATTGCAACAGGGTCGCGCCCCGGGCAGCGGCTTCGTCCGCCAGGGCGTGGTTGACCTGTCGGGACAGACCAACCACAGTGTGACCGGCGGCCAGCAGCTGGCGGGCCATGGCCAGGCCCATGCCGCGCGAGGCGCCGGTGAGGAGGGTGAGGGACGGTTTCATGGCGTGATGGTACCCAAGCGGCGTGGTGGATGGCGCAAGCGCTGCACCGGCTCAGAACGGTGGCGGGCTGTCGAACACCAGGGGCTCGCCCGTTGCCGGGTGGAACAGGGCCAGTCGCCGGGCATGCAGCAGCAGGCGCGGCGCCGCCGCCAGGGCAGCGGCTGGTGCATACAGCGGATCGCCCAGGATGGGGTGGCCCAATGCCAGCAGATGCACGCGCAGCTGGTGCGAGCGGCCGGTGACCGGCTCCAGCAGCACGCGGGTGGTGCCGGCTTGCGGATCGTGGCCGAGCACCCGCCAGCGGGTGCGGCTGGGTTTGCCGATGGTGTGATCGACGATGCTGCGCGGGCGGTTGGGCCAGTCGACGATCAGTGGCAGGTCGATCAGGTTCCAGCGGTCGTCGGTCACCGCCGGCTCCAGGCGGCCCGAAACGACAGCCTCATACTGTTTGTGCACCTGGCGCTTTTCGAACGCCAGGTTGAGCGCCCGCTGCGCCGGGGCGCCTCGTGCCAGCACGATCAGGCCGGAGGTTGCCATGTCCAGCCGGTGGACCACCCGCGCATCGGGAAATTCCGCCTGGGCGCGGGCGGCCAGGCAGTCCTGTTTGTCGTCACCTCGGCCGGGCACGGCGAGCAGGCCGGCCGGTTTGTCAAACACCAGCAGCGCCGCATCGGCATGGACCAGCGCCAGGCCCGGCGGCGCCGGCGGCCCGAGCGACCAGGGGGCAGGCTCGCGCGCGGCTGCCATGTTCAGGCGGCCAGTGCGGCCCGCAGTTCCTGCGCGTCGACGCTGCGGGCGGCACCGAATCCCGCCACCTGGCGCGCCCCCTGGGGCTGCAGCAGCACAAAGCGGAAGTCGCCCAGTTCGGTCATCGGCGCGGCTTCCGGAAAACGATCCAGATACGTGCTGCGGGCGGCCTGCCAGTCGGCGCTGCCGCGTTCGGGCGTGTGGGCGAGCACGTCGAGGGTGACCCGTTGCAGCGCGTGGACCGGTTCGCCCGCGACCTCGGCGGCCATGACCAGCAGCGAGGCGCGCGGCTGGGCTTGCAGGTTGCCGGTGTGTGCCGCCAGGCCACTCAGGTGCACCACCAGCGCGCCGCCGCCGCTCCAGACCGCGTAGGGCACCATCGAGACAAACGGCTGCGCCGGATCGGCGGCATCCAGGGTGCCCAGTGCCGCGACGCGACGGCTGTGCAGGAGGGTGCGCAGTTCGCGCGCAAGGCGGCTTTCGTGGGACATGCTCAGCGGGACATCGTCAACGGGGTGGGCGCAGCGGGGTGGGGCAGCGGGCGGCTGCGATTGTGGCACCGCTGCGGCGCCCGCACCCCAACCGGCAGGCCCATGGGGCGGTGCCGCACCGGCCGGAGCGGTATCGCGGGCGCTTTTATGTCATTTTGGTCCATACCCAGCGTGAAAAGGTCGTATCCCGCTATCAAATGCGAAGTTTTCGCACCTCGGGGATCAATGCGCCGGGGCACCGGCACGCACCTGGTGAACCTGCAGCGTGGTCACGGGCGGCCCCTGGTTGCCCCATTGGGTGCGCAGATGGGTAAGCACGGCAGCGATTTCCGCGTCACTCAAGGTCAGGATGAATGGCGGCATGCCGTGCGGTTGCGGGTTGCCGGCGGTGGCGGGCAGGTAGCCACCGTAAAGCACGGTTTGCACCAGGTTCGGCGTGGCTGCCGGCAGTGTCACGGCGCGGTTGCCTGCCAGCGCCGGCCAGGCGCCGGGGTGTCCCTGGCCGCTGGTGCCGTGGCAGTCCGCGCAGTGCCGTTCGTACAGCCGCGCGCCGTTGGCCGCCACCGTGGGCTCGACCGGTGGGTGCGGCGCCAATCCGGCAAGTGCCGCGGCTGGCGCCGGGGCGGTGCTGCCACCCGGCGCCTGCAGATACACCGCCATCGCGCGCAAGTCGGCTTCGGGCAGATGGCTGGTCCCCAGGCGAACCACATCACCCATGGGCCCCCGGGTGCTGCCCCGGGCCGAGATGCCGTCGCGCAGCAGGGCCACGATGTCGGTGACCGCCCAGCCCCCCAGCCCGGCTTCGGCCGGGTCGTACAGGCTGGGCGCGTACCAGGTGTGCTGGGGCAGCAGACCGCCGGCGAGGTCGCCGCCGGCTCGCTGCCCGCCCAGCGCGTCGCGGCTGCCATGGCAGCTGCCGCAATGCGCCAGGCCATGGACCAGGTAGGCGCCCCGGTTCCATTCGGCGCTGCGGGTGGGCTCGGGCGGCAGCGCACCGGGGCGGAAATACAACGCCCGCCAGACCGCCAGCGCCGGCTGGGTGCCCAAAGGCCAGCGCAGGCTGTGCTCCGGTCGTGCCTGATGCACGGGCGGCAGCCTGCGCAGGTAGGCAAACAGGGCGTCGCTGTCGGCCCGGCTGACGCGGGTGAAATGGGTGTACGGAAACGCGGGCACCAGCAGCCGGCCATCCCGGGACTTGCCCCAGTGCAGTGCGCGCCAGAAATCATCGGCGCTCCAGCGACCGAGCCCGGTGTCCGGCTCGGGCGTCAGGTTGCCGGCCCATACCGCGCCGAAGGGGGTCTGGACCGCGCGGCCACCCGCAAACGGCGCACCGCCCCGGGCGGTATGACAGGCCAGGCAATTGCCGGCGCGGGCCAGCACGGCGCCGTGGGCCACCTGGGCCGCCGGGTCGGCCACCGGACCGGAGGCCAGGAGCGGCGTGGCCGCCTCCCGCACCCCCCACGACCAGACGGCCAATGCCACCAGGCTGAGCGTGGCCAAAAGGAGGGCCGCCCGGCGAGCCCGTGCCGGCACCCTCATGGCGGCCCCTGCGTGGCGACACGGTCGCTGCCACAGGCGGGGCGGGCCGCAGTCGCCGGTGGGGGGCTTTTCGCCGCCGGTGCGGCAGGGACCGGGACCGGCTGGGCCGCGAGCCAGGCGGCCACGGCAGCAAGGTCGGCCGGCGCCAGACGTTCGACCACCTCACGCATGCAGTCGGGCGCATGGGCCCGCCGCTGACCGGAGCGCCAGGCGCCCAGCTGGGCGTTCAGGTAGTCCTGCGGCAGCCCCAGCAGGCCGGGTGTGGCCGGCAACATGCCGGTCAGGCGCTCGCCGTGGCAGTGGGTACAGGCGGGTACGCCCCGCTGCGGCTCGCCTTGCACCGCAATACGGCGGCCGTGTGCCAGCACCGAGTCGGACACCACCGGCCGGGCTGGCGGCGGATACGGCACCTGCAGGTCGGCAAAGTACCGGGCAATCTCCATCAGGTAACGGTCGGTCAGGGGTTCGACCAGGGTGGACATGAGTCCATAGTGGCGCCGCCCGTCGCGAAAATTCAGCAACTGGTGGTAGAGATAGCCCGCCGGCTTGCCGGCCAGCCGGGGGTAATAGCCATCCGGTCCCGCGCGGCCTTGCTCGCCATGGCAGGCAGTGCAGGCCTTGACACGGGCCGCCAGAGTGTCTGCGCCCAGGCTGGCCCCCCACAGGGGCCTGCCGGCCAGGAAACCGGCCAGGGCGCAGAACAGCGCGACCCGGTACAGGGTCATCATGGTCCGGAACGTCAAGCCTGGCCCAGCGAGACGCCGATTTCCCGGGCGGTCGTCAGCAAGGGGTGATCCAGGGGGATGCGTCGGTTGCGTCCGGCCACGGCATCCAGCGCAATGCTGCTCATGGCGCCGCCCTGCAGGGTCACCATGTGGTCGAACCGGCCTGCGGCCACCAGATGGGCGGCATGGTTGCCGAACTGGGTGGCCAGCACGCGGTCAAACGGCGTGGGCGATCCACCACGCTGCACATGGCCCAGCACGGTTGATCGCACCTCGCTTTTCAGATGCGGTTGCAGTGCTTCGCGCAACGCGTGGGCGACGCCACCCAGCCGGATCGGGTCCGGGCTGTCAGCGATGTGCCGCTCGATGGTCAGTGATCCACCCGCCGGCTTGGCCCCTTCGCCGATGCAGATCACGGTGAAACGTTCGCGGTGCTCGCGCGCGCGGCAGACGTCAATCACCGCCTGGAGGTCGTAGTCCAGTTCGGGCAGCAGGATGATGTCGGCGGCGCCGGCAAGCCCCGCTTCCAGCGCAATCCAGCCGGCGTAGCGGCCCATGGTTTCGACAATCATGACCCGGCCATGGCTCTGGCCGGTCGTCTGGACCCGTTCCAGGGCTTCGGTGACGGTGGCAACGGCCGTGTCGAAACCGAAACTCTGCTCACAGCCTTCAATGTCGTTGTCGATGGTCTTGGGCACGCCCACCATGGGCAGCCCATGCTGCGACATGCCATGGGCAATCTGCATGGTGCCGTCGCCGCCGATGGCCACCACCGCGTCAAGCCCCCAGTGTCGAGCCCAGCCCAGGGCCGCTTCGGTACTGGCGGCGCTGGCCAGCGGATTGGCCTTGTTGCTGGTGCCGAGGATGGTGCCGCCGGAGAACAGGATGCCACTGACGGCACCCCAGTCCAGTGGTCGGCCGCGACCCTCGACCAGACCCTGGAAACCGTCGGCGATGCCTATCACCTCGGCCTGGCAGCGTCCGAGCAATGACTTGGTGACGGCGCGGATTACCGCATTGAGGCCCGGACAGTCGCCGCCGCCAGTGAGCAGACCGATACGCATGAAATTCTCCGTAGCCGATGCAAGGGCTCCAAGCATACTGCCGCGCCGGCTGCATCCGGCATGAGCGGCGACAATGGCGGCGTGCGGGCACCTACGGTGCCCCGACTTTTGTGTTCCGTCCTGCCGCCGGCCGGGCGGGTTGCCTTTCCAGAGCTTGTGCCTGCACCGACCGTGTCCCCCGATTCGCCCGACCCCTTGCCGCCGCCTGCCCGGCGGGGCCTGATCCTGCTGGCGCCGATGGAAGGGCTGCTCGATCACCGCTTGCGCGCCGTGCTGACCCGGGTGGGGGGTGTGGATCGCTGTGTGTCGGAGTTCATCCGGATCACTGATCAGCTGTTGCCCGAACGGGTATTTCTGCGCATCGTGCCGGAATTGCGCTCCGGCTCACGCACGGGGGCCGGTGTTCCGGTGCGGCCACAGTTGCTGGGATCGGATCCGGCCTGCCTGGCGGACAACGCTGCCCGCCTGGCCGGGTTGGCGCCCGAGGGGATCGATCTGAACTTCGGTTGCCCGGCGCGGACGGTGAACCATCATCGCGGCGGCGCCATCCTGCTCGACGAACCGGAACTGGTCGGCCGCATTGTCGCGGCGGTGCGCCGCGCGGTGCCGCCCTCGGTACCGGTATCGGCCAAGATGCGGCTGGGCTTTCAGGATGGCTCGCGAACCCTGGAATGCGCACTGGCCATCGCCGAGGCGGGCGCGCAGGAGCTGGTGGTGCATGCCCGCACCCGTGCCGATGGGTACCGGCCACCGGCCTATTGGGACCGGATCGCCGCAGTGGTCGAGGCGGTGGCGCTTCCCGTCGTCGCCAACGGCGAAATCTGGTCGGTGGCCGATGCGCTGCGCTGCCGTCGCGAATCCGGCTGCCACAACCTGATGCTGGGGCGCGGGCTGGTCGCCGATCCCGCTCTGGCGCTGGCGTTGCGCGCCCACGATACGGGCGGGTTATCCGAGAGCCTGTCCTGGCACGACTTGCTGGATCTGATGGCGGACTACTGGCAGCGCGTGGCGGTGGGTGTGGAAGCGCGGCACCGCCCGGGACGGCTCAAGCAATGGCTGTTCTTGTTGCAGCGGCGCTATCCGGACGCGGCACGGGCCTTCGACACGCTGCGCCGGGTCGGTGACCCCCGGGACATCGCGGCCTGGCTGGCGGCCGAGGCGCGCGCGGGACATTGATCGGCGGCGGAGCTGTGAGCGTCCGTCAAACCTGTTTCAGTGTGTTTCCGGTAAGCAAATGCGACGCAATGTAGTGGCAGACTGATTTTTGTCAGTCGTTTGCCGCTTTTTGTCAGAGTCGTCAGAAAGTGTAGAGCGGGCTGACAAGAAACGTTACTGCCAATTTGTCATGCGTGCCGCGTCCCGTACCCTGCAGATCTGCTCCGAGGAAGCACTCGCCGGGGCGGGTATTGCCTTGCAGGCCTGTATCGACCGGGTCATTGTGCTGCTGCGCGCCGAAGAGGCCGCAGCGCAGAAGATTGCAGTCCGCAATGAATTGGCGCTGGCCTGGCTGGCCCTGCAAAAAGGGCGTGACGAGTTGCGCCAGGCGTATGTGGATTCGTTGGGGCGTGTGCTGGAGCGGACACTGCGCAATCCGGCCAAGACCGGTTTCGGCGGTTCCGATTTCGGTGCTCTCGATGCACCCGTCAGCGCACCGGGCGAGTTGACCCTGGTCGGGCACCATCAGGTCGAAAAAGACTTGGCGGTGCGCCGCCTGCTGCAGCAGGTCGCGCCGCTGGTTGATGCGCAGGTCGGCGAACTGGACGGACTGGTCAGTGGCGCGCTGGGGCTGGACGGTATCGACCCGGAGCGCAATCCGTTCCGCCCTGAACTGTTTGTGCCGGTATTGCAGAGCCTGCTGGATGATCAGCCGCTGGACCCCGGCCTGCGGGCGCACTGGAGCCGCCATCTGGGCGGCGCGTTCGGGCGTGAGTTGGGCGCCGTGCTGACCCGCATCGCGGAGGTGTTGTCCGAACGGGGTGTCGAAGCGCCCGGATACCGCACCCGCCGTGCCGACGACAGCGGTATGGCGCGCCCATTCGACTCCGGTCGCGGCGGCGCAGTGGACGCCGGCCGGCAGGAAAGCGGCGGACTGCCAGGCGGCGTTTCCGCTGCCGCGGGCCATGGCGGTGATGGCGCGGGGGGCGAGGCGGCGCGGGGCGGCTCGGCATCGGCTGCCGCAACGGACCCCGCCCGTGCGATTGACCCGGTCCAGGGGTTCGGCCACTGGGTGCGCAATCTGCTGCAAGGGGCACTCGGGCATCTTCCGGGGCGGCTCGCGCCGGACTATCACCAGCGGGCGCAGGCTGAATATGAGCGCCTGCTGGACCACACCGAGCCGGCGGGCGATACCCGCGCGGGGGAGGTGCCGGACTACCGCGAACTGCCGCCGGTGAACCGGCCCGCCCGGGTGGTCAGCACACGTGATGAACTCGATCGCCATCGTTGGGGTCAACTGGCCCATGCCCGCGAGCGCGCCCTGGTCCGTGCCGACCTGCGCCAGCAGGTCAGCGATGTCGCCCAGGCCACCGCACTGGAGTGTGTCCATCGTCTGGTCGATCAGGTCGGGCAGGATGAGCGCTTGCTTGCACCGGTGCGCGAGGCGATGGTGGCGCTGGAGCCTTCGCTGGTTCGCCTGGCGATGGCCGATCCGCAGTTTCTGGCCGACACACAGCATCCGGGTCGGCAGATGCTGGAACGCATTGCCCAGCGCAGTCTGCGTTACAACGACGAATACGGCGCCGCGTTTGCCGATTTCATGTTGCCGGTCTCCCAGGCCATTGCCCGACTTTCGGAGCAGCCGGTCGAATCGGCTCAGCCCATTGCCCGCTGCCTGGAGGGGCTGGAGCAGGGGTGGGCCGAGGAGGATGAAGCCGAAAACCGGCGCCGCTTGCGCGCCCAGGCGGCCGTGCAGTTTGCCGAGGAGCGCCAGCGTCTGGCCGACTCCATCGCCTTTGAACTGAGTCAGCGCACCGACCTGGCGGGCGTTCCCGGCCCGGTGCTGGATTTCCTGTACGAGCGCTGGGCGCTGGTGATGGCCCACGCGCGCCTGATTGACGAGCGCGGGCTGATGGACCCGGGCGGCTATGGGGTGCTGGTTTCCTCCCTGCTGTGGAGCGCCAAGCGTGAATTCACACTGCGCCAGCCCGGTCAGTTGATCGAGATGATTCCGTCCTTGCTGGGGAAGATCAATGAAGGACTGGACCTGATCGGTGCAGATACCCTGGAGCGGACCAGCTTCCTGGATCAGCTGATGGAGTTGCACAAGCCGGTCCTGGACCTGACCCGGCGGCGGGGTCGGCGCGAACCGGGCTCCCATCCTCCCCCCGCAGCCCCGGCGGAATCCGTGGTGCCGCCCCGCGTAACGCCCGGTATCCCCGGGACGCCCTGGCTGTCGGCGGCAGAGCGCGAGGTCGCCGGTTTCAGCCCGGAACCGGACAGTGCGGGCGTTCCGCTCGACTCGGTCGGTTCCCCGGCGCCTTCCCCGGTGACGGTGGCCCATGCCGGGGCACCGGATTCCGCGCCTGCCTCGCTTGACCTCCCGGCGGCGGGCGTGTCCGATCCTTTGGCCCCCCCCGAAATCGCTGATCCCCAGGGGCAGGTGCTCGCGGCGATGCGCACCGGCGACTGGGTTGACCTCCAGATGGGCGGCGAGTGGTTGCGGGCGCAGTTGCAATGGCGAAGCGAGAAAGCCAGCCTTTTCCTGTTTGTCAGCCATGGGGGGCGCGCGCACACCATGACCCGGCGCAGTTGCCTGCGCCTGCTGTCGTCTGGCCGGCTGCGCGGTGTCCGCAGTGGCCCGGTGGTGGAGACGGCTCTGGACGCTGTTCTGGCGCAGGCCGAAGCCGCGCCCTGAGTGATGGGCCGGCGACCTGCCCGCCGGCGCAGCCGCCATGGGCCGCCCTCTGCCCGGCCTTCAGTCGTCGTGGGCCGTGGAGTCGGCGGGGGCACCCTGCATGACCAGCTTGTCGCGAACCCTCTTGTACAGCAACTCGATGGTTTGTATCTCGGGTCGGGGGCTCGTCGCGGTCCATTCGAGCTCAAAGCGCACTACCGTACCGTTCAGTTCGGTGCTCAGCTGTGCGGGTTCTCCCAGCCGTGACCGCAACAAGGCACGGGCCTGTTTCGAATCGCGGCCGGGCAGGAGAAGGGCATACTCGTTGGAGCCCACCCGTGCAGCGATGGCTGCGCCACCGGAACGGGCGGCAATGACGCGCAACGTGCGCCCCATCAGCCGAACGGCAGCCTGGCGACCCAAGAGTCGCTCCGCGCCGGCGCGGTCACGGTAGCGTACCAGGGCGATGGCGATCGGCTCTTCGCTGCGCACATGCTGTGACATCAGGTCGCGCCCGTTGGCCAGCAAGCCGGCTGCGTTGTAAAGGCCCGAAGATTCATCACTGAGGCTGGCTTCGATCTGGGCCACGCTCTGATGCACCGGGCGGGCCAGGATCATCGACACGATCGGCCAGACCAGCACGATTCCCAACGATGCCAGGGCAGATTGGAGGCTGGCTCCCGAAATGCCCAGCAAGGCGGTTGTCGCGCCGAATTGCAACAGGCAGATCAGCAGGATGGCAATGGCCCAGCGCCGCTCGGCGATGAGCGCATAGCCGGCGGCCAGCACCACCGGCCAGAAGCGAAAGAGGCTGTGCGATGCGGCGCCGTCCAGCGACAGTTGCACGGCCGTCAGTCCCACCAGCAGAATGCTGGCGCGCAGCATCATCATGGCGGTGTGCTGGGCCGGGTACTGCCGGCACCAGCCTCCGATCGCCAAAGCCAGCAGGGCCAGAACCCAGGGTGCGTACTGGCCGGGAAGCTCCAGGGTGGCGACCCAGGCGGTCGAAAGGGCCAGCCCCCAGGCAATCACGTATTCCTGCCGGCGGATGCGCAATGGAACACGGGTGTGCCGTTCGGCGGCGGCGAGTACCTCGCTGCTCACGGCGGCCGGAGTCAGCCCGCGTTGCAGTTTGGCCCACCCGGACATGGCCGGCGTACTCGCCCGGCGGATTTTTTTCTTGTCGTCGCTCATGGAGGGCGCAAGTGTACCGGGCCGTGGTACCGGGCCGTGGGGCGGGCCGGCCGCCCGCGGCCAGCATCCGACCGGGCGTCAGTTGAGGCGCTGGCGAAGCTCGCGCTTGAGCAGCTTGCCGCTGGGGTTCTTGGGCAGGCTGTCGGCAAACACCACGCGCTTGGGCGCCTTGAAGCCGGCCATGTGGGTCGTGCAGTGGGTGATCACCTCGTCCTCGGTCAGGGTCTGCCCGGCCTTCACCACGATCACCGCGGTCACGGCTTCGACCCACTTCGGATCCGGCAGGCCGATCACCGCGACTTCGCTGACCTGTGGCAGGCGGTAGATCATCTCTTCGACCTCGCGGCTGGCGACGTTTTCGCCGCCGGTCTTGATCATGTCCTTCTTGCGGTCCACCACGCTGATGTAGCCCTCGGCATCGATGGTGGCCAGGTCGCCGCTGTGGAACCAGTCGCCGCTGAAGGCGGCCGCCGTCTTGTCAGGATCGTTGAAATAGCCCAGCATCAGGTGGGGCGACCGGTGCACGATCTCGCCCACCTCGCCCACGGCCACTTCCTGCATGGCATCGTTCACCACCCGGGTTTCGACATTGATCACCGCCTTGCCGCAGGAGCCGGGTTTGCGCAGCTGGTCCTGCGGGCCGAGCATGGTGGCCAGCGGCGCGATTTCGGTCTGGCCGTACAGGTTCCACAGCCGCACCCTGGGCAGCCGCGCTGCCAGCTCCTGCAGCACCGCCACCGGCATGATCGAGGCGCCGTAATACCCCTTGGCCAGCGCCGACAGGTCGGTGGTGTCGAACTGCGGCGAACGCAGCAGCGCAATCCAGACCGTGGGCGGGGCGAAGAAGCTGGTGATGCGGTGGCGGCTCATCAGCGCCAGCAGGTGGTCCGGCACCGGTTTGCCGGTGATGACGTTGGTCGAGCCGATGTAGATGGCGGGCCCGAAGAACACATCCAGCTGGGCGCAGTGGTACAGCGGCAGCGCGTGCAGCGCCAGGTCGCTCTCGGCGATTTCGGCGTTGATCACGCAGCTGACGTACTGCCACAGCACGGCGTCGTGCGTCAGCATCGCGCCTTTGGGCATGGATTCGGTGCCGCTGGTGTAGACGATCTGGGCCAGGTCGGTGCTGGTCAGTGTGATCTCGGGCAGGGGCTCGGTGCAGGCGGCCAGTTCGTCGAACCGGGCCATGCCGGAGGCCGGCTCGCTGGGGTCCTCGGAGGGCAGCCAGACGAAATCTTGCACGGCGGTGTCCAGGGCGGCGGCCGCACGGGCGAGGTCCCCCAGGCCGCTGTCGGTGGCCAGCGTGCGGGCGCCCGCATGGCGCAGGATGTAGGCCACTTCGTCGGCCTTGAGCATGAAGTTGATCGGCACCAGCACCGCACCCAGCCGGGCCAGCGCAAAACGCAGCGCGGCAAACCCGTGCGAATTGCGGGCCAGCACCGCCACGCGGTCGCCCTGGCGCACGCCGCGCCCGGCCAGGCCCGCCGCCAGGCGCGTGACCAGGGCGTCAAACTCGGCATAGGACCAGGAGGTGTCGCCACAGACGATGGCGGTCTTGGCCGGCAGGCGCAGCGCGGTGCGGCGCAAGGCGTCGGCGATGGTCTGGCGGCGGACGATGGGGTGCATGGCGGTTTCTCTGCGATCAAAAGCGGCTGTTTTAGCGTGAAGCGGGGCGGACGTGAACACACGGTTTCACCGATAGCCGGGCTGCGACGGTTTTCAGGCAAACAGGGATTCGAACCCGTCGATGGGTTCAAAGCGTTGCGCGCGAAAACGCAGCCGTGTCGGGCCGGGCAGGGCGCGTTCGGCCACCGGGTGGCGCGGGTCGCCGGGGTAGCACAGGATGCGGTCCTCGCCCTGGGTGAACGAGGCGGGCTGGATCACCGGCGGGCGGCGCGCGCGGGCCGCGCCCAGCACACTGTCCACCCGCTGGTGGCGCGCCAGGTGCGCCAGGCTCATGATCTGCGGCGCTGCCATGGTGATCAGGCCGTCGCGGTACTGCTCCAGCGCGGTGCGCGGCGGCAGCCACACGCTGTGGGTGGTTTCAAAGTTGTCGTGGCGGGCGGTCTGGTCGGACGGAACCGCGGCGACAAAAAAGCGCGTGTCGAAGCGCTTGTTCATCATGGTCGGCACGTGCGGCGTCACCCAGCGCGACCACGGGGCCACGTCGCGGGTGCGAAGGCGCAGGCCCATGGCCGCCAGCAGCGCTGCAAAGGACTGGCCGCCGCGCAGCCGGGCCGCGGCGGCGTCGGCGTCCACCGCCGATGCCGTGTAAGCGTCTTCCGCAAACAGGATGCCCGACTCTTCGAACGCCTCGCGCAGCGCCGCCACGTAGAGACTGGCCGCGGTGGTGGCGTCCAGCTCCGGCTCGCCCAGCGCCTGGTGCAGCGCGTCCGGGGCCTGGTCCAGGTGGGCGGCCATGTCCAGCCGCGCGTCGTCTGCGTCCAGCTTGCCGCCAGGGAAGACGTAGGCACCGCCCAGCACGTCGGATTCGCCGTGGCGGCGCATCAGGAACACCTCCAGCCCGCCGGGGGCGTCGCGCAGAAGGACCACGGTGGCGGCGGGGCGCGCGGGCGGGGGCGACGAGGGTGATTCCGTAGCGACCATGGTGGACATGATGGGCGGCGTCCTTGCGGTAAATTGCGGTAGGTATCCTGTGCTTCAGGCTACCAGAATAAAGGCTGAAGGCTCCCACCCGCAGTTGCGCGGGACCTCGGAGAAAGGACAGGGTCATGAAGCATGCTCGTTGGCTGCCCTCCCGGCGCGGCGTATTGGCCCTGCTGGCGGGCGGGGCTTTGGTGTCCTGCGGGCGCAAACGCGCCAGGGCGCGCCCGGTGCCGAAGGGCGCCTTGGTGATCGCGCTGGGCGATTCGCTGACCTTTGGCACCGGCGCCACCCCCGACACCGCGTATCCGGCCGAACTGGCCCGCCTGACCGGCTGGGAGGTGGTCAACGCCGGCGTGCCGGGCGACACCGCCGCCCAGGCGCGTGAGCGCCTGCCCGCGCTGCTGGACACCGCCGGGGCACAGTTGCTGATCCTGAGTATTGGTGGCAACGACTTCCTGCGCCGCCTGCCCGAGGCCGAGACCCGCGCCCACATCGAAGCCCTCTGCGACACCGCCCTGGCCCGTGGCCTGCAGGTGATGCTGCTGGCCGTGCCGCGGCCCTCGCTGTCCGCCGCCATCGGCTCGCTGACCGACCACCCGATGTACGCCGACATCGCTGCCGCGCGCGCGGTGGTGCTGCAGCGCGAAGGCTGGTCCGAGGTGCTGGCCGACGCCGAGCTGCGCTCGGACGCGATCCATGCCAACGCGCGCGGTTACGCCCAGCAGGCGCGCAACATCGTGGCCACCGCCCGCGCGGCCGGGCTGCTGCCACTGTCCTGACTCCTTCCACCTCACGAGACCACCCCCATGTCCACCATCGCACCGCCGGCCAATCCCGAAGCCGATCCGCGCGTCAAAGCCGTTTTTGACGACATCCGCGCCACCCGCCGCACCGATTTCATCAACAACATGTGGCGTTACCTGGCGTTCGATCCGACGCTGCTGGAGCAGACCTGGGCCGAGGTCAAACGCGTCATGGCCACGCCGTCGGCCATCGATCCGCTGACCAAGGAGATGGTCTACATCACGGCGTCCATCCTGAACGGCTGCAGCTACTGTGTGCATTCCCACACCGCCGCCGCCACCGCCAAGGGCATGACGGCGGCCCAGCACGCCGAACTGCTGTCCATCATTGCCCTGGCCGCCAAGACCAACCAGCTCGCCACCGGCCTGCAGGTGCCGGTGGACGCGGCGTTCGAGCGCGGTTGATCGGCAAATCGCTGCTGAGCGGCCAGTTGACGGCGTTAAAAAAGATAGCAAACAACGACCATTTCACGCTGGGTAAACAGCAAAAAAGGTGAGGAAACGGCGTGCTGCGGCACTGCCGCCGGAAAGCCAGCCGCCCATCCCCCTTTGCACTCCCCTTCGTTTGAACACGCGGCCAGATCGGCTGTTCAGGCTCCCTCTTTCGCCCCGGCGGGGGCGAGAGAGGGCGGGGGGAGAGAGGGGGGAAAGTGAGGAAGCCGCCGGGAAGGCAATTCCACCCGTTCAGCGTGAAATGGGCCTTTCCCCGATCCATGCCGCGCTGATTCCACCCCCTATCCCCCCCGCCCCTTTCCACCCTCGCCAGGGCGGAAAGGGGAGCCGAACAGCCGATCTGGCCTTGTCATTGAACAAGGGGGAGTGCACGCGCCAAGGGCGGCAGAGGAAGCGCGCTACTGCATCAATAGCAAACCATCACCTCTCCATGCTGGGTATCGGCTGTTTTGGGCCGGAATTTCGGCGATGGCGGTGTTGGCGGCGGTGGTGAGCGTTCTTGCTCCGCCCGGGACTGCTCGCCTACGCCCCCGGCCCGGCCAGCGTCACGTCGTCGTCCGCAACCGCCACACAGGCCAGAAAACAGCCATCGGCCTTTTCGTCGGCCGACAGGCCGGGCCAGGGGATGGTGTGGCGCACCCGGCCCGCGGCCAGGCGGCCGATGCAGGTGCGGCAGGTGCCGTTTCGGCACGAGGCCGGCCAGGGCAGGCCGGCGGCTTCCAGCGCGGCGAGCACGGTCTGGCCGGGCGCGAGCGTCAGGTCCGGGTGGCCAGGCCAGTGCAGCAGGGGCGGGGCAGGGTTGTCCGAGGCGGGGCCGTCACAATCGGGGGCTTTCATGCCTGCAACATACCGCAGGCGGCAGGACGAAGCGCAACAACAAGGCGGACGATGGCGATTCAGTGGTTTCCCGGGCACATGCACCTCACACGCAAGGCGATTGCCGAGCGGGTGAAAGAGATCGACGTGGTGATCGAGATGCTCGACGCCCGCCTGCCGGGCTCCAGCGCCAACCCGCTGCTGACCGAGCTGACGGCGGGCCGGCCCACGCTCAAGATTCTCAGCAAGCAGGATCTGGCGGACCCGGCGCGCACCGAGGCTTGGCTGGCGCACTACAACGCCCGGCCCGGCACCCGCGCCATCGCGCTGGAGGCGGGCGCGGCCACGCCGGTGAAGGCGCTGATCGCGGCCTGCAAGGCACTGGCGCCCGGACGCGGCGGGCTGGCCAAACCGATGCGGGTGCTGATCTGCGGCATCCCGAACGTGGGCAAGTCCACGCTGATCAACGCGCTGGTGGGCCGCAAGGTGGCCAAGACGGGTGACGAAGCCGGCATCACCAAGATGGAGCAGCGCCTGACGCTGGCGGATGACTTCTACCTGTACGACACCCCCGGCATGTTGTGGCCGCGCATCGCCGTGCCGCAAAGCGGCTTTCGCCTCGCGGCCAGCGGCGCCATCGGCCGCAACGCCTACGACGATGACCTGGTCGCGCTGGAGCTGCTCGATTACCTGCGCCAGCACTACCCGGCCGGTCTGCAGGCGCGCTTCAAACTGCCGCTGACGCCCGAGGCGATTGCCGCGCTCAAGGACGACGCCTTGCTCGAAGCCATCGGGCAGCGCCGCGGCGCCCTGCTGGGCAAAGGCCGGGTGAACCTGCAAAAGGCCGCCGAAATCGTGATGACGGACTACCGCGCGGGCGAGATCGGCCGCATCACGCTGGAGACGCCGGAGGAATTTGCCGCCTGGACCGAAGCCGGCCAGCGCGCCGACGCCGAGCGCGCGGCGAAGAAAGAGGCGCGGGCGCGGCGGGGCAAGCCGGGGGGCAAGGGGCCGGTCGCTGACGGCGAACCGGTCGAATAAGCCCTTCTACGGGCTCCGTGCCAAGCAAGTCGGTCGCTGACGGGGCGATGCGGCGCAATGACCCCGGCGCCGTCCTGCGTAGGTCTGCCCGTTTGGCAGGCAGTGTGAAGAAAATCCTGTCGAATCAAGCACTTGGCGCAGCCTTACCGTGCTGGCCCGTACTTTTCCACACCCTTGTCCACGGCCAGGCGGGATAACCGCTGGGTCATTCCACCTCGCCGCCGAAGCGCTCGATCAGGTTGTCGATGTAACGCTCGATCAGTTGTTCGAACTCGACATTGACCACCGGTTCGACCAAGGGTTTCATCAGCGCGGGCAGATCCACGGTGATCTCGGCTTCGATATCGAGACGAATCGCCGTGGACCCCCGCTTGCCCTTGATGGCCCAGCTGCCGCCCACCAGGGCATTGCCTATGCCTTCGACCGGTGTCCAGATCACCGAGCCTTTGGCGCGGTTGCTCGCATACCGGCTCGCATAGATCGTCTGGATATGAATCTGTTCGGTGCCCACCTTGGCCATGTCCCAGCGGTAGACGCCGCTGCCCAGGTCGGTGAGCTGCTCCACTTTGGGAAAGTGGCTGGCCGACAGCGGCACGTCGGCGAGCACGGCAAAGACATCGGCCGCTTTGGCGCGGACCTCGAATTCGTAGCCCAGGTCGACGGGGACAGTGATGGACATGGGGTATTCCTTTTGCGGCGTTGCTGGCCGCGACTGTAATGGCTGCGGCGATAGGATACCGAGGGTAAACCCGAGTTGTGTCGCTTGGGCGACGAAGTGACAATCAAAAAAGCACGAGCGTTCGTTTTTGATCGGGTGGTATCGACCGGTCTTGCCGTGTTCCCATTTACGACCCGAGGAGACCGACATGTTCCACCGCCTTTCACCCGTCACTAACCGCACGACCCGTCGCCTGTTGGCCGCAACCGCCTTGTTGGCTGGTGTGGCAGGTGCCTTGCACGCCACCAACTATTCGTTGTGGATCAACGGTCGCACCGGCGGCGGACAGCCCGGCAACCATGCCGACTTCACCTATTGGGGACCATCCGGCACCGCCGGCGGAGTGAACAAAAAATCGGTCAACTGGGATGGTTTCAACCGCGTTGCCGACCAGAACTATCGCATTCGCGACGCGCTCGATTGTTATTGCACCGGCAACAACTGGTGCTACATCGCCGCCCACAGTGCCGGCAACTTGCAGATCGGGTACGCCCTGTCCTTGTACGGCGGCACGGCGCGCCAGAAGAAAAACGCCACTCCCAACGCCAGTGGTGTCTGCGGCAACACCGACGGCACCACCCAGACCGGCTGGAACATCAAGTGGGTGAACGTGGCCGCGGGTGCGGGTGGCGGCAGTGAACTGGCCAACGTGGGCAGCTGGGCAGTGTCCGATCCGCTTACCTCCGACCTCAAGACCGCAACGGCCCGTGCCATGTACGACCACAACCAGACCCGGGCCAAATGGTTCTATATGTATGCCGGGGCTGCCGGCACACTTTACTCGGCCGTGTTGCCGGGGCAGGATGACGAGGCCGTGGCCTATCACTCGGCCGGGGGGGTGTCGGGCAGTGGTGGAGCGGGCTTCTGCAACCCGTCCGACTGGTTCTGCAACGACCTGACCCTGGGGACGGCCGCCAACGAGGGCGGACGCGCCAAATGGTCTTTCCACTCGGTGGTTTTCCGCGATGACACCGAATCGTTCAACCACTACACCAACGGCAACTGGGGTGGTGTGGTGTCCAAGGTGCGCGCCGACATGGCGGCCAATGCCAACTGATCGCCTTCGCCGGGCGGCATCGGTTTGACGCGCGCGAACACCTGGCTTTTGGGCGGCGCCGTGGCGCTGCTCCTGGGAGCCAGTGCCGCCTTCCTGCTGGCGGACGCCGGTGCGGTTGACACGTCGGGCAAGGCAGCCTCTGGCGCTGCTGGCTCCAGCGGGGCAGCGGCCGGCGCTGCGGCGACGGCGGGCGGACCGGGCGGATCGGGGCCCCGGGGTGGTCCCGCTGCGCCCTTCAGTGCCGAAGGGCAATTGCAACGGCAGGCGCAACTGGCCATGTGGCAAGGCCGCTATGAGCGGGCCGAGCAGGTCTACCTCGCCTACCGCGACGCGACGCGGTATCCGCATGATTCCCGCCCGATCGCGGAGCACCCCGATCAGGTTCGGCCGTTTGCGCCGGTGGCCGAAGAAGTGTCCTTGCGCAAGCCCAATGGCGAACCGGTGCGGGGCGTGCGCCTGCGCACCACCCAGGAACGGGTTTTCCTCAGTGGCGCCGAGACCGTGCGCTTTACCGTCGAAGGGGTCAATGAAGAGGGACGCGCCATGCCGCTGCTGGTTACCCGGGCTGCGGCGCAATCGGTGCCGGACACCCGAACACCGGTCCCCCTGATCTCGGCCGGGCTGACTTTTGTCGACAACGGCTCCGGCGCCGACCAGCAAGCCGGTGACGGTGTGCATTCGGCGCAACTGAGCCCTTCGCAGCAAGGTTTCAGCGCCTACGCGGGCACCATCCGCGTACTCGCGCAGGTCACGGCGGGCGGCGAGTCGGGTGTCGCGCATTTCGACGTGATCTACACACCGGGTGTGCCAGCCACCTGGGCGGGTTTCCGGGAGGCGGTCGAAAACGGTTCACTCAACTTTTACCTCAAAGTCAATGTCAGCCGCCCGGGCCGCTATGTCGCATCCGCCCGGGTGGATGACGCGAATGGCAACCCATTTGCGCTGCTGCAGTTCAATGAAGAGGTTGCAGCCGGACCTCAGGAGTTCCGGCTGCAGGTCTTCGGCGCGCTGCTGCGCGACAAGGCCCCGGTCTTTCCGCTGGGACTGCGGGACGTTGAAGGTTTCCTGCTGTTGCCCGACCAGTTCCCCGACCGGGTCATGATGGCCCGGCAGGTTGGCACCGTCTACCGCAGCGCGTCCTATGCGCTGAGTCGCTTCTCGACCGACGAATGGCGCAGTGAGGAAAGAGACCGACACCTGGCTGAATACGCCAGGGACGCCGAGGCGGCCAAGACGCAGGTGCAGCGACTGCAGGGCCGCTGATGGTCTGCGCGAACGGGTCAGGCCATCGAATGCAGTCCGATCGTGTTGCCTTCGGTGTCGCCGACGATGGCGATGAAGCCGTAGGGACCGATGCTCATTTTGGGCTGGAACACCTGCCCGCCGTGCTCGGCAGCACGCGCGGCCTCCACTGCGCAGTCCGCACAGGAAAAGTACACCAGGGTGCCGCCAGCGCCGGGTTTCATCATGTCATCGCACACCAAAGCACCCGCCGACCCCATGCCTTCGGGGTTCATGCTGAATGCACACATCTTCATGGGGGGGCTCCCCGGCGGTGCGGCCAAGTCTTCCATAGGCCGCTGAAAGACCGCGGCATAGAATTTTTTTGCGCGTTCGAAGTCGGCAACATAGATCTCAAACCAGCCGACTGCGTTGGATGCAGAACTCATGGGAGCCTCCTGACAGATACCGGCCACGTTGCCGGTCGCAGGCAGTGTAGGGCGACGTCCTTCCAGGGGCAAGCGACGCGGCGAAATTGGGCGGCGGGCCGGGGCGCGTACCATAGTGGCCGAACGATGGCTTGACGAGGAGAACCGATGACAGAGCCACAGAAGGCCAGCACAGACTGGCGCGAGCAGAGCGGTGCCGACGATGAGGCTCGGTACGCCGGGTATGGCCGGCAGTTTGCGCAGTTGCAAGCACGCAAATCCCGAAAATGGGGTGTCGGGCGCGCATTGCACCGCAAGCAGCTCACCGCAGCGCGTGGCACCCTCACGGTGGGCAATGGCCTGCCAGAGTGGGCGGCGCAAGGTTTGTTCTCCCATTCCGGTTCTTACGAAACTTGGGTTCGGCTGTCCAATGGCGGCATGGACCGCGCCAGTGACCGCATTCCGGACATCCGGGGTTTGGGCCTGCGGGTATTGGGCGTGCGCGGCGAGTCGGCGCTCGGCGGACCGGCGGTGGCGCAATGCTTTACCTTGATCAACCATGAGGCCTTTGCCTTTGCGCGCAGCGATGAATTTGTGGACTTCGCGATGGCCGCCAGTGAAGGTGGCGGCGCGTTGTTGCGGTATCTGGTCCGACGATACGGCCTTTTCGGCGGCAGCGCACGGATGCTGCAGCTGGCCAAGACGGTAGGGAAGGCTTTCGGCGGTTTTGCCACGGAGCCGCTGTTCAGTGCGGTTCCCATGGCCAACGGTCCTTACGCGGTGCGGGTTCGGCTCCTGCCCGACGCGGCCAATGGCGAGCATCGGGCCGGCGCCGCGGCTGACTGGGGCGGGGATTTTGCCGCCCGCCTGGCGGCAGGCCCGTTGCAATGGGACCTGCAGTTGCAACCCTTCGTGAGCGAAAACCTCACCCCGATCGAAGACGCGTCGGTCAACTGGCCCACACCGTATCGGACGGTGGCGCGACTGACCCTGCCGCGCCAGAACACCGCCTCCGAAGAAGGCCGCCAACTGCTGGCGGACGCCGAAGCCGCCGTGTTCGACCCGTGGCAAGCCCTGGCCGCGCACCGGCCGCTGGGCGATGTGCAGCGAGCCCGCAAGGTGGTCTACTTCGAAAGTCAGAAGGGCCGTGGCGCGGCCTGAACCCGATCGAAAGCCGGTGAGTCCCGCGCCGGTGGCCGCATGGGCCTACGATGGCGGCATGAACGCACCAACCGCCCTCTCCGCCGCTCCCCGCCTCGACGTCCTGCCCCGCGACCTGTCGGCCTACCGCGCCGGCAACACCGGTGTGCCCTATGTGCACCGGTTCGAGTCCGGCCGGCCGGGGCCGAACCTGCTGGTCAACGCGCTGACCCATGGCAACGAGTTCTGCGGCATGGTCGCGGCCTGTGACCTGCTCGACCGCGGCGTGCGCCCGCGCATCGGCTCACTCACCGTCAGTTTTGCCAACGTGGCGGCCTACGAGAGCTTTGATGCGGCACGCCCCTTCGACAGCCGCCAGCTGGTGCACAACCTCAACCGCGTCTGGTCCCCCGAATGGCTGGACGGGCCCGACGACAGCCCCGAGCTGCGCCGCGCGCGTGAACTGCGTCCCGTGGTCGCCGCGGCCGATGTGCTGCTCGACCTGCACTCCACCAGCCAGGACGTGGTGCCGTTCTGGGTCTATCCCGGTTTTGCCCGCAACGGCGCGCTGGCGCAGGCCGTGGGCCTGCCGGCGGTGCATCTGGTGATGCCGGGCGGCCTGGGGTCGGGCACGCCGGTGATCCAGTTCGGCCCTTTCGGCGAACCGGACGGCACCGGCATCGGCCTGGTGGCCGAATGCGGCCAGCATTTCCTGCAGGCCACGGCCGACACCGCCCGGGCCGTCACGCAACGCTTTCTGGCGCAGCTGGGCCTGATCGACGCCGACCCCGCCTGGGCAGCGCCCGCGCCGCCGCGCCGCTACGAGCTGCTGCGCACGGTGGTCATCCGCACGCCGGACTTCGCCTTCACCCGCCCGAGCATCGGCTTTGAAACCTTTGCCGAGGGCGAGCTGATCGCCACCGACGGGCCGGACGAGATTCGCGCCCCGTGCGCGAACTGCACCATCCTCATGCCCGCGCGGGTGGTGGTGCCCGGGCGCGAAGGCGTGTATCTCGCCCGGCCGCTCGACTGACGGCCGCCGCGCCTGCCGCCATGTGCACCAACTACACCCCCAGCGCCCGCGACCGCCTGCGCGCCGCGCGGCTGGGCGTGGACCACCTGCCGCCGCAGGACTGGCCGGCCGAGGTGTTTCCCGGCTTTGAGGCGCCCATCGTGGTGCGCGCCGGCGCGGCCGGCGACACGGCCCGTGGCGTGCGCTGTGATCTGGCCCGCTTCGGCCTGGTGCCGCACTGGGCGGCCGACGCGGCCAAGGCGCGCGCGCTGTCGCGCCACACGCTGAACGCCCGCAGCGAAACCGCCGCCCTCAAGCCCAGCTTCCGGGGCGCCTGGCGCCAGCGCCACTTTGCGCTGGTGCCGATGGAAGCGTTTTTCGAACCCTGCTGGGAAGACGCCGCCGCGCACGGTGGGCGCAGCGTGCGTTGGCGCATGGCGGCGGCCGACGGCGAACTGCTCACGGCCGCCGGCCTGTGGGACCGCTGGACCGACCCGGCCAGCGGCGAAATCGTCACCAGTTTCACGCTGCTCACCGTCAACGCCGACGGCCACGCCGTGATGGGGCGCATGCACCGCCCCGGTGACGAAAAGCGCATGCCGGTGTTCATCCCGCCCGCCGACCGCAGCGCCTGGCTGCATGCCAGCGCCGACGACGCCCACCACTGGATGCGTGCGTTGCCGGCCGCAGAGCTGTCCGCCGCGCCCGCGCCGCTGCCGCCACGCCCCACCCGGGCGCCGCGCGCCGCACAGCGGCAGACCGCGCCGCCCAAGGCTCCGCCCGCGCCCGACACCCCCGACCTGTTCGGCCCCTGAAACCCTTTGCAAAGCCCACCGCCATGTCCCGCCTGCCGCCCCTGCCGCCCGACACCACGCCCGAGCTCAAGGCCCACTTCGACTTCTTCCTCGGCACCCTGGGCTTCACGCCCAACAGCGTGCTGACCATGCAGCGCCGCCCGCGCCTGGTGCAGGCTTTTGCGCAGCTCAATGCCGCGGTGATGGACCCGGCCGGTGAGGTGGACCTGGGGTTTCGCCGCCTGATCGGCCACATCGCCAGCCATGCCGCCGGCTGCCACTACTGCGAGGCCCACACGCTGCTGGGGGCACAGAATTTCGGGGTCAGCGAAGCCAAGCTGGCGGACATCTGGGCTTACGCCCACAGCCCGCACTACAGCGAGGCCGAGCGGGTGGCGCTCGATTTCGCCCTGGCCGCCGCCAGTGTCCCCAACGCGGTGACGGACGAACTGTTCGCGCGCCTGCGCAGCCACTGGAGCGAGGGGCAGATCGTCGAAATCCTCGGTGTGGTGGCGATGTTCGGTTTCCTGAACCGATGGAACGACAGCATGGCCACGCCGCTGGAGGCCGTGCCGCGCGCGGTGGCGGACAAGGCGGTCGGCGCCCAGGGCTGGACGCCCGGCCACCACGCCTGAATCACGCGGCGCTCAAGCCGGCTGGTCGAGCCAGGCGCCCACGCGGTGGTGAAAATCGTCGGGCTGGTCCAGCATCACCCAGTGGCCGGTGCGCATCGGCACCACCGCGCTGCCGGCCTGGGCGGCCAGGCGCTCCAGCCACGCGGGCGACTGGAACTGGAACGGCTTGCGTTTGCCGTAGAAATACAGCACCGGACAGGCCGGCCGCACCGGCGCCAGGCCGCGCAAACCGCCCTTGAGCCCGAACCAGGCCATGGCATAGGGGTAGTTCATCATCCACGACACCTGTTGCGACGGTGCGGGGCAGCGCATGGCCCGCGCCATCCACCGCGTCATGCGGTTGCCCAGCCCGGCGCTGAGCCGCCCGATCTGCCAGGCCAGCGCCAGCCAGACCTGGTAGGCCAGCACCATCAGCTTGGCTTTCACGGGCAGCGCGCGCGCCAGCGCACCGGAGTTGTGGTCGCCAATGTCCACCGCCACGATGCGGGCCACGCGGCCAGGGTGGCGCATGGCGTATTCGTAGCCGAAGACACAGCCCCAGTCGTGCTGCAACAGCGTCACCGGCTGGTCGGGACTTACCGCATCGGCCACGGCGGCGATCAGCGCCGTCATGTCCGCCACGGACGTCGGGCGTGGCGGCAAGCCCGGGTCAAAGCCGGGCAGCGTGAAGCGCACGCAGCGGTGCCGATCCTGCAGCGCCGCCACGGTGGCGTCCCACAGCCGGTGGGTGTCAGGCCAGCCGTGCAGCATCAGGACGGTGGACGGCCCCGTGCCGTCCAGATGGATGTCGATGCCCTGGACGGGTCGCTGCGTGCGGAACGGCGTGGTCACGGAGAAGCCTTTCAGTGCGGGTTCAATGGCGCATCGTACGAATGCTCGCAACGCGGCGACCAACGCAAGGCCGCTTTATCCTTGTTATGGCTGATACCCAGCGTAAAAAGGTCATTTCTCGCTACGAAAAACAGACCGTTTGGCGGAATCTGCGCGCAGCCCCTGCACCAGGCCGCCCGCCGCAATGCCGGCCAGTGCCCACAGCAGGCTCCCGTTGCCGGCGCCCAGGCCGGCGATGGCCGGGCCGGGGCAGACACCGCACAGGCCCCAGCCGATGCCGAACAGCGCCGCGCCGGTGGCGGTGTCACGGTTCCAGGCGCTGGGGTGTTGGCCGAAGCTGCCGCCCAGCAGCGGTCGGGTCATCAGGCGCGGCGCGAGGGTGTAGGCCACCAGCGTCACCACCACGGCGCCGCCCATCACCAGCATCAGGCCCCAGTCCTGAAAGCGCAGGAAGCTCAGCACCACCTCCGGCCGGATCATGGTGGACAGCGACAGGCCGAAGCCGAACAGGGCGCCGGCGACCAGCACGACGAGCAATTTCGCTGCGCTCATTTGGAAACCTCCGTGCTGCGCACTGCGGTGCGAGCTTGCTTGGGGCGGCCCGGCGCGGCGCTCATGCCATCCACCGTGCGGTCAGGTTGGCGGTGAGGAAGGCAGTGGCCATGAAGGTCAGCACCGCCAGCAGCGAGGGCCATTGCATCGAGCCCAGCCCGCAGATGCCGTGGCCGGAGGTGCAGCCGTTGCCCAGGCGGGCGCCGTAGCCCACCAGAAAACCGCCCGCCACCAGCTGCCACACCGGCACTGCCGTGGTTTCGGGCACACCGCCCCCGAAGGCCAGCCACCACACCAGCGCGCCCAGCACCAGCCCGGCCGCGTACACCAGGCGCCAGGTGCGCGAGGCGGTGAAGCGCTCTTGCTGGAAGAACGGCCGCCGCACCACAAACGACCAGGTGGAGGAAAACACCGTGCTCATGCCGCCGATCAGGCCGGTGAACACAAACAGCAGCGCCACACCGGCGCCGATCAGCAGGCCGCCCAGCAGGTAGTGCTGCCAGCCCAGGGGGAAAAGGGAAAGGGTCAAGTCCATGCCGGTGATTATCCCGGCAGGGCCGATCAGGACTTGATGTAGGCCTCCAGCTGCTCGATGGTGGCCTCCTGGTCGGCGATGATGTCGTCCAGGATGTCCCGGATCGACAGCATGCCCACCGGCTGGTCACCATCGACCACCGGCAAGTGCCGGATGCGGCGGCTGCTCATCAGCGCCATGCATTCGCGCGAGCGAGACCGCGGGCTGACGACCACCACATCCCGGGTCATGATGTCCGACACCCGGATATCGCGCGAGTTCTTGCCCTGCAGCGCCACCTTGCGGGTGTAGTCGCGTTCCGAAACGATGCCGGCCAGACGGCCGCCATCGACCACCAGCAAGGCGCCGACTTCGTGTTCGGCCAGCACCTGCAGGGCTTCGAACACGGTGGCATCGGGGGTGATGGTACGCAGGGGGTGGCTATGGAGCTTGAGCAGATCGGCGACGGATTTCATGGTGATTCCTCGGGTACGGTGGCGGCGTCTGAGCGGGAAATGGGTCTCTGGTGGATTCAGGTGCCGTTGCCTGCCATGGTACGGCCTTTGGGCCCTGACGAAACAACGGGGCAACCCGATTGTGGCGTCCATGCCGCAATGGCCCTCGGGCCTGGCAGCGCCAGGGGATGCCGCTGTGGCGTGGCTGTTCCGGCTGCGCCGCGCAATCGCAGCGTCAGGCGGAAGCCACGTCCGACAAGGTGTAGCTGACCATCTCGCTTTCAATCCGGCCGAAGAACTCGTCGGCTTCGTCCTCGTCGTCGGTGGTGGACCAGGTGTCCTCGGGGTCGGTGGCAAACAGCGGCTCCACCGCGATGTCCAGATACCGGCCGTCGGGCAGCTTGAGCACCGGTGTGCCTTCCGAGGTGTCGACCACGGCCCAGTCGTCGGGCACGGTCAGCTCCAGCTGCAGCGTGATGGTGAGTTTTTTCATGGGGTTTCCGTCGGGGGTGAGGTTTCTGGGGTCTTTTCGATCATACCCAGCGTGAAAAGGTGCTTGTTTGCTATTGAATCAGGATTTTTCGATCACCCGCTGCCACACCAGCAGCAGGTTGTTGGCCGGCATGGCGTGGCGCTCGGCCAGGACCAGGCCGGCACGGGCGGCTTCGGCGACCACGTCTTCGCGCCGGCGCAGTCCCCAGGCGGGGTTTTCGGCGCGCAGGCTGGCGTCGAACGCGCGGTTGCCCTCGCTGGTCGGCACGCCGTCTTCCAGATACGGCCCGTAGGTGACCAGCCGCCCGCCCGGTGCCAGGTGCCGCGCCGCGCCCGCCATCAGGCCGGCGCAGCAGGCCCAGGGGGCGATGTGCAGCATGTTGGCGTTGTAGACCAGGTCAAACCGTGGCGGCGGGTCCAGATCGGGAAACCAGGCCTGGGCCGTCACGTCCAGCCGCCGCGGCGGCGCCACGTTGGCCACGCCGGCCCGCGCCACCCAGGCGGCGATGCTGGCAAAGCCGCGGTCCTGCCAGTCGGTCGGCTGCCAGTGCCAGCCGGGCAGGGCAGCGCCAAACCAGGCCACATGCTGGCCGGTGCCCGACGACACCTCCAGCGCACGCCCCTGCGCGGGCAGCCGTGCCCGCAGCACGGCGGCAATCGGCGCGCGGTTGCGCTCGGCGGCGGGACTGAAGGCGGGTTCGAAGTTGGATGGATCGGCTGGGTCGGACATGGGGCGGGGCGGATCGGGTGGTGGCGCTCAGGCCGGATGATGACGGATCGGCACCGCACGCGGGCGCTTGCGTACCATGGCGTCATGAACGCCCCCGCCTGACCGGTGTCGGGGATCGGGGGCCGGAGATCTGGATCTTTTCAGCCCTTTCCCATCGTCAAAAGGTCATTGTCTGCTATGAAAACAGGAATTGATACCCTCCGCCACAACGCCAACACCGCTGTGCCGCTGGATGTCGCGCCCGAGGTCCACGCCGCGCTGGACGCCCGCCGCCCGGTGGTGGCGCTGGAGTCGACCATCATTTCCCACGGCATGCCCTGGCCGCAGAACGTGGCGACCGCGTTGCACGTCGAGGCCGAGGTGCGCGCCCATGGGGCGGTGCCGGCCACGGTCGCCGTGCTGGACGGCCGGCTGAAGGCGGGGCTGTCCGACGCCGACATTGAACGCCTGGGTCGCGCCGGCCCGGCCGTGCCCAAGCTCAGCCGGCGCGACCTGGCGCTGGCCCTGGCGCGTGGCCAGACCGGCGCCACCACGGTGGCGGCGACCATGATCGTGGCGGCCCGGGCGGGCATCCGGGTGTTTGCCACCGGCGGCATCGGTGGTGTGCACCGCGGCGCGGGCGAGAGCTTCGACATCTCGGCCGACCTGCTGGAGCTCGCGCACACGCCGGTGGCGGTGGTGTGTGCGGGCGTGAAGTCGATCCTGGACATCGGCCTGACGCTGGAAGTGCTGGAAACCCAGGGTGTGCCGGTGATCGGCTACGGCACCGACCGGCTGCCCGCGTTTTTCGCCCGCGACAGCGGCTTTGGCGTCGACGCGCGGCTGGACACACCCGCGCAGGTGGCGCAGGTGCTGCAGGCCCAGTGGGCCCTGGGCCTGGCGGGCGTGCTGATCGCCCAGCCGGTGCCCGAGGCGCACGCGCTCCCGCGCGAGCGGGTGGACGCCGCCATCGCAGCGGCGCTGGCCGACGCATCGGCGCAGGGCGTCACCGGCAAGGCGGTCACGCCGTTCGTGCTGGCGCGGGTGAATGAGCTGACGGGCGGCAACAGCCTGGCCGCGAACATCGCGCTGATCCTGAACAACGCCCGGCTGGCGGCGGCGGTGGCGGGCGAACTGGCGCGGCTCGCTGGCTGATGGCTACAGGCCGCGCATCCAGGCCGGGCGCAGCGGGGCGGCCTGCGGTGCGGCGATGGCGGCGCGCACCTGGGCCAGCAGGCGGTCTTTTTCGGCACCCAGCGTGCCCTTGAGCACCAGCCAGTTGGAGGCGTGGTCGCTGCGGAACACGGTGCGGCGCAGCTCCAGCGCCTGCAGAAAGGTCTCCATCTCGCGGAACAGCGCGGGCAGGTCCAGCGGCTCCCATTCGGGGAAGTTGGCCCGAAAACGTGCCTCGCCCTGCGGAAAACTCACCACCAGCGTCGCCAGGAACTCCGGCTGCGTGGCATTGGCCAGCCGGGCGGACTGCTCGGCGTGCGCGCGTGACAGCGTCGGCCCGCCCAGGCCGTTGAGCAGCATCACCGAGCGGGTGATGCCGGCGGAGCCCAGCTTGTCCAGCGCGTCGCGGGTGCTTTCGAAGGTCTCTCCCTTGTTCACCTTGCGCAGCACCTCGTCGTCGCCGGACTCCGCGCCCACATAGGCCAGCGACAGGCCGGCCTCGCGCAGCGCGGTCAGGTCGGCCACCGATTTGCCGCGCACGTTGCGCGGCAGGCAGTAGCTGGAGATACGCCGCACGCCCGGCAGGTGGGTGCGGATGGCGTCCAGCACCGTCATCAGGCGCCGGGTGGACAGCACCATCGCGTCGCCATCCCCCAGGAAGACGCGCTGCACGCGGCTGCCGTACAGCTCGCCCAGGCGGCGGATGGCGGTGAGCGTCTCGTCCTCGTCCCGCAGCGCGAATGTCTTCTGCGGCGCGGTGTACATCTCGCAGTAGGTGCAGCGGTTCCACGAGCAGCCGTTGGTGACGGGCAGGATCACCGAGTCCGCCTCGCTGGGCGGGCGGAACACCGGTTCGATGTAGCGGATGGGGAAGGTGGCGGCCATGGCAGTGGCCATTGTGCCGTGGCGCAGCGCGCTACACCGCCTGCGGGTCTTGTTCCGGGGTGGCTGGTTTGGCAATCAGTCGCACCGCATAGTGTTCGCTGCCGGTCGCCCAGGCGAACAGGCGGTCGATGTTGGGGTGTTTGCCGGGGTGGGCGCGCGCGTCGGCGGTGTGCTCGGCATACCACTCCAGCCCCTGGGCGGCCGCTTCTGGCGAAAGGTTGCCGCCGTATTGCAGTGCCAGCGCGTGGTAAACGGCCAGCGATCCGGCCTGGCCGGGCCGGTTTTCGATGGTCGCGACCACCTGACCGTTGGAATCCAGCAACTCCAAAGCCTTCAGGTGAGAAACGAATGGCAAAGTATTCAAAATTTCGACAAATGTCATGAGGGTGTCCCTTCAGGAATCGGCTCGGCATGGTAGGGTATGCCACTTTGGAATGTGAACCGGCCTGTTGTCTGAATCCGATGCACTCCGACCTTTCGGCTACACCCGTCTCCCGCCCCGGTGAACCCTGGGGCGTTGCCGAGCGCCGCGCCTGGCGCCAGCGCCAGCGCGTGCAGCGCCGGTATGCCGACGATGTGCTGAAGCCCCTTCTGGCCCTGATTCCCCGCTTCGAAGCCGTTCCCTACGGAGAACTGGCGGTCGGGATCGAGCGTTTCGAACTGCTGGCCATGCGCAATGGCCCCTGGTGCCCGGGTCGCCCGGGTGTTCTGGTGACCGGTGGTGTGCACGGCTATGAAACCAGTGGTGTGATGGGTGCGCTGCGTTTCCTGCAGACCCAGGCGGAGCAGCTGTCGGCCGGTGTCAACCTGCTGGTGGTGCCCTGTGTCAGCCCGTGGTCGTATGAGCGGGTCCAGCGCTGGAACGCCGACGCCCTGGACCCCAACCGGTCATTTCTGCCTGACAGCCCCGCGCGCGAAGTGGCCGCGCTGCAGCGGCTGGTGTCGCTGTGGGCGGGGCAGTTCACGCTGCACATTGACCTGCACGAAACCACCGACACGGACGAGTCCGAATTTCGCCCGGCCCTGGCTGCCCGCGACGGCAAGCCCTTTGAACCTGGTCTCATCCCGGATGGCTTCTATCTGGTGGATGACGCCGAAAACCCCCAGCCGGCGCTGCAGGCGGCCATCATCGACGCCGTTTCTCGGGTCACCCACATTGCCGAGCCTGACCACAAAGGGCAGATCATCGGCTGTCCGGTGGTGGCGCCGGGGGTCATTCGTTACCCGGTCAAAGACTGGGGTCTGTGCACGTCGGTGACCGGTGCGCGCTACACCAGCATCACCGAGGTCTACCCCGACAGTGCGCGCACCAACCCTGAGCAATGCATTGCCGCCCAGGTGGCAGCGGTCTGCGCGGCGGTGGCTTTTGTGTCCGACAGCGCCCGCCGATGACGCGAGCGCTCAGGCTGCGGCGGCGCAGGCCAGCGGCTGCTCGGCCAGGGCCTGGCCCAGCAGGTCGAACACCACGCGGAACCGCCGCGCCGTGTGCAACTCGCGGTGCGTGACCAGCCAGATCGGGAACCGCACCACGGGCAGGTCGTCCAGTACCCGCACCACCTCCGGAAAAGCGCCCGCGATGTCGTCCATCATGACCCCGATGCCCAGGCCCTGGCGCACCATTTGCCAGGCCACCACCGAGTTGTCGGTCAGCACCGTGCAGTGGCGTGGCGACAGGGGCAGGCCATGGCCGTGCAGATACGCCAGAAACTGCCCACTCCGGTCCGCGCCGACAAAACGGTGCGACAGGGCCTGCTGGGCCGAGTGCGGATGGCCGTGTTCTGCCACCCAGCGGCGGGCCGCGTAAAAGCCGGCGGTGGCGTCGCGCACCAGGCGGCCGATCAGGTCGGGCTGCTCGGGGCGCACATGGCGGATGGCAATGTCCGCCTCGCGCCGGCGCAGGTCGCTCAGCCGGTTGGACGCCACGACCTCGACCACGATGCCCGGCGCCACCGCACCGATTCGGGCAATCAGGGGCGGCAGCACCCAGGTGGCCACGGCATCACTGGCCGACACCGACACCAGTCCCTCCACCGCCTGCGACTGCCCGGTGGCCGCCAGGGCCAGATCGTCGGCGGCGGCGCCCATGGTGCGCGCATGGTCCAGCAGGCTGAGCCCCGCGTCGGTCGGCCGCAGGGTGCGGCCCACCCGTTCGAACAAGGTCACCCCCAACTGCTGCTCCAGCGCGGCAATCTGGCGGCTGAGAGTCGGCTGTGTCAGCCCCAGCGTGCGCGCCGCGCCGGAAAGGCTGCCCCGTTGGGCCGTTTCCAGAAAAGCGTGCAGGTGGTTCCAGTCCATGGTGCGAAAAGACGTATGAAATGCCTGCAAATTTACCGCTTATCTGCCAATCGATGCATGGTTACCATGGCGTCCATGACTTGTTACCTCACCGGTTTCTCTCGATGAACGCTCCAATTCCTGCTTCGGGTGCGACCCGTTCCGCGCCCCATGCGGCCGCCAAGGCCCGCTTCTGGGACCGTGTCGCCCGTCGCTACGCGGCCGCCGCCATCAGTGACCTGCCCGGTTACGAGCGCAGCGTGGAGCGCACCCGCGCCTTGCTCACACCCGGCGACGCGGTGCTGGAACTGGGCTGTGGCACCGGTTCGACCGCCCTGCGTCTGGCCTCGGCCTGCGGGCCGTACCTGGCCACCGACATCTCGCCGCGCATGATCGAAATTGCCGGGCAACGGCTGGCGGCCAGCCCGCAACCGCAACTGCGCTTTGTTGTGGACGATGCCGATGTGGCGCAGCCCGCGCTGGACGGCCCGTTCGATGCCGTGCTGGCCTTCAACATCCTGCACCTGCTCGACGACCTGGACGCCGCCGTTGGGCGCTGCGCCCGGGTGTTGCGCCCGGGCGGGCTGCTCATCTCCAAAACCCCGTGCCTGCGCGAAATGAACCCCTTGATACCGTACCTGGCGCTGCCGCTGATGCGGGCGCTGCGCCTGGCGCCCCCGGTGCAAAGCCTGGCGGAAGCGGATATCACCGCCGCCTGCCGGCGCCAGGGGTTGGAGGTTTTGACCGTCGAGCGCCACGCCAGCAGGGGGCGCGACGTGCGGCCTTTTGTGGTCGCCCGCAGGCCGATCGCGGCCGGCCAGGCCGGGGCGGCGGCTCAGGCCTGCCAGACACCGAAGCCGGCGGAGCGCAAGTCGATCGCGATGTCGATTTCCCGCTCCTGAGCATCCCGGTAGGGCATCGGGTTGAAGCCCTCGTACAGGTCGGGCAGCAGGCGCAGACCGTAGCGGAACACATAGCGGTTGGACTGGATGCCGGCCTTGTGCTTGTCAAAGCGCACATCCGGGTCCAGGCCGGTCATGCCCACGTAGACACAGGGTTTGCCGTCCACGTAGCCCGGGTTGCAGCGGCGAAAGCGGGCTTCGCGCAGCACATCGGGGTGCAGTTCGATCACGTAGACATGGTGGTGCGGGCGAGGCATGTGGCGGACAGACTACGGCGCGTGCCCCCATTGTGGCGTCTCCAGCTGCCGGGGGAGTGCCGGCAGGGGGCCTGAGCACCGGTTATGGCATAAAAATGGCCGTTACCCAGCGTGAAAAGGTCACCTTGCGCTACTGTAAATATAGCGTCCGGACCCTCCGCGCACGACCTTGCCGCAGGTCAAGCCACGGGCGGTGCCACTTGGTGCATCATGCGCGCCAGGGAAGAACCAACAACATTCGAGCCATGGCTACCTTGATCCCCGCGCTCGGCGCCTGTGTGGCGCGCATGACCAGCGGCGAGCGCCGCACCGCCGAGCGGCTGGAAGAAAAACTCGACGCCGACTACCTGCTCTGGTACGACGTGCCGGTCGGGCCCCGCTACCAGCACCCGGATTTTGTGGTGATGCACCCGCGCCGCGGCATCCTGATCCTGGAGGTGAAGGACTGGCGCCTGTCCACCCTCATCCAGGCCAACAAACAGACCTGGGACATCCACACCGAGACCGGCCCCAAAACCGTGCCCAACCCGCTGGAGCAGGCGCGCCAGTACGCGCACCAGGTGGTGGACGCGCTGGAGCGCGACCCGCAGCTGGTGCAGCCCGGCGGGCGCCACCAGGGCAAGCTGGCGTTTCCGTGGAGCTATGGCGTGGTGCTGCCCAACATCACCCGCGCGCAGTTCGACCGGGCCGAACTCGGCCACGCCATCGAGCCGCACCGGGTGCTCTGCCAGGACGAAATGGGCGAGGCCGTGGCGCCGGAAGACCTGCAAAGCCGCCTGTGGGGCATGTTCCCCTACCTGATGGGCGGCGTGATGTCGCTGCCGCAGCTGGACCGCGTGCGCTGGATCATGTTCCCCGAGGTGCGCGTGCCGGTGCAGGGCGCGCTGTTCGAGGCGCAAGCCGGCGGCGAGGCCGACGCCGAGCTGCCCAGTCTGATGCGGGTGATGGACCTGCAGCAGGAGCAGCTGGCGAGATCCCTGGGCGACGGCCACCGCGTCATCCACGGTGTGGCCGGCTCCGGCAAGACCATGCTGCTGGGCTACCGGGCCGAGCACCTGGCCAAGGCGGCCACCGCCGCCAAACCCGTCCTGATCCTCTGCTACAACGAGCCGCTGGCCGTGCAGCTGGCCAGCGTGATGGCCGCCCGGGGCCTGGCCGGGCGGGTGCATGCGGTGCACTTTCACAAATGGTGCCGGGAGCAGCTGGTGGCCTTCGGGCAGGAACTGCCCCGACAGAATCTGCCCAAGGACCAGTTCTTTGCCGACATGGTGCAGCGCGTCATCTCCGGCGTGGAGCGCCGCCAGATTCCCAGCGGGCAATACCAGGCCGTGCTGATCGACGAAGGCCACGACTTTGCGCCCGAGTGGCTCAAACTCGTTGTGCAGATGGTGGACCCGGCCACCAACAGCCTGCTGGTGCTGTACGACGACGCGCAAAGCATCTATGAGCGCGCGCAGAAGAAAAATTTCAGCTTCAAGAGCGTCGGCATCCAGGCGCAGGGCCGCACCACCATCCTCAAGATCAACTACCGCAACACCCGGCAGATCCTGCAGACCGCCAGCCTCGTCGCAGCTGATTTCTTGACCGCCGAAGACCACGACGACGACGGCGTGCCCCTGCTCAAGCCCGTGAGCTGCGGGCGCGAGGGCGAAGCGCCCCTCATCATCCGCCTGCCCACGCTGCGCGAAGAAGCCTGGCAAGTGGCCGACCTGCTGGCCGCCGCGCACCAGGAGGGCCACGCCTGGGGCGACATGGCGGTGCTGTGCCCCACCCATGAGATCCGCGACCTCTGCGCCCGCGCGCTGGCGCAGCGCCAGCTGCCGCTGGAAAACCGAATTCGCACCGGCGACTTCGACCCCGCCAGCGACAAGATCAAGGTGATGACCCTGCACGCCAGCAAAGGGCTGGAGTTTCCGGTGGTGGCGCTGGTGGGTGTGGGCCAGATGCCCGCAGCCGGCGAAGACGAAAAAGAGGCCGCCCGGCTGATCTACGTGGGCGCGACGCGCGCCTCGCACCGGCTGATTCTGGGCGTGGGCGGGGAGGGGCGGTTCGGGCAGCGGCTGGGCGGTGAATTGGGCTGATCAAGGGCTTCCCTGGCGCACCAAAGCCACTCTGACGCGCATTCTTTCATTTGCGCTTCAAGTGCGAAGCGTAAATATCTAAAATACGCTTCATGTGGATCTGGCAAGCCCCCGAATGGCCGCAATTTCAGGTAGACGCGCAAGCGCTGCAGCCCGCGCTGGCGGCGGCGCGGCTGGCGCAGGGGCGCATGCTGGGGGTGGTCAGCGGCCTGCAGCTGGTGGACTTGGGCGAGCTGCAACTGGCCGAATGGGCTGACGAGGCCGTCGCCACCGCACAGATCGAGGGCGAGGCGCTGCAGATCAACTCGGTGCGCGCCTCAGCCGCGCGCCGGCTCGGCCTGACGCAAAGCGGCCGGGCGGTGCTGCAACAGCGTGAGCCGCGCGTCGAAGCCACACTGGACGTCATCGAAGCCGCCGTACAGCACTGGTCCGAGCCGCTGAGCGCCGAGCGCCTGTTTGGCTGGCATGCGGCGCTGTTTCCCACCGGGCGCAGCGGCATCACCCCCATCGTGGCGGGCGGCTGGCGCGAGCACCCCGAGCCCATGCAGATCGTCACGCCCCGGCTGGGCCAGCCGGATGTGGTGCATTACCAGGCCCCTGATTCGCGCGACGTGCCCGCGCAGATGGCGGGCCTGATCGGCTGGTTCAACGACGCCGCTGTGGCCAGCCGCCTGGACGGCCTGGTGCGTGCCGCCATCGCCCACCTGTGGCTGGAAGCCATCCACCCCTTTGAAGACGGCAACGGCCGCATCGGCCGCGCGCTGGCCGACCTGGCCATGGCGCAAGACCTGCGCAGCGGGCAGCGGGTGTTCAGCCTGTCACGCCAGATGTGGCTGGACCGCGCCGGCTACTACCGCGAACTGCAGGCCGCCACCAGCCAGCCGGCACTGGACGTGACCCCTTGGGTGCGCTGGTTTGTGGGCTGTGTGGAGCAAGCCTGCCTGGCCACCGTGGCGCAGGTGCAGGGCGCGGCCCGGAAAAGCGCCTTCTGGGCCGCGCTGCACGCCGCCCACCCGCAACTCACGGCCAGCCAGCGCAAGGTGCTGCACAAGCTCTACGAGGCTGTCCCCGATGGCTTCATCGGCGGCATGAGCACCGAGAGATACACCGCCATCGCCCAGGTCTCGCGCGCCACCGCGTATCGCGAACTGACCGACCTGGTGGCGCTGGGCGCCCTGGTGAAGCGTGGGCAGGGCCGGGGGACGCGCTATGCGCTGGCCGGAGTGCTGGAAGGCGTCGGGGGTTGAAATTTCGTCACTGTTCAGGCCCCCAGTCTGACTCCCTCTCCCTCTGGGAGAGGGCGGGGGAGAGGGCGTTCCCAGTCCCAACAGCACCGCCTGTGGCAAGGCTGCCGGCCCTCACCCTGACCCTCTCCCCGAGGGAGAGGGAATAGAGCCGCAATGCCTCAGCGTCCTGAGTCGTGACCAGATTTCAAGCCAGATTGGCCGATACCCATCGAGAGACGGTCATTTCTCGCTATAAAAAGAGGAATAAATTCAGCCTTCTGGCCGCCAACAAGCCAGCTGAAAATCCTGAGGCCAGAGGAAATAGGGGCCGTCGGGTAGGGCGCTCGGTTGGGTGGACGGGTTCATGTCGCTGGCCTTCCTGGTTCCACTCAGGCCCAGGCCGCCCGTGGCGACTGCAACGCCTGAGCCCAAGCCGTCAGGTGCTTCCACAGCGTCTTGGGCGGTGTGTGCGTGCGCTCTGCCACTTCCGCCACACCGGCCACGATCAGTGGCAACGGCGCCTCGTCCAGCAGCGTCGCCACCTGCGGCACCAGCGCGGGGGGCAGGGTGCCGGCCACCAGCGCGTCGGACAGTGCGCCGGGCGACAGCGCCTGCCTGTAGCTCACGCTGGCCGTCTGGCTCAGCAAGGCCAGCGCGTGCGCCTGCGGCGGCCGTTGCTGCGCGGCCAGATCCAGGCCCAGCAGGTTCAGCAGCGCCAACAGCTTGGCTGCGCCCAGGTCCACCAGAGAGCCGTTTTCCAGTTGGTTGATGGTGGCGCGCGACAACCCGGCCAGCCGAGCCAGCCGCGCCTGCGAAAGGCCCAGCGCCTCCCGCCGGGCTTGCACGAGTTGACCGATGTCCGCGAGGTTCATGGGCTGGAGTGGAGCACTAGGGCGAAAAAATGTCAAACATGTTCGACATGTTTGAACGCTTGGACCCGACGAGTGACAGCATCAACGTGTGATGCGCTGTTTGGGGTGCTGAGGGTGCCGGGGGCCGAAATTTCAAGCCAAATTCGCCAATTCCCATCGTGGGATGGTCACTGGGTGCTATCAAAATTATACCGATATTTGATCCGGGGTCGCATCACAACCGCTTGCCATCGCTGCCGAAGTTCGTGCAGCTGAAGCAAATTGGAGTCTGACCCTGATTTCCCCCTCGACCCCAATGCCCTTCGCTTGCTGCAAGAGCTATCGGACGTACTTCATTCTGAGTCCCGTTTTATACAGTTGACCTACTCTCCACCAACCGGCAAAGCCAGGTCTATCTTCAAACATCCGGATTGCCTTCATCTGCCGAAGAGATTCACGTACGGATAGCTCAGTAAACGATGTCCGCTTTACAAGATCTTCAACAAGCTGATCATATTCAAAGGGGGTACTTAGGCCATCAAAAGCCGATACAAATTTTGATACCTTTGCTTGGTCGTCTTCTCTTGGTTGGGTAGATTTGTTGTATGTGAGTGCTAAGAGAAATGTGAGTTCTTGCTTTGTTTCATTTATGAACTCGCTAGAAGCTTCGTCATAAGCATTGTTTAGAAGTGAAGAAATGATTCTTCCATCCTCTGTCATTGGTGCGTTGCTCTGATTCGCCAGATTGTCTAATTTCTGCAAAAAAGATAAGTACAGCCGAGGATAAAATGTTGCTTTGTTGGTGTCGTCTCCGCCGGCATCTGAAAAATACAGACGAAGGAAAGTTGCAGTGGAAAGATTGTTTCTTCTAATTCTTGATGGAAAGATTCTTAGAAGTAGCTCCATTGCCTCCTGTTCCGGTAGGGTGCTTCGTTGAATTTCTGAAGTCTTTTTCAGAATATCATTGCATACCTCTTTGAATCTTGAGTTTATCCATGGCAGATATGGAAGTCTGGATACGGCAAAATTCAATATGGAGGTTGAACTCCACTTTAGGCGTAGCAATCTTCCTTCCATTTGCTGCTCAACGTTTTGGATAGAGTCTGATGCTAGATCTTCACGCACAAAGGCTCGAATCGTGAGCCGTGACGACATTTGGGGATCGTTTTGAATGGATGCCATCGCTTCGAACAACCCGCTCACGAATGATTTAATTTTATCTGCAGGGACAAGGTTTTCTAATCCATCCACAAGCAGTGAATGTTTCTTATCAAGGCCTAGAATCGTTTTTTTTGCCTTGAGAGGATTGGATAGACTGCTTATCTTTTCAGGCGATTCTAGGGCCGTTGTGACCATCTCCTTAACGGTTTGTCCAGTCGACAGTCCTTGAACAGCAAGATGAATAAGGGACCACCAAAAGTTGGAGGCGTTTCCATTGCATTTGGATAGCCAGGAATTAGCTTCCACAGACTGACTCCGCATCGCAGGTTGGGTAGTCTCATCGCTAGCGACGAGGACAGGCGTTCCAAGTGCGCGGACTGCTACCTCGCGAAGTAGTCTGGTTTTGCCAGTCCCCTTTCTACCTAGAATGTACGAATACGGATTTCCGTCCACAAATAGTCGCTCTACATCCGGTATATGGATGAATTGCCCTTGATCTTTTGCTCCGGAGACTGATAAGAACAAGTCTTGAGAGGCAATTGATTGGCCGGTGCTTCCTATTTGGGTGCTCCTTCTCCCAAGCGGTAGCCCCAAGACTTCTCGAAGTCTATTGAGTGACGCGATATTGTCTGATTGGAGTTTTGTGACATCTGGCAGGTTGGGTTCGAGCATTGCTCGATCTAGATACCAATCTATCCAGTTTTCTGACATTTCGCCTGCAGATGTGTTGAATTCCTCAGAATTTGATGAGTGCTTGTTTCTCTCTTCTACGGTAAAGGCTAGTTCTGAGAGTAAAGCTTCGCGAATTCTTGCGCTATTGCCATGAAAATTTTGTTCGGTCTTTTGATTGGTATCTAATGAAAATGAAACGTATGCGCCGGGGAGTTCGGGTGAACTGGAAAAAATTGACCTAATTACACGCTTTAGATCGGAGGGAATAGTCGATAGATTTGAATCAGTTCGCGCGAAAACTACTGATGGTCCAGGTAATTCGTGAAGTATGGGAAGTACTGAGGAGGCAATTCCAGTGCGGTGATCTACAAAAATAACATCATATTTGTGATCAGGTCCATCAATGAATGAGTCTAGATGACGAGCTGCACGCTCGTACATTCTCACGTCCATAGGGGCTGTCGCAACTAGTAGGGCAAAATCTAAGTCAAATGATTCGCCTCGGGGACGGCAGGGAATAACATCAATCCGTCCGCCGTTTTTTCCTGAATAGGCACCGCCTATGGGTTTGATTTCCGATCCCCAGCCGCAAACCCCCATAAGAGACTGATTGAAATCTTCGGCGAAAACGCCCAAGAGGTTGTCAATTGATGGCGCCTCGATATCGGCGTCGACAATCAATACATCATATCCATCGTCAGCCATTAATTTTGCCAAGAGGCCTAACACAGAGGATCTCGCTTGACCTCCTTTGTAACCATAAAAATGGATGTACTGATGTGTTGATTTTTGGGTCTTCTTTGATCGACTTTTACTTTCTTCTTCAAGGAAACTTGATACCCATGAATTTTGTGACCTATGCTGTGTCCACGCGGTTTTCTCTAACGCCTCATCTTTTGAAAGCGTGTTTATTACGACAGGGAGCCCGGCCACAGATGCTTCAATGTCATAATTTTCTATTCCGCTTGTCTCTGTAAGCTTTCGGGATAACAGCTCGCGCCGCTCATCAATTGAGAGTGTTGCAAATTGGTTGTTGATTACATCAATATGAAGTGTCGGTGCAATGTAGTTTATTTGTATTGTGAATTGGCTCGGCGCACCTCTTGTTTCTCCAAGTTTTCTTAGATGTGCAATCGTTTGGGATACTGATTTCATATTTGCACTCCAAATGTTGCGCCATTGGCTCTTAGTTGCGAAATTAAGTTTTTGCTTGTAAATAGGAGGTCGTAAAGGCGTGAGTCGACCGTTTCTGAATGTCCACCCCAATCACCGGTGCAGCGCGTGTATCTCATGTATGGGTAGCTATATGTTGGCACTGGTCCTGGAGTATTGTTCTGTCTCGTGCATGTCACATTCGACAAGCCGGTTCTCAGCTGGGTTTCAAGGGAGTTTAGTTGTGCGGAAATCGCTGTATGACCGAGTGCTGCAACTGTCTGAGATAGTTTGGCAAGCATTTCAGGAATGTCATGGCCACCTTGCCCGCTTTTGTATCCCCCATCCTTGAGTGCTAACTCAATTGCGACAAGTGCGGAATATGCGTCATAGAGGGCGTGGGGTTTAGTAATTTGAAGAAACGCTCTTATGTTGGTCTTGTGTGTCACTCAGCTGCTCCCTACTTTCGCTTTTACTTCCCCCAAGAATCCTTCAATCCCGTCACCCGGTTGAACACCACCTTGCCGCCCACGCCGTGGTCCTGGCGGTCGGCCACAAAGTAGCCAAATCGCTCGAACTGGAACTTGTCGTCCGGCTTTGCGGCGGCCAGGGACGGCTCCACGTAGGCGCTCACCACCTTCAGGCTGTCGGGGTTCAGGGCTTCGATGAAGTCTTTCCCGCCGGCGTCGGGGTGCGGGTCTTTGAACAGGCGGTCGTACAGGCGCACTTCGGCCGGCACGCCATCGGCCACGCCCACCCAGGTGATGGCGGCTTTGGCTTTGACGCTGTCGGCTCCGGGGGTGCCGCTTTTGGTGCCGGCAATGACCTTGGCGTGCACTTCGGTGACCTTGCCGTCGGCGTCTTTGGCGCCGGCGCCGGTGCATTCGATCACGTAGCCGCCTTTCAGGCGCACCACGTTGCCGGGGAACAGGCGCTTGTAGCCCTTGGGCGGCACTTCTTCGAAGTCTTCGCGCTCGATCCACACCTCGCGGCCGATCTTGAACACGCGCTCGGGCGGCGGGGTCTGCCCCTCGGCCAGGGCGCTGTGGGGCAGGGCGGGCTGCGTGCAGTCTTCCAGGTAGGCGTCGCTGCCAAAGACGTCGCCCCAGTTGGTCAGCACCAGTTTCACCGGGTCCAGCACGGCCATGCCGCGGTGGGCCTTGTTCTCCAGGTCTTCGCGCAGGCAGCCTTCCAGCGTGCTGTAGTCGATCCAGCTGTCGGATTTGGTCACGCCGATGCGCTCGGCAAAGAGCTGGATGGCTTCGGGCGTGTAGCCGCGCCGGCGCAGGCCCACGATGGTGGGCATGCGGGGGTCGTCCCAGCCGCTGACCTTGTGGTCGTACACCAGCTGGGCCAGCTTGCGCTTGCTGGTGATGACATACGTCAGGTTCAGCCGCGCAAATTCATACTGCCGCGGCGGCGGAACTGCCAGCAGGCCGCCGATGACCCGCCCATCGGACAACGTGACCGTTTCCGAGAGGCGCTCCAACAGCCAGTCGTAGAACGGGCGCTGGTCTTCAAACTCCAGCGTGCAGATGCTGTGGGTGATCTGCTCCAGCGCGTCTTCGATCGGGTGGGCGTAGGTGTACATCGGGTAGATGCACCATTTGTCGCCGGTGTTGTGGTGGGTGGCGCGGCGGATGCGGTAGATGGCCGGGTCGCGCAGGTTGATGTTGGGGCTGGCCATGTCGATCTTGGCGCGCAGCACCATGGAGCCGTCTTCGTGCCGGCCGTCGCGCATTTCGCGAAAGCGCGCCAGGTTGTCGGCCGGGGTGCGGCTGCGGAAGGGGCTGTCCACGCCGGGCTTGCCGAAATCGCCGCGGTTGGCGCGCATTTCTTCGGCGGTCTGCTCGTCCACGTAAGCGTGGCCGGCTTCGATCAGGTATTCCGCCGCGCGGTACATGAAGTCGAAGTAGTCGCTGGCCTGGTAGAGGTGGTGCTCGGTCTGGCCGTTGAAGGCCGAGTCCCAGCTGAAGCCCAGCCACTGCACCGCGTCGAGGATGGAGTTGACGTATTCGGTGTCTTCCTTCTCGGGGTTGGTGTCGTCAAAGCGCATGTGGCACACGCCGCCGTAGTCGCGCGCCAGGCCAAAGTTCAGGCAGATGCTTTTGGCGTGGCCCACGTGCAGGTAGCCGTTGGGCTCGGGCGGAAAACGCGTGCGGATTTTGGCCGGGTCGGGCTGGCCCGCGGCGTGGTGGGCGGCGTCGCCGGGGCTGCCGGCCCAACGGCGGGCGGCGTAGGTTCCTTGATCCAGATCACGTTCGATGACCTGGCGCAAAAAATTGCTGACTTTTGAATTAACGGCGGTGGAAGGCGTGTTGTCGGGCGAACTCATTTGTTGATTTTAGGCGGCGCCAGCCCTTGCGGACGCTGTCACGCTACGGCACAGTTTCATCCCAGAGAGGACCACCATGCTCAGCCGCGACACCATTCCAGACCCCAGTGACACCCGATGGGGCGAAACCGTGCTTCCCGACGACGGCGGCGTGCCCCGAGGCGCCGTGGCGTTGCGCCAAGTCGATCTGGAGACGGCCGTGCTTGCGGGTGTGCTCAACCGCGAGCAGGCCGAGACGCTGTGGCTGCGCCTGGCATCGCCCGACTTTGCCGCGCACAAGGCCTCGGCCCAGCCCTTGCCGATGCCATCCACCGCTGGCGGCGTCCTCAAGCCGTGGCTGTTCGGGCTGGGTGGTCTGGTGGTGGGTGCCTTGCTCGCCTTTTTGCTACGCTGAGCGCGCGGTTACAACTCGCAACGATCTTCACCAGCCGGAAGGCAACGCCGGGCGTGTCTGGCGCGTTGGAACAGGGCAGGCAAGTGCCGCGCCCCGCAAGGGTCGGTCCGCGGGGTCGCCTGCACCCACCGACAACGCAGCAGGAGATCGTCATGAATCGCTTTTCACCATTCGTCCGCGCCGGTGTGGCTGCGGCAGGACTCTGGCTCAGCGGGGCCGCCATGGCATCGCCACCGGTGGCCTGGTCCATTGGCGTGCAAGGCCAGGGGGTGCACGTCACCGCCACCAGCGGGCGGCCGGTGCTGGCCTACCCGATGCCGGTCCATGCGTGGCCCGTACCGGTGCATGCCGTGCCCGCACCGGTGTGGGTGGCGCCACCGCGCCCCTATGGCTCGGCGTGGGGATACGCCTACCCGGGCCGGCACCCGCATGCGGTGCGCCACAGCCGCGACCTGAACCGTGACGGCATTCCCGACCGTCGCCAGGACGCCAACCGCGACGGCGTGCCCGACGCCCGGCAGGACCGCAACCGTGACGGCTGGCCAGACTGGACGGCAGTGCCCGTTCCGGCGCCCCGGCCGTATTACTACCGGCACTGAAGCAGGCTTACCAGGCGTCGGACCGGACCAGCGACTCCCATTGCTGGGTCTTGGCGCTGATTCCGTACACGCCGATGACGCCGTAGCGCTGCTCGCCTTTGGCGTCGAACTTCATGGAACCGGTCACTGGCGCGTAGCCGTCAATGCGGCGCAGCGCCTCGACGATGGCGTTCGGCTCGGCGGATTCGGCCCGCTTGATGGCCGAGGCCAGCACATGGGTCGCGTCGTAGCTGTAGTGGCCGCCGTAGGCCGGATCGATCTTGAATGCCGTGCGGTAAGCCTCCAGAAACTTCGCGCTGGCCGGAAACTCGCTGGCGTCCAGAACGGGCGAGGTGGCGTACAGCCCGGCAAGTTTGCCGGCGCCTTTGAGCATGGCGGTGGTCTTGATGGTGTCGCCGCCGAGCACACTCACCTGGGTGTGACCGACTTTGACCAGCGCGTCGATCAGCGCCAGGACCTGGAAATCGTTCAGGGTCGAGACGATGCCGTCGATGCCGCCGTCCTTGAGTTTGGCCGCCAGTTCGTCGAAGGCGGTGGTTTTGTCGTCGAAGCTCTGGCGCAACGAGACGACTTTCTTGCCCGTCAGCTGGGCCGCGGCCAGGTCGGCCAGGCCTTTGCCGTAGGGTGTGCCGTCGTCCACCACGGCGAACTTGCTGGCGCGCAGCTGCCCGGCGGCAAATGAGCCCATGGCCTTGGCCTGCAGGTTGTCATTGGCCACCAGGCGGAAGGTGGTGGGCAGGTTCAGCTCGGTGAATTTGGGGTTGGTGCTGATCGCCAGTTGCGCAATGCCCTTGGCGGCGTACATCGGGGCGGTTTCGATGCTGACACCGGAGTTCAGGTGCCCGATGACGGCAACCACACCGGCGTCGATCAGCTTCTGGGCAACCTCTTTGCCGGTGGCGGCATTGGCGCGGTCGTCGACCGCCACAATCTCCAGCGTGACGGGTTTGCCCTTGATCTTGAAGCCCTGGCGGTTGAGCTCGTCGACGGCGAGCTTGACGCCGTTGTGCATGTCCTGGCCCAGCGCGGCGAGGTTGCCGGACAGGGGCTGCGCCACACCGATGTGGACGACGGAGGGTGTGCGGTCGCAGCCCGCCAGCAGACCGGCTGCGGCAAGTGCTCCAAGGGCCAGGATGCTTTTGGCAGTCTGGCGGCGGGTGGTGAGGTGCATGGTGAGCTCCGTCGGGTTGGGGTAGCGCAATGTAGGTTTCGCGACGCCACCCGTCCTTCGGGTTTTCACCAGAAGTTATGGAAGTTCATGTCTCATCAGTCTGACTGATGGTATTTGGCCGCAGGAGGGGCGGACAAGGCCGCCGCCGTCTACCAGGCCTTGAACAGATGGGCGTACAGCCGGCTGACGGCCACCGGCTCGCGCAGGCCGTGCAGCGTCAGGCTCAGGCGTCCGGCCTCGTCGCGGGTGACGGTGTCGATGGCGGTGGCGCGCACCACGGCGCCGCGGTGAACCTGCCAGAAAACGGCCGTGTCCAGTTGGGGCAACAGCTCTTTGAGCGGGGTGCGGATCAGGTATTCGGCCCCGGCGGTGAGCACCCGCACGTATTTGTCGGCGGCTTCGAACAGCAGCACCTCGTCCACCGGCACCATGCGCACGCTGGCGCCCGCGCTGCCGGGCAGGCTGGCGGGGATGAGCGTCAGGCGGGCGGGCGCGGCGTGGTCGGGCGCCCGGCCCGCTGCGGCGCCGGTCAGCCCCTCGGCTGCCAGCAGGCCCCGCAGACGGCTCATCAAGGGCGCCATTTCCGCTTCATTTTCAATAGCAGATGGTGACCTTTTTACGCTGGGTATGGCGAGTTTTTGCAGCTTTTCCACCGTTTTGGCCAGCCGGGCGGCCTGCACCGGCTTGAGCAGGTAGTCCACCGCCTGCGTTTCAAAGGCCTGGACGGCGTAGTCGTCGTAGGCGGTGACAAACACCAGGGCGGGAAACGGGCCGTCACGGCTGTCCCAGGCGTCGGCCAGCGCGGCGGCGGCGTCCAGGCCGGACTGTCCCGGCATGCGGATGTCAAAAAACAGCACCTGCGGGCGCCGCGCCAGCGCTTCGCGCACGGCGCTGAGGCCGTCGCCCACGGTGGCGACGATCTGCAGCGCCGGCCAGGCGCGGGCCAGCTCGGCCTGCAGCGCGGCGGCCAGCAGCGGTTCGTCTTCGGCGATCAGGGCGGTGGTGGGGGTGTTGCTGTCGTCGGTCATGGCGGTTTTCAGCTGCGCAGGCGCCTCCACAGGCGCGGCTCCTGGGTGGCGGCAGCCATCAGCCCGCCCATGGCCGCGCCCTGGATGCCCAGACTGCTCACGTCTTGCCCGGCCAGCAACAGGCCCGGCACCGGGCTGCGGGCGTGCAGCGCGGGCGCCATCAACCGCTCGGCCGACAGGCGCAGGCCGTACATCGCGCCCTGCGCGGCGCGTGCGTAGGCGGCGTGGCTCAGCGGGGTGCCCAGTTCGTGGAACACCACCCGCTCGCGCAGCGCAGGGAACAGCTCGCCGAACTGGCGCAGCAGGCTTTCGGCAATCCAGGCCTTGGTGGCCTCGTAGTCTTCGGGACGGTGGCCCAGCGCACTCTCCTGCCAGCGGCGAAAGAAGGCCCAGCTGGCCGGCGCCAGCACTTCGGCGGTGTGGCCGCCACGGTGGGCCGGGTCGTTGAGCGCGCCAAACGAAACAAACAGCGAGGGCGCGTCCCCCTCGGTCGGGTCGTCCCACTCCAGCTGCTGCGGCCCCTGGCGGTAAATCCAGTGGTTGGCGCCGTCCACACCGGCGTCGCGCAGCGAACCTTCGAAGCCGAGAAACAGCGCCAGGTAGCTGCCGCTGGGCGGCAGGGCGGTGATGGCGGCCTGCCAGTCGGGGGCGGTCTGCGCCGGCAGGGCGCGGACGGTGTTGGCCGCACCCATGGCGGAAACCACGGTGTCGGCGGTCAGCCTCTCGCCGCTGTCCAGCTCTACGCCGCGGGCATGGCCGCCGTCCACCACGATGCGGCGCACCGTCGCGCCGGTGCGCAGGGCGCCGCCGGCGGCGGTGACGGTGGCGCCCAGGCTTTCGCTCAGGCGCTGGGGGCCGCCCTCGGGATACCAGGCACCCCATTCATAGCTGCCCAGCACCAGCGCGTGCACCACCAGCGGCGCCTCCTGCGGGGCCAGGCCGTAGTCGCCGCCGCGCGCGGCCAGCAGGTCGCGCAGCACCGGGCTGCGGATGCCGGACAGCGCCTCGGCCACGGTCACGCTCGCGGCCCGCTGCAGGCTGGCGCCGCGCACCCAGCGCATCACGGTGGCGGCGGGGCCGGGCAGGCCGTGCAGCGGCAGGATCTGCATCGCTGTGCGCTGGGCGTCTTTCCAGGCGGCGTCGTAGCGGGCCAGGCCCTCGGCCTCGTCCGGGAAGCGCTCGGCCAGCCGCGCCAGGTTGTCTGCCTGCGGGTGGCCGAAGTCGAAGCGCAGTTCGCTCCCCTGCGGCCCGGCGCCCAACAGGCGCACCGCATCGAAGGGGTTGGGCAGAGGGGCAAAGCGCAGGCTGCCGTCGCCCAGCCACTGCAGCAGGCGGCGGAAGTGCCCCGCCGGGCCGGGCGCGTCGGCGCAGCCGCCGATGTAGTGCAGCCCGGTGCCGAAGGTGAAGCCCTGGCGCGAGAAGGTCTGCGTCATGCCGCCGAGCGTGGTGTGCTGCTCCAGCACGGTGACGCGGTGGCCGCAGCGGGCCAGGGCGGCGGCGGCGGTCAGGCCGCCGATGCCCGAGCCGATGACAAGGGTGTGGTGGGTCATGGTGGGGCTCCTTGCCCGTCGGGGCATGGGGTGGAAGAAACGGGGACTCTCAGCTGCTCCAGTGGCAGACCGATACGCACCGTGGTGCCCTGGCCGGGCTGGCTGTCGACCCGCACCTGGCCGCTGCCGCCGGTGACACCGGCGACACGCTCGCGCACCTGGCCGAGGCCGAAACCGCTGTCGGCGCGGCCGGGGGCCGGGGCGGCCGGTTCAAACCCGGCGCCGCTGTCCCGCACGGTCAGCCACAGCCAGTCGCCGTCCTGGCGGGCCGACACGACGAGATCGCCGCCGTCCACATGGGGCTCCAGCCCGTGGCGGATGGCGTTTTCCACCAGCGGCTGCAGCAGCAGCGGCGGCACCGGCTGCCCGCGCAGCGCGGCGGGCAGGTCGAGCCGGGCGCGCAGGCGCGGGCCCATGCGCACCGCCATCAGCGCCAGGTAGTCGTCCAGCCGCTGGAACTCCAGCGCCAGGGTGTGGGCGTGGCTGTCGGTGCGCGAGGCGGCCAGCGTGGCGCGCAGGTAGTCGTTGAGCCGGTCGAGCATGTCGACCGCGCGGTCGGGGTCGAGCCGGATCAGCACCCGCAGGTTGGCCAGGGTGTTGAACAGCATGTGCGGCTCCAGCTGGCTTTCCAGCAGCTTGAGGCGCGCTTCGGTGGCCAGGCGCTCCAGCGCGTGGGCCTTTTCCCGATGATAGAAAAAGAAGACGAATCCGGCACTGATGGCAACCGATCCGAGCAAAAAGCGCCAGAAGCGTGCGGGCGACAAACTCATCAGGTCCCAGGTGGAGTGTCCCGCGACCGCATCGCCGATGCTTGTGCCGATGGCATAGCCCACCACGATGGCGAGCAGCAGGTAGGCGACCGCGCGAAAGTTGAAGGTCCAGAAATGGGGTGGCTCGGCATGCAGCCAGCGGCGCAGCACGATCCGCATCGGGTCCATCAGGAACCAGATCGCGGTGCTGATGGCGTAGCTGTAGACCAGCGACAGGCCGATCGGGTGCTGCTCCGGGCTCAGGAACCGCTGGGACAGCGCGATCAGCGCCGCCACGCCCCAGACGATCAGGGCCCGGCGCTGCACACCGGCTCGGCAGTCGGCGGGCAGCCAGCGCAGCCACCAGGGGCCTGTGGTGTGGTTCATGGCAGGGGCAACAGGTGTTGGCGGTGGAACGCAACGATTCTGGCATGGGCGGCCTCGCGGGCCTGCGGATCGAACCCCGGCTGGGGCAGGCCGCCGCGCACCTGTTGCGCCGCCACCTCGCGCGCCACGCTGTCGGGCCAGGGCCAGAGCACGTCGAAATGGCCGGCGCCGGGCAGCTCGGCCAGGCGTGAGCAGGTGGTGCAATGCTGCAGCAGGTGCTCCGAGTGGAAGCGCGGCACCAGCACCTCGTCGCGGTCGGCACTCACCACGCCGACCGGAATGCGGATCGCGGCCAGGCTCTCGCGGCTGAAGATCACCGCCAGCGGCACGGCCAGCGAAACGGCGGCCACCCGGCGGTCGGGTCGCGGGTCAGGCAGTTCCGCGACGCCGCCGTGCCAGCCGGTCAGGTCGCCGGGCAGGAAGAGTTCGGGCACGCCGCGCGCCCGCTCGTACGCCGCCTGGCGGCCGGCACGGGCGGCGCCGTCCCTGGCGCCCTGGAAACAGAAGCCCTCGTCGTCGGTGGCGTGTTGCTGGCAGTGGCGCACCAGGTTCAGCATGCGCCAGCGCCCGCCGGCGAGGGCGATGCCGGTCACGCCGCCGGCCGACATGCCGTGGACACCCACCTTGTCCAGCGCCAGGCGGCCCGACCAGGCCGGGTCGCGCGCCAGGGCGTCGATGAGCCGGGTCACTTCCGGCGGGCGGCGGCGGAACGAATCAGGGCCGGCCAGGCGCTGGTCGCGGAAGTTGTCGCCCTCGTGCAGCGGCTGGGCCACGACAAAACCGGCCTGCGCCAGACGGGCGGCCAGCGCGTGGTCGGCGAAGGCGCTGCCGCCGGTGCCGTGCGAAATGACGACCAGGCGGTGCAGGCCCTCGCGGGGCGGTGCATCGGGGGCGACCACCAACGTGAACGGGCCGGACGTGACGGTTCGCGCCGTTACCGCGGTCGGGTACACCAGGGTGACGGGCATGGGGCCGCCGCGCCAGTCGGTCATGCCGATCTGGGCCAAGGCGGCCTGGGCGAAGGTCAGCAACATCAGGCCGGCGGCGAGCATACGGCTGCCTGCGAAGGAAAGAACGGTCATGAGGGCACTCCTTGAGAATCGGCGACGGTTCTCACCACGGGTCGCGGGACAGTCGCGCCCGTTCCTGCTCCAGCAGCCGCTGATGCAAGGCGGCGCCAGGCGATGCCAGCAGAACCACGGCGCCGTGAATCGCCAGTCCCAGCCCCCATCCCAACAACGGGAACACGGCCCAGTGCCGCCCGGAAGCGAATGCCACGGCGGCCAGGCCAAGGTTGACGACAACATACACGGTGGCGTGGATGATCCAGCCCATGCGCAGGCCGGCGCGGCGGCGCGCCTGGCGTTCCAGATCGGGGGTAAGGGTGTTGGTCATGGTGAACTCCGGTGGGATGAGACGACAGGGGAGAAAGTGACTTTCAGAGCAGGCCCAGCCACTGGCCCCAGACCAGCTGGCCGAGAAAGCGCGAGGGCAGCAGCGTGAAGAGACCGGCGCCGATGCAGGCCTGGAAATACAGGCCGCGCATGGCTTTGCGGTGGCCGGCGATGTTTTTCTGTGCCAGAAACCAGAATGCCCCGAACAGGCCAAAAAGGGTAACCGGCACCAGCAGGTGAATGGGGGTGTAGCCGGCGATATTGGGCAGGCGGTAATCCCGGATGGCGAGCGCCGACAGGGCGGAGGCCACCATCAGCGTCACCCAGGCGTAGCCGGCGGCGCGGTGCAGGCGCGGGTGGGCGGCACCGGCGCGTCGTGCCCACAGGGCCACCGGGCCCAGCACCAGCGCGCCCAGCGAGGCGCTGAGGTGGATGGCAACGGCGGGGGGCAGGGTGGAGAAGGTGGTCATCGAGCGCTCCTTTTCAGCAATGGACTGGACTGTGCCGTTGGACCCGCCGCTCCACCACCGCGATGCGACCGACTGCGTTGGCGCGGCGTGAAATGGCGCTGGCCGGGGTGAAATGCGGACGCTTGGCGTGGACGGCACCGTAGCGGCGTGCGGCTTCGCCAGCTTTGCCGGGGCTTTACACGGTCATCACCGTCCGGCGGGAGGCCCTTCCTACAATGGCTGTCATGAGCATGAACAAGACGACCTGGATCGCTGGCGCCGTGGTGCTGGCCCTGGCGGGCGGTGGCGCCTGGTGGTGGATGCAGCGCAGCGGGGCGGACGCGGTGCAGTACCGCACCAGCAAGATCGAGCGGGGGCCGATTTCGGCCACCGTGTCGGCCAGCGGGGCGGTGAACCCGGTGACGCAGGTGTCGGTGGGCACGCAGGTCAGCGGCCAGATCCGCGACCTGTATGTGGACTTCAATTCCGAGGTCAGGGCCGGCCAGCTGATCGCCCAGATCGACCCGGAAACCTTCGAATACCGGGTGCGCCAGTCACAGGCCGATGTGGATGCCGCCCGCGCGGCGGTGCTGACCGCCCAGGCCAATGCCGCCGCCAGCCGGGCCAGCGTGTCGCGCGCCGAGGTCGATCTGGCCGAGGCCCGGCGTGATCTGGAGCGCAAACTGAGCCTGGTGGAAAAGCAGTTCATTGCCCAGAGCGAGGCCGACAAGGCCCGGGCGCTGGTCAACACGACGACCGAATCGCTCAAGTCCGCCCAGGCGCAGGCGGGCGTGACCGAGGCCCAGATCAAGAGCGCGCAGGCCACGGTGGCCCAGCGCGAGGCCGCGCTGGCACAGGCCCGCATCGACCTGCAACGCACCCGCATCACCTCGCCGGTGAACGGCATCGTGATCAAGCGGGCTATTGAAAAGGGCCAGACGGTGGCGGCCAGCCTGCAGTCGCCCGAGCTGTTCGTCATCGCGCAGAACCTGCAGGACATGCAGGTGGACGCCAGCATCGACGAATCCGACGTGGGGCGCATCCGCACCGGCCAGAAAGCCAGCTTCACCGTGGACGCCTTCCCCGGCCAGACCTTCGAGGGCGAGGTGCGCCAGGTGCGCAAGGCGGCACAGAACGTGGCCAACGTGGTGACCTATGTGGCGGTGATCGGCTTTTCCAACACCGGCTCTCGCCTGCTGCCCGGCATGACGGCCAACGTGCGGGTGGTGACCGACACGCGCGAGAACGTGCTCAAGGTGCCCAATGCCGCCCTGCGGGTGCGCATTGCCGGCATCGAGCCGGCGGCCCCGGCCGCGTCGGGCGCCGCACCGGCAGCTTCAGCCACGCAGACCGGGCGTGCCGGTGGCTTCAGCTGGCTGTCCGAGGCGCAGGCCCAGCCGGCCGGCGGCGGGCTGGCCACGCTCAAGGACCGTCTCACCGCCGAACTGGGCCTGAGCACCGAGCAGCAGGGCAAGCTGGACGCCCTCCTGACCGAGCTGCGCCCGCGCTTCATGGCGCTGCGCGAGATGGGCGAAGACGAACGTGCCGCCGCCCGTGAAAAACTCACCGGCGAACTGCGCGCCCGGGTGACCGCCCTGCTGACCCCGGCCCAGCGGGAAAAATACCTGGCGCTGCAGGCCCAGAACGCCGGGGGTGGCCGCACGGAGACTCCTAAAACAATAGCAAACAATGACCGTTCCACCATGGGTAATGGCCAAAAAGACTCAAAAAGTGGCGGAGCAGGGCCTTCCGGGGCGGCTGCGGCGGTGGCGGCGGCTTCCAGGCCCGGCGTGACCGCCTCGGCTGCCGCCGCGACGCCACCGGCCGTGGCGACCGCGCCGGCGGCCGGTGGCGCGACCGCCGTGCCGGCACCCCCGCCCGGCGCGGGGGGCGGCGGCCCGCTGGCCGAATTCCGCAACCGGCTGGTGGCCGAGCTGGCGCTGACGGCGCCGCAGATCGAAAAGGTGGACGCCATCTTTGCCGACGCCCGGCCCAAGTACGGCACGCTGCGCGACCTGCCGGCCGAGGAACGCCCCAAGGCCCGCGAACGCATCACCGCGGAGGTGCGTGCCCGTATCCAGGACATCCTGACGCCGGAGCAGAAACCCAAATACGCCGCGCTGGTGGCCCAGGCCGCCAGCCGCCAGAGCACCCGCGGGCGCATCTACCTGATGGGGGAGGACGGCAAACCGGTGGCCTACAACGTGCGCCTGGGCATCACCGACGGCACCAGCACCGAACTTCTGGTGGCGCCGGGCTCCCCCGACGCCGCCGCGCTGAAAGAAGGCGCCGCCGTGATCACCGGCACGCTGTCGGCGGGCGCCTCGGGCGCAGGCGGCGCGGCGCCGCGCCCGGCCAGCACCGGCCCGCGGATGCCGTTCTGAGCGGGGCGACCACCATGGCCCTGATTGTTGCCGCCGACCTGGTCAAGACCTACACCATGGGCGACCAGACGGTGCACGCGCTGCGCGGGGTGTCGCTCAGCATCGATGAAGGCGACTTCGTGGCCATCATGGGCGCGTCCGGCTCGGGCAAGTCCACGCTCATGAACATCCTGGGCTGCCTGGACCGGCCGACCAGCGGCCGCTACTGGCTGGCCGGTGAGGAGGTGGAAGACATGGCGCCCGATGCGCTGGCCTCCATCCGCAACCGGCGCATCGGGTTTGTGTTCCAGCAGTTCAACCTGCTGCCGCGCACCAGCGCGCTCGAAAACGTCGAGCTGCCCATGGTGTATGCCGGTGTGAAACCCGCCGAGCGGCGCACCCGCGCCCAGGCCGCCCTGGACCGCGTGGGGCTGGGCGCGCGCGGCGGCCACACCCCGTCGGAGCTGTCGGGCGGCCAGCAGCAGCGGGTGGCGATTGCCCGCGCGCTGGTGAACCAGCCCTCACTGATCCTGGCCGACGAGCCCACCGGCGCGCTGGACTCGAAAACCAGCGAAGACATCATGCGACTGCTGACCGACCTGAACCACCAGGGCATGACCGTGGTGCTGGTCACCCACGAAAACGACATCGCCGCCTGGGCACGGCGCCGGCTGGTGTTCCGCGACGGCGCCATCGTCGAGGACGTGCGCCAGCCGGGGCATGCCGAGCCGGCGGCATCGGCGCCGACGGCGGAGGCCCGGGCATGAGCTGGCTGGCCCCGTTGCGGATTGCGCTGCGCGCGCTGGCGGCCAACAAGCTGCGCTCGGTGCTGACCATGCTGGGCATCATCATTGGTGTGGCGGCGGTGATCACCATGATTGCCGTGGGCAGCGGTGCCACGCGCCGCGTGCAGGAGCAGATGAAGGGCCTGGGCTCGAACATCATGCTGGTGATTCCCGGTGGCATCACCGCCGGCGGGGTGCGCCTGGGTGCCCAGACCGGCCAGGGCCTGACCGAGGAAGACGCGCTGGCCATCGCCCGCGAGGTGCCCGAGGTGCAGGTGGCCGCGCCTAGTTCCCGCACCGGCGCGCAGGTGGTGGCGGGCAACACCAACTGGAGCACCAGCATCTTTGGCACCACCAACGACTACCTGGAGGCGCGCGAATGGCCGCTGGCGGCCGGGCGCGGCTTTGACGCCGCCGACCTGCAAGGCTCGGCCAAGGTGGCCATCATCGGCCAGACGGTGGCGCGCGAGCTGTTCGGCGACGCCGACCCGCTGGACCAGGTGATCCGGGTCAAAAAAGTGCCGGTGACGGTGATCGGCCTGCTGGACAAAAAAGGCCAGAACTCCATGGGCCAGGACCAGGACGATGTGGTGATCGTGCCCATCTCCACCTACCGCAACCGCATCCAGGGCGGCACGGCCGGCAAACTCAAGCGCATCGGCTCGATCAGCGTCAAGGTGCGCGAAGGCCAGGACATGAAGGTGGCCGAGGAAGGCATCAAGGAACTGCTGCGCCAGCGCTTCAAGGTGCAGCCGGGGGCGGAGGACCCGTTTTCCATCCGCAACCTGACCGAAATCCTGCAGGCGCAGGAGGCCTCCAGCCGCATCATGACGATGCTGCTGGCGGCGGTGGCCGGCATCAGCCTGGTGATCGGCGGCATCGGCATCATGAACATCATGCTGGTGAGCGTGACCGAGCGCACCCGCGAGATCGGGCTGCGCATGGCCGTGGGCGCGCGCGGGCGCGACATCCTGGCGCAGTTCCTGATCGAGGCCGTCACGCTGAGCCTGATCGGCGGCGCCATCGGTGTCGCCCTGGGTGCGGTGGCGACCTGGGCCGTGGGCGCCTTCGCCGGCTGGCAGGTCAGCATGACGCTGTCGTCGGTCGCACTGGCGGCGGGTTTTTCGGCCTTTGTCGGGATCTTTTTCGGTTTCTACCCGGCGCGCCGGGCCTCGCAGCTGCTTCCCATCGAGGCTTTGCGACACGAATAGGCGGGCCCCGCCGGGGATGTTGCGGCGACAGCGATAATCGCCGGCTGTTTTGTCAGCCGGGAGCGGGTGTGGATTTTGTTGTACTGATCAAGGCCGCCATCATGGGGGTGGTCGAAGGGCTGACCGAGTTTTTGCCCATCTCGTCCACCGGGCATCTGATCCTGGCGGGGGCCTTGCTGGGTTTCGACGACGACAAAGCCAAAGTGTTTGACATCGCCATCCAGACCGGGGCGATCCTGGCGGTCATCATCGTCTATTGGCAAAAGCTGCGCGATACCGTGGTGGCCCTGCCCACCAGCGATCAGGCGCGACGCTTCACGATGAATGTGGCGATCGCCTTCTTTCCGGCCGTGGTTCTTGGGCTGCTGTTTGGCAAGGCGATCAAGGCGCACCTGTTCACGCCGGTGGTGGTCGCCAGCGCATTCATCGTCGGTGGTTTCATCATCCTGTGGGCGGAGAAGCGACCGCAGAGCCAGGCGCGCATCCAGAATGTGGACGACATGACGCCGCTGGACGCCATCAAGGTGGGGCTGGTGCAGTGTCTGGCGATGATTCCCGGCACCAGCCGCAGTGGCGCGACCATCATCGGCGGCATGTTGCTGGGCCTGTCTCGCCGTGCCGCGACCGATTTTTCGTTCTTCCTGGCGATTCCGACCCTGGTCGGCGCGGGGGCTTACAGCCTCTACAAGGAGCGGGCGCTCTTGTCGATGGCGGACCTGCCGATGTTCGGGGTCGGGCTGCTGTTTTCGTTTCTCAGCGCCTGGCTGTGTGTGCGCTGGCTGTTGCGCTACATCTCGACGCACAGTTTTGTGCCGTTTGCCTGGTATCGCATCGCGTTCGGCCTGGTAGTGCTGATCACCGCCTGGACGGGCGTCATCAGCTGGAAGGGCTGACGGTTTGATGGGCGGTGCGCTCTCCACAACGAGCGGCGGCCGGTTTTTCACCCGATCGCGCACCAAAGCTGGTAGATTGGCGGCATGAACCCGACGCCCCGTTTCCTCTCGATCTTCCTGTTCGCCCGGTTTCCCGGCGTGCGAGTCGTACTGGCCCTGCTGTTCGTGGCGGTTTTGTCCGGTTGTGCGAATGTCATCTCGGCCAAGGTCACGTCCTTCAATGATTGGCCGGCCGATGCGGCCGGCGGTACTTTTGCCATGGCGCCGCACAGTGGCAAGGGCTCGGAACTGGAGCAGCGAACCTGGGACAACCACGTCGCGGCCGAGCTGCGGCGCCTGGGCCTGGTTCCGGTGGCCGCCGGTCAGACTCCCCGTTTCTGGGTAGACACCACGGCAACCCGCGAGTCCCGGGTCAAACACGCGCGCGAGCCCATCTACCAGCAGGACACGGTCTATGTGCCGCCTTACCGGGACGCCGCGGGTAACGTCATTGCAGGTCACTGGGCGCCCGACCCGTTCGGCCCGCGCTGGGTGGGTGACCGTGATGTGGCCTACACGGTGCAGGTGAGCAGTGTGCGGGTGCGGATCCACGAAAGCGCTTCGACGCCGGGCGTTCGCGCCCGTTCGGTGTTTGATGCCACGGCCGCGCACCAGGGCGGTGAGTCGCGGGAGCTGCCTCAGCTGGTGCCGTTCCTTGTCAAGGCGATCTTTGACCGGTTCCCCGGTGCGAACGGTCAGGTGCGTGAGTTGCAATTTGACGTGGAAACCGGTCAGCCGGTGCGGCGCTGAGCAACCGGCGGGGCGGGCCCGCCCGGTTCAGGCCTGCAGGTTGCGCAGGCTGGCTTCGATGGCCGCTGCCGTCGCCAGCGGTTTCTCCATGGGGAAAAGATGGGTGCCGTCGAGCATCATGCAGCGGCCCCGGATCAGGCGATGGGTCATTTCCATGCCGACCTGGCGCATCTCCTCGGAGCGGATGCCGCCAATGAAGGCCACCGGGCATTTGAGTGGGTGACGGCGCAACAAGCCGTCCAGATTGTCGGGCAGGGTGTTGTAGATGGCGGTTTCCACCTCGCGCTTGAAATGCAGGATGCGTTCGCCCTGGTCATCGACCGTTCCGTGGTCGATGTAGTCGGCCAGCACCGCCGGGTCCCAGGCAGCAAAGGCGCGTTTGCCCTGGAAATGCGCGAGCGCGGCATCGCGGTCGGGCCAGCGGTCCCGCCGGGCGCGGCTGACGCGGCCGGGTGAAATCGAGCCGACCAGCTGGGTGCGTTTCATCACCCCCAGTGTGGTGGCCTTCCAGCCGCCAAGCACCGGTGAATCGATCAGCAGCACACCGCGGGCCAGCTCCGGGTGGCGAGCCGCACACATCAGGCTGAGAAACCCTCCCAGCGAGTGCCCGACCAGGAAGGGCGCGGGCGCACCGGCTTTGATGCCGGCGCGAACAAAATCGGCCAGCTGCTGCACCAGATGGGGCCAGTTGTCGGTGACCGGATAGCGGCTGTCGTGGCCGAAACGGTCGACCGCCCGCACAGAGTAGCCGCGATGGCGCAGGTCGCGGAAAAGGATGCGGTAGGTGCTGGCCGCGAAGCTGTTGGCGTGGGAGAAAACGATCGGGGTCATGGGCTCAGATCAGGCGTTCCTGCGGCGATGAAATCTTGCGCAGGGCGCGGCTGCGCCGGCCATTGACCATCAGGGGAACCTCGGTGGCGCCGCCGTCCCACACCGGATGCTCGATGCTGTCGAACACCTCGCGCAGTCGCTGCCCCCAGGTGTCGTGCAGCATCCGGAAGTAGGGGTTGGTCTCGTCAATGCAGACGATCCGGTCCGAGGCCAGCCGGCCTTCCTCGTAGACCACCAGGTCCATCGGCAGGCCGACCGACAGGTTGGACTTGAGGGTGGAGTCCATCGATACCAGCGCACATTTGGCGGCCTCGTCCAGGGGGGTCTCCGGGGTCAACACCCGGTCCAGCACAGGTTTGCCATATTTGGACTCGCCGATCTGGAAGTAGGGCGTCTCGGGCGTGGCCTCGATGAAGTTGCCGGGCGAATAGACCTGAAACAGGCGCATGGCCTCGCCTTTAATCTGGCCGCCGAAGATCAGCGAGACGTTGAAGTCCACACCGGCGGCCTTGAGCGCCGCGCCGTCGCGCTGGAAGATGTGGCGCACGGCGCTGCCCAGCACCCGGGCGGCGTCGAACATGCTTTTGGCGTTCCAGATGGTGATCGGCTCGCCGCCTTCGTGGTCGGTGATCTGCTCGACCTGCAGGATTTCGCGCACCGACTGGGAAATGGACAGGTTGCCGGCCGACAGCAGCACCATGAAACGGTCGCCCGGCTTTTCGTAGACGATCATCTTGCGAAAGGTGCTGATCTGGTCCAGGCCGGCGTTGGTGCGCGAGTCGGAGAGGAAAACAAGGCCGGCGTTGAGCTTGATGGCGACGCAGTAGGTCATGGTTGTTGCAGTCTTTTGAGGGAGTAGAGGGCTTCGAGTGCTTCGCGGGGCGAGAGCACATCGGGATCGATCTCGGCCAGGCGGCGCTCCACCGGGCTGGGCGGGGGCGTATCGCTGGCTGGAGGCGGCGCAAACAGGTCGACCTGGGCGCGGCTTTCGCTGGCGCCGGATTCGAGCGCGGCCAGCACGTGGCGGGCGTGGTGGAGCACGGCGGCCGGCATGCCGGCCAGGCGGGCGACCTGGATGCCGTAGCTGCGGCTGGCCGGGCCGGGCTGGATTTCATGCAGGAACACGATGTCGTGCCCCGATTCGGCCGCGCTGACATGAACGTTCACCGCCGCGTGGTGCGTGGCGGGAAACTCGGTCAGCTCGAAATAGTGGGTGGCGAACAGCGCGAACGCCTGCGTGCGGTCGTGCAGCTGGGTGGCGATGCCGCTGGCCAGCGCCAGGCCGTCGAAGGTGCTGGTGCCGCGGCCGATTTCGTCCATCAGCACCAGGCTGTGGGGCGTGGCGCTGTGCAGGATCTGCGCGGCCTCGGTCATCTCCAGCATGAAGGTGGACTGGGCATTGGCCAGGTCGTCGGCCGCGCCGATGCGGGTGTGAATGGCATCGATGGGGCCGAGGCGGCAGGCGCTGGCGGGAACAAAACTGCCCATGCTGGCCAGGAGCACGATCAGTGCCACCTGGCGCATGTAGGTGCTTTTGCCGCCCATGTTGGGCCCGGTGATGATTTGCAGGCGCTGTTTGGGCCCGAGCACCGTGTCGTTGGCGATGAAGGCGCCGCCGGACAGCTCGGCCAGGCGCGCTTCCACCACCGGGTGGCGCCCGCCGCGGATTTCGATGCACGGCTCGCGCACGAAGGTGGGCGCACACCAGTTCAGCGTGAGCGAACGCTCGGCCAGCGCGCACAGCGCATCCAGCGCCGCCAGCGCCTGGGCCAGGCGGGTGAGGGCCGGCACAAAAGACTGCAGGTGGTCCAGCAACTGTTCGTACAGCCATTTTTCGCGCGCCAGCGCCCGCTCCTGGGCCGACAGGGCCTTGTCTTCGAAGGCCTTGAGTTCCGGCGTGATGAAGCGCTCGGCGTTCTTCAGCGTCTGGCGGCGGCGGTAGTCGTCGGGCACCTTGTCCAGCTGGCCCTGGGTGACTTCGATGTAGAAGCCGTGCACCTTGTTGAACTGCACCCGCAGGTTGGCGATGCCGGAGCGGGCTTTCTCCCGGGTTTCGAGATCGAGCAGAAAGGCGTCGCAGTTCGTCTGGATGGCGCGCAGCTCGTCGAGTTCGGCATCCAGTCCGGGGGCGATCACGCCGCCGTCGCGGACCAGCGCGGCGGGCTCCTCCATCAGCGCCTGGGCCAGCAGGCCGGCACAGCCCGGCGGCGGGGTCAGCTGGGCACAAATCTGAGCCAAAAGTGGCTCTTCCCAGCGTGAAATGGTGATAGTTTGCTCGGCTTTTTGTAGCGTCTGGCGCAACGCCACCAGCTCGCGCGGTCGCACCTGGCGCAGTGCGATGCGGGCGGTGATGCGCTCCACGTCGCTGCTGCCCTTGAGCTGGGTGCGCAACACCTGCCACGGGCCGCCGCCGCCGTCGCCGCGCAACGCCGCCACCGCCAGTTGCCGCGCCGCTGCCACACCGCGTTCGCGCGGGGGCGCCAGCAGCCAGCTTTTCAGCGCACGGCTGCCCATGCCGGTCATGCAGGTGTCCAGCAGCGAAAACAGCGTCGGCGCCTCCTCGCCCTTCAGGGTCTGCACCAGCTCCAGGTTGCGCCGGGTGGTGGGGGGCAGGTCGATGTGCTCGCCCCGCCGCTCGACGCGGATGCCCTGCAGATGCGTCAGCGCGCGGCCCTGGGTGTGCTCGGCATAGGCCAGCAGGGCCGAGGCGGCGGCATGCGCCTGGGGCAGATCGTCGGCGGACCAGGCGCCCAGGCTGGCGACCTGCAGCGACTCCAGCAGTCTGCGCCGGCCCAGATCGGCGTCGAACTGCCACGAGGGCCGGGTGGTGCAGGACGGGCCGGTGCCGCCCGCGCGGCGCAGCGTGTTCAGGCGCTGCTCGAAACTGTGGGTGACGCCGCCACTGGCCAGCATCTCGCTCGGTCCGATGCGCTGCAGCCAGTCGCCCAGCTCGTCCAGCGGGCATTCCGCCAGATGCAGTTCACCGCGGGTCACGCTCAGCCAGGCCAGGCCGCAGGTGGCGCGCGGCCCCTGGTGCACCGCCAGCAGCAGCGTTTCCGTTTTTTCAGACAGCAGTTCGGCATCGGTCAGCGTGCCGGGCGTGACCACCCGAACCACTTTTCGTTCCACCGGGCCTTTGGCCGTGGCCACATCGCCGACCTGCTCGCAGATGGCCACCGATTCGCCCAGGCGGATCAGCCGGGCCAGGTAGTTTTCCACGGCATGAAACGGAACCCCGGCCATGACCACCGGCTGCCCGGCCGACTGGCCGCGCCGGGTCAGTGTGATGTCCAGCAGCCGCGCGGCCTTTTCGGCGTCGGCCCAGAACAGCTCGTAGAAATCCCCCATGCGGTAAAACACCAGCGTGTCCGGGAAATCCGCCTTGATGGCCAGGTACTGGGCCATCATGGGCGTATGCCCGCAAGCGGAAGACGGGGCCGGCGAAGAATCGGCAGGGGTGGTCAAGGCAGGTGGGGCAGTGATCGGCGGGTGACCGGACGTCCGGTGCGGACGTGCGGCCAAAAGACAAGGCCGATTTTCACCGAAATGCCCGGCTGCCCCGGGCCGGCCTCAGGATGATGGGCTGCCGTCACGGCGGCGCAACTCCAGCTGCCGGCGGCTGTTGGTGTTGATGACCCGCAGTTCGGCCAGGGTTTCGTCGATTTTCGCCCGCTTCGCCTCAAGGTCTCGTATGGCGGTGTCGGTCCGGGCGATGACATAGTCCAATTGCTGGGCCCGCCCCTCACCCCGGTCGCCGTAGAGGTCGAGGTAGTGTTTGATCTCCGACAGGGGCGAACCGATTTCTTTCGCGCGCAGTATCAGCGCGAGCCTGGCGCGGTCGCGGCGGGTGTAGACCCGCGCCCCGTTGACCCGCATGGGTGCGAGAAGGCCTTTGTCCTCATAGAAGCGCAACGCCCGCAAGGTGATGCCGAACGCCTTGCACAGCTCGGTGATGCCGAACAGCTCGGTGGTGGCGTTTTCCTGGTGGGACGCGACGAACGCACGGGCATCCGCCGGCCCCAGGCTGTGCTCCTGGGAGCCCGCCTCGGGGTCGTCCAGCGACGCACTGGCACCAGTCGCGGTCATGGATGTGGCCCGTAGGTCAGATCACCCGCTGCAGACGGAGCGCGACGCTCATGTCGCCACTCACCTTGAGTTTGCCCATCATGAACCCGGTGGCCGGGTCCAGATCGCCTTCGAGCATGGCGGTCAGGTTCTCCAGCGTGATGCCGACGGTGCAATCGGCTTCCTTGTTGTCATTGCTGACTGAATTGGGCGTGCTTTTGCCGTCCACATACACGGTTCCGTCATTGCCGCAGTCGAACTTGAGGCTGGCGTTGAGGCCGCTGTCGCTGCCCACTTTCGCGCGGATGGCTTGGGTGCATTCGTCGAGGGTCATGGTGGGTTCCTGTTCGGGTGAAGTCTGATGGAAAGCGAGAAACGGCGCGATCCTACCGTTTGCACATTCCGCAAAGCATAGGTAAATTCCCTAATAGGTATTTGGTTGACGTTAACGTCACCTTCGTTTCCAATGCAGCACATTCAACCGAAAGGGATCCGTTCGCATGCCTGTCATCCGTTCCAAGATCAATCCCCGCAGCGAGGCCTTCGCCGCCAACGCCACCCGCATGGGCGAGCTGCTGGCCGAGGTCCAGCGGCTGGAGAACCTGGTCATCGCCGAATCCGAATCGAAACGCGACAAGTTCGACAAGCGCGGCCAGCTGCTGCCGCGCGAACGCGTCGCGCGCCTGCTGGACCGCGGCACGCCGTTTCTGGAACTGAGCCGGCTGGCCGGCCTGAACATGCACGACGACGACGGCAAGAAGGCGGTGCTCGGGGGTGGCTCCATCGTCGGTATCGGCGTGGTGGCCGGTCGCCGATGCCTGATCTCCGCCAGCGACAGCGCCGTCAAAGGCGGAACCGTCGCCCCCATGGGCCTGAAAAAGGCGTTGCGGGCCCAGGGCATCGCGGTGGAAAACAAGCTGCCCGTCATCTACCTGGTGGAAAGCGGCGGCGCCAACCTGATGTACCAGGCCGAAATCTTTGTCGACGGCGGGCGCAGCTTTGCGAACCAGGCGCGCATGTCGGCCGCCGGCATCCCGCAGATTTCGGTGGTGCACGGCTCCAGCACCGCGGGCGGTGCCTACCTGCCGGGCCTGTCGGACTATGTGATCCTGGTGCGCGGACGTTCCAGCATCTACCTGGCCGGGCCGCCGCTGGTCAAGGCCGCCATCGGCGAAGACTGCACCGACGAAGAACTCGGCGGGGCCGAGACCCACGCCCAGGTCACCGGCCTGGGCGAATACCTGACCGAGGACGACGCCCATGCGATCGCGATGACGCGCGAAGTGATGGACAAGCTGCGCTGGGACACGGTGCAACCGCCCACCGGTTTTGCGGAACCCCTGTTCGACGAGCAGGAACTGATGGGCATCGTGCCGGCTGACGACCGCGAGCCCTACGACGTGCGCGAGATCATCGCGCGCCTGGTCGACGGCTCGGATTTCCTGGAGTTCAAGGCCGGCTATGCCAGCGAGACGATGTGCGGCCACGCCCGCATCCACAGCCACCTGGTGGGCATCCTGGGCAACAACGGCCCGATCCAGCCCAGCGGCTCCACCAAGGCCGCGCAATTCATCCAGCTGTGCGACCAGAGCGGCACGCCGCTGGTCTTCCTGCAGAACACCACCGGCTACATGGTGGGATCGGTGGCCGAGCGCAGCGGCGCGATCAAGCATGGCTCCAAGATGATCCAGGCGGTGGCCAACGCGCGGGTGCCCAAGTTCACCATCGTGATGGGTGGCTCGTTCGGCGCCGGCAACTACGGCATGTGCGGCCGCGGCTTCGACCCCCGCTTCATCTTCGCCTGGCCCACGGCGCGCACGGCGGTGATGGGCGGCGCGCAAGCCGCCAAGGTGATGGACATCGTCAACCGCGCCAAGATCGAACGCATGGGCATGCCGGTGAATGACGAGGCCTTGCAGGCCATGTCGGACGGCCTGCGCCAGCGCCTCGACAAGGAGAGCGCGGCCCTGTTCGGCACCGCCCGGCTGTGGGACGACGGGATCATCGACCCGCGCGACACCCGCCGCATCCTGGGCCTGTGCCTGGCGATGGCCGCCGAAGCCGAAGGCCGCGCACTCCATCCCAACACCTTTGGCGTGGCTCGCCTGTAGCCCGCCGATCCGGCCCGTTTTTCCGATTCCAACCCGAGACTGCCCCATGAAATTCACCGCCGAGCACAACCAGATCTCAGACACCGTTCGCAAGTTCGTCGCCAACGAAATCAACCCGTTCACCAAGGAATGGGAAAAAGCCGGGCAGTTTCCGGCCCGTGAGCTGTTCAAGAAGCTGGGCGACCTGGGCCTGCTGGGCATCAAGTACCCCACCGAATTCGGCGGCATGGGGCTCGATTTCAGCTATTCGATGGTGATGGCCGAGGCGCTGGGCGACTGCAACGTCGGCGGCGTGCCGATGGCCATCGGCGTGCAGACCGACATGTGCACGCCGGCGCTGGCGCGCTTCGGTTCGGATGAATTGCGCAAGGAGTTCCTGGCCCCTGCCATCGCGGGCGACAGGGTCGGATGCCTGGGCGTCAGCGAAGTCACCGGGGGCTCGGATGTGGCAGCGCTCAAGACCACCGCCCGCAAGGAGGGCGACGACTACGTCATCAACGGCTCCAAGATGTGGATCACCAACGGCATGCAGGCCGACTGGTGCTGCCTGCTGGCTAACACCAGCGAAGGGCCCGCCCACAAGAACAAGTCGCTGATCATGGTGCCGATGGACGCGCCGGGCATCACGCGCCAGAAGATCGAGAAGATCGGCATGCATTCCAGTGATACCGCGCAGCTGTTTTTCGACAACGTGCGCGTACCCCGGCGCAACGTCATTGGCCAGGAGGGCATGGGCTTCATGCTCCAGATGCTGCAGTTCCAGGAAGAGCGCCTGTACGGCGCTGCGGGCTCCTTGCGCTCGCTCGACAACCTGATCGACCAGACCATCGAGTACACCCGCCAGCGCCAGACCTTCGGCCAGCCCATCCTGAACAACCAGGTGGTGCATTTCCGCCTGGCCGAACTGCGCACCGAGGTCGAGGCGCTGCGGTCGCTGACCTATCGCGCGGTGGAGTCCTACGTGTCGGGCAAGGACGTGACCAAGCTGGCCTCGATGGCCAAGCTCAAGGCCGGCCGCCTGACCCGCGAGGTGGCCGACAGCTGCCTGCAGTACTGGGGCGGCATGGGCTTCACCGCCGACAACCCGATTTCGCAGTCGTACCGCGACGGTCGGCTGATCTCAATCGGCGGCGGCGCCGACGAGATCATGCTGGGCATCATCTGCAAGCTCGAAGGCACGCTGCCGGGCAAGCAAGGCTGAGGCGGGAGCGAATCGCCATGACATTCGAAACCCTCATCGCGCAGCGCCAGGGGTCGGTGCTCGGCCTCACGCTGAACCGCCCCGAGTCCCGCAACGCCATGTCGCTGGCCATGGTGGGCGAGCTGCAGCAGGCGCTGGCGCAGGCCGAGCAGACCGTCGGGGCGGCCGACGCCGTGCGCGTCGTGGTGCTGCGCGGCGCCGGCGGCCACTTCTGCTCCGGCGGCGACCTCAAGGACATGGCGGCCGCGCGCATGCGCGCCCTGCAGGGCGGTACCGACGGATCCGACCCGATCGCCGAGGTCAATGCCCGCTTCGGCCACCTGTGCGCCGCCTTTGCCAATTCCCCGCTGGCCATCGTCGCGCTGCTGGAAGGCACGGTGATGGGCGGCGGCTTCGGCCTGGCCTGCGTGGCCGATGTGGCCATCGCCACGGAGACCGCGAGCTTCCGCCTGCCCGAGACCTCGCTGGGCGTCGTGCCCGCGCAGATCGCGCCGTTCCTGGTGGAGCGGCTGGGCTATTCGCAGGCCAAGCGGCTGGCGGTCACCGGCGGCCGGCTCGACGCCGCGGCGGCGCTGCGGATCGGGCTGGTGCACCAGCAGGTGGAGGCCGCCCAGCTGCAAGCAGCGCTGGACGCGGTGCTCGCCGACATCCTCGCCTGCGGTCCGGGTGCCCTGGCCGCCACCAAGGCCTTGATGGCCAAGGCCCGGCTGCAAACGCCCGCCTCGCTGATCGACGAGGCCGCCGCCATCTTTTCCCGCGCCGCCCAGGGGGCCGAGGCCATGGAGGGCATGGGCGCATTCCTGCAGAAGCGCAAACCGAACTGGGTGCCGGGATGAGTTGTTCAAAGACAAGGCCTTGCGGGCGGCGTTTGGGCGACACAGCAATTTGCTCCGTGGACGCACCTCAGCCAGAGGCTACGGCTCTTCAATCCGTCCAAGCCTGCGCAGGCAGGCTCGGAGCCGCGGATTTCAGCCCCGCCCGCTGCGCGGGCTCCTCCTCTACCTGCGCAAATCGCTGTGTCACCCAAACGCTGACGAAGGTATTCGATGTTTAACAAAATTCTGATTGCCAACCGGGGCGAAATCGCCTGCCGCGTCATTCGCACCGCGCGCAAACTCGGCTATGCCACCGTGGCGGTTTACAGCGACGCCGACCGTGACGCACCCCATGTGGCGCTGGCCGACGAGGCGGTGCATATCGGCCCCTCCCCGGCGGCCGAGTCCTACCTGAAGTTCGACGCCATCCTGGACGCCGCGCGCCAGACCGGGGCCGACGCGCTGCACCCCGGTTACGGCTTCCTGAGCGAGAACGCGGCCTTTGCCCAGGCCTGCATGGATGCCGGTCTGGTGTTCATCGGCCCACCGCCGTCCGCGATCGAAGCCATGGGCGACAAGGCCCTGGCCAAGAAACGCATGCTGGCCGCCGGCGTGCCCTGCGCGCCGGGCTACCTGGGCGAAGACCAGAGCGATGCCACCCTCATTGCAGAGGCGAAAAAACTGGGTTATCCCCTGCTGGTCAAGGCGGTGGCCGGCGGGGGCGGGCGTGGCATGCGTCTGGTGCGCGCCGACGACGAATTGCAGGGCGCCATCGACGGGGCCCGGCGCGAGGCCACCAGCGCTTTTGGCGACGGCACCCTGATGCTGGAGCGCCTGATCGACAACGGCCGCCACATCGAAATCCAGGTGTTCGCCGACGCCCACGGCCACGCGGTGTACCTGGGCGAGCGCGACTGCACGGCACAACGGCGCCGGCAGAAGGTGATCGAGGAGGCCCCGTCGCCGGTGGTCTCGCCGGCCATGCGCGAGGCCATGGGGCGCGATGCCGTGGCGGCTGCGCTGGCGGTGGGCTACCGGGGGGCCGGCACGGTGGAGTTCATCGTCGACGCCGACCTGAAGCACTATTTCCTGGAAATGAACACCCGCCTGCAGGTGGAACACCCGGTGACCGAGTGCGTCACCGGCTACGACCTGGTGGAGTGGCAGCTGCAGGTGGCGGCCGGTGACCCGCTACCCGCCCGGCAGGAGGATGTCCGCATGACCGGCCACGCCATCGAAGCCCGCCTGTATGTGGAAGACCCCTACAGCGGCTTCGCCCCCCAGACCGGCACGGTGCTGTGGTGGAAGCCTGAAGCCGCCGTGCAGGGCGGCGTCGAAAGCGGTCACATCGCCAGTGGCGTTCGCATCGATCACGGCATTCGCGAAGGCGCGGTGGTGTCGCCGTTCTACGACCCGATGGTGGCCAAGGTGATCGTGCACGGGCGCGACCGCACCGATGCCATCCGCCGCCTGCGCGCCGCGCTGGCGCAGGCGCCCCTGCTGGGCCTGAAGAACAACGGGCGTTTCCTCAGCGACCTGGTGGATCACTCGGCTTTCCGGAAGGCCGAGATGACCACCACCTTGATCGATCAGTGGCTCGATGCCGGTGAGGCCTTGCTCACGACGCCCGTCGCCGACGACGACGCCTGGCGCGTGGCGGCCATCGCCTTCGCCTCGCAGCACGGCGACAGCTGGCGTGCCAACAGCGTGTCCGCCTACGGCTTCAGCCTGCGGTGCGGTGAGCAGACCCGCGCGGTGCGCGTCCGGCCCGACCACGCCGGGGGTGTCTCTGTCACGCTGGACGGTGCCACCGAAGCGGCCCGCGTGCTGTCGTACGCGGACGGCGCCTTGCGCTTCGCGTTGCACGGAGTGCAGCAGAGCGCCGTGGCCTTGATCGCCGGCGCGCAGGTGCATCTGGCCTGGCGGGGACACAGTTTCGTCTTCGAGGAAGTGTCGCCCTTCCCCAGCGCCGATGCATTGCAGGATGCGAGCCGCGCGCTGTCTCCGGTGGCGGGCAAGGTCACGCACGTGCCGGTGGCTGCCGGCGACCCCGTGACCGAAGGACAGCAACTGGTGTGCGTCGAAGCCATGAAGATGGAAATGTGGCTCTGCGCCCAGGCGGCCGGAACGGTCAAGGCGCTGCACGCCAAGGCCGGCGACCAGGTGGAATCCGGCGCGCTGCTGGTGGAACTCGACATCAACCCAACGAAGGAATCATGATGGAAAAAGCCATCCTCACCTGCGCGCTCACCGGCGTGCTCACCAACCCGAAGCAGCACCCGGTGCCGGTGACCCCGGCGCAGATGGCGGCCGAGGCGCGCGACGCGTTCAACGCGGGCGCGTCCATCATGCACGTGCACCTGCGCATGCAGGAGGAAGGCTTCGGCCACATGCCCTCCTGGGACCCGGACGTGGCGGAGACCATCGTCAACGCGATCCGCGAAGCCTGTCCCGGCGTGATCATCAACCTGACCACCGGCGTGGTCGGCAAGGACATCTCCGGCCCGCTGGCGTGCATCCGCCGGGTCAAGCCCGAAATCGCCGCCTGCAACGCCGGCAGCCTCAACTACCTGAAGATCAAGGAGAACGGCGAGTGGGCCTGGCCGCCCATGGTGTTCGACAACCCGGTGGCCAAGGTCCAGCAGTTCCTGGACGTGATGGGCGAATGTGGCACCCACCCCGAGTTCGAATGCTTCGACGTCGGCATCGTGCGCTGCGTCACCATGTATCTCAAGGCTGGCATGCTCAAGCCGGAAATGGGCACGCCCGAGTACAACCTGGTCATGGGCGTGGCGTCGGGCATGCCCTGTGACGCCGACTTGCTGCGCCTGATGCCGCAGTGGATGGCCCCGGGCAGCATCTGGCAGGCCACCCTGATCGGACGCCAGGAGATCTGGCCGGTGCATCAGGCGACGGCGGACCTCGGGGGCATGTTGCGCACCGGCCTGGAGGACACCTTCTACCTGCCGGACGGATCGCGCGCGTCGGGCAACGGGGTGCTGATCGAGGCGCTGGCCACCTGTGCCCGAAACGCCGGCCGTGCCATCGCCAGCCCGACCGAGGCGCGTTCGATGCTGGGTCTTTCCCAGCAGGCCACGGCCTGACGGTATCGCGGGAATCGACCATGCCTTACCAATCCATCTTTGCGTCGGCGCTGTTCAAGGACCAGGTCATCGTCGTCACCGGCGGCGGTTCCGGCATCGGCCGCTGCACCGCGCATGAACTCGCGGCACTGGGCGCACGCGTCGTGCTGGTGGGCCGCAAGCCCGAGAAGCTGCAGGCCGTCGCGGCGGAAATCGCCGAGGATGGCGGCCAGGCCAGCGCGCAGGTCTGCGACATCCGGCAGGAAGACGCGGTGCGCAGCCTGGTCACGGCCGTGCTGGCCGAACACGGCCGCATCGACGGCCTGGTCAACAACGCCGGCGGCCAGTTCATGACCCCGCTCGAAGCCATCAGCGCCAAGGGCTGGGAGGCCGTGGTCAACACCAACCTCACCGGCGGCTTTCTGGTGGCGCGCGAGTGCTTCACCCAGTGCATGTCGCGCCAGGGCGGCGCCATCGTCAACATCGTGGCCGACATGTGGGGCTCGATGCCGGGCATGGGCCACAGCGGCGCGGCGCGCGCGGGCATGGTCAGCTTCACCGAAACCGCCGCGGCCGAATGGGGGCCGCGCGGCGTGCGGGTCAACGCGGTGGCGCCCGGCTATGTGGCGTCCAGCGGCATGGACAACTACCCCGCGGCGATGGCCCCGATGATCCGCGAAATGGCCAGGACCCTGCCCATCGGCCGCTTCGCCACCGAGGCCGAAATCTCCGCCGGCATCGTCTACCTGCTGAGCCCGGCGGCCAGCTTCGTCAACGGCAGCACGCTGCGCATCGACGCCGGTCGGCCGCAGGTGCGCCTGGGATGGCCGATGCGTCCAGCCGACGAAAAGACTCGCGAGCGCGCCGCCATCCGGCCCTTCGAAGGCTTTCACCGGGCCACGCTGCCCAGGCTGTTTGCCGACCCCACCAACTGAGAACCCCGATGTCCGACGCCACGATCACCCACGAAGACCTGCAGCTGCTGGCCGAAACCGCCGAACGGTTCGCGAAGACCGAAATCGCCCCCAACCTCGAAGCCTGGGAGAAAGCCGGTGAACTGCCGCGCAGCCTGCACCGCCGCGCCGCCGAACTCGGCCTGCTGGGCCTGGGCTACCCCGAAGCGCTGGGCGGCACCCCCGCGCCCTGGGCGCCGCGCAACGTGCTGGCGGCCACGCTGGCCCGTCATGGCGCCAGCGGCGGCCTGATGGCCAGCCTGTTCAGCCACAACATCGGCCTGCCGCCGATCCAGCGCCACGGCAGCGCGACGCTGCAAGCCGAGGTGATTCCGGGCGTGCTGCGCGGCGAGCAGATCGCGGCGCTGGGCATCACCGAGCCCGGTGGCGGCACCGACGTGGCGTCCTTGCGCACCACGGCCGTGCGCGACGGCGACGAGTACGTGGTCAACGGCGAAAAGATCTTCATCACCTCGGGCATGCGCGCCGACTGGATCACCACCGCGGTGCGCACCGACCCCAAGGTCAAGGGCCCGATGGCCGTGTCGATGCTGGTGATTCCCGGAAACGCGCCCGGGGTGTCGCGCAGCCGGCTGGACAAGATGGGCTGGCACTGCTCCGACACCGCGCACCTGCGCTTCGACAACGTGCGGGTGCCGGCGCGCTACCTGGTGGGCGAGGAAGGCCAGGGCTTCAAGATGATCCTGACCAACTTCAACGGCGAGCGCCTGTCGATGGCGGCGATGTCGCTGGGATTCTCGGAGCGCTGCTACGACGACGCGCTGGACTGGGCGCGCCAGCGCAAGACCTTCGGCATGGCCATCATCGACCACCAGGTGATCCGCCACAAGCTGATGGACATGAAGATGCGCATCGAATCCACCCGCGCCTGGCTGGACGCGGTGACCGCGCGCGCCGACAGCGGCGACAAGGCGGCCAAAGGTGCCGAGTGGGTGGCCCAGGTCTGCCTGCTGAAGAACCACGCCACCCAGACGATGCAGTTCTGCGCCGACGCCGCCGTTCAGATTCTCGGCGGCATGGGCTTCATGCAGGGCACGGCGGCCGAGCGCATCTACCGCGAGGTCAAGGTGATGATGATCGGCGGCGGCACCGAGGAAATCATGAAGGAGCTGGCCTCGCGCCAGTTGGGCCTGTGAGCACGCCCAGACCTCGCCGCAGCCACGTGACGCGGCACCAGAACGAAGGGCCGCCCGATCGGCTGCATTCCCTGCTGGAGCTGCGGGCCTTTGCCGAGTTCGCCAGCCTGCCGCTGGCCTGGCCGCTGCTGCGCCAGGCGCCACAGGGAGACGGTCATCCGGTGCTGCTGGTGCCCGGCTTCATGGCCTCGGATGCGGCCCTGTTTGTGCTCAAAGCCTACCTGCAGCGTAAAGGCTACGAAGTGCACACCTGGGGTCTGGGTCGCAACCTTGGCTTTCGCAGCAAGCTGGCCACCGCCTTGCCGCAGAAGATCCGGTACCTGCACCACGTCACCGGGCGCAAAGTCAGCCTGGTGGGCTGGAGTCTGGGCGGGGTTTTTTCGCTCTACGGCGCCCAGCATGCACCGGATTGTGTGCGCAACATCATCACCCTGGGCAGTCCCGTCACGGTGGACAACGCAGGCAACCAGTCGCCGCCCCTGGTGCGGGCCCTGTACCGGCTGATTTCCCATCGCCTGGGCGCTTCCGCGCACCTGATGCAGCCGCGGGCCAAGGCCCTGCGGGAGCGACGTCGGCCGGCGATCCCCACGACCTGCATCTACTCCCTGACGGACGGGGTTGTTCCGCCGCAGGAGGCCACGGTCGATGGCGATGCGCGGCTTCACGAGAACCTGCGCGTACCGGGCAGCCACTGCGGACTGGTTTTCAACGGCATTGTGCTGTCCATCATCGCCGACCGGCTGGCCCAGCCGGAAGGAGACTGGAAGCCCTTCGCCCCCGGAGGCCTGCTGGAAACCACATTGGACTGGATCGCCGGTCCGGCCTCTGCCGTGACCTACCCGGCCCGGTTCTGACCGCCCGGAGACGCCCATGCGACAACTCAGCGAACACGACGCAGCCTACATCTACTCGGACACGGCCCACGCCAATTCCAACGTCACGCTGGTCCACATTTACGACCAGTCTACCGCGCCCGGCGGTGTCGTGCGGTTCCGCCAGATTCAGGCCCATGTCGAAAGCCGGCTCGACCGGCTCGCCTTCTTGCGGCAGAAAGTGGTGCAAGTGCCGCTGAACCTGGACTATCCCTACTGGGTCGAAGACGACCATTTCGACCTGGACCACCACATCCGGCACATCGCCCTGCCCAAACCGGGCGACTGGCGCCAGTTCTGCATCCAGAGCGCGCGTATCCATGCCCGTCCGCTTGATCTCGGGCGACCCCTGTGGGAGATGTACGTCATCGAAGGGCTGGACAGCTTTCTGGACCTGCCGGCGGGCAGCTTTGCCATCCTGCTCAAGATTCACCACGCGGCCATCGATGTCGAAAACGGCAACGAAATCACCCGCCTGCTGCACGACCTGACGCCCGAGGTCAGCCCGCCCCAGCCGACCGCGCCCTGGTTTCCGGAGGACCCACCCAGTGATCTGACCCTGCTGTGGCGCGCCGGCTTCAACCTCGCGACCTGGCCGATGCGCTTGAAACAGCCGATCGACAGCGCCTGGAGCGCCATCAAGACCACCGCGCAGGCCGTTGTCCGGGAATATCGTGGCGAGGCCCCCGCGTTTCCGGTCACGCGGTTCAACACCGAGGTTTCGTCCCAGCGGGTGTTTGAAACCCGGCGTTTCTCCCTCGACGAGTTCAAGCAGATCCGTTCGCTGGTCGCCGATTGCACGGTGCATGACGTGGTGCTGGCCGTCTGTGCCGGCGGCATGCGCCGTTATCTCGAACTGCAGGACGAACTTCCTCCGACCAGTCTGGTGGCCGCCGTTCCGATGGCCGTACACAGCGAACGCGCGGGCCTGACCTCGCCGCGCCTGTCCTGGGTCCGGGTCGGCCTGCACACCCATGTCGAAGACCCGGTGGCGCGTCTGACTGCCATTCACGCCAGCAGCACGGCCAAATCCCAGGCCCGCCAGGCGCTGAGCGCCCGCGAACTCAGCGCGCTGGCGGAACAGTCGCCGTCACTGGCCATCGCCGCCACCAGCAAGATGCTGCGTTCGGCCTCGGCCCTGCTGGGCGAGTGGGCGCCGCTGGCCAACTGTGCCATCACCAATGTGCCCGGTTCGCGCGAGCCCTTGTATCTGCAAGGGGCCAGGCTGACCTACCTGTCGGCCATCATGCCGGTGCACGACGGCATGGGGCTGGTGTTCTCTGTCACCGGCTACGGCAACACCATTGTGGTGTCGTTCACCGCCTGCGCCGAGCAGGTGCCCGACCCCGAGGTGCTGGCCCAGTGCATTCGCGACAGTTTCCAGGACTATCTGGCGCTGGCCCGTCGGGCGTTGCCGCGTCGCCCGGCCGACGACAAGCCGCCGACGAAGAAAAGGCCGCCCCGTTCCCGGGCGGCCGAACCGGCCAGCCCGGGCCCCGTCGCCACCGCGGCCCGAGGGCGCAAAGCCGCGCGCGCAACGCCGGGCTGAGGTCTCGCAGGCCCCTGGCACGCCCCGAAAAGCGGGTTTTCCGCGAATCTATGGTGGTTTTGGCCATTACCCAGCGGGAAAAGGTCGTTCGTAGCTATAAATAATATAGCGAATTTCGCCCGCCGATGCCGGTCCCAACCGGCCCCGACGGGCCGGCTTCCGACCCTGCCGCGGCGGCGGTCAGATCCAGACCACCTTTTTCCCGGCACCCACCCAGCGGTCGTAGTTGCGGGCAAACAGGTCTTCGATCCGGTTGCGTTTGACCTTCATGGTCGGCGTCAGGATTTCGTTGTCGACCGACCAGGGCTCGGCGGTGATGACCAGGCAGTCCAGTTGCTCGTGCGGGTCAAGCTGTGCGTTCACCGCGTCCAGATGTTCGGCCAGCGAAGCCTCCAGTGCGCTGCGCCCGTCGGCGCTGGCGGCCTTGGCCGTTGCCTCCGGGTTGAGCATCAGCAGTGCCAGCGGCTGGCCCAGATTGGCGCCGGTCACACAGCAGGCCTCAATGGCGGGATGGGTCGAAAGCCGGTTTTCGATCGGCGCCGGTGCGACGTATTTGCCTTTGCCGGTCTTGAACAAGTCCTTGACGCGACCGGTGATCGTCAGGTTGCCCTCGGCGTCCACGGTGCCTTTGTCGCCGGTCTTGAGCCAGCCGTCGGCGGTGAACGTGGCGGCGGTCACCTCGGGATTCTTGTAATAGCCCAGCATCAGGCAATCGCCTTTCATCTGAATCTCGCCGCTGCCCGCTTCGATCCGGCAGGAAACGCCATCGTAGGTGGTGCCCACGGACCCGGGCCGGGGTTTGCCGCGCAGGGTGGAGTGCGACAGGCCGCAGTTTTCGGTCATGCCATAGACCTCCACAATGTCCAGACCCAGGCTGCGATACCAGTGGAGCAGGGCAGGGGGCATGGGCGCCGCCCCGCCGGCGGCAAACTGCACCTGGTCCAGCCCCAGGCCGGAAAGCACTTTCTTGCGGACGATGCCGCCAATGACCGGAAGTTTCAGCAGCAAGGCCATTTTTGCCGGGGGCAACTTGGCCTGCACACCCTGCTGGAACTTGACCCACAGGCGAGGCACCGAGAAGAACACCGTCGGTCTTGCCCGCTGGATGTCGGAAACAAAGGTGTCCAGACTTTCGGCGAAGAACGCCTGCATCCCCGTGGCCAGCAGGCCATGCTCGACCAGCATGCGCTCGGCCACGTGCGCCAGCGGCAGGTAGCTGAGCATGCGGCCGCTGGAATCGAGCGGAACACGTTTGAGGCCCGAACTGATCGACCAGGCGAAGGTGCCAAAGCTGTGCATCACCCCTTTGGGCGTCCCCGTCGTGCCCGAGGTGTAGATCAGCGAGCACAACTCGTCGGCGTCCCGCACCGGGCTGTCGGCCAGCGGCGGTGTGCGCGCCAGGATGTCGTCCCAGGACCGGGCACCGTCGACCGGCGGCGCCAGTGGCAGGGCAATCAGCGGCAGCCCCTCGGGCACCCCTGGCTTCATGCTGTGCCACAGATCGAGCTTGCCGACAAACAGCAGCCGCGATTCGCTGTGTTCGAGAATCTGGCGTACCGAGTTCGCCGCCAGCGTGGGGTACAGCGGCACCGAAACATGGCCGGCCATCCAGATCGCCCAGTCGGCCATCATCCAGTGGGCGCTGTTTTTCGCCAGCAGCGCGATACGCGAGCCCGCCGGCAGGCCCAGACCCATCAGGTAGGCGGCCATGCGCCGCACCTCGTCCACCGCCTGTTTCCAGGTCCATTCGCGCACCACGCCGCCGCCCATGGGTTGCGTGAAGACGGTTTTGTCCGGAGCCTGCCGCTCCCAGTGATAAATGCGCTGCAGCGCCAGCGTTTCGGGCAATGCGGGAGAGGCCATGTTCAGTGCTCCGGGTCAGGAAAACCCCCGCCGGGAACCGGCGAGGCCTCTGACTCTAGTGGCGCAGGCTTTCGCCCCGCCACAGGGCTTTCCCGCCTCCCCGGGGCCGCCCGCTCGCGCCGGCGGCGGTGTGGCGCCGATTGAACCGGTGCCGGCGGGCTGCCTGTGGGCTCCGCCGGGCGTGTTTACTCGGTCGCCGGGTCGGCTGACAGCGACAGGGGCTGGGACGTGGCCGCGCTGACCGCCACCTTGTCGGCCACACCGGCAAACTTGCTGTACTTGCCCAGCAGGGCGACCAGTTGACCGTAGATGCGCGGCGCGCCGGCCAGGCACTCGTTCTGGTGCAGGAAGTCGGATTCACCGGTGAAGTTGCCCACCAGACCCCCCGCTTCGGTCACCAGCAACGAACCGGCCGCCACATCCCAGGGCTGCAGCCCGGTCTCGAAAAAACCGTCGGCGAAGCCGGCGGCCACATAGGCCAGGTCCAGCGCGGCCGCGCCAGGACGGCGCAAACCCGCCGTGCGCTGCATGACGTCGCTCATCATGGCCAGATACAGCGGGAAGTTGTCGCCCTTGCGGAAGGGAAAACCGGTCGAGATCAGGCATTCCTGCAGCCGGGTGCGTTTGGAGACCCGGATGCGGCGTTCGTTCAGATAGGCCCCGCGGCCCCGGGTCGCGGTGAACAGGTCATTGCGCGTCGGGTCGTAGATCACGGCCTGTTCCACCCGCCCCGCCACCGCCAGCGCGATGCTGACGCAGTAGACCGGGAAGCCGTGGATGAAGTTGGTGGTGCCGTCCAGCGGGTCGATGATCCAGATATGGTCGGAATGGGGGTTGCCGCGCGACTGCCCGGATTCCTCCGCCAGAATGCCATGGTTCGGATAGGCCGTCAGCAGGGTCTCGATGATGGCCTCTTCGCTGGCGTGGTCCACTTCGGTGACAAAGTCGTTGACCTGCTTTTGCGAAATCCGGACGGCCTCGACGTCGAGGGCGGCGCGGTTGATGATCGCGCCAGCGGCGCGGGCGGCCTTGATGGCCACGTTGAGCATGGGATGCAGGTTGGACGACATATTGTGAGGAAGAGCGAAACGGCAGATCCGGCGGCGCCGTCGATGCGGGCAGCGACAATGTGGATTTTAACCGGCCACCGATGAAAACCCGTTTTGTCCTGATCGAACCCAGCCACGCCGGCAACGTGGGCGCGGTCGCCCGCGCGATGAAGGTCATGGGATTTGACGATCTGGTGCTGGTTGCTCCCCGCTGGCCCAATGTGCTGCGCCGCGACGAGGCGATCCAGCGCGCCAGCGGCGCGGTCGATGTGCTGGCGGCCGCCCGGGTGGTGCCGCGGCTGGACGATGCGCTGGACGGCATCACCCACCTGTGCGCCACGGCCATGACACCGCGGGATTTCGGCCCGCCCACCCGCGCCCCCCGGGCCCATTTCGGCGAGTTGCTGGGCCGGGCAGGCCATGCACACGGCGAGCCGGGTGTGGCCTTTCTGTTCGGTCCGGAGCGGTATGGCCTGAGCAATGACGACGTCTACCGCTGCCACGTCGCGCTGTCGATTCCTACCAATCCCGCCTTCGGTTCGCTCAATCTGGCGGCGGCGGCGCAGGTCATCGCTTACGAATGGCGCCAGGCCCTGGGTGGGTTTGGGGTCGACACGCCCGCCGATGCGCCGGACCGTGCCGACGCGCAAGCCATCGCCGGTCTGCTGGCGCATTGGCACCAGGCGCTGGTGGCGATCGGGTTTCTGGACCCGCAGGCGCCCAAAAAACTGATGCCTCGGCTCAACCAGCTGCTGCTGCGTGCCCAACCCACGGTGACGGAAATCCACATCCTCCGTGGCATCGCGCGCAATCTGTTGCGTCTTCGCCCCCATCCGGGCGAACAAGCGCACAAAAACGACCCGGTCTGACGACGTCCCTGCACCGTGTCACCGATTGTTACCGGATAATCGCGCTTCATTCGGTTTTCCCCGGAGTGTGAATCGTGGTTCGTTTCCTCAAACAGCTTGTGCTGGGGCTGACACTGGCCCTGCTGGCGCCCGTGATGGCGCTGGCGCAAACCTGCGCGCCGCCCAGCGCGTTCCAGACATCCATCCCGGCCGGGGTCATCAACGACTATTACCAGGGTAGTGGGCAGCCCACGCTCAATCCCGGCTCCACGGCCATTACCCTGGGCACCCGCGATACGCGCGGCGCGACCACCACCCTGGCCGTGGGTGACCTGCTGATGATCATCCAGATTCAGGACGGCAGCTACAACACCGCGAACAACAGCACCTACGGCAATGGCAGCGGCTCCGGCAACGGCTCCACCAGCCTGGGCAGCGTCGGGCGCTATGAATGGGTACGCATTACCGGCGGCACCTTCCCCAACATCACTTTCACCCCGGCGCTGACCAACCAGTATTTTGATTCCGACGCCACCGCGTCGGCCAACCAGCGGCGCTACCAGGTCGTTCGTGTGCCGCAGTACACCAGTGGCACGGCGGCCGGGGTGGTCGCCCCGCCTTGGAACGGGCGGACCGGCGGGGTCGTGGCCATGGATGTGCGGGGTGCGCTGACGCTCGGCAGCGGTCCGGTCGACGGCGGTGTATTCAACCGGGCCGTTTTTGTCGGAGGAAAGGGATTTCGGGGCGGGCTGGGTTTGGGCTCAGCCACCGATGTGGCGGGCACGACGACCGCCATCGCCACCTGGCGCATGACCTCTACATTGGCTGCGCCCTTTTCCCCCCATGCCTCCAAGGGTGAAGGCATCCACGGCACGCCGCGCCATGTCGCGGTCAAGAACAACAACTGGGGCTTCCAGGGAACCAATGCACTGACGGCGGTGGGTAACCTTGGTAGCGTTTCGCAGGCCGTTGAGGGATATCCTGACGGCAGTTATGCTCGCGGAGCTCCAGGCAATGCCGGCGGCGGAGGAAACGACTCCGATATCGGTGGGACGAACCAGAACAATTCGGGCGGCGGCGGCGGTGGCAACTATGGCGCCGGTGGCATCGGCGGCCGGCCCTGGAATGATCCCCTGATCGATATTGGCGGACGCGGTGGCGCCAGTTACGCGGGTTCCCTCGCCTTCAACCGCATATTCATGGGCGGTGGCGGGGGGGCTGGCAGTACCAACAACGAAACGTCTGACAACGTTTCTTACACCAATCAAGGCATCAACTGCACCCTGACTCTGGGTCGTTGTTCTTCTGGCGCCGCCGGTGGCGGAATTGTGGTGATTCGTGCCCGTTCCGTCGATGGGTCCGGAACCATCGATGCGCGGGGTGCGCATGGCTACAACGTACAGAACGATTCCGGCGGCGGCGCCGGGGCCGGCGGTTCGGTGGTGCTCGAAACTGTTGTCGGCGGCAATGCCTCGATTGATGTATCCGGCGGTGACGGCGGCAATGCGTGGGCGGGCTCGGGCGGTTGGCCCGGCGGACGCCATGGCCCGGGTGGCGCGGGCGGCGGCGGCTTCATTGCGTATGCGCCCAACACCATGGCGATCAGTGCCGCGTTCGCCGGGGGAACCCCCGGTGAAACCATGAACGATGCCGGCTTTGAAGAGTATTACGGCGGCACCGGCTTCAACGGGGGGCTGACCACCTTCCAGACGCCCAATACCCCCGGCGTTCCACAGGCGGCGCTGTGTGATCCGAACCTGCAATTGCGCAAGTCGGATGGTGTGACCTCGCTCACCTCACCGGGTACCACCACTTTCACGTTTACCGTGACCAACAGCGGCGCCAGCGCCACATCGGGCACGATCTCGCTGGCGGACAGCATCCCGACCGGCCTGTCGGTGGCCACCGGTACGCTGACCCTGGGCGGCGCCAATGCGGCCCAGTGGACCTGCAATGCGCCGACCACCCAGACGTTCAGCTGCACGTCGACAACGTCGATTACCGGCTTCGGCACGTCGATCTTCACCATCCCGATGGCGATCAACGGGGCGAACGGCCTGTCGGTGATCAACCGGGCGCAGGTCAGCGGGGGCGGCGACCCGAACAAAACCACCACGGCAACCCCGGTGACGGCGGCCACCTGTACGTCCAACGACACCCCGCTGGGCGGGTGTGCCGTGGACGCCGGCACCATTGTCGCGCCCAGCCTGTCGCTGACCAAGACGGACGGCACCACCACCGTGGTGCCGGGGCAGACCCTGACCTACACCCTGGTGGTGACCAACGGTGGGGCAACCCCCACCACCGGCACCATCACGATTGCCGATCTGCTGCCAACGGGGCTGACGTTCAACGGCGCTTCGCCGTTCATCATGAACAGTTTCACCTGTTCGACCGTCACCGGCCCCGGTATCCTGTGCAACCGCACGGTGACACTGGCCGCCAGTGCCGCGGCGACCGTGACGTTCTCCGTGGTGGTGGCCGCCGCGCCGCCGTCGGCGCTGACCAACCGCGCCCGGGTGGGTGGCGGCGGAGACCCGGCGCCCGGAAAGACGACACGGCCGACCACCACCACGGCGGCTGTCTGCCCGGCGCCCGTGTCCCCGGCCACCGAGGCGGTGGATGACGCGCTCGGTTGCGCCAGCGACTCGGATGCGGTGCTTTACGCGCGCCTGGACATGACCAAAGACGACGGCCAGGTGTTTGTCAACCGCGGGGGGTCGACCACCTACCGCTTCACCATCCGCAACGTCGGCACGGCAGCGACGGTGGGTACCTTGACCTTCGGCGATATTCTGCCGACGCTGGGCACCGGCTCCATCACCTTCACCACGGCGGGTACCTTCAACCCTCCGGGACCGAACGGCGCCAACTGGACCTGCACGCGCAATACTTTCACCTACACCTATTGCATTTCCACCACCTCGATTCCGGCGGGGGAGTCCTCGTCGTTTGACCTGGGTGTCACCGTCAACGCGACTGTGCCGCTGGGCACGCAGACCCTGAACCGGTCGCGGGTGGTGGGCGGAGGCGATCTGGTGGCCGGAACCCTCAATACCGCGACCTTTACCGATATCACCAGTTGCAATGCGGACGGCAGCCCCCACACCGGCTGCGCCATCGACCTCAATACGGTCCAGGGCGCCCCAGAGGTGCGGATGACCAAGAGCCACCCCGACCCGCAGGCCCGATCGCCGGGTGATGCATTTGCCTTCACGCTGAACGTGACCAACACCGGTGGCGCGGCGGCGGCGGCGAATACCGTGCGGGTGGTCGATGTGTTGCCGGCCGGGTTGACCTTCGGAACCATCACACCGTCGGCGCCATTTACGTGTGGGGCGCCCGTCGGGCAGGCGGTCAGTTGTACGAACACGGCTGGCGCGCTGAACACGGCCACCTCCGTGAACATTACGGTCAACGTCACCGTTGCGGCCGGTGCGACCAATACCCTGGTCAACCGGGCACGGGTGACTGCCAGTGCGGACCCGCAGAACAACACCCAGACCACCACCGTGACGGCCGCCTTGTGTGAAGCCACCGATGTGCCGTTCCTCGGTTGTGCGGGTGATCCCGTGCCACTGAACAGTGATGTGCGCACGCTCAAGGAGCAGCGAGCCTTGCCGGCCGGAAGCTTCCAGACCACCTTGCTCGGGGTGAATCTGGCGCAGACCGTGCAGTTCCGCATCAGCGCGATCAATGGTGGTCCGTCCGCGGTGTCGACAGTCACCTTCAGTGACCTGATTCCGTTCAACTTCACCAGCCTGAGCGTGGGCACGGCGACCATCGGGGGGTCGGTGGCGGGCTGTACCGCGACACTCGCGGGCAGTTTGCTGCAGGGCACGGCAACCGGCATGGCATCGGGTTCGACCTGTTCGGTGGTGGTTCAGGGCGTGGCCACCACCAACACCAACGGGGTCACCAATACCGTGGCGATATCGATCCCCAGTGGAATATCGGACACCAATACCGCCAATAACACGGCGACCGTGGTGACGGCGGTCGGATCGGCCAATCTGTCGGTCAGCAAAACCAACAACACCACCACCCTGGTGGCGGGTAGCACAACAAGCTACACCATCACGATCTCGAACCTCGGCCCGTCGGCGGCGGACAACACCCGTGTCTTCGACCCGGTGGCGCCGGGGCTGTCCTGTGTCACCGATCCGATCTGTACGGCGTCGGGATTGGCCACCTGTCCGGGCGGGTTGACCATCGGGCAATTGCAGAACACCACACCCCCACAAGGGGTGGCGATTCCGACCTTGCCATCGGGTGGTGGAATTACCCTGAATCTGACCTGCACCGTGACTGCAACCGGCCAGTAGCGCCGCCCGCGCGCCGGCCGGGATGGTCCTGCCGGACAGCCGGATGCCCCGGGTCCCCGCCCGGGGTTTTTTTCGACTCTACACTTGGCGCATGTTTGCCCGCCTTCGCTCCGACATTCAGTGCATCCTCGATCGTGATCCTGCCGCGCGCAGCACCTGGGAGGTCATTACCTGTTATCCCGGCCTGCACGCGATCTGGCTGCACCGGCCGGCGCATTGGTGCTGGAACCACGGCTTGAAATGGCCGGGGCGTTTCATCTCGCATGTCGCGCGCTGGTTGACCGGGATCGAAATCCATCCTGGCGCCCGCATCGGCGATCGGGTTTTTTTCGACCATGCGATGGGTGTGGTGGTGGGCGAGACCGCCGAGATCGGTGACGGTTGCACCATCTACCAGGGGGTCACGCTGGGCGGGACGTCACTGTACAAAGGGACCAAACGCCACCCCACCCTGGGCAAGGATGTGGTTGTCAGCGCCGGTGCCAAGGTGCTGGGCGGCTTTGAGGTCGGCGACGGGGCCAAGATCGGCAGCAATGCGGTGGTGATCAAGCCGGTACCGCCCGGTGCCACGGCGGTGGGCATACCGGCCCGCATCATCCCGTCCAAAGAAGGCGCCAGCGCGGACGTGACCGTGGCCGAACCGAAATTCACCGCCTATGGCATCACGCAGGACGACGACCCGGTCAGTCAGGCATTGCGGGGACTGATCAGTGGGGCCGCGGCACAGGACCACCAGATCGCCTTGTTGTGGCAGACGATCGACCGATTGCTTGCCGAGCGCACGCAAAGCGGGCCCATGCCGCAGGACGCGGCCCGGCAGGAATGTTTTCCGGCCGAGCGGCTCAACGACCTCGTCGGGAAGTGACCAGCGGCGGCAGCAGGTCACCCGATTCGGGGTGGGCGGGCTTCTGTCGGGGTGGGGTGGGGCGGGACATGGCCGCCAGAAGGTCCAGGGACATCGGCTCGGTCGCTGCGTACTCCGGCGAATCGGCCGCGGCAGGTGAAGGCGCCTTTGCTGGTCTTCCGGTCGGGTGCATGCGGTCCAGATCGGCCAGCGTCATCGGCCGGGTGGGAGCAAACTCCGCCGGGCCCCGCGCCGCCGCTGCGGCGGCCTGTCGCGGATTCATCTGGACGGTGGGCTGGAAGGCCACCGCTTGCGGCGCCATCTGGACGGTGGGCTGAAATGTCGCCGGCTCCGGTGGGGCGGCGGCCGGACGAGACAGCGCCGCGTGGAGCTTCTGCTCCAGGCTGCCCATTTCCGACGTCAACGATTCATTGATCGCCGAGATTTTGCGCAGCTTTTCGGTGGTCACCCTCAGCTTCTGGCTGACCCGCTGCAAGATCACACTCAGCAGCTTGGCAGAAACGGCGGGCTTTTCCGCCATCAGCTTTTCGAGGTGTTCCTGGCCCATCAACGCGGCATACATCTCGGACGCCGCGGTACAGGTCGCCGAGCGGGGCTCGCCGTCGAACATGCCCAGCTCGCCGATCAGATCGCCAGGCCCCAGCAAAGTGACCAGCAGCGGCTCGTTGGCGTTGTCGGTTTCCGTCTCTACCGCCGCTTCGCCCTGGAGAATCAGCATCATCTGGTTGCTGCTGGACGAGCCCTGCTGGGTGAGCACAGCGCCTTCCTTGATGCGCACGGGCTTCATGCAGGTGACGACCGCCAGGGCCTCGTCGTGGCTCAGTTCGCTGAAGGCTTTGCGTCCGCGCAGCAACGCGGCAACATCATTTCGGCTGAATCGCCGTTTGTCGGTGAGGTAGCTGTCCATGGTGACTCAGGATCCCGATGCGGCAAGGGGTTGGAGGACAAACATCGAGTCGGAAATCGAAATGCCCCAGTTCATGTGGATATCCAGCTGGTACAGGCCCAGATCGAGTTCCTGGCCGCTGTCGGTGCGCGCCGTCAGGCGGGCAAAGTACATGCCCGGTTTGATTTCGGTTGGCAGCTGGAGGTTGGGCGCGGTGGCCTCGGCTTTGCCCACGACCTGGTTGAGCGCCCGGTCGTGGGCCAGAACCATGGCGTAGCCCCGGATTGCGGTCGCCGCGATCCCGGAATAGGCGGGTTCGAAACGCAGGCTGGTCTGCCCATTGCGCAGGCTCATGGATGAGCTGACCACACGGGCGCTGACCGCAGGCGGCTGCGGGGCGGGTGCGGGTGCCGGCGGTGCATCGGCGATCGCTACCGTGCGGCTTGCGTCGAAGCCTTCGAGTCCGTTGGGGTCAATCCGGCGGACGCGAACGTGCCAGGTGCCATTGGGGATGCCGGACAGGTCAACGGCGGGCGTGGTGGTGCGCAGGTCGCCCATGATTCGCTCGAACTTCTCATCCTGAGCAACCTGAACCCGATACGCCTGCGCATCACCCAAGGCCGGCAGGCCCCAGACGGGCGTCGGGCGGCGTACCTGGCTGGCGGCGGCGGTCAGGTCGGGTGCGGACAGCAGGGCGACCACGCGGACCTCCTTGCGTGTCGGGTCGACAACGGCGCCCGTGCCGGCCGGAAGGTCGGCACCACTGGCTTGTACCGGGTTGTCGGCGCGAACCAGGCCTTCCAGAACTTCCGAGCGACTGCTTCGGCCGACCGACTCGTCATAAGCCACACGAAAACGGGTGCCGCGGACGCCGACCAGGGCGGTCGGTGTCTCGACCTGGAGCGGGGTGGCGCGCCGGCTGAGTTTGGAGGCCAGCGTCTCGACCGAACCTTGAACGAGGCGCACGGTACCGGAGAACCAGGTGCTGGAGCCGCCGGCAGAACCATCGCGCATGCGGTATTCCCGTTGCCGGGCGAGCTCGGCGACGCTGCCGGGCAACAGTTGCACCCGGCTGCCGTCAGCCAGTTCGACCACGGCGGAACTGTTGGGGCCGGTGGTGATGCGGCTGGCCTCGCCAAGGCTCTGGCCGGCCTGGGCGCGGCTGCCGGCGACTTGAACGTCCCCGGCGGCCGCCACGACCTTCGCTTCCAAGGGCTGCGACTTGAGCATGCGGACCGGAACCTGCACGGTCTGGCCCGGTTTGATGACGTTCGGGTCCGGCATGCCGTTCAGCCGCGCGATGGCTTTCCAGTCAGCGGGTTGCACCAGCATGTCTTTGGTCACGCGGATCAATTTGTCGCCCTTTTGAACCGTGTAGGACAGTGTGGGTTCACTGGCCATCGCCACGACCGGTACAAAAAGCAGAGCAAAAAGTGACCAGTTGACGCTGGGTTTCAATTGAAAATGCATAGAAAGCCGTTCAGAAACGCTTTTTTGTTTATGTCAGCTCCCTGGCCGGATGGCGCTCTTGGGCCGGAATGCCTTGCAGACCGCCTCATCGGTGACCAGATACGGACCGCCGATCAGGTCAATACAGTAGGGGACCGCTGCAAAAATACCCGGCACAGTTTGCCCATGGGCTGTCATTTTGACACCTTCGAGCGTTTCTTGAATACTTTTTGGTTGCCCCGGCAGGTTGATGATCAGACTTTTGTGACGAATGACGGCTGTTTGTCGCGAAAGAATCGCGGTGGGCACGAAATTCAGCGAAATCTGCCGCATTTGTTCTCCGAAGCCGGGCATTTCACGGTGCGCCACGGCCTGTGTGGCTTCGGGAGTGACGTCCCGCGGGGACGGGCCCGTACCGCCGGTCGTCAGGATCAGCGCGCAGTCGCGGTTGTCAACGAGGTCAATCAAGGTGGCGCTGATCTGCGCCTGCTCGTCCGGGATCAGCTGCAGGACAAATTCGATGGGGTTGCGCACGGCGCGCTCCAGCCACGCCTGCAAGGCAGGAAGGCCTTTGTCTTCATAGACGCCGGCCGAAGCGCGGTCGCTGATGGAGACCAGGCCGATTCGGACGGGTTCAAGGGGCTGGCTCATGGTCGAAAAAGATGGTGGGTTCAGTGGTCGGGGCGCAGGCCTGGCGCTCATTGCGCGTCGGCGGGCTGGTCAGCGGCGGCGGCCGCGGTGGTGCGCAGCTGCTCTCGCACCAGCTGGAACAATTCACGGAAGGCACGACTCTGGCGAGGCGCCAGGCCGCGGGATTGCTGATCCCGGTCGGCCGGCGGGGCATCCTTGCGCGCCTGGCGGATCAGGGCCCGAAGCTGCTGGGCATCACTTTCGGGGTGCTGTTCCAGCCAGACTGCCAGCGCCGCATCGTCGGCGATCAGACGCTCGCGCCAGTGTTCTGCGGCATGAAGCGCCGCCGTTTCGGCGGCCGAACCCCGGTGTTGTTCGTCCAGGGCGGCGCGAATGGCCTCCATTGTTTCGGCATCGAGCCGGCGCATGAGTTTGCCGATGAACTGCATCTGCCGGCGACGCCCCTCGAAATGGGTGATTCCGCGCGCTTGTGCCAGCGCTTCGGTGAGGGTGTCGGGCAGTTCCAGACGGGCCAGCAGCTCGGCCCGCAGATCCAGCAAGGCTTCGCCCAGGGCCTGGCGATCGGCACTTTCGCGCTTGAGCTCGGTTTTGCTGGGTTCGTCACCGCCTTTGAGCTCGCGTTTGAACTCAAGATCAAGTTCGCTGCCTTCGGCAACAAACTGGCCGCGGACGAAGTAGCCACGCTTCGGTTTTCGGGACATAAAAAAGGGGGCGCTCACGGTGCGGAGGGGGCAAGTATCATAGCCGCCACGATGAAAAATGCCCCGCAACCGACCTCAGCCTCCCATGGCTTCAGTTTTTCCCGCCGCCATTTCGAGGGCCTTGTCGACGAAGCCCTGGCCCATGCCCGCCGGCTGGGCGCGACCGATGCCGGTGCCGAGGCCTCCGAAGGCTGCGGTCTGTCCGTGAGTGTGCGTAAAGGCGCGGTCGAGACGGTCGAGCGCAACCGGGACAAATCCCTGGGTGTCACCGTCTACGTCGGACACCGACGCGGCAACGCCAGCACCTCGGATTTTTCCTCCAGCGCCATTGCCCAGACGGTGCAGGCGGCCTATGACATTGCGCGCTTTACCGCCGAAGACCCGGTGGCCGGACTGCCGGAGGAGGAGCTGGTGGAGCGTCAGCCGTGCGACCTGGATCTGTTTCATCCGTGGGCCATCACCAGCGAGGACGCCGTGGTGTTGGCCCAGCGGTGCGAGGCGGCGGCTTTCGCGACCGATCGCCGCATCACCAACAGCGAAGGCGCTGCGGTTTCGGTGCAGCAAAGCCATTTCTTCAGCGCCCATACCCACGGATTCCGCGGTGGCTATGCCAGCTCGCGACACACGCTGTCGGTTGCGCCCATCGCCGGCCGGGGCGCGGGCATGCAGCGTGACGCCTGGTACAGCTCGATGCGCGACCCCCGGGGACTGGCCGCACCCGAGGCCGTGGGCCGGTATGCGGCTGAACGCGCGCTCAGCCGTCTCAAAGCCCGCAAGATTGCCACCACGGAATGTCCGGTGCTCTTCGAATCACCGCTCGCGGCGGGTTTGTTGGGCAGTTTTGTCCAGGCGGTCAGCGGAGGCGCGCTGTACCGGCGCAGCAGCTTCTTGCTCGACAGCCTGGGCAAGCGGGTATTTCCGGCGCATCTGGATGTGGATGAAGACCCGTTCGAGCCCGCCGGAAAGGGCAGTGTGCCGTTCGATGATGAAGGTGTGCGCGTGGCGCCGCGCCGGATCGTGGACGCCGGCCGGGTGGCCGGATACTTCCTTTCAACCTATTCTGCCCGCAAACTGGGCATGACCACGACCGGCAACGCCGGGGGCTCGCACAACCTGCGGCTGACTTCGCGGCGCACGCGGCCTGGCGATGACCTGGACGCGATGCTGAAGAAGCTGGGCACCGGCCTGTTCGTGATCGAACTGATGGGCCAGGGGGTGAACTACGTGACCGGCGACTATTCCCGCGGCGCCAGCGGCTTCTGGGTGGAAAACGGCGAAATCGCCTTTCCGGTCGAAGAGATCACCATCGCCGGCAACCTCAAGACCATGTTCAAGGGCATCGAGGCGGTCGGGGCCGACGCCTACAACTACGGCGCCAAGACCGTGGGTTCCATCCTGATCAACCCGATGAAGGTGGCCGGCTCCTGAAAACCCGCACGTCGCGCAGTGGCGCGCGGCCGGTTTCGCTGTTCGTTGCTCAGGGGTTCAGCGCAGCCTTGACGGCGGCGGAAACCTGGCCCATGTCGGCCTTGCCGGCCAGCCGGGTCTTGACGGCGCCCATCACCTTGCCCATGTCGCCCGGGCCGGCGGCGCCGAGTTCGGCGACGATGGCGCGGACCTCGGCAGCAATGTCTTCGGCTGACAAGCGGGCGGGCAGATAGGCCTCCAGCACCTTCATTTCGGCGCTTTCCCGGTCAACCAGGTCTTGCCGGCCGGCCTGGCCGAACGCGGCGATGCTGTCCTTGCGCTGCTTGATCAGCTTGTCGACGATGGCCACCACGGCCACGTCGTCCAGCGTGATGCGCTCGTCCACTTCCTTCTGTTTGATCGCCGCCTGCAGGAGGCGGATGGTGCCCAGGCGCTCGGTGTCTTTGGCGCGCATGGCGGTCTTCATGTCGTCGGTGATCTGGTCCTTGAGGCTCATGGCAGGGTTCCGGTGGCAAAAAAGGAGGGCGAAAAAACGAAACCCGCGCCTGGCGTCCCGAGCGCGGGTTGGGGAGCACAGGAAGGCAGGGCCCTCCGCTGCACCGCTGCGAGATCAGTACAGCTTCTTGGGCAGCTGCATGCTGCGCACGCGCTTGTAATGGCGCTTGACGGCAGCGGCCTTCTTGCGCTTGCGCTCAGCGGTGGGCTTTTCGTAGAACTCGCGGGCGCGCAGGTCAGTCAGCAGGCCCAGCTTTTCAATGGTGCGCTTGAAGCGGCGCAGGGCCACATCGAAGGGCTCGTTCTCTTTAACACGGATCGTCGTCATCAGGTAATGATTTCCAAAATGTGCCGTCAGAGGGTGGCCGGGAAGATCGGGCCCGGACGCCATGACAGCGAAGTTCCCCGCCTGTAACTAGTATTGGCCGGCGGGGTCATGCCAGCAAAGCCTCAAATTATAGCTTTGAAGGCACGGTTGACAACCGCAAGGGCGCGGATTCGACGGCAGGCGCCGTCGACAGGGGTAATGCCTGTGCGCAGGCCTGGGCGCTGGCCCAGGCCCACTGGAAGTTGTAACCACCCAGCCAGCCAGTGACGTCCACCACCTCGCCGATGAAATACAGGCCGGGCTGGGTGGACTCCATCGTCTGCGACGACAGGTCGCGGGTGTCCACACCGCCGAGGGTCACCTCGGCCTTTTTGTAGCCTTCGGTGCCGGTGGGCACCAGTTCCCAGCGGGACAGCCGTTCGGCCAGCCGGGCCAGCGCCTTGTCGCTGCATTCGGCCACCGGGCGCTGCCAGTCGGGGTCCTGCGCGACCCAGGCTTCGGCCAGGCGCGCCGGCACCCACTGCGCCAGTTCGTTCACCAGCAGTTTGCGCGAGCGGCGTTTGGCATCCGCCAGCTGTGCAGGCAGGTCGATCTCGGGCGCGAGGTTGATCTGGATCGGGGTGCCGGGCTGCCAGTAGCTCGACATCTGCAGCACGGCCGGCCCGGACAGGCCGCGGTGGGTGAACAGCAGGTCTTCGGCGAAGGTGATGCGGTGCTTTTTCTCCCCGGTGCTGATCAGCACCGGCAGCGACAGGCCGGCCAGATCCGCGTAGGGTGCCCAGGCGGCGCCGTCGAAGGTCAGCGGCACCAGGCCCGGGCGGGGCGGGACCACACGCAGACCGAACTGTGCCGCCACGCGGTGCCCGAAATCGCTGGCGCCGATGGCGGGAATGGACAGGCCGCCGGTGGCCATGACCACCGATCGGGCACCGATCACTCCTTGATCGGTCATCAATTGATAGCAAACGTCGACCTTTTCACGCTGGGTAGCAGGCAAAAAGGCGATGGAACGGACGGCGCAGGGTTGCCAGCGCGTCACGCCGCCGGTCGCGCACCCGGCCAGCAGCATGTCGATCAGATCGGCGGCCGAGTGGTCGCAGAACAGCTGGCCCTTGTGCTTCTCGTGAAAGGCGATGCCGTGTTGTTGCACCAGCGCGATGAAGTCCTGCGGGGTGTAGCGCGAGAGTGCCGAGCGGCAGAAGTTCGGGTTGGCGCTGATGAAATGTTTGTGCGGCTGGCGCACATCGATGTCGCGGTTCGTGAAGTTGGCCCGTCCGCCGCCGGAAATGCGCACTTTCTCGGCCACTTTTTCGCTGTGGTCCAGCAGCAGCACCCTCAGCCCGCGCTGGCCGGCCGCGCCGGCGCAAAACAGGCCGGCCGCACCGGCACCCACGATCACCACATCGAAACTCAGCATGGCGCGCAGTGTATGCGGGCCAGCCGCCCGGGCCCCGGGCGGCGGGGGTGGCGGCGGCTCAGGCGGCGCGCCGCTCGCAGGTCGGGTGCACCGCCGCGATGCCGCGCACCACGTCGCCGACCACGATCACCGACGGGCTGCCCAGCTGCTCGGCCACCAGGGTGGCGTGCAGGCGTTCCAGTGTGGTGGTGGCGTGGCGCTGTGTGGGCAGGGTGGCGCTCTGGATCACGGCCACGGGGGTGTCGGCGGCAAGGCCGGTCAGCAGGTCCTGCTGGATGCGCGCGGCGCCGCTGACCCCCATGTAGATCACCAGTGTCAGGCGGGCGTCTCGGGCGGTGGCCGCCAGTTGCTGCCAGTCGGTGCCGGCGTCGCCGGGTTTGGCATGGCCGGTGACGAACACCACGCCGTGGGCATGGTCGCGGTGGGTGAGCGGCGCGCCCAGCGATGTCAGCGCCGCCAGGCCGGCGGTGATGCCGTTGACCACCTGCACCGGAATGCCCTGCGCACGCAGGTGTTCCACCTCTTCCCCGCCGCGGCCGAAGATGAACGGATCGCCCCCTTTGAGACGCACCACCACCTCGCCCTCACGGGCCGCCATCACCATCAGCTTTTCGATGAAGGCCTGCGGCGTGCTCTTGCAGCCGCCGCGCTTCCCGACATGGATGATGCGGGCGCCGGGCCGGGCGTGCACCAGCACGGCGTCGTTGACCAGGTCGTCGACCAGCAGCACGGTGGCGGCGGCAATGGCCCGGACGGCCTTGAGGGTGAGCAGTTCCGGATCGCCCGGTCCGGCGCCGACAAGGGCGACGGTGCCGGGCAGGAACTCGGACGGTTGGGGCGCGGGCTGGGGGGCGGGCTGGTTCATGTCGGTGGGACGGCCGGCTGGCCGCAGGTCTCCGTGGTGTTGTGCTGACGCCGTTCTTGCAGGATGTGTGCCACCTGATGTGCGATCGGAACGGGAACCGGGCGACGCCCGTCCAGCACGTCGCGGATGTACGCGGCGGTGGCGTCGGCCGAGATGTCGCGGGGCAGCTCCGGCACGCTGGCCAGCGGGCCGTCCTGCGCGGGCCGCAGCAGGTGGCGCTGCCCGTTGCGGAACGCGTCCATCTGCGGCGTGCGGCGGGCATCGGCCACCGGCTCGCCTTCGGTGCCGCGCAGCAGCAGCGCGTGGGCGCCGACCAGGGCAAAGCTGTCGGCCATCGAGACCGCGTACTCCGGGTGCGTGTAGCTGCCCACGATCAGCGCCGCGCCCTCGCAGGGGTTCATCAGCTTGACCAGGCTGTGGGCCGGGTTGCGCAGGCCCACGGTGCGGCGCACGTCCAGCAGGTGTTTCAGGCCGGGGCAGAGCGTCCCGGTGGGGACAAAGGCACACCGGCCCGGGGCCAGGGGCGCCACACCGGTGGCGGCCGGTTGACCGAGCGCGGCGAACACCGCCTCGCTGGTGATGCGCCGGTCTTCGGTGGCGGCGCCGTGCACCAGCACCGGCACGCCCTCGCGGGCCAGCAGCAGCGCCAGCAGCGGGGTCAGCACCGGGAGTTTGCGTGCGCCGTTGTAGCTGGGCAGCACCACGGTGACGGCGCCGTTGTCCGGCAGGCGGCGCAGGCGTGTGTGGGTGGCGTCCAGGAAACCGGCCATCTCGGCCGGGGTTTCGCCCTTGATGCGCATCGCCAGACAGAAGGCGCCGGTTTCCAGGTCGGTGACGGCGCCGTCCAGCACCTGGCCGAACAGGTCGGCCGCCTGTTCGCGGGTCAGTGCCCGGGCACCGTCCTTGCCGCGGCCGATCTCCTTGAGGTAGTGGCTGATTCCCATGACGGCAATTGTGGCGCAGCTCTGATGACTTCGGGTTATATGGCAAATGCTCCGGCGCCGGTCGTGGCGGGTTCGGCGGCCCGAACCAGGCGGCGCAGCTCCGGCAGGCAGGAGCCGCAATTGGTGCCGCATTTCAGCTGTTCCTGCACGGCAGCCAGGCGCTGGTCTTCGCTGCCGGCGCAGTGGGCCAGCGTGGACTGGATGGTGTCTTCGGCCACGTTGAAACAGGTGCAGACCTGGCGGCCGCGCGCGGCCACCGTCACCGGCGCCCGGGCGCCCGGGGCCAGCAGCAGGCGCCCGTAGGCCTGCGCCGGCAGCTCGTCCTGCAGCACGGTGCGAATCCAGGCCTCGGCGCGGGTGTCGCCCGCCAGCACGAAGGCTTCCAGCCGGGTGTCACCCGCGACGCGGGCCAGCCGCATGGCGCGGCGCTGGCCCTGTTTGCGGTCGGCATAACGCAGCACCTCGGTGCCGGACAGGCCCAGCAACTGTTCGATGCGGGCGAGCAGGTCGTCGGGCGGGGCCTCGTAGGCCGCCGCGCGCAGCAGCACACCGCTGCGCTCGCGCCCGAACGGCACGCAGGTGGCAAACGCAAATGCCGGCATCAGTGCGCGCAGCGCGTCGCGCACCGCCAGCGCCTGGGTGTCGGGCAGCCAGGCCAGTGCCAGCAGCGACCAGGGAAGCTCGGCCTTCAGGACCTTGACCGCCGTGTGCTTGAGCTCGGGCTGCTTCGAGCTGGGACAGAACGCCGGTGTGGTGAGGGTGTTGACCCCGGCCAGCGGCGCGCCGGTGCTGCTGCGCCCGCCCAGGTACTCGCCCCCCCAGTGCATGGCCATGAAGGCCTGCCCGGGGGCGAGCTCGCCGCTGCTGTGCGCCGGGACGATCAGGGAGCCGTGCCGGCTGGTGACATGCACCAGGTCGCCCTCGGCCAGGCTGCGGGCGGCCATGTCGGCGGCGTTCAGCTGCAGGGCCGGCTCGGCCACGTGGCCGAACAGGCGGCCGAGCGTGCCGGTGCGGGTCATGCCGTGCCACTGGTCACGCAGGCGGCCGGTGGTCAGGGCCAGCGGGTAGCGCGCGTCGACGGGCTCGGCCACCGGGCGCCAGGCCTCGGCCACAAAGCGGGCGCGCCCGTCGGCGGTGGGAAACACCGCGTCGGTGTACAGACGCGCGCGGCCCTCGGTGGCCCCGTCCGGGCAGGGCCAGGGCTGGGGCGAATGCTCCAGCCGCGCATAGCTCAGGCCGGTGATGTCCAGGTCGCGGCCGCGGGTGGACTCGCGGTGCTCGTTCCAGATGGCTTCCGGGCTGGCGTAGGGGAACAGCGTGGGTTGCCCCGGCCGCAGCAGGGGTTCGAGCCGGCGCGCGAGGTCCACGGCAATCGACCAGTCGTGGCGCGGCCCGTCCGTCAACGTGCCGGGGGGGCTTACGGCGGCGCGCACGCGCGAAATGCAGCGCTCGCTGTTGGTGACGGTGCCGTCCTTCTCGCCCCAGGTGGAGGCGGGCAGCAGCAGATCGGCAAAGTCGCAGGTGGCGGCGGTGGCAAAGGCCTCCTGCACCACGACGAACTCGGCCCGCTGCAACGCGCGGCGCACGGTGGCCTGGTCGGGCAGGCTTTGCGCCGGGTTGGTGCAGGCGATCCACAGCGCCTTGATCTCCCCGTCGGCGGCAGCCTGGAACATCTCGATCGCGGTCTTGCCGGGCGTGGCGGGCACGTCGGGCACCCCCCACAGCGCCGCCACTTCGGCCCGGTGCGCCGGGTTGGCCAGGTCGCGGTGGGCCGACAGGAGGTTGGCCAGACCGCCGACCTCGCGCCCGCCCATCGCGTTGGGCTGGCCGGTCAGCGAGAAAGGGCCCGCCCCCGGGCGCCCGATCTGCCCGGTGGCCAGGTGCAGGTTGATGAGGGCGGCGTTCTTGGCCGTGCCGCTGCTGCTCTGGTTCAGACCCTGACAGTACAGGCTGAGCGTCGGGGCGCGCGGCCCGCCGGGTGGATTCGTGGTCCCCGCGAACCAGCGGGCGGCGGTGGCGAGGTCTTCAGGGGCGATGCCGCAGACCTGGGCCACTCGCTCGGGGGGGCAATGGCGAACCAGGCTTTCGAGCGCGTCGAAGCCGCTGGTGTGGGTGGCGATCCAGGCCGGATCGGTCCGGCCCTCGCGCAGCATCAGGTGCAGCAGGCCGTGAAACAGCATCACGTCGGTGCCGGGGTGGATGCGCAGGTGCAGGTCGGCGATCTCGGCCGTGTCGGTGCGGCGCGGGTCGACCACCACGATCTTCAGCGCCGGATTCGCGCGTTTGGCATCCTCGATGCGCCGGAACAGGATGGGGTGCGCCCAGGCGGCGTTGCTGCCGGCGATGAACAGGCACTGCGCGTGGTTCAGGTCGTCGTAGCAGGCGGGGGGCGCGTCGGCGCCCAGTGTGGCTTTGTAGCCGGCCACCGCGCTGCTCATGCACAGGCGGGAGTTGGTGTCGATGTTGTTGGTGCCGATCAGGCCCTTGGTCAGCTTGTTGAAGACGTAATAGTCCTCGGTCAGCAACTGGCCGCTGACGTAGAAACCCACCGCATCGGGGCCGTGCTCAGCGATGGTCGCTGCGAAGCGCCGGCTGGCGAGGTTCAGCGCCTCGTCCCAGGACAGGGGTTCGGTCGCGGCGCCGCGCTGCAGCCGCTGCATCGGGCGCAGCAGGCGGGTCTGCCGCGTCACCGCGGCCGACGCCGTCTGCGCCAGCGTGGCGCCCTTGGTGCACAGCCGCCCGAAATTGGCCGGATGCGCCGGGTCGCCGCGCACCCCGGTGATCTGGGTGCCGTCGGATTCGATGATCACGCCACAACCCACCCCGCAGTAGGGGCAGGTGGAGCGGGTTTCGTGCAGCGTCATGCTTTTCTGCAGACAGGCCCGGCCACCGGGCGGGTCAGGTCGGTGGCGTGGCTGGCGAGCTCATCGGTGCGCAGCGACACCACACCGTCGTCCACTTTCACCGCAAAGCGCGGTGTGCAGCCTTCGTCCGGTGCCTGTGCCAGACCGTCGGACAGGCCGATGGTCCAGTTGTGCAGCGGGCAGGCGACGCGGTTGCCGAACACGATGCCTTGGCTCAGCGGGCCGCCCTTGTGCGGGCAGCGGTCCAGCAGCGCATAGACCTCGCCCTGGTCGTTGCGGAACACGGCCACGTCCAGCCCGTTGTCGCGGCGCACGCGGCGCGAACCCAGCACGGGAATGTCCTCGACCCGGCAGACGGCTTTCCATTCAGACATGAAATACTTTCAAGTTAATAGCAAACTATGACCATTTGACGATGGGTAATGGCACTTTTCGTTCGATATTCAGCTCTTGATGGCCGAATACAGCCCGGTCACGCGGTCCATCACGGCCAGCAGGTTCTCGCTGGCCACAAACACGTCCGACAGCGGCTTGCCGCTGGTGCCGGGCTGGAGGCGCTTGAGCGCGTTGTCAAAGAACACCCACTGGCCGTCGGCGAGTTGCAACTCTTCGCGGATGCGCTGCGTGGCTTCCGGCGCGTTGCGCAGCACCTCGGTGGCGGCCAGGAATTCGGTGCGGGCCTTGCTGATTTCGGCGGTGGCGGTGGCGGCGTCCACCGGCAGCGTGGCGGCCAGGTAAAACTTGGCCATGCGCTGGCTCAGCATGCGCTGGCGCCCGGCAATGTTCACCAGCTTGCCCACCGGCTTGCCCGACGCCGTTTCATATTGCACCGTGCCCTGGTGCGCCAGCGCCAGCACCCGGGCGTCAGCGGCCAGCACGGCAGCGGCGCCGCCTTTGCCCGGCACGCTGCCCACCAGCGTGGCCTTGTAGTCGCTCCAGGCGGATTCCAGCTTGTTGTAGGTGTCGCGAATCTCGGGCGTGGGGGCAAAGGCCTTGAGTTCCACCAGCTGGCGGTCGAACAGCGCCATGGAGCGGTCGAGCACCGGGCGGGCCGTGTTCGGCTCCACCTCGTGCACCAGGGCCAGCCAGGCCTTGCCCATGCGCTGGCTCAGCATGCGCTGGCGGCCGGCCTTGTTGATGGCGTCGTTCAGGTCGGTGACTTGGGCGAATGCCGAGAAAGGCAGGGCGGCGCTGGCGGCCAGCGCGGTCAGGACATGACGGCGTTGCATGGTGAGACTCCTCAGGCGTTGACGGGGGTGAACTGGCGGGTGTCGACGGCGGCCTTGTCGAACTCGAACCAGGGGTCGGGCTCGCCGTCGAGGGCGGCCTGCAGCCGCGCCCACAGGGCCTGGCGGCCCTCGGCGTCCTCCAGGATGCGCTTTTTCACATGGTCCATGCCGACACGGCCCACGTAGTGCACGGTGCGCTCCAGGTACCAGCCTTCTTCGCGGTACAGCTGCATGAAGGCGCCGGTGTACTCCAGCACCTCCTCGGCGGTTTTCAGCTTGACCAGGAAGTGCGCCACCTCGGTCTTGATGCCGCCGTTGCCGGCGATGTGCATCTCCCAGCCGCTGTCCACGCCGATGATGCCGACGTCCTTGATGCCGGCCTCGGCGCAGTTGCGCGGGCAGCCCGAGACGGCGAACTTCACCTTGTGCGGCGCGTACATGCGCCACATGGCGCGCTCCAGGTCCTTGCCCATCTGGGTGCTGTCCTGCGTGCCCATGCGGCACCACTCGCTGCCCACGCAGGTCTTCACCGTGCGCAGCGCCTTGGCGTAGGCGTGGCCGCTGGGCATGCCGATGTCGCGCCAGACGGCCTGCAGGTCTTCCTTTTTCACGCCCAGCAGGTCGATGCGCTGGCCGCCGGTGACCTTGACGGTGGGGATCTGGTACTTGTCCACCGCGTCGGCGATGCGGCGCAGCTCATCCGCCGTGGTTTCCCCGCCCCACATGCGCGGGATCACGCTGTAGGTGCCGTCCTTCTGGATGTTGGCGTGGCTGCGTTCGTTGATGAAGCGGCTTTGCGGGTCGTCCCTGGCCTCCTTGGGCCAGGTGCTGATCAGGTAGTAGTTGACGGCCGGGCGGCAGGTTGCGCAGCCGTTGGGCGTTTTCCAGTCCATGAAGCGGAACACGTCGGCGATGGTCAAGAGCTTTGACGACCGGATCGCGTCGCGCACCGCCTGGTGGCCGTGGTCGGTGCAGCCGCACATGGGCTTCATCGTCGGCGTGGCCGAGTAGTCGCCGCCGGCGGTGGCCATCAGCAACTGCTCCACCAGGCCGGTGCAGGAGCCGCAGCTGGCGCTGGCCTTGGTGTGCTTGCGCACCTCGTCCAGCGTGAACAGGCCTTTTTCCTTGATGGTCTTGCAGATCGTGCCCTTGGTGACGCCGTTGCAGCCGCAGACCTCGTCGGTATCCTGCATGGCGGCGGCCTTGTTGTGGCCCTCGTGGCCGGCGTCGCCGATGTTCGATTCGCCGAACATCAGCTTGTCGCGCAGGTCGTGCACGCTGCGGCCTTCGCGCAGCAGCTTGAAATACCAGCTGCCGTCCACCGTGTCGCCGTACAGGCAGGCGCCGACCAGCTTGTCGTCCTGGATGACCAGCTTTTTATAGACGCCGCCGAACGGGTCGCTCAGGACGATCTCTTCCGTGCCCGCGCCACCCTGGAAGTTGCCGGCCGAGAACAGGTCGATGCCGGTGACCTTGAGCTTGGTGGAGGTCAGCGAGCCGGTGTAGCGCCCGATGCCGAACTGCGCCAGGTGGTTGGCCGCCACCTTGCCCTGCTCGAACAGCGGCGCCACCAGGCCGTAGGCGATGCCTCGGTGCGCGGCGCATTCCCCCACGGCGTAGACACGTGCGTCGGTCACGGTCTGCAGGGTGTCGCTGACCACAATGCCGCGGTTCACGTGCAGGCGCATCTGTTCGGCCAGCGCGGTGTTGGGGCGGATGCCCACGGCCATGACCACCAGATCGGTCGGGATCTCGCTGCCGTCCTTGAACTGCAGCGCCATCACCCGCCCGGCCTTGCCGCCGTCTGCATCGCCGATCAGCGCCTGGGTCTGGCCGCCCATGATGAAGCGCAGGCCACGCTCTTCCAGCGACTTCTGCAGCAGCTTGCCGGCCACCTCGTCCAGCTGACGCTCCATCAGCGTGGGCATCACGTGGATCACCGTCACCTGCATGCCGCGCTTCATCAGGCCGTTGGCCGCTTCCAGGCCCAGCAGGCCGCCACCGATGACCACGGCGCGGGTGTACTTCTGGCTGGCCTCGATCATGGCGTTGGTGTCGGCGATGTCGCGGTAGGCGATCACGCCCTCCAGATCCTTGCCCGGAATCGGCAGGATGAACGGGTTGGAGCCGGTGGCCAGCAGCAGGCGGTCGTATGCCGCGCTCAGGGTTTCGCCGGCGGCGTTGCGGGCGTGCACCATCCGGCGCACGCGGTCCACATCGGTCACCGTCCAGCCGGCGTGCAGCGTGATGCCGTGCTCCTGGTACCAGGACCAGTCGTTGAGCACGATCTCGTCCAGCGTCTGCTCGCCCGCCAGCACCGGCGACAGCAGGATGCGGTTGTAGTTGGGGTGCGGCTCGGCGCCGAACACCGTGATGTCGTAGAGGTCGGGCGCGATCTTCAGCAACTCTTCCAGCGTGCGCACGCCCGCCATGCCGTTGCCGATCATCACCAGTCGCGGTTTCATGCCTGGGGGGGCGGTCATGTCCATGGTCGGGCCTCCTTATGCGGCTTTCTCGACATGCGCCTGTCGCGTGTACAGGAAATCGATCACGGCCTTGCGGCAGTGCAGGTAGTCGGGGCTGTCGGCCAATTCGACGCGGTTGCGCGGCCTGGGCAAGGGGACCGACAGCACTTCGCCGATGGTGGCGGCGGGTCCGTTGGTCATCATCACGATCTTGTCGGACAGCAGCACGGCCTCGTCCACGTCGTGGGTCACCATCACCACCGTGCTGTGGGTGCGGGCGACGATCTCCAGCAACTCGTCCTGCAGCTTGGCGCGGGTCAGGGCGTCCAGTGCGCCGAAGGGTTCATCCATCAGCAGCACTTTGGGCTCCATGGCCAGGGCGCGGGCGATGCCGACCCGCTGTTTCATGCCGCCCGATATCTCGCCAGGGCGCTTCTGGGCCGCATGGGTCAGGCCCACCAGGGCCAGCGCCGCATCGGTGCGAGCGCGCAACTGGGCTTTGGTCTCCGAGGGTGCGCCCGTACTCTTGTTGGCAGCACCGAAGACCCGCTCCACACCCAGGTAGACGTTTTCAAAGCAGGTCAGCCAGGGCAGCAGGGAGTGGTTCTGAAACACCACGGCGCGCTCGGGGCCGGGGCCGGCGATTTCCCGGTTGGCGCACAGCAGGGCACCCGCGGTCGGCGTTGTCAGGCCGGCGATCAGGTTCAGCAGCGTGGACTTGCCGCAGCCCGAGTGGCCGATGAGCGCAACGAACTCGCCTTTCGCGATCGTCAGGTCGATGTTGCGCAGTGCCTGGAACGGCCCCTTTTTTGTCTTGAAGGTCTGTTCCACACCCTGGATTTCTATGAATCGGGTGGTCAGCGATTCGCTCATGATTTCACCTCGTCGAATGTGAAGGCGGAGGCCAGCTTGATGAGGGCGAATTCGAGAATCAGCCCGACGATGCCGATCACGAAGATGGCGATGATGATGTTCTTGACGTTCAGGTTGTTCCACTCGTCCCAGACCCAGAAGCCGATGCCCACGCCACCGGTCAGCATCTCGGCCGCCACGATCACCAGCCAGGCGGTGCCCACCGCCAGGCGAACGCCGGTCAGCATGTAGGGCAGCACGGCGGGGAACAGGATCTTCGTCAGGATCTTCCACTCTGACAGCTGCAGCACGCGGGCCACGTTCATGTAGTCCTGCGGCACGCGCTGCACACCCACGGCGGTGTTGATGATCATCGGCCAGATCGAGCAGATGAAGATGGTCCAGATCGCGGCCGGGTTGGCACCCTTGAACACCAGCAGGCCGATCGGCAGCCAGGCCAGCGGCGAGACCGGGCGCAGCAGGCTGATCAGCGGGTTGAACATGCGGCTGAGGAACTCGAAGCGGCCAATGGCAAAGCCGGCTGGAATCCCCACCAGCGCCGCCAGCCCGAAACCCAGCGCGACACGCTGCAGGGACATCAGGACATTCCAGCCCACCCCCTGGTCATTCGGGCCTTTGCGATAGAAAGGGTCGCTGAACACCTCCACCGCCTGTTTCCAGGTTTCCAGCGGGCTGGGGATGCTGCTGGCGGTAGAGATGGAGACCAGCGCCCACAGCCCGATCAGCAGTCCCAGACCGAGCGCCGGCGGCAGTGCCACAAGCCAGAAATCGCGCGCCAGGCCGCGGCCGGCGACGACCGGGGCAGGGGTGGCCTGGGGAGAGGCAGATTTTTCGCTTTTTGGCATGGTACCCAGCGTATTTTGGTGCTTTTCAGCTATCGATTCGGGATTGAAAGACGGGGTGGGCGGGGGGTCGAAAGGCCCATGAAAGACGGCGCTGACCATGGTGTGCTCCGGTGGATTGACAGGCCTCAGGCCCGGACCTTGAACGAATCGGCGTATTTCTTCGGGTCTTTGCCGTCCCAGACCACACCGTCGATCAGCTTGCTGCCGCGCATGTCGCTCTTGGGCAGCGGCGCCTTGGCGGCGCTGGCAGCCTGTTTGTAGAGGTCGATCTGGTTGATCTGCCGCGCCACCGCCAGGTAGTCGGGGTGGTCCTTGATCAGCCCCCAGCGCTTGTGCTGCGTCAGGAACCACATGCCGTCGGACAGGTAGGGGAAGTTCACCGCGCCGTCGTTGAAGAACTTCATGTGGTTGGGGTCGTCCCAGGTTTTGCCCAGGCCGTTCTGGTAGCGGCCCAGGATGCGCTGGTTGATGGCGTCCACGCTGGTGTTCACATACGCCTTGTCGGCGATGGTTTCGGCCATCTTCATCTTGTTCTGTAGCCCGGTGTCGATCCACTTGCCGGCTTCGATGATGGCTGCCGTCACGGCGCGGGCGGTGTTCGGATACTTCTTCACGAAGTCGGCCGTGGTGCCCAGCACTTTTTCGGGGTGGTCTTTCCAGACGTCCTGGGTGGTGACAGCGGTCACGCCGATGCCGTCGATGATGGCGCGGTGGTTCCAGGGTTCACCCACGCAGAAGCCGTCCATGTTGCCGACCCGCATGTTCGCCACCATCTGCGGCGGCGGCACGGTGATGACCTTGGCGTCCTTCATCGGGTTGATGCCGGCGCTGGCCAGCCAGTAGTACAGCCACATCGCATGGGTGCCGGTGGGGAAGGTCTGGGCGAAGGTGTACTCGCGCTTTTCGCTGGCCATCAGCTTGGCCAGACCCGCACCGTCCACCGCGCCCTTGTCGGACAGCTTTTTGGACAGCGTGATGGCCTGGCCGTTGTTGTTGAGGGTCATCAGCACGGCCATGTCCTTCTTGGGGCCGGCAATCCCCAGGTGCACGCCATAGACCAGGCCGTACAGCACGTGGGCAAAGTCCAGCTCGCCGTTGACCAGCTTGTCGCGCACGCCGGCCCAGCTGGCTTCCTTGGTCGGGATGATCTTGACGCCGTATTTCTGGTCGATGCCCAGCACCGAGGCCATCACCACACTGGCGCAGTCGGTCAGCGGGATGAAGCCGATCTTCACTTCCTTCTTCTCCGGCGCGTCCGAGCCTGCGGCCCAGGCGCCATGGTGGCCAAGAGTGGAGAAAAGGGCGGCGGTCCCGGCGGCGCCGGCCGTGCGCAGTACGTCGCGGCGGGACAGCGCGGGAACGTGGGGGGTCGGTTGGCTCATTTCAGGCTCCTTCGAAGTGAAAAACAAATCCAAAAAACGAAACGGCGCCCATCTCCAGCTCGGCGGATGCCGCCGGGAAATGGACGCCGTTGTCCTGTGTCGGGTCAGACCCGAGGAACCCGGCCGTCATTGGCCTGATTCCACGGGGTAAGTTAAGCAGGTTGCGTGCCAGTACCCTTCATTCCCCGAAATGCTGTTTCACGTCCCATTCGGGTCCTGGAGTGCCCCCCGGCGCCCCCATCGGTGGCCGTCAAAAGGGCTCCCTGGCTCATCTTGGTGCGGGCGCCGGTGTCGACTCCCGGTTTTTGTGCGTTGCAGCATGATTGCGACCGGCCGCGGCGCGGAGGTGCTCGCGCGGGATTCAGGCCTTGGGTGAGGGCAGCAGATCGGCCGAGGTCAGCAGGGCATCGGCGACGTCGACCAGGCGGCGCTTCTGGTTCATGGCCATCTGGCGGAGGGTTTTGTGGGCTTCCTCCTCCCCCATGTTGCGGCGCGCCATCAGCAATCCTTTGGCCCGCTCGATCAGTTTGCGTTCGTTCAGGCTGGAGCGCACGGTGCTGAGTTCGTCACTCATGGACTGCAGGCGGCTGGACTGCTCACGCAGCAGTTCCAGCGTGGAACGCTGCAGCGACGGGTTGTAGGGCTGGTCGGGCGTGTCGGCACTGGCGCTGCCGTTGTCTTCAAAGAAGGCAAGGAGGTCGCCGACGTCGCTCGGAGGCGTCGTCTGCTTTTCCAGGATGGCCAGTTCCGCCTCCGCCGCGCGAATGCGGGCGTCGCAGCCGGCCAGAAGCTCGGCGCCGAGTTGCTCTTCCACGCGGCGCAGGGCGTCCATGCGTTGCGTTGCGGTTCCGAACCATTCCGCACTGTGCTGTTCGTCCAGGGGCACTCCCGGCGTGGCGGTGCACAGAATGCGGCGCAATCGCTCCAGCGGGGCCAGGGTGCTCGGGTCCTGCGCTTCATGCCAGGCCGGCAGAACCTTGTTGGGGGCAAATTCGGCGAACACCCGCAGGCAGCGTTCCTGGGCGTCAATGAAGTGCAGCAGGCGCTGCTGCTCCGAAGTCCGCTCGCAGGCCGATGCAAACAGCAACACGCCCGAGGCGCGTTCCCGGCCCGCATATTCCTTGCCTTGCATCAGGTTGAACAGCGCCACCAGCAGCCGTGACAGCCCCGGATCGCCGGCGCTGTCGGCTGCCTCAAAGACGGTTCCCAGCAGACCGGCAATCAGGCTGACATAGGCGCGGGTTGCCCGGGCGGGTGTCCAGGCCAGCGTGTCGACACATTCGCGCAGGCGCGGCAGCGCGTCCAGCCCCTGCAGCACCCAGGCAATACGGCTGAACAGGCGCGCGCTGTGGCCGGCCAGGGAGGCTTCGGTATCCAGGCGGTCGAACAAGGCACGCAACTGGGTGGCGCAGCGGTCCGTTTCCCGGGCCTGCAACGGGCGCTCTGTGGTGAAGCCGGTGCCGCCGGAACCCAGATACAGGTTGGAAAGCCCCCGCTCGCGCTGGAGTGCATGGATCAGGCGGCCGGTGGCGTCGACCAGGGCGCAGTTCAGCGCCAGTTGCTGCAACTCGGAGATTTCGCTGCGGCGCGCCGCCACGAGGAAACTCAGACCGCTTTTCATCGGAACAGGCAGGAACAGGGGCTCATGTGGACGTGAAAGCAAGTTGGGTGCCACAGACGAAGACGGGAGACTGCGGCGCTTAAACTCGCCGCATGCTGATCCTGGGTATCGAATCTTCCTGCGACGAAACCGGCGTGGCGCTGGTTGAATCCTCCGGCCCCGGTGTGCCGGTGCTGCTGGGGCATGCGCTGCACAGCCAGATCGAGATGCACCAGGCCTACGGCGGTGTGGTGCCCGAGCTGGCCAGTCGTGACCATATCCGGCGCGTCCTGCCCCTGACCCGGCAGGTCCTTGCCCGGTCCGATCGTGATCTGGCGGCCGTCGACGTGGTTGCCTACACACGGGGGCCCGGTCTGGCCGGTGCGCTGCTGGTCGGTGCCGGTGTGGCCTGCGCCCTGGGCGCAGCGCTGGACCGTCCGGTGCTGGGGGTGCACCACCTGGAGGGGCATCTGCTTTCGCCCTTCCTGAGCGCCGATCCGCCCCAATTCCCCTTTGTGGCCCTGCTGGTCTCCGGCGGGCATACCCAGCTGATGCGGGTCGACGCGGTGGGTGACTACAGGCTGCTGGGCGAAACCATCGACGACGCGGCGGGCGAGGCTTTTGACAAGTCCGCCAAGCTGCTCGGTCTGGGTTATCCCGGCGGGCCGGCGCTGGCGCGTCTGGCCGAACAGGGCGATCCGGCATCGTTCCGTCTGCCCAGGCCCCTGCTGCGCAGCGGCGATCTGGACTTTTCGTTCGCCGGCCTGAAAACCGCGGTGCTGACCCAGGTGAAGAAGCTCGGCGACGAACTGGCGAGCCACAGGGCGGATCTCGCGGCCTCGACCCAGGCGGCCATTGTGGACGTGCTCTGCCGCAAATCGATGACGGCGCTCGAGCAGACGGGGCTGGCACGCCTGGTGGTGGCCGGCGGTGTCGGGGCGAATCGCGAACTGCGTCGCCAGCTGGACGCGGCCTGCGCAACGCGGGGGGTGCGGGTGCACTACCCGGAACTGCATCTGTGCACCGACAACGGGGCCATGATCGCACTGGCCGCCGCCATGCGGCTGCAGGCAGGCATCCAGCTTCCCAACCGGCGTTATTCATTCGATGTCCTGCCGCGTTGGCCCCTGAATGCCATCGCTGACGGCAAAATCGGCCCATATCCAGCGTAAAAAGGTCTTTGTTTGCTATCGATTTCGTAGATATCGCCGGTGAAATCGGAATCTCCGCTTCGTTCGGCGGGCATTGCCGGGGTCTCCGGCGAGGCCGATACACTGCGCATCGTTTTTCAACTCCATGAAACCGGTTGCCGGTTCACGTCATCTATGGTTCCTCTGAACAACTCACGTCGCCGGGCGCTGCAAACCTTGGCGGCGCTGCCACTGGGGTGGTCGGCCGCTTATGCCCAGGGCGTAGCGCCCGTCCGCCTCGCCTTGATCGAAGGTCTCAGCGGCGCGTTTGCCAACACCGGCGAGGCGGTCTGGCGAAACCTGGTCTGGGCGGTGGAGCGGGTCAATGCGCGTGGGGGGGTGCGGATTGGCGGCGTGAGCCGTCCGCTGCAGCTCGACCGGTATGACAGCAAAGGCCAGAGTGAAGACGCCCTGTCGGCGCTGCGCTCGGCCATCGACGACGGTGCTGGCTTCGTGTTGCAAGGCAATTCGTCGGCAACCGCGGCGGCACTGATCGATGCGATCGGCAAACACAACGAGCGCGAGCCCGGACGACGGGTGCTGTTCCTGAACTATTCGGCGGTCGATCCGGTGCTGACCAATGAACGATGCAGCTTCTGGCATTTTCGCTTCGATGCCCATGCCGACATGCGCATGGCGGCCCTGATGGAATTGCTGCGTGACGACAAGGGCGTTCGCAGTGCCTATCTGATCGGACAGGACTACAGCTTCGGTCAGGCGGTTTTGCGCGAGGCGCGCCGCCAGCTGGCGGCGCAGCGCCCCGACGTGGCCGTAGTGGGCGACGAGCTCCACCCCTTGGGCCGTGTCAAGGACTTTTTGCCTTATGCCACGAAGATCAAGAGCAGCGGCGCGCAGGCCGTCATCACCGGAAACTGGGGTAATGACCTGACCTTGCTGGTTCGCGCGGCCCGCGAAGTAGGGTTTGATGGCAAGTTCTACACCTTCTACGGTAACGCCCTCGGGGCGCCGGCCGCCATCGGCGAAGCGGGTATCGGCAAGGTCATTGCCGTCGCCGACTGGCTGCCCAATTTGCCGACCGCCGGCAGCGAGACCTTCTACCAGGCTTTCCGGCAGCGGTTTCCGCGCCCCCAGGACGACTACGTGCACATGCGCATGCAACTGATGCTGGAGGCGCTGGCGCAATCCATCGAAAAAGCGGCCAGTGTCGAGGCGCTGGCGGTCGCCCGCGAACTGGAGAAAAGCCAGGTCAGCCTTGCCGGCCAGAGCGGACGCATGCGGGCCGCGGACCATCAGTTCCAGCAATCGCTGGTGGTCGGCGTGATGGATCGGGTCGGCAGCCCGGGCGTGAAGTTCGATGTCGAAGGTTCGGGCTATGGGTTCCGGGTGGTGCGCCGCATCACGGCGGAGCAGGCCGAACTGGGCCACAGTTGCCGCATGGTTCGGCCCGGTTGAGTCAGGCTGTCGCCGCTCAGGACGCGTAGCCGAGGCAGGCGCCCGCGTTCGGGCGTCCCTTGCATTCGCGCTGCAGGCGCCGTTCCCGCTCGCGGGTGGTCTCGCCGCTGCCCTTGTCGAAGCGCACTTTGCCGGCGGCCTTGGCTTTGTCCTTCTGCTTCGATGTTTTGGCCGGTTTCTCGGCCCCCGGATCCTTGGCGGCGACCGCTGGCGGAGCCAGCACCAGGCTGGCGGCCAGGACCAGTCCGGTGAGAATTGGTCGGAAAGGGTGGGTAATGACCATCGGGAACTCCTCGCAAAGTGGTGCGGGCCAATGGTACGCCGGGCGTTGTGGCCAACGCAATGGCACATCGAGCCGCCCGCCGGCCCTGCCGGCAGGATATAATCTGCGGGTTTTGCAGTTCGCAAGGCACACGCGGCCGGTTGTTCCACTGGCCTGCGCAAGTCAATTCAACCCACAGGAAACACAATGATCGCATCCTCCGTCAAGGCCGAGGTCGTCAAGGCCAATGCGCGCGCCGCCAATGACACGGGTAGCCCCGAAGTCCAGGTCGCGTTGCTGACTGCCCGTATCAATGAGCTGACGCCTCATTTCAAACAACATGCCAAAGATCACCACGGCCGTCGCGGCCTGTTGCGCATGGTCAGCCGCCGTCGCAAGCTGCTGGACTACCTCAAGGACAAGGACGCCGACCGTTACGTCGCGCTGATCGCCAAGCTGGGCCTGCGCAAGTAAGCGCACCATGATCCGAAGCGCCTGAGTTGGTTCGCTGGCTCAGGCGCTTTTTACTTCGGAGTTTGATCGGACGAACCCGCGCTGTGTCATTCCACAAGAAATCAGCGATTTTTTCTGGAATGGCATCGTGTTCAGCCCGTCGGATTCCGGGCCTCCAGGGCGGCCTCTTGCCCTTGTTTCATCAGGAAAATTGAACATGTCGCTTTTCAACAAGGTCACCAAGACGTTCCAGTGGGGCCAGCACACGGTCACCATGGAAACCGGCGAGATCGCCCGGCAGGCCACCGGCGCCGTGCTGGTCAACATCGACGACACCGTGGTGCTTGCCACCGTGGTGGCCTCCAAAGGCGCCAAACCGGGACAGGATTTCTTCCCGCTGACCGTCGACTACATCGAGAAGACCTACGCCGCCGGCAAGATTCCGGGCAGCTTCTTCAAGCGCGAAGCCAAGCCCAGCGAACTCGAAACCCTGACCAGCCGCCTGATCGACCGTCCGATCCGTCCGCTGTTCCCCGAGGGGTTTTTCAATGAAGTGCATGTGGTCATTCACACGCTGTCGCTCAATCCCGAGGTGGATGCGGACATCGCCGCCATGATCGGCACGTCGGCCGCGCTGGCGGTTTCCGGTATCCCGTTCAACGGCCCGATCGGCGCGGCGCGCGTGGGTTATGTCAACGGGGAATACGTGCTCAACCCAGGCCAGACCGCCCGCAAGAACAGTCAGATGGATCTGGTGGTGGCGGGTACCGAAACCGCTGTCCTCATGGTGGAGTCCGAGGCCCTGCAGCTTCCGGAGGAAGTCATGCTGGGTGCCGTGGTCTTCGGACACGAACAAGGCAAGGTTGCCATCAATGCCATACACGAACTGGTGCGCGACGCCGGCAAACCGGTCTGGGACTGGCAGCCGCCGGCCAAGGACGAGGCCCTGATCGCCAAGGTCACGGCATTGGCCGAGGACAAATTGCGCGCGGCCTACCAGATCCGCAACAAGCAGGCACGCACCCATGCCTGCCGCGAGGCCTATGCCGTGGTCATGGCCGATCTGAAGGAAGCCGGCGTCGAATTCGATGCGGTCAAGGTCGAAGGCATGCTGTTCGATATCGAGGCCCGCATTGTTCGCAGCCAGATCCTCGCCGGCGAGCCGCGCATCGACGGCCGCGACACGCGTACCGTGCGTCCGATCGAAATCCGCAACTCCGTGTTGCCCCGCACGCATGGTTCGGCGCTGTTCACGCGGGGCGAAACCCAGGCGCTCGTCGTGTCCACGCTGGGCACCGAGCGCGACGCCCAGCGCATCGATGCGCTGGCCGGGGAGTTTGAAGACCGCTTCCTGTTCCACTACAACATGCCTCCCTTTGCCACCGGCGAGGTGGGTCGCATGGGTTCGACCAAGCGTCGGGAGGTGGGCCACGGCCGTCTGGCCAAGCGGGCCCTGGTGGCCTGTCTGCCGACGAAGGAAGAGTTCCCCTACACCATCCGCGTGGTGTCGGAGATTACCGAATCCAATGGTTCGTCGTCCATGGCCTCCGTCTGCGGTGGCTGCCTGTCGATGATGGACGCGGGTGTGCCGATGAAGGCCCATGTGGCCGGTATCGCCATGGGCCTGATCAAGGAAGACAACCGCTTTGCCGTGCTGACCGACATCCTGGGCGATGAAGATCATCTGGGCGACATGGACTTCAAGGTGGCAGGCACCACCAACGGCATCACCGCCCTGCAGATGGACATCAAGATCCAGGGCATCACCAAGGAAATCATGCAGGTGGCCCTGGCTCAGGCCAAGGAGGCGCGCATGCACATCCTGGGCAAGATGCAGGAAGCCATGGGCGAGGCCAAGACCGAGGTCTCCAGCTTCGCGCCCAAGCTCTACACCATGAAGATCAACCCGGAGAAGATCCGTGACGTGATCGGCAAGGGTGGCGCCACCATCCGTGCGCTGACCGAGGAAACCGGCACCCAGATCAATATCGAGGAAGATGGCACGATCACGATCGCTTCGACCGACGGCGCCAAGGCCGACGAAGCCAAGCGCCGTATCGAGCAGATCACGGCAGAAGTCGAAATTGGCAAGGTCTACGAAGGCCCGGTGACCAAGATCCTTGATTTCGGTGCGCTGATCAACCTGCTGCCCGGCAAAGACGGACTGCTGCACATCAGCCAGATTGCCCATGAACGGGTGGAAAAGGTGACCGACTACCTCAAGGAAGGCCAGGTCGTGCGCGTCAAGGTGCTGGAAACCGATGACAAGGGCCGCGTCAAGCTGTCCATGAAAGCTCTGCTCGACCGCAATGCCCCGGCCGGCGAACCGCAGCAGCAACAGCAGCAGTAAAGTACTATTGTTTTTATAGCTGAAAGCGACCTTTCTACGCTGGGTATTGATGGAAATCGTCATGAAAGTCATCGAAATCAGCTCCCCCGGGGCGCCGGATGTCCTGGTGGCGGCCGAACGGCCGCTTCCGGTCCCCGGTGCCGGTGAGGTGTTGATTCGCGTGGCGGCAAGTGGGGTCAACCGGCCCGACGTACTCCAGCGCAAAGGGGCGTATCCACCGCCGCCGGGTGCGTCGGACATTCCGGGGCTGGAGGTGGCGGGAGTGATTGAATCCGGTGACGCCGCCGCCATGGCCGCGGCGGGCATCGGTATCGGCGACCTTGTCTGCGCATTGGTTGCCGGTGGCGGTTATGCGCAGTATTGCGTGGCACCGGTCGCGCAGTGCCTGCCTGTTCCCGCCGGCCTGGACGCGGTAGCGGCGGCCTCGCTGCCAGAGACCTTTTTTACGGTCTGGAGCAACCTGTTTGACCGTGCCCGTTTGCAGGCGGGCGAGTCCTTGCTGGTGCAGGGCGGCAGCAGCGGCATTGGCGTGACGGCGATCCAGATGGCCAAGGCTGCGGGTGTGACGGTCATCGTCACGGCGGGCAGCGATGAGAAATGCGCCGCCTGCCTGGCACTGGGCGCGGATTTCGCCATCAACTATCGCAGCGCCGACTTTGCCGAGGAAGTGCGTCGAATCACGGCGGGCCGCGGTGTGGACGTCATCCTGGACATGGTGGCGGGCGACTACGTCTCCCGCGAAGTGCAGTGCATGGCCGACGATGGTCGCCTGGTGATCATTGCGGTCCAGGGCGGGGTGGCCAGTTCCTTTGACGCCGGTCTGGTTCTGCGCAAACGACTGACCATTACCGGTTCCACGCTGCGGGCACGCTCGGTGGCGTTCAAAGGGGCAATCGCTCAGGCCTTGCGCGCCAGGGTTTGGCCGTGGCTGGAGCAAGGGCGTATCCGTCCCGTGCTCCATGGCGTGTTTCCGGCGATTGAGACCGCCATTGACGGTTCGCCCACTGGCGCAGCGCGTGCCCATGCGCTGATGGAAAGCAACGCCCATGTGGGCAAGATTGTTTTGCGATGGAGTTGAGCATGAAGAGAAAACTGATTGCCGGCAACTGGAAGATGAACGGCAGCCTTGCCGCCAACGAGGCACTCGTTGCGCAACTGTTGGCCGAGGCCTGTGTGGTGTCTTGTGATGCGGCCTTGTGTGTGCCTGCGCCTTACCTGGCGCAGGTTCGTGCCCTTCTGGGGGAGGACTCGCCGTTCTCGCTGGGCGCCCAAAACGTGTCCCAGCATGAGAACGGGGCATTCACCGGTGATGTATCGGCGACCATGCTCAAGGATTTCGGGGTCCGCTATGTCATCGTCGGACACAGTGAACGCCGCTTGCACCAGGGTGAAAGTGACACCCATGTGGCGATCAAGGTTCGCCGCGCCCTCGCCGAGGGCATCACGCCGATTGTCTGCGTTGGTGAATCGTTGGCCGAACGCGAGGGCGGCATGACCGAACTGGTGGTGAAACGCCAGCTGGCATCGGTGATCCACCTGAACGGGCATTGCATCAGTGAGATCGTTGTTGCCTACGAGCCGATCTGGGCCATTGGCACCGGGAAGACCGCCACGCCGCAGCAGGCTCAGGATGTGCATGCGGTCTTGAGGGCGCAGCTGAAAGCGGCCAGTGACCACGCTGACCGGATTCCGATCCTTTATGGCGGCAGCATGAATGCGGCCAATGCGGCCGATTTGCTGGCGCAACCGGATATTGACGGCGGGCTGATCGGTGGCGCATCGTTGAAGGCACCTGACTTCCTGACCATCCTGAAGGCGGCCAGCTGACCGGCCCTTGATTGAAATTTCAAAGAGAAAAGCAGATGAACGTACTTTTGAACATATTGCTGGGCATCCAGCTGACCACTGCGGTGGCAATGATCGGGCTGATTCTTGTCCAGCACGGCAAGGGCGCCGACATGGGAGCCGCATTTGGCAGCGGCGGCTCTGGCAGCCTGTTCGGCGCCACGGGCAGTGCCAACTTCCTCTCGCGCATGACGGCCGCCCTGGCGACCGCATTCTTCGTCTGCACACTGTTGCTGGCTTACTTCGGCAATGTTCGTCCGACCTCGTCGGGAAGCGTGCTTGAGAAAGCGCCCGTCACAGCGCCCGCCGTGCCGCCGTCTCCTGCATCGCAAATTCCAGGTTCGGCCAACAATGCCGGCAGCAACGTTGCAGTGCCACCGGCACCAGCTGCCTCGGGTGCCGCCCAGATCCCGACCAAGTAATCGAAAATCCCGCTTGCCCGATGTCAAAAACCGGGGTGTTTCAGGGTAAACTCTTAGCTTGATCGTAGGGGTGGCCGGGTTCGGAAATACGAGCCGCCCACGAGTCAACAGACTGCCGTCGTGGTGAAATTGGTAGACACGCTATCTTGAGGGGGTAGTGGCGAAAGCTGTGCGAGTTCGAGTCTCGCCGACGGCACCAGAAATAATGATCCGCGCTGCTCTCCGCAGGGATGGGCCGGTGCGCAAACGAGTACCACGAGCCTGTCATGATGAGCCTTGACCAGTACCTGCCTGTCCTCCTCTTCATTCTGGTCGGTATTGCAGTGGGTGTGCTGCCCCAGGTTCTCGGCTATGTACTCGGTCCGAATCGTCCGGATCCGGAAAAAAACTCCCCCTATGAATGCGGTTTTGAGGCGTTCGAAGACGCGCGCATGAAGTTTGACGTCCGCTACTACCTGGTAGCGATTCTGTTCATTCTTTTCGACCTGGAAATTGCGTTTCTTTTCCCTTGGGCCGTCGCACTCAAGGAAGTCGGCCTTGCCGGCTTTGTCGCCGTGGTGATTTTCCTCACGATTCTCGTGGTTGGTTTTGTGTACGAATGGAAGAAGGGCGCACTCGACTGGGAGTGAGCGTTTCATCGCAAGGACTTCGCAATGATTGAAGGTGTACTCAAAGAAGGCTTTGTCACCACGAGTTATGACACCGTGGTCAACTGGGCCAAAACCGGTTCGCTGTGGCCGATGACTTTCGGCTTGGCCTGCTGTGCTGTCGAAATGATGCACGCAGCGGCAGCCCGTTACGACATTGGGCGGTTCGGGGCGGAGGTCTTCCGCGCAAGCCCCCGACAGAGTGACCTGATGATTGTTGCTGGCACGCTGTGCAACAAGATGGCGCCGGCGTTGCGCAAGGTTTATGACCAGATGAGTGAACCGCGCTGGGTTCTCTCAATGGGCTCGTGCGCCAACGGTGGTGGCTACTACCACTACAGCTATTCCGTGGTGCGGGGGTGTGACCGAGTTGTTCCGGTTGACGTTTATGTGCCCGGATGTCCTCCTACGGCGGAGGCGTTGATATACGGAATCATTCAGCTGCAGCAGAAGATTCGCCGCACCCAAACCATCGCTCGCGCCTGAGGAGCCGTAATGTCCGTTTTTGCAGTTCAGCCGGAGGAAGTGCTTGACCGTGTTCGGCATGCCTTGGGGGATGCCCTGATTCAGGCCACGGTCAGCCGCGGCGAAGTTACGGTGGTCGTGGCGGCGGTGGCCTATCGCGACGCCATGGTCAAGCTGCGCGATGACGCGAATTGTCGTTTCGAGCAACTGATTGACCTGTGCGGTGTTGACTATTCTTCCTACGGTGATGGTGTCTGGGAAGGAGGGCGGTTTGCGGTCGTCTCCCATCTGCTGTCGGTCAGCCTCAACCAGCGGGTGCGCGTGCGGGTCTTCTGCCCGGACGATGATTTCCCGGTTGTTGATTCGCTTGTCGACATCTGGAGCGGTGCCAACTGGTATGAGCGCGAGGCTTTCGATCTTTTCGGGATCGTCTTCGAGGGCCACGCGGATTTGCGACGCATCCTGACCGATTACGGATTTGTCGGGCATCCCTTCCGCAAGGACTTTCCGTTGTCCGGTCATGTCGAAATGCGCTACGACAGTGAACGTCGACGTGTCATCTATGAGCCGGTATCGATTGAACCGCGCGAAATCACCCCTCGTGTCATTCGGGAAGACCAATACGGAGGCCTTCACTGAGGCTTCGGCCGGTGGTGTTCAAACATGGCTGAGATCAAGAACTACACACTCAATTTCGGGCCGCAGCACCCTGCGGCGCACGGTGTTTTGCGCCTGGTACTGGAACTCGACGGGGAGGTGGTGCAAAGAGCCGATCCGCATATTGGTCTGCTGCACCGCGCGACTGAAAAACTCGCCGAGCACAAGACCTACATCCAGTCGCTGCCCTACATGGATCGGCTGGACTATGTGTCCATGATGTGCAACGAGCATGCCTATTGCCTGGCAATCGAGAAATTGCTGGGAATCGAAGTGCCGATTCGTGCCCAGTACATCCGGGTCATGTTCTCCGAGATCACACGCCTGCTCAACCACCTCATGTGGTTGGGCTCACATGGCAACGACTGCGGTAGTTCGACGATTCTGATCTATACCTTCCGCGAGCGCGAAGATCTTTTTGACATGTATGAGGCGGTTTCCGGGGCCCGCATGCATGCCGCCTATTTCCGCCCTGGCGGCGTGTACCGCGACTTGCCGGAAACCATGCCCCAGTACACCGTCAGCAAGATTCGTAACGCAAAGGCTTTGAATGCCTTGAACGAAAACCGGCGCGGCAGCTTGCTCGATTTCATCGAGGACTTCACCCGCCGCTTCCCTGCATACGTTGACGAGTACGAGACGTTGCTGACCGACAACCGCATCTGGAAGCAACGAACGGTGGGCATCGGCGTCGTGACCGCAGAGCGGGCTCTGAACCTGGGGCTGTCGGGTCCGATGCTTCGTGGGTCGGGAATAGCGTGGGATCTTCGCAAGACGCAGCCGTACGACACCTATTCCAGCGTCGACTTCGATATTCCGGTCGGAAAGACTGGTGACAGCTATGACCGCTATCTTGTCCGGGTGGCGGAAATGCGCGAGTCCAATCGGATCATCAAACAATGTGTGGACTGGCTACGGGCGAATCCGGGGCCGGTGATCACGGATAACCACAAGGTTGCTCCGCCCGCCCGTGAGGCCATGAAATCCAATATGGAAGGGTTGATTCACCACTTCAAGCTTTTCACGGAAGGCTTTCATGTTCCCCCTGGCGAAGCCTACGCCGCTGTGGAGCACCCGAAAGGTGAGTTTGGCATATACCTGGTCAGCGATGGTGCCAACAAGCCCTATCGCCTGAAGATTCGTGCCCCTGGCTTCGCCCACCTGTCCGCGTTGGACGAGCTGGCCAAGGGGCATATGTTGGCGGACGCGGTGGCGATCATCGGTACGCTGGACATTGTGTTTGGAGAGATTGACCGATGATCACCGAAGCGACCAGGGCCCGTTTTGCGGCCGAGGTGGCCAAGTTCCCGCCGGAGCAAAAGCAGTCGGCTGTGATGGCCTGCTTGTCGATTGTTCAGCAGGAACAGGGCTGGGTCAGCCCCGGCAGTGAGAAGGAAGTGGCGGACTACCTTGGCATGCCCGTGATGGCCGTGCATGAGGTGACGACGTTCTACAACATGTACAACCAGGCACCGGTCGGGAAGTTCAAGGTCAACGTTTGCACCAATCTTCCTTGCCAGTTGCGTGGCGGTGCCCAGACGCTGGAGCGGCTCTGCAACACCTTGAATGTGCGCGTCGGTGAAACAACGGCCGACGGCCTGTTTACGGTCCAGCCCAGCGAATGCTTGGGTGCGTGTGCGGATGCGCCAGTGCTTTTGGTCAATGATCGTGCCATGTGCAGTTTCATGGGCGCAGAGCGGCTTGACCGGTTGATTGATGGCCTGCGCAACTCGGAGAGCCAGGCATGAACGTGCAGTCTTTTCTGAACACTTTTCAGGCCAGCGGTCTGGAGACCTGCTTTCACGGTCGCCATATCAATCCGCAGATCTATGCCGGACTCAATGGGGAAAACTGGCGGCTCAAGGACTATGAGGCCCGTGGCGGGTATCAGGCTTTGCGCCGCATTCTCGGGCGAGATGGCGGTGAAGGAATGACGCAGGATCAGGTCATCGCAACGGTCAAAGAGTCCGCCCTTCGCGGGCGCGGCGGTGCCGGTTTCCCCACTGGCCTGAAGTGGAGCTTCATGCCCCGCCAGTTCCCGGGACAAAAGTATCTGGTTTGCAACTCCGATGAAGGCGAGCCGGGGACCTGCAAAGACCGTGACATCATGGAATACAACCCCCACATCGTTATCGAAGGAATGGCGATTGCCGCCTATGCGATGGGGATTTCGGTAGGGTACAACTACATTCACGGCGAAATCTTCCACACCTACGACCGGTTTGAAGAAGCACTTCGGGAGGCCCGAAGCGCCGGCTATCTTGGCGATGGGATCATGGGCAGCGCGTTCAACTTTCAGCTGCACGCCTCGCATGGCTTTGGCGCCTACATTTGCGGTGAAGAGACCGCATTGTTGGAGTCGCTGGAAGGCAAGAAGGGTCAGCCTCGATTCAAGCCGCCGTTTCCAGCCAGCTTCGGCCTGTATGGCAAGCCGACGACCATCAACAACACCGAAACCTTTGCGGCGGTGCCCTGGATCATTCGCCATGGTGGTCAGGCTTACCTCGAATGTGGAAAGCCCAACAACGGTGGCACCAAGATATTTTCGGTCAGTGGTGATGTTGAGAAGCCCGGCAATTTTGAGGTGCCGATGGGTACACCGTTCTCCACATTGCTGGAACTGGCCGGTGGTGTGCGAACGGGCCGCAAACTCAAGGCGGTGATTCCGGGAGGATCATCGGCGCCCGTTCTGCCCGCTTCGATCATGATGGACTGCACGATGGACTATGACTCGATCGCCAAAGCGGGTTCCATGTTGGGTTCGGGCGCCGTCATCGTGATGGACGACAGCCGGTGCATGGTCAAGTCCTTACAGCGCTTGTCTTATTTCTACATGCACGAATCTTGCGGCCAATGTACACCCTGCCGTGAGGGTACCGGCTGGCTCTGGCGCGTCGTCGATCGCATCGAAAACGGGCACGGAAAGCCCAGCGACCTGGCCCTGCTCGATAACGTGGCGGAAAACATCATGGGGCGGACCATCTGCGCCCTCGGCGATGCCGCTGCCATGCCCGTGCGCGGCATGATCAAGCATTTCCGGCACGAGTTTGAGCATCACATCGAACACAAGACCTGTGTGGTCCCGGCATACGTCTGACAAGAGCAGCATGATGGTTGAAATAGAACTTGACGGCCGGAAGGTCGAGGTCCCGGCAGGCAGCATGGTCATGCATGCGGCCGAGAAGGCGGGTACCTACATTCCCCATTTCTGCTACCACAAGAAGCTGAGCATCGCAGCCAATTGCCGGATGTGCCTTGTGGACGTCGAAAAGGCGCCAAAGCCGATGCCCGCGTGCGCGACGCCCGTCACGCAGGGCATGATCGTTCGCACGAAAAGTGACCGAGCCATCAAAGCCCAGCAATCGGTCATGGAGTTTCTCCTGATCAACCATCCGCTGGACTGCCCGATCTGCGACCAGGGCGGCGAATGCCAGTTGCAGGATCTGGCCGTCGGATATGGTGGCACCGGCTCGCGGTATGAAGAAGAAAAGCGCGTGGTCTTCCACAAGGACATCGGCCCATTGATATCCATGGAAGAGATGAGCCGCTGCATCCACTGCACGCGCTGTGTGCGCTTCGGCCAGGAAGTCGCCGGTGCGATGGAACTCGGGATGTCCCATCGCGGTGAACATGCCGAAATCGAGACATTCCTTGGTGAGACCGTCGACTCGGAACTGTCGGGCAACATGATCGACCTGTGCCCGGTCGGCGCGTTGACCAGCAAACCTTTCCGGTACAGCGCGCGGACATGGGAAATGTCCCGCCGCAAGTCGGTCAGTCCACACGATTCGACTGGTGCAAACCTGATTGTGCAGGTCAAGAACAACGCCGTCATGCGTGTGGTTCCCCTGGAAAATGAAGCCATCAACGAATGCTGGATTGCTGACCGCGACCGCTTTTCGTATGAGGCCCTCAACAGCGAGCAACGCCTTGACCGTCCCATGCTCAAACAAGGTGGCGTCTGGCAAGAGGTTGACTGGCAGACGGCGCTGGAATACGTTGCCAATGGGCTGTCTCGTCTTGTCTCCGAGCATGGGGCTTCAGCGATAGGCGCTTTGGTCAGCCCCCACTCGACGCTCGAGGAGCTGTACCTCGCCGCGCAGCTGGTGCGTGGGCTCGGGAGCGACAACATTGACCACCGCCTTCGCCATGCCGAGTTCGCGAATGACGCCGGGGTACATTGGCTCGGCACCAGCATCGCGTCGTTGTCAACGCTGCAAAGCGCGTTGATTGTCGGCTCCAACCTGCGCAAGGACCATCCGCTTTTTGCCCAGCGAATCCGCCAGGCATCCCGGCACGGATGCGCTGTGTCGGCGGTGACATCGGCAGCTTTGTTGAAGCGACCGGATGCGTGGGCCCTTCCGGTGAATGCCATGCTGGGTACGCCGAGTCAGTGGTTGGACCTTCTTGCCGGCGTGGCAACAGCGATTGCTGAAGTCAAAGGCGTCGTGAGTCCGTTGGCCGGCACCGTGACCGAAGCGAGCCGCCTGGCGGCACAGTCGCTCATGGCCGGTGAACGCAAAGCCGTGTTGTTGGGCAACGCGGCTGCCCACCACGCCCAAGCCTCGTCGATCCTGGCACTTGCCGGATGGATTGCGCAGGAGACAGGGGCAACGGTAGGTTACCTGACCGAGGCGGCGAACACCGTCGGGGCGCAATGGGTACAGGCGCATCCGGTTCAAGGCGGCGCCCATGCCGCTGCCATTCTCGGGGGCGCCGTCAAAGGAGTCCTCCTGTTGGGCGTGGAGCCGGGGGTGGATACGGCAAAGGACGCAAAGGGGCTCGCGTCATGTGACATGGTGGTGACCCTCAGTCCGTTCAAGACGAATCTGGATATCAGCGATGTCCTGTTGCCTATCGCGCCATTTACCGAAACATCGGGCAGTTTCGTCAATGCCGAGGGGATCTGCCAGAGTTTTCATGCCGTAGTCCGTCCCCGAGGCGAGACCCGGCCTGCGTGGAAAGTGTTACGGGTGCTCGGCAGCTTGCTGAAGCTGCCCGGTTTCGACTTTGAGACATCTCAGGATGTTCTGGCAAAGGCCCGCGCTAAGCCTTTGCAGCTCGATAACCGGTCCTCGGGGCCTGTGCAATCGCCGCATGTGGTCCCTGATCCGGTCGTTGCGTCGATCTATCAACTCGACGGGCTTGTACGACGTGCCCCGGCGCTGCAGGCGACAGCCGACGCGCGAGAGGAGGCAGGCGCATGATTGACGCACTCTACAACGGCGGTCTCGGACTGATTGGCGCCACGTGGTGGGCCAATGCGGCGTGGCCCGTGATCTGGAACCTCCTGAAGATTGTGGCTGTGCTCGCGCCCCTGATGGGTGCTGTGGCCTATCTCACCTTGTGGGAGCGCAAGTTCCTCGGATTCATGCAGGTGCGTTATGGGCCGAACCGTGTTGGCCCTGCCGGTCTGTTGCAGCCGATTGCTGACGCGCTGAAGCTGTTGACCAAAGAATTGATCCAGCCGTCCGCAGCCTCGAAGGGACTGTTCATACTCGGTCCGATCATGGCCATCATGCCCGCCCTGGCGGCGTGGGTGGCGATTCCGTTCGGCCCCGACATGGCATTGGCCAACGTCAACGCCGGTCTGTTGCTGATCATGGCCATCACCTCGATTGAGGTGTATGGGGTGATCATTGCCGGCTGGGCCTCCAACTCCAAGTACGCTTTCCTTGGCGCCTTGCGCGCATCGGCGCAAATGGTCAGCTACGAAATCGCGATGGGTTTCTGTTTCCTGGTGGTGCTGATGGTCTCCGGCAGCATGAACCTTTCGGAAATTGTGGCGTCGCAAGGGCGGGGGATGGCTGCCGAACAAGGACTGAACTTCCTTTCCTGGAACTGGCTGCCACTGTTGCCCATTTTTCTGGTGTACCTGATTTCGGGTGTCGCTGAGACCAATCGGCATCCTTTCGACGTCGTCGAAGGCGAGGCGGAAATCGTCGCCGGGCATATGGTCGAGTATTCCGGTATGGGATTTGCCATCTTCTTCCTGGCCGAATACGCCAGCATGTGGCTGGTTTCCATCCTGGCGGTCCTCATGTTCCTGGGCGGGTGGCTGCCGCCAATTGACAGCGCTCTGTTCAACTGGATTCCAGGATGGATCTGGCTGGGTTTGAAGACCTTTGTGGTGGTTTCCATGTTCATCTGGATTCGGGCGACCTTCCCCCGCTTCCGGTACGACCAGATCATGCGCCTGGGCTGGAAAATCTTCATTCCGGTCACACTGATCTGGCTGCTGATCGTGGGGGCCTGGATGCATACCCCTTGGAACATCTGGCATTGAACGGGTAAATCCTATGTCGACTGTTGTAGCTGCCCCATTCTCGTTCGGTGATTTCTTCAAGAGTTTCCTCCTGGTGGAACTCTTCAAAGGCATGGCGCTCACCGGGCGTTACGCTTTCCGCCGCAAGGTGACGGTCCAGTTCCCGGAGGAGAAGACCCCTCTTTCACCCCGATTCCGTGGATTGCACGCCCTGCGCCGCTATGAAAACGGCGAAGAGCGTTGCATCGCCTGCAAACTATGCGAGGCCGTCTGCCCCGCGATGGCTATCACCATCGAATCCGATGTTCGCGACGATGGCACTCGCCGCACCACCCGGTATGACATCGATCTGACCAAGTGCATCTTCTGCGGTTTCTGTGAGGAAAGCTGTCCGGTCGATTCGATCGTCGAAACCCATATTTTCGAATATCACGGCGAAAAGCGGGGCGACCTGTACTTCACCAAAGACATGCTGTTGGCCGTTGGCGACCGCTACGAATCAGAAATCGCCGCGGCGAAGGCAGCCGATGCGCCGTACCGCTGATGCCCCAGCCGACTGAACCAATGCCTATAAAGAGACTTCATTCATGGACGTGAAGACCGGCTTCTTTTACCTGTTCTCGGTGGTGCTGCTGTTTGCCGCCTTCCGGGTCATTACAGCCCGCAATCCGGTACATGCCGTGCTGTACCTGATGCTCGCTTTTTCGCAGGCGTCTGCCGTATGGCTGTTGCTCAAGGCGGAGTTTCTCGCCATTACGCTGGTCCTTGTCTACCTGGGCGCGGTCATGGTGTTGTTCCTGTTTGTCGTGATGATGCTCGATATCAACGTTGACAGCATGCGCAAGGGTTTCTGGAAACATTTCCCGCTGGCGGGGGGACTGGGCGCATTGGTCGCGCTTGAGATGGCCGCAGTGCTCCTGACCGGTTTTGACCAGGCACGTATTCCCACCGTGGTGAACCTGTCACCAGCAGGCGTGCCTATGGGCAACAGCAAGGCGCTTGGGGTACTGCTCTATACCGAATATCTCTATCCGGTCCAGATCGCCGCTTCCATTTTGCTCGTGGCGATGATCGCTGCCATTGCACTGACTTTGCGTTCGCGCAAAGACTCCAAGGCCATCGACCCCGGCATCCAGGTCCGGACCCGCGCATCCGACCGGCTCGAAATGGTCAAGGTGCCTGCCACCGTTGCGGCACCCAAGACGGAGTCAAAAGAATGACGCTGACACTCGGACACTTTCTGACGCTGGGGGCGATCCTCTTCGCCCTGGCGGTGATTGGCATCTTCCTCAACCGCAAGAACCTGATTGTTCTGCTGATGGCGATCGAGTTGATGCTTCTGGCCGTCAACATGAACTTCGTGGCGTTCTCCCATTACCTGGGCGACATGCACGGACAGGTTTTCGTTTTCTTCATTCTTACGGTGGCGGCGGCCGAATCGGCCATCGGCCTGGCGATCCTGGTCTTGTTGTTCCGTAACAAGTCCAGCATCAACGTGGATGAACTCAACACGCTCAAGGGTTAACAGAACATGAGTCAAACCCTCTCGGCCGCCACGTTGTTGGCGGTTCCCCTGGCGCCGCTCGTCGGTTCGGCCGTCGCCGGATTGCTGGGTACCGCGTTTGCCGGCAATCTCATTGGCCGCCGGGCGTCCCATACCGCCACCATTCTTGGCGTGTTCGTGGCCTTTGTTCTTTCCGCGATGACGCTGTGGGACGTCATGCACGGAGCCCGTTTCAACCAGACCATCTACGAATGGATGGTGGTGGGCGGCCTCAAGATGGAGATCGGCTTTCTTGTCGACGGCCTGACGGCCATGATGATGGTGGTGGTGACCTTTGTTTCGCTGATGGTCCACCTCTACACCATCGGCTACATGCAAGAAGACGAAGGCTACAACCGCTTCTTTGCCTACATTTCGCTGTTCACCTTCTCCATGCTCATGCTGGTCATGAGCAACAACCTTTTGCAGCTGTTTTTTGGCTGGGAAGCGGTAGGCCTGGTGTCCTACCTCCTGATCGGATTCTGGTTCAACAAACCCACGGCCATTTTTGCCAACATGAAGGCCTTTCTGGTCAACCGGGTCGGCGACTTCGGCTTCATTCTGGGCATTGGCCTCATAGCCGCCTATACCGGCACGCTGAACTACGGCGAAGCCTTCGCCAAGGCTGCGGAAATCGGAAAACTGGGTTTCCCAGGGACCGACTGGTCGCTCGTGACCGTGATCTGTATCTGCCTCTTTATCGGCGCGATGGGCAAGTCGGCGCAGTTCCCGCTGCATGTCTGGCTGCCTGACTCGATGGAAGGCCCCACGCCCATTTCGGCGCTGATCCATGCCGCCACGATGGTGACTGCCGGCATTTTCATGGTCGCCCGGATGTCGCCGTACTTTGAGTTGAGCGACACCGCACTGAACCTGATCCTCATCGTCGGGGCGATCACGGCGCTGTTCATGGGCTTCCTGGGCATCATCCAGAACGACATCAAGCGGGTGGTCGCCTATTCCACGCTGTCCCAACTCGGCTACATGACGGTGGCGCTTGGTGCCTCGGCCTACTCGGTTGCCGTTTTCCACCTCATGACGCATGCGTTCTTCAAGGCGCTGCTGTTCCTGGGTGCCGGCTCGGTCATCATGGGCATGCACCACAACCAGGATATCCGCTGGATGGGCGGGGTGCGCAAGTACATGCCGATCACCTGGATGACCTCCTTGCTCGGTTCGCTGGCCCTGATCGGGACCCCGTTCTTCTCGGGCTTCTACTCGAAAGACGAGATCATCATGGCCCTGCATGCCAGCCAGTTGCCGGCAGCCGGCGTGGCCTACTTTGCCGTCGTCGTCGGTGTTTTCGTCACAGCGTTCTACTCGTTCCGGATGTATTTCCTGGTGTTCCACGGCAAGGAGCGGTACGACCAGAATCCAGACGCACACCATGACGACCACCATGCCGATGACCACCATGGGGCCCACGACCACAGCCCCCATGAGTCGCCCTGGGTGGTGACGCTACCCCTCATCCTGCTGGCCATTCCGTCGGTGCTGATCGGATATTTCACCATCCAGCCCCTGCTGTTCGGTGAGTTCCTCAAAGACGCCATCTACGTCAATCACGAAATCCATACCGCAATGGAAACGCTGCGGCGCGACTTCCACGGAGCCTTCGCCCTGGCGCTTCACGGCTTTGTCACCTTGCCATTCTGGCTGGCTGCCGGGGGCGTGGCCACGGCGTACTACTTCTACATGGTCAACCCGGCACTGCCGGCCCGCATCAAGTCAGCCGTCGAACCCCTCTATCGCGTGCTGGAAAACAAGTACTACCTGGACTGGTTCAACGAGAACATTCTCGCCCGGGGCGCACGCATGCTGGGAACGGGTTTGTGGAAGGGTGGTGACCGTGCCCTGATCGACGGTCTGGTGGTCAACGGTTCGTGGCGCGTCGTGGGCTGGGTTTCCGGCGTCGTGCGCTGGTTGCAGTCGGGATACCTGTACCAGTACGCGCTGGTCATGATTCTGGGCATTTTTGTCCTCATGACGTACTTTGTCTGGCTCAACAAGTAGGAGTAAGAAGAAAAATGGGATTGTTGAGCCTTGCCATCTGGACGCCCATCGCCTTTGGCGTGGTGCTGCTGGCCCTGGGACGGGATGATCAGGCGCGCGCGGTCCGCTGGATCGCGTTGATCGGTGCCATAGCCGGACTGTTGGTGACGATACCGCTGTACACCGGTTTCCAGATCGGAACCTCCGCGATGCAGTTCGTGGAAAAAGTCTCCTGGATCGAACGCTTCAATGTGCATTACCACCTGGGTGTGGACGGGATTTCGTTCTGGTTCATTCCGCTGACCGCGTTCATCAACCTGGTCGTTGTCATCGCTGGCTGGGAGGTCATCACCACCCGGGTCAACCAGTACATGGCGGCATTCCTGATCCTGAGCGGCCTGATGATCGGGGTCTTCGCCTCGCTCGACGCCATTCTGTTCTACGTGTTCTTTGAAGCAACACTGATACCGATGTACCTGATCATCGGCATCTGGGGCGGTCCGAACAAGATTTACGCGGCATTCAAGTTCTTCCTGTACACCTTGCTGGGCTCGCTGCTCACGCTGGTTGCGCTGATCTTCCTCTACACCAAGTCCGGCGGCAGCTTCGACATCCTGACCTGGCACAAGCTGCCTCTGTCCAGCACGGCCCAGACGCTGATCTTCTTTGCGTTCTTTGCCGCGTTCGCCGTCAAGGTGCCCATGTGGCCGGTGCACACCTGGCTTCCCGATGTGCACGTGGAAGCGCCGACCGGCGGCTCAGCCGTGCTGGCCGCCATCATGCTCAAACTCGGGGCCTACGGTTTCCTGCGTTTTTCCATGCCCATCGCACCCGATGCCGCCCGCGAATTCGCCTGGCTGATGATTGCCCTGTCGCTCATTGCGGTGGTCTATGTCGGCCTGGTTGCCATGGTCCAGCAGGACATGAAAAACCTCGTCGCCTACTCTTCGGTGGCGCATATGGGTTTCGTCACATTGGGTTTTTTCATCTTCAACCCGCTCGGTGTCTCCGGCGGTCTGGTGCAGATGATCGCGCACGGCTTTGTCTCCGGTGCCATGTTCCTGTGCATCGGCGTGCTCTATGACCGGGTCCACTCCCGCGAGATCGCCAGTTACGGCGGCGTGGTCAACACCATGCCCCGATTTGCCGCGTTTGCGCTGCTGTTTGCCATGGCCAACTGCGGATTGCCGGGAACCGCCGGATTCGTGGGCGAGTGGATGGTCATTCTCGGCGCCGTCAAGGCGAACTTCTGGGTCGGTTTCCTTGCGGCCACTGCCTTGATCTTCGGCGCGGCCTATACGCTGTGGATGTTCAAGCGGGTGTATCTCGGTCCCGTGACCAATGATGACGTTCGCGGCCTCACCGACATCAACGGGCGCGAATTCCTTGTGCTGGCGTTGTTGGGCGCCGCCACCCTGTACATGGGCGTCTACCCGAAACCCTTTACCGACGTGATGGACGCCTCGGTGCTCGACCTGCTCAAGCACGTGGCCGCGACCAAACTGAACTGAAGCAAGCGACATCATGGACAAAATCAGCCTGATCACCGTCTACCCGGAGATCATTCTTCTGGTGATGGCCTGTGCCATCGCGCTCATCGACCTGTTTGTGCGCAGCCCGCGGCGCGGCCCCACCTACCTCCTGACCATGGCAACGCTGCTGAGTGTGGCGGCCATTCAGGCCGTCTATGCCAGCGGCAACCAGACCCTGTATGGCTTTGGCAACCTGGTCGTCAGCGACCCCATGGCCAACTGGCTCAAATGTTTCGCTGCATTGGCCATGGCCGCCACGCTGGTCTACGCCCGCCCGTATGCGGCCGATCGCGACATGCTGCGCGGCGGTGAACTCTTCACCCTGGGTCTGTTCTCGCTGCTGGGCATCTTCATCATGATCTCGGGCAACCATTTCCTGGTGATCTACCTGGGCCTGGAACTGCTCACGCTGTCAAGCTACGCGCTGGTGGCGCTGCGCCGCGACAATGCGGTCGCCACCGAAGCGGCCATGAAGTACTTTGTGCTCGGTGCTCTGGCCTCGGGCTTCCTGCTGTACGGCATGTCCATGATCTACGGTGCGACCGGCTCGCTGGAAATCGGCGAAGTGTTCAAGGCCATCAGCACCGGCCAGATCAAGCACCAGGTGCTGGTGTTCGGTCTGGTCTTTGTGGTTGCCGGGCTGGCGTTCAAGCTGGGCGTGGTGCCTTTCCACATGTGGATACCGGACGTCTATCACGGCGCACCGACGGCCGTCACGCTCATGATCGGTGGCGCGCCCAAACTCGCCGCGTTCGCCATTGCTATCCGCTTGCTGGTCGAAGGCATGTTGCCCCTGGCGTTCGACTGGCAGCAGATGCTCGGCATCCTGGCAATCGCATCGCTCCTGATCGGCAACCTCGCGGCGATCGCCCAGACCAACCTCAAACGCATGCTGGCGTACTCGACCATCGCACAGATGGGTTTTGTCCTGCTGGGCCTGCTGTCCGGTGTGGTCAACGGCAACACGCTCTCCGCTGCCAACGCCTACAGTTCCGCCATGTTCTACACCGTCAGCTATGTGCTGACCACCCTGGCATCGTTCGGCATCATCCTGCTGCTGGCCCGTGACGGCTTCGAAAGCGAAGAAATCAGCGATCTGGCCGGCCTCAACCAGCGCAGCCCTTTGTATGCCGGCGTCATGGCCGTCTGCCTGTTCTCGCTCGCCGGCATTCCGCCGCTGGTCGGGTTCCACGCCAAACTGTCTGTCCTGCAGGCCCTGGTGGCGTCGGGCCAGGCCACCTATATCGCCCTGGCCGTGTTTGCCGTCATGATGTCGCTGATCGGCGCTTTCTACTACCTGCGCGTGGTCAAGGTCATGTACTTTGACGATCCGGTCACGGCCACCACCGTCTCGGCTGGCCTGGACGTCCGGGCGGTGCTGTCGCTCAACGGCGCATTGATTCTTGTCCTTGGCATCCTGCCCGGCGGCCTGATGGCGCTGTGCGCCCAGGCCATCGTCAAGATGCTGCAGACCTGACCGGCGCCCGCCGATCGTCGTCAGCGTCCTTCTTCGCCGGCAACTCACTGCACAGCATGAACACCAGCCTTGCGGTCTTTTCGGTCATCGTGCTGGCTGCCCTGGCGGCCAATCTCCCGTTCGTGACCCGCCGCTTTCTCGGCGTGCGCGCCATGCCCCAGGGCAAAACCGTGCTGCACCACCTGATCGAGTTGGTGGTCCTGTACGCCGTGGTCGGGTTGGTCGGCATGCTGCTTGAACGGCAGATCGGTCAGAACGCGCCCCAGCGCTGGGAGTTCTATGCCGTCACCGGCGCGCTGTTCCTCACGCTGGCCTTTCCCGGGTTTGTGTACCGCTACCTGATGCGTCACCCCCGCCGCTGAGCCCCCGCGGCCCCGCATGACCCGCAACGACGAACCCGGCGCTGCCCGCCCCGAAGCGGCAGACCCCCACCTGACCGAATCCCCGCTGCACGGCGAGACCGTCTTCCACGGTCGCCTGCTGCATGTCTGCCGCGATACCGTGCGCCTGCCCGACGGCGGCGAGGCCACCCGCGAATACGTGCGCCATCCCGGCGCGGTGCTGGTTGTCGGCCTGCTGGACGATCCCGACACCGGCGCCGGAGCGCGCGTGGTGGTCGAGCGCCAGTACCGCTACCCGGTCCGCCAGGTCATGCTGGAACTGCCCGCCGGCAAGATTGACCCCCGCGAGCCCCCGTGGGCCTGTGCGGTCCGCGAACTGGCCGAAGAAACCGGTTACCAGGCCCGCCAGTGGGCCCGCGCCGGGTTGATTCACCCCTGTGTCGGTTACTCCGACGAAATCATCGAAATCTGGTTTGCCCGCCACCTCACCGCCGGCCCCGCCCGGCTGGACCCCGGCGAATTCCTGGACGTCGGCACGGCCAGCCTGGCCGAACTGGACGCCGCCCTGGCCAGCGGCCAGCTGACCGACGGAAAAAGCGTTGCGGCCTTGCTGTGGCTGCACCGGCTGCACCGCGGCGAGTGGCACCCCGATTGGCAGGCCGCGCCGGTCGCCACGCTTGCCGATGAGCCGCACCCCCCGGCCTGACACCACCGATCGCCCGGCGCCACACGGCAGGGCGGATAATCACCGCACCATGAAGGTTCTGAATCTGGAATGCGCCAACGGGCACCTCTTCGAAGGCTGGTTTGCCTCCGAAGAGGACTTCCACGCCCAGATCAGCCGCCAGCTCCTGACCTGCCCGGTCTGTGGCGAGTTGCATGTTGAGCGTCGCCCCTCCGCCCCACGCCTGAACCTGGGCGCCGGCCGCTCCGAAGCATCCCCGCCCGATCGTCGTCGGCCGGATCACCCGCCCGCCGGACCGGACAGTCCGACCCTCATGCACCCCGGCCCCGGGGGCGAGCCCACCCGCGAAGGCTTGCAGGCTGCCTGGATGCAAATGGTGCGCCGTGTGCTCGAACAGACCGAAGACGTCGGCCCCCGCTTTGCCGACGAGGCCCGCCGCATCCATCACGGCGACGCCCCCGACCGCGCCATTCGGGGCCAGGCCAGTGCCCGGCAGGCGGCCGAGCTGGCGGAAGAGGGCATCGACGTCCTTCCCCTGCCCATTCCCGACGCGCTCAAAACTCCGCTGCAATAGCGCTACCGCCTGCGCTGCCGTCCGCGCCGCCTACCGCGCCGCCCATCGCATCCAGCACACACCGTGCGGCGGCCAGATCCTCCAGCGCCGTCCCCACCGATTTGAACAGCGTCACGTCCGCCGCCGACTGGCGCACAAGCCTCTCCCGCCGCAACACCTCGGCCAGTTCAGCCCGCACATGGCTGCGGTCGATCACCCCCCGCTGCATCGGCTGCACCAGATCACCGGCTTCGCTGAGCGCGCCGGCATAGGTGTCCACCACCACTCGCGCGCGCGCCACCGCGGCATCGTCCACCTCCCGCATGGCGGGTTTGAAGCCGCCCACCAGATCCAGGTGCGTGCCTTCGGCCAGCCAGTCGCCCCGCACCAGCGGTTCGGTCGACGTGGTGGCGCAGGAAATCAGATTCGCCTGCCGGCTGGCGGCCTCCAGCGAGGCCACGCTGTCGAATTCGATGGACGGTCCGGGGTGAAGCGCCGCCAGGCGGCCGACCAGGGCGCGCGCACGCTCGGGCCGCCGCCCCCAGACCAGCACGCGCGCAATCCCCGGCACCAGCGCCACATGCGCGCGCACCAGCCACTCGGCCAGCCGCCCGGTGCCCACCATCAGCAAGGTCGTGGGTAAGGGCGCACACAGCGCCCGGGCGGCCAGCGCCGAGGTGGCCGCCGTGCGGCGCAGCGTCAGCGCCTCGCCATCCATCACGGCGCGCACCGCTCCGGTGGCGCGGTCCAGTGCCACCACCGTGGCCTGCACCGTGTGCGCGGCGCCGGGCATCACCGTCACCAGTTTGGTCAGGATCAGCTCGTTGTCCCACGCCGGCATCAGCAACAATGTGTCCTGATCCGACAGCGCATGGGCGTGCCGCACCGGCACACAGGCGCCGGCAACAAAGGCTGCCTCCAGGGCGGCAGCACAGGCATCCCAGGGGAGGGCGGCATGCACCGCATCAGCAGAAAAGACGTGCACCATGCGTGACAGTGTACAAACCGCTTCGCCGCCCGCCGGCGCCGTCACCGCGCCGGTGCTGATCGTCGGCGGCGGGGTCATGGGTTGCGCCACCGCGTATTTCCTGGCGGCCGGGCACGGCATCGCCGCCACCGTGGTCGAGCGCGACCCCACCTACACCCAGGCATCCAGCGCGCTGTCGGCCAGCTCGATCCGCCAGCAGTTCAGCACACCAGTGAACATCGCCCTGTCGCGCTGGAGCTTTGACTTCCTGCAGCGTGCGCCGGAGCTCCTGGCCGTGGGCGACGACGCCCCGCCGATCTCCCTCGTCGAGCGCGGCTACCTCTACCTCGCCTCCGCAAACGGCCTGTCCGCTCTGCAGGACAACCACCGCGTCCAGTGCGCGCAGGGCGCCGACATCCGCTGGCTGGCGCCGGCCGCGCTGGCGGCGCAGTACCCGTGGCTGTCCACCGAAGGCATCGCGGCCGCCACCTGGGGTGCACACGGGGAGGGCTGGTTCGACGGGCCCGCGCTGCACCAGGCCTTGCGCCGCAAGGCCGCCGCGCTGGGCGTGCGGTTTGTGCACGACGAGATTGCCACCCTCCAGCCGCTGCCCGGCCCGGCCTGGCACCTGCAGGGCCGATCCGGCGCGCGTTACCACGCGCCGCAGGTGGTGCTGGCCACCGGCGCGCACATCAACCGGTTGACACACACGCTGGGGGTGCCGCTGCCGGTGTCGGCCAAAAAGCGCGATGTGTTTGTCTTCGACGCCCCGGCGCGGCTGGACGGCTGCCCGCTGGTCATCGACCCCAGCGGCCTGTGGTTCCGCCCCGAAGGCCAGCCGCAGCCCGGGGGCGGCCAGCGCTTTCTGTGTGGCCTGCCGCCGCGCACCCGGCCGGGCCAGCCCGCCGACCCCGACGACGCCCCCCTGCACGCCATCGACCACGGCCTGTTCGACGACGTGGCCTGGCCCGCACTGGCCGCCCGTGTGCCCGCGTTCGAGGCGCTGCGGCTGCGCAGCGCCTGGGCGGGCTACTACGAGATGAACACCTTCGACCACAACGGCCTGGTCGGCCCCCTGCCCGGACACGAACACCTGTGGGTCGCGGCCGGCTTTTCCGGCCACGGCATGCAGCACGCGCCCGCCATCGGGCATGCCCTGGCCCGCCTGGTGGCCGGTCAACCCGCCCCCGAAGTGGCGGCCCTCGCACTGGAACGGATCGCCCGCAATGAACCCATTGTGGAAAAGAACGTCATTTGAAACCCCGCCACGCGGCGCCGTCGCTCGCCCCAACGAACCATGAAAACAATAGCAAGAACCAACCATTTGACGCTGGGTACCAGCCAAAATGTCCGAAAAACGGGCAAGACCGGGACCCCGCAATTGACGGGTTTCATCCGCCGCGCCACCGGCGCTTTGCTGGTGCTGTTTTGCACCAGCGCGTGCACCCAGACCCATTCCGACGCCGGACCACAGGGATTCGGCACCGCAGGACCGCAGCCCCCGGCTCTGGAGCTCGTCAAAACCATCCGGGTGCGTTCTTCCGATGCGCCAGAGTACGCCCACATGAAATGGAGCCCCTTTTCCCTGGCCTGGAGTCCCGATGGCAAAAAAATCGCCTACACATCGACCGGCATGCGGCGATTCGGGGTGATCGATATTGAAACCGGAAGCAATACTGAAATTGTCAGCGAATACAGGGGGGGCGCCGATGTTCTATGGTCGCCGACGCTGAATTATCTGGTGATCCTGCACGCCACGGCCTTTATCGTTTTCGACATGTCAGTGCACCCTTTTCGTCGACTGTATAACGTCGAAAACAATACTTCAGAAAACTGGCTGTATGCCGGATCAGGCGCGCATAACACCGGCGGTGCCGGCATTGTTAACGTGCTGGGTAAAGACCAGTTGGTGATTGCAGGATCTACAAGTTGGCGAGTAAACGGAAAAAGTCCACATGTTGCGGTATATGACCTCGCTAGTGGTGCGCGTTTGGAGAAATTCAATTATCAATTCCGAAACGAGCCCTATCAAGAAACGCATGCGGTACGACCAGACGGCACGCCTCGTTTCGGGGTGCTGAAGGCAGTTGTCGGCTTGAGCAGCAAACAAGAAATTCTGGTTACGGTTTATGCCATGCGTGATTTTGATAAACCACGCGCCTTAGTACCAGGGGACGAACGGTCTCTCACCTATTACGAAAAAGTCGTCTGGACAGTCAACCTTCACACGAAAAAAATTATTTGTGATCTGAAAGGGCAGCAGGACACCTATGAATTGGATGGCACCCGGATAAGGCATGTTGATCATTATTTGAGCAGTGGTTTTAACGGCGCGCATGTGCTGTATTCAGGCCCCTTTTCGCAAAGTCTCGTTGATGTCGAACATTGCCTGCCGTTACATGCAATGCCGGAAAATTCAGAGATTTTACCGGTACGTGCAGGCGAAAAAAGAAACCGAGTGAAAAGCTATGCGAGTCAGTTAACGATTTCGCCGGACGGGCGTTATATATTTGGATTCGACTATAACGGTGTTGATCCGAAAAATGCTCCCTTCAGGCTTTGGAACTTTCAAGACGGCAAACTCATTCATGATGCATACTGGCATTTTAATGGTGGCATTGCTCAAGCGGCTTTCAGTCCGGATTCCCGCTATCTGGCATGGGCCACGACAGATTCGATAAATATCTATCGCGTCAAACAATAAAGACCTGAATCGTGATTTGAAAGGAGGGGAAAAGTCATGGACACTCGCGCAGACCATCGCCGGTTGCGGCCGGCTTTTGGCCCATTTCGGTTGCTCCTCCAGGTGATCGCGATCGCCGCGTTGGCTTCGTCGCTGGTCGCTTGTGCGGTCGGGCCGCGGCAGGTATGGCAGCAATTCACGTTCAGCGGTGACTTTGACGGCTGGGATCGCACCATTGACCTGCTGGCCTATGAGTACGGCACAAACGACCGTATGACGAAAAACAGTGTGGATAAGCCGCGCGGGCCGGTCTGGAAAGATGGTTCGAGTATCGCGCCCACCACCAACATCAACGGCCCCATGCCCGTCGGCGAATTCCTGTATGTGCGCTGGCGCGTCAAGGCCACGGGTCAGCTCTACGAAGAGCGGGTCGATCTGCGCGAGCGCCTGCCCGCCGACATGAAAGACCACGGCCTGACCTTTGTGATCGACGGCCCACGGCTCTACGTCTACGTCATCACTCCCAGGCCCAAGCCCTACTACGAGGCGCCACCGCTCAACCGCAGCTGGCACTCCAAATCCTATGTCACCTACGAAATTTTCCCCACCCTCACCAAACCCTGAAGGACCGCAGCCATGGGAACCGCAGTCATTGGAGCACTGAGCACCAACCGTCTGGCCCGCCTGCCCGCCGCGGCCGAAATCCACAAGGGCCGGCGCAGCGTCGTGCAAGACCTGCTCAGCCCGGTGCAGACGGTGGCGGCCGAGGCGGGGCGGGAGCGGTAAACGCTATGAGTGTCATAGCAAACAACGACCTTTTGACGCTGGGTATGGGGCGAAGAAAAAACTGGTGACTGCCCGGTGGCAGGCCGCCGACCACCGATTCTCACAGTCGTTGTCCATTAATACATTGAAGATGCAAGGCGTACCTCAACCGTCAAACAGATGACTGCCTCATAAATATTCGACATGGCAGAAACAGCCGATGCCTGAAATGAGACTTCAAATTTCAGGAGATTGCAATGAATAAAAAGGAAAAAATGTGCAAAATCTGAGAAATTGTCTATCTGTTAATAATGTATTTGTTGGTATTTTATTCGCAATTTTCGTATTTCAATCGCGTGCACAACCTGCGCCGGATCGAAATTCCATCGATTACAGGGCGACCACCCGAGGCAAATTGGAGGCAGCACGGCAAGTTATAAAGTCGATGATTGATGACGACTTCAAAATAGCGCAACACTTCGGAAAACGTCCTCCCCCTTGGGTTATAGCAGACGATCAGGCAGGCTATGACTGTGGTTCGATAAAGGTAATTGCAAGGGCGATTGAGGTAGAGCAGCCATATTTCAATAACCCGGATGCTACACCTGCCAATCAGCGGATCGCTATCGTTCCCGTTCGCGCGGAGATACTGATGATTGAAACGAATGGTGAGGAAGGCGGTAAAAAATCACCGATGAATTTTAAAGTTGGCGGAGATTGTGGGTTTGAATATGAGCGATGGTCTTTTGTCAACAGGCGGTACGAAAAAATACCCGGATTCCGTAGTCGTAACCATGACGAAGAATTTGTCAATTGGGGAGAGAGTGTTTCGGAAGTTGGTCGGCGGCCAAAACGTTTTATAGCCGTCGATTTCGACAAGCGGTATGTGCGCTTTGTAACACGTGTGCGAGTTTCTTCACCAGTGCCCTATCAGCTGAGTCCTCAATTCCCGGTTCATTTTAACGCGCAACATTCACTAAGTTTAATGATTAAATCTGACAGTGAAAGATCGGCGCTCTTGGAGCTTGGAAGATCAGATAGAGATCCATCTGCATTTGGTTTGGAACTTGCCAATGATCTAACTCGAATAAGTCGCCAGCGAATTGATACCAGATGGAAAATAGAAAAAATTGAAAGAGCGCTTGAGCGCCTGAAAGATATTAATCCCTTCGAAGAAATTCGCCCATGAGTGCGCAATAAAAAGCCCTAAACAACAGTTATCGCTTTTCGGCGGCGAATTTTGTGAACGTAGATGTGGCAGGATACAACAGAGGCCAATGAACCAATGATGGTCGATTTAAATTCGGTTGCTCCGGTTTCTTCCAATACGTGTTCAGCAATTGTGTCTTTCAGGTGCCCGAATATTTGGCAATGCGGTGGGAAAGCGCTGAAACGCTCGGAGAATCGAATCCACTCCAGCATTCATAGCAAACAACGACCTGTTGACGCTGGGTATGGGGCAAAGAGACCGTGAAAAGCGCTTTGAACGGCGTTTGGGCGCCAGTCAGGGCGGCAAAGCGGGGCGCCTGGCGGCTTGTCTTGCGGACGGGGCATCAGGAAAGGGAACCAGGATGAAAAAAACCATAGCAAGGAATGACCGAATGACGCTGGGAACTGGCAAAAGAGGCTTGAAACCATTGCCACTGGCCCCCCTGGGGCGCCTGATGCCGGTGCTGGGTCTGGCGGCGGTCCTCGGGCCGCTGGCCGTACAGGCGCAGGGCACTGCGGCGCCAGCGGCCGTTGCGGTGTCGGCACCCGCTGCCAGCTCGGTCACGCCCACTTCGGCCACGCCCACTGCGGCGACGACCGCCAAGTGGGGCGAGGGCGTGCTGGAGCGGGAGTTTCTGATCAAACTGCGCACGTTTCTGGAAACCGATCCGTTTGATTTCAAGGCCATGAATGCGCTCCTGGGCAACATGGAAGTTGTGCCCAAGGACGGTCCGTATCCCGACGGTTCCTGGGTATTCAGAACCGTGAGGACCAGAGAGCCCTTGGGCGGCGAGTACGGCAATCGAGGCCCCGGGGGAGCCAACTTTGCCTGGAACCACCTTCGGACGGGGTCGTACCTGAGACTGGAGTTCGTCAAGATGCCCCCCGCCGGCAAACGCGACGGGGATGGGTTGCCGTGCATGACGCCGGAGCTCATCAAGGAGGTGTTCGCCGCCAAATGGGTTGGAACGACGACATACACCGATTTCTCGCCCATGTATCCGGGCCGCTTGCCCTACCCCATTCCCGCGAATCAGATCTTCCGATGGCTGCCCGATACGCCGGAACAGGTTTTCTTGGTTTACCAACTGAATGAGATCTGCGTGCCTGGCCTGACCGCTGAATTCAAGAAGCTTCCACCCCATCCCGCCGTTCGGTAATTGGAGAAACCTGCATGCCTACACCGATGACCAGTAACTCCCCTGCGCTTGCTGCCATGGTTGCGCAACACGGTGCAGACGGTGGCGGCAGCGGCGGGGCGGAAGCGGTGATTGCTATGGTGTTCATAGCAATCAATGACCTTTTGACGCTGGGTATGGGGCAAAAAGACCGTGAAAGGCGCTTGGAGTGGCGTTTGGGCGTCGTCCGGGCGGCTCGGCGCTGCCGGACGCCCCATCTGTTCCGGCCCAATCAACCGAAGAGATTGAAATTGATATGAGAAAAAGAGCGGTAAACGACGTTTTGACGCTGGATACGTTCGGAATCGGCGCTCAATTGCAGGGTGCGAGCCAGGCGCCCGCCCCCACGTCCACGGGCGGCTCCATCCGAGTCCTGTTCGTGGCGCTTTTCTTGATGTACTGCGGCGGGATCGTGAACGCACAGACCGGATCCGTTGGCGCGCCAAAAACCTACGACGACGCCATCAAGGCCGACTATGAGGCCCTGCGCGGCGACATTTATGCCAAGCAAGGCTACCCCCGGGAGCAAAGCGCCGCGATGTTGGACCCACAGGTACGTCAGTTGCTCGATGCCGCGCTGCGCCTGTACCGGGAGCCCGGACTGTTCACCAACCGCGCCAAGGCGTTGGAACTGCTGGGCGTGACGCAGACCAGCCGGCGCTGGAGCGACACGCCACCGGTGGAGGGCGGCCACCGGGCGTTTGTGGACACCTTCGCCAGAGACGGTCTCTTTGCGCGTCCCGCTTGGACGGGGGAATACCGCTACAACGGCAAAAGGGAAGGGCGTTTGGATGGCTGGCACGCTTTCATTCTCATCAAGGTAGACCCCAGGCAGGAATGCCAGAACAGCCGCGCCGTGGAGGGATATCTGGATCTGGTTCTGGACCCCGGGATCAAGGGGTTCGCCCATCCCGTGACGGAGCGGCTGCGTCGGCATGAGGTGCCGTTCGCACGCCCTTCTGCGAAAGAACTGACGCCCGTCACTCCCTTGCTCTTGCTGACTTTCACAGATGGCTGTCTGGCCGAGCTGGGCTTGGTCAAAATCTTCTCCTTCAAGGACATCACCGATGAGCACGCTCACGATTGACAACGCGATCTTCTCGACCCTGCGCGCAGACCCGGGCGTCAACCCGGCGGCCCTGCAACGCTTCGTGGCCATCGCCGACAGCCATCCGGTGTGGAATGCCGCGCCCTCAGCCGTTCCTCACCCAGCCGCCGGTCGCGAAGCCGGCTCTTCGTCGCCGGTGAACTGCAAGGCCGCCAGCCGGGCGTAGGGGCCGCCGGCGGCGACCAGTTCGGCGTGGGTGCCGGTTTCGACGATGCGGCCGTGGTCCAGCACCACGATGCGGTCGGCACGTTTGACGGTGGCCAGGCGGTGGGCGATGACCATGGTGGTGCGGCTGCGCATGGCGGCATCCAGGGCGGCCTGCACCATGCGTTCGCTTTCGGCGTCGAGCGCGCTGGTGGCTTCGTCCAGCAGCAGGATGGGGGCGTCGCACAGCATGGCGCGGGCAATCGCCACCCGCTGACGCTGCCCGCCGGACAGGCGCAGGCCGCGCTCGCCGACAAAGGTGTCGTAGCCCTCGGGCAGGGCGCTGATGAAGTCGTCGGCAAAGGCGGCGCGGGCGGCGGCGCGCACGGCCTCGTCGCTGGCGTCCGGGCGGCCGTAGCGGATGTTGTCGCGCACCGAGGCGGAAAAGATGGTGCCGTCCTGCGCCACCAGCGCCATCTGCGCGCGCAGCACGGCGGGTGGCAGATCGGCGACGAGCTGGCCGCCCAGCCGGATCTGGCCCTGCTGCGGCCGGTAAAAGCGCTGCAGCAGCTGGAACACCGTGGTTTTGCCGGCGCCGCTGGCGCCCACCAGGGCCACGGTTTCGCCGGCCCGCACGGTGAGCGAAAAATCGGCCAGCGCCGCCTGCGCCGGGCGCGAGGGGTAGTGGAAGCGCACCGCGTCGAAGCGGATCACCGGGCCGTCACGCGGCAGCAGCAGCGCCGGGGCGGGTGCGGATGCCGGCCTGTCGGGGGCCGGCGCGTCGTCTTCCACCGGCGCGTGCAGCAACTCCATCAGCCGTTCGGTGGCGCCGGCGGCGCGCAGCAGGTCGCCGTAGACCTCGCCCAGCACGGCCACCGCGCCGGCAAAAATGGCCACGTACAGCGCGGCCTGGCCCAGGTCGCCGGCCGACAGGGTGCCGGCCAGCACGGCCTGGGTGCCCTGGTACAGGCCCCACAGGATCAGCGCCGCGTTGGCGATGATGATGAAGGCGATCAGCGCCGCGCGGGCGCGGCTGCGGCGCACGGCGGTGCCGAAGGCGCGTTCGCTGGCGTCGGCAAAGCGGCGGCTTTCGCGCGCCTCGGCGCGGTGGCTTTGCACCACGGTGACGGCGTTGAGCACTTCGGCCGCGATGGCGCTGGAGTCGGCCACGCGGTCCTGGCTGGCGCGCGACAGGCGCCGCACCCGGCGGCCGAACCAGGTGGCCGGCAGCACCACCAGGCCCACCACCAGCAGCACCTGCACCATCACCGCCGGGTGGCTCCACACCAGCATGCCCAGCGCGCCCAGGCCCATGACGGCGTTGCGCAGGCCCATGGACAGCGATGAGCCGACCACGGTCTGCACCAGTGTGGTGTCGGCGGTCAGGCGGCTGAGCACCTCACCGGTCTGGGTGGTCTCGAAAAACGCCGGGTTCTGGCGCAGCATGCGGTCGTAGACGGCGTTGCGCAGGTCGGCGGTGATGCGCTCGCCCAGCCAGCTGACCAGATAGAAGCGCACCGCCGAAAACAGGCCCAGCGCCACGGCCACACCAAACAGCGCTGCAAAGTGGCCGCGCAGCGCCAGCACCTGCGCGCCCCGGTCGGTGGGCGCCAGGCCCTGGTCGATCAGCTGGCGCAGCACCACCGGAAAGGCCAGCGTGGCCGCCGCCGCCAGCAGCAGGAACACGCCGGCCAGCGCGATGCGGGCGCGGTAGGGCCGCAGGAAGGGCAGCAGGCCGCCCAGCGCACGGGGTGCGGCGGTGGGCGGGGAGGCAGTGGATACGGAGGCGGACGGGGCGGGCGCGGCGGCGCAGCGGGTAGCAGGCTCGGACATGGTCCGAGCGTAGCAGTGTTGCCGCCGGCGGGGGAGGTCAGCCCACGTTGTTGGCGAACAGGCGGCGCACCAGCAGGTCCTTGAAGCTGTGGGCGTCGTCCAGGCCCAGGCGCTCCAGGTAGGCCTTGGGCACCGGCTTTTCTTCGAACAGCGCGCGCACCGCCATCAGCAGGAATTCGCTGGGGTGGTGGCTGGCGTGTTTGAGTTTCTTGAGCGCGCGCACCATGCGCAGCTCGTCGTCGGTCAGGTCGGTGCCGAAGGGGAAGTCGGGCAGCAGGCCGGCTTCGGTCCAGGGGTGCAGCTTGGCTTCCAGCACCTCGGGCAGGTTCTGGCGGTATTGCTCGGGGATTTCATAGTCCTTGGCCAGCTTGCCGTGGTCCTTGGCCTGTTTCAGCAGTTCGTCCTGGAAGCGCGAATCGGCAATACACAGCATGCGCTTGATGCATTCGCTGTCGCTGCGGCCGCGCAGGTCGGCCACGCCGTATTCGGTGATGACGATGTCGCGCAGGTGGCGCGGGATGGTGATGTGCCCGTAACTGAAGACGATGGAGCTGCGCAGGCCGTCCTTGTTGTCGTGGGTGGCGCGCAGCATCATGATCAGCCGCGCATCGGGCAACGCATGGGCCATGGCCACAAAGTTGTACTGCCCGCCCACGCCGCTGACCACCTGGCCGGATTCGAAGGCGTCGCTCACCATCGCGCCGCCCAGCGTGGCGATCATGGTGGTGTTCATGAACCGGGCCTTGGCCCGCTGGGCGCGTTTGAGATCCTCGCTGCCATACAACTGATTGATGAAGTCGATGCGCGTCATGTCGATGTGCGCCAGCTCCTGCGGCGGCATCGTGCGCAGCCGCTCGTAGAAGTCGCGCGGGCCGATGAAAAAGCCCCCGGTCATGAAGATGCCGCCCTGCAGCCGCGCGCCCAGCAGGATCTTGCAGACGGCGTCGAACTGCGCCTCGCCGCGCAGGTCGTTGGGCAGCGGCACGCCGTCGAACACCAGGTGGTCGCCCTTGAGGGCCACCCCCGGCTTGAAGATGCCAAAGCGGGTGAGGAAGTCCAGGTCGGCCTGCGTCAGCGGCGAGTGGATGCGCCCGGCGTCCAGCAGGGCCTTCAGCGTGGCGGGGGTGACCTTGGCGTCGGCGATGGCGCCGGTGTTCAGCAGGGTCTGCAGCGTCACGTCGTTGAACACTTCGCGGCGGATGATGCCGGCCTCGATCAGGCGCAGGAAACCGTTGACGAACATTTCCGAGCAGCCGTACAGGCCCTGGTCGAAGCGGCCCAGGCTGCGGCCGTCCAGGCCGTCCGGGCACAGCGTCTCCAGAATGGTGCGGTATTCGGCGCCGTGGCGGTCGCGCACGATCAGGGACTGGCCGATGGCGTCACCCAGCGAGCCGATGCCGATCTGCAGCGTGCCGCCGTCCTCGACAAAACTCGATGCATGCAGGCCGATGGCGTAGTCGGCCGCGGTGACCTTGTTGTTGGGCGGCGCAAAAATGGTGTGCGTGCCGGCCGGGTCGGTGACCACCACGTCGAAGAAGTCGGGCGACACGTCGGCGGTGTTGGGCATGAAGGGCATCTTGTGGTTGATGACACCCACGGCAATGATCGGCGTCTTGCGGGCGCGGAATTTCTCCATCACCTCCAGCACCACGTCGGGGTTGCTCGACAGGCTCAGGCGCAGGCCGCCTTCGGTTTCGCGCGCCGCCACCGCCTGGGCCATGACGTTCATGCCCATCAGTTCCATGTCGCGGGCGACGAAGGTGTAGTTGGTCGAGATGTAGTTCTGCTGCGCCGGCTCATTGCCCAGGTAGTCGCCGGTCTTCATGAAGAACTCGCAGACCTCGATGTTGGGCGGCAGTCCGGGGCCCCGCAGGTCCTTGACGTATTCCAGATCGGGATAGTCCTCGAACACCCGCTCCACCAGCGGGTCCAGGAAATGCTGTTCCAGCTCGGACTTGCCCACCGGGCGTTCCAGCGAGAGCGCGGTGATGATGCGCAGCTTGCGCGCCGGGTTGGCCTTGATGCGCCGGTACAGCGTGTTCACGAACGGGTTGGGCTTGCCGATGGCCAGCGGAATGCCCAGCACAATTTCGCCGGGAATCTTGTCGAGCACGTAGTCGACGGCAGCGTCGATGGAATCAATGCGGATGGCAGCAGTCATGGTCGGTTGTCTCCGGGGTTTCAAGGGTGGAAGGATTCCGTCTCACGACCAATGTAGAGCGCACCGCGCGGGTGCATCTTGCTCTGAATCAAGTTTTTCTGGTCCTGGAGTGCGCTCACAAGCGCAGGGGCGCGGCGTAACCGGTCATTTCCAGATAACCCAGCCCCACCGGCTGGCCGTTGGAGTCGACCAGTTCGCTCAGCCCTTCCCAGTACAGGGCGCCGGTGGACGCGCGGCTGTCCATCTCCTGGGCGTCCAGCAGGGCGCGCACGGTATAGAAGTCGGCAGGGGTGCGCACGATCCATTCCACCGGGTAGCGCGCGCGGGACAGCGGGCTGGTCCAGAAGCGCTGCGGGGAGAACTCCACCTCGCCCGGCCCGGCAATGAAGGTCTGCACGCCGCGGCTGTTGCGGGTGCGAAAGGAGCCGCCGCTCCACAGCGTGCTGCCGTCGCGCCGGCGCAGGCGAAAGGCGGTCAATGCGCTGCCGTCGTGGTAGTTCATGCCGATCCAGTCCCAGCCCACGGCCTCGGGGTGCAGCAGGGCCTCGCTCCATTCATGGTCCAGCCAGGCCTTGCCGGTCACGGCAAAGCGTTCGGACTGAAAGCCCAGCTCGCCGCGCGCGGCCAGTTGCGGCAGGCTGTAGTAATAGCTGGCCTGCTCGGGCTGCGGCCCCTTGCGCGACAGGCCCTCGCGCCCCTGCAGCAGCAGCGCCTGGGTGGGCTCGAACCGCAGGTCCATGGCCAGCGCGTCGCCGCGGATGCGGGCATGGTAGTGGCCGCTGGCCGGGTCGCGGCGCAGGCTCCAGCCGTCCACCAGCAGGTCGGTGTCCTGGGTGGCCGCGCGCGCGCCGCCCGGGCCTTCGCGGGCGATGCGCTGGTCGTGCCACAGGCGTTGGCCGGCCAGGTCGGTGATGGCCGCATGGGCGAACAGCAGCTGCCGGGCGGCCAGCCGCGACTTCAGCGCCTGGGTGCCGTCCACCCGCGAGCGGAAAAACGTGACCTGAAAGCCGAACCGCCGCCCGCCCGATTCGGCATGGCCGGTGATGTACCACCACTCGGTGCGCAGCTCGGGGTGGGCGCCGTGGTCGCGCGGAAACACCAGCCGGCGCGGGGGCAGGGCGGCGGCGCCGGTGGGCAGCCCGGCCGCCGTCAGGGCGGCGAGCGCCGCCGGGGCGCCGAGCACCAGGGCCCGGCGCAGGCCATGGACCGGGCGGGCGGGCTGCGTCATGGCGGGGCGGTTGCCGGGCGCCGGCTCAATCGAGCCCGGCCTCCAGCGCCGCTTCGGCCGCCTGGCAGTCGCCGAAGCGGGCCTCTGTCCAGGCGCTGTTGTGGTAGGTGGGCAGGTAGCGCTCGCCCGAATCACACAGCAGCGAGGCGATGGAGCCGGTCTGGCCGGCCTTTTGCATCTGGCGGGCCAGATCGACCATCACCGCGAAGTTGGTGCCGGTGGACGGACCCACCCGCCGTCCCAGCCGGCGCGACAGCACCCGCATGGCCGCCAGGGACAAGCCGTCGCTCACCGGCACCAGGCGGTCCACCACGGTGCGGATGAAGCTGGGCTCCACCCGCGGGCGGCCGATGCCTTCGATGCGTGAACCGGGCGCGGTCAGGCTGGCGTCGCCGCTGGCATGGTAGGCGGCGAACACCGAACCTTCGGGGTCGGCGACACACAACTGGGTGGCATGTCGCTGGTAGCGCAGGTAGCGTCCGATGGTGGCGCTGGTGCCCCCGGTGCCGGCGCCCACCACGATCCAGCGCGGCACCGGGTGGCGCTCGCGGCTCATCTGGGAAAACAGGCTTTCGGCAATGTTGTTGCTGCCGCGCCAGTCGGTGGCGCGTTCGGCGTAGGTGAACTGGTCCATGTAATGCCCCCCGGTGCGCCGGGCCACGGCCATGGCCTCGTCATAGACCAGGCTGGCGTTGTCCACCAGGTGGCAGTGTCCGCCATGAAATTCGATCTGCGCGATTTTTTCCGCCGAGGTGCTGCGCGGCATCACGGCAACAAAGGGCAGGCCGATCAGGCGGGCGAAATAGGCTTCGCTGACGGCGGTGGAACCGCTGGACGCCTCGACCACGGTCGAGCCCGGGTGCAGCCAGCCGTTGGACAGCGCATACAGGAACAGCGATCGCGCCAGGCGGTGCTTGAGGCTGCCGCTGGGGTGGGTCGATTCATCCTTGAGGTACAGGTCGATGCCGTGGCGGGCCAGGCCGGGCAGTTCCAGTGCCAGCAGGTGGGTGTCGGCGCTGCGCTGGTAGTCGGCTTCGATGCGGTGGATGGCCCGGTGAACCCAGGCGGTGTCGGCAGAGGGGGTGTGCATGTCCGCATTGTGACCCGGTGTCGCCCGGCTGTGTGCCAGGCCGAGTGTCGGGCGGGCCGGGTTTACCAGTCTTCTTTCACCGCCATGACGGCCGACGCACTGGCGGCGCTGCGACCGGCCAGCCAGGCCGTCAGCGTGCCGGCGGCGGCCACGGCGGCACACAGGGCCGCGAGCCGCGCCCAGGGCGGCGCCATCTCCATCGTCCAGTGAAAGCTTTGCGGATTGACCACATGCACCAGCACCACACTGACGGCCAGCCCCAGCGCCAGCCCGGCGGCTGCCCCGAGGAGGCTCCAGGCCGCGCCTTCCAGCGCCACCAGCCGCAGCACCTGCGCGCGGGTCAGCCCCAGATGGCGCAGCAGGCCGAATTCCTTGCGCCGCGCCAGCACCTGCGCGGCGAAGCTGGCCGCCACGCCGAACAGGCCGATGCCGATGGCCACCGCCTGCAGCCAGACGGTGACGGCAAAGCTGCGGTCGAAGATCTGCAGCGAGGCCTCGCGCACCTGCGCGGCGGCGGCAAACTCCAGCGGCAGTTCGCCGCTGGCGCTGGCCTGTGCGGCCAGCGCGCGCACCCGGGCCTGCACCGCCTGCGCATCGGCCCCCGGCGCCAGCCAGATCGCCAGGTCGTTGATGCGGGCGTCGCCGGTCAGCCGCTCGTAGTCGGCCCGGCGGATCACGATGGCGCCGTTGGCCCGGGCATAGTCGCGCCAGACGCCAGCTATGAAAAATGGAGCTGAAGAAGACCTTTTCTCGCTGGGTAGGGCCTCAAATGCCCTGGAAAGCGGCTCCAGCGGCTGTCCCGGGGTCCAGGCCATGCGCCGTTGCAGCGTTTCGCTGATCCAGACCGGTATCTGGCCTGCCGGCGGGCTGTGCGCGGGCCCGAGTAGCGGCAGCTCGGTGGCCGGCTCGCCCAGGTCGCGGGCCAGAAGGGTGACCGGCGGTTGACCGGCGCTCAGCTCCAGGCTGCGCAGGCGCTGCACCTGCACCGTGCGCACTCCGGGCAGCGTCGCCACCTGCGCTGCCAGGCCGGGGGGCAAGAAAGCGGCGTCGGCGGCCTGCGCGCTGCGGGCAGTGCGGGCGTACAGGTCGGCGGGCAGCACCCGGTCCAGCCACTGCGAGACCGAGCCGCGAAAGCTCGCCACCATCACCGTGAGCGCCACCGCCAGCGCCAGGGCGGCCACCACACCGCCCACGGCCACCGTGGCGGAATGGCGGGAGCGCCGGGTACGGGCCAGCGCCAGCAAGGCCAGCACTCCCTGGCCGGCGGACGGCATCAGTGCGCGGCACAAGGCCCAGACCAGCGGCGGCAGGGTGGCGATGCCACCCACCAGCAACAGGCCGACCGACAGGTAGGCCGCCAGCGGCAGATCGCCCAGCGGCGGCAGCAGCGCCATGACGGCCCCCAGGGCCATCAGCGCCGGCCCGCGCCAGGCGTGCTCGCCCGAGGCGGCGCCCGGCTCGGCCACCAGTCCCTGACCCTTGAGTGTGCGCGCCGGCGGCAGGCGGGCGGCCGTCCGTGCCGGCCACCAGCCGCCCGCCAGCGCGGCGGTCAGCCCCAGGGCGCCGTAGGCCAGCAGGCCGGATAGCGTCCACCGCAGGGTCGGGCTGACCCCTGCGAAGAAGCCGCCCCCCAGATCGCCCCCCAGCTGGCGCAGCGCCAGCTGGGCCAGCGCGAGCCCGCCGGCCAGCCCGATCAGCGTGCCGACCACGCCCAGCAGCGCCGACTCGGCCAGCACCAGCCGCAGCCGCCCGACCGGGGTGAGCCCCAGCACACCCAGCAGCGCCAGTTGCGGCGCCCGGCGCGCCACGCCCAGCGACAGCACCGAAAACACCAGATAGGCGCCGGTGAACAGGGCGACCAGCGCCAGCACCGTCAGATTGACCCGGTAGGCGCGGGAGATCTGGGTCAATCGCTCGCCGGCGGACTGCGCATCGGCCACCTGCACGGTGGGCGGCAGCGCCAGATCGCGCACCAAGGCGGCCCGGTCCGCGCCGGGCTGCAGCCGCAGGTCGATGCGGGTGAGCAGGCCAACGCGGCCCAGCAGGTCTTGGGCGGCGCCGATGTCCATCACCAGCAGGGGCGGTCCGCCGGCGGTGACCTGTCCGCGCAGGCGGATGGTGCGCACGCCGTCGGGTGTTTGCAGGCGCAGCGTGCCACCGGGTCCGGCCAGCGCTCGGGCGGCCGGGTTGGCAAAGCCGCTGTCGGGGGCGAACAAGGCCAGGCGGTCGGCGTCGGCATCGGGCAGCGGCATCAGCGCGGGGGCGGTGCGCGCCACCACCAGCGCGTCCACGCCCAGCACCCGAAGGCTCTGGCGCGTGCCCGCGCCGTCCGGCGCGAGCGCGTAGGTGGCCACCTCCAGCACCGGGCTGGCCGAGCGCACATCCGGGTGGGCCGCCAGGTGGTCCAGCAGGCGGTCGTCGAAACCGGCGCCCCGGTCGCGCAGCTCCACATCGGGTTCGCCGTTCACGGCGCGGGTGGCGCCGGCAAATTCCTCCAGCGCCGACTGGTTGATCAGGTGCACCGCCCAGGCCAGCGCCACCCCCACGGCGACCGCGACCACGGCGGTGAGGCTGCGCCAGGGGTTGTGGCGCAGTTCGGGCCAGGCCCAGGAGAGCAGCAGCAAACGCATGGCGGCCATTGTCGCGTCCGGCGCGATCGGCGGTGCCCGCGGCGCCACGGCGTCCCTGCGGGCAAGGGGTTGATCTGGCGCAAAAAGTGGGCACACCGCTCTTGAAGGAAAGCGGCCGGCCTCCATATCGTATTCATGGCGGCAACGCCTTGTTCAACCCCTCGGAAAGGAGAAACCCATGAACTCTCTGGTCAATCGCGCAAGCCTGTTCGACGATTTCTTCAAGGACTTCGCGCCCGGCTTTTATGTCCGTCCGCTGCATGGCGACCCGCTGCCGACCCCCGCGCAGATTCGTGTGGACGTCAAGGAGTCCGACAAGGCTTACACCGTGCACGCGGAAGTGCCCGGTGTCAGCAAGGACGAAATCCACGTCAGCATCGACGGCAACGTGGTGACCTTGCGTGCCGAAATCAAGCAGGCCGACACCCAGACCAGCGATGAAAAAGTGCTGCGCAGCGAGCGCTACTACGGCGCCGTGGCCCGCAGCTTCCAGCTCGCGTCAGACATCGATCAGGCGCAGGCCAAGGCAAAGTACGAAAACGGCGTGCTGACGCTGACCCTGCCCAAGAAGGCCGCGGGCGGCTCGCAGCGGCTGGCGATCGAATAAGCACCCTTGTCGTGATGGACGAAGGCGGCGGGCTGTGAAGCCCGTCGCCTTTTCTCTGCCGCAGCCGTCCGCTGCTGATCGGGTCTGGCATCATGACCGCATCCAATTCCAAAGGGGTGCGTGATGCCTGCTCGACGCCGGGTTTTCGGGGTTTTCCGCCGTGTTTCGGTCTGGTTGGCGGGCCTCGCCGTCGTGGCGCCGGTCGCCTGGGCCCAGCCCCTGAGCCTGGCCAGCGATCCGGCCGTGATGGCCCGCGTGGCGCTGGGCGAACTGCGGCACGGTCAGGCGGCCGCGGGCGTGTGGCGGGATGGCAAGGCCGCCCAGGCGCTGGTGTCGGCGGGCGACCCGGTGCCCGCCGCCGAGCCGGGCGCGGGCGCGCCGCCGCTGTTCGAGATCGGCTCCATCAGCAAGGTGTTCACCGGGCTGCTGCTGGCCCAGGCGGTCGAGCGCGGCGACCTGCGCCTGGACGACCGGCTGGGCGACGTGCTCGCGGGCAAAGTGGCTTTCAGCTCGCCTGCTGTCGCGTCGATTACGCTGCGCCAGCTCGTCACCCACAGCTCCTGCCTGCCGCGCCTGCCGCCGGATTTCCGCGAGGCCGGCCCGCCCGAGAGCCCCTACCGCCGCTACGACCGGCCCCGGATGTGGGCCGCGCTGGCGTCCCTGCAACTGGCGCAGGCGCCCCCGTGCGAGGCCCGCTACAGCAACCTGGGCTTCGGCGTGCTCGGCGAAATCCTGTCGGAGCGCTCTGGCAAGCCCTGGAGCGAGCTGGTGCGCGAGCGCATCACGGCGCCGCTGGGCATGACCGACACGGTGCAGCACCTGGGTGAGCAGGCGCCGCGCCTGGCCCCGGGCTTTGACGGGCGCCAGCCCACCACACCCTGGGACATGTTGGCCTTTGCCGGGGCCGGGGCCTTGCGCTCCACCGTGCCCGACCTGCTGCGGTTCAGCCGGGCGGTGCTGGCCGGGCGTAACGGGCCGCTGGGCCCGGCGGCCGAACGCATGCTGACGCCGCTGGGGCGCATCGACACGGGCGAGATCGGCTACGGCGTCTGGATTCGCGGGCCGAAAGAGCGGCGCAGCTATTTCCACGAAGGCTGGACCAGCGGCTACCGCTCGGTCTGGATGGTCCTGCCCGCGACGCAGGAGGCGCTGGTGTTGCTCACCAGCAATGGCCAGGCCCAGCCCTGGCGGGTGCGCAATGCCATCGCCGGCAGCTACTACCCGGTGGCGGCAACACCGTTCACGCTCCCGGCGGATCAGCTGGCGGCCTACGCGGGCCTCTACCGCTCCAGCGTCGGCGGCACCATCACCGTGGTGGCGCAGGACGGCGTGCTGTACCGCCGGCCCGTCAACGTGGCCTATCGCCCGCTGAGCCCGGCGGGCCCGGACCGCTTTGTGGATCGGGAGCAGGGCCTGAGCTACCAGTTCGCCCGCCAGGACGGCCAGCCGGCTTCGGCCACGGTCACCCAGGGCGGCGGCGAGCAGACGCTGACCCGTATCGATGCCCACGCACCGACACTGGCCGTGCTGCCAGACGCCGTGGCAGCCGGCTATGCCGGGCGTTTTGTGGCCCGACGGGTGTTCGGCGCCGACCTGGTGCTGGACGTGCGCGCGAGCGACGGCCAGCTGGCGGTGCAGTCGGGCAACTTCCCGCGGGTGCCGGTGTTCCCCATGCCGGGGCGGCCGGACCGTTTTGCCTACGAGGTGGTCAGGGCCGAGCTGCAGTTCGAGCGCGACACCAGCGGCCGGGTGGTGGCGCTGGTGCTGCACCAGAACGGCGAGCACCGGGCCGAGCGCGTGGCGGACTGAAGGGCGACGGCGGCCCGGTGCCTGCCCCCGGCGCCGACGGCGGGCGCCGCCCGGCCCGATCAGGCCCGGATGCCGTCGGCCGTCAGATGCAGCACCCGGTCCGCCCGGGCGGCGGCCGCTTCCGAGTGGGTCACCAGCACCAGGGCACTGCCGTGTTCACGCGTCTGCGCCAGCAGCAGGTCCAGGATGCGGGCGGCCGTGCCGGGGTCCAGGTTGCCGGTGGGTTCGTCGGCCAGCAAAAGGGCCGGGCGGTGCACCAGGGCGCGGGCAATGGCCACGCGCTGCAACTGGCCGCCGCTGAGCTGCTGCGGCAGCCGGCCGCCCAGGCCCGCCAGACCCACCGCATCCAGCATCGCCGCCACCCGCGCGGCGTCCGGGCGGCCCAGCAGCAGCAGCGGCAGGCCCACGTTCTGCGCCACATCCAGGTGCGGCAACACGTGGAAGGCCTGAAAAACAAAGCCGGTTTGTTCGCGCCGCAGCAGGGCGCGGCCGGTTTCATCCAGCGCGCCGATGTCGACGCCGCCCAGGCTCACGGTGCCGCGGTCCCAGTCGTCCAGGCCGGCCAGGCAGTTGAGCAGCGTGGATTTGCCCACGCCCGACTCGCCGACGATGGCGACAAATTCGCCCGGCGCCACCTGCAGCGACACCTGTTCGAACACGGTGCTGTCACCGTAGCGTTTGGCCAGGCCGCGGACCTGCACCAGGCTCACGCTGCGTGTCCCTGCAGCAGCGTCGCCACCCGGTCCAGCACGGTGTCCAGGGCCTGCGGCGCATCACAGGCCACCACGGTGCGCGCCGGCATGCTGCGCAGCCAGGTCAGCTGGCGTTTGGCCAGCTGGCGGGTGGCGAAGATGCCGCGGTCGCGCAGCTCGGCCAGCGGCAGCGTGCCGTCCAGCGCCTCCCAGGCCTGGCGGTAGCCCACGCAGCGCATCGCGGGCAGTTCGGCGTGCAGATCGCCGCGCGCGCGCAGCGCCAGCACCTCGTCCAGAAAGCCCGCCGCCAGCATGGCGTCAAAGCGCCGGGCGATGCGCTCATGCAGCCAGGCCCGGTCTTGCGGTTCCAGGGAAAAAAGGGCGATACCCAGCGCAGAAAGGTCGCTTTTTGCTCCTGTGTTTGAAGTGTGAAACGCCGACATCGGCCGCCCCGACACCCGCCACACCTCCAGCGCGCGCTGGATGCGCTGGCTGTCGGCCGGTGCCAGCCGCGCCGCCGTGACCGGGTCCACCCGGGCCAGCTCGGCGTGCAGCGCGGGCCAGCCCCGGGTGGCCGCTTCGGCTTCGAGGGCGGCGCGCACCGCCGGGTCGGCCGCGGGCATGTCGTCCAGGCCGTCGAACAGCGCCTTGAAATACAGCATGGTGCCGCCCACCAGCAGCGGCAGACGGCCGCGCCCGCGAATGGCGTCGATCAGCGCCTCGGCGTCGCGCACGAATTCGGCCGCGCTGTAGGCCTGTTGCGGGTCGCGGATGTCGATCAGGTGGTGCGGCACGGCGGCCCGCTCGGCGGCGCTGGGTTTGGCGGTGCCGATGTCCATGCCGCGGTAGACCAGGGCCGAGTCGACGCTGATGATCTCTGCCGGCCAGCGCGCGGCGATGGCCAGCGCGGCGGCGGTTTTGCCGGCGGCGGTGGGGCCCGCCAGGCACAGGGCACGCAGAGGCGGCGCGTTTTCAGGCGCTTGTGGTGTCGCCATCGCGTTGCACCAGGGTCCAGGCGGTCAGGGCGATCACCGCGCACCAGAAGGCGATACCCCAGACCATGGGGAACACGGTTCCGTTCATCGCGCGGCCCAGCCAGCCGCCGGTGAGAAACGCGGCCACCATCATCAGAAAACCGTTGACCGCCGAAGCCGTGCCAGCCATCTGCGGAAACGGGCCCACCGCGCCGCTCTGGCCACAGGGTTGATGCACACCGTGGCCCAGCATGAACAGGTAAAACGGCCCCATCACCGCCCACGGCCCGTACCAGGGCTGGCCGGCGCCGGCATGGGCCAGGATCAGCAGCAACAGGCCGGAGGCCAGCGTCAGTCCCCCGGCGACCGCCACGGTGTGGCGCAGCCCCAGCCGGGTGAGCAGCCGCCGGCAGATGAAGGTGCCGGCGATGTACGACGCCGACATCGAAAACATCAGCAGGCCGTAGCCGGTGCGGCTCAGCCCCATGACCTCGATGAACACGAACGACGATGTGGCCAGAAAGGTGAACAGCCCGCCGTAGGACGCGATAGTGAGCAGCGACCAGGCTCGGAAAGTGCGGTCACGCAGAATCTGCACCCAGCTGCGCGCCAACTGGCCCAGGTGCAGCGAGCGGCGATGGGCCGGCGCAACGGTTTCTTCCAGGCGCAGCGCAACAAACGCCAGCGTGACGGTGCCAAACGCGGCCAGGGCGCCCAGGGCGACACGCCAGCCCGCCCAATCGGTCAGCAAGCCCCCCAGCGGCGCACTGATGCAGGCAATCACCCCCAGGCCGGTCAGCCCCTTGGACATCACCCGCGCGCCTTCGGCCGGCTGGTACAGGTCGCGCACCAGTGCGCGGGCCGTCATCACCCCCGCGCCCATGGCCACACCCTGAACCGCACGCCAGGCGATCAGGGCCTCGATCGATGGCGACCAGGTGCTGCCCAGGGAGGCCAGCACATAGGCCGCTGTTCCGCCCATCAGGATCGGCCGGCGGCCGAACCGGTCAGACAATGGGCCCCACACCAGTTGCGAGATGCCGAAGGCCAGCAGCAGTGCGGTCAGCGTCAGCTGCGCCTGCGGCATGCCGGCGCCGAAACCCTGGGTGATCGAGGGCAGGGCCGGCAGGTACAGATCGGTGGTGACCGGTTGCAGCCCGAGCAGCAGGGACAGCAGCAGGACAACGGTCAGCGCGGACATTCCGGCATGCCGTGCGGCTGACCGGACACTCAAGGGGGACGACATCCGTCCGAGGGTATCAGAACCGGCTGGCTGAAGCAGTCGTGGGTGTGCTGCCTGCATTCACGCCGAACAAGGCAACCAGCGCAGCGCGGTATTGCGCCTGCCCCATGGCGTTGGCGTTGTGGTGCGACGCGCCTTCGACCAGCTCGAAGCGTTTGGGTTCGGCGGCGGCGTCATACAAGCGCCGGCCCAGCGCGGGCGCGATGGTGCGGTCGTCGCTGCCGTGCACCACCAGCAGCGGCGAGCCAATCTGGGCCACCCGCTCCACGGCCGCAAAGCGCTGCGTGATCAGGGGCCCCACCGGCAGCCAACCCCAGCGATAGGACGCCACCACGTCGGGAATGGACGTGAAGGTGCCTTCCACCAGGGTGCCGGCCTCGTCACCGACCTGCGCGGCCAGGCTGATGGCGATCGCGCCGCCCAGCGAGTGGCCGAAGATGTAACGCGGCCGGTCGGGGTACTGCCGGGCCAGCCAGTCCCAGGCGGCGCGGGCGTCTTCGGCGGCCATGGCCTCCGACGGCAGGATGTTGGTGCTTTTGCCAAAGCCCCGGTAGTCGACGGCGAGCACGGAGAACCCCAGCTCCTGCATGCGCCGCATGCGAAAAGCCGAGCCCACCACGTTGAAGCGCGCGCCGTGCAGGTACAGCAGCACCGGCGCTTTCGGGTCGTGTCCGAAGCGCTCGTGCGGGCTCCACAGGCCGTGCAGCCGCACCGGCGCGCCGGTTTCGCGCGAGGAAAAGTCGATCCAGACGTCGGCCATGCCCTGCGCGGCTTCTTCACCCCGCCACCAGCTGCGGTCGGAAGGCTGGAAGATCCATTGGCGCTGCCGCTCGTCCAGGCTGGCGCAGCCGGCCAGCAGCATCAGCGCGGCGAAGAGGGCAAGAAGATGTCGTACGGGGGCCATGGGAATGGGTGATTCCGCCGTCCGGGCGAAAGTTCCGCGCGCTCCTTCAGCGCCCGCGCAGGAACAGGCCGTCGAGCTCGGCCATGGTCAGCTGGCGCCAGGTGGGGCGGCCGTGGTTGCACTGGTCGGAGCGCTCGGTGGCTTCCATCTGGCGCAGCAGGGCGTCCATCTCGGGCAGCGTCAGGCGCCGGTGGGCGCGCACGGCACCGTGGCAGGCCATGGTGGCCAGCAGTTCGTTGCGGGCGCGCTGCACCACGGTGCTGGCGTCGTGCTGGGCGAGTTCCGCCAGCACGCTGCGGGCCAGCTCCACCGCGTCACCCTGGGCCAGCGTCACCGGCACGGCCCGCACCGCCAGGGTGCGCGGCGAAAACGGGGTGATCTCCAGGCCCAGCAGCGCCAGGGTGTGGGTGGCGGCCTCGGCCGTGGCCACTTCTTCCGGGGTGGCGGCGAAGGTGGCGGGAATCAGCAGCGGCTGGCTGGCCAGCGGCGCGGCGTCCAGCTGGTGTTTCAGGCGCTCGTACAGGATGCGTTCGTGGGCGGCGTGCATGTCCACCAGCACCAGCCCGTGCCGGTTTTCGGCCAGGATGTACACGCCATGCACCTGCGCCACGGCGCGGCCGAGCGGCCAGTCGGCGGGGGGGCTGGCGGCTGCTTCGGGCGGGAAGGGCGGTGTCGCCTCACCGGCGCTGGCGGCGGGTGTCGCGCCCGCCCAGGGCGGCTGCGCCGCGCCGGTGGCGGTGTCAGCCGGGGCGTCGCCGCGGGGCGGGCCCCACAAAGCGTCCAGATCCGAGACCCGGTGGCCGCTGGTGGGTCCCAGATTGATAGCAGACTGTGACCATTTGACGCTGGGTATCGGCAATTTTTGTTCCGAAACCGGTGTTTCGGGGCCGCTGGCGGCCGGCGCCACCGTGCCGGGCGGGCCGGCGGGGCGGTCCATGCCGGTGGTGGCGGCCAGCGCCTGGGCCCGGGGCACCGCCAGGGCGTTTTCGATGGCATGGCGCACCGCCTGGTGCACCTCGCGGCTGTCGCGAAAACGCACCTCGATCTTGGTCGGGTGCACGTTCACGTCCACCCGGGTCGGGTCGATCGTCAGGTACAGCACATAGACCGGCTGTTTCTGGCCGTGCAGCACGTCTTCGTAGGCGCTGCGCGCGGCGTGGGTGACCACCTTGTCGCGCACAAAACGGCCGTTGACATAGGCAAACTGCTGGTCGGCGCGCGAGCGGGCGGCGTCCGGCAGGCCGGCGCGGCCACTCACCCGCAGCGGGCCGGCCCAGTGGTCCACCGCGATGGAGCCGGTGATGAAATCCTCGCCCAGCACATCGGCCAGGCGGCGGGTCAGGGCGTCCGGGCCCTGATGGGCGCGCCACTGCTCGGCCAGCTTGCCCTCGTGCCAGATGGCAAACCCCACGTCGGGCCGGGCCAGCGCGTGGCGGCGCACGGCCTCGATGCAGTGGGCCAGTTCGGTGGCGTCGGTTTTGAGGAATTTGCGCCGCGCCGGGGTGGAAAAAAACAGCTCCTTCACCTCCACCGTGGTGCCGGTGGCGCGGGCGGCGGGGCGCAGCTCGCCGCTGCGGCCGTCGAGCAGGAAGGCGCTGGCTTCGCCGTCGGTGCGCGACAGCAGCGACAGCTCGGACACCGAATGGATGGCGGCCAGCGCTTCGCCGCGAAAGCCCATCGTGGCCACCGACTCCAGATCGTGCAGGTTGCCGATCTTGCTGGTGGCGTGGCGCTTGAGGGCCACCGGCAGCTCGGCGCGGGGAATGCCGCCGCCGTCGTCTTCCACCGCCACCAGCCGCACACCGCCGGCCAGCAGCCGCACGGTGATCTGGGTGGCACCGGCGTCCAGCGCGTTGTCCACCAGCTCGCGCACCACGGCGGCCGGCCGCTCGATGACCTCGCCGGCGGCAATCTGGCTGATCAGCTCGTCGGGCAGTTCGCGGATCGGGCGGCGGGCGGCGGGTTCGGCTTGGACTTGGCTCACGCGGGGATTCTAGGCGGCGGCGCGGCCCGCCGCGGCGCGCCGGGGATAATTGCCGCCCATGGAAATCGCCGCCTTTCTGATTGACTTCATCTTGCACGTGGACAAACACCTGCAAGCCTTTGTGCAGGCCTACGGTGCCTGGGTGTACGCTCTGCTGTTCCTGATCATCTTTGTCGAAACCGGACTGGTGGTGATGCCATTTCTGCCCGGTGACTCGCTGCTGTTTGTGGTCGGCGCGTTGTGTGGGGCGGGCCTGCTGGACGTGCAACTGGCCATCGGCCTGATGCTCGCCGCGGCGATTCTGGGCGATCAGGTCAACTACACCATCGGACGGTATTTCGGGCCCAAGGTATTCCAGTGGGAGAACTCGCGCTTTTTCAACCGCCGCGCCTTCGATCAGGCCCACCAGTTCTATGAGACCTACGGCGGTATCACCATCATCCTGGCCCGCTTCATGCCGTTCGTCCGCACCTTTGCGCCCTTTGTGGCCGGTGTGGCGGAAATGACCCGCAGCAAGTTCACCGCCTACAACGTGATCGGAGCGTTCATCTGGGTGGTCGGGCTGACGCTGGCCGGCTACTGGTTCGGCAATCTGCCCTGGGTGCAGGCCAACCTGAGCAAGATCATCTGGGCGCTGATTCTCATCCCTGGTTTGATCGCCTTGTTCGGCGCCTGGAAAGGCAGCGGGCGCGCCAGCGCCTGACCCCGACGGCTGCCCGCGATGGAATCCCCCGACGCGGTACCGCAGCAAACGGCAGCCCACCCGGCCTTTGCCCCCACCCGCGTGCACGCCCGCCGCCTCCGCGAGGTCTATCGCTCGGCCGGCTGGCCCTGCCAGGACCTGGTGGAGGTGGAGCTGCTGGCCGCCGGTCTGCTGCAGCGCGTCACGGCCGCCAGCGGCCATGAAACCCTGCGGGTCACCGACGCCGGCCTCCGGCTGATCGCCGCCTCGCTGCAGACCAACCGCGCGGCGCGCTCGGCGCACGAAGCGCTGGTGGACACCGTCGCCCGCGAAATGACCCGCGCCGGGCGCCTGGCCTGGACCGGCCTGACCCTGCGCGCCTGGGTGGCGGACCCCGGCGCGCCCCTGCCCGACGACACCCGCCCGGTGCCGCCGCCTGAGCCCGCCGACGCGCCGGCGCCCCTGGACCCGTTGGCGCCGCCGCACCCCCCCGCCGGCCAGTGGGTGCTGGCCATGCCCGATGTGTTTTCCATCCGCCGCACCACGGTGGAGGCCTACCTGCACCCGGTGGTGCACGAGATCAAGGTGCGCCGCGCCGACCTGCTGGGCGACCTGAAAAAACCCGCCAAACGCGCCGCCTACCTCGACATGGGCGGTGAGTGCTGGTATGTGCTGGGCACCGACGCCCGCGGGCGCCCGATCGGCCAGCCGGACGACATTCCGCCCGAATGCGGCGTGATGCTGGCCGCCGGGGCGGTGCTGACCGTGGCCCGCCCCGCGCCGCGCCGACCGGTGGAGCGGCTGCCGCTGGCGGTCTGGATGGCACTGGCCCAGAGCACACCGTGCCGCTTCGACGACGGCGCCCAGGCCCCGCTGACCCCCTGTGATGCCCCCTGACACGCCAGGCGCCCTGTCCGGCGCCGCCCCGCTGGCGGTGGTGGCGGTGCGCGCGCTGTGTGAATTCACCGCCCGCCACGGGGACCTGGACCTGCGCTTCACCCCGTCACCCACCGGCGCCGAGGGGGTGGAGGGACACGGCGCCGTCACCGCGCGGCGCGGCCCGGGCTACCAGCGCGAGGTGCCGGTGTCAGCCGACTTCGGCACGCTGCGGGTGCGCGGCCGCGCCGACGGCTGGGACCCGGCCGCCCACCGGCTGGAGGAGATCAAGACCCACCGCGGCGACCTGGCCCGCCAGAGCGCCAACCAGCGCGCGCTGCACTGGGCCCAGGCGCGGGTCTACGGCTGGCTGATCTGCCAGGCCAACCGGCTGGAGCAGGTGGAACTGGCGCTGGTGTACTTCAACATCGACACCCGGGCCGAAACGGTGCTGACCGAGACCGCTGACGCGCCCGCGCTGCGGGCGTTTTTCGAAGACCAGTGCCGCCGGTATCTGGCCTGGGCTGCGCAGGAGGCGCCGCACCGCGCGGCGCGCGACGCGGCGCTTGCGGCGCTGGCGTTTCCGCGGCCCGCCTTCCGCGCCGGCCAGCGCGATCTGGCCGGCGCCGTCTACCGCGTGGCCCGGGCCGGCCGGGTGCTGATGGCGCAGGCGCCCACCGGCATCGGCAAGACGCTGGGCACCTTGTACCCGCTGCTGCGCGCCATGCCGCCCGACCCGCGCAAGGCCGACGGCAGCGCCCCGGGGCTGGACCGGGTGTTTTATCTCGCGGCCAAAACCCCGGGCCGGCGCCTGGCGCTGGATGCCCTGGCCTCGCTGCGCGAGCGCCCGGGCCAGGCGCCGCTGCCGTTGCGGGTGCTGGAGCTCACCGCCCGCGACAAGGCCTGCGAACACCCGGACAAAGCCTGCCACGGCGAATCCTGCCCGCTGGCGCGAGGCTTCTGGGACCGGCTGCCCACCGCCCGCCAGGCCGCCGTGGACGCCGTGCAGGGTGCTGGTGGCACCTTGCTGGACAAGGCCGCGCTGCGCACCCTGGCGCTGGCGCACAGCGTCTGCCCCTATTACCTGGCGCAGGAACTCAGCCGCTGGGCCGATGTGGTGGTGGGCGACTACAACTACTGGTTCGACAGCGCGGCACTGCTGCACGCGCTCACCGTGCAGGAGGGCTGGCGCGCCGGCCTGCTGGTGGACGAGGCGCACAACCTGACCGAGCGCGCCCGCGCCATGTACAGCGCCAGCCTGGACAGCGGCGAGCTGCGCCGCCTGCGGGTGGTGGCGCCACCGGCCCTGCGCCGCCCGCTGGAGCGCCTCTCGCGCCGCCTCGGTGACCTGCGCCGGAGCCTGGCCGGGACGTACCAGGCCTTTGACGCGCTGCCGGACGGCCTGGTGGACACCCTGCACACCACGGTGGCGGCGCTCAGCGACCTGCTGGCCGAACACCCCACGCTGCCGGCCGCGGTGGCGCAGGCCGGGGCGGACCTGCAGGGCTTTTACTTCGACGCGCTGGCCTTTCTGCGCCTGGCCGAGAGCTTCGGGCCGCACGCCCTGGTCGACGCCACGCTGGCCTGGCCACCCGAGCCCGGGCGCCGTCCGCCGCCGCTGCGGCTGACGCTGCGCAACCTGGTGCCGGCGCCGCATCTCGCGCCCCGCTGGGCGGCCGCCCACACGGCCGTGCTGTTTTCCGCCACGCTCAGCCCGCGCGAGTGGCATGCCGACCTGCTGGGCCTGCCGGAGCGCAGCGCCTGGCTGGACGTGCCATCCCCCTTCGCGGCGGGGCAGCTGACGGTGCATGTCGCCACCGGCCTGTCCACCCGCTGGCAGGACCGCGCCGCCTCCTGCGCGCCCATCGTGGCGGTGCTGGCGCGCCAGTTCGGGCAGGCGCCGGGGCAGTACCTGGCGTTTTTCAGCAGCTACGAATACCTGCAGCAGGTGTTTGACGCGCTGGCGGCGGCACACCCCGACATCCCCGCCTTTGCCCAGCAGCGCGCGATGGACGAGCCGGCCCGAGAGGCGTTTCTGGCCCGCTTCACGCCCGGCGGACGCGGCATCGGCTTTGCGGTGCTGGGCGGCGCCTTTGCCGAAGGCATCGACCTGCCCGGTGACCGGCTCATCGGCGCCTTCGTCGCCACCCTGGGTCTGCCCCAGGTCAACCCGGTGAACGAGCAGATGCGCCAGCGCCTGGAGGCCCGTTTCCCCGGCCGTGGCTACGACTACACCTACCTCTACCCCGGCCTGCAGAAGGTGGTGCAGGCCGCCGGCCGTGTCATCCGCACCCCCGACGACCGCGGCACCCTCTGGCTGCTGGACCAGCGCTTCGCCCGCCGCGAGGTGCGTGCGCTGCTGCCGGGGTGGTGGGGCGGGGCGGCGCCAGGGGCTGCGGAAGGCCCGGACGCCTGAGTTTTCAGCTTTTTTGGGCTATACCCATCGTGGAATGGTCGTTGTTTGCTACAAAAACAGGACTCTTGCAGCCCTGTTCTGATCGCTGAATCGGCCGCCGGGCCGGCACGCGGGCGTATTGGGCCGCCGGACGTCAAGGCTTTTGGACGCCTCGTACGATGGGGCAGTCGAACGCCCGTCGGGGCGATCCGCCCCGTCCACCACAGGAGAACCCCATGTCCGTTGACCGTCGCCGCTGGTTGCAGGCCGCTGCGCTGGCGTCCTGCTCACCGATTTTGCCCGTCCGCGCCGCCGGCAACCCCGCGGACGGGGTAACCGCAGCGCTGCGCCAGGGCGGGGTGGTGATCGCTTTCCGTCACGCCGATGCGCCGGGCACCTTCGATCCGCCCGGCATGCGGCTGGATGACTGCCGCACGCAGCGCAACCTGGGCGAGGCGGGTCGGGCGCAGGCGCAGCGGCTGGGGCGCTGGTTTGCCGAGCAGCGGCTGGTGCCGGAGCAGGTGCTCTCCAGCCCGTGGTGCCGCTGCCGCGACACGGCCACGCTGGCCTTTGGCCGGGGCGCGGTGTGGGCGCCGCTGGGCTCGCCGCACGGCAGCGACCCGGCGGCCCGCGCCGCACAGGGGGCGGCCTTGCGCCAGGCGCTGGCCGCGCGGCGGGGCCGCAGCGGCTTTGATGTCTGGGTGACCCACATGTTCGTCCTGGCGGACCTGACCGGCGAGAACAGCGACGCGGCCCAGGGCCTGGTGCTGCGCTCGGGCACCGACGGCCGGGTGCAGGTGCTGGCGCGGCTGGCGCCTCCACCTGCGACCTGATCCGGCGGCGGGTCCCGCCGGGCTTTCCCGAGCCTGAATGCGCGCCGTCGAGCGCAAAAAAAAGGCCGCCTGAGGCGACCTTGCGGGATCCGGCCCGGGGCGGCGTGGCAGCCCCCCGGCGCAACGGAAGGGTCAATGCCAGAAAACGCTGGCGCGGTTGGCGTACCAGTTGTCCAGTTCCTGTTCGACCGCCGATTCGATGCGGTTGCGGCGGATTTTCATGGTCGGGGTGAGGAAACCGTTTTCAATGGACCACGGTTCGCGCGCGATCACGATCATCTTGAGCTGTTCGTAGTCGGCCACCTGGTTGTTGACGGACTTGAGCAACTGGGCCATTTCCTGCTCCACTTCCTGCCGTACCGCGGCGTCGGTGGTGCGGGGGCGCAGCGCTTCGGCCAGCACCACCATGGCGTAGGCCGAGGGCTGGCCGACGCCGGACACCAGCGACAGCTCCACCATCGGATGGGCGTTGATGATGTTTTCGATCGGCGCCGGAGCGACGTACTTGCCTTTGGAGGTCTTGAACAGCTCCTTGACGCGGCCGGTAATCTTCAGCAGTCCGTCCTTGCGGCGCTCACCGCGGTCGCCGGTGCGGAAGAACCCGTCTTCGGTGAAGGCTTCGGCCGTCAGGTCGGGGCGCTTGTAGTAGCCGACCATCTGGCCGGGCGACTTGATCAGGATTTCACCCTCGTCACTGATACGCACCTGCACGCCCGGCAGCGGCACGCCCACGCAGCCGGGCGCGTTGATCGCCTCGGTGGAGTTGTGCGAATAGGCAAAGTCTTCGGTCATGGCGTAGCCCTCGATCAGGTTCAGACCGAGGCGGCGGTACCAGGCGATCAGCTCGGCCGGAATGGGCGCCGAGCCGCTGCCGGCCAGCAGCACGTGGTTCAGGCCCAGGCCGGTCAGCACCTTCTTGGCGACGATGCGGCCCAGGATCGGGATCGACAGCAGGCGATCGAGTTTCTTGGGCGGCATCTTGGTGAAAACGCCTTGCTGGAACTTCAGCCACAGGCGGGGCACCGAGATGAAGGTGGTCGGCCGGGCGCGCTGCAGATCCTGCAGGAAGGTGTCCAGCGATTCGGCGAAGTACACATGGGTCTGGCCGTCGACCAGCGACGCGCATTCCACCCAGGCGCGCTCGAACACGTGGGCCAGCGGCAGGTAGGACAGGATGCGGTTTTCTTCCGGCCGGCCGATGCGCGAGACGATGTCTTTGGTGATCTCTTCCGAGGCACGGGTGACGCGGCCGAAGGAATGCATCACGCCCTTGGGGGTTCCGGTGGAGCCCGAGGTGTAGATGATCATGGCCAGGTCGTCGGCGTTGCGGTTGGGGCGACCTTGCATCGGCTCGGTGCGGCCGGTGATGGAATCCCAGGTGTCGTAGTCGGTCGGCGGCGCCAGCGGGAACGCAATGCAGGGCAGGTGGTCGGAGACGGCAGGCTTCTGGTCTTGCCAGGTGTCGAGTTTGCCGACAAACAGCAGGCTGGCGCCACTGTGGTCGAGCACAAAGCGGATGGTGTCGGCCGTTTCGGTCGGGAAAATGGCCACCGTGGTGTGGCCGGACATCCAGATGGCCAGTTCGGCCATGAAGAAATGGGCACAGTTCTTGGACAGGATGGCAATGCGTGAGCCCGGCTCCAGGTTGCGGCTCTTGAGGTAGGCGGCCATGCGACGCGCTTCGTCGACGGTCTGGGACCAGGTGTAGTCGCTGACCTGACCGCCTCCGGTGGGCTGGGTGAGGTAGACCTGGTTGGCGCGGTTGGTTTCGTGCTCGTAGACGTAGTCGAGAATCAGTTTGTTGCTCATGCTCTATTCCTTGGATTCGCCCGTGCAGATGCGTGGGGCCCCAAATGTCGCCGCTTACGCGCCCGGATGGTCTCCGGAATAACCCCTAAGTAGAGGGTTGACTCCAGAACATAGCTTTTTCGCGTGCGATCGAAGGGTTTTGGGCCGAAATTGGGGCGATTGGCGGCTCAGTCCTCGTCCCAGTCTTTCCAGTTCACCGGATGGGTGGCGCGATAGAGGTTCACGGCGGCGCCCACCGTCGGCGAAAAACGCGCTTCGGTCAGATCGGGGGTCAGACCGTAGTGGAACAGGCGGTCCCTGACCGGTCCTTTGAGGCCGGCCAGGTGCAGCTGCACCTGGCGCTGGCGCAATTCGGCCATCAGCTCGCCCAGGGATTCCGCGGCGGTGGTGTCAATGTCGGTCATGGCGTCCGCCGCCACCACCAGCCAGACCGTGGGTGTCGGTGCCTCGTCCAGGGCCTGAAGTGCCCGTTCGCGAAACACCTCGGCATTGGCAAAGAACAGCGGCGCGTCCCACCGGAACAGCACCAGCCCGGGAACCGTGCGCCCGGTGGGGTGGCGCAACGCGTCATGGAAGCCTTTGCGTCCGTCCACCCGCACCAGCACCGCCGAGTAGGGGTGCCAGGTGTTCCAGATCAGCACCATCAGCGAGAGCCCGATCCCCAGCCCGATCCCTTCCAGCACGCCCAGCAGAACGACTCCGGCGAAACACACCAGTGCCAGCAGGAATTCCACCCGGCGTTGCCGGCGCAGTGCCCACAGCCCCTTGGGGTCGGCAAACGACAGACAGGCCACGATCACCACCGCGCTGAGCAGCGCAATCGGCATCGCTTGCAGCAGGCCCGGAGCCAGCACCAGCACCGCAACAATGCCCGCCGCCCCGAAGACGCCGGTCAGCTGGGTGCGGGCGCCGGCCGCCTCGGCCACCGGCGTACGCGACGAACTGCTGCTGACCGGAAAGCCCTGGAACAGCCCGGCGGCGGCGTTGGCCAGACCCAGCGCAACCATTTCCTGGTTCTGGTCAACCCGGCTGCCATCGCGCGCGGCCAGGGTGCGCGACAGCACGCTGGTATCGGCCAGGGACAGCAGCGCAATGATGAGCGCGCCCGGTGCCAGCGCCACCACGTCGTGCCAGCCGATGCCAGGCCAGGCGGGCAGCGGCAGGCCGCGCGGGATCGTCCCCAGAATCGGCAGATCAGCGTCGCCGTGCCGCAGCAGCAGCGCCGACAGCGCGGTGGCCGCGACCACCACCAGCAGCACGGCCGGCCAGCGCGGGCGCCATCGGCGCAGCAGCAGCAAGGCGACCAGGCTGCCCAGCCCGAACGCCACGGCGGTTGGACTGACCAGACCGTCGCGCACGATGGCGACCAGTGCGACGACCCGATCCGGGATACTGCCTGACACGCCCCGCGCGCCCATCAGACCGGGCAACTGGCTGATGATCACCGTGAAGGCAATGGCGTTCATGAAACCCAGCCGGATCGGTTTGGACAGCAGGTCGGCCACCATGCCCAGCCGGGCCAGGCCCAGCAGCACCTGAAACGCCGCCGTCAGCAGCGCCAGCGCCCCGGCCAGCGCCAGCGCCTGGCCGGGCGAACCCGCTGACAAGGGCACGATGATGGCTGCAATGACCGCCGCCAGGGTGGAGTCGGGGCCCAGCACCAGCACCCGGCTGGGGCCGAACAGGGCGTAGGCCAACAGCGGCAGCACGGTGGCATACAGGCCATGGATCGGCGGCAGGCCCGACGCCTGGGCGTAGCCCATGCCCACCGGGATCAGCACCGCCGTCAGCACCAGGCCGGCGAGCAGATCGTGACCCAGCCACTCGCGCCGGTAGCCGCGCATCAGCCGCAGCGCCGGAACCCAGCGGGCCCAGTGCGCAGCAGACGCCGGCGATGGGGGGGGTGGGGAACTGCCGTTCATCGCGTTTACTATCAAAAGCGTAGCTAAAAGCGACCTTTTTACGCTGGCTATTGCCAGATTCTGCCCCAAAACGGGCGGCGCGGGGTGCCGGGGGCCCTAACGAGCCGTCGGACACAGCGCCAGCAGCCGGCTGGCCAGCCGGCCGTAGATGCCCTCCGGTCCGTAGTCAGCCGCCGGAGGTGCGCCCGGACCGGGCTCGGGTGTGAAAACAGCGGTCAGACGGTCCAGCAGCCAGGGCTGGCCCAGGCACTCGTCGTCCTGCACCACCACAATGATCCGGGTCACCGCCGCATCCAGCACCAGCGCACGGCAGTGCGCCGCCAGGCCGCGCACGGCCAGTCGTCGTGTCTGGCCGTCGGGCAGCACGATCTGGTCCGCCAGGGCGATGTGGGCGCTGTGGCCGGCCCGGGCATGGGCCTTCTGGCGTTCGCGCGCCGCGGCCACCGCACCATCGCCGCCGACGAATGCCTCCACGGGCAGCCGGCCGTCGCTGCCGCCCATGAGATGCTGGATGAACAGCGGCAAGTGCCGGCGCGAAGTCTCTCCACCACCCAGCAGGGGGGCGAAATTGACTTCGTTGATGACAGCACCGTTGTGGTGCCACGGCTGACTGATGTCCGTTGTGACGAGGTCGATCCCCGCTACCTCCAGATTCAGCAGCCGTGCGGCGCGGATCGCGATGTCGGCGTTGTCGCGGTGGGTCTGGCGCGTCACATCCTCGTCATGCCGGCCCCAGGTGGCCGATTCGGCCGGACGCAGCGCCACGGTGGAGCCGGGCGCCGGAACTTCGTCGGGGGTGTGTCCGGCGGCCGACAAGGTCTCCAGCGCCAGGTGGTCAAGCACATAGTCGCCCGCGGCGCGGTCCCACGGTGCCAGGCGCGCGCGCCGTTCAGCGGCGGCCTGCACAAGGGCGGCAATCGACCGCTGGCCGTCACCCACCACCGACAGGGGGCCGCGTCGCACGACGTACAGCACGGCGCCGAACGCCACCAGTACCCGGTGGCAGAGTCCTGGCACCTGCTTTTCCACCAGAACCGGGCTGCCGCCGGCCCGCCGGGCCGTCTCCATGGCCAGGTGAACCTGGGCCGCATGGCGAATGTCGACCGTCACGCCGTCGCCGCCTTCACAGCGCAGTGGTTTGATGACGACCGGCCATCCCATCGCCTGGGCCGCGGCAAGGGCTTGTTCCGGGCTATCCACCAGGGCATGGACCGGCGCTGGGAGGCCGGCGTCGCGCAATACCCGTGCCGTCCAGTTTTTGTCCCCGGTGAGCTTGGCGCCGATGGCGCTGTCGCGGTCGGTGGTGCTGCGGTCGAGCCGCCGCGCCCGGCTGCCCCAACCCAGCTGAAAGACGCCGCCGTTGAGGTGCAGCAAGGGCACATCGGCCTGCCACGCCGCCTGAAGCACCGGGAAGGTCGAGGCCGCACCCGGGGCCATCGGCATCAGGGCCGCGACCGGGCCGCGCCACACGGCGTCCTGCAGCGCGCTGACCTGATCCGGATCAAACGGTGTCACGGCGCGGTCCATCACCCAGCCGCGGGCCAGATCCAGGGCCCGTTCATACAGTCTGCTGTCCAGGTAGTCCACCTGGGGCAGAGCGCATTGCAGGGGCCAGCCGGGCCCGGCGGCGGGCGGCAGGAGCTCCACGACCGTTGCCGGGCCGAAAGCGGGTACGCGCGCCAGCCTCAGCAGCGCGCCGGCCAGGCGGACGGTCAGTTGCGCGAAGCCCGCGGCCTGTTCCCGGGCGGATGCGTCGCCGGTTGGCATCGGTCTCGCCGCGCCTGCCGGATCGGCGGCTTCTTCAGGGTCCGGTGCCTCGCTGGTGAATACGGCGTCAGCCCAGGCGCGGGCCTGCGCGAGCTGGGCCCCGGGCGGAATGTGCAGCGTGCAGCGCAGCCGTCGGTGGTAAAGGGCGGGAAGCGGGGGGGCGTCGGTCATGGAGGTCGTCGTCGTTCGCCAGTCAGGCTGTCGAGTGTAGGACGACCCGGGAGGGCACCCGGTCGATGGACCCCGACGGGCCCACCCGCGGGCTCAGAGGCGGCGAGGCTCAGAGACTACGGTGCGGCATTTCAGGGCCACGCACTGCGGCGGCCGGTCAGAGCCCGTTTCAGACGCCCGCCGGGGCGGCGGTTGCAGTCGGCTCGGCCGGGAAAGCGGCAGGTGCCGCCGTCGGCTGCGGTGTGGCGTACATCTCGGCCATTTGCAGGGAGACGTCGAACAGGCGGGCCTTGCCCAGGTAATACCGGTCGACGCGCCATTCACCCAGAATACGCAGCGCGAGGTCAAAACGCGGCTGGTCCAATTGATAGAGGTCGGTGACGTGAAAGTCACTTTCCATCTCCAGCGCAAGCACCAGCTTGGCAAGTACCACCGCGCTGGGGTCGGCCGGATTGCGTTCGATGTATTGACGGGCTTCTTTGACGGCGCGCATAGAGACTCCGGTTGGGTATGGGGTTAACCCTAGCACTCTTGTGTGTCAATTGGATGAAATGGACCGGAAGTCTTGATCTGCAGCAAGACGATGGCACTTTGGAAAGCGCTTTCACCGGTTTGCAATCTGGCCGCGCGACACTTGGCACAGAAGAAACACCACCACAAGGAAAACGCTCATGCCACTGAGCAAATCGCGCGCCGTTGAATCCCTGGGCGCCGACAGCTTGCTGATGCCGGCGTGGATCAAGGCTGCGCTGGCGGCCAACGACCGGATCAAGCTTTTGCTGAGCCTGCTTCAGGCCGCGCGCAGCCACGCGCAGGACCCGGCATCGCCGTGCCCGGACTGGGGTCATGAGCTGGCTCAGGCCGGCATGCAGGACCTTGTCTGGCCACGCGCTCTGGTGAGCAAAGCCTATCTGGACGGCGACCGCCTGATGGTGCCAGGCTCCGAAGAGCTGTTGCAGACACTGGCCCAGGATCTGCGCACCATGGCACGGCCGCTGGGCGATGCACCCACGCCGGCCGATCGCGAAGACGGGTCAGCCATTCCGCAGCGAAGTGCCGACTGGGTGCAGCGGCTGAAGCGACTGGAAGCGGTCGCAGCCCAGGGGCTGGATGTCCGGGCGATCACGGAGCTGACCCATGGCGACCGCGCGGCGGGCGACAGCCTGCACCTGCTGGTCATGGACCTTCACAAGGCCATCAACCGGCGCTCGGCCGAACTGGCCACCGAGGATATCGACGGCGCCCATGTCTGGCAGATCCGGGCGACCGATCGCGAATGGGTCGAATCGTTCATGGCAGGCCTCAACGGCACGGCGCCGCTCAAGTTTGACCACCCGGGCCTGGACACGGCCGTCACCCGCGACGGCGAGCAGTTGCTGATCCAGAACGACATCGGCACCAACGACGCTCATGTGGTGGTGATTGCCGTGCGTCAGCGCGAGATCACCGTGACCTATTCGGACCTGCATCCGCCGCGCCACGCTTTCTTTCGCCACCGGCTGGCGTTGGCGGGCTTTGGCTGGCAGGTTGACGAGCCCGTGCGCACCCCCGGCTTGAACGAGGGTCGGCCGTATGTGGTGGGGGTGGCCCGGCTGCAGGCCGTATCGAAAGCGCAGTTGCGCGCGGCGCTGCGGCATGTCGGCGGACAGCTGGTGTTTCTGGTCGACTGGAACCGGGCTCGCAAGCGCTTGCAGTGGTTTGTGCGCAAATCGGTGGCCGTGGACATTCTCGGTCGCGCCGCCGATCGGGGGTGCGGCCACATGGCCTGGCTGCTCGCGGGGGGCGAAAAGGTGGTGCATTCGGCCATGCAGGCGGTTGACCCGGATCTGTTTCGTATCGGCGAACGGCTTGACGAACTGATCGGCGAGGCTCCGGCGGCCGATTTCCTGGTCGACCTGCTGGACGTTTCCGCGCGCACGCTGCTGGAGGGACGCCCGCGGGAGATGGTGACCGATCAGGCACGCATGATGCTGGCGCGGACCTTGCGCGAACGCGCCTTCGAGTTTGACCTGCTGGCCGACCATGCCGCCTATACCCATGCGCTGGCCTCGGCCCTGTGTGATGCGCTGGACCGCCTGGGGCAGGGCGCGGATCCGTCCGAAACGACCGCGGCGGTGGACCGCGCCAAAGGCTGGGAGCACCGCGCCGATGAACTGCTGACCAATGTTCGCCAGCGCGCGTTGCGGCATTCGCGCTGGCGGCCGTTGGCGCAGCTGCTGGAACACAGCGATGACGTGGCCGATGCGATCGAAGAGGCGGTTTTTCTGGTCGACCTGACCTGTCGCGAGCCGGCGGTGTCCGTGCCGGCGGCGGTGCGCAGCCAGCTGGCCGAGCTGGGGCAGGCCACCTTTGCTGCGGTGCAGGATCTGGTGCGGGTGGTTGAAATCGGCCGGCATGTCAGCGAGTTCAGCGACCAGCGCGACAGCGAGGCCTTCCTTCAGGCCCTGTGGCGCATGTTGCGGGCCGAGCGCCAGTGCGATGAGCTGGCACGCCAGACCCGCCGCACCGCGCTGGCCTTGTGCCATGACCGGCCGTCCACCCTGATGCTGGTGACCGAGATTGGCACCACGATTGAAAAGGCGACCGATGCCCTGTTGGCGGCAGGATATGCCTTGCGCCAGCTGGTCGTCGACAAGTCGGAGCTTTCCCCATGAACAGTCCCCAACCCTGGCCGGCCCATGTGGTGCTGATTGGTGCGCCAGACCGCCCCGATGACGCCGAGGAGGCCCTGGACCGCAGCAGCGTCGGTGCCAAGGCGGCCAACCTCGCCCGGATGGCCCAGCTGGGTCTGCCGGTGCCTGCGGCGCTGGTGCTGGGCACCGCCTATTCGCGGGTTGGTACCGAGCAGATTCGCAACGCCCTGGCGGCCACCCTTCCCAGCCTGGAGTCACTGACCGGCGCCGTGCTGGGCGAGCCGTCGCGTCCGCTGATCGTGTCGGTGCGCTCCGGCGCGCCGGTGTCCATGCCGGGGATGCTGGAGACGCTGCTCAATATCGGGCTTTGCGACGCCACGGTGTCGGGTCTTTTGCGGCGCACCGGCAACCCGCGCCTGGTGTGGGATTCGTACCGGCGGCTGGTGGCGTCGTACGCCGAAACCGTGATGGGCCTCGATCCGGCCCCGTTTGATGCGGAACTGGCGCGGGCGTTGGACGGGCGCGTGGAGAGTGATCTGGACTTTTCTGAACTGCGCGACCTGACGCGCAGCTTCCGTAGCATCTATCGCAGCCTGGCGAATGTGGATTTCCCGCAGTCCGCACGGGACCAGCTGCACGGCGCGGTGCTGGCGGTGCACCGCTCCTGGCAGGCCGACAAGGCGCAGGCTTACCGCGCGCGGCATGGTATCGACGAAAGCCTGGGCACGGCGGTGATCGTGCAGGTCATGGTGTTTGGCAACGCGGGTGGCCGCTCCGGTGCCGGTGTCGGTTTCACCCGCGATCCGACGACAGGGGATCCCCGGCCCTGGGTGGACTACCTGGCCAACGCGCAGGGGGAGGATGTGGTGTCGGGCCGGCGCAATGCCCATGGTCACCAACGCCTGGCGGCCGCCGCACCGCATGCCTGGGCTGAACTCCTGCAGGGTTGCCAGCGGCTGGAGCAGGCTTTCGGCGACATGCAGGATTTCGAGTTCACGGTGGAGGACGGCCGCCTGTTTTGGCTGCAGACCCGCGCGGGAAAACGCACGCTGCTGGCAACCGCCCGCATTGCGCTGGATCTGCTGCACGAAGGCGTGATTGACGGCCCGACAGCGCGTTCGCGTACCGATGCCGTCGATAGCGAGCAGTTGGGTGTGATGCGGCTGACTGAGACCACCGCCGATGCCCCGGCGGGTTCGGACGCGCGGCGTCCGCTGGCGCAGGCCCATGTGGCCAGTCCCGGAGTGGCCGCAGGTGAACTGGTGCTCGACAGCGAGGCCGCCATTCGCCGGGTGGCGCAAGGCGCGCCGGTGGTGCTGGTGCGCGCCGACGCGGAAACGCGCGACATCGCTGCCGTCGACATTGCCCAGGGTCTGCTGACCCAGCGCGGAGCACGAACCTCGCACGCGGCAGTGGTTGCCCGGCAACTGGGCAAGACCTGCCTGGTGGCTTGCGAGGGACTGCGGATCGACCTGCCGGCACGGTGCATCTGGCTGGGCGACATGCGGATCGACGAAGGATCACCGATCACGCTCTGCGGCGACGACGGCACCGTGTGGCCGGGCCTGCTGGCCGGACGGCTGGTTCCGGACATTGCGCTGCAGGAGCGGCTTGCGCGCCTGCGGGAAGGCACGTCATGAATCCCGGGCTGCACGGCAAGCGGGGCCTGATCCTCGGGATCGCCAATGAGCACAGCATTGCCTATGGTTTCGCGCGACTGGCCCGGCAACAGGGGGCCCGGCTGGTGGGTTCCTGTGTCAACGAGCGGGCCTATGCCGCCGTCGTCGGGCTGACGCAGGCGCTGGACATGCCCTTGCAGGTGTGCAACGTCGAGTCGGACAGCCAGCTGGAATCGGCCGTTCTGGGCGCGGTTGACGCCTTGGGCGGTCTGGATTTCGTTGTCCATTCGATTGCCTGGGCGCCCACCGTCGATCTGCATGCGCCGGTCATGGAAACCAGCGCCGCGGGGTTCGCCCGGGCCATGGACCTTTCCTGCCATTCTTTCGCCCGGCTCGCCCGCATTTGCGCGCCGCACATGGCCGGCGGCAGCATGGTCACGATGAGTTATCTGGGGGCAAGCCGGGCGGTGCCCCACTACGGCCTGATGGGGCCGGTGAAGGCCGCGCTGGAGGCGCTGGTGCGCTATCTTGCCCGCGAGCTGGGTCCGTCGGGCTTGCGGGTGCATGCGGTTTCGCCCGGGCCCATTCCGACGCGCGCCGCCAGTGGCATCGACCATTTCGATGACCTGCTTGACGATGCCCGCAGGCGGGCACCCCTGGGCCGGCTGGTCAGCCTCGACGAAATCGCCCATCTCACCGCCTTCCTGTGCAGCGACGCGTCGGCCGGAATGACCGGTCAGACGATCTACGTCGATGCCGGATACCACGCCATCGCTTGACTCTACCTTCCCCACCATGTCGATACCGCTTGAAAACGTCCTGAACCAGGACGGCGCCCTCATTGAAAATCACGTCTTCGATGAAATCACCCTGGGCCAGGAGGCCCGGTCGGTTCGAACGCTGACACTGGACGATATCCGGGCATTTGCTGCGGTATCGGGAGACACCAACCCGGCGCATCTGGACGCCGGCTACGCCGAAAGCACGCCGTTTCACGGGGTCATCGCCCACGGGATGTGGGGCGGATCATTGATCTCGGCCGTCCTGGGCACCCAGTTTCCCGGACCGGGGACGATTTACCTGGAGCAGGCCTTGCATTTCCGCCGACCGGTCCGGGTAGGCGATACCTTGACGACCTCGGTGCGCGTGGTGGCCAAGGACGCCGAGCGCAAACAGGTCACGCTGGACTGCGACATCACCAACCAGCAAGGCGATCAGGTGTTGCGTGGCAGCGCCCGGGTGCTTGCCCCGACCCGCAAGGTGCGCCACCGTTTGCGCGCCGCGCCGACCATCCAGCTGTTCGACCCCCAGGCGCGTCTGCAGGAGCTGATCGCGCTGTCGGCCGGACTGGCCGTCACCCGCTGCGCCGTGGTTCATCCGTGTGACGCTGCGTCCCTGCAGGGTGCGCTGGAATGCGCCCGGCTGGGCATCATGCATCCGCTGCTGGTTGGACCGCCGGCAAGGATTGCCCAGGTTGCCGAAGAGGCGGAGCTGGACCTGGGCGGATGCGAGATCGAGCCCGTGGCCCACAGTCATGCCGCGGCGCAGCGAGCGGCGGAGCTGGCCGCATCGGGCGCGGTCGACAGCCTGATGAAAGGCAGCCTGCATACCGACGAGCTGATGCATGCGGTGCTCGCGCAACGCGGCCTGCGCACCGGGCGGCGCTGCTCGCATGTGTTCCGCTTCGATGTGCCCAGTTATCACAAGCCTTTGCTGCTCACGGACGCGGCGCTGAACATTGCGCCCAGCCTCGCGGAGAAGGTCGATATCGTCCAGAACGCGATCGAGTTCTCGTGTCTGCTGGGCACGACCCGACCCAAGGTGGCGATCCTTTCGGCGGTCGAGACGGTCAGTCCTTCGCTGCCGTCTTCGCTGGACGCGGCGGCGCTGTGCAAGATGGCCGACCGGGGCCAGATCGTCGGCGGTGTGCTGGACGGCCCTTTGGGTTTCGACAACGCGATCTCTGAAGCGGCCGCACGGATCAAAGGCATCGATTCGCCGGTGGCCGGCGACGCCGATGTGCTGCTGGTGCCTGATCTGGAGTCCGGCAACATGCTGGCCAAGCAGCTGGAGTATCTGGGCGGTGCCATGTCCTGCGGGGTCGTCCTGGGCGCCAAGGTTCCGATTGCCCTGACCAGCCGCGCCGACGGAACACGGTCGCGCATCGGTTCAGCGGTGCTGGCGCGACTGGTTGCCCACCATAACCGCATGGTGGGACGCTGACGGATGGGCGGCGCAGCGGCGATTCTGACCGTCAATGCGGGCTCGTCGACCCTGAAGTTCGCCTTGTTCGACGACACCGGCCAGCGGGTGGCGGGCGGGTCGGTCGAAGGGCGTGGCACGGCGGAGCCGGCAGTGCTGTGCTGGACGGTTCCGCCGGCATCGCAGCCGGTGGTGCTGCCCGGCGTGGGCTTTGACCTTGAACGCGCGCTCCAGGCGCTGTTGCGGCAGTTGCACCTGCGCGGGATGCTGAGCGGTTTGCGGGTGGCCGTACATCGTGTGGTGCATGGCGGGGCGCGATTCAGCGGGCCGGTCTGTATCGATGCCGACGTCATGGTCGAGCTGCGCCGGCTGGCCCCTTTGGCGCCCCTGCACCAGAACGCCAATCTGCGCGGTGTCGAAGTGTTGGGCCAGGCGCTGCCGGGGCTGATCCAGTTTGCCGCGTTCGATACCGCTTTTTTCTCTGCCTTGCCGGAGGTCGAGACCCTGTTGCCACTGCCGCAGGAGGTTCGCGCACACGGGGTGCGGCGTTACGGCTTCCATGGCCTGGCGTATGAGCATCTGATGGCGAGCCTGCGCGCGCGCAGTGTCCGCAGCCAGGGCCGCGTGCTGCTGGCCCATCTGGGCAGCGGCTGCAGCATGGCCGCGGTCTGCGACGGTCAGCCCGTGGCCACGTCGATGGGTTTCTCGGCGCTGGACGGCCTGATGATGGCAACCCGCAGTGGCAGCCTGGACCCGGGTGTCCTGCTCCATTTGCTTGATCAGGGATGGACGGGCTCGTCGTTGCGCGATCTGCTGTATCGGCGCAGCGGACTGCTTGGGGTGTCCGGCCTGAGTGGCGACTGGCGCAGCCTGCAGGGAAGCCAATCGCCGCGCGCGCGCCAGGCCCTGGCGCTTTTCACCCATCGTGCGACGCGCGAAATGGGGGCGCTGGTCGCCTGCCTTCGCGGCCTGGACCTGCTGGTCTTCTCGGGGGGGATCGGACAACACGACGCGCCCTTGCGGGCCGCATTGGGACAGACACTGGACTTTCTGGGAGTGCGTATCGATGCCGCCCGAAATGGCGCGGCCCAGGGGGGCGACGCCGTGCGGATTGATGGCGACGACAGTGGCGTCGAAGTCTGGGTCATCCCGGCCGACGAAGAGCAGGTGCTGTCGCGGGTCGGTCTGGCGGCGTTGCCGGTTGCTGGCGCGCGCGCCTGAGTGCCGGGGCGGGTGCTCAGGCGCTGCGGCGGCGTGCCAGTGGCGGGTTGCGGGCGAAGTAGGCCAGGATGCCCCGGTGCAGGGCGTCTGCCATCTGTTCCTGGAAGGCTTCGCTGCGCAAGCGCTCTTCTTCGTCGGGGTTGCTGATGAAGGCGGTCTCCACCAGAACGCTGGGGATGTCCGGCGCACGCAATACCGCGAATCCGGCCTGTTCGACCTGGGGCTTGTGCAGTTTGCCGACACTGCCCATCGCCTGCAGCAGTTTGGAGCCGAGCTGCAGACTGTCATTGATCTGGGCGGTGGTGCTCATGTCCAGCAGGGCGCGGCGCAACTGCGCGTCGGCGGCAGGCGGGTTGATTCCGCCGATGGCGTCGGCGGCGTTCTCCTTGTTGGCCAGCCAGCGAGCGGCGCTGCTCGACGCGGCGCCCTGGCTCAGCACGAACACACTGGCGCCTTGGGGGCGGGGGGTGAAGAAAGCGTCCGCATGGATGCTGACGAACAGGTCAGCGTCGACGCGACGGGCTTTCTGGACGCGCACATGCAGCGGCACAAAAAAGTCGGCATCGCGGGTCAGAAAGGCGCGCAGGGGACTGCCCCGCACGGAAGAACGGTTGATGCGTCCCTGCAAACGGCGCGCGATCTGCAACACGACATCCTTCTCGCGGGTGCCGCCCGGTCCGATGGCGCCAGGGTCTTCGCCGCCATGCCCGGGATCGAGCGCGACAACAATCAGGCGGTCCACGGTCCCTTCGAGTACCGATTTCTGGCCTTTTTGGCCCATACCCAGCGAATTTTGGTCGCTTTTAGCTATGCTTTCTATAGTCTCCGGAAGCGGCTTGGCGGCCTCCGGACGGCGGGCGGTGATCGGTGGGGGCGCGGGTGGCGGGGCAACGGACGCAGGGGGTGGCTCGATGCGGCCGGGTGGCGCCATGGCGCTGTGCCGCGCCACCCACTCGCCCAGCGGATCGGTGGCCGGCTCCGGCGTGGCAGGGGAGTCCGGCACGGGGCGGACGCCGCCGGGGCCGGCGTCGCGCAGCCGCTCTGCGATCAGCTGGGCCAGCGGGTCGGGCGGCGACACGGGGTACAGGTCAAACACCAACCGGTGCTGGTACGCGGCAATCGGCGGCAGGCTGAACACCTGGGGCCGGATGTCCTGCTTCAGGTCGATCACCAGACGCACCACGCCGGGCGTGTTCTGGCCGACGCGGATGCCCGCAATGTTGGGGTCGTCCGGCCGAACCTGCGCGACCAGTTCGCGCAGCGGCGGATTCAGTTCGATGCCTTCAATGTCCACTGCCAGGCGGGGCGGTGTCGTGACCGGAAAGACCCGTGCGGTCAGGGCGGTGTCGGACTCCAGGGTGACGCGGGTGTAGTCAGGCGCCGGCCAGACCCGCACGGCAACAATGCTGGCGCCCCACGCCAGTTCGATACGGCCCAGAACCAGCACCACGGCGCCCGCCTGCAGCCAGTCGCGCCGCTGGATCATGCGGCCTCCAGCAGCGCAGTTCCGGCGGGGCTGTGGGCGGTCAGCGTCACCTGCCGGGAATCGTCCGGGTCTGCGTCCAGGGCAATGGTGAGGTCAGCCCGGGGCAAGACCCCGGCGGCTTTGTCCGGCCATTCGGCCAGCTTCAGCCCGGGGCTGGCAAACAGGTCGCGAAAGCCGGCGTCTTCCCATTCGCGCGGATCGTCGAAACGGTAGAAGTCGAAGTGCCAGATCGACAGCGGCCCCTGGGGTCCGTTCACTTCATGGGGTTCGACCACGGCGTAGGTTGGACTCTTGATGCGGCCGCTCACGCCCAGCGCACGCAGCAGATGCCTGACCAGGGTGGTTTTTCCCGCACCCAGGTCGCCCTGCAGGGCGATGAAGGCATTGCGCACGGCGGGACAGGCCGCCAGACGGGCCGCACTGGTGGCCGTGGCCGCTTCATCTGGCCAGACCAGGTGGCGGCGCAGCGCCGCGGCACCGGGGCCTGAGCCGGTTTCTACAATCGGTGAATGGCGGCGATCGGTGGTCAGAGCAGCAGTCCTGTAGCGGTGTCCAGTATCCGGGCCTGGGCACGGGAGCTGGGATTTTCCCAAATCGGCGTTACCGGTGTGGACCTGAGGTCTGCCGAGCCCGGATTGCTCGCGTGGTTGGCAGCCGGGTTTCACGGCAGCATGGACTATATGGCCGCACATGGCCTGCGGCGCGCCCGCCCCGCCGAACTGGTGCCCGGCACGGTCAGTGTGATCACTGCGCGCATGGACTATCTGCCCCGCGAGGCACCGGCGGACTGGCTCCAAGGCGAATGGCAGCGCCTGGCGGCGCCGCACGAGGCGGTGGTTTCGGTCTACGCCCGCGGCCGGGACTATCACAAGGTGCTGCGCGCGCGGCTGCAGCAGCTGGCGGACCGGATCGCCGATCAGGTGGGGCCGTTCGGTCACCGGGTGTTCACCGATTCGGCGCCCATGCTGGAAGTCGAGCTGGCGAGCCGCAGCGGCATTGGCTGGCGCGGCAAACACACACTGGCGCTCAGCCGCGACGGTGGGTCCGTGTTTTTCCTGGGCGAAATCTGTGTCGATCTGGCGTTGCCGCCGACACCGGCCACGACCGCGCACTGTGGATCCTGTCAGGCCTGCATCGACGTGTGCCCGACACAGGCCATCGTGGCGCCGTACCGCCTGGACGCGCGCCGCTGCATTTCTTATCTGACGATAGAGCACCCCGGCCCGATCCCGGTCGAGCTGCGGCCACGGCTGGGCAACCGCATCTACGGCTGCGATGACTGCCAGCTGGCCTGTCCTTGGAACAAGTTTGCCGGCCGCAGCCCCTTGCCCGACTTTGATCCCCGTCCCGGTCTGGGCGATGCGGCGCTGGTTGCGCTGCTGGGCTGGTCCGAAGCCGAATTCCTGCGCCGGACCGAGGGCAACCCGATACGGCGTATCGGCCATGTGCGCTGGCTGCGCAATCTGGCGGTGGCGGCAGGCAATGCGCTGGCTGCCTCTTGCGACGGTACGGGCCGGGCGGCGCGGTCATCGGACTTGTTTCGGGCGCTGGCTGGATGGCGCGATCATCCGCAGGCTCTGGTGCGCGAGCATGTCCTGTGGGCGCTCGGGCAGGGCGGCGGTCGGCCCCCGCCGGCAGACACGGCTGCGGGCGCTACGATCGCGACATGAGCGGAATCGACAATTTCCGGGGTGGCTGGGCGGCGACCTGGACGCGCTGGGCGGGTTTGGGCGGCGAAATGCGGCGGGGAGGACGCGATGCCGCGTCGTTGTTGCTCCTGGCCATTTCGCCCTCCAGCTATCGGTCTCCCTATCGCAGCGAAATGGCGCGCCAGATCTACCTGGGCACGGCGCCCGTGTTGCTGTGGTTCACCTTGCTGGTGTCGCTGCTCAGTCTCGTGCTGATTCGCATTGTGGTCGTGACGGCGGCCAGCTACGGGCTTTCGCAATATGCGCTCGAAATGGTGGTGCGGGTGCTGGTGCTGGAACTGATACCGCTGTCGGCGGCACTGTTTGTGGCAGTGCGGTTGAGTCTGCCGGGGTTTTCCGGGGTTGCGTCCTTGCATGCCAGGGGGGAATTCGAGCGTCTGCGGCAGCGCGGGCTGGATCCGTTGCGGATGCTGGTGGTGCCCCGGGTGGTGGGCTGCCTTTTCGCAGTGCCGGCGCTGGCTGTGGTCAGTGGCGTGACGGCACTGGTGCTGGCCTATCTGGTGGTGCACGGGCCGACGCCATGGGCTTTCGACTCCTACACCCGGCGCGTCGGCCATGTCTTCAGTCCGGTGGTGTCGGTGGTGTTTGCCCTGAAAACCGTCGGGCTGAGCCTGGTCGTGGCCCTGGTGCCGTTTGTATCGGCGTTGCGCCCGCGGGACGCGGGCCCGCGCAGGCCCCGCGCGGCACTGAATCCGCAACTGCGCAATCTGGTCCTGATGTTTGTGCTCATCCTGCTGGTCGAACTGCTCTCGCTGGTGGGCAATTACTATTGAGTCCATGAGCAGCCCCGTTCCTGAAACCCCTGGCGATCCGCCCGCTGGCCTGGAGTGGCGCGCCATGGTCCTCGTGGCGTTCATGGCCGTGCTGGCGACCGCTTCGGTGGCCTACCTGCTGTATGCGCGGGGCTTCTTCGAGCCGACCCAGAAGCTGGTGCTGATTGCCGATGATTCCGAGGGCATCACCGTGGGTATGGACGTCACGTTCTCCGGATTTCCGATCGGCCGGGTCAATCGCATCGAACTGGGCGCGGACGGCAATGTCCGCATTCGGGTCGAAGTGCCCAAGAAAGATGCCCGGTGGCTGCGCACCAGCAGCGTATTCACGGTGGAACGGGGCATGGTCGGCGGCACCAAACTGCGGGCATTCACCGGTCTGCTCGACGATCCGCCCTTACCGGACGGGGCCGAGCGTCGCGTGTTGCGTGGCGACGCCATGGCCGAGTTGCCCACGCTGGTGAGTGCCATCAAGGATTTGCTGGCCAATCTGCAGGCCATGACCTCGGCCGATTCGGCCATCAACGCCAGCCTGGCCAATGTCCAGGCGGTGACCGAGAAGATGCGCGGACCCCGCGGAGCCCTGGGCGCGGTGTTCGGCAATGAGGCCGACGCCCGCAAGGTGGTGCTGCTCCTTGAACGGACCAACGCGCTGCTGGCGCGGGTCGATGGCCTGGCCCTGAAGGCAGACAGTCTGGTCGGAAAAGCCGAGCGGCAGGTGTTCGGCGACCAGGGGCTGGTCACCGAGGCACGTGCCACGGCCGTGCAACTCGGTGGCTTGCTGGGCGAGGCACGCGCCAGCCTGCGGCGCGTGGATGCGCTGCTGGTCGATGCCCAGGCCATCAGCGGCCAGGCCCGCGTAGCCACCGAGGACCTGGGGGCGTTGCGCGCCGAAGTGGACGCCAGCCTGCGCAAGGTCGACCACCTGGTCAATGAAATCAACCGCAAATGGCCGTTCGCCCGCGACACGGAGATTCGCCTGCCATGATCGGATGCCGCGTTGCCCGAATCTCCGTCCGTCCGGCGGTTTGTATCGCCGTGGCTGCGGTGGTGGCCGGGTGCGCAGGCGGTCCGCCGCCGGCCGCGTGGCAGTTGCAGGCGCAGGGTGCCGGTGAACGCGCCATTGCCGCGGCCTTGCGCGGCGACACCCGCATCGCGGAAGTTGAAGCCGCGCAGCAACGGCAGGCCGTGGCACGCACCGGTCAGCCGGCCTTGCTGGCGCGCGTGGCTTTGCAGCATTGTGCGGTGCGTCGCGCCAGCCTCGACTGGGCACCGTGTGAACGCTTCGACGCCTTGCGGGAAGATGCCGGACCGGCCGAGCGCGCCTACGCCAGTTACCTGAGCGGGCGGGTGGATGCCGGTCAGATTCCCTTGCTGCCGGCCTGGCACCGCCCGGCGGCGCAGCGTCTGCTGGATTCGCGGCCGGTGGCACCGGCCGATATTGCGTTGCTGACGGCCATCGACGACCCGCTGGCCCGCCTGGTGGCCGCCGCTGTCTGGTTTCACGCCGGGCAGGGGCATCCGCAGGTTCTGGCGCTGGCCACCGAGACGGCCTCGGCCCAGGGTTGGAGCCGGCCGCTGCTGGCCTGGCTGGAGGTTCAGGCCCGCGTCGCCGATCAGGCAGGTGATGCCTTGTCGGCACAGGCGCTGCGCCGTCGCATGGCGCTGGTATCGGGGACCCGCTGACCGGAGCCCCGCACAGTGGACAGGGTCCGCTGCGGTTTCTCAGCGCCCGGGTGATAGCCCGTGAACGCCACGACTTCAGTGGCGGTGCAGTACACCTAGCGCCAAGGGCAGACTGGCCAGCGCCAGCAGCGTCGACAGTGTCACCAGCGCCGCGACGTACGCGCCGTTGTAGCCCATGCGGGCAGCGAGCACATAGCAACTGGACGCGGTTGGCATTGCCGAAAAAGCCAGCAGCACGGCGGTTTCCGTCGGCGACAGCCCGAACAGCCGGGCCAGCGCCCAGGCAGCCAGCGGCATCAGGGCGTGTTTTATCGCCAGAACCGACACCCCCAGTACCTTGCCCTTGGCCAGCGTGCCCAGTTGCATGCCGGCGCCGGCCGCCATCAGCCCCAGGGCCAGCGAGGCGGAACCGATGCGGGTCACCGTGGGTTCGGCCCACTCCGGCAGGCGAAAGCCCGCAAGATTGGCCGCCAGACCGGATGCCGTGGCCAGAATCAAGGGGTTGCGCACCATTTCGCGGCCGAAATGGGTGCCGGAATGCCGCGCCATGGGCCAGACCGCGCCCATGTTGAACAGGGGCACACAACAGCCGATCAATACCGCGATCAGCAGCAGCCCCTGCGCGCCGGCAATTCGCTCCGCGAGTGCCAGCGTAATGAAGGAGTTGAAACGAAACGCAATCTGGGCGCTGGCGGCATGGTCACGCCGGTCGATATGCCGGCCCAGCAGCGGCAGGTGGGGCAGGCTGTAGGCCAGCGCGATTGCCAGCACCCCGAGCGTGACCCCGGCGCCGATGAGGCCCGAAGCGGCCTTCAGGTCCAGCGGACTCTTGACGATCGAATGGAAAAGCAGCACCGGAAAAAGAAAAAAATACACCAGGCTCTCGACCTGTTGCCAGACCGTACGGTTCAGCGCCGTGTAGCGGCAGACCAGATAGCCGCACAGGATGAGGGAGAAGTCGGGGATCAGCAGTTGGGCGTAGTTCACCCCGCCGAGAATAGCGGCTGTTGACGCGGCTTGCGCGGGTTTGCCCTTATGGGTTAGCCACAATGGGTGCGCAGGCACCAAGCCGCTACGATGCCCCCGTTTCCTTCAACTCAGGAGTTTTTTCCGATGAAACGTCGTCAATGGATGGTTCTGGCCGCCTCGGTCGCGGCGGTGGGGTCTGCGTTTGCCCAGGCATATCCCAACAAACCGGTGCGTCTGCAGGTGCCGTTTGCCCCTGGTGGTACGACCGACATCATCGCGCGGGTCATTGCCGAGCCCCTCGGCAAGGCCCTGGGCCAGAACGTGATCGTTGAGAACAAGGCCGGCGGCGGCGGTGTGGTCGGTGCGACGGAAACCGTGCGGGCGGCTCCCGACGGTTACAACCTGGGCATGGCCACAGTGTCAACGACCGCGGCCAATCCGGCAATCAACGCCAAGATTCCGTACAACCCGCTGACCGATTTCACGCCCATCATCAATATCGCGGCCACCCCCAATGTGATTGCCGTTCACCCGAGCTTCCCGGCCAAGGACTACAAGGGTTTTCTGGCGGAGATCAAGAAGAATCCGGGCAAGTATTCCTATTCTTCTTCGGGCACCGGCGGCATCGGCCACCTGCAGACCGAGCTGTTCAAGAGCCTCACCGGAACCTTCATCACCCACATTCCCTACCGTGGCGCCGGTCCGGCGCTCAACGATACGGTGGCTGGCCAGGTTCCGATCATTTTCGACAATCTGCCGTCGGCCCTGCCGCACATTCGCGCCGGCAAGCTCGTGCCCATCGTTGTCGCTGCACCGCAGCAGCTGGCGCAGTTGCCGGGCATACCCACCTTCAAGGATGTCGGTCTGGAGCCTGTGAACCGCATGGCCTACTATGGCATTCTGGGGCCCAAGGGTTTGCCGAAAGAGGTAATTGACAAGGTCAGCGCCGGAACCCGCAAGGCCCTGGAGGACCCCGCGGTACGCAAACGGATCGAGGATACCGGTTCGCTCATCATTGCCAACACCCCCGAGCAGTTTGCGGCTCAGATCAAGGCGGAGTTCGAGGTCTACAAGAAGGTGGTGGACCAGCAGAAACTCAAGCTGGACTGATCGCGCCGGGTACCGGTGCCTGCGGCTGAAGGCCGTGGAACCCGCCGGCCGCCGCAGGCCCCGGCGGTTTTTTTGCCGGCATGAATACACTGCCACATGCCTGATACCCATGTTGCCGCGATCGACCGGTTCATTGACGCCCTGTGGCTCGAAGATGGCCTGTCGCCGCGCACCCTGGAAGCCTACCGGCGCGACCTTACGCTGTATGCCCAGTGGCTGCAAACGCACCGCCGGGCTGCGCTGGACGCCACGACGGAGGCGGATCTGCACGCCTATTTCGCAGCGCGCCATGCGCAAACCCGTGCCACGTCGGCCAACCGCCGGCTGACGGTTTTCAAACGCTACTTTCGTTGGGCCCTGCGCGAGTCGCTGATTGCGGCCGACCCGACCTTGCGACTGCTGACCGCACGCCAGCCGTTGCGGGTGCCCAAGGTGCTGAGCGAGGCGCAGGTCGATAGCCTGCTGTCGGCGCCCGATGTCGGCACCTCGCTGGGCCTGCGCGACCGCGCCATGCTGGAGTTGATGTATGCCAGCGGGTTGCGCGTGTCCGAACTGGTGGGGTTGCGTACGTTCCAGGTCGGCCTGGCCGAAGGGGTGGTGCGCGTGACCGGCAAGGGGGGCAAGGAGCGGCTGGTGCCGTTCGGTGAAGTGGCCCATGACTGGCTTCATCGTTACCTGGCCCAGTCGCGCCCGGTCTTGCTGGGGGCGCGCCAGTCCGAATCGCTGTTCGTCACCACCAGTGGCCCGAAACCCGGGTCCGGCATGACCCGGATCATGTTCTGGCAGATCGTGCGCCGTTACGCGGCTCAGGCGGGTATCACGGCACCCTTGTCGCCGCACACCTTGCGCCATGCCTTCGCGACCCACCTGCTCAACCATGGCGCCGACCTGCGCGCGGTGCAGATGCTGCTGGGTCACGCCGACATCTCGACCACCACGATCTACACCCATGTGGCCCGGGAGCGCCTCAAAGCCCTGCACGCGCAGCACCATCCGCGCGGCTGACCGGCGCGCCTCCAGCCCGTTGCCGTGCCAACGCGGTTCGTTCGCCCTTACGCTCCGAGCAAGAGTTCCAGCTCGACCGGCGTAAACCCGGCAGCCTGGCGCGCCGGGGTGTTGAACGGCGGCCGCAGTCGGGGCGCGCGGTAGTCGCGGGCCAGCGTGGCATAGTGGGTGAGCGGGTCCAGGTTCTGGCGGTCACACAACCAGCGGTACCAGTGGTTGCCGATCGCGACATGGCCAATTTCGTCGCGCAGGATGATGTCCAGCAAGGCGTGGGCCTGCAACGCATCCGGGGCGCGGCAGCGTCCGTCGCGGCCGGGTTCGGCGGCTTTGCGCAGACGTGCCTGGATCAGGGGTGTGGCATCCAGGCCGCGCGCTTCCAGCGTGCGCGGCACCAGCGCCATGCGGGCAACGATGTCGTGGCGGGTTTTCTCGGCCATTTCCCACAGGCCGTCATGGGCCTCGAAGTCGCCATACCGAAAGCCCAGTCCCTGAAGGTGCTCGTGCAGGATGCGAAAGTGGTACGCCTCCTCGGCGGCGACGCGGGACCAGTCGTGGTAGTAGGCCGGCGGCATGTCGCCAAAGCGCCATACGGCGTCCAGCGCGAGATTGATGGCGTTGAACTCGATATGGCAGATGGCGTGAATGAGTGCGGCGCGACCCTCGCGGGTATGGGGCGAACGCAAGGGCACACGCGCCGGCTCAACCAGGCGGGGCAGCACCGGCCGCCCGGGCACGCCGGCGGGTTCCTTCAGGGGGCCGGGCGCTATTGGCAGGATAGCAAACTCCGACCCGATTGCGCTGGCCAGGGCCAGTTTCTCTTCGGGGTCGGGATTTCGGAGGGCGTCCAGCGCCCGCGATCGGAGCTCCATCCCTACAATTGTAAGTTTTGCATCCGGTGACAAGGGGATTCCTGATGGCGGTGTACGAGTTGGACGGCGTGGCGCCGCAGATTGATGAGACGGCCTGGGTGGCCGACAGTGCGCAGGTGATCGGCCGCGTGCAATTGGGCGCGCAGGCCAGTGTCTGGTTCGGCACGGTGGTGCGCGGCGATACGGAGTCGATTTCCATCGGCACCGGAAGCAACATTCAGGATGCCTGTGTACTGCATGCGGACGTAGGCAAACCCCTGGTGGTGGGCGCCGACGTGACGGTGGGGCACCAGGTGATGCTGCACGGTTGCACTATCGGGGACGAATCGCTGATCGGTATCGGGGCGGTGGTACTCAATGGCGCGAAAATCGGGCGCAATTGCCTCGTCGGCGCCGGCTCCCTGGTCACTGAAGGCAAGGAGTTCCCTGACGGATCGATGATCATGGGCACGCCGGCCAAAGTGGTTCGCCCTCTTACGCCCGAGCAGATCGAAGGCCTGCGCTGGAGCGCCCGCCATTACCGCGAGAACGCCAGCCGTTTTCACACCGGTTTGCGCCGGATCGACTGAAGGCGGGTACGGTGTCTGAATTGCACAAATTTCTGTTCGAAGGCCTGCCGGTGCGCGGCATGCTTGTCCGTCTGACGGACAGCTGGCAGGAGATACTGCGTCGCCGCGCGGGCAACCCGGGCCTGGGTACCTATCCGCCGCCGGTACGGGACTTGCTGGGTGAAATGGCTGCAGCCGCGGTGCTGATGCAGGGCAATATCAAGTTCAATGGCGCACTGGTGCTGCAGGTATTCGGCGACGGGCCGGTGAAGGTGGCGGTGGCCGAGGTGCAAAGCAGCCTGGGTCTGCGCGCGACCGCGTCGCTGCAAGGAGTCGTGGCGCCCGACGCCACACTCAGCCAGATGCTCAACCGCCACGGCACGGGACGTTGCGCGATCACCCTCGACCCGCAGGACCGCTTGCCCGGACAGCAGCCGTACCAGGGTGTGGTGCCGCTGCACGGCGACCATGGCGAACCGCTGGAAAGTCTGGCCCAGGTGCTGGAGCACTACATGCTGCAGTCCGAACAGCTGGACACCACACTGGTGCTCGCAGCCGACGCGACGATGGCGGCGGGCTTGCTGATTCAGCGTCTGCCGGTCCACGGCGAGGGCAATCTGGCCGGTTCGGACGCCGCCCGCCAGCACAATGAAGACGCCATCGGCCGCAATGAGGATTACCGACGCATCGCCATTCTGGCCAAGAGCCTGCAGCGCAAGGAACTGCTGACGCTGGATGCAGACACCATCTTGCACCGCTTGTTCTGGGAGGAGCCTGTGCAGCGTTTCGAGCCGCTGGTTGGCGAAGGTGGTCCGTACTTTGCCTGCACCTGCAGTCGTGAACGGGTGGCGCGCATGGTCCAGGGGCTGGGCCGCGACGAAGTCGAGTCGCTGTTGGCCGAGCGCGGACAGATCGAAGTGGGGTGCGACTTCTGTGGCCAGCAGTACCACTTCGATCCGGTCGACGCGGCCCTGCTGTTCCAGGCCCCGGTGACCCCCAATCCGGGTCGCGGGCTCCACTGAGCCGTCTCCGGCGCAGACCGGCGCGGCAGGTCGACGGCGCCCCTGGGCCCCTCGATGGCTGCCTCAATCGCCGTGGGTCAGGGCGCGGAACAGGCGCCGCTCGCAGTCCGGATCGCCGCAGCATTCACACAGCGACTGCCAGGGGCGGCCCGCGGCGGCCGGCGAACGATTTTTTTCCTCGAATTGGTCGATACCCAGCGCAGAAAGGTCACATTTAGCTATAGTAAATATAGCGGAAAGCGCCGCCTCCAGTCGCAGGTTTCCTTCGCCGTAGATTACACGGAACGGCAATCCGGCGTCCGCCAGGAGTGTGCGCAGGCGCTGGTCGACCGGCCCGCGCCATTGCGGGCCGTCGCGTTGCAGGCCATCCGCCACCCATGGCAGGTCCAGCGCGGTGAGCAGTGTCAGGTGATACAGGCCTTGGTGTTGCAAACCGCCAGGGGTCAGGCTGTGGTCGCCGAAATACAGTTCGCTGTAGGCGGCGGTCTGCAAAGGGGTGGTGTCAGCGACCACAACATGACCGGCGGGCGCGGCAAGCACGGCGTTGGCCTGCTCCTGGGCGATCAGTTGCTGCTCGCCGCAGGACGGCGTGCGTCCGTGTCGGTCGCACCAGCGGCGCAAGGCTTCATCCACCAGTGTCAGCGGCTGGCCGAGCCGGCGCAGCGTGCGGGCAATGTCCCCGGCCAGGGTCGTTTTGCCGGTGCTTTCCGCGCCCAGTACGGCGATGCGCAGTCCACCGGGCAGGGGTGGAGCGGGTGCGCAGCTTTCGCTCATGGCACCTTCGGGGCGCGTTCGATCAGCGTCTGCCAGGCACGCCAGCCCACCAGCGACAGGAAGGTGAAAACCAGGTACAGCAGCGCAGTGAGCCAGAGCGCCTTGTAGACGAAAAGGCCCACGCTGGACAGGTTGACGACCACCCAGAAGGGCCAGTTTTCCAGCAATTTACGTCCCAGCAGCACCTGCGCGACGATGCTCAGCGCCGTGGGGAAAGCATCCAGCCAGGGGACATCCGAGTCGGTGAAGTGGTCCAGCAGCAGCCCGATCAACAGCCACAGCACCGCGGCGGACAGCAGGGCGGTCTGGCGACCGGAGGGTGAGAGGTGTCGCACGGTCAGTGCGGCACCGCTTGCGGTCGTGCCGCGCAGCCACTGCCACCAGCCCCAGGCCGCCATGGCGGCGAAAAAGACCTGCAGGCTCGCCTCCCCGTACAGGCGGTAACGGGCAAACAGCAGGCCATACAGCAAAGAACTGATCGCCGCCAGGGGCCAGCCCCAGTGGATGACCCGAATGTTGCAGGCAACCATGCCCAAGGCCAGTGCGAACGCCAGCACCTCCAGCCAGGTGGTCGGTGCGCCCCACAAGCTGAAGGCAGTGGCAAAAAGGGTGTCCGACATCGGGGGGCTCAGCTCCGGACGCCGGTGGCCCGCCGGTGGGCGGGCCGGTCAGCGCCGTGCATAGTGCACAAAGACTTCGTCGGGCTTGAGCATGCCCAGTTCCATGCGCGCCTTCTCTTCGACCATCTGCATGCCGGTTTTGAGGTCTTCCACTTCGGCTGCCAGTTGGGCGTTGCTGGTGGCCAACGCGGCATTGGCGGCCTGACGGGCGGCCAGCTGTTCTTGCAACTGGGCGATTTCACGCAGATTGCCCCGGCCGATCCACAGCTGCGCGTGGAATGCGACCAGCAGTCCGACGAGCAGGAGGGCGACCAGCCGAGCGGCCATGGAAGAAGCAGCCGACGACCGACGGCTCAGCGCAGGTTGTAGAAGGCTGCGCGACCCGGATACTCCGCGATCTCGCCCAGGTCTTCCTCAATGCGCAGCAGCTGGTTGTATTTGGCCATGCGGTCGGACCGGCTCATCGACCCGGTCTTGATCTGGCCGGCGTTCAAGCCGACGGCAATGTCGGCGATGGTGGCGTCTTCGGTCTCCCCCGAGCGGTGGCTGATGACTGCCGTGTAGCCGGCCCGTTTGGCCATTTCGATACAGGCGAAAGTCTCAGTGAGGGTGCCGATCTGGTTGATCTTGATCAGGATCGAGTTGGCAATGCCTTTTTCGATGCCCTCCTTGAAGATTCTGGTGTTGGTGACGAACAGGTCATCGCCCACGATCTGGACCGCCTTGCCGAGCCGGTCGGTCAGGACTTTCCAGCCATCCCAGTCGCCCTCGGCCATGCCGTCCTCGATGCTGATGATGGGGTACTTGTCAACCCAGGTCGCCAGGATGTTGGTCCATTCCTCGGCCGAAAGCACCAGGCCTTCGCCCTCGAGGTGGTATTTGCCGTCCTTGTAGAACTCGCTGGCTGCGCAGTCCAGGCCGATGGCGATCTGCTCGCCGGCGGTATAGCCGGCGTTGGTGATGGCTTCGAGGATCATCTGGATCGCGGCTTCATGGCTGGCGACGTTGGGTGCGAAGCCACCTTCGTCGCCGACCGCGATGCTCATGCCCTTGTCGTGGATGATTTTCTTGAGCGCGTGGAACACCTCCGCCCCCCAGCGCACCGCTTCGCGGAAGCTCGGCGCGCCGACCGGGATGATCATGAATTCCTGCAGATCCAGATTGTTGTTGGCATGCGCGCCACCGTTGATGACGTTCATCATCGGCACCGGCAACTGGCAGCTGTTCATGCCGCCGAAGTAGCGGTACAGCGGCAGCCCGGACTCTTCGGCGGCGGCGCGGGCTACGGCCATCGAGACGGCCAGCATGGCATTGGCGCCCAGTCGGCTCTTGTTGTCGGTACCGTCCAGGTCGATCAGCGTCTTGTCCAGGAAGGCCTGTTCCGCGGCGTCCAGGCCCAGCACGGCCTCGGAAATCTCGGTGTTGATATGTTCTACCGCCTTGAGCACGCCTTTGCCCAGGTAGCGGCTCTTGTCGCCGTCACGCAGCTCGATCGCTTCGCGCGAACCGGTGGACGCCCCCGAAGGAACGGCGGCGCGACCCATGGTGCCCGATTCGAGCAAGACGTCACATTCGACGGTGGGGTTGCCTCGGCTGTCCAGCACTTCGCGGCCGACGATATCAACAATAGCGCTCATGTTTGCCTTTCGGTTTCTATGGTTTGGATTCAGTTCACGGGGGCGTCCACGCCCTCGACCAGGATCATGTTGAAAAACGTGGTGGCGCCTTCGCGTTTGGCCCGGGCCGCCCGATAGGCTTCGCCGTCGTAAAACGCTTTGGCCTGTTCAAAACTCGGGAAACGCAACATCGCAACCCGCGCGGGTTGCCAGTTGCCTTCCATGACCTCGAAGCGTCCTCCGCGCACCAGGTATTCGCCCCCGGCGGCGGCCACGGCGGCCGGCGCCGCAGCCATGTACTGCTTGTATTGCTCGACGTCAGAGATCGACATGTCGACGATGATGTAGGCGGCAGGCATGGCGGCTCCGGTCGGTGTCAGATGAATCGGTCTTCCAGGAAACCGGCCGCTTTGGTCGTGCGGTCCAGGCTCACCAGGATTTCGAGGAGGGCTCGCATGTGGTGCAGCGGCACGGCGTTGGGTCCGTCGGACCAAGCCTGGGTCGGTGTCGGATGGGTTTCCATGAACAGGCCAGCCACGCCTGCAGCCACGCCGGCGCGGGCGAGCACCGGCACCATGTCGCGCGCTCCGCCGCTGGCGGCCCCCAGACCGCCCGGCTTCTGTACCGAGTGGGTGACATCGAACACCACTGGCGCACCGGACTTGCGCATTTCGGCCAGGCTGCTCATGTCGGCGACCAGATTGTTGTAGCCGAAGCTGACCCCCCGCTCGCAGGCCAGGAAGCGATCTTCCGAAAGGCCGGCTTCGCGTGCGGCCGCCCGGGCTTTGTCGATGACGTTTTTCATGTCCCAGGGCGCGAGAAACTGCCCTTTCTTGATATTGACCGGTTTGCCCGACTGGGCGACAGCGCGGATGAAATCGGTCTGCCGGCACAGGAAAGCCGGGGTTTGCAATACGTCGACCACGGAGGCCACCTCGGCCACCTGGGCCGTCTCGTGCACATCGGTCAGGACGGGCAGGCCGGTCTGTCGGCGAACTTCCTCAAGAATTTTCAGACCTGCGTCCATGCCGACACCGCGTGCGCTGGTGCCGGATGAGCGGTTGGCTTTGTCGAACGAGCCTTTGTAGATCAGCGCGACACCCAATGCGGCGCAGGTTTCCTTCAGATGTCCCGCGACATCGAGTGACATCTGCAGGCCCTCGATCGAGCAAGTCCCCGCAATCAGGAAGAATGGCTGGTCAAGTCCGACCTCAAAACCACAGAGTTTCATGGAGTTCCCACGCGGGTCAGCGGGTAAGCCGCACGGCGCACCCGAGGAGGGCAGGCTTGACCGCAGCGGCCTGTCCGGGCGTTGTTCATGCCACCGCCTTCAGGCTCTTGCCAGTCGCCTGGTGGTCCATCGCAGCCTTGATGAAAGCATTGAACAGCGGGTGGCCGTTCCATGGCGTGGACTTGAATTCGGGGTGGAATTGCACACCGACGAACCACGGATGCACATCCTGCGGCAGTTCAACGATTTCGGTCAGTTGTTCGCGTTGGGTCAATGCCGATATCACCAGGCCGGCGGCGCGCAGGCGGTCCAGGTAATGGACATTGGCTTCGTAGCGGTGGCGGTGGCGTTCGGTGACGACGTCGCCGTAAATGCGGTGCGCCAGGGTTCCGGGTGCGACGTCGGAGCTTTGAGCGCCCAGACGCATGGTGCCGCCCAGGTCAGAGCCGGCGTCACGTTTCTGGATGGTGCCGTCAGAGTCTTTCCATTCCGTGATCAATGCGATCACCGGATGGGGTGTTTCCGGCTCGAATTCGGTGCTGTTCGCATCCGCCAGGCCGGCAACATGGCGGGCGTATTCGATGGTGGCTACCTGCATGCCCAGGCAGATACCAAGGTAAGGCACTTTGCTTTCCCGGGCAAACCGGGCGGTGGCCACTTTGCCCTCGACACCCCGTTTGCCAAACCCGCCTGGCACCAGAATCGCATCGAAACGTGCCAACTGGGCCACTGACGCCTCGGAAATGGTCTCCGAGTCGACGTGCTCGATCTTCACGCGCACATGGTTCTTCATGCCGGCGTGGCGCAGGGCTTCGTTGACCGACTTGTAGCTGTCCGACAGGTCGACATACTTGCCCACCATGGCGATGGTGACCTCGCCGCGCGGATGTTCGGTCTCGAATACCAGATCGTCCCAGCGTCTGAGGCTGGCCGGCGGGGTGTTCAGGCGCAGGCGGTCACAGATCAGGCCATCCAGGCCCTGTTCATGCAGCATCCGGGGCACCTTGTAGATGGTGTCCACGTCCCACATCGAGATCACGCCCCAGCTCTGCACGTTGGTGAACAGCGAAATCTTTTCGCGTTCGTCATCGGGAATGCGGCGGTCGGCGCGGCACAGCAGGGCATCCGGCTGGATGCCGATTTCGCGTAGCTTCTGCACTGTGTGTTGGGTCGGTTTGGTCTTGAGCTCGCCCGCGGCTGCGATCCATGGTACGTAAGTCAGGTGAACAAACGCGCTGTTGTTCGGGCCCAGGCGCAGGCTCAGCTGGCGAACCGCTTCGAGAAACGGCAGGGATTCGATATCACCCACGGTTCCGCCGATTTCGACGATGGCCACGTCGACGGCATCCGGGGTGCCGAAGCCGGCTCCCCGTTTGACGTATTCCTGGATTTCATTGGTGATATGGGGGATGACCTGGACTGTCTTGCCCAGGTAGTCGCCCCGGCGCTCCTTTTCGAGCACGGACTGGTAGATGCGCCCGGTCGTGAAGTTGTTGGCCCGCCGCATCCGCGTTTCGATGAAACGCTCATAGTGACCGAGATCGAGATCGGTTTCGGCGCCATCGTCGGTGACAAACACCTCACCATGCTGGAAGGGAGACATCGTCCCGGGATCAACGTTGATGTAGGGATCGAGCTTGATGAGGGTGACTTTGAGGCCTCGCGACTCAAGAATCGCAGCGAGGGAGGCTGAGGCGATTCCCTTGCCCAGGGAAGACACCACACCGCCGGTGACGAAGACAAATTTGGTCATGTCAGGGTCGGGAGGCCGGCTCCCGGGAGGTGGTAAACGGGAATTATAAAGGGCGGCCTGTCGACGCCACGGGAGATGGACCGTGCGGGGGCAGGGCAAGGTATAGTGCCCGCCATGAAAAACCTGTCCGGCAAACAGATTGTGTTGGGGCTCAGCGGCGGAGTGGCGTGCTACAAGGCGGCGGAACTGTGCCGTGCGTTGGTCAAGGAAGGTGCCACGGTTCAGGTGGTCATGACGGATGCGGCCGAGCATTTCATCACGGCGGTGACGATGCAGGCGCTGTCGGGTCAGCCGGTGTACGGCTCGCAGTGGGACACCCGCCAGCCCAACAACATGCCCCACATCAACCTCACCCGCGAAGCCGACGCCATTCTCGTGGCACCGGCCAGCGCCGATTTCCTGGCCAAGGTGGCGCAAGGTCGCGCCGACGAACTGCTCAGCCTGTTGTGCCTGGCACGTCCGGCGCAGCGGGTGCCGCTGTTGCTGGCGCCCGCGATGAACCGCGAGATGTGGGCCCATCCTGCGACACAACGCAACGTCGCGCAGTTGCGGGCCGACGGGGCAGTGGTGCTGGACGTCGGTCGCGGCGATCAGGCCTGTGGAGAAACGGGCGACGGCCGCATGCTGGAAGCGCATGAGCTTTGCGACGAACTGATCTCCTTTTTCGCGCCCAAGCCTTTGTCCGGTCGACGTGTCCTGGTGACGGCGGGCCCGACCTATGAGGCAATCGACCCGGTGCGCGGGATCACCAATCGGTCCAGCGGCAAGATGGGCTTTGCCATCGCCCGGGCCGCCCGTGAGGCCGGCGCGGCCGTCACCCTGGTCGCCGGACCGGTGCATTTGCCGACGCCACGGGGCGTCCACCGCGTCGATGTGGTTTCGGCGCGTGACATGCAGGCCGCAGTGGCCGCCGCAATTGCCCAGGCCGATGTTTTCATCGCGACCGCCGCCGTTGCCGACTGGCGCCCGGCGCAGTCCGCCGAGCAGAAGATCAAGAAAGATGGGTCGGGTCAGACACCGCAGCTGCACTTTGCCGAAAACCCCGACATCCTGGCCGAAGTGGCACAGTCGGAGCGCGCGCGTTCGGGCGCGCTGTACTGCGTGGGCTTCGCCGCCGAAAGCCACGACTTGCTGGCCCATGCGCGCGCCAAGAGGGAGCGCAAAGGGGTTCCCTTGCTGGTGGGCAACATCGGACCCGCCACCTTTGGCCAGGACGACAACGCGCTGTTGCTGGTGGACGCGCAGGGTGCCACCGAACTGCCTCGGGCATCCAAACATGAGCTTGCTCGTCAATTGATAGCAGAAATCGACCGGAGAACGCCGGGTGTCGCCGGAAAATCATGAAAATTGACCTCAAGATCCTCGATTCGCGTCTGGCGGGGCATTTGCCCGAATACGCCACGCCCGGCAGTGCGGGGCTGGACCTGCGTGCCTGCCTGGACGAGCCCTTGACGCTGGCACCCAACGCCTGGCAACTCGTCCCCACGGGCCTGGCCATCCATCTGGCGGACCCAGGTTATGCCGCGCTGATCCTGCCGCGGTCGGGCCTGGGGCACAAACATGGCATTGTGCTGGGCAACCTGGTGGGGCTGATCGACAGTGACTACCAGGGCCAGTTGATGGTCAGCGCCTGGAACCGCAGTGACCTTGCCTTCACGTTGCAGCCCATGGAGCGTCTGGCGCAGCTTGTCATTGTGCCGGTGGTGCAGGCACAGTTCACGGTGGTGCAGGAATTCGCCGTCGCCAGCAGCCGTGGTGAAGGTGGCTACGGCTCGACCGGAAAGCACTGACCCGGACGGGAGTGGCTCCGGGTGACCTTTGGAGCTATCGAAAAGCTAGCTAGAGGCGACCTTTTCACGCTGGGTATGGGCTGGAATCAGCCTTAGTGCACCGTGTGATCCGGCGGCAGGCCGTGTGGGTCGACCTCGACGCGAAAAAAGCCGGTGCCACAGCTGCCGCGGCCGACTTCCTCCTCGGTGGCCTCGCGCACGCCCTCCACGCGCAGGTGCAGCCGGATGGCAATGCCGGCCAGCGGGTGGTTGCCGTCAAGCACGATGTGTTCCGGGTAGATTTCAGTCACCGTGTAGAGCCGGTCCTTGGGCGCGTCGGGGTTGGTGCCCACGGGCAGGGCGTGGCCCTCGATGGTCTGGCCTTCTTCCAGTTCGGCAGGGAACAGGCGCCTCGGTTCCAGGAAGACGAGTTGGTCGTCGAAGTCGCCGAAAGCCTGCTCCGGCTCCAGGTGCAGGTCGACGGTTGCACCGGCGCCGTGGCCTTGCAGGGCCGCCTCGATGGTCGGCAACAGATCGTCGCCGCCAACCAGAAACTCGACCGGTTCATCGAGTACGTCCAAGGTCTCGCCCAAAGTGTCCTTGAGCGTCCAGGTGAGTGCCACCACGCAGTGTTCGGTAATGTCCATGGGAGAATTGTCCCATGGACATTACCCAAGCGACGGCCTTGCTGGGCGGCCTCACGCCCCAGCAGTTCATGAAGCGTCACTGGCAGAAAAAGCCGTTGCTGGTTCGCCAGGCCGTGCCCGGCTTTCGCGCTCTGCTGGACCGTCCCGCATTGTTTGCTCTGGCCGAGAGTGACACCGTCGAATCCCGTTTCGTCGGGCAAGTTGCGCAGGGCTGGCAGTTCAGGCGCGGTCCTTTTCCCCGGCGCAGTCTGCCCGCACTGAAGCAGCCGAAATGGACTCTGCTGGTGCAAGGCGTTGACTTGCACCACGACGGGGTACACCAGCTGATGCAGCAGTTCCGTTTTGTGCCGGATGCGCGGCTCGACGACGTGATGATCAGCTACGCAACCGACGGCGGGGGGGTCGGCCCCCATTTCGACAGCTATGACGTTTTCCTGCTGCAAGCCCACGGACGCCGGCGATGGCGCATTGGACGGCAGAAGGATCTCAGCCTCGTCGAGGGCCTGCCCCTGAAAATTCTTGCCCGTTTTGTGCCCGAGGAAGAGTTCGTGCTGGAGCCGGGCGACATGTTGTACCTGCCACCGCGCTGGGCGCATGACGGTATTGCCGAAGGAGAGTGCATGACGTACTCGATCGGCTTTCGCCAGCCCAACCGCGGCGAACTCGCGCGCGAACTGTTGATGCGCCTGGCCGAAGACGCCGACGATGCGGCTGGCCCGGCGGCCTACCGTGACCCGGGGCAGCCCGCCGTGGAAGCGCCGGGCGCGATCCCGCCTGCCATGCTGGACTTCGCGCGAGATGCCTTGCAGGCGGTGTTGGACGATCCGGTGGAACTGCAATGCCTGCTGGGCGAGTATCTGTCGGAACCCAAGCCGAATGTCTGGTTCGAGTCGGCGGCGGGCGCCGCAGGCGTCCCGGTGGAGCGCGGCGTGGTGCTCGACCGTCGTACCCGCATGCTCTATGACGAACGGCATGTATTCATCAACGGCGAAAGTTTTCGGGCCGGGGGGCGCGACGCCCAACTCATGCGCCAGTTGACCGACCACCGGCGACTGGATGCCCGCGCGGTGCGCGGCGCCAGTGTCTGTGCCCGCGATCTGCTGGGTCAATGGATCGCGGCGGGGTGGGCCCATGGCGCTGATTGACGAGGGTTCGAACGCGGCTCGGCCGCTGCCCTGGCCTTCCGGGCGCTTCGATGGCAGAGAGTCGTTTCAGTCGGTGATCCGCCGCGCGGTGGAGTCGGCCGCGCTGGAAGGGTGGCCTGAAATCATTCTCAGCGATGCCACTTTTGAAGACTGGCCGTTGGCGGAACGGGTCGTTGTGGACCGGTTGTCGGCCTGGTCCCGGAGCGGGCGACGCATGGTGCTGGTTGCGCGCGATTGGGGCCATGTCAGTCGCCATTTCGCCCGCCTGGTGAACTGGCGGCGGCAGTGGGCCCATATCCTGGATTGCCGGCGTTGCGCCAATCTGGACCCAATGGAGTTCCCCAGCGCGATCTGGTCGGCGGGCTGGATGATGCAGCGACTGGATCTGGACAATAGTCGGGGCGTCTACGGCGGTGACCCCCAGCGGCGCCTCCTCGTGCACGAAACGCTACAGGAAGTCCTGCGGCAGTCCTCGCCTGGTTTTCCCAGCCACACCCTGGGCTTGTAACCCGATTCGGAAAGTGTGACTGTTCGGGACGGGTGGGTGCAACCGGCAATTGCCTAAGGGTTTGCCAGAATTGCGTAAGGCTTGCTATAATTTCGGGTTGAGTAGATTGCCTGTAATGGCGGCGCTCGTTTGCTGCAGCGCGAAGCTGTTGCGACAGTTTTCCCGAATCCCCCTCGTTTTGACCTACCAAAGGAAATTCATCATGAACAAGACGCTCGTCCTGTCCGCCCTGATCGCTGCCGCCGCTCTTGCCGCTTGCGGCAAGAAGGAAGAACCCGCTCCTGCCCCGGCACCGGCTCCCGCCGCTGCCCCGGCTCCGGCTCCGGCTGCTGCTCCGGCCGCTGACGCTGCTGCTGCCGCCGCTTCCGGCGCTGTCGCTGCTGCATCTGGCGCTGCTGCTGCTGCCGCTCCGGCTGCTGCTGCCGCTGCTTCGGCTGCCGGCGCTGCGGTTGACGCTGCCAAGGCTGCTGGCGATTCCGCCAAGGCTGCCGCTGGCGCTGCGGTCGACGCTGCCAAGGCCGCTGCCTCTGCCGTCAAGAAGTAATTGCTGCGCTGGCTCCTGCCAGCTGCCAGAGAAAGCCGCCGCGAGGCGGCTTTTTCTTTTTGGGCTTTCGAAAGGAATGCCGCAGGTATGTCTGAGACGCGAACCTGCCGGAAGCGGGCACGGCAGAGTGTTGATTGACTTCTGCGCTGGTGCCCGGACGGGTACGAACGAACATCCGGGTGGAACCACCGGCGCTTTTCGTCGCGCACCATTCATCCGGCCGGAAGCCAGTCGGTACCTCGTCGCGCAGCGGCAACCACGATCTCCTCGGGCGTGCGTCCGCAGGCCGCCCCGAGGCCTGCCTGGGCCAAGCGCGGTTCATTGTTGCGTTCACTGAGATGGGCCGCGACCACGACGCCAAGGCTTTTGTGATTCAAGGTGGCCAAGGCCGTCGCAGCCTGGGCGTTGCTGAGATGGCCCCGGTCGCCACCGACCCGCCGTTTCAGAAACGGCGGGTAGGGCGAACGCTGCAACAGATCGGTGTCGTGGTTGCTCTCCAGCAACAGCGCGGTGCAACCTTCCAGGGCCGCAAGCACGGCGCCCGGCACATGGCCAAGGTCGGTCACCACGCCCAGGTGCGCCTGGCCATCGCTGCAGCGGATCTGCAAGGGCTCCAGGGTATCGTGGGGTACGGCAAACGGTCGGCACATCATGGCGCCAAGCTCGAAATCCTCGCCGGCCCTTGCCGTCCGACGCAAGATGCCGAGGTCCGGGCAGCCCATGCCACGCCAGGTACCTTCGCTCATCCAGACGGGCACCGGGTGATGTCGAACCAGCGACTTCACACAGCCGGTATGGTCGCCATGCTCGTGGGTGATGAAGATGGCGTCCAGCTCGGCGATTGCGACGCCAGCTGCCTGCAGGGCCGCGTCCAGCGCACGGCGCCCCAGGCCGCAGTCGATCAACAACCGGGTGGTTTGCCTGCCGGCACGCGCCTCAACCAGAGTGGCATTGCCGCTGCTGCCGCTGGCCAGGCTTCGGAACCGGAGCATGAACGGGCTCTGCGCCGCCAGGACCGCCGAAAGCCCTCAGGATTGCCTGCTATTTCAGTTCGTCAACAATCAACTGCAGGATGCGCTGCGCACTGGCGCTGGAATCGGGGGCGCCAGCGGCGCTCTGGACGGTCACCGTGCTGGCGTCCGCGGCGCTGCGCACGGCAATGCGGTACCGAACGGGGGGATTTTCCTTGGCAGATGCGCCGAACAGTTTGCCGAAGAAGCCAGGCTCCTTGCGGTCGGCAGTCGGTTCAACGTAGCGCACGAAGTAGATTCCCTGTCCCCGATCACGGTCTTCGACAGTGAAGCCGGTTCGGTCAAGCGCCAGGCCGACGCGGCGCCAGGCCCGATCGAAACCTTCGTCAATCTGGACCGCTGGCTGGTTGTTGACCGAGGTGACGCGACTGGTGGGCTTGACGGCGCCGGCGGCCACCAGGGCGCGGCTCTGCTCCTGGGCGACGCCGAGTTTGACCATCAGACGCCGCAGGAATTCGGCTTCCAGTTCCGGGTCGGCCGGACGCGGCTGCCAGACGGTCTGATCTTTTTCTTTGGTGCTGTAGGTTTCGATCATGCCGCGGTGGCTGATGAAAATTTCGGTGCCGCCGCTGCCGCTGCGCTCCAGTCGGGTCCTGAACTTGTCGCGTTCGCCGGTTGAATACAGGTTATCGAACACCTTGCCCAGGGTGCTGCGAATGATGTCCTGGGGAATCTTGGCGCGGTTCTCCGCCCAGTCGGTTTCCATGATGCCCAGGTTGGACTGGTCCACGGCGAGCAAGAAGCCGTTTTCCTGCCAGAAATCGCGTACCGGCCCCCACAGTTGGTCCGCTGGACGGTTGACAACAAGCCAGCGCTGGTTTCCAGAGCGCTCGATGCGGACGTCACCGACCGCCACCGATGCGACCTGGGCTGCCGTTGTCGGCGCCGCAGCGGCCTGGCCTGCCTGGAACCCGCTGGCGGTGACCGGACGGCCGGGAACAACATAGCGGCTGTCGCGGGAAAGCTGCGTCAGGTCGGGCGGGACTTCCAGCGTGGGTGCCTTGCCCGCACTCTTGTAGTCGATCCGGTCGCCCTCCAGGATGGAGCAGGCGCTCAGACTGCCCAACACGGTGGCCAAGGCCAGCAGGCGCAGCACGGTGGCGGGGTGGGCGTTTGATTTGTTAAGCATCATGGGGCGCAGTCCTGGTTAGCGGGTCACAGTCTCACAGCAGCCGGGCGGCCGTCAAGGCCGACTCCACCACCGGTGCAAGCGCCGGTGACAGCGGCGTCATCGGCAGGCGCAGGGCTCCACCACACAGCCCCATGCGGGCCATGGCCCATTTCACGGGAATCGGATTGGCCTCGACAAAAAGGTTGCGGTGTACAGGCATCAGGCGCAGCTGGATTTCCATGGCACGGCGCACATCGCCCGCCAGCGCCGCGACACACAGCTCATGCATCAGGCGAGGGGCAATGTTGGCCGTCACACTGATATTGCCTTGGCCCCCGCACAGCATCAGGGCCACGGCGGTCGGGTCATCACCGGAATAGATCGCGAAACCCGCGGGTACATCGCGGATCAGCCACTGAGCCCTTTCGATGTTGCCGGTGGCTTCCTTGATGCCGATGATTCCGGGCACCTGCGCCAGACGCAAAACCGTGTCGTGGTGCATGTCGGCGACCGAGCGGCCGGGGACGTTGTAGAGCACCACCGGCAGATCTCCCGTGGCTTCGGCAATGGCCTTGAAGTGCTGGAATTGACCTTCCTGGGTGGGCTTGTTGTAGTAGGGGACGACCTGCAACTGGCAGTCGGCTCCCACCGCCCTGGCAAATCGGGCCAGTTCAATGGCCTCGGCGGTCGAGTTGGCGCCGCAACCGGCCATGATCGGGACCCGTTTGGCCGCCTGCTCAACCGAAACCCGAATGATCTCGCAATGCTCCTGGACGTTGACCGTCGGCGATTCGCCGGTCGTACCGACCACGCCGATGCAATCGGTGCCTTCGGCAATGTGCCAGTCGATGAGCTTGCGTAGGCCAGGGTAGTCGACGCTGCCGTCTTCATGCATCGGGGTCACAAGGGCGACGATGCTGCCAGTGATGGGTGTCATGTCCGTGATCTTGAACGGTAAAGGAGGATTCTAACGTCCGCCGTTCGGCGGCGGACTCATTGCGCGAGGGGGTAGCGGGCAGGCGCCGCAGTCGGCGCCGACGGTTTTCGCCGCACCGCCGCAATGCGCTGGACAAAGCGGGCGGGCCCGTCGAGAAAACCGTCTTCGTAGGCGACGATCCGCAAAGACGCGCACTGTGTCAGCAACTCGCCCGGTTGCAAGAGAAACTCGGCCCGCGCCGGCCGCCCTACGGTTTCGTTGCCACTGGCGAAGGTTTCGTACAGAAGAACTCCACCCGGCGCCAGACAGGCGATCAGCGTCGGAAACAGGGGCCGCCACAGGTAGTTGGTCACCACCAGGGCGTCGAACTCGCGGCCGGCAAATGGCCACGGGCCGGACTCCAGATCGGCCACAACCCATTCGGCGGCGCTGTCACCCAGACTCGCACGGGCCTGCTCCAGCGCGGCCGGATCCCGGTCGACGCCGCTCAGGTGCAGGCCCCTGCCGGACAGCCAGCGCAGATGACGTCCCCGTCCGCAGGCCAGGTCCAGCACCCGGGCGCCCTCCGGCAAAAGGGGGGTCCACCGGCACACCCAGGGGGACGGCGCTTCCGTGCCGTGGCGATCGCAAACCGATCGCACGCCGACGACTGACGGGTCATCAATTGCTCTGCTTACCATAGCACTAGGCGACCATATGACGATGGGTTCTGGCCGAAAATGACCGGAAAGCAGCGATTTTGTGCCGTGCCGGCAAGGCCAGTCGCCGGCGAGCCCTTGCAGGTTGCCGCTGGCTGTGGTGTGAAGCCGATGGCGCTCAAAAGCAGCTCCACAGCTGGTCCGCCAGGTTCACCAGAAACTCGGGCCGGGAATAGAGCGCGAAAACGCCCAGCAACGCGGCAAGGGCCAGGGCGTAGGCCAGGAATTTGTATCGATTTGCCATGGTCAGGTCGCCCCGCCGACGCCACGCGGATACCGCACGATGGCGGCTTCTTTTACCGGCAGGTTGATCAGCGCAGCAAAAATGCCCAGGGCAATCGCGATAACCCAGACGATGTCGTAGCTGCCCGTCTTGTCGTACAGCACGCCGCCGAGCCATACGCCCATGAAACTGCCGATCTGGTGGCTGAAAAACACGAAACCGCCCAGCATCGAGAAATGGGCCACGCCAAAAATCTGCGCCACCGCCGCGTTGGTCGGCGGCACGGTGGACAGCCACAGCAACCCCATGACGCTGGAAAAGAGGTACACACTGGCGGGTGTCAGCGGCGCAAGCAGAAAGGTGGTAATGGCCACTGATCGGGCGATATAGATGAAGGCCAGAATATGGCGCTTGGCCATTTTCTGCCCGAGCACACCCGCCGCGTAAGTGCCAAACACGTTGAACAGCCCGATCAGCGCCAGCGCGTAACTCGCCACCTGGGGCGAAAGGCCTTTGTCTTTCAGGTAGCTGGGCATGTGCACCCCAATGAACACCACCTGGAAGCCGCAAACGAAGTAGCCCGCCATCAGCAGCTGAAAACTGGGGTATCGGAATGCCTCCCGCAAGGCTTGCACGATGGTCTGGTCTCGGTGCACCGTGCCACCGCCGGCAAACGCCGGTTCCCGAAGGCCCCAGGCCAGCGGGATGATGAGCAGGGCGGCCAAACCCAGCAGGACCAGGGCCTGCTGCCAACCGAACTGGGCAATCAGCAGCCCCTCGACCGGCACCATCAGAAACTGGCCGAACGAGCCTGCCGCCGCCGCAACCCCCATGGCCCAGGACCGCCGCTCCGCACTGACGTTGCGGCCGATCACGCCATAGATCACGGCGTAGGTGGTTCCGGCCTGGGCGATGCCGATCAGCACACCGGCGGTGGCTGCAAAAAGCATGGGGGTCGGAGCATGGGCCATCCCCAGCAGGCCCAAAGCGTAAAGAACTGCCCCGGCGACAATCACCCGGAAGGCGCCGAAACGGTCGGCCACCATGCCGGCAAAAATGCCGGCGAAGCCCCACACCAGGTTCTGGATTGCCAGCGCGAACGCGAATGTCTCGCGTGTCCAGCCTTGGGCCTGCGTGACCGGCTGCAACCACAGGCCGAAGCCATGGCGAATCCCCATGGACAGCGTGACGATGACGGCGCCACAGGCCAGGAGCTGGACCATGGGCAGGGAACGGTGCGAATCAGTCATCGCGCAACTGTACTGGAGGCCCGACTTTCCTGCAGACCGCAGCGGAGGCTTTGCGATGAATTGCGCCGCGCCGATTGATGCGCCTGGCGCATCAGCGCCCTGAGGTGACGGTCGGGCTGTATGGACATACAGAAAAGTCGGCTGCCGCGCGTACAATCCGCGGCCATGGCAGTCAAACCCACCAGCGAATATTCCGAAGGCTCGATCCGGGTGCTGAAGGGCCTGGAGCCCGTCAAACAGCGCCCGGGAATGTATACCCGCACCGACAACCCGCTGCATGTCATACAGGAAGTGCTGGACAACGCCGCCGACGAGGCGCTCGCCGGCTTTGGCAAAAAGGTCAAGGTCGTCGTCCATGCCGATGGTTCGGTGAGTGTCGAAGACGACGGCCGTGGCATTCCGTTCGGAATGCACCCGGAGGAGAACGCTCCGGTGATCGAGCTGGTGTTCACCCGACTGCACGCGGGCGGCAAGTTCGACAAAGGCAAGGGGGGGGCCTACAGCTTCTCCGGTGGCCTGCACGGGGTGGGGGTATCGGTTACCAATGCGCTGGCGACCCGCCTGGAAGCAACCAGCTACCGCGACGGGCAAGTTGCCCGGCTGGTGTTTTCCGGTGGTGATGTCATCGAACCGCTGCAGGTGCGGCCCAGCAACGGCAGCGCCGAAGGCGATCGCCGTCAGGGCACCACAGTGCGGGTCTGGCCGGATGCGCGGTATTTCGAGTCCGCGACCTTGCCCCTGGCTGAACTGACCCACCTTCTGCGCAGCAAGGCGGTGCTGATGCCGGGAGTCATGGTGTCCCTTACCCATGAAAAGACCCGCGAAACCCAAAGCTGGCAGTACAAAGGCGGCTTGGCCGACTATCTGGTGCAAAGCCTGGCGGCTGATCCGCTGATCCCCTTGTTCGATGGGCAAGCCTACGCCGACGGTACCAGCGACAGTTTTGCCGATGGCGAAGGTGCGGCCTGGGCGGTGGCCTTCACCGAAGAGGGGGGCGTGATCCGCGAAAGCTACGTCAACCTGATTCCCACCAGCGCCGGTGGCACCCATGACAGCGGCCTGCGCGACGGTCTTTTCCAGGCCGTCAAAGGGTTCATCGATCTGCATTCCCTGCTGCCCAAGGGCGTCAAACTCATGCCGGAGGACGTTTTTGCCCGCGCCAGTTATGTGCTGTCGGCCAAAGTGCTGGACCCGCAATTTCAGGGTCAGATCAAAGAGCGACTGAACTCCCGCGATGCGGTACGTCTGGTCTCCGGTTTCGTGCGGCCGGCGCTCGAGTTGTGGCTGAACGAGCATGTCGAACACGGGCGCAAACTCGCTGAACTGGTCATCAAGGCAGCCCAGACGCGGCAGCGGGCCGGGCAGAAGGTGGAAAAGCGCAAGGGCTCGGGCGTGGCGGTGTTGCCGGGCAAACTGACCGACTGCGAAAGCCGGGACATCCGTCACAACGAAGTTTTCCTGGTTGAGGGCGACTCGGCTGGCGGCAGCGCCAAGATGGGGCGCGACAAGGAGTGCCAGGCCGTCTTGCCATTGCGCGGCAAAGTCCTCAACACCTGGGAGGTGGAGCGGGATCGCCTGTTCGCCAACACGGAAATACACGATATCGCCGTGGCGATCGGTGTCGATCCGCACGGTCCGCAGGACAGCGTCGATTTTTCCGGCCTGCGCTACGGCAAGGTGTGCATCCTGTCGGACGCCGATGTGGATGGCTCACACATCCAGGTTCTGCTGCTCACCTTGTTCTTCCGCCATTTTCCCCGCCTGATCGAGGCCGGCCATGTGTTCGTGGCCCGGCCACCGCTGTACCGGGTCGACGCGCCGGCACGCGGGAAGAAACCCGCCGCCAAGCTGTATGCGCTGGATGAAGCGGAATTGGGCGCGATTCTGGACAAGCTGCGCAAGGACGGCGTACGGGAAGGCGCCTGGAGCATCAGCCGCTTCAAGGGCTTGGGCGAAATGAGTGCCGAGCAGCTGTGGGAGACCACCCTGAACCCGGACACCAGACGCCTGCTGCCGGTGCGAGTCGGCGAGGGGGAACTGGCCCGGACTGAAGCGCTGATGACCCAGTTGATGGGCAAGGGGGAAGCGGCTGCCCGGCGGGAGTTGATGGAGGTTCACGGCGATGCCGTGGAAATTGACATCTGAGCGGCACGCCTGCCGCGGTGGGTGGGTTTTCCTCGGGGTCTGGCTGCTGATGAGCTCGGGGCTGTCCCGTGCCGACGTCTGGGCCTTTGTCGACGAGAGGGGCGTTCCCCGTTTTGCGGCGGAACGCCTTGACAGCCGCTACGAACTGTTCTGGCGTGCCGCGCCGGCAGCTGTGGTGCCGGGATTGCCCGGCGCGTCGGTGCCAGCCCCGGTGGCCAGCGCACCGGCAGTCGAGCCCGAATCGGAGAACTCACCCCTGCGGGCCCAGAACCGCCTGCTGGCTTATCTGGACATTGCGCCCGGTTACAAGGCGGTGCGCTACCTGCTGCGGGAAGCGTCGGATCGTCATGGCCTGGACTACGCCCTGCTGAAAGCGGTGATTGCAACCGAATCCGGATTCGACCCCCAAGCCGTCTCGCCGCGCGGCGCAATCGGGCTGATGCAACTGATGCCGGCCACCGCGCAGCGTTTTGGCGTTGCCGCCGACCGCGCCGGCTCGGTCGAATCCAAGCTGACCGATCCACGAATCAACATCGGCGCGGGCGCGCGCTATCTGCAATACCTGCTGCGGCGCTATCCCGGACAGACCGAACTGGTGCTGGCCTCCTACAACGCGGGTGAGGGCGCGGTAGCGCGCGCCGGCAACCGCATTCCCGAGTACCCTGAAACCCGCAACTATGTGCAAACGGTGATGCAGCTGTATGGCCTGTTGAAACCGCCTGTGCCGGCTCCTGCCGCGCCGTCACCGGTCGCAGCGGCTCCTGCGCCAGCGGCCCCCGCGCCGGTCCCCGGTGGCGCCCGTGGGCGCAGCACGATGCTGCCCCCGCTGACCGTACCACCACCCGCCGCCCGCCCGGCCTCGGCATCGGGCGGTGAAGCCATTTTTTTCTGACGCCATGAATGACACCCTGTTCCCGCCGCCGCAGGCGGTCGACCCCGATGACTCGCTCAGCCTGGGGGCCTATGCCCAGCGGGCCTATCTGGAATACGCCTTGTCGGTTGTCAAAGGTCGGGCGTTGCCGGATGTGGCCGACGGCCAGAAGCCGGTACAGCGGCGCATCCTGTACAGCATGGCCCGCATGGGCCTGGGTTTTGGCGGCGCCAATGGCACGGCCGGCGCGAAGCCGGTCAAAAGCGCCCGGGTGGTCGGGGACGTGCTTGGCCGTTTTCACCCCCATGGCGACCAGGCCGCCTATGACGCCCTGGTGCGGATGGCCCAGGACTTCGCCCAGCGCTACCCGCTGATCGACGGCCAGGGCAACTTCGGCAGCCGTGACGGCGACGGCGCTGCGGCCATGCGTTACACCGAGGCGCGGCTGTCACGGATTGCCCGCCTGCTGCTGGACGAGATCGACGAAGGCACGGTCGACTTCCAGCCCAACTACGACGGATCGACACAGGAGCCGCGCCAGCTCCCGGCGCGTCTGCCGTTCACCTTGCTCAATGGGGCCAGCGGCATTGCGGTCGGACTCGCGACCGAAATCCCCAGCCACAACCTGCGCGAGGTGGCCGACGCCTGTGTCGCGCTGATTCGCGATCCCGAATTGCCCGATGAGGCCCTGGCCCTCATCCTTCCGGGGCCCGATTTTCCCGGCGGCGGGCAGATCATCAGCAGCGCTGCGGATATCGCCGAAGCCTATCGGTGCGGACGCGGCAGTCTCAAGGTACGGGCGCGCTGGACCATCGAAGAACTTGCGCGGGGGCAGTGGCAGCTGGTGGTCAACGAGCTTCCGCCGGGGGTCTCCAACCAGAGGGTGCTGGAAGAAATCGAGGAAATCACCAACCCCAAGGTGAAAACCGGCAAGAAGGCCCTCACGGCTGACCAGACCCAGCTCAAAGCGGCGATGCTGGCCGTGCTCGACGGGGTTCGCGACGAATCCAGCCGGGAGGCGGCGGTGCGCCTGGTATTCGAACCCAAGAGCAGCCGGATCGACAGTGCGGAGCTGATTCGCTCGCTGTTGGCCCATACCAGCCTGGAGACGTCGGTTTCCATCAATCTGACCATGGTCGGCATCGATGGCAAGCCGGTCCTCAAGTCGGGGCGGCAGATGTTGCTCGAATGGATCGTCTTCCGCCAGGGAACGATAGAGCGCCGCTCCCGCCACCGCCTGCAGAAGGTGCTTGACCGCATCCACATTCTTGAAGGGCGGCAGCTGGTGCTGCTGAACATCGACGAGGTCATTGCGATCATTCGCCAGTCCGATGAACCCAAGGCCGCACTGATCGAGCGGTTTGCGCTGTCCGAGCGCCAGGCAGAAGACATTCTGGAAATCCGCCTGCGGCAACTCGCCCGCCTGGAGGCGATCCGCATCGAACAGGAGCTGGCCGAGTTGCGGGAGGAGCAGCTGCGCCTGGAGGAGGTGCTGGGCAGCCCGGCGGCGCTGCGTCGCCTGATGATCCGCGAGATCGAACAGGACGCCCGACAGTTCGCCGATGCGCGGCGCACGCGGATTCAGGAAGAGAAGAGGACGGTTGCCGAAATCCGGGTGGTCGACGAGCCGGTCACGGTGGTCGTATCGGTCAAAGGGTGGGCTCGGGCCCGGCAAGGCCACGGGCACGACACGGCCACGTTTGCTTTCAAGTCCGGCGATGCGCTTTATGCAACCTTCGAATGCCGCACGGTCGATACCTTGCTGGCCTTTGGCTCCAATGGACGGGTCTACAGCGTGCCGGTTTCCGCGCTGCCCGGCGGGCGCGGCGACGGGCAGCCGATCACCACCTTGATCGAACAGGAAGCCGGGACCCAGCTGGTCCATTACTTTGCCGGCCCGGCCGGTGCCGTGCTGCTGCTGTCCGGTTCGGCGGGCTACGGTTTCCTGGCGACGGTGGAGGCCATGACCTCGCGGCCCAAAGCGGGCAAAGCCTTCGTCAGCCTCGGTGCGGGGGAATCGCTGTGCGCGCCATCGCCGGTGTCCGGCGGCAGTGGCAGTGTGCCGCTGCCGCCGGCGACCCATGTCGCCTGCGCCTCCACCGGCGGCCGGATCCTGACCTTCGAGATGACCGAACTGAAGTTGCAGCCCAGTGGCGGGCGGGGGCTGATCCTGATTGATCTGGAGGCCAAGGACAGCCTGGCCGGGGCGGCAGCCTACACGCGCAGCGTGCGCATCGAAGGCATCGGTCGCGGCGGCAAGGAGCGTGATGAAACCCTGGAAATCCGCAGCCTGAACAACGCCCGCGGGGGGCGCGCGCGCAAGGGCAAGGCGGCCGATCTGGGGTTCAAACCGACCCGGGTCGTCCGGGTGGAGTGATCCCGCTCGCGCCCACGGGGGCCGGCGGGGCCAAAATCAGCGTTTTAGGGTAAGAAATGCCGATACCCAGCGTAAAAAGGTCACTTTGCGCTATGAATAACGAAGTGATCGCGGCGCGCCGTCAGGCCACTTCGGCGATCAGTTCGATCTCCACACACGCACCCAGCGGGATCTGCGCCACGCCGAAGGCGCTGCGCGCGTGGGCGCCACGCTCCCCGAACACCTGAGCCAGCAGCTCCGAGCATCCGTTGGTGACCAGGTGCTGTTCGGTGTAGTGGCTGGTGCTGTTGACCAGGCTCATGACCTTGACGATGCGGGTGACCTTGTTGAGGTCGCCGACGGCAGCCTGCAAGGTACCCAGCAGGTCAATGGCCACCGCGCGGGCCGCCGCTTTGCCTTCGTCGGTGCTGATGCCGGCACCGAGCTGGCCGGCCCAGGCTTTGCCGTCTTTCTTCGCAATATGGCCGGACAGAAAGACAAGATTGCCGGTGCGCACAAACGGCACATAGGCGGCCGCCGGCACGGCGACGGGCGGAAGGGTGATGTCCAGTTGCTGCAGGGTGTCGTAGATGTTGGTCATGTCTGGTCCTCGGGGATGGATGTCAGGGCTGTCTCGGCACGGTCGGTTTCGGCGGCGGCGCTGGCAGCCGGCACTTCGGGTGCCCCTTCATCGACCGGTGCTACCGTGACAGCGACGGAGAGTGTATGCCGTGCGCCACCGTGGATGACACCGCGAATGGGCGAGATATCCGCGTAGTCGCGACCGATCGCCAGCGTGACGTAGTCTTCGCCGGGTGTGCCCCAACCATGGCGATTGTTGGTCGGGTCGAGGTCATACCAGCCCGCACCTTCGCCGGCGCCTGGCAGGTCGGGCAGGTAGACCTGTGCCCAGGCATGGGACGCGTCCGCACCGGTCAGGCGGGGCTGGCCCGGCGGCGGCTCGGTCAGCAGGTAGCCGCTGACATACCGGGCGGCCAGCCCCCAGGCGCGCAGGCAGGCGATCAGGATGTGGGCAAAGTCCTGGCATACGCCACGGCGCCGGGCGAGGGCCTCGACGGCCGGCGTGCCGATGTCGGTGCTGGCAGTGACGTAGCGGCAATCGCGGTGAATCCGCTGCATCAGCTCGATGGCGGCGGTGTGTAAAGGGCGCTGCGGGCTCAGACTGGGCTGTGCATAGGTGACGAAGTCCTGGTGGCGCGGTATGTGGGGTGAGGCGAAGCAGAACTCGCTTTCCGGATCCCAGTCGGCGCCGACCCGGTAGCGCAGAAGTTCGCGAACCGCCTCCCAGGTCATCTGACTGTCGCAGGACGGCGGCGGTCGGGTCTCCACGGTGCTTTCCGCGGTCACGGTCAGGGTGGAATGACTCTGGTTCAGCGAAAACCAGCTGCGGCGGTTGCCATAAACGTCGGCCCGTTCGCTGATCTGCGCCGGGGCCGGTTCGATCTGCAGGCGGCTTGCCAGGACTTTCTGGCGGCGGGTGTCCACCGGCAGCAGGCAGGCCAGATGGTGCGAGGTCTCGACCACCGGCTGATAGTTGTACCGGGAAACGTGGGTGACCCGCAGTTGCATCAGGCCCCCAGGCTTTCGCCTGCCTCATGAGTGTGGGTGAAGTACCGCAGGCTGACTTCGTCGGAAAGGCGCCAGGCCGCAGCATGGCAGGCGTCCAGCAGCTCGCGCAGTGCCGGGCGGGCGGCGCTGCCGTCACACAGGGCGTCCAGTGACCAGTTGCCCGGATCAGGCACCAGCTGCGCCAGGGCGCCCGTCTCGTGGCTGGCGCTGCCGGCCAGCCGGGACAGCCGGGCACGCAATGTCTGCACCACCCAGCCGAGCGAACGGGGGTTTTCGCGGCTGAGCACCAGCAGATCGGCCAGCGCCGCAATCTCCCGGCTCTGCTGGTATTGCGCATGAAAAGTGATGGTGGTGTCGAACAGCGCCACCAGGGCTTCGAAGCCGCCCGCTTCTTGCACCGCGCCGGTATCGAGCGCGACCCGCAGGGCGTGGGCCAGAAAGCCCAGGCGTTCGACCTGTCGCCCCACCGACAGCAGGCGCCAACCGTCGTCCCGCGTCATGCGATCGGTTTGTGCTCCCGTCATGGCGGCCAGATCGGCGCTCACCGATTCGAGCAGCCGCAGGGCTTCCACGGTCGAGAACGCCGCTTCGCCGCCGGTTTCGCCACTGCGATTGAAAAACTCGCGCTCGGCGCGCTGGATGAGATTCCAGTGTTCTTGCGAGAGACGCTCGCGCAGCGCCGAGGCCGCCTGGCGGACGGCGGCGAGATTGCTGCCCACGCTGGTGGTGTTGTGGCGGTCCGCCAGCCCGGCGACCAGTGCCCGCTCGAACACCCGGCGCCCCTGGGCGGCCCCGGGTGTTCCCGGCGCGACGAGGCGGTTGTCCTGGGCCATGCGGGTCAGCCAGTCCAGCAGCGGCGCGCAGGACAGGTCTTCACCGTTGAGTGTTTCCAGCGCCAGACGGCACAGCCGCAGGCAGTTTTCGGTGCGTTCGGTGTAGCGACCGAGCCAGAACAGGTTTTCGGCCGCGCGGCTGGTCACAAGGCGCTTGCGTTGTGAAATGGACGCCGGTGACAGGTGCGGCTGCAGCAGGGTGGTGCGGTCGACCGCCCCGGTCGTCAGGACCCAGGCATCGGCGCTGCTGCCGCCGCGCTGCATGGAGGCGATCCCGGCGTCGGCGCCGACAATGCGTACCAGTCCGCCCGGCAGAACCCTCCAGGAACGCGGGCCGTCGGCCAGCGCGAACACCCGCAACATGGCCGAGCGCGGCGCGATACCGGGTGTGTCCCCCTCGGTCCGCCAGGTTGGCATCTGCGACAGGGGCAGTGCCCGCTGCACGGTGTATTCGTCGCCCTGGCGCAGGATGCGCCCGGCCCACTCGTCCAGTTTGCGACGGGGCAACTGACGGCCAAGTACGGCCTCGAAGCTGTTGTGACTCGCCCATCCCGGGTAGGTTGGCTTGATGACGGATTCGCCCAGTCGCGGGAGGACCTGGTCGAGCACCGCACGCTCACCGCACCACCAGGTGGGCAGTGCGGGCAGTCGCAAGGTCTCACCGAGCAGGTGGTCCGCCAGCGCGGGCAGGAAGCCCAGCAAGGCGCTGGATTCGAGAAACGCGGAGCCCGGCGCGTTCGCCATCACCACATGACCGCTGCGAACCGCTTGCAGCAGGCCGGCGACGCCGAGCGTGGAGTCGGGGCGCAGTTCGAGGGGGTCCAACCAGGCGTCGTCCACCCGTTTGATCAGGCCGTGAATCGGCTCCAGGCCGCGCAGGGTGCGCAGATAAAGATGATCGTCCCGCACCGTCAGGTCGGTCCCTTGCACCAGCGAAATGCCCAGGTAACGGGCCAGGTAGGCGTGCTCGAAATAGGTTTCGTTGTACGGGCCCGGCGTCAGCAGCGCAATATGGGCGTCGGCACCGGCGGGGCTCATGGCCTTGATTCCGTCGATCAGGGCGCGGTAGGTCCCGGCCAGCCGCTGCACGGACATGGCCTCGAATGCCTGGGGAAACAGGCGCGAGATGGACAGTCGGTTTTCCAGGAGGTAACCCAGGCCCGAGGGGGCTTGCGTTCGCTGCGAGACCACCCACCAGTGTCCGTCCGGGCCGCGCGCCAGATCAAACGCCACGATGGGCAAAAAGGTTCCACCGGCCGGTTCGACGCCGTGCATGGAGCGCAGGTAGCCCGGGTGACCCCGAACCAGCGCGGTGGGCAACAGCCCGGCCCGAACCAGCGCGCGGGGGCCGTAGACGTCGGCCATGACCGCCTCCAGAACCTGGACCCGCTGCAGCACCCCGGCCTCGATCTGGCGCCAGCTGTCGGCTGCCACGATCAGCGGAAACAGATCCAGCGACCACGGCCGCTGCGGGTTGTCCTCATCGGCGTAGACGTTGTAGCTGACACCGTTGTCGCGAATTTGCCGCGCCAGGTGACGCGTGCGACGGTCCAGATCGTCAAAACCGTCGGCGCCCAGGTGCTCGAAGAAGGTCTGCCATGCGGGCGCAAAAGCTTGCGGACCGGGGGCTGCACGGGCACTGCCTTTCGGCTCGCGGCCCGCCGGCGCGGCGCAGCCGCGCATTTCATCGAAATGTCCGGGCTCCGCCGCGCGAGCCAGTGCGGCTGCGCGCTCCAGCACGTGGGCAGCAGGGCGGTCGGTCGCGTCGGTCAGGTCGGGTTGTTCCATCGGGTCGGTATTGTCACACCCGGTGGGGCCGCCATGCCCCGGGACTTACCCCTCAGCGGCGAAGGTCCAGTGTGAACGGGAATTCGCGGCTGCCCGGCAGATCGATGGTGGCCGGCGGCACCTCCATCCGCCCGGGGGTGTGACCCATGCGGAAGAAGCGCGCCAGGCGGCGGCTTTCGGCTTCGTACGAGTTGACCGGAAAGCTGTCGTAGTTGCGTCCGCCGGGGTGAGCGACATGGTATTGGCAGCCTCCCAGCGAGCGCTTCATCCAGGTGTCGACGATGTCAAAGGTCAGCGGCGCGTGCACGCCGATGCTCGGATGCAGGCTGGACGGCGGGTTCCAGGCCTTGTAGCGGACTCCGGCGACATACTCGCCCGCAGTTCCGGTGGACTGCAGCGGCAGCGGCTCGCCGTTGCAGGTGATCACATAGCGGCTCTGGTTGAGTCCGGTGACGCGTACCTCGATGCGCTCCAGCGAAGAGTCGACATACCGGACGGTGGTGCCGGCCGAGCCTTCCTCGCCCATCACGTGCCAGGGCTCCAGGGCATTGCGCAGCGTCAGCTCGATGCCCATGCTCTGCACCTCGCCCACCAGCGGGAAGCGGAACTCGAAATGGGGTGCGAACCAGGCGTCGTCGAAGGCAAACCCGGCCTGACGCATTTCGGCCATCACGTCGGCGAAATCCATCTTGACGAAGGTGGGCAGCAGGAAACGGTCATGCAGCTCGGTGCCCCAGCGGGTCACGGGTGCCCGGTAGGGTTCGTTCCAGAACCGGGCCACCAGCGCACGCAGCAGCAGCTGCTGCGCAATGCTCATGCGGGCGTGCGGCGGCATCTCGAAGGCACGCAGTTCCAGCAGGCCCAGGCGCCCCGTGCTGCTGTCCGGTGAATACAGCTTGTCGATGCAGAACTCGCTGCGGTGGGTATTGCCGGTGACATCCACCAGGATGTTGCGCAGGGTGCGGTCGACCAGCCAGGGCGGCATGTCGGTGCCGAACCGGTCGCGGTTTGCGTGGATTTCCTTCAGGGCAATCTCCAGTTCGTACAACTGGTCATTGCGGGCTTCGTCCACGCGCGGGGCCTGGCTGGTGGGGCCGATGAACATGCCGCTGAAGAGGTAGCTCAGCGAGGGATGGTTGTGCCAGTACAGCAGCAGGCTGGCGAGCAGCTCAGGGCGGCGCAGGAACGGGCTGTCTGCCGGTGTGGCGCCACCAAGCACGAAATGGTTGCCGCCGCCGGTGCCGGTGTGGCGGCCGTCGGTCATGAACTTTTCGGCCGAAAGACGTGTCTGGAAGGCCGCGTCGTAGAGGAACTCGGTGTGCTGCACCAGTTCGCCCCAGTTGTGGGCCGGATGGATGTTGACCTCGATCACACCGGGGTCCGGGGTCACTTGCAGCAGCTTCAGGCGGGCATCGCGCGGTGGCGGATAGCCTTCCAGCACGATCTGGACGCCCAGTTCACTGGCGGTGGATTCGACGGCGGCCAGCAGGTCCAGATAGTCCTCCAGACGGGCCAATGGCGGCATGAAAACGTAGAGCACGCCGCTTTTTCCGCCATGCTCCCGCTCGGCTTTCGGGCCGTTGGCCCGCATGGGGTCCCGCGCCTCCACGCACAGCGCGGTTCGGGTAATCCAGTGGGCGGATTCGTGACGCAGGGGGGTGCGGGTGGTATCTCCGGTCAGGCGGGCATGGGAGGGTTGGCCTTCGCCGTGCAAGTTGGCCTGTTCAGGGTCGGTCCAGGGGCTGCCGGCCCCGTGTTCGTGGCCCTGTGCCTGGATGGCTATGGTGCCGCCTTCGGCGAAACCGCCGCCCGGTGTATGGGCCGCGTAGCCTTCGGGGCCCGCATGCAGCCGGTTGTACTGTGCCCGAACGGTTGCCGCCGCGGGCAGCGCGTCCCGTGCTGCAAACGGGTCCTGTTCAATCAAGTACGGGTAGTCCCCCTGGCTGACCCAGGGCAGGGAGTCCAGGGGGAGGCGATACCCCATCGGCGAATCGCCGGGGATCAGGTACATGCGCTCGTCGCGGAAAAACCAGGGACCGGTGCTCCAGCGGGGGCCGGAGAGCGACGGTCCCGCCGTCTCCGGGGCCTGCAGGGGCAAGACATAGCCGACCACCGAGTCCAGCCGCTGGCTGAATACGCGCCGCAGACGGGTCCGTTCCATCTCGTCGTCGAGGCGGGAGTCGAAAGGGTCCACATTGACCGGCAGCCGGCGCTCGCGCCACAGGTAGTACCAGGTGTCCTCATAGCCCGGTTCGATGTAACGGTCGGTCAGCCCCAGCTTGCGCGACAGCGTGTGCACGAAGCGGCTGGCGTCTTCGCTGGTGTAGTGCGCGGCCTCGCGCTCGTCGGCGAAGAGGGTCGGGTCCTGCCAGATCGGCTGGCCGTCATTGCGCCAGAAGATCGACAAGGCCCAGCGCGGCAGCTGTTCGCCGGGATACCACTTGCCCTGCCCGAAATGCAGGAATCCCCCGCGGCCGTACTCCGCGCGCAGGCGGTGGACCAGCTCGGTGGCGAAGCCGCGTTTGGTCGGACCCAGCGCGTCGGTGTTCCACTCCGGCGCGTCGCGGTCGTCCACGGCCACGTAGGTGGGCTCGCCGCCCATGGTGAGGCGCACGTCACCGGCCTGCAGCTTCTCATCCACCGCCGCACCCAGGGCCATGACGTCGTTCCACTGCTCGTCGGTGTAGGGTTGGGTGACGCGGGGCGACTCGTAAATGCGGCTGACCACCATGTCGTGGCCGAACTCGACCTCACACTTGTCGACCCCGCCTTCCACCGGCGCGGCGCTGGACGGCTGGGGGGTGCAGGCCAGCGGGATGTGGCCTTCGCCGGCCATCAGGCCGGAGGTCGGGTCCAGCCCGATCCAGCCGGCGCCGGGCAGGTAGACCTCACACCACGCGTGCAGGTCGGTGAAGTCGACCTCGGTGCCGCTGGGGCCGTCCAGGCTCTTGACGTCGGGCTTGAGCTGGATCAGGTAACCCGACACGAAGCGCGCGGCCAGGCCGCAATGGCGCAGCAGCTGCACCAGCAGCCAGCCGGAATCGCGGCAGGAGCCGCTGGCTTTTTCCAGCGTCTCCTCCGGCGTCTGGACGCCGGGTTCCATGCGGATCAGGTATCTGATGTCGCCTTGCAGCTGCTGGTTCAGCTTGACCAGGAAATCGATGGTGCGCGCCCGGCTGCGGTCGATGGTGTCCAGGTAGGCCTGCACCCGGGGGGTGACCGGTTCGGTGACCAGGTAGGGCGCGAGCTCCTGCTTCGTGGCCTCGCTGTAACCAAACGGGAAGTGCTCGGCGTCGGGCTCCAGGAAGAAATCGAAGGGGTTGTAGACCGCCATTTCCACCACCAGGTCCACCGTGACCTTGAATTCGGTGGTCTTTTCCGGGAATACGAGGCGCGCCTGGTAGTTGGCAAACGGGTCCTGCTGCCAGTTGATGAAGTGCTGCGCGGGTTCGATCTTCAGCGAGTAGGAGATCACGTTGCTGCGGCAGTGCGGCGCCGGGCGCAGGCGGATCACCTGCGGGCCGAGGTTGACCGGGCGGTCGTAGCGGTAGTGGGTGACGTGATGCAGGGCGGCGTGAATGGACATGGCGGGTGAGGGCGGCCGGGGGGTCGCAAGCAGGGAAAACAGTGACCTCGATGCTAGCAAGACCCGGGCCATGCCGGCGGCTTGTTCGCATGCCGGTTTAGCATGGCGGGATGTTTGCCACCGGCCTGTCCTCCCCCGCCTTGATGGCGGGCCGACCGTTTGGTCTGGTGTCTGCCGTCGCCGGGCTGCTTGCGGGTACCGGCGTCCAGTTGCACCAGGCGGCGTTGTGGCCGCTGGCGTGGTACGGGCTGGTGGCCGCGGGGGCCGTGCTGGTGGCGCTTGCGCTGCGATGGCGGGTTCGCCAGGGCCGCTCACCGGCCGGGATGGCCCTGATGGTGGCGGCGCTGGCGGCCAGCGTCGGTTTTGCGCTGGCTGGCAGTCGGGCGGTGGCCGTCATGGCGCAGGGACTGCAACCGGCCCTGGAAGGGCGCGATCTGCGGGTGCGGGGCGTGATTGCGTCGGTGCCGCAGTTTCATGATGCCGGTGCGCGGTTTCGCTTTCAGGTCGAAGAGGCTCGGGCAGACGGCGTTGCGGTGGCGGTTCCGTCGCAGGTGTTGCTGGGGTGGTGGGGCGGTGTCGCGGTGGACGAGGACGGACTGCGCCTGCAACGCCAGCCCGGGCCCTTGCGGGCGGGCGACCGCTGGGCGCTGACCGTCCGCCTCAAAGCCCCGCATGGGCATCGCAACCCCTACGGCTTCGATTACGAACAATGGCTCTGGGATCAGGGCTTGCGTGCCACCGGCACAGTGCGCGCGGGACCGTCCGACGCGGCGCAATGGCTGGGTGACAGCGGTCAATACCCGTTGCAGCGGCTGCGGCAGGACGTGCGGGACGCGATCACCGCCCGGCTGGCCTCCGCGCCGGTCGGCATGGCAGCGCAGGAGCATGGCGTGGGCCCGGAACGGATTGCCGGGGTGGTGGCTGCGCTGGTGACCGGCGACCAGGCCTCCATCGCCCGGGCTGACTGGGATGTGTTCCGGGCCACCGGCGTGGCGCATCTGATGAGCATCTCCGGCTTGCACATTACCTTGTTCGCCTGGCTGGCCGCGCTGGTGGTGGGGGCCGCATGGCGCGCCAGTGCGCGGGCGGGGTGGCGCCTGTGCCTGTGGTTCCCGGCGCCGGATGCGGCGCGCTGCGGGGGGCTGGTCTGTGCGGCGGCCTATGCGGTATTCAGCGGCTGGGGGGTGCCGGCGCAGCGTACGACGCTGATGCTGGCCACCGTGGTGGTGCTGCGGCTGGGCGGGCGGCACTGGCCGTGGCCCCTGGTCTGGATGATGGTGGCCGCGGTGCTCACCCTGGCAGACCCCTGGGCCCTGCTGGCGCCCGGGTTCTGGCTGAGTTTCGTCGCGGTGGGTCTTCTCTTTGCTACGGATAACAGAGCAAAAAACGACCGTTTTGCGCTGGGTATTGGCAGTTTTCATTCCAAAACTGTCCTTTTGGTGCGCGAGCAGCTCATTTTGACCGTGGCGCTGGCGCCGCTGACGCTGCTGTTGTTCGGTCAGGTGTCGCTGGCCGGACTGGTGGCCAATCTGGTGGCGGTGCCCTGGGTGACCTTGGTAGTTACCCCGCTGGCTTTGGGCGGATTGCTCTGGGGCGGCCTGTGGGATGGTGCGGCGGCGGCCCTGCACCCGCTGGCCGCGATGCTGCAGGTGATGGCGCAATGGCCGCTGGCGGTACTCTGGCTGCCCCAGGCGCCGCTCTGGGCCGGGATCGGTGCCCTCGCCGGCGCTGCGCTGCTGGTGCTGCCCGTGCCCTGGCGCCTGCGGGCGCTGGGTTTGCCGCTGGTGCTCCCGGTGCTGTTGTGGTCGCCGCCGCGCCCGGCTCCGGGCAGCTTTGACCTGCTCGCGGCCGATATCGGGCAAGGCAATGCGGTGCTCGTACGCACCGCCCAGCGGTCCCTGGTCTACGACGCGGGGCCCCGCTATTCGGCGGAAAGTGACGCGGGCCACCGGGTTCTGGTGCCACTGCTGCGTGCCCTGGGTGAACGGATCGACCGCCTGGTGCTCAGTCACGGCGACGCGGACCACATCGGTGGGGCGGCGCCGGTTCTGGCGCAGCAGAACGAGGCGGATCTCCTCAGTTCCCTGCCAGCCGACCATGCGCTCAACCGGCTGCGCGCCGGCCAACGTTGTGTGGCCGGGCAACGCTGGGAATGGGACGGGGTTCGTTTCCAGATATTGCATCCCCGGGATGAAGACTATGAACGGGTGCGCCGGACCAATGCGCTCAGCTGTGTGCTGCGCATCGAAGCGCAAGGTCGGGTTGCCCTGCTGACCGGCGACATCGAAGCGGCACAGGAGCAGCGTCTGGCCGAAAGCGCTGGCGCACTGCGGGCCGATGTCCTGCTGGTTCCCCATCACGGGAGCAAAACTTCGTCGACTTCCGCGTTTGTCCAGGCCGTGTCGCCACGCTGGGCCTTGGTGCAGGCCGGCTACCGCAACCGATTCGGTCATCCCGCCGCCGACGTCGTGGCCCGCTACCGGGCGGTGGGGAGCACGGTCTCGCTCTCGTCCGAGTGCGGCGCGGCGCACTGGAGCTCCGCCCTGCCGGACCAGTTGCGCTGTCATCGCGATCAAGTGCGGCGATACTGGCACCATCGCTGAGGCGATTGCGGGCGGTTGCCCGGGCTGGGGGCCCCCTGGCGCGCTTATTGCTTTGTCTGGCTGCAGGAGTTTCGCCATGTTGAAGTTTGATGAGATGTATGAGGACCTCGGGTCTTTGGCGCGCGCGGGCGGCCGGTGGGCCGATGCGCAGTCCGGGCTCAGACCCCATTACGTGGCTTATGCCCGCTGGCTGGCCAATCAACCCGAGGCCACCATGCGTGCCCGCCGGGACGAAGCGGAGATGATTTTCCGCCGTGTCGGCATCACGTTTGCCGTGTACGGTGCCAAGGACGAGGATGGCGCGGGCACCGAGCGCCTGATTCCGTTCGACCTGATTCCACGCATTGTTCCGGCGCATGAATGGCGCACCATGGAAAAAGGCCTGGTTCAACGCGTCACCGCGCTGAACCGATTCATCCATGACGTCTACCATGACCAGGAGATTCTCCGGGCCGGTGTGGTGCCCCGCGAGCAGATTGAGGGCAACGCCCAGTTTCGCCCGGAGATGATGGGCGTGAAAGTGCCCAACAGCATCTATTCGCATATCAGCGGCATCGACATCGTGCGCGCCCCCGACGCCCAGGGCAAGGGCGAGTACTACGTGCTCGAAGACAACCTGCGGGTGCCCAGTGGGGTGAGCTACATGCTGGAAGACCGCAAGATGATGATGCGGCTGTTTCCTGAGCTGTTCAGCCAGAACCCCGTGGCCCCCGTCGCCCACTACCCCGACTTGCTGCTGGAGACCTTGCGTGCCAGCGCCCCGGCCACGACCGCCGAGCCTGCCGTCGTGGTGCTCACTCCGGGCATGTACAACAGTGCCTATTTCGAACATGCTTTTCTGGCGCAGCAGATGGGTGTGGAACTGGTTGAAGGGCAGGACCTGTTCGTCAAGGACGACTTTGTCTACATGCGTACCACCCGCGGCCCCAAGCGGGTCGATGTGATCTACCGGCGTGTGGATGACGACTTCCTTGATCCTCAGGTCTTCCGTCCCACTTCGACGCTGGGCTGTGCCGGCCTGATGGACGCCTACCGCGCCGGCAACGTCGCCATCTGCAATGCCGTGGGCACGGGCGTGGCCGACGACAAGTCGATCTATCCCTACGTGCCCAAGATGATCGAGTTCTACCTCGGCGAAAAACCGATCCTGAACAACGTGCCGACCTGGATGTGCCGAAACCCCGATGACCTGAAGTACGTCATGGCCAACCTCAAGGACCTGGTGGTCAAGGAAGTCCATGGAGCCGGCGGCTATGGCATGCTGGTCGGCCCGGCCTCGACCAGGGCGGAGATCGAGGACTTCGGCAAGGCGGTTCTGGCCAACCCGTCGGGCTATATCGCCCAGCCGACACTGAGCCTGTCGAGCTGCCCCACGTTTGTGGAATCGGGCATTGCCCCGCGCCATATCGACCTGCGGCCCTTTGTGCTGTCGGGCAAGAGTGTGCAGATGGTGCCGGGCGGCCTGACACGGGTCGCCTTGAAGGAAGGCTCGCTGGTGGTGAATTCGTCGCAGGGCGGCGGCACCAAAGACACCTGGATTCTGGAAGCTTGAGGACCGCACGATGCTGAGCCGTACCGCCGATCACCTGTTCTGGATGTCCCGCTACACCGAGCGGGCCGAGAACACCGCCCGCATGCTCAATGTCAGCTATGAGACCTCGCTGTTGCCGCAGTCGGCGGCGGTTGCGCAAGTCGGCTGGCAGGGCATCTTGTCCATCAGCGAGTTGCTGCCGTCCTATCAGGCACTCTATGGTGACGTGACGCCTCAAGCGGTGATGGAATTCATGGTCAAGGACCCTGACAACCCGTCGTCCATCGTCTCCTGTCTGCGCGCCGCGCGCGAAAACGCACGGGCGGTACGGGGCACCCTGACCACCGAGGTCTGGGAGACACAGAACCAGACCTGGCTGGAGCTGAACCGGTTGCTGCGCGAAGGCGCCTTCGAACGGGATCCGGGGGCTTTCTTCGAGTGGGTCAAGTTCCGCTCGCACCTGTCACGCGGCGTCACGGTGGGTACCATGCTGATGGACGAGGCGCTGTATTTCATGCGGCTGGGCACGTTTCTGGAGCGGTCGGACAACACCGCGCGACTCGTCGATGTGAAGTTCCATGCCTTGGAAAGCGACTTCTTCGGCGTTGCCAGCGCCAAGGACCAGGAGCTCGACTTTTACCACTGGAGCGCGATCCTGCGCAGCGTGAGCGGATTCGAGATCTATCGCAAGGTCTATCGCGACGTCATCAAACCCGAGCGCGTGGCCGAACTGCTGATGCTGCGCGCGGACATGCCCCGTTCGCTGCATGCCAGCATGAATGAAGTGGTCTCCAACCTGCGTCTGGTATCCGAAGATGGCCAGGGCGAGACGCTTCGCCATGCCGGGCGGTTGCGTGCCGACCTGCAATTCGGACGCATCGACGAGATCCTCGCCACCGGCCTGCATGCCTTCCTGACCCAGTTCCTCGATCGGGTCAACAATCTGGGCGGCCGTATCAGCCGGGAGTTTCTCGTTCCGGCAGGGGCCTGACCGCGAAGCTGGCGGGCTCGCTGCAGGTCCGGACCGGGCGGCCGGCCTGAGACAATCGGCGCATGACTGAAGAAACTTCCTCGCCCGCCACGGACGTGGCTGCGGCGCTGCCGCCCGGTTGGCTGCAGATTGACTCTCTGGATATGGATGCCCAGGGGATCGCCCGGCGTCCTGACGGCAAAGTGGTGTTTGTCGAGGGGGCGCTGACCGGGGAACTGGTGAGCGCCCATGTCCACCGCAAGAAAAACAACTGGGAGGCGGCTTCGCTGGTCGCCGTGCACCGCGAATCGAGCCAGCGAGTGCGCCCGGACTGCCCCCATTTCGGCTTGCATGCGGGCGCGTGTGGCGGGTGCAAGATGCAGCATCTGCATCCGGCCGCCCAGGTGGCTGTCAAGCAGCGGGTGCTGGAAGACAACCTGTGGCATCTGGGCAAGGTGAAGGCCGAAACCGTGCTGCGTCCCATCGAGGGGCCCACCTGGGGCTACCGCTACCGGGCCCGCCTGTCGGTCCGCTACGTGCACAAGAAGGGGGAAGTGCTGATCGGCTTTCACGAACGCAAAAGCCGCTATGTGGCCGACATGCGCACCTGTGCGGTGCTGTTGCCGCAAGTCAGCACCATGTTGGTGCCGCTGCGCGCGCTGATCGGGAGCATGGATGCGCGCGAGACCTGTCCGCAGATCGAACTGGCGGCCGGCGACAGTGTCACGGCTCTGGTTCTCCGGCATCTGGAACCCTTGTCGGAAGACGATCGTGCCCGCCTGCGCCAGTTCGGGCTGAGGTACGGGGTCCAATGGTGGCTGCAGCCCAAAGGCCCGGATTCGGTGCGTTTGCTCGATGAAGGTGGCCCGCCCCTGACGTACACGCTGCCGGATTTCGGCGTCACCATGCCGTTCAAGCCCACGGACTTCACCCAGGTCAATCCGCACATCAACCGCGTTCTGGTAACCCGGGCGCTGCGCCTGTTGCAGGTGCAGCCGACCGAGCGGGTCATTGACTGGTTCTGCGGCCTGGGCAATTTCACGCTCCCGCTGGCGACCCAGGCCCGGGAAGTGCTGGGTATCGAAGGCAGCGAGACGCTGGTGGAGCGTTCGCGGACCAATTTCGAGTCAAATCGGTCGATACCCAGCGTAAAAAGGTCTTTTTGCGCTACGAAATTCGAAGCAAGAAACCTGTTCGAAATGACGCCGGCCATGCTGGTTGCCGATGGCGTGGCCGACAAATGGCTGGTTGATCCGCCGCGAGAGGGCGCCTTCGCGCTGGTCAAGGCACTGGCCGACCTGCATCAGGCAAGTCAGGGCTGTGGCGGCACCGACGGCGTTGTGGTCCCGCCGGTCGGTGCGGACTCGTGGCGGCCGCCGCAGCGCATCGTCTATGTCAGCTGCAACCCGGCGACGCTGGCGCGTGACGCGGGGCTGCTGGTTCATCAGGCCGGTTATCGCTGCACGGCGGCAGGGGTGGTCAACATGTTTCCCCATACGGCCCACGTTGAGAGCATGGCGGTGTTCGAGCGCGTTTGAGCGTCTGTCACGGTGAGTCACTGCCCACCGGGCAGGCGTCGCGCGTTCGCCAGTGCGGCAGCGAGGTCGTCCGGACGCATGGGTTTGGCGAGGTAGTCGTCCATGCCGGCCGCCAGGCAGGCGTTGCGGTCACCCTGGGGGCCGCCGGCGGTCAGGGCAATGATCCATGGCTGCTCCCGGGCGGGCAGCAGAACGCGCAAGGCGCGGGTGGCCGACAGCCCGTCGGTGTCGGGCATCTGCGCATCCATCAGGATCACATCGAACGGCCGCCCGGCCTGGGCCGCCGCCTGTGTTGCCGCCAGGGCCGCTTTGCCGGTTGCCGCCACCGTGCATTCATGGCCCAGGCGGTCCAGGATGAAACGGGTGACGCGCAGGCTGACCGGGTTGTCTTCGGCCAGCAGGATCTTCAGCGGCCGGGTGGGCGCCTGGTCGGTCACTGCTGTCGGGACGGGCGCTTGCTGCGGCGGCAGGAGGCCGGCCAGATCGAGGAGGGCCTCGGCCAGCGCGCGGGCCTTGACCGGACGGCGAATGGCACGGCAGGGCACCAGGGGCTGGAGGTCCTGCCGGTGGCCGGGCTGGGTCAGCAGCAGCAGCGGCCATGCCCGGCTGCGGGGGTGATTGCGCAGCCAGTGGGCGAGTGGCGGGGCATCCGGCGCTCGGTCCAGGGCCGTATCCAGCACCACCAGATCGCAGCGGCCGCCCGCGTCCAGCCAGCGGTGGACGTCCTGGGCCGACGAAAATACGGTGCTCTTCAGGGACCATCGCCCGACCAGTTCGGCCAGGTGGCCGGCATGCCCGGCATGGTTGTCGACGATCAGCAGCCGCCAGCCGGCGAGGCGGGAAAGATCCGGCTGCCGCTCGGCTGGCGCATCCTGTGCGGCCATCAGGGGAATCAGCACACTGAACACGGAGCCTTCGCCCGGGTCGGATCGGACACTGATCGTGCCGCCCATCAGGTGGACCAGTCGCTGGCAGATGGCCAGTCCCAGCCCGGTGCCTCCGTACTGGCGGGTGGTGGACATGTCGACCTGGCTGAAAACCTGGAACAGGCGGTCCATGCGGTCGTGCGGGATGCCAATCCCGGTGTCGCTCACATCGAAGCGTACCCAGGTTTGGGCCGCCGCGGTCGGCCCGGAGATCCGGCGGGCCGAAAGGACAATTTCACCGCGGGGTGTGAACTTCACCGCGTTGGCGACCAGATTGACAAGGACCTGGCGCAAGCGGACCGGGTCGGCCAGCATCCTCAGGGGCAGTGCCGGGTCGATGCGGTAGTACAGGGCCAGCGCCTTCTCGCCGGCGGGCGCCGACAGAAGGTCCAGAACACCTTCGAGGCATTCAGCGATATCGACCGGCAATTGCTCCAGTTCGAGGTGACCTCCGTCAATTTTCGAGAAATCCAGAATGTCGTTGATCAGTGTCAGCAACTGGTTGCCGCTGGCGCGAATGGTTCGCACGAAATCCTGTTGCTCCTCATCAAGGCGGGTTTCCGCCAGAAGGTCACTCATGCCGATCACCGCGTTCATCGGGGTGCGGATTTCATGGCTCATGTTGGCCAGAAACTGTGCCTTGGCCCGCGCGCCCGCCTCGGCGGCATCGCGCGCGGCCAGCAAGGCGGCCTCACTGCGTTTGCGGTCGGTGATGTCACGGGAAACGCCCAGGACACCGACGGCGCGCCCGCTGGCATCGCGCATCGCCACTTTGACCACTTCGAAATGCCGGGGCAAGCCGGTGCGGGGTCCGCGCTGCATTTCCTCGAACACGATCGGATGGTGTGACTGCAGCACGGCGCGATCCTGCTCATTGAAGCGTGCCAGCATGTCGTCCGGGAACAGGTCGGCGGCGGTTCGTCCCAGGATTTCTGCCTCGGTTCGCCGGGCGTGCAGGCAGAAACGCTGGTTGGCAAGCTGGTAGACACCGGCCGTGTCTTTGAGCCAGACACGGTCCGGCAGGGTGTTGACCAAGGTTCGCAGCCGCAGGTTGCTGTGCTCCAGGGTTTCCCGGGCGCGCACGCTGTCGGTGACGTCGGTGAACGTGCGGACCACCCCGCCGTCGCTTTGCCGCTTGGAGCGCACCTCCAGCGTCCGGCCATCGGTGGTGGTGCGCCAGTACACGGCCGGCATCTCGTCGCCGGTGCGGTCGGGGTACCGGGAAACCCAGGCGCGTGCCTCGGGGCTGATGAACGACAGATCGGGGCCGAAGTCGCCTCGCTCGATCTGCAGACGGATCAGATCGCGCACATACGGAAACTGCTCCATCCAGTTGTCGGGCAGTTTCAGCAGTTCGCGGTGTCGCCGGTTGGAGAGGATGGCGCGGCCCTTGGCATCGATGACCAGCAAGCCCTGGTCCATGGAATCGAGCGCCAGCGCCAGTTCCTTTTGCGCCTGGGCAAGCGCCTGCTCCGCAACGACGTAATCGGTGACGTCCGAATAGGTGCGAACCGAGGCGCCGTCGGCCAGTTCCACGGAGTTGACTTCAATGACGCGTCCGGACCGTGTCCGCCGCAGGTAGCGCGGGGGCAAAGAGCCGTCCGGCGGAATCGGCGGGTTCAATGGCAGGTGGGCCAGCGCAGCCGGCGCAGTCCCTTCCAGCTCCCGGAAATCGCCACGCTGCGTCATGGCGTCGAGCAATTCGCGCATGGACGGACGCTGGTCCAGCCAGGCGGGCTCCAGGTCCAGCAAGGTCGCAAAATTCTGGTTGTAGAAGACGACGCGTTGTTGACTGTCCACCATGGCGATGCCGCGTCCGGCGTTGTCGAGCACAATTTGCAAGGCCTGCTGGACCGCCACGTGAGAGCTGATGTCGTGGAAGGTGCGCACGGCGCCACCGTCGGGCAAAGGGGCCGTGCGGACCTCCAGTGTGCGTCCGTCCGGGGTGCGGCGTCGGTATCGCTGGGGGCCGGCAAGGGCGGCACCGCTGCTGGCCTGCACGATATAGCCCCGCGCCATCGCTTCCACATACGTGAGGTCAGGGCCGAAGTCTCCGCGCGCGATCTGCATCCGGACCAGTTCTTCCTGCGTCGGCTGGCGGTCCATCAGGGCGTCGGGCAAGTCGAGCATCTCGCGGTGTCGACGGTTCGACACCAGGGTGCGGCCATCGGCCGCGATCAGGGCAAATCCCTCTGCCATGCTGTCGAGCGCTATGCCCAGCGCAGCTGCCTTTTCACGGGCGTCACGCTGTGTTTCCACAAAGCGGCTGACGTCGGCGTACGTCCGGATGACGCTGCCATCCGGCAGTCGCCGGGTCTCGACCTCCAGGGTTGCGCCGGTCGCCGTACGGCGCTGGTAGCGTTCGACCGCCAGCATCCCCGCGGGCGTTTCCATCCCGGGCAGGGTGTTGATGCCGGCATCTTTCAGTGCCTGCATCTCGGGGCCGAAATCGCCGCGGGCGATCTGGAAGCGGAGGATGTCGCTGCCGTGCGGGCGTGACCGCAGCAGGGATTCGGGGAGATCCAGCAATTCCAGCAGGGCTCGGTTGTACAGGGTGACGATTCCCTCGGCCGTCATGCGCAGGATGCCCTTGCCCGCATTGTCCAGAGCCACTTGCAGGGACAGTGCGTTCTCCCGCTCGGCGGTGATGTCTTCTACGGTGCCTTCGTAGTAAAGGATTTTCCCGTCCGCGTCACGCACGCAATGGGCGTTCTCGCGGATCCAGATGCGTTGACGGCTCTTGTGCCGGTAGACCTCCGAGACAAAGTCGCGGACCTGACCGGTACGTTCCATTTCAGCGATGAACTGATCGCGCCGGCCGGGATCGACGTACCAGGCCTGGTTGATGTCCTTGACCGCCGCCAGCATTTCGGCCTCATTGGCGTAGCCATTCAAATGCACCAGCGCAGCATTCGCACGCAGCTGACGCCCATCGGGATGAGAGCGGTAGGCCCCTATCGGCAGCAACTCGAACAAAGTGGCAAAACGGTGGTCGTCCATGACGTTTGCATCCTACCGTAGGCGGGCCGAAAAAAAGGGGCCATGAAGGCCCCTGGGGATCGCGCGAACCAGGCGTCAGTCGTTGCTGCCGCCGGCCAGGCCCAGCAAGGCCAGCAGGCTCTGGAAGACGTTGAAGATGTCCAGGTACAGCGCGAGGGTGGCGCTGATGTAGTTTGTTTCACCGCCGTCGATGATCTGCTTGAGGTCGTAGAGCATGTAGGCGCTGAAAATGCCGATGGCCATGACCGAGATCACCATCATGCCGACCGTGGAGCCGACGAAGACATTGATCACACCGCCGATGAGCACGGCCAGGGCGCCGACAAACAGCCATTTGCCCATGCCGCTGAGGTCTTTCTTGATCACGCTGGCCAGACTGGCCATGACGAAGAACACGCCGGCAGTACCGGCAAATGCCGTCATGACCAGTTCCGATCCGTTCTTGAAGCCCAGCACCATGGCGATCAGGCGCGACAGCATCAGGCCCATGAAGAACGTGAAGGCGAGCAAGACCGGCACACCGGCCGCCGAGTTCTTGGTCTTCTCGATGGCGTACATGAAGGCGAAGGCGCCACCCAGGAACACGACCAGGCCCAGGCCTCCGCCCAGCGATCGGGTAATCCCGGTCGCCACGCCCAGCCAGGCGCCGAGAACCGTGGGGATCAGACTCAGCGCCAGCAGCCAATAGGTGTTGCGCAGGACGCGATTGCGTTGAACCAGGGACTGGCCATCGCCGTACCCGGTCGCAGGAGAGAGGGTTTGCAGTGGTTCGTTCATGGATTGAAACTCCGGTTGGGCCGCACATTGCGGCAGGGGAAGTGTACAGAAAGGCATCCTGGCTGCAATGTCCGGGGCAGGATTTCCGTCTCCCGGTAGGTATTTGACACCCCGGGGTCAATCGGCTTTTGCCTTGAACGACGGTAAACCGGCAGGAAACCCGGTCTATCCTTTCACGCACTGCAACTTGTAATCCGGAAAAACATGAAAGCCAGACCTTTTCTTGAATCGCGTGACATCAAGGCCATGGCGGCTGCCGCCGAGGCAGAGGCCCTTGCGCAGGGTTGGGCGGTCACGATCGCCATCGTCGACGACGGCGGCCACCTGTTGCATCTGCAACGCCTGGATGGCGCGCCCCCCATTTCCGCCGCCATTGCGCCTGCCAAAGCCCAAACCGCCGCGTTGGGGCGACGCGAAAGCAAGGTGTATGAGGACATGATCAATGGCGGGCGATACTCGTTTCTCAGCGCACCGTCTTTGTCAGGCCTGCTCGAAGGGGGAGTGCCGGTGGTCGTCGAGGGTCACTGCATTGGCGCCGTTGGGGTCAGTGGTGTGAAATCCAGTGAAGACGCGCAGATTGCGCGGGCCGCCATCGCGGCGCTCGGGTCCTGACCTGGAAAAATGGCCTGGCTTGGGTTGCGTGCCCTGGCTGGCCCAACGACCCGTCGGGAAGGGTCGACCCACGATGAAGGCTACTTGGTCAGGATCAGTTTGCCTGCGCGCGTGGCTGCAAGCCGGTAGAAGGCGCCGTTGTGGCTGATGGTGACGGCGGGCGCGCCAGCCAGCAGGGTGGAACTGTCAATCGCACGCGCCGGTGCACGGGTGCTCTGGGGCAGGGCAGTCATGCCGCTTCGAGCGCCGGATTCGCTGAGGGAGGGTGTCGCTTTCATTTAAAGAATGATAACGATTTGCATTGAGATTTGCAATAGGCTTTGGGTGTCGGCGAACTGCCTCATGCCGATCGGACGCTGGCCGTAGCTTCGGTTTCGGCGTTCGCGGCGCCCAAAAGAGGCAGGTGCCAGATCGACTTGCGGGGATCGAGCTGATCCAGCGTACGGTGCATGCGCTCCAGGAGGCGTTCGACATCGGTGTCGTCCGCCCGTTCGCTGTCCTGACTGTGTTCCGGCAGGGGCACTGTGACAACCCGGAAACGCGGGGCGAGATGGGTGGGCAGCGGCTCCGCTTGGCCGAGACCGCGGGCGACCACATGTTGCGCGAAATTGCCGAGATCCGAGGGGCGAAACGGCGCTTCGAGCAGCATGGCAAATCGGGTTTCCGAAATCCGGCACACCGTGTCGATGTCGCGAACCATTTCCGAGAGGATGGAGGCCGCCACCACCAGGGCCCGATCCGCCATGACGCGGCCTTCCGTAGTCTGAATCTCCCGGTGATTGGCGAGATCGACCAGTACCAGGGCGAAGGTCTGGCGGCCGCGACGGGCCCGCCGCAAGGTATCGCGCAGCCGCAGCAGGAGAACCGGGACAATGGTCAGGCCCGTCAATGGATCCGTGCTGTCGATCACCCGCATCCGTGCCCGGTTTTCGTTGAAGTCCTTGGCGCGTCTGTGCAGGATGTACAGCAGCAGCGGGATTTCAATGGCCGAGCCGAGCAGCACCGCGTATTGGGTTGCCCAGCTGTCGGGAATGGCGCCCGCGCTGCGCAAGGCCGGAAACGGATACGCCAGGTGCAGCGGCAGAAAGCCCAGCGCTGTCCAGCCGGCATAGGTCTCGCCTTTACGCCAGGCCCAGAGACAGACCCCCATGCTCAGGAGCACCGACAGCAGGCCGTAGAGGTTCAGCAGCTTGAAAGCGGTCGGGCTCGCCCACAGGAAATAGAGGACCGGATACAGGAAACCCGTGATCGACCACGCGGTGACAAACCGGTTGAGCGGTCGGCTCAGTCGCTGCAGCGAACTGACTTCGCGGACGAACCAGATTCCTGCTGCCGTCATCCACAGCATGAACAGCGCCGGGGCCATGTCATTCCAGCGGGCCCAATCGGGCCAGAAAAACAGGCCGCCCATTCCCGTGAATGCGACCTGAAAACCCAGCATGCAGAACACATAGGTCACATAGGCGACGAAAACGCGATCGGCGTACAGGCGAACATGCACCCAGCCCAGGAACAGAACCAGCAGGCCGAAGCCCAGGTAGGCGCCCAGTCCGAGTACCGTGCGATCCCGCGACGCTTTCAGGTCACGTGCATCGAGCAGCCGGATGCTCGGGCTCAGCGGCGCCGGATGGTTTTCGATGCGCAGCCATGCCGTCGTCGCGGTCGGATCGACACGGAAAACGGGCAGCCGGTCCGGGTTGCTCCAGCTCGAAACCGGTCGTTGATCGCCGGCGCTCTGCGATTGCCAGACGCCGTCGCGGCCGAGCTGGTGGAAATCGACCCGGTTGAAGAACGCGCCGCCCTGCAGCACGATGAACCACTGCTGATCGCTGGGCAGGACGGCAAAGTCCCAACGCATCCACAACGCGCGACTGCCGCCGTCCAAACTGGTGGGGCGATCAAGACGCTGCAGCCGGGTAACGGGCAGCGATGTCACCTCGGATACGGTGGCCGTACCGGACGGGTCGACCCAGATCAATGCCTGGGTTGTGACCACATCGCCCGAGCGCATGCCCCAGACGTTTCCGAACGACAGCGCCAGCGACAGAGCGAACGCGACGGTGAAAGCGATTCGCGAAACCGTGCTGTCTTTCATGGCCGGAAACCATATCACGGTCGGCCGGAATTCTCAATCCGATAGCACCGCAGCACCTTTTTGCGCTGGCTTATTGGGCTTTTGGCTCGGTAATGAAGCCGATCTTGCGCAGACCTGCCTGTTGCGCCGCCGCCATGGCCTGGGCGACGCGCTCGTACGGGACTTTCCGGTCGCCGCGAATATGCAAGTCGGGCTGTGGTTCACGGGAAGCATGCTGGCGCAATGCCGCTGGCAGGGACTCGTCACTGACCGGGATTTCGTCCAGCCAGTAGGCGCCTTGCGCATCGACCGACAGCCGCACGGTCTGGGGTTTGCTCTGCTCCCGCGCGCTGGAGGCGCGCGGCAGATCAACCTGGACCGCGTGTTTCAAGACGGGCACGGTGATGATGAAGATGATCAGCAACACCAGCATGACGTCGACCAGCGGCGTCATGTTGATCTCGTTCATCACCTCGTCGGGTTCGTCCTGGGTTCCGAAGGCCATGGTGTCCTCAGGCTTTCTTCATGGGGACGACCTTGCCGTCGCTGCCGCTGACGCGGGCGCCGGTGACCAGGTAGGCGTGCAGGTCATGGGCAAAGCGGTTGAGCTTGACCAGGACCGCCTTGTTGCCCCGCACCAGCGCGTTGTAGCCCAGCACGGCCGGAATGGCGACCGCCAGGCCCAGGGCGGTCATGATCAGCGCTTCGCCGATCGGGCCGGCCACCTTGTCGATGGTGGCTGCGCCGGCGGCGCCGATCCCCATCAGCGCGTGGTAGATGCCCCAGACGGTGCCGAACAGGCCGACGAACGGGGCGGTGGAGCCGACCGAAGCCAGCACGGCCAGTCCCGATTGCAGTGTTGCGGTGGTGTCGTCAATGGAGTTGCGCAGGCAGCGGGTCACCCAGTCGCTCACGTCCAGGCTGTCATGCAGCTGGGCACGGGTGGCGCGGTGATGGGCTGCGGCTTCGCGTCCGTCGACGGCGAGCTGGTGGAAGGGGTTGTTGTCGGCCGGGCCGAGGCGGGCCATGCCCTGGGCAAAGTCTTCGGCATGCCAGAACGTCTCGGTGGCGGCGGCCAGTTTCTTGTATCGGACGACATCCAGCGCCTTCACCAGGATGACGATCCAGGACGCCAGCGACATGCCCAGCAGCAGCAGGAACACCGCGCGGGTGACCCAGTCGCCCTGGGTCCAGACGCCGATGAGGCCGAGTTGAGATTCCATGACTTGATTACTCCAGAACAAAATTGATCGGTATGTTGAACCACATCGCCTCCGGCACCCCGTCGCGCTTGCCGGGCACATAGCGCCAGCGCTGCACCGTGGCCAGCGCCGCCTGGTCCAGGCGGTCGAAGCCGCTGGAGGTGCGGATTTCTGCCTTCTGGGCGGTGCCGTCGGTGCCGATCAGCACACGAACCACCACCTTGCCCTGCTCGCCCAGGCGCTTGCTCAACGGCGGGTAGGCGGGCCGGGGATTGGCCAGGTAGTCGGCGTCGCTGGACGGCAGCACGATGCGCGGCGGTGCCGGCGGTGCGGGGGGCGCGGCGGGGGCGAGCGCGACGGGCGTCGTGATCGGTGGCGCAAGCGGTTGCGGGGTCAGGACACCGATGGGCGCCTGCGGTGCCGGGGTCGGGTCGGCAATGGCCAGCGGCTGGGGCGCCGGGGGGGCAACCGGCTGGCGAGCGGCAGGGCGCACGGCCGGGGTGATCTGGGGCTGTGGCCGTGGCTGCGGCGGGGGCGGGGCGGGCGGCGGCGCCGGCGCGATGATTTCGCTCAGGATTTGCGCCGGGACGATGATCTCCACCGCACGGCGCAGCAGGCCCGTCTGCAGGGCCCACAGCAGCGCGGCGTGAAACAGCACCACGCCACCGGCGATGACGACGTTGCGGTTCATTGGGTGGGAGAGGAAAGGCGGGGAAAGGGCAGAAATCATAGATCAGCGTGTGGTGCGCCCTGTTCCACTTCCCAGGAACACCCAGCCCACCGCAACCGTCACCGCGATGACCGTGGCCGGGAAAACATGCAGGTAGCACATCCTGGCGGGCGCTTTGCGTTCAGAATTTGAGGCTGGCGGTCAGTTGGAACAGACGCCCGGCACCTGGTACGTAGTGGCCGGAATACAGCTGGTCCGCGTAAAGCTTGTTGGTCAGGTTGCTGATGTTGGCTTTCAGCGTGACGCTCTGGCTGACCGTGTACTCGGCCATCAGGTCGGCGGTGACGAAGCTCGGCACGGTCCAGCCCGGGTTCCGGTTGGGGGTTTGCTCCCCGCGGAAATTGAAGCCACCGCCGATGCGCCACAGGGGGGTGATCTGGTAGGTGGTCCAGAAGGTGCCGCTGTGTTTGGGTGTGAGCGAGGGGCGGCCGGTTTCACCGCCGGTAACCGGTGTGTCGATGTGGGCCTCGGGCAGCCACATGTAAGAGCCGAAGATTTCCCATTTTGGTGTTAGCCGGCCGGTAATGTCGACTTCGGCGCCGGCCACGTGCCGCCTGCCCGACAGCGTGGTCAGGTTCACCAGCGGGTCGGTGTTGCGCTCGTGCAGTTTGGTGGAGCGGAACAGCGCAAAGCGGGTGGTGAAGCGTTTGTCCGCCGAGTCGACGCGCCCGCCGAGTTCAACGTTGATCGCCTGCTCGGGCGGGGTATCGACGTTGGAGGCGCTCAGCGAGTAGGCGTCGCCCGAAGTGTTGAAGGAGTTTGCCAATGACAGGTGGTATGTCTGCCGGTCATCGGGCTGGAACAGCACGCCCAGGCGCTTGCTCAGTTCGCTGACCTTCATCCGGTAGGTGGTGGTGGAGACCGGGCTGACCGCGTTGTTCGGAACGGCGTAGGCGGAGTATTCGCCTGTCAGCCGGTCGTAGCGCAAACCGGCCAGCAGCTTCCAGTGGGGAGCGACGGTGACCAGGTCCTGCACGTACAGGCCCACCCCGCGGGACTGGTACCGGTTGGCGTCGCGCAAGCTTCGGCTGCTTTCGTCAACCCAGTTGGCGGTGCTCTGCCCACCAATGGTGATCGTCGGTTTCGTCGGGACAAGACCGCCCTGGGTTGCGCTGAGCGCCGCATAGACGGCTTTCTCCTCGAAGGCATAGTCCGCGCCTACCAGGAGCTGATGTTCCACGCCCAGTGCGCGGAACTTCCCACTGAAGTCAGTCTGGGCATAGAGGTTGTCCATGTCCTGGATTTTGAGTTGGGTTCCTCGGGTCAGCACGGTGGCCGGACCAAACGTGGCGAGGCTGGCGCCAACCCCGCCCGGCTGGCTGGCCGCAGCGGCCAGGCGGACGGTGCTGGCGCGCTGGTCGCGCTCGTAGGCGCCGCGGCGCACCTGGGTCTTGAGTTCGCCGCCGCCGTCCAGCCGGCGCAGGTGGGTGAAGGTGGCGTAGGTGGCCTTGCCGGCGTTTTCGTCGCTGGCCATACCGTAGTAGGCCGTGGGGTCCAGCGGCAAGACGGTGGTGGCGCTGGCCGCAGAGCCGTTGGGGTTGGCCGTGGTCTGAGGGGCCGTCGGTCGGATCCAGGGCATGCCGTAGTTCATGCCGTTGCGGTTGTCCAGGTGGTACAGGCTGGCCGAGAATTCGTCGCGCTCGCCGATGCCCCAACGGTAGGTGCCCGCGACGCCTTTCTTCTCGATCCGGCTGCCGGCGCCGTTGTTGTCGGCGGTGGTGCTCATGGCGTTCAGGCGCAGGGCGGCACTCTCGCCGGTCTTGATGTTGAAGTCACCCACCGCGCGGCGGTACTGGTGGCTGCCCAGGGTGACGTCCACCTGGTGTTCGTCCATCAGCCGTGGCACCTTGTTGACCATGTTCACGGCGCCGCCGGTGGAGCCGCGGCCGAACAGCATCGAGGCGGAGCCGCGCAGCAGCTCCATGCGGTCGAGGTTGAAGGTGTCACGGTCGTAGAAGGCCGGGTCGCGCATGCCGTCGACAAAGACATCGCCGGTGGCCTGCAGCGGAAAGCCTCGCAGGCGGATGTCTTCCTCGCCGCCCTCGGCCGCCAGGAAGGTGATGCCGGCGGTGTTTTTCAGCGCCTCTTTCATGGTGTCCAGGTTGCGGTCGTCCATCAGCCGCTCGGTGACCACGGTGACCGATTGCGGAATGTCGCGCAGTTCCTGGTTGCCTTTGCCAATTGTCGAATGGGTGGCGCGCACCGCATCCTTTCCCTCGGGTGCTTCCGCTTTCTCCCTGACGGTAACGGTTTGCATAGTGGCCCGGGCGGTGTCGGTCTGGGCGTGGGCGAACCCGCCGAGTGAGCCCGCGAGCATTAACGCTCCCAGCGGCAGGGTGGGTGCATTTACTCCCAAGTGAGGAGCGTCAGGTGACTTCTTTGCGGCGGGTATGCGGGATTGAGACTTGGGTTTCGCGGAGCGTGACATGGGATGCTGGCCTGGTGGAGTGGTCGGCTGGCTTCCCTTTGGCTGCTGCGTTTTGCGGTAACGGGGTGGCTGGCTGGAGTCACAATAATATACGAATACGAGCGATTCGCATTACGCTACAGAAAGAATAACAGGCCTGTGTCGTGAATGGGCCACAGAGCCTTCGCGGAGGGTCTTCAGTACGCGATCCGCTCGGGCCGGACGTCCTGCAAGATGGTGGTGGCGATCTCTTCGATGCTTTTGGTTGTGGTTGAAAGCCACCGGATACCGCTGCGTCGCATCATGCTCTCGGCCTCGGAGACCTCCATGCGGCAGTTCTCCAGACTGGCATAGCGGGAGTTGGGCCGTCTTTCGTTACGTATCTCTGACAAGCGTTCGGGCTGAATGCTCAGGCCGAAGATCTTGCGGCGATAGGGAAGCAGAGCCGGGGGCAGCTGGCGGCGCTCGAAATCCTCGGGAATCAGCGGGTAATTGGCCGCTTTCAGGCCGTATTGCATTGCCAGGTACAGGCTGGTCGGAGTCTTGCCACTGCGGCTGACGCCGATGAGGATGATGTCGGCCCCCTCCAGGTCTTTGTGGGACTGGCCGTCGTCGTGCGAGAGACTGAAATTGATCGCCTCGATCCGATCCTGATATTCCTTGCTCTTGCTGGCGTCGCTGAAGCGACCGACCCGGTGATGGGATTTGATACCCAGTTCTTCTTCCAGCGGCGTGACGAACGTACCGAACATGTCCAGCAGCATGCCTCTGCAGCCGTCCTGTATCACCCGTAACACCTCCATATTCACCAGGGTGGTGAACACGATAGGTTTGCGGCCTTCGACATCCAGGGTGTGATTGATTTGCCGCACCGCCTGGTGCGCCTTGTCCGCCGTATCGATGAAGGGCAGGCGCACGAACCTGGGTTTGAACTCGAACTGGGCGAGCATCGCCGTGCCGAAGGTCTCCGCGGTGATGCCAGTGCCATCGGAAATGAAGAACACGGTTCGGTTGGGCATGGCAGTGTGCATGGGTGGGTTCAAGAAGATTCACGAGACTCCAGCACCGATTTCATCATCAACGATCGGAGCCGTGTCAACGCCGGACAGGGTGCCATCCTACAATCGTCGGCGCTGTGAACATTCGCCCCTTGCCCGGTGCACGACCCAGAACAGAACAACAGGTCACCCGCTGGCGCATGGAGCCCCCGGTTTTTCATCCTTAGGAGTCTTCCATGTCCAACCTGTTCGAGCCGACCGCTCTGGTCGTGCCCTTTGAAAAACTTCGAATGACCGACGTCGAGGTCGTCGGCGGCAAAAATGCCAGCCTGGGTGAAATGATCTCGCAGCTGCCCGAGGGCGTGAAAGTTCCCACCGGCTTTGCCACAACGGCCCATGCCTTCCGGGAATTCCTCAAGGCCGACGGCCTGGACGACCGTATCAACGCCCGATTGGCGGCACTGGATACCGACGATGTGCGAGCCCTCGCAGAAGCCGGGGCAGCGATCCGGGCAATGGTGGAGAACCAGCCCTTTCCCGCAGCGCTCGAGGTTGCGATTCGCGAAGAGTTCTCTCGACTGTCCGGTGACAACCCCGACGCTTCCTTTGCGGTGCGCTCGTCGGCGACAGCGGAAGATTTGCCTGACGCGTCGTTCGCTGGACAGCAGGAAACTTTCCTTAACGTGCATGGCATTGACGACGTGCTGCACAAGACCAAAGAAGTTTTCGCTTCCCTCTACAACGACAGGGCCATCAGCTACCGGGTGCACAAAGGCTTTGCACACTCCGAGGTTGCGCTCTCGGCGGGAGTGCAGCGCATGGTGCGCTCCGATCTCGGGGCCGCCGGAGTCATGTTCACGATTGACACCGAATCCGGATTCGAGGACGTTGTTTTCATCACCAGCAGTTACGGTCTGGGAGAAACCGTTGTTCAGGGGGCCGTCAATCCCGACGAGTTCTATGTGCACAAACCGATGCTCGCTGCGGGAAAACACGCGGTGATCCGGCGCAACCTGGGCAGCAAACTGGTCGAAATGGTGTTCGCCACGCCGCAAGAAAAGGCGGCGACGCGAAAGCTTGTCAAGACCGTGGACGTGCCGGTGGAACTGCGTAACCGCTACAGCCTGACCGAGGCGGAAGTCGAACAACTGGCCCGTTACGCCATCGTGATCGAACAGCACTACGGCCGGCCGATGGATATCGAGTGGGGCAAGGATGGCACCGACGGCCAGTTGTACATCCTCCAGGCCCGCCCCGAAACGGTAAAGAGCCAAAGCGTGGGCAAAGTGGAAACGCGTTACCGGCTCAAGGGCAAGGGGGCGGTCCTGGCGTCCGGACGGGCTATCGGTCAGAAGGTCGGTGCCGGCCCGGTTCGTCTGGTCCATAGCACGTCGGAAATGGACAAGGTGCAGCCTGGCGATGTGCTTGTGACCGACATGACCGATCCCAACTGGGAGCCGGTGATGAAACGCGCCAGCGCGATCGTGACCAATCGTGGCGGCCGTACCTGCCATGCGGCCATCATTGCCCGAGAACTCGGCATTCCGGCGGTAGTTGGCTGCGGTAGCGCAACGGAAAGCCTGAAAGACGGTACGCTGGTGACGGTCAGTTGCGCGGAAGGCGATACCGGGCACATTTACGACGGGCTGCTTGAAACCGAGGTCACCGAAGTTCGCCGGGGCGAGATGCCGGACGTGAATGTCAAGGTCATGATGAACGTCGGCAATCCGCAGTTGGCCTTCGATTTCGCCCAATTGCCCAATGCCGGTGTGGGACTGGCACGCCTGGAATTCATCATCAATAACAACATTGGCGTTCACCCCAAAGCCATCCTCGATTACCCGGCTATCGACGCCGATTTGAAGAAGGCCGTGGAGTCGGTTGCCCGAGGCCACGCTTCACCGCGGTCTTTTTATGTGGACAAGGTGGCGGAGGGCGTGGCAACGATTGCGGCGGCGTTTTGGCCCAAGCCCGTCATTGTTCGCCTGTCGGACTTCAAGTCCAACGAGTACCGCAAACTGGTGGGCGGCAGTCGGTATGAACCGGATGAAGAAAACCCGATGCTGGGTTTCCGCGGTGCGGCCCGTTATATCAGCGAGGAATTTGCGGAAGCCTTTGCCATGGAATGCGAAGCACTGAAGAGGGTGCGTGAGGAAATGGGCCTGACCAATGTCCAGGTGATGGTGCCTTTCGTGCGGACACTGGAACAGGCACGCCGCGTGACAGAACTGTTGGCCACCAAGGGCCTGCGACGTGGCGAGAATGACCTCAAACTGATCATGATGTGCGAGATTCCCAGCAATGCCATTCTTGCGGACCGATTCCTTGAGCATTTCGACGGCTTTTCTATCGGTTCGAACGACTTGACGCAGCTGACGTTGGGCCTGGACCGCGATTCGGGCCTGGAGTTGCTTGCGCAGGATTTCGACGAACGCGATCCTGCAGTCATGGCGTTGATTCAGCAGGCCATCCGTACGTGCCGTGCCCACGGAAAGTACATTGGCATCTGCGGTCAAGGTCCCAGCGACCATCCGGATTTCGCCCAGTGGCTGGTCGAGCAGGGGATCAGTTCCATCTCTCTGAACCCGGACAGTGTGGTGGCAACCTGGCAACTCCTTGCGGGAAGCCGATAGGGTCCTGCAGCCGTTGCGCAAGCCCCTGCCAGACCGCTCATGCACGATACAGCGCCCGTCGAAAATCAGCCCCGGCGGGTCCTTTGGCTGAAAGGCGGCCTGCTGGTGGTTTGGTTGATTGCCGCTTTTGGCGGAACCTTCTTCGCCAGGGAGCTTCAGTTCCTAGTTGGTGACTGGCTGGTCAGCTACTGGTTTGCTGCACAAGGCGCCGTCCTGCTGTTTCTGATCCTGGTCGTGGTCTATGCCTGGGTCATGAACCGGTGGGAAGCTGACAGTGCTGACCATGAGGGGGTGAAGCATGAGCGGTGACCCGGCGTCAACTGGCGACCGGGCTTACCGGCGCCGTATCGGGCGCAACCTGCTGCTCTTTACGGCAGGGTTTCTGGTCTTCTTCGGGGGCCTGGCCTATGCCGAGCAAAAGGGCTTCTCGCGAACGCTGATCGGTCCAATCCTGCTGTTCGCCACCGTGATGATGTACGCCGTGGTCGGGCTCTTTTCGCGGACAACGGACACCGAGGAATATTACGTCGCTGGCCGACGGATTCCCGCGGTCTATAACGGCATGGCGACGGCCGCTGACTGGATGAGCGCCGCTTCCTTCATCAGTCTCGCGGGCGCGCTGTATCTTCAGGGCTATGGCGGAACGGCAAACCAGACGGGGGGACTCGCCTATGTGCTGGGTTGGACGGGTGGCTTTGTTCTGGTGGCATTGCTGATCGCGCCCCACCTGCGCCGTCTTGAGCTCTATACCCTGCCGGACTTCTTCGCGGTTCGTTACGGTGGACGCTGGCCTCGTCTGCTTGCCGCGGGGGCGGTGGTTCTGTGTTCTTTTCCGTACGTCGTCGCGCAGATCTACGGTGTCGGTCTGATTGCCTCGCGGCTCACCGGGGTGCAGTTCGAAATCGGAATTCTCCTGGGCCTGGGAGGCGTGCTGGTGTGCTCGTTTCTGGGTGGAATGCGGGCGGTGACCTGGACGCAGGTGGCCCAATACATCGTCCTGTTGCTCGCATTTCTGATACCGGTTTCGTGGCTCGCCTACAAACAGCTGGGCAACCCGCTCGCTCCCGCCGTCTACGGTGAGCAGATCCAGAAGATCGCTCTCATCGAGCAGTTGCTGATTCATGCGCCGGCCGAGCAGGAGGTTCGCGCGATTTTTGAAGAACAGGCAAGAACCTATCGCGCGAAGCTGGAGGATGTCGATATGGCACTGGCCCGTGAGCGGGAGTTGCTGGAAGAGCGTATCTCCATGCTCAAGAAGCAGGGTGCTGATTTCTCCCTGGTGGCCCTCGCGCGTCGGGAATTGGATGCGCTGCCCAAAGATGCCGAGACAGCGCGGCGCCAGTGGACCCAGGCCATGTTTGAAAGCGCCGAGCGCGCCCAGCCTCTGGGGGGATTGCCTTTGCATAGCCAGGCGTTTGCGGGGAATCCGAACGGAACGGCAGCTGAAGCGGAGACTTACAACCGGGCGCGTTTGAACTTTGTCGCTTTGATGTTCTGCCTGATGGTCGGGACGGCTGCACTGCCCCATCTGCTGACACGTTTCTACACCACGCCAACCGTTGCCGAAGCACGGACATCCGTGGCCTGGTCTCTGTTTTTCATAGCGTTGCTTTACATCAGCGCGCCCGCGTTGGCGGCACTGGTGAAGTTCGAGGTCATGCAGGGTTTGGTGGGAACCAGTTTCGAAAACTTGCCGCGATGGATCGGCCAATGGAGTCGGGTTGACCCGGGGCTGATATCGGTGGTCGACATCAATGGCGATCGGGTTGTGCAGTTCGGCGAAATCCGATTGAGCGCGGACATGATCATGCTGGCTACCCCGGAGCTTGGCGGCTTGCCTTTTGTGGTTTCCGGGTTGGTCGCGGCCGGTGGCCTCGCAGCGGCGTTGTCGACGGCTGATGGCCTGTTGCTGACCATCAGCAACGCGATCATCCGGGACATGGCGGCCAGCAATGGCGCCGAGCCCATCCAGAAAGAGAACCGAGTCATCATTTCGAAGTTTGCGTTACTGGCCGTTGCGATGGTGGCTGCGTTGGTGGCGGCTTCGAAGCCTGCGGAGATTCTTGCACTGGTGACCGCCGCGTTTTCGTTGGCGGCCTCTGCGCTGTTCCCCGCGATGGTTCTCGGCATTTACTGGCGGCGCGCATCCGGAAGCGCCGCGGTGGCGGGAATGGCTGTGGGATTGGCCGTGACCATGTACTACATGGTCAGCAATTTTGGCCTGCTCGGGAACGTGCTAGGCGTTGAAATTTCATCCGGGCTCTGGTTTGGCATTCATCCGGTTTCAGCGGGGGTTTTTGGTGTTCCGGCCGGGATGGCCGTGATCCTGGCGATCAGTCTTGTCGAAGGACGGTTCGTTCGACGGGCCTGATTGGATGAACGGGCTATAATCTAAGGCTTACCTTGCCGCACCCCGTCTGACGCTGGGGGCGGCTGTCTTTTCCCCGAAAGGGTATCCATAAGGAGTCTGAATGCGTCACTATGAAATCGTGCTGTTGATCCATCCGGATCAGAGCGAACAAGTTCCCGCCATGCTCGAGCGTTACAAGGGCATGATCACGGCTGGCGGTGGTGCTGTGCACCGAGTGGAAGACTGGGGCCGCCGTCAACTGGCCTACCAGATCAACAAGCTGGCGAAAGCGCACTACCTTTGCATCAACATCGAGGCGGACCTGGCTGTCATGGCCGAACTGGAGCACGCGTTCCGTTTCAATGACGCGGTATTGCGTCACCTGACAGTGCAGAAAAAGAAAGCGGACACCGGCCCGTCTTCGATGATGAAGACCGTCGAGCGCGAAGAGGCGCGCAAAGCCAACCAAGCCGATTTTGCCGCCTGACGTGTGGGCTGCCGGCTCAGCGTGAACCAGATCCACCTTACGGCCAATATCGTTGCGCAGGATGCGCTGCGATTTACACCGGCCGGAGTTCCCGCCGTGGACTTGCGCCTTTCGCATGAATCCTCCCAAGAGGAAGCCGGCGCAATCCGGCACGTAAGGCTGGTTTTGCGGGCTGTCGCCTTCGGATTGTTGGCCGAACGTTTGTCGCGAGTTTCGTTGCAGCAGGCGTGGCGGTTCACCGGATTTCTGGCGAGCAGCCCCTCGGGTCGGTCGGCCGTTTTGCACATTCAAGAGTTTCAACCAGTTTAGTTTCAGGAGGCCCCATGGCCACGTTCAAAAAATTCAACAAGGACAAGCGTCCTAAGCGCAACACCCAGTCCCTGCTGTTCAAGCGCAAGCGCTTCTGCCGTTTCACCGTCACCGGCGTCGAGGAAATCGACTACAAAGACGTCGACACCCTGCGCGATTTCATTGCCGAGAACGGCAAGATCATCCCCGCGCGTCTCACCGGCACCCGTGCCATTTTCCAGCGTCAGTTGAACACCGCGATCAAGCGGGCGCGCTTCCTGGCACTTGTGCCCTACAGCGACCAGCACCGCGTCTGAGGAGTACGACCATGCAAATCATTCTTCTTGAAAAGGTCGTCAACGTCGGTAACCTCGGCGATATCGTCAAGGTCAAGGACGGCTATGCCCGCAACTTCCTGATCCCTACCGGCCTTGCCCGTCGCGCAACCGAAGCCAACAAGGCGGAGTTTGAAGCTCGCCGTGTCGAGCTCGAGAAATCGGCCGCTGCCAAGTTCGCGCAAGCTCAGGCGCAAGGCGAAAAGCTCGCGGGCCTGAATGTCAAGGTGACCCAGAAGGCTGGCGTGGATGGCCGCCTGTTCGGTTCTGTCACCAATCATGACATCGCTGAAGAGCTCAACAAACAAGGGTACGGCGTGGTCAAATCCCAGGTCCGCATGCCAAATGGACCGATCAAACACGTCGGTGAGAGCTCGGTCAACGTAGCGCTCCATACCGATGTGGTGGTTGAAGTCAGCGTAACCGTCTACGGCGAAACCTCCTGACCTTACTTTGGGCCTTGCCGCCCGCCAGAGCCGCCAGCCTCGCTGGCGGCTTTTTCGTTTCCGGGGGGCTGCGTCGAGTTGTACCCGGCAGTCCGCACTTCCTGCACAGCTTATCAACAGACTTGTCCGGTGACGAACGAACCGACAGTCGCTAGCATGCCCGCTTTGAACTGATCCGCGCCTATGTCCAGTCTTTCGCCTTTTGAGCCTCTGAGCCCGTACGACGATGCGGAGATGGATGCACAGGTGTCGCGTCTCCGGGTCCCACCCCATTCCAACGAAGCCGAGTCGAGTGTCCTGGGGGGCCTGCTGCTGGACAACGGCGCATGGGATCGTGTCGGAGACCTGCTGGTTGACAGCGATTTCTATCGTTATGAGCATCGCCTGGTGTACGCAGCCATTGGCGCCCTCATCAACAGTTCCCGTCCGGCCGACGTGATCACTGTTCATGAACATCTGCGCAACCAGGGTAAGGCAGACGAAGTGGGGGGCTTGCCTTATCTCAACGCATTGGCTCAGTATGTTCCCAGCGCCAGCAACATCCGCCGTTACGCGGAAATCGTTCGGGAGCGGGCAATTCTGCGCAAGCTGGTGACTGCGAGTGATGAAATCTCCACAACCGCGTTCAATCCGCAGGGCAAGCCGGTCGATCGCATCCTGGATGAGGCGGAGCAGAAAATCTTCAATATCGGCGAGGAAGGCTCCCGGATGAAACAGGGGTTCCAATCGATGGACTCCCTGGTGGTGCAGTTGCTCGACCGAGTGCAGGAGATGGCCGACAACCCGAACGACATTACCGGAGTACCCACGGGCTTTCACGATCTGGATCGCATGACCTCAGGATTCCAGGCGGGTGACATGATTGTGCTGGCGGCTCGTCCGTCCATGGGGAAAACCGCCTTCGCCATCAACATTGCCGAACATGTTGCCTTGAACGAAGGCCTGCCGGTTGCCGTGTTCTCGATGGAAATGGGTGCGGCGCAACTGGCTGTTCGAATTGTCGGGTCGATCGGTCGCATTGATCAGGGGCATCTTCGAACGGGAAAACTCAGCGACGAAGAATGGCCCCGCCTGACCGAGGCAATCGAGAAGCTGCGTACCGTGTCGCTGCATATCGACGAATCCCCCGGGCTGAGCAGCAGCGAATTGCGGGCCAATGCCCGCCGGTTGGCGCGCCAATGCGGCAAGCTGGGCCTGATTGTGGTCGACTACCTGCAATTGATGAGTGGTTCGTCGTCGGACGGCGAAAACCGAGCAACCGAACTGGGCGAAATCTCACGCGGCCTGAAAATGCTCGCCAAAGAATTGCAGTGCCCGGTGATCGCCCTGTCACAGCTCAACCGAAGTGTCGAAACCCGAACCGACAAGCGGCCGATGATGAGCGACTTGCGCGAATCCGGAGCGATCGAGCAGGATGCCGACATCATCATGTTCATCTACCGGGACGACTATTACAACAAGGATTCACGCGAACCCGGTGTGGCCGAGATCATCATTGGCAAACAGCGCAATGGGCCAACGGGGACGGTGAAACTCGCTTTCCTCAAGCCGCTGACCCGTTTCGAAAGTCTGGCCAGCGGCGCCGGCGACGACTTCTGAGTGGCGCATCGGCACGGGCTCGGGCAGAGGTCGCGTGCCCTCTGACACGCCCCTGCCCGGCGCGGGAGTATCTGGGCACTGTCGCGGCCGCTGCTCGCCGCCGCCGTTTTTTACAGCACCTCGCTGGCGAAATCGGCCAGACGTGAACGTTCGCCGCGCGCCAGCGTGATGTGTCCGCTGTGGGGCCAGCCCTTGAACCGGTCAACGGCATACGTGAGGCCGGAGGAACCCTCGGTCAGGTACGGTGTGTCGATCTGGGCTAGATTTCCCATGCAGACGATTTTGGTGCCCGGCCCCGCCCGGGTGATCAGGGTCTTGATCTGTTTCGGAGTGAGGTTCTGGGCCTCGTCGATGATCACGAACTTGTTGAGAAAGGTCCGACCCCGCATGAAATTCATGCTTTTGATCTTGATGCGACTTCGGATCAGCTCGTTGGTCGCTGCACGCCCCCACTCGCCGGCACCGCCGCCGTCGCCCTTCGCAAGAAACTCCAGGTTGTCATCCAGTGCCCCCATCCAGGGGCCCATCTTTTCTTCTTCGGTTCCAGGCAGGAAGCCGATGTCTTCGCCCACGCTGACGGTGGCACGGGTCATGATGATTTCGGTATAGCGGCGTTCGTCCAGTACCTGGGTCAGGCCGGATGCAAGGGCCATCAAGGTTTTGCCGGTGCCCGCAGTGCCGGTCAGGGTGACGAAATCCACCTCCGGGTCCATCAGCAGATTCATGGCGAAATTCTGCTCCCGGTTCCTGGCGGCCACGCCCCATACCGCTTGTTTGAGGTGGGTGAAGTCCTTGAGCGTTTTCAGCACCGCCGTCTTTCCGCGGATTTCAGTCACCCGTGCGTACAGTGTCGGCTCGCCGGGCGCTTCCAGGAAGACAAACTGGTTGATCAGCAGGTTGGGTACCACCGGCCCGCTGATGCGGTAGAACGTGTGCACCCCTTGTTGCCAGCTTTCCACCTGTTTTCCATGGCGGGCCCAGAAGTCCGGCGGCAAGGGCAGTGCCCCCGAATACAGCAAATCGCCGTCTTCCAGCGCCTTGTCGTTCTGGTAGTCCTCAGCAGCCAGACCCAAGGCACGGGCTTTGACTCGCATATTGATGTCTTTTGACACCAGAACAACGTCCCGTCCGTCATGGTGTTCGCGCAAGGCTTCGACGACACCCAGAATCTGGTTGTCGGCTTTGCCTTGGGGAAGGCTGGTTGGCAGGGCGTAGTTCAGTGGCTGCGTCTGGAAAAACAGCTTGCCACCGGCCTCGCGATGACCGGTTGCGCGCAGAGGCAAACCGGCCGCAATATCCGCCCCTTGACTGCCCGCAAGGCCGTCCAGCATGCGGCTGGCCTGCCGTGCATTGCGGGCGACTTCCGTCATCCCTTTTTTGTGGCCGTCGAGTTCCTCCAGCACGATCATGGGCAGGAAGATGTCGTGCTCTTCGAAATTGAACAGGCACATCGGATCGTGCATCAACACATTGGTGTCCAGCACAAACAGCTTTGTCTTGGCGCCTGCAGCGGCTGTGCCGGCCTTTCGCGGCGCGGGACGGGTTCTCCGCCGGGCGGACGCGGCCCCGTGGGCCTCTTCGGGCGGCCGTGCTGCCGGACCTGCCGCTGAAAGCTCAGCTGGATCGGAAGGTGCGACAGTCTTTTCCGCTACAACGACGGGCAAAGGCGGAGATCGGTCAGCAACAGCGGGGCGTGTGGCACTGCCGCGACCAGTGTTCCTGATTTTTTTCGTGGGCGCTACGGAGGTCGCGGGGCGCTCAGACGATCCTTCGGGTTCGGCCCGTGAACGGGCGCTTGCGTGAACGTCTGCCGAAGCGGGCGCCTGGCTCGCAAATGCGGCAGGTGTTACGGTGTCGGCCCGTTTTCTGGGCGGAGGAGGCAGGGGCATGGTCTATCAGGAGGGGGCGGCCGTCGTTACGGTTGATGCCGCCCAAAAAAAAGCCGCCTGGAGAGCGAGGCGGCTGGCTGGATGGGAAGCTTTGCGGTCAACCGGTTGCATGAAACCATTATGCCGTAGCGGTGTGACGGCAACCGCAACACGGGGGGGCGAACAAATTCAGGCTGCTTTCTTCAGGACCTTGACGGCCTTAAGAACCTCTTCGACGTGCCCCGGCACCTTCAATCCGCGCCATTCCTGCTTGAGGGTGCCGTCAGCGCCGATCAGGAAGGTGCTCCGTTCGATTCCTTTGACCTTCTTGCCATACATGATCTTGTTCTTGACCACGCCGAACATGTGACACATTTTCTCTTCGGTGTCGGCAATCAACTCGAAAGGCAGTTCCAGCTTGGCTTTGAAATCATCGTGGGATTTCATGTTGTCGCGCGAGACACCGAAAACCACGGCGCCCGCCTTGACGAAATCCTTGTATTTGTCCCGGAACTGCATGGCCTCGGTCGTACAGCCCGGGGTGTTGTCCTTGGGATAGAAATAGAGGATGACGGTCTGTCCGTGGTGGGAGGTATTGGAGACCTTGACACCGCCGGTCGCGTTCGCTTCGAATTCGGGGATGGGCTTGTTGACAACAATCGCCATGGATGCAAGTCTCTTCTAGGGTGTGGCCGAGTGGCGAACCGGCAACCGGCCCCGTGACAGGAAGGGCCGTCGATAGCGCCGCAACCGACTATTTTACCCCTTTTCCGAGGGGTTTCCGTCAGTCTCAAGCAAGATCGCGGCGACAACCCTCCGGCCCTCGCTGGCCAGGATGTTGTAGGTGCGACAGGCCGCGGGTGAATCCATGGTTTCTACACCGATGCGGCGCGCGACCAGTGCTTGCAGCCAGACGGGCTGCGGAAACCGCAGGCGCAGCCCACTGCCGAACAGGACAATTTCCGCGTCCTGAGCAGAAAGGGCGGTGAAACTTTCGGCGCACAGGCTCCCGAACTGGTGCCAGGGCCAGGGTTCAATGCGGCCGTTGGCATTCACGATCAGGCTGGACGCGTACCGTTGCCCGTTGACTGCCAGCCACCCCGGGCCATAGGCATTGATGGCCGGGGCGTCAAAGCGGTCCGGTTGGAGTTTCATGGCGTCGGCGAGGCCCGTGGGGCCGCGAGGAGAGGTTGGAACTGTGGTCAAATTATAGGTTTTCACCCGTGACAGCGCCCCCGGGAGGGACTTTGAAAACCGTTCACAAATCCGCCAAGCTTGCCAATGTGCTCTATGACGTTCGCGGCCCGATCGTCGAGGCGGCCAAGCAGATGGAGGATGAAGGCCAGAAGATCATCAAGCTCAATATCGGCAACCTCGCGCCGTTCGGCTTTGATGCGCCAGAAGAAATCCAGCAGGACATGATCCGCAACCTGCCCAATTCGGCCGGTTACTCCGACAGCAAGGGCATTTTTGCCGCGCGCAAGGCGGTCATGCATTACACCCAGCAGCAGCAGGTTCAGGGTGTCACGCTGGAAGATATCTACCTGGGCAACGGAGCCAGCGAATTGATCGTGATGGCCGCCAATGCCCTGCTTGACAACGGCGATGAACTGCTGGTGCCGTCGCCAGACTACCCACTGTGGACCGCGGCAACCAGCCTGTCGGGCGGCGCGCCAGTCCATTACCGCTGCGACGAAGGCAACGGCTGGCAGCCGGATCTGGCCGACATGCGCGCGAAGATCACGCCCCGGACCAAGGGGATCGTGGTGATCAACCCCAACAATCCGACCGGCGTGCTCTACAGCGACGAGTTGCTGCGGGGCATTGTTGCGCTGGCACGCGAGTTCGGCCTGGTCCTGCTGGCCGACGAGGTCTACGACAAAGTGCTGTATGACGGCGTTCGGCATACGGCCATGGCCAGTTTGTCGACCGATGTGCTGACGCTGACCTTCAACTCGCTGTCCAAGGCCTACCGTTCCTGTGGCTACCGCGCCGGGTGGATGGTGGTCTCCGGCCCGAAGGAGATCGCGCGGGACTTCATCGAAGGCCTGAACATGCTGGCCAACCTCAAGCTGGGCTCCAACGTGCCCGGGCAGTGGGCGATCCAGACCGCCCTGGGCGGCTACCAGAGCATCAATGACCTGGTCAAGGAAGGCGGCCGGCTGCGCCGCCAGCGCGATCTGGCCTACGAGCTGATCACCGCGATTCCGGGGGTCAGCTGTGTCAAACCGCAGGCGGCGCTGTACATGTTTCCGCGCCTGGACCCGCAGATCTATCCGATTGACGACGACCGTCAGTTCTTCATGGAAGTGCTGCGGGCAACGCGGGTGATGCTGGTGCAGGGCTCGGGCTTCAACTACCCGGACAACCAGCACTTTCGCATCGTGTTCCTGCCGCACGAGGATGACCTGCGGGAAGCCATCGGCCGCCTGGCCCGCTTCCTGGAGGCGTACCGCAAGCGTCACGGCACCTGATGCCGAATCGTTTTTGATAGCAAACAACCACCTTTTTACGCTGGGTATTGGCGTTTTTCGAGGAAAACCGGGTATGAAACCGATTCAAGTAGGTCTTCTGGGCATTGGCACCGTCGGCAGCGGCACGTTCAACGTGCTGCGCCGCAACCAGGAAGAGATCCGCCGCCGAGCGGGCCGCGGCATTGCCATCACCATGGTCGCCGACCTGGATGTCGCACGTGCCCAGGTCGTCGTCGGCCCGGATGTGACGGTGGTGAATGACGCACGCGCCGTGATTGCCAACCCCGACATCGACATCGTGATCGAACTGATCGGCGGCTACGGCATTGCCAGGGCGCTGGTGCTGGAAGCCATCGCGGCGGGCAAACATGTGGTCACCGCCAACAAGGCGCTGCTGGCGGTGCATGGCACAGAAATCTTCGCGGCGGCGTCGGCCAAAGGTGTCATGGTCGCGTTTGAAGCGGCCGTGGCCGGCGGCATACCCATCATCAAGGCGCTGCGCGAGGGGCTCACCGCCAATCGCGTTGAATGGGTGGCCGGGATCATCAATGGCACGACCAACTTCATCCTGTCCGAAATGCGCGACAAGGGTCTGGATTTCGATGTGGTGCTTAAGGAAGCGCAGCGCCTGGGCTACGCCGAGACGGACCCCACCTTCGATATCGAAGGGGTGGACGCCGCCCACAAAGCCACGATCATGAGCGCCATTGCCTTCGGCATTCCGGTGCAGTTCGACAAAGCGTATGTCGAAGGAATTACCCGACTCGCCGCTGCCGACATCCGCTATGCCGAGCAACTCGGCTACCGCATCAAGCTGCTGGGTGTGGCCAAACGGCGGGATGCGGGCGTCGAACTGCGTGTGCACCCGACGCTGGTGCCGGCCAAACGCCTCATCGCCAATGTCGAAGGGGCCATGAACGCGGTCATGGTCCACGGCGACGCGGTAGGCACCACGCTCTACTACGGCAAGGGCGCAGGCTCCGAGCCGACCGCCAGCGCCGTCATCGCCGATTTGGTGGACGTCACCCGCCTGCACACCGCCGACCCGCAAAACCGCGTGCCACACCTGGCGTTTCAGGCCGATTCGCTGAGCGGCTTGCCCGTGCTGCCCATGGCCGAGGTGGTCACCAGCTACTACCTGCGTCTGCGGGTGGCTGACCAGGCGGGCGTGCTCGCCCAGGTGACCGGTATCGTGGCCCGGGCCGGCGTCAGCATTGACGCGGTCCTTCAGCGCGAAGCGGCCGAAATCGGCGGCGAGGGCGCCACCTCCACCGACCTGATCATGCTCACCCATGAGACCCGCGAGGGCACCCTGAACGCGGTGCTTGCCGAGCTGCAGGCCTTGCCCACCGTGCTGGCGCCGATTGTCCGCATCCGCAAGGAAGAGCTCAACTGATGCTGTACCTGTCCACGCGCGGCGATCCGGGCCGCAAACATTTCTGCGAAATCCTGCTTGAAGGCCTGGCGCCCGACGGTGGCCTGTACTTGCCCGAGGCCTATCCGCAGGTCGACGGCGCGCTGGCCGCCTGGCGGACCGTCTGGCAGACGCGGGGCTATGCGGCGCTGGCATTTGAAATCCTGTCGCTGTACATCGACGACATCCCGGCGGCGGATCTCAAGGCGATCTGCGACAAGACCTACACCGAGGCCGTGTTCGGCACGCCGCAGATCGTCCCGCTCAAGCCGCTGGAGCCGGGCCTGACGCTCGAAGCCCTGTCCAATGGCCCCACGCTGGCCTTCAAGGACATGGCGATGCAGCTGCTGGGCAACCTGTTCGAATACGAACTGGGCCGCCGCGGCGAGCAGCTCAACATCCTGGGGGCCACCAGCGGCGACACCGGCAGCGCGGCCGAATACGCCATGCGCGGCAAAAAGGGCGTGCGGGTCTTCATGACCAGCCCGCACGGGCGCATGAGCCCGTTCCAGCAGGCACAGATGTTCAGCCTGATGGACGAGAACATCCACAACATCGCGATCGAGGGCGTGTTCGACGACTGCCAGGACATCGTCAAGGCGGTGTCCAACGACCTCGAATTCAAGCGCCGCTACAGGATCGGCACCGTCAACTCCATCAACTGGGCCCGCCTGCTGGCGCAGGTGGTGTACTACTTCGCCGGCTACTTTCAGGCCACGTCCGACAACACGCAGCAGGTCTCCTTCACCGTGCCGTCCGGCAATTTCGGCAACGTCTGCGCCGGCCACGTGGCCCGCATGATGGGACTGCCGATCAGACAGCTGGTGGTGGCGACGAATGAGAACGACGTGCTCGACGAGTTCTTCCGCACCGGTGTCTACCGCGTGCGGGGCAGCGCCGACACGCACGAAACCTCCAGCCCGTCGATGGACATTTCCAAGGCCAGCAACTTCGAGCGTTTTGTGTTCGACCTGCTCGGGCGCGACGGCGCGCGGACCAAGGCGCTGTTTGGCGACGCCCTCAACCAGGCCGGCCGTTTCGACCTGAGCGCGTACCCGGCGTTTGCCGACGCCGCCGCGCGCTACGGATTTGTCAGCGGCAAGAGCACCCATGCCGACCGGCTGGCCACCATCCGTGACACCTGGGAGCGCTTTGGCGTGATGATCGACACCCACACCGCCGACGGCGTGAAGGTGGCGCGCGCGCATCTGGATGCCGCGGTGCCGATGATCGTGCTGGAGACCGCGCTGCCGATCAAGTTCGCCGCGACCATCGTCGAGGCGCTGGGCCGCGAGCCCGACCGGCCGGCCCAGTTTGCCGGTATCGAGGCGCTGCCCAAGCGGGTGTCGGTGATGCCGGCCGATGCGCAGGCGGTCAAAGCCCTGATTGCGCGGGTTTGTGGTTGAAATTGCCCCATACCCATCGCAAAAAGGTCGTTGTTTGCTATGAAGTTTGAATATTCCGGAGTCTTCTGATGCGGGTGGTCGGACTGGCCGGCCGCTCTGGAGCCGGCAAAACCACGGTGGCCGAGGCGGTCATCGCCCGCCTGCGCCAGCGGGGCCTTCGGGTTTCGGTCGTCAAACACGCCCACCATGAATTCGAGATTGACACGCCTGGCAAAGACACCTGGCGCCATCGTCAGGCCGGTGCGTTCGAGGTGGTGATTGCGTCGGACCAGCGTCTGGCCTTGCTGCGCGAATTCGAGCGGACAGCCAGCTTGTCCGTTCACCACCTGATCGCCGAACTCTACGAGGGCGTGGACTGGGTGATCGTCGAAGGCTTCAAGGACGGCGATCTGCCGAAAATCGAGGTCATTCGTCCGAGCACCGGACAACCGGCGCAGTACGACGAAGATCCGTTTGTCCTGGCCGTGGCCACCGACGATGCCGCTGCGCTGCCCTGGCCGACGGACCGCCCGGTCCTGAACCTCAACGACCCGGAGGGGCTGACCGCCTGGCTCATCGACAATCAGGACCGTTTCGACTACCTGCCCGAGCGTTATCTGCCATGACAGCACCCCCGCCGCCCCGCGCACCGTTGATGCCCCTGGACGAGGCGCGACGCGCCGTGCTGGAGGGCCTGTTGCCACTGGCGACGACCGAAACCGTGGCCACGGTGAACGCCAAGGGCCGTTTTCTGGCGCAGGACCTGGTCAGTCCGCTGCAGGTGCCCCCCCAGGACAACAGCTCCATGGATGGTTATGCCCTGTGTGCCGCCGACGTGCGTGAGGCCCGGATGGTGCTGCGGGTATCTCAGCGGGTGCCGGCCGGAACGGCGCCCCATGCCCTGGAGCCGGGTACCGCGGCACGCATTTTCACTGGCGCACCGATTCCGCCCGGTGCCGATACCGTGGTCATGCAGGAGGACACGGAACCGGTGGGCGGCGATGTCCATGGGGTGCGGCTGCTGTCCGTGCCCCAGGCCGGACAGTGGATTCGGCGTGCCGGGGAAGATGTCACCCGGGGCGCGGTAGTCCTGCGCCGCGGGCAGCGCATCGGCCCGGCGGAAGCGGGTCTGGCCGCCAGTCTCGGCCGGGCGGATTTGCCGGTCGTCGCCCGGCCCCGCGTGGCCCTGTTTTCCACCGGCGACGAACTCGTCATGCCGGGCGAGCGGGCGCCTGAGCAGATGCCCGCAGGTGCCATCTACAACAGCAACCGGTTCATGCTGCGCGCGCTGCTGGAGCAGCTGGGTTGCGCCGTCAGCGATCTGGGCATCGTTCCGGACCGACGCGAAGCCACGGTCGACGCCTTGCGCCAGGCGGCGCAGGGGCATGACCTGATTGTCACCAGTGGCGGCGTCTCTGTCGGCGAAGAAGACCATATCAAGCCCGCCGTGTTGCAGCTTGGCCGCCTCAACCTGTGGCAGATCGCCATGAAACCGGGCAAGCCCCTGGCATTCGGCGCGGTGCGCCGCTCGGACGCGGCTGATGACAGCTGCCATTTCATGGGGCTGCCCGGAAATCCGGTTTCCAGCTTCGTGACTTTCCTGCTGCTGGTGCGACCATTTCTGCTGCGCCTTTCCGGTGTGGCGGACCCGCTCGCCCTCGACGCCGCCCGGGCACTGCAGCTGCGCGCGGACTTCGACCTGCCCCGGCCGGACCGGCGGCGCGAGTTCCTGCGCGTACGGCGCAACACGAGCGGCGGTCTCGACCTGTTTCCCAACCAGAGCTCAGGGGTGCTGACCTCCGCCGTCTGGGGTGACGGGCTGGTGGACAACCCCGCGGGAACCGCCATTCGGCGGGGCGATCTGGTCAGTTACTTTTCTTTCTCGGACTTGCTGGCATGAACGTCGAATTGCGCTACTTCGCCTCCATCCGCGAGACCATCGGCTCCGGTCGCGAATCGGTCGATACGACCGCCCCCACACTGGCGGCACTGCGCGACGAGCTGATCGCCCGCGGTGGCGCCTATGCCCAGGCCCTGGCCCGCGGGCGGGCCGTCCGGGTGTCGCTCAACCAGACCATGGTCGACGAGACAGCAACGCTCCCGGCAGGAGCAGAGGTCGCCTTCTTCCCGCCGGTGACCGGAGGTTGACGATGATCGCCCGCGTCAGCATACAGACCGAGGACTTCGACCTCTCCACCGAAGTGGCCCGGTTGCGTGCCGACGACAAAGGCGTCGGCGCGGTCTGCGCCTTTGTTGGCACCGTGCGCGACCGCAACAGTGCTCCCACGCTCCCTGCGGCACCTGGGTCGCTGCCCCCCGAGGGGGCTGGCTCGCCTTCCGGCGGTCCGGCGGCGAAACCCGACAGTCCGCCGGTCCTGACCATGGAGCTGGAGCATTACCCCGGCATGACCGAAAAAGCCATCGAGGCCATGATCGACGAGGCCGGCCGCCGTTTCGATATCTTCGGCGCCCGTGTCGTTCACCGTGTGGGCCTGCTGCAGCCCCTGGACCAGATCGTGCTCGTGGCCGTGACATCCGCGCACCGGGGTCAAAGCTTCCAGGCCTGCGAGTTCCTGATGGACTACCTCAAAACCCAGGCGCCGTTCTGGAAAAAAGAGCAGACACCCGATGGGGCGCGCTGGGTCGATGCGCGAGTCAGCGACGATGCGGCGCTGGCCAAATGGGGCGTTTCGTCGCGAAACGCCTGACCGGATGCTGCAGATGCAGCGGGTGATGCGCGTCGCTTGATTCCCTGCCAGGGCCCTGCGGGACGCTTGATGAGGATCAAGCCAATCGCGGCGGTGTCTGCGCAGGCACTTGAAAAGGCGTCCTGTAGCGCCACATGGCCTGCAGTTCAAGCTTTTCGGAGTGCCTTTCATGCGACTCGACAAACTCACCACCAAGTTCCAGGAAGCCCTGGGCGAAGCACAGTCCCTGGCGCTCGGCGCCGACCATGCCTACATCGAACCGGTTCACCTGCTGGCCGCCATGCTGCGCCAGTCCGACGGGCCCACGCCCTTGCTGCAGCGGGCGGGCGTCAATGTTCCCGGCCTGCAAAAAGCCGCGGACGAGGCGGTCAAGCGCCTGCCGCAGGTGCAGGGGCAGGAGCAGGTCCAGCCCGGTCGCGACCTGATCACGCTGCTGCAGGCCACGGAAAAAGAGGCCATCAAACGCGGTGACCAGTTCATCGCCAGCGAACTGTTCCTGCTGGCGGTGGCGGACGCCAAAGGCGAAGCGGGGCGCCTGGCCAAGGAAAACGGCTTGACCCGCAAGAGCCTGGAGGCCGCCATCGAAGCCGTTCGCGGTGGCCAGGGCGTGGACAGCGTCGACGCGGAAGGCCAGCGCGAGGCGCTGAAGAAGTACTGTCTGGACCTGACCGAGCGCGCCCGCATGGGCAAGCTGGACCCGGTGATCGGCCGCGACGACGAAATCCGCCGCGCCATCCAGGTGCTGCAGCGCCGCAGCAAGAACAACCCGGTGCTGATCGGCGAGCCCGGTGTCGGCAAGACGGCCATCGTCGAGGGGCTGGCCCAGCGCATCGTGGCCGGCGAGGTGCCGGAGTCGCTCAAGGGCAAGCGGGTGCTGAGCCTGGACATGGCCGCTTTGCTCGCCGGCGCCAAGTTCCGCGGTGAATTCGAGGAGCGCCTGAAGAACGTGCTCAAGGAGCTGGCCAAGGAAGAAGGCCAGACCATCGTGTTCATCGATGAACTGCACACCATGGTGGGCGCCGGCAAGGCCGAGGGCGCGATGGATGCCGGCAACATGCTCAAGCCCGCGCTCGCCCGTGGCGAACTGCACTGTGTGGGCGCCACCACGCTGGACGAATACCGCAAGTACATCGAAAAAGATGCCGCGCTGGAGCGCCGCTTCCAGAAAATCCTGGTCGGCGAGCCCACGGTGGAGGCCACCATCGCCATCCTGCGCGGCCTCAAGGAGCGCTACGAGGTGCACCACGGCGTGGACATCACCGACCCGGCCATCGTGGCCGCCGCCGAGCTCAGCCACCGCTATATCACCGACCGCTTCCTGCCCGACAAGGCCATCGACCTGATCGACGAGGCGGCCAGCAAGATCAAGATCGAGCTCGATTCCAAGCCCGAGGTCATGGACAAGCTGGATCGCCGCCTGATCCAGCTGCAGATCGAACGCGAAGCCGTGAAGAAGGAAAAGGACGACGCCTCGCAAAAGCGCTTCGAGCTGATCAACGAGGAAATCACCCGCCTGCAGAAAGAAATCGCCGATCTGGACGAAATCTGGAAAACCGAAAAAGCCACCGCCCAGGGCAGCGCCCAGGTGCGCGAGGACATCGAAAAACTCAAGCTCCAGATCGACGAGCTCACCCGCAAGGGCGACTTCAACAAGGTGGCCGAGCTGCAGTACGGCAAACTGCCCGAGCTGGACAAGCGGCTGAAAGAAGCGCAGGCCAAGGAATCGGCCAAGGGCGGCGAGGGCGCTGGTCCCAAACTGTTGCGCACCCAGGTGGGTGCCGAAGAAATTGCCGAGGTGGTCAGCCGCGCCACCGGCATCCCGGTGTCCAAGATGATGCAGGGCGAGCGCGAGAAACTGCTGCAGATGGAAAGCCGCCTGCACGAACGGGTGGTCGGCCAGGACGAAGCCATCGCCGCGGTGGCCAACGCCATCCGCCGCTCGCGCTCGGGCCTGTCCGATCCGAACCGTCCGACGGGCTCCTTCCTGTTCCTCGGCCCCACCGGCGTCGGCAAGACCGAGCTGTGCAAGGCGCTGGCGGGCTTCCTGTTCGACAGCGAGGAACACCTGGTGCGCATCGACATGAGCGAGTTCATGGAGAAGCACTCGGTGGCCCGCCTGATCGGCGCGCCGCCCGGGTATGTGGGCTATGAGGAGGGCGGCTACCTGACCGAAGCCGTGCGCCGCAAACCCTACAGCGTGCTGCTGCTGGACGAGGTGGAGAAGGCCCACCCGGACGTGTTCAACGTGCTCTTGCAGGTGCTGGACGACGGCCGCCTGACCGACGGTCAGGGCCGCACCGTGGACTTCAAGAACACCGTGATCGTGATGACCAGCAACATCGGCTCGCCGCTGATCCAGGCGATGGTCGGGCAGCCCTATGACGACGTGAAAGACGCGGTCTGGGGCGAGCTCAAGAACCACTTCCGCCCGGAGTTCCTGAACCGTATCGACGAAACCGTGGTGTTCCACGCGCTGGATGCGAAACACATCGAGTCGATTGCGGGCATACAACTCAAGGCCTTGCAGGCACGCCTGGAGAAACTGGAACTGCACCTGCAGGTGGCGCCGGCGGCGCTGGCCGAGCTGGCCAAGGTGGGGTTCGACCCGGTGTTCGGTGCGCGGCCGCTCAAGCGCGCCATCCAGCAGCGCATCGAAAACCCGTTGTCCAAGCTGCTGCTGGAAGGCCGCTATGCGCCCAAGTCGTTGATCCCGGTGGATGTGGACCCGGTGCGCAACCCCGGTGTGTTCGTGTTCGGTGAGGCGCAGGCCACGGCCTGATCGGTCGCGAGGGCGGCCCGGTCGTTGCCACACGGCGCGGCCGGGCCGATTTTTTTGATGCGCCGAGGCGCTGATCCTTGCCGGGTGGGTGGTCGCGGTGACGATTCCGTCGCCGACGTCGATGGGTTTCTACGTATTCGTTACAACTTTACCTCGGGTTAACATTGACGAAGATCAATGAACCGGTGGAAGTCATCCAGGGTCTGGTTCGCCCGACAAGGGCGGTTCTTTGCCGGCACACGGGGCGTTGGTCTTTTTTGTTGCGGAGCTTCCGCGTCCATGAAATTTCAAAGAGACAACACATGACCAAGACCAAACTCTCGATGGCCGTCGGGCTCGCCATCGTTGCCGCAGGCGCGAATGCCCAGTCCTCCGTAACGCTGTTCGGCGTCGCCGATCTGGGCATTCTCAGTGCGCGGGCGTCCGGCGTGGCCGGCGTCAACTCCGTGATTACGGACGGCAACACCTCCACCCGTTTCGGACTGCGCGGTACGGAAGATCTCGGTGGCGGTCTCAAGGCCCAGTTCTGGATCGAAGGCGCTGTCAGCATGGACACCGGCGCGAGCGGCACCACCAGTGTCGACAACATCGCGTCCAGCGCCAATGGCCTGTTTGCCCGCCGTTCCACGCTGGGGCTTCAGGGCAATTTCGGTGAAGTGCGCATGGGGCGCGACTACACCCCGACCTTCAACAACCTCACGACCGCCGTCCATCCCTTCGGAACCAACGGTGTGGGCAATGCCGGCCAGCTGTTCTACCCGGTCGCTGCCGGTGGCACGACCCCGCGGACCCATGTTCGCGCGTCCAACAGCATTGCCTACCTGACGCCGAACCTTGGTGGCTTCAGTGCTCACGTCATGTGGGCCAATGCCGGCGCTGCTGCAGCCGCCGGTACCGACAACGGTCGCTACGTGGGCGCGCGCCTGGCCTACCGGGCCAAGGATTTCACCGTTTCCGCCGCGACGGGCAAGACGGAATACGCCACCGGCGACTACACCCAGAGCAATATTGGTGCGACCTATCGTATGGGCCCGGCTCGTCTGTCCTACCTGTGGGGACAGAACAAGGTGGGTGTGACCAGCACCAAGGCCAACATGATCGGTGTGCAGTACCAGATCGGCAAAGGCGAGGTGCGTGCCGCCTTCACGACGCTCAAGGCCAAAGGTGTGGCCAACGATGCGACGCAACTGGCTGTGGGATATGTGCACAGCCTGTCCAAGCGCACCGCGCTGTACACCGCCTATTCGAATGTGGACAACAAGGGCGTTGGCACCCGTTTCTCCGTGGGTGGCGGCTTGCGCCCGACCACACCCGGCGGCAACAGCAGTGGTCTGGAGTTCGGCGTTCGCCACAGCTTCTGACGACAGCGCCATTCATTGCCGGTTTTTCTCTTCAAAGCCCGCCGTCCGGCGGGCTTTTTTTTGGGGAGTGTGCTCTACGCGCGCCGGGGGATGGCGGCCTATCATGAAATGATGACCAAAACCTCCCGTTCCCTGCCCATGCACGCCCTGTTCGACGCCCAATACCAGGCCAGTCGCGCCCAGGTGGACGTGCCGCTGGCGGTGCGGCGTGACCGCCTGCACCGCATCAAACGCATCCTGGACGAAGACGGCGCCGCGCTGGCGGCGGCGGTGCAAGCCGACTTCGGTGTGCGCTCGCCCGCCATGACCGAGGTCGCCGATGTATTCATCATCCGCAGCCTGCTCAGCCATCTGAGCAAGCACCTGGCCCGGTGGATGAAACCGGTCAAGGTCGCCACGCCGGTCTACCTGGCGCCCGCCACGGCCCATATCCACCGCCAGCCGCTGGGGGTGGTGGGCATCATTTCCCCGTGGAACTACCCCATCCAGATGGCGCTTGCGCCGGCGGCCACGGCGCTGGCCGCCGGAAACCGCGTGCTGCTCAAACCCAGCGAGATGACGCCGCGTACCTCCGCGCTGCTGGCCGACCGCATTCACCATCACTTTGCCGCGGACGAGTTCGCCGTCATTGAAGGTGACGCGGCGGTGGCCGCACAGTTTGCCGGGCTGCCGTTCGACCACCTGTTCTTCACCGGGTCCACCGCCATCGGGCGCAAGGTGGCCGCCGAAGCGGCAGGCAACCTCACGCCCACCACACTGGAGCTGGGCGGAAAGTCCCCCTGCATCATCGACCGCAGCTGCAATCTGGACGATGCCGCCGTCAAGATTGCCCACGGCAAACTGCTCAACGCCGGCCAGACCTGCATCGCGCCCGACTACCTGCTGCTGCCGCGCGGGCGCGAAATGGCGTTCGAGCCGGCTTTTGCCGCTGCGGTGGCGCGCCTGTTCCCGCGAATCGTCGGCAACCCCGACTACGCCAGCATCCAGAACGACCGCCACTTTGCCCGCCAGCAGGAGTTGCTGGCCGACGCCCGGGCCAAAGGTGCCACCTTGCGCACCATCGACCCGCGTCCGGGCACCGATTCGTCACTCGCGGGCAGCCAGCGGCAGATGCCGCCGGTGCTTGTTTATGGCGCCGAGCCTGGCATGCGGATCATGGAAGAGGAGATCTTCGGGCCCATCCTGCCGGTGGTGCTGTACGACACGGTCAGCGAGGTGATCGAAACCATCAATTCCCGCCCGCGCCCGCTGGCCCTGTACTGGTTTGGCGACGACGAAAAAGTGTTGGGCCGCATTCTGAGCCAGACCGTCAGCGGGGGCGTGACGGTCAACGACACGCTGCTGCACATCGCGCACGAGAACCTGCCCTTCGGCGGTGTGGGCGACAGCGGCTGGGGTGCCTACCACGGCCACACCGGTTTTCTGCGCTTCACCCACGAGAAGAGTGTCTTCACCCAGTCCCGGCTGGGCGTGGGGCACCTGTTCTATCCCCCCTACGGCCTGCGTTTCGACCAGGTCATCGGCATGCTGCGGCGCATGCTCTGAGGGGCACCCGGGCGGCCGGCCGGTCGGCCGTCCGGCGCAACGCGGTGACGCAATGACCGCCGCAATCCCCCGAAATGCGGGCTGTGGCACCATCGCGGCCATGGAATTGATCGGGGGTGTTAAACCATGATGACCTTGGGCATGTTTCTCGCGGGCCTGGTGGCCCTGGTGGCGGGTGCCGAGCTGCTGGTGCGCGGTGCGTCCAAGCTGGCCTTGTCGTTCGGCATTTCCCCGCTGGTGGTGGGCCTGACCATCGTGGCCTTCGGCACCAGCGCGCCGGAGGTGGCGGTGTCGGTCGGCGCGGTGATGGACGGGCGCACCGACATCGCCATCGGCAACGTGGTGGGCAGCAACGTCTTCAATGTGCTGTTCATCCTGGGGCTGTCGGCGGTGATCACGCCGCTGGTGGTCAACGTGCAGCTGATCCGCCAGGAGGTGCCGATCATGGTCGGCGCGTCGCTGCTGCTGCTGGCCCTGACGCTGGATGGCGGGCTGGGCGCGCTGGAAAGCGCACTGCTGCTCGGGCTGCTGCTCGCCTACACCGTGTTCCTGGTGCGCCAGTCGCGCGCCGAGACCCAGGCCGCTCAGGATGAATTTGCCGCCGAAGCCCCAACGGCCGAGCCCGGCGCCTGGGATTCGCGCCTGCCGGTGCAGCTGGCGCTGATCGCCGTCGGCCTGGGGCTGCTCGTACTGGGCTCGCAATGGCTGGTCGACGCCGCGGTGGTGTTCGCCAAGGCATTGGGTGTGAGCGATCTGGTCATCGGCCTGACCATCGTCGCGGCCGGCACCTCCATGCCGGAGGTGGCCACGTCGATCACCGCCGCCATCAAGGGTGAACGCGACATTGCCGTGGGCAACGTGGTGGGCAGCAACACCTTCAACATCCTCGGCTGCCTCGGACTTTCCGGGCTGTTCGCGGGCTCGGGCGGGTTGGTCATGTCGCCGGCGCTGCTGAACTTCGACATCTGGGTCATGATTGCCGTGGCGCTGGCCTGTCTGCCGGTGTTCCTCACCGGGCGCGAGATTGCCCGCTGGGAAGGCGCGGTGTTCCTGCTGTACTACGCGGCCTATGTCGCCTACCTGATCCTGGCGGCGCAGCAGCATGACGCGCTGGGCCCGTTCTCGGCCGTGATGATGGGTTTTGTGGTGCCGATCACGGTGGTCACTCTGGTGGTGGCGCTGCTGGGCCGGTCGGTGACCAAGGCCGGCGGCCCTGGCGGGCCGGTCTGATCGGGCGCCGGGCCGGCGAAGGCCGTTGACGCGCGGTTTATTGGCAAAAAGTGCCCGTACCCAGCGTAAACAGGTCACTTTCCGCTATGGGTTTGGGATCGAACAGGCGGACGCACGGGCCGCGGTTCAGATTTCGGCCATCACAAAATCGGCCTTGCCGACCCCGCACTCGGGGCATCGCCAGTCGGCGGGCACGTCGGCCCAGGGGGTTCCCGGCGCAATGCCGTCCTCGGGCCGGCCCGACGCTTCGTCGTAAAAAAAGCCACACACCACACACAGATACGTTTTCATGGAAATGCCTCAGTAAAAAAAGGGAAGGAGATGGACCGGTCCGGCATGCCAGGTCAGACAGCGTTCAGTCGTCGTCATGGTGCTTGCCGTGTTTGCCGCCCCGGTCGACCGCCGACACGGCGGACGGCAGCAAGCCGCTCGGTGACTGCTGCCATTCCCAGCTCCAGTAAGCCAGCACGGCCACCAGCAGCAGCGCGGCCAGCCAGACCCGGTTGTGTTGCACCAGATCGGGGCCGGGGCCGTCCACCCGGCCGGTGATCATCGGCAGGGCCTGGTTTTTGCGCCGCAGCACACTCAGGGCGGCGATCAGGGCCAGATGGGCCAGCACCACGGCCAGCAGCGCCTCGCCGAAGAACTCGTGGATCTCCTCCAGCCAGTCACCGCCGAACGCGCCACCCCATTCGTGAAAGGTGGCGATGCCGCTGACCGTCAGCGGCAGCACCAGCGCCAGCAAGGCGGCGACCGCCAGCGCCATCAGCAGGTTCTGGCCCTGGCGCCAGTTCACCGCCGGCCCGCCTGCCAGCGCGGCGGGCAGCGACTTCAGCCACGCGGGCGCGCCGGTCAGTTTGCGCCACAGCAGACCCAGCCCGGCCTGGCGCGGTCCGAACAGGCCGTACAGCACACGAAACACCAGCAGGCCGGCCAGGGTGTAACCCAGGGTGACGTGCAGCATGCGCCAGCGTTCGCCGTCGGCAGTGAGGTAGGCGCCCAGAAAGCTCAGGGCAAACAGCCAGTGGAACAGGCGGGTGGGCGCGTCGACGATGCGGCGTCCGGCTCCGGAGGGGCGGGCGGGCGCGGCCGTAGCGGCCGAAAAAGCGGGGTTCGAGGTCATGGGAGTTCTCCGTGAGTCAATCAATGGTTCCAGGCGCCGCGCAGGCGCGCGTCCAGCCCGGTGGGGTATCGCAGGCTGTCGTCTTCATAGTCGCCCTGGTCGGCGCGGCTGTGGCAGGCCGCGCAGTTGGCGGCGCTTTTCACGCTGGCATGGGTCCACACCGCCGGTTCAATGCGGCGGTGCTTGCGCTCGAACCAGGCCGAGCGGGTGATGCGGTCCTGCGGCGGCGCCTCGCTGACGCGCTTATAGGTACCGGCGTTGGACTGCAACCAGGTCGACAACTGCTTCACGGTGGCCGCATCCAGCGCGGCGTCGGTGCCGTAGTGTTTGTCCAGTCCGGTCATGATGCGCTGCCAGCTGGCGGCCGGCAGCATCCCGGGCGGGTAGGCGGTGTGGCAGGACGCGCATTCCTGGCGGTAGGCCGGCGGCATGTCGCGCGGCAGCAGCCGTCCGCTGTCGGCCTGGGCGCCGGGCGCGAGGATCATCAGGGCCGCCGTCAGCGGCAGCAGGTGGCGGCGGGAGCGGTGAAAACGCATGGGATTCTCCGGTTTGGGGGTGGACAGGGCCTGCCCGGCTCACTTCAGGTTGGCCAGATACGCCAGCACATCGGCTTTCTCGGCGGCGCTGCACTCGCGGCTCAAGACGTCCTTGCAGTTGCGGCGCAGCCATTTGTCCACCCGGGCGGTGTCGGTCAGGGCCTTCGGGTTGAAGGCCGGGGCCAGCACCTCGATGGCCTTGCCGGTGCTGGCATGTTTGCCGGCGCCGGTGGGCGGTGCGCCATGGCAGGACGCGCACGACCATTCGCCGCCCTGGCGGCTGGTAAAGAAAACCTGGCCGCGTGCGGCGTTGGCCGGCGCGCCGGCCTGTACGCTCCAGTAGGACACCAGCTGGGCCGGCGTGGTGTCGGCCGCACGGCTGGCCAGCGGCAGCAAGGCGGCCAGCACGGCGGCGGTCAAATGCCGGCTTGTCCGGCGGCGCAAGGGTGGAAACAGGGTCATCGGTCAGGCTCCAGGGAAGGTCGATGCCCGCAGTGTGGAAAAAGCCGCTTGAACCGACGCTGAAGCGCCCGTTCATCCCCGGTTCAGATTCGCGGGGGACAATGACCGGCCATGCTCAAACCGATCCGCACCACACGCCTGGCCCCGGGCCTGCTGCTGGCCCTGGCCCTGGCCGGCGCGCCAGCCCGGGCCGACAGCGACCACGACCGCGCCCGCGCCGCCGTGGTGGCCGGGCAGGTGCTGCCGCTGGGCACCGTGCTGGAGCGGCTGGCCCGTGAGCATCCCGGACAGGTGCTCAAGGTCGAACTGGAATCCGAGCACGGCCGCTGGATCTACGAGGTGCGCCTGCTGCAAAGCGGCGGGCGCCTGACCAAGCTGTACCTTGACGCCGCGACCGGCGAGACACTCGCCCGGCGCGACAAAGAGCGTGACCGGGAACGCCATGGCGCGGAGCGCCGCTGATGCCGCACCCCGGTCGCCCCCATTCACCACACCACCGCCCGATCCCCGATGCGAATCCTGCTGGTTGAAGACGATGCCACGCTGCGTGCCCAGCTGCGCACCGCCCTGGTCGAAGCCGCCTATGTGGTCGATGAGGCCGACAACGGCCGCGACGCCCACTTCCTGGGCGATACCGAGCCGTTTGACGCCGTCGTGCTGGACCTCGGCCTGCCGCAGCTCGACGGCCTGAGCGTGCTGCGCCGCTGGCGAGACGCCGGGCGCACCCTGCCGGTGCTGATCCTCACCGCGCGCGACGCGTGGAACGAAAAAGTGGCCGGCATCGACGCCGGCGCCGACGACTACCTGACCAAACCCTTCCACATGGAAGAGCTGCTGGCCCGGGTGCGCGCGCTGATCCGGCGCGCCAGCGGCCAGGCCTCGCCGGTGCTGCGCTGCGGCGCGGTGACGCTGGACACCCGCTCCGGCCGCGTCACGGTCGATGGCCAGCCGGTCACGCTGACCAGCCACGAATACAAGGTGCTGGACTACCTGATGCACCGCCCCGGCACCGTGGTCTCGCGCACCGAACTGACCGAACACATCTACGCCCAGGACCACGACCGCGACTCCAACACCATCGAGGTGTTTGTGGGCCGTCTGCGCAAGAAGCTGCCCGGCGAACTGATCGAGACCGTGCGCGGCCTGGGCTACCGGCTGGTGGCGCCGCCATGCGGCTGATCGCCCCCAGCTCGCTGCGCCTGCGCCTGCTGGCCGCCACGGTGGTCACGCTGGCGCTGGCGCTTGCCGGCGCGCAGGTCTGGCTCGCCGGCCTGTTCCGCGACGAAGTGCTGCGCCAGCTTGACACGGCGCTGGTGCGCCAGGTGGACCAGCTCAGCGCCCGGCTCGACCTGGACACCGCCGGGCAGCCGCGCATCGACCCGGCCGGCCTGAGCGACCCGCGCTGGGACCAGCCCTATTCCGGCCTGTACTGGCAGATCGACCGCCTGGGCGCCGACGGCAGCCGCCTGCCTGGGGTGCTGCGCGCACGTTCGCTGTGGGACACCCAGCTGGTCTTGCCCGCTGACACCCTGGCCGACGGGGCGCTGCACTGGCACGAAGCCGCCGGCCCGCAAGGGCAGGTGTTGCGGGTGGTCGAGCGCGCTCTGGTGCTGCCCGAGCAGCCGCACACCCGATGGCGCCTGATGGTCGCCGCCGACCTGGGCGAAACGCAGGGTGCGACGAAACGCTTCAGCGGCGTGCTGGCGGCCTCGCTGGCCGGACTGGGCCTGCTGCTGGCGCTGGCGGCGCTGGCGCAGGTGGCCGTCGGGCTGGCGCCCCTCAAGGCCTTGCAGCGTGCCCTGGAGACGCTTCGCGACGGCCGCAGCAGCCGGCTGGACGGACGTTTTCCCGCCGAACTGCAGCCGCTGGTGCAGGATTTCAACGGCGTGCTGGAACGGCACGACGCCGTGCTGGCCCGTGCCCGCACCCAGGCCGGCAATCTGGCCCACGCCCTCAAGACGCCGCTGGCGGTGCTGGGCAATGCGGCAGCCGCGGCCCCCCCGGGCCCGCTGGCCCAGGCCGTGACCGAGCAGGTGCAAGTCGCCAACCGGCAGGTTCACTGGCACCTGGCCCGTGCCCGCGCCGCGGCGGCGCTCGGCCAGCCCGGACAGCGCACGCGGGTGGCGCCCGTCGCGGCCGGATTGCTGCGGGTGATGGGGCGGGTCCATGCCGGACGGGGGCTCGTCGTCGAGGCAAAGGACCTGGCGCCCGACCTGGCCTTTGCCGGCGAAGAGCAGGACCTGCAGGAAATGCTGGGCAACCTGCTGGACAACGCCTGCCGCAACGCCCGGTTTTCCGTCACCGTTCAGGCCCGCCGGCGCGACCGGCATCTGCTGATCGACATCGACGACGACGGCCCCGGCATCGCACCCGCGCAGCGCGAAGCCGTGCTGCAGCGCGGTGTGCGGCTGGACGAATCCACCCCCGGCAGCGGCCTGGGCCTGGCCATCGTGGTGGAGCTGGCGCAGCTTTATGGCGGCACCCTGGCACTGGACGCCAACCCCGCAGGCGGCCTGCGGGCCAGCCTGCGCCTGCCGGCGGTGCCGGACCCGTCCCCCTGAAACCCGGGCTCCCGCCCACCCCCCCAAGGAACCCCGTGAAAATCCTCCGTACCGCCTTTTGGGCCGCCCTCGTGCGGTCCGGCCCGGCCGCGTGCGCCGCGCTGGTCACCCTGGGCGCCGCCGGCTTCGTCGGCAGCGCCGCCGCCAGTTCACCCGACGAAAAGGTGGTCTGCACCCAGTCGCCGCGCTCGGCCTGGATGAGCGAGGCCAAGGCCCGCGCGCTGTTCGGCACCGAAGCCTTCACGCTGGTGAAGTTCAAGATTTCGCGCGGCAACTGCTACGAGTTCTACGCCATCGCCCAGGACGGCAGCGTGGTCGAAGCCTATGTCGACCCGGTCAGCGGCGAGCGTGTGCGCTACAACCGCGTCTCCGTCACCCGCACCGAGCAGACCCAGACCCGCTACGAAAGCCAGAAAGCCCGCTGAGCGGCGCCACGGCACGTTTTATGGTCTTTTTGGCCGGTACCCAGCGTGAAATGGTCATGGTGTGCTATGAAGTCAGGACTTACCGGACTGCGCGTGGCACCCCCTGCCGCGGTGTCAGGGATGCAGGGCAGGTTCTTTTCTCCAACCGCCGTTGTCCCCACGCCGGCTGACGCGGCACTCAGTACATCGCCGCGAACTTCTCGATCAGCGGCGTCGGCCCGGCCACGATCAGGTGGTCGCCGGGCTTGATCTCGGTGTCGGGTTTGGCGTAGATGAAGTCCTGGTGGCGGCGCTTGATGCCCACCACGGTGATGCCGTGCTTCTTGCGCACGTTCGACACCGCCAGGGTCTTGTTGTGGGTCTCCATCGGCGCGCGGGTCTTGGCGATGGCGAAGCCGTCGTCAAATTCGATGAAGTCCATCATCTTGCCGGTCACCAGGTGCGCCACCCGCTCGCCCATGTCGGCTTCGGGGTAGATCACGTGGTGCGCGCCCACCCGCTCGGCGATGCGCCCGTGCTGCGGGCTGTTGGCCTTGGCCCAGATGTCCTTCAGGCCCATCTGCGCCAGGTTCAGCACCGTCAGCACACTGGCTTCCAGATTGGCGCCGATGCTCACCACCGCGTGCGAGAAGTCGGTCACCGACAGCTGCTGCAAGGCCACCAGATCGGTCGAGTCGGCCTTGACCACATGGGGCAGTTCGTGCGCCAGGTCCTGCACCACCTCCTCGCGGGCATCCATGGCCAGGACCTCATGTCCGGCGGCCACCAGCGAGCGCGCCACAGCGGCGCCAAAACGTCCCAGTCCGATGACGACCACGCTGTCGCCTTTGGGTGTATTCGATTTAGCCAACAATGGGTTTCTCCTCGGGGTAACGGTAGGCCCTGGGCACCTGGTTGATCGCCAGCGCCAGCGCCAATGTGACCACACCGACGCGGCCGGCGTACATCAGCACAATGATCACGCCCTGGGCGCCGGGCGCCAGATCGGCCGTGATGCCGGTGGACAAGCCCACCGTGGCAAAGGCCGACACCACCTCAAACAGCAGCTTTTCCAGCGGCACGCCGTCCGCCAGCGGGATGATGGCCAGCAGCCCCAGCGACACCGCCGCACCGCTGAGCACCAGGATCGACAGCGCCTGGCGCTGCACCGGGGTGCCGATACGCCGACCGCGCAGCTCCACGTCGGCCCGGCCGCGGATTTCGCTCCAGACGATCAGCAGCAGCAGGAACACCGTGGTCACTTTCACACCACCGGCCGTGCCCGCACTGCCGCCGCCGATGAACATCAGCACGCAATGCAGCATCAGCGATTCGAGCTCCAGCGCGCCGATGTCCACCGCGTTGAAGCCGGCCGTGCGCGCCGCCACCGACGTGAACAGCGCCGCCAGCCACTGGTCCGCAAAACCCAGCGGGCCCAGCGTCTTGGGGTTGTCGCGCTCCACCGCCCACAGCGCCAGCGTGCCGCCCACCACCAGCGCCACCGAGCCCCAGACCGTGAGCGTGGTGTGGATCGACCAGCGCGCGTGCCGCTTGCGCCGGTTGGCCCACAGCTCGGTGATGACCGGAAACCCCAGCCCGCCCACCACGATGGCCAGCATCAGCGGCCCCAGCACCCAGGCGTCGGTCACGTGGCGCATCACGCTGTCGGGCCAGGTGGAAAACCCCGCGTTGTTGTAGGCCGAGACCGAATGGAACGCGCCCAGCCACAGCGCCTCGGCCCAGCCGATGTCCATCTTTTGGGCAAAACGAACCGCCAGCCACAGCGCCACCAGGCCCTCGACCAGCACCGTCACCACCAGCACCATGCGCGCCACCGAGCGCACGTCGCCCAGCGACAGCGCGTGGGTTTCCGACTGCAGCAGCAGCCGGGTGCGCAGCTTCAGGTGCCCGCCGATCAGCAGGCCCATCAGCGTGGCCGAGGTCATCATCCCGAAGCCGCCCAGCTGGAACAGCGCCATCACCAGCCCCTGGCCCAGCGGGCTCCAGTAGGTGCCGGTGTCCACCACCACCAGCCCGGTCACACACACCGCCGACGTGGCGGTGAACAGGGCGGTGAGCCACGGCGCACTCTGGCCGCTGGCGCTGGCCCAGGGCAGCATCAGCAGCGCCGTGCCCACCGCAATGGTGGCCAGAAAGGCCAGCGCCAGCACGGCGGCCGGGTGGGTGGGCAGGTGGCTCTTCATCAGCGGGGATTGATCGGTGAGACGGCGCAGTTTAAACGCTGGCGGGGGTGGGGGATGGTACCGGACGATGGTTTCCGCCCCGCAACGGCGCCCCGGTGGGTTTTCATGGTCTTTTTGGCCAATACCCAGCGTCAAATGGTCATTGTCTGCTCTTGAAAAAAGAGCAATCAGGCGCCTTCAGACGCATCCGCTGCCACACACACCGCCACCAGCAGCCGTTTCCAGGGTGGCGCCTCGCCGTCAAAGGCCACGATCCGGGCGCTCAGGGCCTGGCCGCCGTCCAGCCGCGCGGCCAGCGCGGCGTTGTCGGCGCGGGGCGCATAACCCAGCGTGGTGCCGGCGCCGTCGATCCGCACCGCCAGCGGGTCGTGCGGGTTGTCGGCCTCGCGCACCAGGCTCAGGGGGCCGCCGGGCAGCAGCCGGGCCGACACGCTGGCGCCGCCGTGGTGGGCAAAGCCCGCCACATGAATCCGCACGATTTCGCCCGGCAGCGGGCGGTTTTCCGGGCGGGCGCGGTGGCGGGCCAGCACCACGGCCAGCTCGCGCTCTTCCGCCAGGCCCAGCGGCCCGACCGGGCGGCGCTCCCACCAGCCCACCGCCCGCGGGCGGCAGGTGGCGTGCTCCCAGGCGCGGGCCCGGGCGCCGTCCCGAAAGCTGTCGTTGATGTATTCCAGCACCCGCACGGCCAGTGCCTGCATCGCGGCGCTGCTGGCGGTGTTGCCCCGGCCGCGCAACTGCCGCAGCGCATACCGCGGCGTGCGGCCCACCAGGTCCTGCACCACATACAGCGCCGTGCCGCGCTCGCCGTCCTGCAGCGACAGCGCCAACACCCGGGCGCCGTCGTCCTCGCACATCCCCCAGTAGTCCCCCACGCAGTGGTGCATGGCGTCGCCTTCATCGGCCAGGGCGCTGGGGGTCAGCAGTTCCCGGGCGGTGGCGTCGCCCAGCAGCAGGGTTCCGAGCACGTCGGGCAGGGTTTCCTCGCGTTCGTCCGCGCGCACGGTGGCGCGGGGCGTGGCGTGCCAGCGGGCCGACGCCCGCAGCAGCGACCGCAGGCCGCGTTCGCGCAGCCAGGCCAGCCCGAGCGTCGTGTGGGTCACGCCCGCGTCCGGGCCGGCGTGGGTCACCGCCGCGCGCAAAAAGTCCTCGGCGTCGGACACGGCGGCCGGCAGCGGCGTGAAGGCGTCGGCGCAGGCGCGCCACACCGGTGTCCAGCCGGGGCGAAAGATGTCGGGCGCCGCCGCCGTCAGCCGCTCGCGCCCGCCCACCAGGCTTTCCAGCGCCGGCAGCGCCGGCACATACGGGTCGATCTCGTCCCAGCCGGCCGGGCGCTGCTCGGGCGTCAGCGCGTCCATCAGACGCAGAAACTCGTCGTGCGGCATGGCGGTGCTGCCCCCCATCTGGCGGCACAAAGGCCCGCGCACCAGGCCGCGCGACACCCCGTGGTGTGCCGCCAGCACCCCCGTCAGGTCGCGCCCGTGGTCGATGGCGGCCAGCACCGCGTCGTCGTGGGCGCGCCAGGCGTGGCGTTTGCCGCCCTGGCATTCCAGCTGGTGGTGGGCCGTCAGCAGCACCGGCGCCACCAGCAGCGGAAACCGGGTGATCGCCTGCAGCCGCCGCCGGCGCTGCTCGGGCGGCAGCGCCGCCAGACGGGTGACATTGCGCACCGAACCCCAGGTGCGCTGCGCCTGCAGCGAGGCCAGCACCTGCAGCACCTCCATGTCCAGACCCACCGCGAAGCCCAGCACCGCGGCGTGCGCAGGGCCCCAGCGCCCCAGCCGGGGCATGGGCACCGCCGGCGCCGCATACATCGGAATGGCGAATTCAAACGCCGGGTGGTTGATCGTCAGCAGCAGGCCGCGCGGGTCGGCCGCCGCCGCCTCGGCCAGCGGGGCCAGCACCGCGTCGTCCCGAAACGAAGCCGCCGGCAGGCGAAACGCCCGCACCTGACCGTCCGCCAGGTGCAGCCACAGCCGCGCCTGCCCGTCGTTCTCACCCAGGTCGTCAGCCGAGAGCCACAGCGCGGCGCGGATCAGGCTCATGGGGCTGGCGCCGGGTGGCGTGGCGCCGGTGGGCAACCGGTCAGCGCGGCTTGGAACGGGCATGGTTGGGGGCCGGGCACGTACTTGTGAAACACGGTGGCCATGAGCGTCTGGCGGGGGCATGCCCTGCTCCAGCGATCTCTACCGCTTTTCAGTGGTTGTGCAGCTTTTCCTGCAGCCAGACCTTGATGAGCGACTGATACGGCACATCGCGGGCATTCGCAGCCACCTTGATGGAGTCCAGCAAATGCTGCGGCAGGCGCAGTGAGATCGTCCGGGTGGTGGGTTTCAGGTTCGGCAGCGTGACGCTTCTGGCCTTTGTCCAGTCCAGGTGCTCCGTCGAGTCGTGCGTTTCCCAGTACGCCCGCTCCTGTGCTTCGGTGTCGAATTTCGGGATGGCTTCAGGCGGCTTGTTCATCAATGGTTCGCTCCTTCCGGTGCATGTCTCGGGCAGAAATCGCACGAATCACCTGTCTTTTTCAAACGACACGACCTTTCAGAGGCAGGGTGCAGACGTTCTGCAACCGTCCAATGCCCCTTTCTGGATCTTCAGCGATCGAATTCAGCGCTCGGCTAGCCGACCCGTCACGTACTTGTGCAGAACGCTGGCAATGAGCGTCTGGTAAGGCATGCCCTGTTCCAGCGCCTTGACCTGAATGTCCTGCAGGTCACCAGACGACAGACGGATGTTCACCCGCTTGTCCTTCACCGCAGTGGCGCGCGCCGCCGCCTTGAACTTGGCCAGTTCGGCCTTGGTGGCGACCGACTTCAGCGCGCCTGCGTCAAATGCGGCCAGCAGGTCGGCTTCGTATGCATCAGTCTTCGGCATGGGGATCGTCCTGTTTCAAATAGCTGCGGGTGGCCTTGCGGCTGGGAATGACGGTTTTGAGGAAATAGTGATCGGCTTGTTCCACAAACGGCACCAGGTATACATACCCCTCAGACAGAACCACCAGCACCCGCTGGTTGGGAAATTTGTCCGGGTTGGGGTGGGCCAGTATGTCGAGCAGGCCACCAGCCTCCACCGCCACCACCATTTGCTCGAAAGTGATGCCCCGTTCGCGCTGAAGCTGATCATTTTTTTCCGGCCCCCAGCGAAAAGGTTTCATGGACGCGAGTTTAAACGAGTGTGTGCCTTTTGTCACCAGACGGATCATCGGGCCGGAAGCCTCACCCCCGCCACGCATCCCCCTCGCGCCGGGCGCGGCCCAGGGCTTCGAGGGTTTCCAGGATGCGGGGCAGGCCTTTTTTCCAGGGGCCTTTGCCTTTGAAGGCGGACTCAACAGCGGGCAGGGGCAGGGCGGCCGGGCTGGCGGCCAGCAGTTGGGCGACGGCGCGCACCTGCTCGGGCAGGGTGGCGGGCCAGGGCTGGGCGGTTTTGGCGGGTGCGGGGGCGCCGCTGGCGGCCTCCCCGGCGTCGGGCTCGGACCCTGGCGCCGGGGAAACGGCCTCTGGGGCCGGATTTATGCCGAAATCAGCCTGTACCCAGCGTGAAAAGGTCGCTTTATGCTCTGGATTTGGGAGTAAATCCGGCGCTTCCCGGCCGTCGGCCGGCGGTTCAGACGGGTTTGCGGTCGCTTCGGCCGCTGCGGCGGCCTCCGCCGCCTCGCGCGCGGCGCGGCGCGCCGGGTCCTGGAAGTCGGGGCGCAGCCAGCGGATGGTGCCGGCGGCTTCCTCGGCGGCGCGGCGGGCGTTGAGGGCCACCAGGCGCTCCAGCACCGCCTCGGTCCAGGCGGCGCGCGCGGCCTCGTCGCCCCAGGGCACGGGGCCGAGGTCGCTCCAGCCGTAGGCGGCCAGCACGGCGGCGTCCAGCTCGTCGTGCAGGCTGCGCAGCACGCTGACCAGGCCTTGTTCGTGCAAGACCCTTTCCTTGGGTGAAAACGCCTCGCCGCGACGCAGCTTGTCGAGCAGGTTGTAGAGGCCGGTGAGGGTGAGGCCGTTGGCGGGCGGTTTGACGGATTGGGACGGGGCGTTTTGTGCTTCGGGGGTGGCTGACGGCGGGTCCGCCGGGGTCGTGCGGGCGGCGGGGGTGGCTGGCGGCGTGTCAGCCGGCGGCTGCGGCGGCCTCATAGGCGCTGCGCTTGCCAAATCGGCCACCCCAGCCCCCGGCTGCCCCGCCGCCAGCGGGACCGTCGCGGTGGCGCGGACCGCCGTGGCAGGCTCCTGGCCGAGCACGCGCTTGCGGTGGGCGTCGAGCTGTTCGGCGAGGTGGCGGATGCGGTCGGTCAGCTCGGGGGTGAGGCCGGTGTCGTCGGCGGGGAAGGGGAAGGTTTCGAAGCAGGTTGTTTTGACATAGACGGGTCGATCTTCCAACGTGCTTCCCGCCGCCAGCACCCAATCGACATGGACCTGGCTGGACAGCACGCCCAGCCAGGCGGCATCGTCGGAGGCGATCAGGATCAGCTTGTTGTCGGGCAGCACGCTGGCGTCGAGGAACTGGAAGGTACGGTGTTTCGCGGTTTCGACGGTGGCGATGTAGCGGGGTAGGCCGAGCAATCCTTCTCGCAGGTCTTCACGCAAGCGCCGATGGAGCCACCAGTTGGTTCGCAACTTTTCGTCGCGGTTGACATCACGTTCGGGTTTTACCCGCTCCATGACCCATTGGAAAACTGCGGGGTACCGTTTACGTACCGCCTCGGCGCTCAAACCGAACAGATCGATGACCATTGCGTCGCGCGGCGTGGCCATCAGGTCACGCCCGTTGCGGTATTCGCGGATGTGGTGCTCCAGACCGGGAACTCCGCCCAGCCCCATCCCGGCCGCTTCGTCGCGGCTGATGATGAATCCGGCCCCACCCAATTCGAACCCCCTATTTGAGACGCCAGAGTTGGACCGAAGCGATACCGCCCCTGCCACGTTCGCCCCGAGACGCAAGTCAGCGTGCAAAAGACCGCGCCGCTCCGCCAGGCTCACCGTTACCTCGCCATCTTCGCCGTTGCGTTCGTCGGTCACCGTCAGCAGGCGCCCGGGCTGGGCTTCGACAGGCTCAGCCCGAACGGGGTGGGACTGGCCGACCGTCATGGCAATACGAACCGCCGCGCCATTGGCGCTGTCCACCCACGGGTGATCGGGAATGGCGTACACCAGCGACAGCGTTTGTAGGCCGGGGCGGGGGGTGCCGGGGGCCGATTTCTGCGCATTTGGCAGCATGAGGTCCCCGGCATGCCCCGCCCCGGCCGCCACCGGCGCTTCCGCAACCCCGGACTTGCCCGCATTCACCGCACCCCCGACCGGCACGGCCGTCACCGGCGCCCCCTCCAGCGCGGCCTGCACCACCCGCCGGTTGAAGGTCTGGCGCAGGCTGTTGGTGGTGATGAAACCAAACCGCCGCGCAAAACCCATTCGCACCAGGCACGCCGCGTGGTGCCACCAGTACATGACGAAATCCGCGCTCTCGGGCACGTCGGGCCAGGTGGCGCGCAGGGTCTGCGCGTAGCCGTCGCCCAACGCGCCGCGCATGGCACCCGCACCGATGAACGGTGGGTTCCCCACAATGAAATCCGCCGCCGGCCACGCGGCGGGGCGCGGGTTCACGTAGCGCCACTGCGGCACCTGCGCGGCCTCGTCGGGCACGTCCTCGCCCGTCACGGGGTGCTTCTTGAACGTGGTGCCGTCCCAGCGGGTGATGACCTGGCCAGCTTCGTCCGTGGCCAGCTCGGCGCGGTCGTAGGCCAGCACGGCGTCGCGGTGTTCGATGTTGCCGTAGTCGTGCACCACGGGCTCGGCCACGCTGGCCAGGCCGCGGGTGCGCACATGCCACTGCAGCCAGCCGATCCACAGCACCAGCTCGGCCAGCGCGGCGGCGCGCTCGTTCAGCTCGATGCCGCGCAGCTGCTGCAGCGTGACGGTCTCGCCCTCCAGGCCCAGGTGCTCTTGCGTCTGGCCCAGGGCTTCGAGCTGGTTCATCACCTCGCCCTCCAGGCGCTTGAGGTGCTCCAGCGTCACATACAGAAAGTTTCCGCTGCCGCAGGCCGGATCGAGCACGCGGGTGGTGCAGAGCTGGTGGTGAAAACGGCGAATCTCGGCCCGGGCTTCTTCCAGCTTGGCCTCGCGCTTCTTGCCATCGAGTTCATCAGCCTCGCGCGCCAGCACGATGGCGGCGGCCTGGGCGTTGGCCCAGTCGGCGCGCAGGGGCTCCACCACGGTGGGCAGCACCAGGCGCTCCACATACGCGCGTGGCGTGTAGTGCGCGCCTAGGGCGTGGCGCTCGGTGGGGTCGAGCGCGCGCTCCAGCAGGGTGCCGAAGATGGCGGGCTCCACCTCGGTCCAGTTGGCGCGGCCGGCACGCAGCAGGCCGTCGATCTGCGCGGTGGTCAGCGGCAGCACGTAGCCGTCGGCCGCCGCGCCCTTGAACAGCTTGCCGTTGAAGCGCAGCACGTCGGCGGCGATGGCCGCGTTGAAGCCGCCCGCGTCCATGCCGGCCCAGAAGATCCTGAGCATCTGCGCCAGCGTGGCGGGCTGCTCGCGGTGCTGGCGCAGCAGGTGCACGAAGCTGCCCAGCCCCTCGGGCCCGCTTTTGGGCAGCAGGCCCACGTCCTCGGCAAACATGCTGAACAGGCAGCGCGTCAGGAAGCCGGCCACATGGTGCGGCGTGTGGCCGGCGGCCTCCAGGCTTTTGGCCAGCTCGGCCAGCTCGGCGGCCACTGCGCGCGTGACGCGGGCGCTGGCGCGGCTGGGGTCCAGGCTGAGCGGGTCGGTCCACAGGGCCTTGAGCCGCGCGCGGATGGCGGGGTCGGCCAGCTGCTCCAGCCGGATGCGGTGGCTGCGCGGGTCGGGGAACGGGGTGTAGGTGGCGCCGGAGCGGGTGAACTCGGCGTACAGCTCGATGACGTGGCCCACGTCCACCACTACCACGAAGGGCGGCCGGCCTTCGGCGGCGGGCAGGGCGCGGGCGTAGTTCTCGGCCTGGGTGCGGGCGCGCAGCAGGGCGTCGTCAAAGGCCCGGGTGGGCGCGGCGCCGCCGGCCTGCGACGGGATGCCGGCTTTCAACTTCTTGCTTTCCCACACGAAGTGGCCGCGCAGGTAGCAGTCGATGCGCCCGGCGCTGGTGCTGCCGTCGCCGTGGATGAAGGTGATGGGCCGTTCGAACTGGTAGTCGGCATCGTGGCGGGGCGGGTCCACACCGAGCAGCGCGCACAGCTCGATGACGAAGCTTTGTGCGGTGGCCAGTTCGGAGGCGGCGATGGTCTGCCAGCGGCTGATGAAGGCGGCGGTCGCCGCCGTGGCGGCGCTTGTTGCGGCGTCGGCCGCGCCGGGGGTGTTTTCGGTGGCTGCTCCCATGCGGCGCATCATAACGGGCGGGCTCTGATTGGCCTGACGGTATGAAAAGCATAGCGTAATGCGACCTTTTCATGCTGGGTATGGGCTATTTCGGTGCAAATTTCGGCGGTGCGGGGCCTGGGGCCGTGCCTGGGCGGCCGGACATTTGTAACAATGGGTTCCCATGGACCGGATGACCACGCCCCCCCGACTTGCCGATGGCCGCGGGGGCCCGCCATGAGGGCGCCGCGCAGACGGTGGGAAACGGGTGGGAAGGTGGGGCGCTCCCACCTGTTCGGGTGGGGTTGCCAGCGCGCCGCGGAACTATCGTGTCGGACATGTCACCCGCCGCGCTGCCCCGTCGCCCCGTCCGCCTGCGCGGCGATGTGCGCGGCCACAAGCGCGGCCCGATGCGCGGTCCGATGCGCGGGGCAGGGCGCGCTGGCCGGGGGGCGTGGCTGATGGACGGCGCCACCCTGCGCGATCCGCAGCGGGCGACGCTGGTGTTTGTCGATGTGGTCGAGTCGGTGCGCCATATCCAGCGGGCGGAGGCGCAGTCGGTGTTGCGCCTGCGCGCGCTGCTGCTGCGTTGCGCCGAGCGGGTGGTCAGCGACCAGGGTGAGGTGATCGAGCGCCTGGGCGACGGGCTGGTGCTGCGGTTTCAATCGGTGGCGGATGCGGTGCGTTGTGTGCCGGCGCTGCACCGCCTGGCGCTCGAAGAAGGGCGCAGCCAGCCGGAGGACGCGCGGTTTCAGCTGCGCGCCGGTGTGCATTGCGCGGCGGTCTGGAGCGATGCCGACGGGCTGTACGGCCTGGGCGTGAGCCTGACGGCCCGGGTCGCGGCAATCGGCGGGCCGGGCGACACGGTGTTGACCGCAGCGGCGCGCGACCAGCTGGTCGTGGGGCTGGATGCCGACGTGCAGGACCTGGGCGCGTGTTATCTCAAACATCTGGACGAGCCCGTGCGGCTGTTTCGCCTGCGCGCCGCGCAGCCCTTGTCCGCCGGCCTGGCCGGGGCGATTGCCGCGCGCATGCGCACCCGCCCGACGCTGGCGGTGCTGCCGTTCGGCCTCGGGCCGGGCGGCGGGGGCGGCGGCGCGGTGGCGGGCCCCGGGGTGGGCGACATCGTGCGCCATCAGCTGACGGGGCAACTGGGGCGCTCGCCGATGCTGCATGTGATTTCGGCCCTGTCGACGGCGGGCTTCGGCGCGGCGGGGTCCGACCGGGCGGCCGCCTGGCGGCTGCTGGGGGCCGACTATCTGGTGCAGGGCGAAGTGCGGGGGGGCGGCGGCAGCCTGGCCGATGCCGACCCGATCGAGGTGCGGCTGCAGCTGTGGCGGGCGGGGACCGGCGAGCCGGTATTGCAGCAGGCGGTGGCCGGCACCGCACGCGAGCTGCTGTCGCCCCACAGCGAGCTGCTGGCCCGCCTGGCGCTGACCATCAGCGGCGGGGTGCTGACGGTCGAGCAGCGCCTGGCCCGGGGCACCGCCGCCTTGCCCAACCTGGCCAGCCATACGCTCTATCTCAGTGCGGTCGATCTGCTGCACCGCTTTGCCGTGGCCGACTTCGAGCGCGCGCGGCAGATGCTGCTGGCGCTGGCCGACCGGGCGCCGCGCCACCCCGAACCGCTGGCCTGGCTGGCGCGCTGGCATGTCTTTCGTGTGGTGCAGGGCTGGACGGACGACAGCGCCCGCGACAGCACCGAGGCATTGGCCTACAGCGAGCGGGCGCTGGACCGCGACCCGGAGTCGGCGCTGGCGCTGACCATGGCGGGCTCGGTGTACGCCGGGGTCAGGCGCGATCCGGGGCGTGCGCAGGACTTTTATCGCCAGGCGCTGGCGATCAACCCCAACGATTCGATGGCCTGGGTCATGAGCAGTGTGGCCCAGGGCTTTCTGGCCGCGCGCGAACCGGCGCTGGCCGCCAGTGAAACCGCCCTGGGGCTGGCGCCGCTGGACCCGCTGCGTTATTACTACGACTCGCTGTCGGCCACCACGGCGCTGATGAGTGGCGAGACGGTCCGGGCGCTGGAGCTGGCCGAGCGGGCCGTCAGCGCCAACGCCTGCCACGGCTCGGCCTATCGTGTCCTGGCGGCGGCCAAGGTACTGACCGGCGCGGTGGACGAAGCGCGCCAGGTGATCGACCGCATGCTGGCGATCGAGCCGCATTTCACGGTGCAGGCCTACCGCAACCGGGTGGGTGTGGACAGTGATCGCGCCCGCGAGGTGGCCGAGGCCTTGCGGCTGGCCGGCTTGCCGGAGCGGTGAGGGAAAACGAGGGTTGCCGGCACGGTGTCGGCGCTTTTTTTTGTTGGCTGAAAGGGGCGATGACATGAGCGCGTTGCAAGGGATTCAGGGCATCCAGGGCATTCAGGGGATACAGGGCATCCAGGGGATCCAGGGCATTCAAGGGATTCAAGGCATCCAGGGCATCGCGGGTATCAGCCCGGCGGCAAGCCTGCTGCCGGGTGCCGACCCCGGCTTTTCCGTGGGCCTGATGACCAACCGCGAAGCCGTGATGCAGCCGCACGGCGACGATGCCCTGGCGTTTGATCCGGCCCGCGCGCTGTGGGGCGCAGCATCCGCCACCGACATGCCGCCGGTGGATGACAGCACGCGGCTGACCCGCTGGTCGGCCGAGATACGGCACGAAAACCTGCTGGCCGAACTGATCGAGCCGCTGCGCTTTGTGGTCAGCGCAAAAGAAGAGCGGATCAGCATCTTTCACCTGCAGACCGACCTGAGCGGGCTGGCGAACGGGAAGGCGGTGCAGTCCACCCCGTACCTGCTCTACAGCCTGCAGCGGCCCAGGCACGCGCATTTCGTGCGGCAGCTGAATGCGGTCAACCGCTGGGCCGAGTTGCGGCCCGAGCGGGCGCAAGAGATCCTCACCCAGATCGGGGTGCCGCTGCAGTACTGGAGCGCCGTGCTCGACCTCAACCCCACCACCCACCCGCACACGCTGCAACTGGTGTCGCTGGCGCTGGCGCTGGCCTCGTACCTGAACCAGCCGACCAAACACCACCTGGCCTGCCCGCGGCCGGTGGACTATTCGCCGGGCATCCAGCCCATCATCAACGCCCGGCGTTTTGCCGCCTTTCCGAGCGGCCATGCCACCGAGGCCTTTGTGGTCGCCCGCATGTTGCAGATGGTCACCGGTCAGCGCCGGGTCGGGGCGGATACAGAACCGACCGCCCTGGAAACCCAGTTGCAGCGCCTGGCGGCGCGGATATCGAACAACCGGGTGATTGCCGGTGTGCATTTCCCCATCGACGCCACCGCGGGGCAGCTGGTGGCAGAGACGGTGTGTGAGTATGTGCAGCACCGCTGCGCGGATGTGGATGCCTTTGGGCGGCGGACCGGGTGGGATGTGCGGCACTTCAACGGCCACAGCGACACCTTGACCGACGATTACCTTGACAAAGCCTTTGACCGCAGCGAATTGTTTAGGGCCGTCGGTGGCACGTCGGGGCATCTGACGACCTCGCACGCTGCACAGCGCATTGCCGGCCTGCGTCGCAGCGCGGTGGTGGATGGCACGGGCACCGGGCTGTTGCCGACGGTCTGGCGCCTGGCCCGGGCCGAGTGGTCGTGAGGCCGCCATGCCCGGCAACACTTCCCCCGCCCTGCGCGCCGGTTGGCTGGATATCCCGCAGTGGACCGCAGTCTTTGCGGACTACGACATCGATCCCTATGTGCTGTGGGCGCTTGCGACGGAATTCCGCGGCTTCGGACGCGGCGGCCAGTTCCCCGGTGTGCTGAACCTGATCGCCGAGCTGGAGACGCCCCTGGGCGAAAAGGATTCGGGAGCGTTCTTTGAATCACTGAACCGATCGAACCAGCACCCGCTGAAGGGCTATGTCCCGGCGGCCTACTTCGCCCCGTACCCCGGCAACAATCCGGCGGGCACCCGTTATGTCACCTTGCGGCTGGATGTCGCGGCGGCCGTGGGCGCGAGCGCCGGTGGCGGCGAGCCGGTGCCTGCGGCGGGCCGGCAAGAGGCGGAACTGAGCGCCGCCGAGCGCAAGCGGATCGGGCAAGTCATCGCAAAGCGCTTGCTGCAGCTGATCCGGCAATCCCCCATTCGGCGCGTGCAGCTGGGGCATGCGCGGGGTGACTTCTGCCCGGACCGGGCCCCGGAAGGAGCCGCTTTCCCCGGCCCCGTCCGCGAGGTGCCAGAGGTTCTGCTGGCCTCGGTGGAAGATACCTGCCCCTTCTTTCATGCGGCCTTGCGCGCGGACCCTGTGACCTGCGCAACCCGCGTGGCGGTGCTGTGGGACCAGTCGGTCATCGCGCCCCAGCCCCGTGCGGTGCCCCACGGCTTTCCTTACGGCACGCAATGGTTCCAGTCCGATCTGAACGCCCTGGCCACGGCGCTGAACGCCGGAACCGACGAGCAGGACCTGGCCGACGCCTGGGAACGCGCCGCCGTCGCCAACGGGCGGTTTGCCTCGCTGCGTCCGCGCGCCAGCCATGGTGCGGCGGTGCTGGGTCTGCTGGCCGGGCGCCGCGCCGCGCCGGCCTTGCCGATGGGCGGGGTGTTGCCCGGCGAGGGGGAGAGTTGGCAGCCCACCGTCTGTGCCGGTGACGACGCCGCGGCCGCTGCCCCGCTGGCGGTGGTGCAACTGCCCCGCGAGCAGACCCAGGTGTCATCCGGCCGCTGGCTGGCGCCCCACTTGCTGGATGCGTTGCGGTATCTGCTGGGCTGGGCCTGGAGTTTTCGGGCCGACACCGCGGCTGGCGAGGCGCCGCCGCCGCTGGTGGTGAACGTCAGCTATGGCTCGCAGACCGGGCCCCATGACGGAACCGGCATTCTGGAATGCGCCATGGACGAAATGTGCGACCACTACGGCGCGGACCTGGCCCTGGTGCTGGCGGCGGGGAACAGCCATGGCAGCGAACGCGACGCGGACGATGACTCGCGGATCCTGCCGGGCGGTATTCACGGCCGCGCGACCTTGCCCGAGGGAGGGAAAGCGCGATTCGGATTGCGGGTTCCGCCGGACAAACAGCATGAAACGGCGCTGGAGCTGTGGTTCGATCGCCGCCTCGCCGACGGTGAGCAGCTTGTCGTGCGCCTGTGGAAGCCGGGCAGCAGCACCCCAGGCGGCGACCTGTCGGTGTCCTTGCCGGGTTCGCGCTGGCTTTCGGATGGATCCGGCAAGGTCATTGCCGGGGTCATGGCGCTGAACCGGGTGCCGCAGTCCACCACCAAGGCCATGGCGCTGGTGATGGTGGCGGCAACGCAGATGTCCACCCGCCACCCCGAGGCGCTGGCCGGCGAGTGGCAGCTTGAAGTGGAAGTCACCCGGCTGTCGCAATCGCCACTCGCCTTGGACCTGTGGGTGGAACGCGACGATACCGTGGTCGGCGCCTCGCGCGGGCAGCAGGCGCGGTTGCGGGTGCGGTCGGGCGGCGAGCTGACCGACGAGGCCACCTTCACGCACGTCGCCCACGGCGCCCGGCCTGTTGTGGTGACGGCGTTGCGCGCGCGGGATCACGCCGGTACAACCGCGGCGGCGCGGCCCAGTGTCTATTCGTCTGCGGGGCGCCCACACAACCCGCAGCGCTTTGCCGATTTTTCCGCGCTGGTCGATCCCTTGCGGTGGGCGCACGGCATGCGGGTCATGGGCAACCACAGCGGGGTCATGGTGCGGGCCAATGGAACCAGCCTGGCCGCACCGCAGGCGGCGCGGTGGCTGGCGAACCAGCTGGCCGCCGGCAAGTCGCTCACGTGGGTGCGCGGGCAAATCGGGGCCAGCGGACCGACCGCGCGGGTGGGAAAGGTCGTGCCATGACCCGATCGACCGCGCGGATCACGCTGCGCCAGCTCAGCCAGCTGGGTTTGCCCGGGCCGCTGGTGCTGCCCTCGCTGCTGCCGGTCTTGCGGGAGGTGGTCCGTGCCGACCATGCCGCGTTTTTCTTCTGCGATGCCGGTGGCAACATCACCAACCTGTATGCCGAGCGCCTGTTGCCTCCCGATGTGCAGGCCCGCTACCACGACAAACACAACGACGCGCAGTTTCGCCGGCACTATCTGGCGCGTGTGGCGGCAGCAAGCGCGGTCAGCCGCCGCAGTGTTTCTGACGCCGAGCGGCAGCTTGACTATTACCGCGAAGTCCTCAAGCCCCTGGAGGTCGAGCATTTCCTGTACGCCATCGTGCGGGCCGGCTCGCGGGTGATCGGGCAGCTCAGCCTGTACCGTGGTGCCGGCTCCGGGCCGTTCACGGACAGCGATGCAGAGCACTTGCTGGAGGTCTTGCACTACCTCGGAGCGGCGCTGGCGACGCCCAGCCCGTCGGTGGAAGCGGCCACGCTGGCGCAATCGGTGGAAGAGGGGCTGGCGGTTTTCGATTCCGCCGGGCAGGTGCTTTTTGCCGATGCAGCCTGGGGTCGCCTGGTCCGCATGGCCGAGGGCAATGCCATCACACCGGCCACGGCGCTGCATGAAACGCGTTCGCTGCCACGCTTTGTCGCCGCCGTGCTGGAGGCGGTCGAGGCGTCGCCGAACGCGCTGCACCGCACCGATTCCGCCTGGGGCAGTTTTGCCTTTCGACGGCACCAGCTGGAGGGCGCCCAGGGCCAGCTGGCGCGGGGCCTGATCGTTTCCCGCCTGTCCGCCGAGCCATTGCGACTGACGGCCAGCGCCGCCGACCTGGGGCTTTCCCCCAAACAGCGCCAGGTGGCATTGCTGCTGGCGCAAGGTTTGAGCAATGTGGCCATCGCCCGGGAGCTGCACGTCACCCCGAACACGGCGAGTTATCACGTCAAACAGGTATTCGCGCGGCTGAACGTGCACGACCGCGCCGCCGTGGGCCGAGCCCTGCAGGCCGCCGCGCTGCGCTGAAGCCGGCAGCGAGCGTTGCTCCGGCCTGTGCCGCAGTCCGCGCGCGCCGGACCGGGCGACGGTGGGAGCCGGATTCGCAGTATGAAAACGAGAGCATTACAAGACGCTTTTGCGCTGGATATCGCCGGTTTTTATGTAAAGAGTGGCAGCTGGCCCGCTGTCAGGGGCCACCCGCCTGGAGGGGCTGTCGGCATACGCTTGACCGACATCAAGAACCCGGCGAATGCCACTCGGCCTAACCGCCTGCCGGTCTAGACTGCGCCGTTGATGAGAAACGCAAGCCGATTGCCCGCAGAGACGAACGGACCTCTGGTTCGCCCGTGGCTCGCACGCCTGCACCCGGCATTGTTCGGCATGCCCCTGGGACTGCTTGGTCTGGCCGGCGCGTGGTCGCGGTTCGGTCGCACCGGTGTGGAGGAGGCACTCGCGGTCGCCGACGCACTGCTTCACGCCGCCCTTGCGCTCCTGGCTTTGCTGTTGGTTTTGTGGCTGGCCAAGCTCGCGCGCCACGGCACGGTGCTGATGCAGGAGTGGCGCCATCCCGTGCAAGGAGCCTTGCTGGCCCTGCTGCCGGTGGCGACGATGATGGCGGTGGCCTTGGTCGCCGTGCGCTGGCCGGCCTGGCAACCAGCGCTGCTTCCGTTGGCGATTCTGGTGCTGGCGGGCCAGGCTGTGATGGCCTGGCATGTGGTCGCCGACCTCTCCACAGGCCGCACACCGCCGGAATGGATAACGCCTGCGTTGTATCTGCCGACCGTGCCGGGCGGTTTTGTGGGTGCCATGGCGCTGCAAGCATTGGGGCAACACGGTTGGGCGGCATTGCTGATGGGCATGGGGTTCGGAGCCTGGGCACTCCTGGAGATGCGTATCCTGAACCGCTTGTTTGCCGGCCCCTTGCCTCTTGCCTTGCGGCCGACACTGGGGATCGAGATGGCGCCAGCGAGTGTGGGGTCGTTGGCCGTTGTTACCTTGTGGCCGTCATTGCCCGCGGACGCGATGATGGTGATGCTGGGGGTGGCCAGCGGGCCGGTGCTGGCGGTGCTGACCCGCTGGCGATACTGGAGCGAGGTGCCCTTCAACGCCGGATTCTGGTCGTTCTCGTTTCCTTTGGCGGCGTTTTCCGGCACCACGGTCGAGGCTGTACACCGTGGCAGCTGGCCGCCGGTTGTCGCGCAGATTGCTCTGGGGGTGGCCAGTCTGGTCATTGTCTATTTGCTGGTGCGCACCGTCGCGCTGCTTTTGCGCGGGCAGTTGCTGCCACCTTCGTGAGCCCCCTCCACACCGGGGCAGAGCCGGCGGCGGTGATGATGAAAGGCGTGCCAGCGGGTGGCGATTCGCAACGTGCCCCGGATCAGTTTCCTTGCGCGGACGGGCTCGTCAACAGCACGTTTCGGCGAATCCCCCTACCATTGGCCAATGACCATCGCTACCCAAAGCCACCCCGCGCCGCCGCGCGAAATCCCCCTGCGCCAGGACGCCACCGTCATCGGATTGGTGGGTCTGGCCCATGCCAGCTCGCACTTCGGCCATTTGTTGTTGCCGCCGCTGTTTCCGGTGTTCATGAAGGAATACGGCCTCAGCTATTCCCAGCTGGGCTTTCTGATGACGGTGTTTTTTGTCGTCTCCGGTGCGGGACAGGCAACGGCGGGTTTTGTTGTCGACCGGCTGGGTGCGCGGCGGGTTCTGTTTGTTTCGTTGACGCTGTTTCTGATGGCCTGTCTGGCGGCGGCGGTTTCCACCAGTTACGCCGGCCTGATGTTGGTGGCGGTTCTGGCGGGGTTGGGCAACTGCGCTTTTCACCCCGTGGACTTCACGATCCTGAACCAGCGGGTTTCGGCGCCCCGCCTGGGTTATGCGTTCAGTGCCCACGGACTGACGGGCAACCTCGGCTGGGCGTTGGCACCGGTATTCCTGGTGGGCATCGGCGCGCTCGCGGGCTGGCGGATGGCCTATGGGGCTGCGGCGGGCCTGTACGCGGTGGTTTTGGTGGTGATGTGGGTGCACCGCGAACGTCTGCGTACCGAGGTGGTGACGCGCGCGCCGGACGCGGCGCCTGGCAGTGACCTGGCATTCATGAAACTGCCGGTGGTGTGGTGGTGTTTCGGCTTCTTTTTGCTGTCAACCATGACGCTGGCGGTGGTGCAGAGCTTTTCCGTGGCCATCCTCAAGGCGCTGCACGGTGTGAGCTTCGAGGCGGCGACGCTGACGCTGACAGCCTACATGCTCTGCGGTGCGTTGGGCATGCTGGTCGGTGGGTATGTCGCAGCGCGGATGCCAAACCGCAGCGATCGGGTCGTGGCCTTGTGCATGACGGCCGCGGCCGCATTGCTGGCCTTGTGCGCCACGGGTCTGCTCGGTGGCCAGGGAACCATGGCGGTGCTGGCCGCAACCGGTTTTGCGGTGGGTATCGGCGGCCCGAGCCGCGACATGATGATCAAGAAGGCGACCCCGAAAGGCGCGACCGGACGGGTGTACGGCCTGGTCTATTCGGGGCTGGATGTGGGCTTTGCGGTTTCGCCGCTGGTTTTTGGCCTGTTCATGGACCGGGGCTGGTACGCCGCCACACTGGCCGGCGCGGCACTGGTGCTGTTGCTCAGTGTCGGCGCGGCTCTCGGGGTAGGACGGCGCACGCCTGGTGCGAGGGCGAGTCAATAGCGGCGCGCATCGTTGCCGTCGTGCGGACCATCCTCTCGGGGACGCGCGCCGGAACGGGGGTCACCCGGACGGGGCTCGGTGGCGGAGTCCGGCCCAGGTGGCCGGTGGGGCGGGCGCCGGTCTGTGACCGGACTGCCGTGCGGCTCCGATGCCCGGGCGCGCGGGGGGACGGCCGGGCTTGCACCGCCGGACGCCGGGCTCCCGGCGGGTGATGGCGGGTGGGGGACACCCACGCGCGGGGGGCGCTCGCGTGGTGCGCGGTGAGGCAGTGCCGGGGCGGGGGTGATGTCCGTTCCCTCTTGCACCTGCGGTGGCGGGTGCGGTACGGCTGGTTGTGGCGGCCCCACAGGCCTCGATGGCGGCACCACGATTGCAGGCGGCGGGACGAGCCCCGGTGGAGCGGGGGGGTGTGGTCGCGGCCGTACTGCCGGAGGCGGATGCTGGGGTGCCGGCGCCGGAGCGGGAGCCAGGTACGGCGGCGGACGGCGGTCAACCGGCGGCGCCGGATGGATGGGGCGCAGAGGATGAGTGGGTGGCGCAATCACCGGCGGGTTGCCGGGGCGTGACCAATAGCCCGGATGGAAGCGATGGCGGCCGCCGTAGAAATCGACACGTGGCGCAATCCAGACCGGGGCCTGCGCGAACGGGCCCGTCCAGCGCCCGGGAACCCAGACCCAGCGGGAGTCCCAGTTCCAGTAACCGCCGACCCAGATCCAGCCGGCGCCTGGCATTGGCGCGACGACCTCTCCCAAAGGCCCAGGCGGCGGGCCCGGCACCCAGACTGGCGCGGGTCCATCGACGGGCGCCGGAACCACGATACCAGGAACGGGATAGGTTGTTGCGGGGTAGCCGGGCGAAATCACGGTGCCCGGCGGATAGGTCGGGTAGGTACTCACCGCCCCGGTGCCATAGATGACGCGCGGCGGCAGCGAGCTCATGTCCGGTTCGGTGACGGCACAGCCGCTGAGCAGCGCAACCAGGGCGCAGCAGGCGGTTGTGGCGGTGAAATACCTCGATCGGACAGGGGGCATGGGAATTCTCCTGATCTCACAACGCCGCCCGAGGGCGACGGGCTGACCGCGAGGTGTAACCAGCTGTAAGTCGACTGACGGTTTCACCTCGCGGCACAATCCTGACATGAACCAAACACTGGCGGGCCACCTGTTGGTCGAATGTCTCATTGCCCAGGGCGTCAGCCATGCTTTCGGAGTCCCCGGCGAAAGCTATCTGGCGGTTCTGGATGGCTTTCATGTCCATGCGGACCGCATCCGATTCATTACCTGCCGCCAGGAGGGCGGTGCGGCGTTCATGGCCGAAGCGCAGGGCAAGCTGACCGGGCGGCCGGGGGTGTGTTTTGTGACGCGTGGACCGGGCGCCACCAATGCGTCCATTGGTGTGCACACCGCGTTTCAGGATTCCACGCCGATGGTGCTTTTTGTCGGCGATGTGGCGTCCGACCAGCGCGATCGGGAGGCGTTTCAGGAGGTTGATTTCCTGAGTTTTTTCGGGCCGAGCACCAAGGCGTTCGCCAAACGGGTCGAGCGCATCGACGACGCACGGCGCCTGCCTGAATATGTGGCCCGCGCATTTGCCACCGCCATGAACGGCCGCCCCGGGCCGGTGGTTCTGGTGCTGCCGGAGGATATGTTGACCCAGACGGTCGCAGCCAGCCCGCTGGCACGGGTGGAGCCGGTGCAGGCGTGGAGCGACCCGGGGGGGCTGCGCCAGCTGCGCGAAATGCTGATGCGGGCGCAACGCCCCTTCGTGATCGTCGGTGGAGGTGGCTGGACGCCGCAGGCGGCTCAGGCCTTACAGCGATTCGTCGAGAACTGGCAACTGCCGGTGGGCAACGCCTTTCGTTTCCAGGACCTGTTTGACAACCGCCACCCGCAGTATTCGGGCGACGTGGGTATTGGCATCAACCCCCGTCTGGCGCAGCGTATTCGCGACAGCGACCTGGTGATCGCCCTGGGTGCCCGCCTGGGTGAGATGACCACCGGGGGCTACACGCTGCTGGAGGCACCGCGGCCGCGCCAGAAGCTGGTCCACATCCATGGCAGTGCCGAAGAACTGGGCCGCGTCTACCAGGCCGATCTGGCCCTGTGCGCGACCATGAACGCCGCCGCCCGCAGCCTGGAGGTGTTGACCGCGCCCGCCACCGTTGCGTGGGCCGACTGGACGGCGCAGGCCCATGCGGACTATGAGGGAAACCTCCAGCCGCAGTCCTTGCCGGGGGATGTCGACATGCCGGCCCTGATTGCGACACTGCAGCGGCACCTGCCCGCAGACGCCGTTCTGACCAATGGCGCAGGCAATTTCGCCAGCTGGCTGCACCGGTTCTATCGGTACGCTGGCCTCGCCAAGGGGCACAAGACGCAGCTGGCACCCACCAACGGGGCCATGGGCTACGGCGTTCCCGCCGGGATCGCCGCCAACTTGTTGACCGGGCGGCTGGCTTTCACGATCGCGGGCGACGGTGATTTTCTGATGAACGGGCAAGAGCTGGCCACCGCGATGCAGCATGGCGCCAGGAGCATCATCCTGCTGCTCAACAATGGCATGTACGGCACGATCCGCATGCACCAGGAGCGCGAGTACCCGTTGCATGTGAGTGGGTCCACGTTGCGTAACCCCGACTTTGCCGCGCTGGCGCAGGCTTTCGGGTACGCCGGTGTCCGGATCACCCGCACGCAACAGTTCGAGCCCGAACTGATCGCCGCACTGGCGCGGCCGCACGGGACTCTGATCGAAGTCGCGCTCGATCCGGAGGTGATCACCACGCGGGGAACCCTGTCGGCGATTCGCCAGGCGTCACTTCAAAAGTGATAGCTTGAAGTGACGTTTTTTCGCTGGGTATTGGCCTTTTGGGCCTGAAAAATCGAAAAAGCCGGTCAAAACCGGCTTTTTGACGACCCGGGCGTTGATGCCCCGGGCGAGACAGGCTCACTTGAGGTGGGCGTTGATCATCTTTGTCATTTCGAACATCGACGCCTGCGCCTTCTTGAAAATTTCCTTCAACTTGGCGTCGGCGTTGATCATGCGCTTGTTGACTTCATCCTGAAGTTTGTTCTTCTTGATGTATTCCCACACCCGCTTGGTCACTTCGGTGCGCGGATACGGTCCTTTGCCGATGATCGCGGCCAGCGCGTCGCTGGGGGTCATGGCCTTCATGAAGGCAGCGTTGGGGGAGCGTTTGGCCGCGGCCTTCTTGGCAGGAGCGGCTGCTTTCTTCGCGGGGGCTGCAGCTTTCTTGGCAGGAGCTGCAGCCTTCTTGGCGGGAGCAGCAGCTTTCTTGGCCGGTGCAGCCGCCTTCTTCGCGGGCGCCGCAGCCTTCTTGGCCGGTGCAGCCTTCTTCGCCGGTGCGGCAGCCTTCTTGGCCGGTGCGGCAGCCTTCTTGGCCGGTGCGGCCGCCTTCTTGGCCGGTGCGGCCGCCTTGGCCGGAGCTTTCTTTGCAGTTGCCATGTCTGTCAGTCCTCTTGAGTCGGAGTGGATCAAATGGGTGCCTGCAACAGAAGCGCGTTACAGGGTGCGGTCATGCTACCGACTTTCACAGTGGTTTCCAAGGGCGCTGAGCGCTTTTTCGGCGCTTTTCGTTGCTCTTTTGCTCATCTTTCTGCAGGGCGACCATTGCCTTGGGCCCATCACCGCTCGCAGCGGGGCTTTGTGCGGTGGACAATTGCATCATGTCGCGTGCTATGGCGGCCCGTTTTGGTTTGGATCGATTGGAGTTGACGATGGCTTTGAAGTTTTCGACCTGTGATTTCTGTGATGCCTACAAGAACGATGCGAGTGGGGCATTCCGGGTTCTGCCACCGGTTTTCCGGGATTTCGGTGGGGTGCGCCAGTTCTGCGGGCCCGTGGTGACCGTGAAGTGTTTCGAGGACAACAGTTGGGTGAAGGCCGCCGTGGATTCACCCGGCGAGGGACGCGTTCTGGTTGTCGATGGTGGGGGGTCGCTGCGGCGCGCCCTCCTGGGCGGGAATCTGGGGCAGGCTGCCGCCCGCAACGGTTGGGCTGGTGTGGTGATTGATGGGTGCGTTCGCGATGTTGCTGAACTGGCGGGGCAGCCTGTGGGCATCCGGGCGTTGGCGTCGATGCCTCTTCCGACAGAGAAGCGTCAGGAGGGTCAGCGGGATGTGCCGATTCAGGTGCAGGGTGTCTGGCTGCGACCGGGCGACTGGCTGTATGCGGACGCCGATGGCATGGTGGTCAGTGCCTCATCGTTGCTGTGAGGTGTTCGCCGCGCGTACTGGCGCCGTGGCCAGCAACACGCCGGTCAGTGCGAGGGCGAAAGCGGCCCATTGAACGCCCTGGAGGCTTTCGCCCAGGAAAACCACCCCGGTCAGCGCAGCGCTGATAGGCAGGAACACGGTAAAAATGCCGGCCTGCGCGGCCGGGACCGAGCGGAGGCCGGTCATCCATAACCAGACAGTCCACATGCAGGCCGCCAGCGAGTAGAAGAGGAGCAGGGCCCAGGTGGTATTGGAGAGGCTGGCGAAGTCGAAGCCCCAGGCGGTATAGAGCCCCAGGGGCGTGGCGAGCGCGAAACCCCACAGATTGATCACCGAGGTTATCCGACGGGGGCCCAGCCGGCCGGTCAGCCGTTTGCCGATGACCGAGTAGGCCGCCTCGCAGAAAGCGGCCCCCAGCAACATGAGGTACCCCAGCCAGACCGCTGATGCGCCGGATGACGAATCGGTGGCGGCGTGGGTTTTTCCGGTCAGGCTCATGAGTGCGATACCCGCGATCGCAAAGGCCACCGCAAGCCATCCCCGCAAACTGACCTGCTCGCGCAGGAAAACCCAGCTGAGCAAGGCAACGATCGCCGGAATAGCGGCCATGATGACTCCGGCCGTAACGGCGTTGGTCAACGCGACCCCATGGATCATCAGGAGGGTGAAAAGGAAGTTGCCCAGCAGTGATTCGAGGAAAAGCAGGAACCGGGTCTGACCGTCCATAGGCAGCTCGTCGGCGGGTTTCTTCAACCAGTGCAGCATGGCCACTGCGCCGATGCCAAAGCGAAGCCACGCCAGCAGAAAGACGGGAAGGGCCGCCGCCAGCGGCTTCGACAGGGCCACGTAACTCCCTACAAGTGACATGCTCAATCCCAGGCACAGGTAGGCTACGGGCCTGCTGGGAACGGTTCGATTTACTAGACTCAAGGACATTGCCCGTTCTGATGGATTGCCGATCATGCACCAGGAAACCGCCGCGCCCGACTGCCGCCACGTGTTCGTCTATGGAACCCTGCGCTGCGGTGATGACAACGACATCACCCGACTGGCTCCGGCGCCGTTGTTTGTCGGCCCCGCCCAAGTGCGCGGGACGCTTTTTCATCTCGGCGCCTACCCGGGGCTTTTGCTGGATGGGGGCGGGCAGGTGCATGGCGAGGTGTATGCCATCACCGCAGAGCTGGAAGCAAAACTGGACGAAATTGAAGAGCTCTATCCTCAGCAGCGCGATGAATACCGCAAGCGATTGATCCCGGTTGTGGTGCACGGCTCCTCCTTGTTGTGCATCGTGTACGAGATCAACCCAACCTATGTCCAGGGCAGGCCGGTACTGGCGGGGGGGGACTGGGTCGCGGAGCGCCATTCAATATAGACCGTCCGTTTTTGGATTGATGGTTGTATTTTTGCATTGTGGAACGGGCGCTTGTTGCGATGCGGCAATTTTTCTCAATACGGAAATCGAAGTTTTACAATGCGGAAACTATCGCGTAAGTTATTGATTTGTATAACCTTAGAAAAAGTCTTCTATAAGACATAAGAGTTGTCATAAGTCTTATAGAAGAGTTAAAGTAAAGGGGTTGGTATCGGGCTTGCAAGAGTAGGCAGGCCGAAACAGTTTCAACTCAACCCTTGGAGGTTTTCATGACGCAAAAATCCACCCCTTTGAGCCGCGCCGAACAAATCGCCGCGCTGGAAAAAGATTGGGCGACCAATCCCCGTTGGAAGCTGGTCAAGCGCGGCTATTCCGCTGCCGACGTGGTTCGCCTGCGCGGCAGCCTGCAGCCCGAGTACACGCTTGCCCAGCGTGGTGCCGAGAAGTTGTGGGAAAAGGTCAACGGCGGCGCCAAGAAAGGCTACGTGAACGCGTTTGGTGCGATTACCGCCGGGCAGGCCATGCAACAGGCCAAAGCAGGCCTGGAGGCGGTCTACCTGTCCGGGTGGCAGGTGGCGGCGGACGGCAACACCAGCGAGACCATGTATCCGGACCAGTCGCTGTACGCCTACGACTCGGTGCCGACGATGGTTCGTCGCATCAACAACACGTTCAAGCGTGCAGACGAAATCCAGTGGAGCCGCGGTATCGAACCGGGCAGCAAGGACTTCATCGACTACTTCCTGCCCATCGTGGCCGACGCTGAAGCCGGCTTCGGTGGCGTGCTGAACGCCTTCGAGCTGATGAAGAACATGATCGCCGCCGGTGCGGCCGGTGTGCATTTCGAAGACCAGCTCGCGGCTGTCAAGAAGTGCGGACACATGGGTGGCAAAGTGCTGGTTCCGACGCAAGAGGCCTGCGAGAAACTGATCGCCGCCCGTTTTGCCGCTGACGTGATGGGCGTGCCAACCATCGTGTTGGCGCGCACCGATGCCGAAGCAGCCAATCTGATCACGTCGGACCATGATGCCAACGACAAGCCTTTCCTCACAGGCGAGCGCACCCAGGAAGGTTTCTACCGTGTCAAGAACGGCCTGGAGCAGGCCATCAGCCGTGGCGTCGCTTACGCGCCCTATGCCGACCTCGTATGGTGCGAAACGGGTGTGCCCGACATCGGGTTCGCTCGGGAGTTCGCGCAGGCGGTGCATGCAGCATGCCCCGGAAAACTGCTGTCTTACAACTGCTCGCCGTCGTTCAACTGGAAGAAGAACCTCAACGACAGCCAGATCGCCGCTTTCCAGGAAGATCTGTCGGCACTCGGCTACAAGTACCAGTTCATCACCTTGGCCGGTATCCACATCAACTGGTTCAACACCTTCCAGTTTGCCCACGCCTACGCACGTGGCGAAGGCATGAAGCACTACACCGAAATGGTGCAAGAGCCTGAGTTTGCCGCACGTGAAAAGGGCTACACCTTCGTGTCGCACCAGCAGGAAGTCGGCGCAGGCTACTTTGACGATGTGACCACCGTGATTCAGGGCGGCTCGTCCTCTGTGAAGGCCCTGACGGGTTCCACCGAAGAAGAGCAGTTCCACTGATCTGACCCTCCTCCGTGGCCCAGGTGGCCGCAGAGACGACAAGCCCGGGCTTTGCCCGGGCTTTTTTGTGGGAAAATCGATCGACTGTGAAGAGAAAAAGAGCGAGAAAGGCACCTTGGTTATGACACCGCGAACTACGGAGAACATCTCCTCGGCCTTGTGAGGTCAGCAGATCGCGCCTGCCTCATTTTTCTTCCCTCCAGCGCGGCCACAGCCGCGTTTTTTTTTGTTTCCTGGGGTTTCCATGCTCAACATTACGCTTCCCGACGGTTCCCTGAGACAGTATCCGGGCCCGGTGACCGTTGCCGAAGTCGCGGCCTCCATAGGCTCGGGGCTCGCCAAGGCGGCGTTGGCCGGCAAGATCAACGGTAAAGTGGTGGATACCAGCTTCGTGATTGCGGTTGACAGCCCACTGTCCATCATTACTGCGAAGGACGCAGACGGCCTTGACGTCATTCGGCATTCCACCGCTCACCTGCTCGCTTATGCGGTCAAGGAGCTTTTTCCCGAAGCGCAGGTCACCATCGGACCGGTAATCGAGAACGGGTTCTACTACGATTTCTCTTACAAGCGACCTTTTACGCCCGAAGACCTGACATCCATCGAGAAGAAGATGACCGAACTGGCGAACAAGGATGAGCCGGTTTTGCGCCGCGTTCTTCCGCGCGACGAGGCAGTGGCTTACTTCAAGGGTCTCGGGGAACACTACAAGGCCGAGATCATCGCCAGCATCCCGAACAACGAGGATGTGTCGCTCTACCGCGAAGGCAAGTTTGAAGACCTGTGCCGCGGCCCCCATGTTCCCAGCACGGGCAAGCTCAAGCACTTCAAGCTAATGAAGGTGGCTGGTGCCTACTGGCGTGGCGACCACCGCAACGAGATGCTGCAACGCATCTACGGCACCGCCTGGGCCAGCAAGGATGAGCTACAGCAATACCTGACCATGCTGGAAGAGGCTGAGAAGCGCGATCACCGGCGATTAGGCCGGGAGCTGGATCTGTTCCACATCGACGAGCACTCGCCTGGCACGGTGTTCTGGCATCCTAAAGGCTGGACGGTCTGGCAAGAGGTCGAACAGTACATGCGCCGTGTCTATCGCGAGAACGGCTACCAGGAGGTCAAAGGCCCGCAGATCCTCGACCAGGGGCTCTGGGAGAAGACCGGCCACTGGGACAAGTACCGGGAGAACATGTTTGTGACCGAATCCGAGAAGCGCGACTACGCGCTCAAGCCGATGAACTGTCCGGGTCACATCATTATTTTCAAACAGGGTATCAAGAGTTACCGGGACCTGCCGTTGCGGTTTGGCGAATTTGGGCAGTGCCACCGCAATGAACCTTCAGGTGGTTTGCATGGCATCATGCGCGTGCGGGCATTTACGCAGGACGACGGCCACATTTTTTGCACTGAGGACCAGATTCAGTCCGAGGTGGTGGCTTTCACTACGCTCTTGCAAAAGGTCTACAAGGATTTCGGCTTCACCGACATCATCTACAAGCTTTCCACCCGGCCGGAAAAACGCATTGGCAGCGACGAAAGCTGGGACCGGGCGGAAGCAGCGTTGGCCAATGGGTTGAAAGCTTCAGGGTGCGAATTCGAGTATCTGCCGGGAGAGGGGGCCTTCTATGGACCCAAGATCGAATACACACTGAAGGATGCGCTCGGTCGCCCTTGGCAGTGCGGCACGATCCAGGTCGACCCCAACTTGCCCGAGCGTCTGGATGCTGAGTTTGTCGGTGAAGACGGAGCGCGTCATCGACCCATTTTGCTGCACCGCGCGATTGTCGGTAGCCTTGAGCGATTCATTGGAATTCTTATCGAGCAGCATGCCGGGGCGTTGCCTTTGTGGCTTGCTCCGGTACAGGTTGTTGTGTTGAACATTACCGATGCGCAGGGTGAATATGTTCAAAACGTGGTGAAAACGTTGCAGAATCAAGGGCTTAGGGTGGCGTGCGACCTCCGGAACGAGAAAATCACGTATAAAATACGGGAGCACTCGTTACGGAAGGTGCCCTATATCCTTGTCGTTGGAGCGAAAGAGATGGAATCGGGGTCCGTGGCGGTGCGTGCCCGCGGCAACATTGATCTTGGTCTGATGTCCCTTGATGCATTTGGTCAAAAGGCGGCGTCGGATTTGCTACTGAAGACATAACTCCGGGTTGGTTGAGCTTCCGCCATTGGCGGAACCGTGTTTTTGCTTTGATTTTTTTGAAGGAACTTCGTCATCGCTACCGAATTTCGTGACCGTCGCCAGCGTGAAGAGCGCAAGCATCGTCTTAACCGGGAGATCATGGCTCCCGAAGTCCGGCTTTCAGGCCCTGAGAATGAGCCTCTCGGGATTGTCGGCTTGGCCGATGCTCTTAGAATGGCAGGTGAACTGGATGTTGATCTGGTTGAGATCGCGGCAACTGCATCGCCACCTGTTTGCCGGTTGATGGACTATGGCAAGTTCAAGTACCAGGAGCAAAAGAGAGCGGCGGAGGCGAAAGCCAAGCAGACCGTCATCGAGATCAAAGAGGTGAAATTTCGCCCGGGCACGGATGATGGTGACTACAACATCAAATTGCGTAACATCCGCCGGTTTCTGGCGGACGGTGACAAGTGCAAGGTAACCCTGCGGTTTCGCGGGCGAGAGATTACTCATCAGGATTTGGGAATGGCTTTGTTGAACCGGATTCGGGACGATCTAGCCGATACCATTCTGATCGAACAATTTCCGAAACTTGAAGGGCGGCAGATGATCATGATGATCGCTCCTGCCCGAAAGAAGGCGGGTAAGGTCGGGGCTGAGTCTGCTGGCCAGGCCTCTGCTTCCTGAGCAAGTTGGGATCGAATTTGCTGCTTTGCCACTGGCGGTAGCACTGTCGTTGATTGTTTCAGCGATCAGGCCTTCAGCGTAAGCGGTTGGCCTTCGGGCTTGTGGGAACAGGCCTGAAAAAGTGGCTCGGGGCCATCAAGGCTGCAAGTTGTTTGCGGACGCCTCACGAGCACAATTAAAAGGAGCATTCATATGCCCAAAATGAAGACCAAAAGCAGCGCGAAGAAGCGGTTTCGCGTTCGTCCCGGTGGCACCGTCAAGCGCGGTCAAGCCTTCAAGCGTCACATCCTGACCAAGAAGACCACCAAGAACAAGCGCCATTTGCGTGGTGCGGTGGCTGTTCATGAGACCAACATGGGTCACATGGCGCAGATGCTGCCCGGCATGGGCATTTGATCAACGACGAACTAGGAGCAACACATGCCTCGCGTCAAACGTGGTGTAACGGCACGCGCCCGTCACAAAAAAGTTCTCGCCCTTGCCAAGGGTTTCCGCGGCCGTCGCGGTAATGTCTTCCGCATTGCCAAGCAGGCGGTGATGAAGGCCGGTCAATACGCCTACCGTGACCGCCGCACCAAGAAGCGCGTCTTCCGGCAGCTTTGGATTGCGCGTATCAATGCCGGCGCACGCGCATGCGGCATGACGTACAGCCAGTTCGCCAACGGCCTGAAAAAGGCAGAAATTGAAATCGATCGCAAGGTTCTGGCTGATCTCGCAGTAAATGACGTAGCTGCCTTCAACAGCATCGTGGAGCAAGTCAAGGCCAAGCTGGCGGCTTGATCCAAGACTGCTGTCGCTGGTTTCGGCTGGCGATAGAAACGTCGCTCAGAGGGGTTGAGGCTTGAGGGGTTCCCTCGTTGCTCTCAACCCTTTTTTCGTTTTTACCAATCCTGAACACACATGAACGAGTTGGACGCACTGGTTGCCGGCGCCCGGGAGAGTTTCGCTCTAGCGGCCACTCCGGCCGATCTGGAGAACGCCAAAGCCCGGTATCTTGGCAAGACGGGCCGAATTACCGAACTGATGAAGGGTTTGGCGGCCTTGTCCGTCGCGGAAAAAAAGACTCATGGCGCCGCCATCAACTTGGCCAAGCAGGCTATTGAGGATGCGCTCGGCAACCGCCGCCAGGCACTGGCAGATGCCGAACTCGAAACCCAACTCAAAGCGGAGGCGCTTGACGTAACCCTGCCGGGCCGTCAGCGTGGTCAAGGAGGGCTCCACCCGGTAAGCCTGACATTGGAGCGAATCGAAGCGATTTTTTGTTCGCAAGGCTTCGAGGTAGCGGAAGGCCCCGAAATCGAGTCCGACTGGTTCAATTTCACGGCATTGAATACGCCTGAGGATCATCCAGCGCGCTCAATGCACGACACGTTTTACGTGGAAGGAGGCAGCGAGAAGGCCCCGAACCTGCTGCGCACTCACACCAGTCCGATGCAAATCCGCCACGCAGTGCAACATGTCAAATGCTACCGTGCCGCGCTCGACGCGGGCTTGTCGATGCCCGAGATTCGCGTAATCGCGCCGGGACGCACCTACCGCGTCGATAGCGATGCGACGCATTCGCCGATGTTTCACCAGTGCGAAGGCCTTTGGATTGGCGAGAACGTGAGTTTCAAGGATCTGAAAGTCGTGTTTACCGATTTCTGCCGCACTTTTTTTGAGAGTGAGGATTTGGTGCTGCGTTTTCGCCCCAGCTTTTTCCCTTTTACCGAACCCAGTGCCGAGATTGATATCCAGTTTCAGCGAGGTCCAATGGCTGGCCGGTGGCTGGAGGTTGCTGGTTCCGGTCAGGTCCATCCGAACGTGGTTCGCAACATGGGTCTGGACCCTGAGCGCTATATAGGTTTTGCTTTCGGTATGGGTCCCGATCGATTGACCATGTTGCGTTACGGCGTGAATGACCTGCGACTTTTCTTCGACGGCGACGTGCGTTTCCTCAGCCAGTTTCGATAAGCAAATACCATGCAATTTCCTGAATCTTGGTTGCGACTGTTCTGCAACCCTCCCTTGAGCAGCCAACAATTGGCCGACACGCTGACGATGGCAGGCCTGGAAGTGGAAGAACTGCGCCCCTTCGCGCCTCCTTTCCGTGGTGTGGTGGTTGGTCGGATCCTGAGCGTCGGACAGCACCCCAATGCCGACCGCCTGCGTGTGTGCCGGGTGGAAATAGGGCATGGCGATGTTCTGACCATCGTCTGCGGAGCTCCCAATGCGCGAGTGGGCATCAAGGTGCCCTGTGCTACCGTGGGTGCCCTGCTTCCTCCGGCTGAAGACGGCAAGCCGATAGCGATCACGCAAGGACAACTGCGCGGTGTCGAGAGTCAGGGAATGTTGTGCTCTGCCAAGGAATTGCAGATATCCGATGAGAGCACTGGCCTGCTGGAACTGGGTGAGGACGCGGTAGTCGGCCGCAACATCCGTGAACAGCTCGGCTTGGATGACATGCTGTTCACGCTCAAGCTTACGCCCAATCTGGCGCACTGCTTGAGTGTCTACGGCATTGCGCGTGAAGTTTCGGCTCTGACCAATACGCCGTTGGTTCAACCCTCTTTTCCGAAGACAATCGTCCAGGTTAAAGATCGATTGCCCGTGCACGTGCGGGCGCCCGACCTGTGCGGTCGTTTCAGCGGGCGCGTGGTGCGCGGTGTAAACACCAATGTCAAGACCCCCGCATGGATGGTCGAGCGTCTAGCTGGCTGTGGGCAACGCAGCATCTCGCCGCTGGTGGACATCTCGAACTATGTGATGTTCGAGCTGGGACGCCCATCGCACATTTTCGATCTCGACAAGATTCATGGAGATCTTGAGGTGCGATGGGGTCGTGCTGGAGAACAGCTCAAACTCCTCAACGGCAATACTGTTTCAGTAGATGCTGAGGTCGGGGTCATTGCCGATAACGAGCAGGTCGAGTCATTGGCCGGCATCATGGGCGGAGATGCTACGGCAGTGTCCGAGCATACGAAGAACATTTTCATAGAAGCCGCCTTTTGGTGGCCCAAGGCAATTGCTGGCCGTTCGCGCCGATACAACTTCAGCACCGATGCAGGCCATCGGTTTGAGCGGGGTGTGGATCCGACGACCACCGTTGAGCATGTCGAACGAATCACTCAACTCGTGCTTGAGATCTGCGGCGGCCAGGCTGGTCCCCTGGATGACCACGTTCTCTCGCTGCCCGAGGGTAAGCCGGTCATGCTGCGTGTGGCACGCGCCTGCAAAGTGATCGGCATGCCCGTCACCCAAGAGCAATGTGCGGGCGCGCTGCGCCGCCTGGGTCTCGACGTCAAAGAAGGTGATGGCACTGTGACTGTGGCGCCGCCGGCGTTCCGCTTTGACCTGCAGATAGAAGAAGACTTGATCGAGGAGGTCGCGCGGGTCGTCGGCTACGATCTCCTGCCTACGAATCCACCGTTGGCGCCCATCACTGCCAAGCTGCGCACGGAGTCCCAGCGAGGACCGTTTGCTGTGCGCCGCCACTTGGCTCAACTGGGCTATCAGGAAACCATTAATTTCAGTTTCGTCGAAGAACGCTGGGAGCGCGATCTCGCCGGAAACTCCGAACCGATCAAGCTCCTGAACCCGATTTCAAGTCAGATGAGCGTGATGCGCTCGTCCTTGCTAGGAAGTTTGCTGGCGGTACTCAAATTCAACCTTGATCGCAAGGCCGACCGCGTACGCCTCTTTGAACTGGGTCGTGTGTTCCGCAAGGACGCTTCGGTAAAGGACAGCGACACCACTGTGAAGGGGTTTGACCAGCCGATGCGAGTTGCCGGTTTGGCCCATGGTGGAGTGGATCGTCTCCAGTGGGGGAGCTCGGAGCGAAGCGCAGACTTCTTTGACGTAAAAGGGGATGTTCAGGCGCTGCTGGAACCCCTCCAAGCCACATTCTGCGCCGCACAGCACCCCGCCATGCACCCTGGCCGGTGCGCCAGCGTCTGGCTGGGCGAGCGTTGTATCGGGCATGTCGGCGAGCTGCATCCCAAATGGCGCCAAGGGTACGACCTTGTCCATGCGCCAGTCATGTTCGAACTGGCGCTGGATGCCGTGCTACAGCGTGCCGTACCAGTTTTTCACCCTGTCAGCCGTTTCCAGGTGGCCGAGCGCGATATTGCCATGGTTGTCGAAGAATCCGTTTCACATCAAGACGTTATGGGAACGATACAAGGTTCGGATATCGGAATCTTGCGCGGTGCAGTGTTGTTCGACATCTATCGTCCTGCGAAATCGACGGCTGGCCTCGGTGTGGGTGGGGCAATTGCGCCGAACGAAAAAAGCCTGGCCATTCGTCTGACCTTGGGACGCGATACGTCGACCTTGACTGACGAGGAGATAGACTCTGCGATCCAATCGGTTGTGTTGTCATTGTGCGTACGACATGGCGCTCGGCTTCGTTGATCGAATCCGCCACGAGAACGGAACTCAGGAGATAGCGTAAATGGAACTTGCCGTTGAAAGCCTGGAGGCTCCCGCTCTGACGAAAGCACAGCTGGCGGAACTGTTGTTCGATCAGATCGGATTGAACAAGCGCGAATCAAAAGACATGATTGACGCCTTTTTCACCCTGATCAGTGATCGGCTGATCGCCGGTGAGGATGTCAAGATCTCCGGATTTGGCAATTTTCAGATACGCATCAAGGCGCCTCGTCCTGGCAGGAACCCCCGGACGGGCCAATTGATACCCATCGAAGCGCGTCGAGTCGCGACGTTTCATGCGAGCCAGAAGCTTAAGGAGCAACTGCAGGCGACGTCGCCTACCTGATCCCCCTGAGTACAACGCTCGTACCGAAAAGCAGAATGAGTACGTAATTATTAAAGTACCCCTTGGCATCCGCCGCTAGTTGCAGTAACCTCGCAAGTTAATTGTGCAATTAGTTGTTTTCAATGGAGAAATCGCTTCCCGCCATTCCTGCCAAGCGGTACTTCACCATTGGTGAAGTCGGTGACTTGTGCGGTGTCAAGCCTCATGTGCTTCGTTATTGGGAGCAGGAGTTCACCCAGCTCCGGCCCGTCAAGCGACGTGGCAATCGACGCTACTACCAGCATCATGAGGTACTCATGATTCGTCGTATCCGCGAGCTCCTTTATGACCAGGGCTTCACAATCAGCGGTGCGCGCAACCGTTTACAGGAGACGGTTTCAACCAACTTCTTTGAAGGTTCTTTGCCCAGCGCTGTCGAGGACGTTGAGGTTGAGGCTACGCAAAGTGAACAAATGCCTCAATTTCAAACCGGCAAAGCGGTCGAAGCTTATGCCCCCCCCAAGGTTGGCCTGGGGACGATGCGAGCGGAATTATTTGCGTTGAAGCACATCCTCACAGTTGATGCGATTCCTTAACGGTTATAATTTAGGGCTTGTCGGCGTGTAGCGCAGCCTGGTAGCGCACTTGCATGGGGTGCAAGGGGTCGCGAGTTCGAATCCCGCCACGCCGACCATTCCGTAACGGGTTGCAGCTGTAAATGGCTGCAACCCGTTTCCGTTTCTGGGTGTCGTGGGGGCAGTTTTCAATCGATCGGAGTAGGTTCGAGGAGTTTCGATGGGTCACGAACAGTTGATCAACCAGATTGAGACGTTGCCGCTGTTGCCTGGGGTCTATCGATTCTTTGATGGAGAAGGTGAGCTACTCTACGTCGGCAAGGCGATCAACCTCCGTCGACGAGTCGCGAGTTACTTTCAAAAGGACCACGGCGGAACACGTGTGGGCCAAATGGTTGGGCGCATTCAAAGCCTCGAAACGACCGTAGTTCGTTCCGAGGCCGAGGCCCTATTGCTTGAAAACAACCTTATCAAGGCGCTCGGTCCCAAATTCAATATTCTGTTCCGGGACGACAAGAGCTACCCTTATCTGAAGATTTCGGACATTGACTCCCAAAGCTTGGGTCAGGCGAGCAAGCCTCTCGCCGAGGCCTCTCGGTTCCCTCGGGTTGCCTACTATCGAGGGCCGCAGCGAAAAGGATCGCGCTATTTCGGACCTTACCCTTCGGCTTGGGCGGTAAAGGAGACGATCCAACTGCTTCAAAAGGTATTTCAACTGCGAACCTGTGAGGACGCTGTCTTTTCCAATCGCACAAGACCTTGCCTTTTGGCTCAGATCCAACGTTGCACCGCACCGTGCGTTGGTTGGATATCTGCGGCGGACTACGCGCGCGACGTCGACATGGCGATCCGTTTTCTGGAGGGAGAAGCCGATGCTGTGCACTCGGACATCGAAGCGCAAATGAAAGCGTTCGCAGCGAAATTGGACTTTGAAAAGGCCGCGGTACTGAGAAACCGGATGCAGGCCATTTCGCGCGTCCTTCACCAGCAGTGTGTTGAAACCGGGGATGTCTCGGACTGTGATGTGCTGGCAGTTGCCGTGGAAGGCGGTCGCGCGTGCGTCAACCTGGCGGTTGTCCGTGGTGGCCGACATTTGGGCGATAGACCCTACTTTCCCGTTCACCTTGAAGGACTGACTGACGACGGAAACGAGCGTGAAGCTGATGATTCCTGTCTCTTGACGGTGGAGAGCCAAATTCTCGAGGCCTTCTTGGTACAGCACTATGTCGACAACTTGGCTCCGCCGGTGTTGATCACCAGTGCGCCAGTTGCACCTCACCTCCTGGAGGCGCTTGGCAGCCATCAGCATTCGCGAATCCATCTGGTGACTCAGCCACGCGAGCATCGAAAAATCTGGCTTGAAATGGCCTTGCAGAACGCGAGGTTGCAGCTGGTTCGTCTTTTGGCATCCGAGGGTGCTCAGGAGCAGCGGACTAAATCGCTGTTGAGTGCATTGAACTGGGTGGTGGATGATCCGGAGTCGTTTCGGATCGAATGTTTCGATGTCTCTCATTCATCGGGAGAGGCAACCCAAGCCAGCTGTGTCGTTTTCCACCATCACCAACTGCAGCACAAAGAGTACCGACGCTACACCATCGAGGGCATTACCCCAGGGGATGATTTTGCGGCCATTAAGCAGGCACTCACCCGTCGATACTCGCTGTTCATGGAGATGATGCAGTGCGACAAGGACCCGAGTGCCGGGTTCGACGAGCCGCGTCGTAAGGCCGAAGGGCGATCGGCAGATGCTGCGCGCGTGTTCCCAAACCTGATTTTGATTGATGGTGGCCGCGGGCAAGTCTCTTCGGCGCGAGAGGCTATTGCGGCCCTTGGCCTGGATACGACGGTCATCGTGGGGGTCGAGAAGGGTGAGGGCAGACGAGTCGGCTTGGAGGAATTGGTTTTTTCCGATGGCCGTGAGAAGCTGGCGTTACCCAAAGACTCGGCTGCGCTGCTGTTGGTAGCGCAGATACGGGATGAAGCCCATCGATTCGCGATCACTGGTATGCGTGCCCGCCGGGCGAAAGCCAGGACGGGGAGCAGCAAACTGGAAGACATCCCCGGCGTCGGCCCGGCGAAAAGGGCTCGTCTGTTGCAGCGTTTTGGTGGTATTCGCGGTGTTGCCAGTGCCAGCGTTGATGATTTGACGCAAGTGCAGGGTGTATCGCGAACCCTTGCCGAGCAGATATTTCATCACTTGCGCTGAGTATCGGTTCTTGCGTGTGCGCCGTGCCACAATCGCCCCATGTTCCTGACCATACCGACGATCATGACGTGGACGCGAATCGTCGCGATCCCGTTGATCGTTGGCGTTTTCTACCTGCCGCTGGCCCAGGAGTCGCGGAATCTCATCGCGACTGTGCTCTTTGTGGTCTTTGCGTGGACAGACTGGCTGGATGGGTATTTGGCGCGGCGACTCAATCAGACCTCCGCTTTCGGTGCTTTCCTTGATCCGGTTGCTGACAAGTTTCTCGTCTGCGCGTGCGTACTTGTTCTCGTGCATCTGAACCGCACGGATGTATTTGTTGCACTCATCATCATCGGAAGAGAGATCGCCATTTCCGCTTTGCGCGAGTGGATGGCGCAAATCGGTGCGAGCCGGAGTGTCGCTGTTCACATGCTCGGGAAGGTGAAGACAACGGTCCAGATGATCGCGATACCGTTCCTTCTTTTTGACGGGACATTGTTCGGTGTGATCAATACCCGTTTCTGGGGCGCAATCCTGATATGGGTCGCCGCATTCTTGACAGTGTGGTCGATGGTCTACTACCTGCAAAAGGCCTTGCCAGAAATCCGAGCGCGGGTGAAATGAACGCGGTCGGCCCGAAGTTCTCGTGGCTTTGGACGATGCCAGTGGTGTTCGTGCTTATCTGGAGCACCGGGTTTATCGTTGCTCGCTACGCAATGCCATACGCGCCACCGTTTGGTTTCCTTGTTATCCGGTATGCCCTTTCGATTATGTGCTTCATCGCGTGGTTATCGATCACCCGAGTAGCCTGGCCGGCGAGCGGGCGGCAGGTCCTGCATCTGGGAGTCACTGGAGTGCTTATGCACGCTGGCTATCTGGGCGGCGTATGGCTTGCCGTCAAGTCTGGCATGGGTGCAGGTCTGTCGTCATTGATCGTGGGTGTTCAACCGGTTCTCACTGCGATCTGGCTCGCACTGGTTGGGAGCAACCATAAAGTCAGTGCTCGGCAATGGTGCGGTCTGCTGTTGGGGTTTTCCGGAGTGGTCATGGTCATGTCGAGGAAGTTTGTGGCCCCTTCACCGGGCGACAACGTGACATTTTTCAATGTGACCTGTGCGCTGTGCGCACTGTTTTCAATCACAGCGGGTACCCTGTATCAGAAGCACTTCGTCAAACCCTGTGATGTGCGTTCGGCAAATCTGATTCAGTTGGCCTTCGCATTGGTGATCAGCTTGCCGTTTGCTTTGTTCGAAGCTGAAAAGATCAAGTGGAATCAATCGCTGGTCGGGGCGATGGCCTGGTCGGTCATCGGTCTGACGCTGGGCGGAAGCTCTTTGCTGTACCTGCTCATACAGCGCGGGGCCGCCGCATCGGTTGCCAGCCTCATGTATCTTGTTCCCCCAACGACGGCAGCGATTGCATGGGTGGTTTTCGACGAGCCGGTGACTGTATTGACGATACTCGGCACCGTCGTGACGGCAGTGGGTGTTGGCTTGGTCGTTCGACCCCGGGAGACACAGGCTTCGTGAGTTTTCGTCGATCCCGTCGATTCGAGGCATTGTTCGAGACAGGCAATGCTGGTGCGGAACATCTGGGCGGTGGCAGTTCCGAAAGCCAAGGACATGACTCAAACCTGAGACTTCGATGAGATCGGACCCTTTTGCCGGGTTGCCTGACAGTGCACAAATCCGACTAGAATCGGGCAAGTGGAGCAGGAATGCTCCCCGGGGTTATCGGCGCGGAGCGTGAGCTGTCAGCGGGTCCGAGCTTCCGCAGAATAATCTATCGTACATATCCAATAGACCAGAGACATGCCATGAACAAGACCGAACTGATCGAACATATTGCCGTCAGCGCCGACATCTCCAAGGCAGCCGCATCGCGTGCTTTGGAGTCCATGATCGACGGCGTCAAGAAGACACTCAAGAAGGGCGGTTCGGTATCGCTGGTTGGTTTTGGTACATTTGCGGTGACAAAGCGTGCGGCTCGCACTGGACGCAACCCGCGCACCGGCACCGCGATTAAAATCAAGGCTGCCAAGGTTCCGAAGTTCCGTCCGGGCAAAGGTCTCAAGGACGCGATCAACTGAGCATCGGTTTCAGTGGGTGCTTAGCTCAGTTGGTAGAGCGGCGCCCTTACAAGGCGTAGGTCGGCGGTTCGAGACCGTCAGCACCCACCACTGACCATAAGGCGAACACTCGGTTCGCCTTTTTCGTTTTGTCGTAGAAAGTAGTTGCAGCATGTTTGATTTCGTTCGCAAGCACACCAGAATCATGCAATTTCTGTTGTTCTTGCTGATCGTGCCGTCTTTTGTCCTCTTCGGCATCGACGGGTACAGTCGTTTCAACGAAAAAGGTCCGGTGGTTGCGAAGGTTGCCGGGCGCGACATCACGCAATCGGAATGGGATGCCGCGCACCGCAGTGAGGCAGAACGAATTCGTCAGTCGATGCCGTCGCTTGATCCCAAGCTGCTGGACTCCCCGGAAGCCCGCTACGCCACTTTGGAGCGGTTGATTCGAGAAAGTGTGCTGGCCGCCGCCGCTACCGACCTGAAACTGACCACCAGTGACACGCGTCTGGCGCGCGAACTCCAGGAGAACCCGACCATTGCGTCGTTGCGCGACTCGGAAGGTCGACTCGATATGGAACGGTACCGCCGTCTTGTTGCGAGTCAGGGCATGACGCCGGAAATGTTTGAAGCCCAGGTTCGGGCCGACCTCTCAACACGGCAGGTACTGCAGGGCTTGACAGGCTCGACGATCAGTTCGGCGACCCAAGCGCGTGTCGCCCTTGACGCGCTGCTCGAGCGGCGGGAGGTCCATGTGGTGCGCTGGAATCCGTCGGATTTTGCCGGGCGGGTGACCATCACCGACGCTGATCTTGAGGCGAGTTACCGACGCAACGAAGCCCGCTATCAGGCTCCTGAACAGGCTGATATTGAGTATCTTGTTCTTGACGTCGACACAATCAAAAAGTCGATTGCTGTCAGCGAAGCGGATCTGAAGGCCTACTACGAACAGAATTCGGAGCGGCTTTCCGGCCAAGAGGAAAGGCGTGCCAGTCATATCCTGATTTCCGCCCCCCGCACGTCTGCGGAGAGCGAGCGGCAAAAGGCCAAGGCAAAAGCAGAGGAATTGCTCGCCCAGGCCCGAAAGGCACCCGACACTTTTGCAGAACTGGCACGGAAAAACTCCCAGGACCCCGGTTCTGCCGGCAAAGGCGGTGATCTTGACTTTTTCGTACGAGGCGCCATGGTCAAGCCTTTTGAAGATGCGGCTTTTGCGCTGAAAAAGGGCGAATTCAGCTCTGTGGTTGAGACCGAGTACGGCTATCACATCATCCGACTTACCGATATCAAAGCGCCTCAGACCAGAGGCTTCAATGAAATGAAGGCGGAGTTGGAGGAGCAGGTCCGCAAGCAACAAGCCCAACGCAAGTTCCAGGAGTCCGCCGAGGCGTTCAGCAACGGTGTCTATGAGCAGTCCGACAGTCTCAAGCCGGTTGCTGAACGCCTGAAGCTGGAGATTCGTACGGCAAACGGCGTAACGAGGGCGGGCGTCGCGGGAGCGGCGGGCCCTTTGACAAATCAGAAATTCCTCGCGGCGCTGTTTTCAGCCGAGTCTGTGGATAAAAAGCGCAATACCGAGGCCGTCGAGACCGCGTCCAATCAGCTTGTTTCTGGCCGGATTCTGAAGTACCAACCAGCGAAGACTCGTCCGTTTGCCGAGGTCAAGGACCAGGTTCGGGCTGCTTTCCTGATTGAAAAGGGTGCCGAGCTTGCGCGCCAGGAGGGCGAGGCCCAACTCGCGAAGTGGCGTGCAAAGGATGAAGAAACCGGCGGACTCCCGGCCGCGGTGGTCGTTTCTCGGGATCAGACCGGGAATCTGCCACCGGAGGTGTTGGAGGCGGCGCTCAAAGCGGACCCGGCCAGACTGCCAGGATGGCTGGGAATCGATCTGGGCGAAAAGGGCTACGCGGTTGTCCGTGTCAACAAGGTGATTCCCCGGCCGACACCGGACGCCGAGGCACTTCGTCAGGAAACCCGGCAGTATGCACAGTTGTGGGCTGGGCTGGAGGGAAAGGCCTATTACAACTTGCTCAAGGAACGATACAAAGTCCAGATTCTGGCGGCCAAGCCAGCCGTCCGAACGGTTGAAGAAGCTGGTTCCAAGACCGCGAAGTGAATGTACTGAGGGTATAATTTCAGGCTTCGGTGGCTGTAGCTCAGTTGGTAGAGTCCCAGATTGTGATTCTGGTCGTCGTGGGTTCGAGTCCCATCAGCCACCCCAAATCTGAAGGCCCTTCGTTGATCGAAGGGCTTTTTTTTGGCCCGATTTGATCATTGTGCGCAACCCTTGCGCCGAATCAAACATGCTGTGTTCGCAAAGGGCCTCAGCACTCGCACAATCGCGCCTATGAGCAGGGAACTACTGATTGCGGGTGGCGGTATTGGCGGAATGGCTGCGGCGTTGGCCTGCGCGCGGGTGGGCTGGGTGGTCGATCTTCATGAAAGGTCCGATGCTTTTGGTGAGGTCGGCGCGGGAATTCAGCTTGGCCCCAATGTGGTGCGCGTGTTGGAGGGGTGGGGCTTGACCGGTGCCTTGGAGCGTTTTGCGGCCTTTCCTCCTCATCTGGCGATCCGGGATGCCCTCAATGGCCGCGAGCTTGGCCGACTGGATCTGGGTGAGTCGGTGGTTCGGAGATACGGAGCGCGATACGCCACGATTCACCGCGCCGACATGCACTCGCTTTTGTTGCAGGCTTTGCAGGACACAACATCCACGAGGATTCATCTGTCGAACTGGATCAGCAGTTTTGAATTGGCCGGAGATCGGGTTGTGGGGTCCACCATCACGGGGATGCAGTACAGCGCAGATGCGCTGATCGGTGCCGACGGGCTGTGGAGCCGAGTCCGTGAGGTGATGCTGGGGGACGGTACGCCACGCTTCTCCGGGCATCTGGCTTATCGGGCGCTGGTGGCGCAGTCTGACCTACCCGCTTCACTGCGCAGCCAGCATGTCACTTCTTGGCTCGGTCCCCGTTTCCATGTGGTGCAGTACCCGGTGAAGGCAGGGCGCATGCTGAACGTCGTGGCGGTTGTGCATGGGCGCATTGACCAGGACCTGGACCATTGGGACCACGGGGCCAATGCGGCAGACCTGCAGGCGGCACTGTTTTCGGCCTGCGCTCCCCTGAGGCAGTTGATCGCCGCCGTTCCGGCGTGGCGCCTTTGGGCTTTGTGCGATCGTCCCCCAGTCGGCTCTGCGCAAGAAATGGCCTTGGGTCGGGTGGCCCTGTTGGGTGATGCGGCGCATCCCATGCGGCCGTATCTTGCTCAAGGGGCCGGCATGGCCATCGAAGATGCGGCGGTTCTGGCGCAATCTCTGGAGGCGGCCCCGGGCGACGTTCCCTCTGCATTGGAAGCCTACGCCAAGCGGCGCTGGCAGCGATGTGCTCGCGTACAGGCCCGCTCGGCCCGAAACGGGCGAATTTTTCACGCCCGCGGTCCGATGAAGTGGGGCCGCGACTGGACAATTGCTGCGTTCGGTCGTTGGGTTCTCGACGTCCCTTGGCTTTACCGCGGTTATACCGCCTCGTAGTCATCGCTATATTAGTGATAGCTAAAAGGGACTAATTTACGCTGGGTACTGACCTGTTTTGCCTATAAATTGGTTCGCAGACGCCAGATCTCGGGGAAAAGCACCACATCCAGCATTTTGCGCAAGTAGCTGACGCCACCAGTGCCGCCCGTTCCGCGTTTGACCCCGATCACCCGCTCCACCGTCGTCAGGTGTCGGAAGCGCCACAGGCGGAAAGCATCCTCCAGGTCCGTCAATTCTTCTCCGAGCTGGTAGAGCGCCCAATGGCGGTCCGGATCTCGGTACACCGTCAGCCAGGCTTGCTCTACGCCGTCATCGGACTGGTACGGCAGGGTCCAGTCTCGTTCCAGATGCGAGGCCGGCACCGCGATGCCCCGCCGGGCCAGCAGGCGCAGGCATTCGTCATACAGGGACGGTGCTTCATAGGCGGCCTGGACCATTGCTGCCCGTTCGGGGTTGTGGGCGTGGGGCAGCAGCATGGCGGCGTTCTTGTTGCCCATGGCGAATTCGATGCAGCGGTACTGGAAGCTCTGGAATCCGCTGGAATGGCCCAGATAGGGCCGGATGGCGCTGTATTCCGGCGGTGTCATGGTGGCCAGCACGTCCCAGGCGTGGACCAGCTGTTCCATGATCTTGGAGACGCGGGCCATCTGTTTGAATGCGGGGTTGAGTCGGTCTGCCGCGATGTTGCCGATCGCTGCCTGCAGTTCATGCAGCATCAGTTTCATCCACAACTCGCTGGTCTGATGCTGGACGATGAACAGCATCTCGTCGTGCGCGGGCGACAGCGGCTTCTGCGCGTTCAGGATGGAGTCCAGCTGCAGGTAGTCGCCGTAACTCATGTCGCGGCTGAAATCGAGGCGGGCCTTTTCGTCGCGCACGATGGTTTCGGTGTCCGAACGGGACGCCGGGGCGGTATAGGGGCAGGTCATGGACGCTCCTCAGGTCACGGCATGTTTCTGGTTGAACTCGGGGCGGCGCCACTCGCCCGATTCGAGCACCTGCTTCAGCTGTTCGACAGCGTTCCACACATCGGCAAAGCCGATGTACAGGGGCGTGAAGCCGAAGCGCAGGATGTCTTTGTGACATTCGCCGTCACCCGCCCGGTAATCGCCGATCACGCCACGCGCGATGAGCGCCTGCACGATCGCATAGGCGCCCTGGTTGCGGGTGAGGCTGACCTGCGAACCGCGCAATGCGTGCACGCGCGGTGTCGCCAGTCCCAGATCATGTCCTTCGCAGCGCTCTTCCACCAGTTGAATGAACAGGTCAGTCAGTGCGAGCGACTTGGCCCGCAGTGCCTCCATGCCACCCAGCGGCGCGGCATCGAGCACGGTGTCGACTCCACATTCCAGTGCGGCCAGGCTGATGACGGGCTGCGTGCCACACTGGTAGCGTGCGATGCCCGGCGCGGGCTGGTAATCGGGCGTGAAGGCGAAAGGCGCAACATGGCCCCACCAGCCGGCCAGTGGCTGCCAGAAGCGGTCTGCGTGATGCGGATTGACCCAAACGAAGGCAGGCGCACCCGGGCCACCGTTGAGATATTTGTAGCCACAGCCGACGGCGAAGTCCGCCTTGGTGGCTGTCAGGTTCACTGGCACTGCGCCAGCACTGTGCGCGAGATCCCACACGGTCAGAATGCCTTCCGCATGGGCGGCGGCGGTTACGGCCGCCATGTCGTGCATGGCGCCGGTGCGGTAGTTCACATGGGTCAGCATCAGGATCGCAACCTCGGCGGTCAGCGACGCGGCGATCGCCTCGGGCTCGACCAGCACCAGTTCCAGGCCGTGCTGCTTGCACAGCGCCTCGGCGATGTAGAGGTCGGTCGGGAAATTGCTGCGCTCGCTCACGATGCGTTTGCGCTGCGGCGCATCGGTGGCGGCGATGTTCATGGCTGCGTTGAGCACCTTGAACAGGTTGACCGAGGTGCTGTCGGTCGCGACCACCTCGCCAGGGCCGGCGCCGATCAGGCGCGCAATCTTGTCGCCCACCTTGCCCGGCATCTGGAACCAGCCGTGCTTGTTCCAGCTTTGAATGAGGTCGGAGCCCCACTCTTGTGTGACGACCTGGGCGATGCGTCCGGGGGCGCTACGCGGCATCACGCCCAAAGAGTTGCCGTCAAGGTAAATGAGGTTTTCCGGAAGGTCGAACTTGTTGCGCAACCCGCGCAGGGGGTCAATGGCGTCCCTGTGCAGGCAGTCAGCCAGTGTTGTCATGGGATTTGTCTCCTCGGGTTCAGAGTTCACGCAGCACGGCGCGTACCGGACTGGCATCGGCAGTCGTCAGTTTCAGGGGCAGGGCGATCAGCTCGTAGTCGCCCTCGGGCACCTTGTCGAGCAACAAGTTCTCCAGCACGCGCAGGCCACGCCGGCGCAGCACCTGGTGGCTGTCCAGAGTCTTGCTATCGGCAGGGTCGACACTTGCGCTGTCGAAACCAATCAGCACGACGCCACGGTCGGCCAGCATGGTGATGGTCTCGGGCGCAAAAGCGGGCAGGGCGGTGTCGAATCGGTCCTGTGGCATACGGTCGTAGGCGCGCACCAGTACGCGCGGGGGCAGCCCGGTCATCGCATGGACCAGGTGTTGCGGCCTTATCAGTGGCCCGCAGGCGATGGCGTGAATGACACGGCAGGGTCCGATGAATGACTGAAGGTCTACCGTGCCGATGGCTGCGCCGTCCGGGTCGTAATGCAGCGGTCCGTCAGCATGGGCGCCCACGTGGGGGCTGAGCGTGATGGCACTGACGTTGACCGGGCAGCCCGGCCCGATCGTGGCGACCCAGTGCTGAGAATAGGCGGTGTCGCCCGGGAACACCGGCGACTGGGCATGGATGGGCGGGGATATGTCCCAGAGCTTTTTCATGGTCGGGCAAAGTTAGCACCGCCGAAAATGCCGTGGTGTCGGTAATTTCCAACGCCGCGAAAAAATACTTCAGGCGTCAAGCAACTCCCGCTCAGCCCAAGTTCGGCAGGCGGGCTACCAACACCTTGAGTGCCCGGTCTGGTGACACGTCGGCGAACGCGGCCGGATTGTCCAGACGCTGCAGAACCTCCAACCCCGGTGCCTCCTTAGCCACCAGATCGCGCAGGAACTGCTCGGGAATTTCGGGTGCGTTCATGCAAAGCAGGGCGTGAGCGCCGGGGCGCATCAGGTCCGGAAGCCGGCGCACCAGGCGCGGCCAATCCTTGTTCGCCACGAAGCTGCCTTTCTGGTAGCTTGGCGGGTCGGCAATGACAAGGTCGTAAGGCCCGATGCGCGCGACCTTGCCCCAGGAATTGAACAAATCGTGCGCCAGAAACCTCGCGCCGCTGTCGAAGCCGTTGATCCGGTGGTTCTGCTGGCCAGTGACCAAGGCGGCACGTGCCATGTCGACATTGACCACTTCCCGGGCGCCGCCTTGCATCGCGGCTACCGAAAATGCGCAGGTGTAGGAAAAGAGGTTGAGCACCTTGGCGTTCCGGCTATGGGCTCGCACCCAGCGCCGGCCTTCCGCCATGTCCAGGAAAAGGCCGTGGTTCTGGCCACGCAGCAGGCTGATACGGTAGAAGGTGTTGTCCTCGGTCACGACGTGTGACTCGGGTACGCCACCGGCAAGCACTGTCGTCTCGCTGCGCCCTGCAAATCGGGTCTGCAATACCGCGTTCAGCGGCTCGCCCGGAGTCGTTTGGTCGTGGCGCCTGCGCAGGGCATCGGTCAGCGCGGCCTGTTCTTCGGCCGTCACAGGCCCGAATCTGGTAACCACCCAGACCGGTGGAAAGGCATCCAGGGTCCAGGCTTCGCTGCCAGGAAACAGGCCGCCACGTCCGTGGAACACTCTTCGTGCCTCCGGCGGCATGGTGGCGTTGGCGATAGCGGCAAGCAGGGCGTGCATACGAGGCCGATTCAACGGTTGGTTTCGGGACCGACATCGGGGAGTCCGTGGCGGGTACGGGCCTTCTCGCACGCATAGCTGCCTACCTGCAACTCGTGACATGGCGCAGGGCGACGGTGGTAGATCGTGCATGCGACCGAATCGCCGACGGTGCCGGTGAGGGCGACACAGCGGATGGGTACTTCGCCGGTTCCGCGCATGCGGCAGGTACTGCCGTTCACGGTTTCGGTGAAGACGGCGGGGACACTGCCACCGGCATCGTCGAGTTGGTACACCGAGAACTCCACGCGGTAGGCCGCGCAGCAGGCTCCGCAGGTCATGCAGGCGGACATGATGTTCAGAGTGCGGCCAGTCCGTGGCGGCGGCGGGCCTGCGCGCAGGCTTCCCCACCTTCCGGAAACTCGCGACAGGGGCTGGGGCGCCACTCGTAGATGCCACAGGTCGCCCTCACACCGACGGAGCCGCACAATGCGGCGCAGCGTGGTCGACCGTAGTCAGTGCCGCGAAGGCGGGCAATGCCCTCAGAGATCGAAACCCAAAGGCCGTCAGGTACGCTGCCACCTTCCGACTCGGTCTCGAACACCGAGAAGTCCACGCGGAAGCTCGCGCAGCAGGCGCCGCAGGTGATGCAGACGTTCACGGAGTCAATCAGGCCACCTGGCCCAGCAGCAGGTACTCCATTAGTGCTTTCTGGACATGCATCCGGTTTTCGGCTTCGTCCCACACCACGCTCTGCGGGCCATCGATGACTTCTGCTGTCACCTCCTCGCCGCGGTGGGCCGGAAGGCAATGCATGAACAGCGCGTCGGGCTTGGCCACGGCCATCATGTCGGTGTCCACACACCATTGCCTGAAGGCGGCGCGGCGCACCTCGTTCTCGGCTTCGTAGCCCATGCTTGTCCACACGTCCGTCGTCACCAGGTCGGCGCCCTGGCAAGCTGCCTTGGGGTCACTGAAGACCCGGTAGCAGCCAGGGTTGGATATCCCGGCGAGTTGGGCATCGACTTCGTAGCCGCTGGGCGTGCTCACATGGACGGTGAAGTCCAGCAGTTCGGCCGCTTGCAGCCAGGTGTTGGCCATGTTGTTGCCGTCGCCGACCCAAGCGACCACTTTGCCTTTGATGGCGTCCAGCGGATTGCCGCCAGGAGCCGGGCGGTATTCGGTCAGAGTGAACAGGTCAGCGAGGATCTGGCAGGGGTGGAATTCGTTGGTCAGGCCATTGATGACCGGTACGCGAGAGAACTGGGCAAATTTCTCGATCTTGTCCTGACCAAAGGTGCGAATCATCACGATATCGACCATGCGGCTGATGACCCGCGCGCTGTCTTCGATGGGTTCGGCACGGCCGAGCTGGCTGTCACCGGTGGTCAGGTGCACCACAGAGCCACCCATCTGGTACATGCCCGCCTCGAAGCTCACGCGGGTGCGCGTGCTGGCCTTCTCGAAGATCATCGCCAGGGTGCGGTCAACCAGAGGGTGGTGCTTTTCGTATTGTTTGAATTTCCGTTTGATGAGAGCGGAGCGTTCGAGCAGGTAACCGTATTCCCGCACCGACAGGTCGTTGAACTTCAGATAGTGACGAATGCTCATGGCGCAGGGTTACCTTCGGCAAGAAACTCGCAGACCAGGGGCGCCAGAATGTCGACGACTTCCTGGGCTTCGGTGCTGGTCATGATCAGCGGTGGAACCAGCCGGATGACCGAGTCGGCCGTGACGCTGATCAGCAGGCCAGCCTGCGCCGCCCGCAGGGTCAGGGCGGCACAGGGCCGGTCCAGTTCGATTCCCAGCATCAGACCCTGGCCCCGGATTTCGCGAACGCCGGAAACCTTGCCCAAACGGGCGTCGAGCCAGGCGCGCATCTGCGCGCCCACGGCCGCCGCGTTGGCGATCAAGCCGTCTTCCTCCATGATGCGAATGGTCTCAACGCCAGCGCGCATCGCAAGGGGGTTGCCGCCAAAAGTCGTGCCGTGATTGCCCGGCTGGAAAATATGGGCCGCCCGGGGCCCCGCCACTACGGCACCCACCGGCACGCCCGACCCCAGCCCTTTCGCCAGCGGCATGACGTCCGGAACAATACCCGCCCATTGGTGGGCGAACCATTTCCCGGTCCTTCCCATGCCACATTGGACCTCGTCGATCATGAGCAACCAGTCGCGTTCGTCACACAATTGCCGGATCTGCCGCAGGTACTCGGCCCGCATGGGGTTGACACCCCCTTCACCCTGTATGGTTTCGAAGAAAACCGCAACCACATTCGGATTTCCTTCAGTTGCCTTCTTCAGCGCCGCGATGTCATTCAGAGGCACCCGGATAAACCCCTCCACCAGGGGTCCGAAGCCTTTTTGGACTTTTTCGTTTCCGGTGGCGCTCAGTGTGGCGATCGAGCGGCCGTGGAAGGCCTTTTCGTAGACCACAATTTCAGGGCGTTCGATGCCCTTGTCATGGCCGAACTTGCGCGCCAGCTTCAATGCGGCTTCGTTGGCTTCCAAGCCGGTAGAGCAAAAAAACACGTTGGTCATGGACGACAACTCGACGAGTTTCGCGGCCAGAGTCTCGGCGTGAGGAACGTGGTAATAGTTGCAGCTATGAATCAGCTTCGCCACCTGATCCTGAAGCGCGGGGACCAGTTTCGGGTGGTTGTGCCCCAGCGTGTTGACCGCTATCCCGGCCAATGCGTCAAGGTACGACTTGCCGTTGACGTCCCACACCCGGCACCCCTGCCCATGGCTGAGAGCGATAGGCAGACGGCCATAGGTGTTCATGGTGTGCGGAGAGGCGGCTTCGATCACGGTAGTCATTCGGGGCTCCAGTCAAAAGGCAAGCGGCCCGGTTTTCGGGCCAGCCAAGGGCGATTTTAGGCCTTTGAGCGTGCCGGTTTCGTGAATATGGTGCATGACACTGATGCTTCCGGCGTGCCGCAAGTCTTATATAAGATAGAATGATTGTGCGGCGCAACATGTCGTTTCAGGTTCTGCGCATTCCATCCAACCGACCAGACATTTGATGGGCTCTCTCACCGCCAGACAGGTCTTTATCCAGGGGATCACGCTGGACGGGCGTACGTTTCGGCCTAGCGATTGGGCTGAGCGGCTGGCGGGTGTCATGAGTCAGTTTCGTCCCGGCGGGGCACGCCCCGGAAGTCATTTGGGTTACTCGCCATGGTGTGTGCCGACGACACTGGGTAGCGTCAAATGCGTGGTGGTGCACAGCGATCTGCAGGCGCATGAGCCAATGGCCTGGGATTTCGTCATGAACTTTGCCAGAGACAACCAGCTTCAGACGGTCGAGGCGTGTCTGGTGCCCGAAAGTTCGCCGCCGGCCTCGGTTTGAAGCGGGCTTGTCGCCCAACCAAAGAAAAAACCGCCGAGAAGGCGGTTTTTCTTTTTTGCTGACAGCGCACCCGTTACAAACGGCGTGGCCGTTTCGGCCACGGGCGATTGAAGCCTGGGGTGATCAGGCTACGGCCAAGGCTTTGACCTTGGCGGAGAGGCGGCTCTTGTCGCGAGCGGCTTTGTTCTTGTGGAAGATGCCCTTGTCGGCGACCGTGTCGACGACCGCCTGCATTTTCCCGAAAAGCTCGGTGGCTTTGGCTTTGTCACCTGCCAGCACGGCTTTTTCCACGTTCTTGACCGCGGTGCGGTAACGTGAACGCAGCGAACTGTTTGCTGCATTGATCTTGACGTCCTGGCGGACGCGTTTGCGGCCCGACGCGAGGCGCGGGTTCTTTTTCTTCGGTTTTCCAGATGCCATTATTCAGATTCCTAGTGTCTGTGGATGTTGTCAGCAAAGCTAAACATTATAGCTTTTCTGATCCGGGACGAACCTGAGCGCCGGGCAGGCTCAAGTAGCGGGCTACACTTGGACGGTGTCACTGCTCAAATCCGCCTCGACCGTTTCGCTCTGGACGCTCGCTTCGCGTGTGACCGGGCTTGCGCGGGAACTCCTGATTGCCTCCGCATTCGGGGCCAGTGCCATGACGGACGCGTTCAACGTCGCGTTTCGGATACCCAATCTGTTTCGGCGGTTTTTTGCCGAAGGCGCGTTCAGCCAGGCGTTTGTGCCGGCTCTGGCGGCAACCCGGGCCGAGCACGGTGACGAGGCAACACGGCAATTGGTCAATCACGTAGCGTCGATCCTGTCGGCGGCTTTGCTGTGTTTGTGTGTGATCGGTGTGGCGGGTGCCCCGGTACTCGTGTGGCTGATGGCCAGTGGACTCAAAACCGACCCGCGTGGCTTCGAGGCTGCGGTGTTCATGACGCGTTGGATGTTTCCCTACATCGCGTTCATGTCCTTGGTGGCGCTGTCTGCCGGAATTCTGAACACCTGGCGTCGATTTGCCGTGCCGGCGGCGACACCAGTCCTGCTGAATCTGGCCATGATTGGTGCGGCATGGCTGGGCGCACCGCTGTTTCTCCGCTGGGGAATCGAGCCCATCTACGCGCTCGCGGCTGGCGTCATGCTGGGCGGGGTACTGCAGCTGGGGCTCCAGATTCCGGCTTTGTTGAAACTGGGCGTATTGCCGCGACCGACGCTGGCTATCGGCGGGCTGCGGGGCGCGGTTGCTGACTCGGGCACACGGCGTGTGCTGTCGCTCATGGCGCCTGCTTTGCTGGGGGTCGGTGTTGCCCAGCTATCGCTGATCGTCAATACCCAGATCGCTTCGCACCTGGCGGCGGGTAGTGTGAGCTGGATTACCTATGCCGACCGGCTGATGGAGTTCCCCACTGCAATGCTGGGGGTTGCCCTTGGGGTGGTCCTGATGCCCCAGTTGGCGGCTGCACGGGCCGCGGCAGATGCCGTCCAATACTCTGACCTGCTGGACTGGGGGTTGCGTCTTGTCGTATTGCTGGCGGCGCCGTGTGCGGTGGCTTTGCTGACGTTTGCAACGCCCTTGGTTTCTACACTGTTTCACTACGGAGCATTTACGGCTCGCGACGTTACCCAGACCGCTCTGGCGCTCAAAGGGTGGGGTGCCGGGCTGCTCGGCCTGATTGCCATCAAGGTTCTGGCGCCGGGATATTTTGCCCAGATGGATACGCGCACCCCTGTGAAAATTGCGCTGGTTGTGCTGGTGCTGACGCAGGTTTTCAACTGGCTGCTGGTGCCTCATCTGCAACATGCCGCGCTGACGCTATCGATTGGCCTGGGGGCATTGATCAACGCCGCCTGGCTGGGCGTGGGCCTTTACCGTCGTGGCAGCTACCAGCCACGGCCCGGCTGGCTGGTTTTCTCCGCACAGGTTTTTGCCGCCTGCGCGTTGTTGACGGTGTTTTTGCTGTGGACCGCGGGCAAATGGGACTGGGTTGGACTGCGCGGGCAGCCATGGCATCGGATCGGCCTGATGGCGGCCGTCGTCGTCGCCGCGATGGCCCTCTATGCGGGTGCGCTGTTGGCTGCAGGCGTGCGGCTGCGGCAGTTCCTGCGCCGCTGAGGGTGTCGCACCCGCCACCGCGGCTGTTGCGACTGGCGCAATGCCGCCCCAGGGGTTGTTTTCGTTCTTTTTGGGTCGTTTTCTGCCGATACCCAGCGTCAAAAGGTCGTTGTACGCTATTAAAATAATAGTATCGGAATGCCGGTCCACCGACGTTTTGGGCGGGTCAATCGATGATCACGGCGTCTCGGCCGGCGCGCGGTTGAATGCTGCCGATCACATGGACCGACTCCCCTTCGGCGCGCAGGGTGGCTGCGCAGTCCTGAGCCGCTTCCGGGTCCACAACAAGGATCATCCCGATACCGTTGTTGAATGTACGGTTCATCTCCCGGTCATCAATGGCGGCCGTGCGTTGCAGCCAGGCAAACAGTTCGCTGCGCGGCCAGCTTCCGTGGCGAAGGTGAGCGGACAGGCCTTCGGGCAGGACTCGTGGGATGTTTTCCAGCAACCCGCCGCCGGTGATGTGCGCCAGCGCCTTGATCGCGGGGGGCGTGCCGCTGACGCGGTTGTGGCGTTCCAACGCCCGCAGAATGGAGCGGACGTACAAGCGGGTCGGCTCCATGATCGCCTGTCGGAACGGCTTGCCGTCGAGCTCCATGGGGCATTTGTCGCCGGCACGTTCGATACAGCGACGCACGAGAGAGAACCCGTTCGAGTGGACGCCACTGGATGACAAGCCCAGCACGACATCACCCGGGCGGACGCCGGCACCCGTAAGGATTTCGGATTTCTCCACCGCGCCCACGGCGAATCCGGCGAGGTCGTATTCGCCCGGCGGGTACATGCCCGGCATTTCGGCCGTTTCCCCGCCGATCAGGGCACATCCCGATAGCTCGCAGCCACGTGCGATACCCCCCACGACGGAGGCAGCGGTGTCAACGTCGAGCTTTCCACAGGCGAAGTAGTCCAGAAAGAACAGCGGCTCGGCACCCTGAACCAGCACATCGTTGACACTCATTGCCACGAGATCGATACCCACGGTGTCGTGCCGGCCCCAGTCGAATGCAAGCTTGAGTTTCGTGCCAACACCGTCAGTTCCACTCACAAGAACCGGTTCGCGGTAGCGTTTGGGTACCTCAAAGAGCGCCCCAAAGCCACCGATGCCGGCCAGAACGCCTTCGCGCATGGTCCGCCGGGCCAGCGGTTTGATGCGTTCCACCAGGGCGTCACCGGCGTCAATATCGACACCGGCGTCTTTGTAGGAGAGGGGATTCAGGGTCATCGTGTAGCCGCAAGCGTGCGGGGTGGCGTGTGTTTTCGGTCCGGCGAAGGGCCGGGCGTCTAGAATTCGTGCCTCATTCTAAGGGTTTGCCCTCGCCCCCACATCAGTCGCATGCAGTTCACCGCCACCCAGAAGCGGGCCTTTGCCTGGCTTGCAATTGCCGCCCTGTGCGGCCTGCTGCTTTGGTGGCTGGGGCCGGTGCTGACGCCTTTTGTGGTGGCTGCCGTACTGGCCTATGCACTCAACCCCGTGGTCAACTGGATCGATGGGGTATTGGGGGGCAGAATGCCGCGGGTTGTCGGGGTGCTGCTGGTCGAGACCCTGTTTCTGCTGGCGCTGACAGGCTTGCTTCTGATGCTGGTGCCTATACTGGCCAAAGAGATACCGCTGATGCGCGAACAGGTGCCGCTCCTTCTGGATCGGATGAATGCAGCGCTACAGCCGGCGCTGGCCCAAATGGGTATCGGCTTCGCCCTGGACGTGGACAGCCTCAAGGCGTTTGTTCTGAAGTACCTCAACGCCAATGTCGAGGATGCCCTTGGCTCGGTTCTTACTTCGCTGAAACTCGGCGGCAGCGTGGCGCTTGCCATTGTTGGCAATGCGGTGCTGATTCCGGTGGTCCTGTTTTACCTTTTGCTTGATTGGGACGCCTTCGTCCGACGAATCGTGGAACTGGTGCCCCCTGCAGTTCGGCCTGCCTACGACAGCTTCATGGACGAGGCTGACGCTGTGCTCGGGCAGTACTTGCGCGGCCAACTGCTCGTGATGCTGGTGCTTGCGGTCTACTACAGCCTCTTTCTCGCGCTGTTCGGTTTGGATCTGTCCTTGCCGATCGGTGTGTTTACCGGTCTGGCGATATTCGTACCTTATGTGGGCTTCGGTATTGGACTGGTCCTTGCCTTTTTGTCGGGTCTGTTGCAGTTCGCCGCAGTCAAGGCGGTGCTGATGGTGGCCGTTGTCTATGGTCTGGGGCAAGTCATGGAAAGTCTGTACCTGACCCCGCGCCTTCTGGGTGACCGTATCGGACTGCACCCGCTGGCGGTGATTTTCATGCTCCTCGCTTTCGGTCAGCTGTTCGGTTTCGTCGGTGTCCTCATCGCATTGCCGGTCAGCGCCGTATTGCTGGTTGCCTTGCGCCGGCTGGAGTCGACCTATCGCGCCAGCCCACTTTACCGGGGCCGCAGCAGCGGATGAGTGGACATTCCATGAAGCAGCTCATACTGGACATCGGCCTGGGCGTGGAGTCGACCCTGAACAGCTTCGCACCGGGCGAAAATGAAGCCGTTCTTGCCCACTTGCGTTTATGGGTCGGCAGTCCGACCCGATCACCTGTTCCAACCTACCTGTGGGGTGGATCGGGCAGCGGAAAAACGCACCTGCTGAAAGCCGTTCGTCACGCATTGACCGACCGCGGAGTGCGGGTAGGCTGGTTGGATGCGACCGCGTCGGACGCCGGAGAGTTCGATGATTCGTGGGGTGCTGTCATGATGGACGATGTCGATCGTCTGGATTCCACCGGGCAGCAGGTGGCATTCAACTGGTTTGTCAATGCGTTGTCGCCGTCTTCGGGAGAAGCCCGTTGGGTGTTGGCCTGTGGCGCGATGCCACCGGCCGATCTGGCCTTGCGCGACGATCTTCGTTCCCGGCTGGGCTGGGGCCATGTTTTCCAGTTGCATCCCCCTTCGGAGTCGGAGCGTCGGGCGGTATTGCGAAAAGCCGCCGATGCCCGCGGGATGTTTCTTGCGGACGAGGTTATCGACTACATACTGGGTCGGTTTCCCCGGGATCTCGGCAGTTTGATGGCGCTGCTGGATCGGCTCGATCGCTTCGCACTGCAAAACAAGCGTAACGTGACCCTGCCCTTGCTCAGGGCGATGCTGGAGAGTGAATGAATCTGGTTTTGTTTGACCTGGATTACACCTTGCTCCCGATTGATTCAGACCACTCATGGGGAGAATTCACAACCCGAATCGGCTGGACTGACCCGGTCGAGTTTCGCCGCATGAACGACGAATTCTTCGCGCAGTACCAGGCCGGGGTGCTGGATGTTCATGAGTACATACGGTTCGCTACCGGACCGATCCGGAGTCGGGGCGCTCAGGCCGCTGCACGGGCTCATGAGGCGTTCATGCGGGAGGTCATTTTTCCGGCCATCAAGCCGCAGGCACTCGAACTGGTGCAGTCTCATCGCAACGCGGGCGATGAACTGGTGATCGTGACGGCGACCAACGAGTTCATTACGCGGCCGATTGCGGATGCTTTCGGCGTCGATCATCTGATTGCGGTGGAACTGGAGCGGGACCCAAGCGGCTGGTTCACCGGGGAGATCCAGGGCATTGCATCGTTTCGGGGTGGCAAAGTCGACCGGGTTGGGCAGTGGCTGGCTCAACGTGGGCTCGGCTGGTCAGACGTTTCCAGCACTTTTTACTCCGACTCCACCAATGATCTGCCTTTGCTTGAGAAGGTTGACACCGCGGTGGCCACCAATCCGGCGCCCGCGCTGCGCGAAATAGCTCAGGCTCGGGGATGGCGGGTCCTGGATCTATTTGGCAATTGAAGCAGCGTTCTCCGACGCGGCCTCTGCCGCCAACGCGCTGCGAGAATGGGCGGTATCGAAAGAACACATGATCAAAAAACTCATCGACAAGCTGCTCGGCAAGCCCTCAGGGCGGTCTCGTAAGCCTGATTTCGGGCGCCGTGTCGAAATACCGCCGAGCGTTCACCGGATCAATCCCGAACTGGTTGACGAACGTGCGGTTACGGTCACTCGTACATTGCGCCAGGCAGGGTATGAGGCCTATGTCGTCGGTGGGGCCGTTCGGGACCTGTTGCTCGGACTTCGCCCGAAAGACTTCGATGTCGCAACCAACGCAACACCGGAGCAGGTCAAGTCTTTGTTTAGGCGAGCGTTCATCATCGGGCGGCGCTTTCGGATTGTTCATGTCGTTTTCGGCCGCGGGCGCGACCATGAGGTGATTGAAGTTTCCACCTTCCGGGCCTATATGGACGCGGCCGCCGCCGAAGCAGTGACTGGAAACGAGAAAACGGGCAAACAAGCACTGGCCGGCATGCAGCATGCCGTCGACACCTCCGGGCGGGTGCTTCGTGACAATGTCTGGGGCCCTCAGGATGAAGATGCGACACGACGGGACTTCACCGTCAACGCGCTCTACTACGAGCCAGAGTCGCAGATCCTGGTGGATTACCACCGGGGTATCGATGATTCGGCGGGCAGGCTTTTGCGTCTGATCGGTGACCCGGTCGCCCGGTACCGGGAGGATCCGGTGCGCATCTTGCGGGCAGTCCGGTTCGCTGCGAAGCTGGCGCCGCTCGGCTTCCGACTGGAGCCGCGATCGGCCAAGCCGCTGGTCTCCATGCGCGGCCTCCTGTCCGACGTGCCGCAAAGCCGCTTGTTTGACGAAATGCTCAAGCTCCTTCAAACCGGCCATGGTGTCGGCAGTGTGGCGCAGTTGCAGGCACTCGGACTGGGGCAGGGCGTGTACCCTTTGCTCGATCTGATTGTGGAGCGCTCAGCGCATCCGTTTATCGCGGCAGCGCTGTCCGACACCGACCGGCGGGTCGGCGAGAGCAAACCCGTTGCCCCGAGTTTTCTGCTCGCGTGTGTGCTCTGGCCGGACGTTCAGACGGGCTGGCAGCAACGGATTTCTGCGGGCGAACACACCCACCCGGCCATGCAATCGGCGATTGATGTCGTCTTTGACGAACGTATCGGCGATGTCAGTGGACGCGGCAGACTCGGTGCCGACATGCGGGAAATCTGGATGATGCAGTTGCGCTTTGACCGGCGAATCGGCACAACGCCGTACAGCTTGGTCGAGCAGCCACGTTTTCGGGCTGGCTTCGACTTTCTGCGTTTGCGCGCGGACGTCGGTGAGGTTGATGTTGCCCTGGCCGACTGGTGGCAGGAATTCAGCGTCGGCGATGACTCAGTGCGCGAAGACTTGATCCAGCAGATTCGGGATTCGAACGGACGCAAGCCCCGCCGGGTTCGCGATACGCGAGGCGGCTCCGGCGAAACGAAGGCCCGCGAGGCGGGTTCTTCGCCACTTGCCGACGAAATGCCTTCGCGCTTGCCCATGTCTTCTGAAATAGGATCCGAACCAGAAGGCGCAACGCCCGTCCGTAGACGTCGGCGCAGGCGCCGTCGTACGGGAGGCGATCCTTCCGTACCGCCGGAGGGATCCTGATCGGTCGTCCCGGGTGCGCGAATCCTGTCGACGCGTACGTCGGGCTGGGTTCCAATCTGGGCGATTCGATAGGCCAATTGCGCGCCGCACTGGATGAACTGCGCCGACTGCCGTTGTCACGGCTGGTGAGGCATTCGGGGTTCTATCGTACGGCGCCAGTTGACGCCGGCGGCCCTGATTTTGTGAATGCCGTTGCGCTGCTGGAAACCGGTCTTGCTGCCCCTGACCTTCTGCGGCATCTTCAGTCCGTTGAGCAAAAGGCGGGGCGCGTGCGGCCTTACCCGAACGCGCCGCGCACTCTGGATCTGGATTTGCTGGTCTACGGATCGGCGACTATTCAGAGTCCGTCACTCACCGTTCCCCATCCTCGCATGAATGCTCGCGCTTTTGTGTTGGTGCCGATGGCTGAAATTGCGCCAGATCGGGTCGCGCCGGATGCCCTCCTTGCAGTCGAGGCGCAGACCATCCAGCGTCTCCTCTGAGCGAACCAGTACAGGTTTTGCCGGCGCCGGGGTCTGCCAACGCGACGCCTGGCGGTTCCGGCGCGGCTCAGACATTCTCTGGGCGTCGGTTTCCTCCGACACGCCCGCTACTGTGAAATCCTGCGGGCTTCCTCAATCTGGTATTCGAAGTACCGTTGGAACCCGTAGACGATGCTGCCCATCAGGATGGTGGTCCCGATAAGAAGCGATGCGACGATCGCACCCACGGTGAGCCAGCTGGTGTTTCCCGCCGGTGCATCCGCAGCCGCTGTCGGGTTGAAACGGCGGTTCCAACCTTCGCTTGTCATGAGACCGTAGATGATTGCATTCAGCGCGCAACCCGCGATCACAAAGCCGAGCAGGGGAATCAGTATCCAGCTGAGCTGATCGTCCAGGCCGAACTGCTGCACACGGGTGACGCCATAAAGGCCAAGCGCGGTAGGAATCGGAAGTAGCCAGCCAATGAGGTCGGACAGTCCGAACAGATAGAAACGATGTAGGCCGAGCGGACCGCCGAAAAAGGTCAACCAGGCTGCAATGGTCTTGCTTTTCATGATGTTCAAGCCCCCGGAGGTGTGGAGTCGCCCGGGCCAAGTGCCTTCTCCATCAGCACCACATCAAGCCAGCGATCGAATTTCCAGCCGCAGGCGCGCAGGACACCGACGTCACGGAAGCCAACCGTTCGGTGAACTCCGATCGAGCCGGCATTTGACGAATCTCCGATCACAGCAATGAGTTTGCGAATGCCTGCGCGTTGAGCCTGAGCGCACAACTCAGCCAGTAGCAGGCGACCCAGACCTTTCCCGTTGACGTTCGGGGCAAGATAGATGGAATCTTCTGCGGAATACCGATAGGCCGGTCGCGGCTTGAACCAGTTGCAGTAGGCATAGCCAACGACCTGTCCTGCGTCTTCCGCGACCAGCCATGGCAGTCCTTTGGAAAGTACATCTTCGCGGCGGGTCCGCATGTCGATGAGCGAGGGTGGATCAATTTCGAAGGTCCCGGTACCGTGGCAGACATGGTGGGCGTAGATTTCGGTGATCGCCGGCACATCGCCGTCACCGCTGGGTCGAATCATCAGCATAGATTGGGGGGTTATAATGCTCGGTTTTCAGTGTGTCGCTGGCCGGGTGGCCATGTCGCGTGTCTCAAACGCTGAGAAAAACTCACTTCCACCCACAGGATAAATCATGGTTGTCATTCGTCTCGCTCGTGGCGGCGCCAAAGGCCGTCCCTTCTTCAATATTGTCGTGGCCGACAAACGAGTCCGTCGCGACGGGCGTTTCATCGAGCGTATCGGTTTCTACAATCCGACGGCAGTCGAAGGGGAAGAAGGCCTTCGCATTGCACAGGATCGCCTGACGTACTGGCGCGGTGTCGGCGCCCAGCCTTCTCCCACGGTAGAACGTCTCATCAAGCAAGCCGCTGCCAAGGCAGCCTGATCCGCTTGGCTGAGCCGGTCGATTTTCACCGCCCCGCCGAAATGCCGGCGGATGCGGTGGAGGTGGGGCGAATTCTGGACGCTTGGGGCGTCAAAGGCTGGTTCAAGGTTCAAGCCCACAGCGCCTCTGCAGAGGCGCTTTTTTCGTCCCGCCGCTGGTTCTTGCGGGCTTCAGAGCGTGGGTCTCCGGCGTTTGCAGGTGCCCGCGAAATGGTGATTGCGCAGGTGCGTGAGCACGGTGGCAATCTGGTGGCCAGTTCAGAGGCAATTGCCGAACGAGGAGCCGCCGAGGCTTTGCGAGGATGCCGAATCTTCATCTCCCGTTCTGCGTTTCCCAAGCCAGGTCCGGATGAGTTCTATTGGATTGACCTGATAGGACTTGCGGTCGTCAACCGCGAAGGCGTTTGCCTGGGCGAAGTCAAGGATTTGCTCGCCACGGGCCCCCAAACCGTGCTGGTCCTCCATGCGGCGGAAAACGGTCAAATGATGGAGCGCTTGATTCCCTTTGTTTCGGCCTATGTCGATTCGGTGGATCTGACGGGGCGTCGGATCGTCGTGGATTGGCAACCCGATTTCTGAACGTGCCTGGTCAGAGCGCCTTCCCGACCCACTTCCGCAGAGTCCTCGATGCGTTTTGACGTCCTGACCTTGTTTCCAGAAATGTGGGAACCATTTCTACGCTGCGGCGTAACCCGCCGGGCGTACGAGTCCCGTTCGGTCGACGTGCGGCTGTGGAATCCGAGGGACTTCGCTGAAGGACCTTATCGGCGCATTGATGACCGCCCGTTTGGCGGCGGGCCGGGAATGGTCATGTTGGCTGAGCCGCTGTACTTGTGCCTGGAGCGCGTCCGTGCCGATCGGACAGATTCTGCTCCGGTGGTGCTTTTTTCTCCGGCCGGTGACGTGCTCCGTCATGCCGAGGTGGCGCGTTGGGCGCACAGCCGAGGGGCCATTTTGCTGTGCGGACGGTACGAGGGAATAGACCAACGGTTCATTGATCGCTTTGTCGACGTGCAGGTCAGCCTGGGCGACTTCGTTCTTTCGGGAGGAGAGTTGGCTGCGATGGCGCTCATTGATGCGGTCGCACGTTTGCAGCCGGGCGTGCTCGGTGACGAGAACAGTCACGCGCAAGACAGTTTCAACCCTGCGGTCGACGGCTTGCTCGATTGCCCCCATTTCACACGGCCAGAGCGTTGGCGCGAGGCATGTGTGCCGGCGGTTTTGCTGTCGGGTCACCACGAGCAGATCGCGGTATGGCGCCGACAGCAACGACTGTTGCTGACGCATTCGCGAAGACCTGAACTGATTGAGGCCGCGCGAGCGGCGGGGCGGCTCAGCGCAGGGGATGAGCGCTATCTCCAAGGCCTTGGGTAGCCATCCAGCCCTTTCGGGGCTTGTTATAATGCAAGGCTTTGCGATCCTCTGCCGGCCGCGGCAATTCCAGGAACAGCCATGAATGGCTGCTTCGCCGCCCCTAGCGTAGCGCGTGCATGATCGATTGAGGACCCCATGAATCTGATCCAGACCCTTGAACAGGAAGAGATTGCCCGCCTTGGCAAGAGCATTCCTGAATTCTCGCCCGGTGACACCGTCATCGTGAGCGTCAATGTCGTTGAAGGCAACCGCAAGCGGGTGCAGGCCTACGAAGGCGTGGTGATTGCCAAGCGCAATCGCGGCCTCAACAGCGGCTTTACCGTTCGGAAAATCTCCAACGGCGAAGGTGTGGAACGTACGTTTCAGACGTACAGCCCCCTGATTGCCAGCATTGAAGTCAAGCGGCGCGGCGATGTCCGCCGCGCCAAGCTCTACTACCTGCGCGATCGTAGTGGCAAGTCGGCCCGTATCAAGGAAAAGCTCCCCCAGCGAAGCAAGCCCGCACAGGCCTGATTCCTTGCCCAGCATCGGGTTGAAGCCGCCAGTCGCAATGCGCCTGGCGGCTTTTTTCTTTGCCTGATGCGGCCTACCGCAGAACCTCCATGGAACACAGAGCAGTCCGTCATTTGCCATCGTTTGACCCCAAGGCGGTCCCGGTTGTCGGGGTCGACCGCCATTTGCCGACCGTTCCGGCCTGGGCTTTGACGGAAGATGCGCTTCGGCAACGATTTGCAGGACCGCCTCCATGGAGTCCGGAGTTCGTGCGTGAGCGGCCCTTCTCCGACCGGGCGCCCGCGGAAGCCGCGGTCCTCATCCCAATCGTCCTGGCCAGAGATGGCAAAGGGCTGCCGAATGTGCTGTTGACTGAAAGAACCACCCATCTGTCCAGCCATTCCGGGCAAATAGCCTTTCCGGGCGGCAAGGTCGATGAAACCGACGCCAGCATGGCCGATGCGGCTTTGCGCGAGGCTTGGGAGGAGGTTGGTCTTGCTGCCGAATTTGTCGACGTTCTGGGTACCTTGCCGGTCTACCAAACCGGCTCCGCTTACCTTGTCACCCCGGTGGTCGCACTGGTGCGGGAGGGATTTGCGCTCAGGCCGAATCCGCATGAAGTATCTTCGGTGTTTGAGATCCCCTTGGATTTTCTGATGAATCCATCGAACCATCGCCATCACGTGGTCGAATGGCAGGGTGATCGGCGCGAATGGCTATCGATTCCCTATGAGCAACGTCTTCCCGGTGGCGAGAGGGTGGAGCGGTTCGTCTGGGGTGCGACCGCCGGGATGCTGCGAAACCTGTACCGCTTTCTTGTGGCATGACGGGCGCCGGCCGAAGCTTCGAATCCAGGGTCGCTATCATTCCCCAATGAGTTTTTTCGCAATTCTGTTTGCGTTGCTGATCGAGCAGATTCGTCCCGTTGGACGGGGCAATCTGATCCATGGGGTCGTTCGTCGCTGGGTGGCCGTCGCGACGCGCAATTTCGATACAGGCAGTCGTTCCCACGGTTGGTTTGTCATGGCGCTCGCCGTCGGAGGTCCCACCGCGGTGGCAGCGGGCGTGCATTGGCTGCTGCTTGCTGCGATCGGGTGGCCCGCTGCCATGCTGTGGACCACCGTGTTGCTGTACTACACGCTGGGGTTTCGTCACTTCAGTCACCATTTCACTGGCCTTCGGGACGCCTTGCTTTCCGGGGATGAAGGATTGGCCCGCCAGTTGCTCGCTCGGTGGCAACGAGTGGATGTGTCGCAGTTGCCCCGCAACGAAATCGTTCGCCATGTCATTCGGTATTCCGTGCTCGCCGCCCATCGACACGTGTTCGGTGTGCTTGCCTGCTATGCCTGTCTGGCATTGCTGGGGTTCGGGCCGGCGGGTGCCGTTTTATATCGTGTGGCCGAATTTGCTCCACGCTATTGGAAGCATCGGGCGCGGCAGGCCGGCCAGGCTGTCAGTGACGGTCTGCGCACGGCGGCAGCACAGTTTTGGCATGTTCTTGACTGGCTTCCGGCCCGATTTACCGCCCTGGGGTTTGCCGTGGTGGGCAGTTTCGAAGACGCCATTGACGCCTGGCGTGCGCATAGCGCTGCAGAGCCACAGGACACCGACGGCCTGATCATTGCAGCAACGTCGGGGGCGCTGGGCATCGCTCTGGCTGGCCAGCCGCTGGCGCCATTGACCGAGACGGGGCCTTTCGACATGTCCCGCCTGGCGGCGACGGTCCCGGATCGGGCGCTTCGTGAGCCGGTAACGGAGCACCTGGCTCAGGTGGTGGGGTTGGTCTGGCGAACTGTCGTGATGTGGATGGTTCTACTGGGCATCCTGACATTGGGAAGTCTGCTCGGATAAAGCGATCAGACCTCCGCTGTCAATAACGTGGGCGGGCCAGCTCAGCAAACAGTTCGGCGTAGATCCGGTAGCGGCGTGCATCAAGATGACGATTGCTACCCTCGGGGCCGGGGTCATCCAGTGCCGCCCGCACGCCACAACCGGGTTCATGAAGGTGCGTGCAGTTGTAGTAGCGGCATTGGGATGCCAGCGCATGGACATCCGGCATCAGACCCGCGAGCGCCGTCGGATCGATATGCTGCAGCCCGAATTCCTGAAAGCCGGGGGAGTCGATGAGTGCCGTGCTCCGCCCGGAATCGATCCAGTACCAGGTCGTGCTGGTGGTGGTGTGCTTGCCCGAGTTGAGCGCGTGCGAAATTTCGGCGGTCAGTGCCCCCGCAGCGGGCACAAGGCGGTTGATCAATGTGCTCTTGCCGACACCGGAAGGGCCCAGCACAAGAGTGACCTTTCTATCAATGCGGGGTGCCAGCTCCGCCATTCCGGCGTCGTCTGTGGACAGCACGGACATGGGGATCACTGCGTACCCGATCTCGCGGTAGGGCGCAAGGCGGTTCCAGGCCAGCTCGAACGGCTCCGCCAGGTCCCGCTTGTTCAGGACAATGATCGGCTGGATGTTTTGGGCTTCGGCTGCAACCAGTGCCCGGGCCAGTTGCATCTCGGAGAACACAGGCCGTGCGGCCAGCAAAATGATGACCTGATCGAGATTTGCTGCGAATGACTTGGTTCGCACTTCGTCTTGCCGGTAGAAAAGGTTGCGCCTGGGCTCAATGGACTCGATCGTCCCTTCATCGTGTGTGGCTTGCCAAAGCACGCGGTCGCCGACAACGACCAGGTTCTTTTTCCCCCGTGGGTGGCAGACAACGCGGTGTCCGCTCGGCGTTTCGACCAGGCAATGGCGACCATACGCGGCTACCACCAGGCCGGTCTCCCGTGGGTCTGACACGAACATCGCCTGACGGTCGCCACGGCTCATGACGGTTCAGCGTTCAGAAGCCGGTCGGTCTGGCGAGCGCATTCGAAGTCCAGCTGCGAAAGTCCCGGCGGCTCATGGGTCCACCAGCGCACGGTGCAGATGGCTCCGTCGATACGTGCTTGCGGATGATGATCGAGACGGTTTGCCAGCGTCTCCAGGGCGCGCAGGAACGCTTCCGCCTGGGCTTCGGCGGCAAAAACCACCGCCCGCTGCAATGCCGGAAATTCCATTGAACGGTCGAGCTGCCACAAGGGCGCAGTCGGCAATAGCGATTCTATTTCTATAGCGTCAAGTGACCTTTTCACGCTGGGTATTGGCTCTTTTCGCGTCACAACCGTCCCTTCAGGCGCGTAGGCGGGCCAGTCGCTCCGCGGCGGGCGGATGCGAATAGTAAAAGCGCACGTACCACGGATCCGGTGTCAAGGTTGAGGCGTTGTCCTGGTAGAGCTTGAGCAAAGCGCTGCCCAAGTCGGCTCCGCTGGTGTGGGTGACGGCGAAAGCGTCGGCCTCGAATTCATGGCGGCGCGAAAGCGCAGAAAAAATCGGACTGACAAAGAACGTGAAAACCGGCGCTGCCATGAGGAACAGAAGCAAAGCGAGCGCGTCATTGGGCGTTCCGTTCAGATTGGGCGTGACACCCAGCCCCGTGTAAAACCACACTTGGGTCGAAAGCCACCCCAGCAAGGCCAGACCCAGCAAACTGCTGACAAACGCGGCGGCGATGCGCTGCGGGATATGGCGCCTGCGAAAGTGGCCCAACTCGTGCGCCAGCACGGCATCAACCTCGGCGGGTGACAGCTGTTGCAACAAGGTGTCAAAGAAGACTACCCGGCGGGCCGCGCCGAAACCGGTGAAATAGGCGTTGGCATGGGCGCTACGGCGGCTTCCATCCATGACGTAGAAGCCACTGGCCTTGAAGCCACAGCGGGCCATCAGCGCGGTCACGCGGGCCCGCAGACTCTCATCGTCGAGGGGCTGGAAGCGGTTGAACAGTGGCGCGATGAAGGTCGGGTAGACCACCAGCAACACCAGGTTGAACGTCATCCAGACCAGCCAGGTCCATAGCCACCAGGCGCTGCCGGCTGCGTTCATCAACCAGAGTACCAGGGCGAGAAGGGGCAGGCCCAAACCGGCGCCGAGCAACGCTCCCTTGAGCTGGTCGCTGACCCACAGGGCGAACGGAGTCCGGTTGAATCCGTACCGCTGTTCCAGAACAAAGGTCTGATACAGGCTGGCCGGCAACCCGATCAGAGCGGAAATCAGGGCGAAAGCGGCCACCAGGGCGATCTGGCGGGACAGGCCCGACCAGCCGCTCAGCAGCATCTGTAGCAATTGATTGAGCAGGTCAAGACCACCCAGCAGTGTCCAGGCAACCAATACCGCAGTACCCAAGAGGGTTTCCACCAGACCGAATCGAAGTTTCGCCAGGGTGTAGTCGGCGGCCTTCTGATGGGCTTGCAGCGTCACGCGCCCGGCAAAGGGTGCCGGAACCGCGGCGCGGTGGTGCGCGACATGCCGAACCTGGCGTGTGTTGAGCCACAGTTGTGCAAACAGACCCGCCAGCAAAAAGAACACAAAAACCAGAGTGGTCAGCAGGGAAGGAGACAGGGATTCGGACATGGGTGGCGAGTGTAGGCTCAAAGCTGGAGACCAGCCCTGGATAAACGACAATTCCCGGCATGAACGAAACAAGTACTTCCGTTGCCCCGGTCTTGGCCAAATCCGACCTCAATCTGGTCTGGATTGACTGTGAAATGACCGGTCTGGACCCCGAAAAAGAACGTCTCATCGAAATCGCTGTCGTTGTGACAGGTCCTGACCTGGAGCCGCGGGTGGAAGGCCCGGTGCTGGTGATACACCAGCCCGAGTCCATTCTCAACGCGATGGACGCATGGAACAAGGGCACCCACGGCCGCAGCGGACTGATCGACAAGGTTCGAGCCTCTACCGTGACCGAGGCCGAAGCGGAGGCCCGGATTCTGGAGTTTCTGAAGCCTCTGGTGCCCAAGGGCACCTCACCGCTGTGCGGCAACAGCATAGGGCAGGATCGGCGCTTCCTGGTGCGCTATATGCCCAAACTGGAGGCCTTTCTTCATTACCGAAATGTTGACGTCAGCACTCTTAAGGAGCTTGCCCGACGCTGGCGCCCTGACGTGTTCAGCGCGTTCAAGAAACATCAGAAGCACACCGCGTTGGCCGATGTGCAGGAATCGATCGAGGAACTGGTCCATTACCGGGCGCAGTTTCTGCGGGTTTCGGGCCCGGCGACAGAAGACGGCCCGGGTTAACCCGCAGGAAAAATCGCTTTGTGCGATAATGCAAGGCTGCACCGGGTAACCTGTGCTTCGTACATCGCCCCTCACACTGTTGACTCACCGATAAGAGTCACTCGACTGGGCAGGCCCATCGGCCTTGCCAGCAGCACCGAGCTCCGTTTGATGGTTGATGTTTTTTAACCATTGACGGAGTCCCCGCAGACTATGCGGGCCCGTGCCTGGGGTTTTCTACCATGACCGACACGCTTGCCGTGCAGGGCGACTTTGCGCCTGCCGATATTTCTTCCCTTCCCGCTGGCACCTTGCCCATGGCGCCAGCAGCGCCGAACGGTTTTGTGCGCCTGGGCCTTGCGCCCGAACTGGTTCGGGCCGTTGCCGATCTGGGCTATACCGCACCGACCGCTGTGCAGGAGCGCACGATTCCGTTGGCCCTGCCGTCCGACGACGGCGATCACCATGGGTACAACGACCTCATGGTGTCCAGCCAGACGGGCAGCGGGAAAACCGCCGCCTTTCTGCTGCCCATGCTGCACACCTTGATCTGCCAGCTGGCCCAAGAGGAAGCCAGCGAGCGCGCCGAATTCGAGCGGCTGACGGCGGACGCCTTGGCGCGTGGCGAAGCCGCGCCCAAGAGGCCGCGCCGCAAGGACCCGACCAACCCGCGCCATTTCAAAGCCGCCACACCGGGCGCGCTGGTGCTGTGCCCCACGCGCGAGCTGGCGCAGCAGGTGGCGCACGACGCCATCGAACTGGTCAAACACTGCCGTGGCCTGCGCATCGCCAACATCGTGGGCGGCATGCCGTACCAGTTGCAGATTGCCAAGCTGCAGAACGCCAATCTGGTCGTGGCCACACCGGGCCGATTGCTGGACCTGCAGCGCTCGATGCAGATCAAGCTGGACCAGGTTCGATTTCTCGTCGTGGACGAGGCCGACCGCATGCTCGACCTGGGCTTTTCGGACGATCTGGCCGAAATCAACCAGCTCACCAGCCAGCGCCAGCAGACCATGATGTTCAGCGCAACATTCGCGCCGCGCATCCAGCAACTGGCCATGCGCGTCATGCACGACAACGGTTCGGCGGTGAAGAAAGTGCAGATCGACTCGCCGCAGGAGAAACACGCCAACATCAAGCAGGTGCTGTTCTGGGCCGACAACGCAGCGCACAAACGCAAGATGCTGGACCACTGGCTGCGCGATGCCTCGATTGATCAGGCGATTGTGTTTGCCAGCACCCAGATCGAGTGCGATGGCCTGGCCAGCGACCTGCAGCAAGAAGGCTTCTCTGCCGTGGCCCTGCATGGCGCCCTCAGCCAGGGCCTGCGCAATCGCCGCCTGATGGCGCTTCGTAATGGCCAGGTACAGATCCTGGTGGCCACCGATGTTGCGGCGCGCGGGATTGACGTACCGACGATCACCCATGTGTTCAACTTCGGCCTGCCGATGAAGGCGGAGGATTACACCCATCGCATTGGGCGCACCGGACGGGCGGGTCGCGACGGCCTGGCAGTCTCGTTTGCCGAGTTTCGCGACCGGCGTCGGGTCTTTGACATCGAAACCTTCACCCACCAGCACTTCAAGGCCGAAGTCATTCCGGGCTTGGAGCCGACGCAGCGCTTTCCCGCCTCTGCACCGGCCGGCCGCTTTGGCAAGTCGGGATTCGAAGGCCGGGGACAGCGTGCCAGCGCACCACGCGACAAGCGCCCGCGTCCGGATAGCGAGCGCTTTGCCCGCGGCCCGCGTCAGGTAGGCGCCGACGGCTTTCGCTCCGATTCGGGTTTTGAAGGCCAGCCAGACCGCCGCCGTGAGCATGCTGCCGGGGGGCGCAGTGATGGCTTCGCCCCGCGCAGCGGCGATTGGGGTACTCGCAAGCCGGCACATGGTCGTCCTGCGCCGGCCAAGGCTGGGCACACCGGCAAGCCCTTCACGCCACGCAGCGAAGGCCAGGCACGGACCAACCACGGCGCCAAGGTACTCAAGATCACCCGCGGCTGATCGGTTTTGAACCATCGCGGGACCGGCAGGGCGCTGGTTGCCATCGGCGCCGGTGGCAGGCGGCCTGCAAGGGCCGCTGCTTTGGCTTTCTGACCCCTTTCGCGACTGCCGCCCCATCGCGAGCAAAAAGAAAAAGGCCCTGCAAAAATTTGCAGGGCCTTTTTGTTTTTTTGGCTCCCCGACCTGGGCTCGAACCAGGGACCTACGGATTAACAGTCCGGCGCTCTACCGACTGAGCTATCGGGGAACAAGCCTTGGATTATAGAGCGATTTTCGGCACTTTTTCAAGGGTGCTGCAAAAACTTCGCGGCGCCCTGGTCTGTCGGTTGTCCTGTTTCAGAACCCAGCGTGCAGCCCCAGTCGCACGGTCCGTGGTGCGGCCGGGAACAGATAGATATGGCTGTACTGGTACGGCGACTCCACGAAGCCGCGGCGGTTGGCCACGTTGTCAACCGACAGGCTCCAGGTGGCCCGCTGTCCCAGCAGCCGGGTTTCGTACCGCAATGCGGTGTCCAGGCGTGTCCACGACGGCAACATGACCGATTCGTCTCGCAACACGGCGCGGCGGCCTTCATGCGAGAGCGCGCCTTCCACGCTAAGGCCCGGGACCGCAGCCAGGCGGTAGCGAACTTGCGCACGCAGGGTCCAGCCTGGGACGTTGGTCGGGCGTTTGCCATTCAGGCCCGGGTTGATGACGGCATGGCGGCGTTCAGCGTCCAGCCATGTGGTGCTGCCATTCAGGTGCCAGGGACCGGCCTGCCACCCGCCCGCCAGTTCCAGACCTCGGTGGCGCACGTCGCCGTCGGCCTGTCGGGTGCAGGTGCCGACCAGGTCGCAACTGCCGGCGTCACCCCACAGCGGGCGGGTGATGTCGAAGACGGTGGCGCTCCAGCTCCAGCGGTCTCGCTGGCTCTTGATGCCGATCTCTTTCTGGCGGCTGCGCAAGGCGGCCAGCGGCTGACCGGCGTTGGTGTAGCGGCTGCGGCCCGGGGCCACTTCGGACTCCACCCCTTCGCCGACACTCGCGTACAGCATCGTGGCTGGGTCCAGCTGCCAGGTCGCGGCGAGCCAGGGGGTGGAGATGGCGCGCGTGTACGCCGTGGCGCGGCTGCTGTCGGTGCGAACGCTTTCGCGATGCAGCCGGGTATGGCGCAGCCCCAGCCAGGTCTGGAAGGCCGGGCTCCACTGGATCGCGTCATAGGCGAAGAACTCGGTGCTGCGCTCGGTGCGGTTGGTGTAGGGATCGCCGAAGGTCGGATCGGGCGGCAGCACGGGCAGGGTGAACAGGTTGCCGGTGCCGACAGCCGAATTGTTGTCGGCCTGCGGCTCGCCGCGGTCGATGAAGCGGCTGGCCAGCACTCCGAATGACAGGTGGTGTCGCACCGCGCCGGTATCGAGCTGGCCGATGGCCCGGATCTGGGCGGCATGGGTGCGGCGGCGCTCGTTGGTGCTGCGGAAATCATAGAGGTCGAAGTCGCCGTTCGGGCAGTAGCGGTCGGCGTAGTAGGCACCCGTGCCGGCGTCAAAGCAGCCGTAGGGATAGGCCAGGCGGTCCTGGCTCTTCAGCCGCTGGGTGCCGATCTGGGCCTGCCACCGCCACTGGCTGTTGATGGCCTGCTGAATGCCGAGGCTGCCGCTCAGGTTGTCGAACACGTTGGCCTGGGACCAGGGCTGGGTGTTGATGTTGATGAACGGGTTGGGCGCCGGCAGCGTGCTGCCGGTCAGGCTCAGGCCCGGCACGCTGGGCTGGCGGCGGCGCGAGGTCTCCCATTCACCCTCGATCACCGTGTCGGGCGAGACGCGCCAGTCCATGGCCAGGGCCAGCAGGTGGCGTGAGCCGTCTGCCCCAGACGCGTGGCTGCGGATGTTTTCGGCCGCCAGGTTCAGCCGGTAGCCGAAACGCCGGTTCTCGCCGAAGCGGCCGCCGAGGTCGGCATGGGCCAGCAGGCCGCCCCGGTGGTTGGTTTCCAGGCGCAGCGTGCGCAGTGGTTTCTCCGTGGGCCGTTTGATGACCAGGTTGACCAGGCCACCCGGGGCACTGGTACCGGCCTGGATGCCGCTGGTGCCTTTGAGAAACTCGACCCGCTCTCGGTTTTCCAGCGGCAGGCTGGTCTCGGCGCTGATGGGCAGGCCGTCGCGGCGCCAGTTGCTGGTCTGGTCGATGACAAAGCCGCGCATGCTGGCGTAGTCCCAGTAGCCGACGGCGTTGTAGGCGTCGGAGACGGAGGCGTCCAGTCGGTACAGGTCGGACAGGCGGCGCGCGCCGGTGTCGGCGATGGTGGCGGCATCGATGACGGTGGCGGCAAAGGGGCTGCGCTCCAGCGGCTGGTCACCGAAGCCGGTGACGTCGGCCAGCGGTGCCGCGCTGCGTTCGCTGACCGTGACGGGCTTGAGGCTGGCATCGGCGCCGGCCGTTTGGGCGGACACGTTGCCTGCTGCAAAAAATAGAGCAAACAATGACCATTCCACGCTGGATATGGCGGTTTTTTTCTTGAAAAATGGCGGTTGATGTGCCATGACGTGCTTTCGACGAAATGGCAGGTCGGCTTGCCGGGACTTGAGGCGCCCTGGAGAGAGCGGGCGCCGTCCTGAAGCTTGCTTCCCTGCGCGAGGATTACCTCAATCAGGTTCAAAGGGACTTTCTCAGTCGCGGCGGCAAAACCGCAACACCCCTAGCGAATGGCGCGACCGGGGCCGCGCCGGTGCGTATTGTAAAGAGTCAGCCGGCGACCGGCGCCACCCCCAGCAGCCGGTGCAGGCGCGGGCTGGTGGTGGTGTATTGCAGCAGCAGGGGCTGATCGGGTCGCAGCCGGGCGGCGGCGTCGTAGGCCGCCAGCGTGCATTCATGGAAGCCGCACACCAGCAGCTTGCGTTTGCCGGGGTAGGTGTTGATGTCGCCCACGGCGTAGATGCCGGGCTCGGCGGTGGCAAACGCCTCGGTGTTCACCCGCAGCTGTTTGCGCTCCATCGCCAGGCCCCAGTGCGCCAGCGGACCCAGCCGGGGCGACAGGCCCAGTGCCAGCAGCAGGCGGCTGAGTTGCAGCGGCACCACCTGGCCGTCGGGGGTGGCCAGTTGCAGCGCGCACAGGCGCCCGTCGGCCTGCTCGATGCCGACCGGCTGGCCGATCACCACCTCGACGGCGCCGCTGGCGCGGGCGTCGGCCAGTGCGGCCAAGGCGCCGGCATCCGCGTCGAAGTGGTCGCGCCGGTGCACCAGGCGGACGCGGCGGGCGCGGCCCGGGCCAGGCCGGGCGCAGGCCAGCGCCCAGTCGATGGCGCTGGCTTCGCTGCCCAGGACCACCACGTCCTCGCCGGCCGTGGCGGCGGGCTCCGGCTGGTGGTGAAACAGCTGGGTGCCGTCAAAAGCGGCCAGGCCGTCGAGTTTGAGCGTGCGGGGCTGAAAGGCACCCACACCGGCCGCGATGAACACGGTTCGGGTGAGCAGGGCCGTGCCGCGTGAGGTGGTCAGCAGCAGCCGGCCGTCGGCCTGGCGCTCCAGTGTGGTGACTTCCTGCCCGAGGTGCATCGGCACCTGGAACGGCGCGATCTGGCGCAGCAGCGAGGCGGTCAGTTCGCGCCCGGTGCAGACCGGCACGCCGGGCACGTCGTAAATCGGTTTGTCGGGGTAGAGCTCAGCCGGCTGGCCGCCGGGGGCGGGCAATGCGTCTACCAGGTGAGTGCGGATTTCCAGCAAGCCCAGCTGGAACACCTGGAATAGCCCGACCGGCCCGGCACCGATGACCACGGCATCGGTTTCGAGCGGCGCCGCCATGTGTGGTGCGCCGCCGGTTGCGCTGGGCCCGGACATCGGCCGACTCAGCGGACCAGCTCCTTGAGCTTGCCGGTCTTGTCTTTCCACTCGTCGGCGTCGGGCAGGGCGGCCTTGCGTTTGGTGATGCTCTTCCAATTGGGCAACAGGGCCAGTTCGGCGTTCAGCGCGGTCATGTGGCGCTGGTCCTTGGGCAGGTCTTCTTCGGCGTAGATGGCGTTGACCGGGCACTCCGGAATACAGACCGCGCAGTCGATGCACTCGTCCGGGTCGATGGTGAGGAAGTTGGGGCCTTCGCGGAAGCAGTCCACGGGGCAGACATCGACGCAATCGGTGTACTTGCAGCGGATGCAGGATTCGGTGACGACGTGGGTCATGTTGGCTCGGTAACGTGATGGAGAAAGGGGCGACGCGGAAAGCCCGCGCGCGGCCTCCGGGGAATCCCGGATTTTATGGGTTTCCGGGGCGCACGCTCACAGATTAGCCGGCACGGCCCCGTGGAGAATTGATTTGTGTCAGTTGTGGCTGGCCGCTGGTCGGTTCACCAGCACCGCGCCGGCGGTTTTGTGCGAGGCGGTGTCCACCAGGATCAGCGCGCCCAGCACCCGCGAGCGCTCGAACGCCACCGCGGGCAGCGCCTCCTGCAGCAGCAGCTCCACATGGCCGATGGCGTTGGGTTCGAGCTGGCTGGCGTCACTTTCGGCCAGGGTGTGGATGTCCAGCCGGTGCACGATGCGGCGCACCTTGGCCTTGACCCAGCGATGGCCGTGCAGCGCCCAGTACACGCGGCCGGCCACCAGCGGCTCGTCGTCCATCCACGCGATGGTGGTGGCCAGCTCGTGCTGCCCAGGGTAGGGCGACACAGGGGCGGGGGTGTCGAAGTCGTCGTCGACGGCCCCTGAGGCCGCGTTCGCGGTGGGGGCCTCCAGAATCCAGTCACCGCGGGAGACATCCACCTCGCGGTCCAGGATGATGCCGGCGCTGTGGCCGGCGGGGATGCTTTTCGGGCACCGGGCGTGGTCCAGCACCTCGGCCACGGTGGCGAGCTGGCCGCTGGGGAAGATCTGGACGGCATCGCCGACCGACACGCGCCCGACGGCGACACGGCCCCAGAACACGCGGCGGCCTTTGGAGGTGTCGGCAGAACCCGAGAACTTCTCCACCCACTGCACCGGAAACGCCAGCGGCGCGGCGCTTTCCGATGGCGTGCCCGGAAGCGTTTCCAGTATCTGCAGCAGCGTGGGGCCGTTGTAACCGCACCAGCCGGCGTGTTCGTGTCCGACATCGACCACGTTCCAGCCCTCGAGCGCCGAAATCGGCACCACGGCGGTCACGGCGATGCCGGCGCTGGCGGCAAACGAACGCAGTGCCGCTTCGATGTGGCGGAAGGCCAGCGCCGGGTCGGCCACCGCGTCGAGCTTGTTGACCGTGAACACGATGGACGGCACGCGCAGCAGGTTGCACAGCAGCGAATGGCGGCGGGTCTGCACCAGCAGTTCCAGCGCCGGGTTGCGCCAGTCGAGTTTGGTGGCGTCCACCAGCACCACGGCGGCGTCGGCGCTGGATGCGGCCGTGACCATGTTGCGGGTGTACTGCTCGTGGCCGGGCGCGTCACCGATGATGAACTTGCGGTCTTCGGTGGCGAAGTAACGGTAGGCCACGTCGATGGTGATGCCCTGTTCGCGCTCGGCGGAGAGGCCGTCGGTCAGCAGCGCGAGGTCGGTCTCTCCCTGGCGCTGCACGCCCGCCAGGTGGTCCTGCAGCACGGCCTTGCTGTCCACCAGCAGGCGGCCGATCAAGGTGCTCTTGCCGTCGTCCACCGAGCCGCAGGTGATGAACTTCAGGGCGATTTTGGTGTCTTTTTGGCCATTACCCAGCGTGGAATGGTCATTGTTTGCTATCAATTCTGAGCTATGTGTCATGTTCAAACCTTTTGGGGAGGCGGGTCTTCGGCCCAGAGATACCGCGGAACCGGCTTTGCCGGGCCGCTGGTATCGCCCCCTGCAAGGGGGGAGGAGGCCACACGCAGTGGGCAAGCCTGGGGGTGGGCCTAGAAATACCCATCCTTTTTGCGCTTTTCCATGGAGGCGTCGCTGGTCTTGTCGTCCATGCGGGTGGCGCCGCGTTCGCTGACGTCGGCCGCCAGCGTTTCGATGACGATGTCGCCGGGCGTGGCGGCCAGGCTCTCGACCGGGCAGGTGCAGGTGATGTCGCCCACGGTGCGGAAGCGCACGTCGCGGATCTGCACCGTTTCGCCGTCCTTCGGCGGGGTGAGGTCAGTCACCGGCACCAGCAGGCCGCGGCGGTCCACCACTTCGCGTTTGTGGGTGTAGTAGATCGAGGGCAGGCCGATCTGCTCACGCTCGATGTACTGCCACACGTCCAGCTCGGTCCAGTTGCTGATCGGGAACACACGGAAGTGCTCGCCGGGCGCCAGGCGGGTGTTGAACAGGGTCCACAGCTCGGGCCGCTGGGCCTTGGGCTGCCACTGGCCGAAGCTGTCGCGGTGGCTGAAGATGCGTTCCTTGGCGCGGGCCTTTTCCTCGTCGCGGCGGGCGCCGCCGATCAGTGCGTCGAAGCGGAACTCCTCGATGGCTTCCAGCAGCGTGACCGACTGGTGCACGTTGCGGCTTTCGCCCGGGTGCGCCAGGCGCACCGTGCCGCGCGCCATGGAGTCTTCGACACTGCGCACGATCAGCTCGGCCTGCAGTTCCTGGGCGCGCTGGTCGCGGAAATCGGTTACTTCAGGGAAGTTGTGGCCGGTGTCGATCATCAGCAGCGGGTAGGGCAGGCGCCCCGCGCCAAAGGCCTTTTCGGCGCACTTGAGCATCACCAGCGAGTCCTTGCCGCCGGAGAACAGCAGGGCGGGACGTTCGAAGCTCGCGGCCACCTCGCGCAGGATGAAGATGGTTTCCTCTTCGAGCGCGTCCAGGTGGGCGTTGCTCAGGTGGTGGCCTTGGCTCATGTCGGTGGCTTTCAGCAGTTCGGGTTCGGTGCGGGCGTTCATGGTTCGTTCAGCGTTCAGCGTTGGGGGTTGGGCGTTGGGCGTCGGGGTTCATCGCTCAACGCTGATCACGGAACGCTCAACCGCCCCTTTCACATGCAGGCCGCATTCCTTGGCGGCTTCGTCTTCCCACCACCAGCGGCCGGCGCGGAAGTCCTCGCCCACGGCGATGGCGCGGGTGCAGGGCGCGCAGCCGATGCTGGGCATGAAGCGGTCGTGCAGCGGGTTGAAGTCCACCCCGTGCTGCGCGATGTAGTGCCAGACGTCGGCCCAGCTCCAGGCGGCCAGCGGATTGAACTTGCGCAGGCCCTTGGTGGGCACGTCGCTGTCGTCGATGAACGGCACCTCGGCGCGCGCGCCCGACTGCTCGCGGCGCAGCCCGGTGATCCAGGCGCTTTTTCCGGCCAGGGCGCGCGCCAGCGGCTCCATCTTGCGGATGCCGCAGCAGGCCTTGCGCAGCGCGATGCTCTTGTACATCGCGTCGGCCCCTTCGCGGGCGACGAACTGCACCACCGCCTCCCCGACCGGACGGTAGACGGTCAGCGGCGCGTGCGGGTGCGCCGCCTGCTGCGCCTGCAGGCGCTGCAGCAACGCCCGTGTTTCGGCGTGCAGCGCGCCGGTTTCCAGCACGAACACGCCGATCGGCAACGCATGGGTGTTGATCAGGTGGGTGATCACCATGTCTTCAGCGCCCAGGCTGCTGGCCTGCGTGGCAGCGCCGGTGGCGGCGGCCTGGCGCAGCAGCGCGACGGTTTCGGCCACGCGGTCGTCAAATCCGGCCGTGGCGCGGGCGTACAGGCCGATGGCGGACGCCTGCGCGGGCGTACCCGGCAGGGCGCTCAGGGCGTCTGTGCTCATGCGGCCTCCACGGCGAACAGCGGGGCGGGGGTGACGGCGTCGCCCTGGTAGAAAGCGGCAAAGCGCTCGAACTGGCGCTGCGCGGCCGCCGCGTCCACCCCCTCGCGCAGCACCGCGCTGGAAAAGCCGCTGCGGGCCATCTGCACCAGCTGGTCGATCAGCACGTCGCCGGTGGCGCGGATGTCGCCGGCAAAGCCCAGCCGGCGGCGCAGCAGGAACGCCTGGCTGTAGGCGCGGCCGTCGGTGAATTTGGGGAATTGCAGCACCACGCAGTCGATGCCGCGCAGGTCCAGGCGGCGCGGATCGACCGTGTTGTCGATTTCAAGGCTTTTTTGGCCATTACCCAGCGTGGAATGGTCTTCTTTAGCTATTAATTTCATATCGATTTCGTCGGTTTCCAGCCCGGTTCAGACCGGTTCGGCCACTTCGGTTTCGTCGGTCGGGTGCCGGGCGGCGTTGGCGGCGGCCTTGAAGGGGTCCAGCCCCACGCGGCGCAGCGTGTCGATGAAGGTCTCGCGCCCGCGCCGCTCGGCCCGGTAGGTGTCGAGCACCGCCTCGATCACGTCCGGCACCTCGGCGGCCGAGAACGAGGGGCCGACCACCTTGCCGGCGCCCGCGGGGCCCGACAGCGCCGAGCCGTCCGAGCCGCCCAGCGTCACCTGGTACCACTCGCGACCGTCCTTGTCCACGCCCAGGATGCCGATGTGGCCGCTGTGGTGGTGGCCGCAAGAGTTGATGCAGCCGCTGATGTGCAGATCGATTTCGCCCAGATCGTGCAGCTCGTCCAGGTCCTGGTAGCGCTCGGTGATCGCGGCGGCCAGCGGCAGCGAGCGGGCATTGGCCAGCGCGCAGAAGTCCCCGCCGGGGCAGGCGATCATGTCGGTCAGCAGCCGGATGTTCGGGCGGGCCAGGCCCAGGCGGCGCGCGTCGCGCCACAGGTCGGACAACGCGTCGCAGCGCACCCAGGGCAGCAGCAGATTCTGGTCGTGGGTGACACGGGCCTCGCCGGCGCTGTAGCGGTCGGCCAGCTCGGCCACGGCGTCCAGCTGATCCGCCGTGGCGTCACCGGGCGCCTGGCCCAGGCGCTTGAACGACAGCGTCACGGCGCGCAGATCGGGGTTGCGGTGGGGGGCCACGTTCTGCTGCAGCCAGCGGCCGAATTCGACGTCGTCTTCGGCCGCCGCCCGCAGGATGCGCGCCACCTTGTCGTCGGCACAGGCGGCGCTGGCCACCGCCGGCGGCACAAAGCTGGCCTGAACCCGGGCCAGTTCGCGGTCGGGAATGGTGTGCTGGCCGCCGTCACGCAGCAGGATGTCCTGGTATTCCGCCTCGACCTCGTCGATGTAGCGCGGGCCCTCGGCCTTGACCAGGATCTTGATGCGCGCCTTGTACAGGTTGTCGCGCCGGCCCCAGCGGTTGTAGACCCGCACCACGGCTTCCAGGTAGTTGATGATCTGGTTCCATGGCAGGAACTCGCGCACCACCGTGCCGGTGATCGGGGTGCGGCCCATGCCACCGCCCACCAGCACCCGAAAGCCCAGTTCGCCCGCGTCATTGCGCACCAGGTTCAGCCCGACGTCATGCCAGGCGGTGGCGGCGCGGTCTTCGGCGGCACCGGTGATGGCGATCTTGAACTTGCGCGGCAGGAAAGCGAACTCGGGGTGCAGCGTGCTCCACTGGCGCAGGATTTCGGCGAACGGGCGCGGATCGGCCACTTCGTCCACCGCGATGCCGGCGCGCTCGTCGCTGGTGATGTTGCGGATGCAGTTGCCGCTGGTCTGGATGCCGTGCAGGTGGACACTGGCCAGCAGGTCCATCACGTCGGCGCTGCGCTCCAGCGGGATCCAGTTGAACTGGACGTTCTGGCGCGTGGTGAAGTGGGCGTAGCCGCTCTTCAGGCGCGCGGCCGGGGCACTGCCCGCGCGGGTGTCGATGCGGTCCTGCGTGGCCTGGGCCTCGGCCAGCAGCTCGGGGCTGGGGCGGTCGTAGTCGCGGGCCAGCGTGGCCAGCACCCGCAGCTGGGCGCTGGAGAGCTCGCCGTAGGGCACGGCCACCCGCAGCATCGGTGCATAGCGCTGCACATACCAGCCGTTTTGCAGGCGCAGCGGGCGGAACTCGTCAGTGCTGAGTTGGCCGGACTGCCAGCGTTCCAGCTGATCACGGTATTGGGCTGCGCGCAGCCTCACGAACTGTCGGTCGAAGTCGGTGTAGGAATACATGGGGAAAACGAAGGAGAGGAATCAGATCAGCACCAGCTTCATGCCGGCCCAGGCCAGCAGCAGCGACAACACGGAACGGATTGCCCGTTCGGGGACGCGCGTTACCAGGTGCGAACCCAGCCAGATGCCTGGGAGCGATCCGGCCAGCAGCTTGGCCAGCAGGGGCCAATCGACCGAACCGAGGGACGCATGGCCGAGACCGGCCACCAGGGTCAGCGGCACGGCATAGGCAATGTCGGCGCCCACAATGCGGGGCAAGGGCAACAGCGGATACAGCAACAGCAACACCGAGACACCGATCGCACCGGCGCCGACCGAGGTCAGGGTGACCAGCACGCCGATGGCAGCACCGAACAGCAGCGGCAAGCTCCAGTGGCGTGGACGGGTTGCCAGTTCCTCCTGGCCGGCCGGGAGCGTGCGCGGCAGTTGGCGGCCGCGGACCGCCTTGTACAGGGTGGCGGCGGCCGTCAGAAGCAGCGCCACACCCAGCGTGGTGGTCATCACCCGCTGGACCGCCGCCTCGGCGGGCCCGACAACATGCAGCACCGCCAGCGTCAGCAGCGCCGCCGGAATGCTGCCCGCCGACAGGTGGGCCACCACACGCCACGGAACCAGGCGCTGGCGCGCCAGGTTCACCGTGCCGCCCATCTTGGTGAAGGCCGCAAACAGCAGATCGGTGCCCACGGCCAGATACGGTTTGACGCCGAAGAAAAAAATCAGGATGGGTGTCATGAGTGAACCGCCGCCGACACCGGTGACACCGACGACAAGCCCGACAAAAAAGCCGGCGAAAACGAAAGCAAAGTCATGCATGGCCGCGACTGTAGGTCGTCTTTATGCCAATGCGAACGATTTTTTAGTTGTTGATATATTACTTTGCTGAATAAGAGGCCGGTGCCTGAGGGTCAACCGCTGTGCTGTCACCCGCGTTGTCACCTGTGCGACAAGGTTGTTGCGGCGGCTGGTAGAGTACGCAGCTGTTTTTTGGAGATGCCATGAAGTCGATTGTTTTTGGTGCGCTGGCCTTTTCCGCCCTGGCCGTATCGGCCCAGGGTGTTCCGATACGGATCGGCGAGGTCAACAGTTACTCCACCATTCCTCAGTTCACCCAGCCGTACCGCCAGGGCTGGCAATTGGCCGTTGAAGAGATCAATGCCGCCGGCGGTTTGCTGGGCCGCAAGATTGAAGTGATTGCGCGCGACGATGCGGGTCGTCCGGAAGAGGCTTTGCGCCACGCGGTAGAACTCACCGCCAAGGAGAAAGTCGACGTCCTCGCCGGCGGTTTTCTTTCCAATGTGGGTTTGGCACTGGCCGACCACGCGGCCAAGAACCGTCGGCTGTTCGTTGCCAGCGAGCCATTGACCGACGCCATCGTCTGGGACAAGGGCAACCGTTACACCTTCCGGCTGCGGGCCAGCACCTATATGCAGGCGGCCATGCTGGTGGAAGAGGCGGCCAAGCTCCCGGCCAAGCGCTGGGCGACCATTGCGCCGAACTACGAATATGGCCAGAGCGCGGTGGCCAGTTTCAAGGAACTGCTCAAAGCCAAACGGCCGGATGTCGAATTCGTCGCCGAGCAATGGCCGGCGCTGGGCAAGATCGACGCGGGCAGTGCCCTCACGGCCGTGATGGCGAACCGGCCAGATGCGATCTTCAATGTCACGTTCGCGGCCGATCTGGCCAAACTGGTTCGGGAGGGCAACCAGCGCGGCGTGTTCCCGCGGGTGCCGGTGGTGTCCATGTTGTCGGGCGAGCCGGAGTATCTGGATGTACTCAAGGACGAAACCCCCAAGGGCTGGATCGTGACCGGCTACCCCTGGGACCAGATCGACACGCGCGAGCATGCGTCGTTTGCCGCGAACTACTACAAGCGCTTCAATGAGAACCCCAAACTGGGCTCCGTGGTGGGGTATGCCACCATGCAGGCGATCTTCGAAGCGATTCGGAAGGCGAAGACCACGGACAACGAAAAGCTCGTGACGGCGATGCGCGGCCTGAAATTCAGCACCCCGTTCGGTCCGGCCGAGTTTCGCGCCATCGACCAGCAGTCCACCATGGGCGCCTACGTCGGCAAGCTGGACCAGCGCGGCGGCAAGGGCACGATGGTGCAGTGGCGCTACGCGGACGGCAAGAACTACCTGCCCACCGACGCCTATGTGAAGGCACGCCGGCCAGAGGAGGCGCGCAAGTAGGCGGACGGGACAGTCGCCGGGGCCCGCCTTCGAAGTCGCAGGCGATTTCGGGCGGACGAAACGACAAGCAGCAAAAAGGGCCCTGATTTCAGGGCCCTTTTTGTTCATTCTGGCGGAGCAGGCGGGATTCGAACCCGCGGTGGGCTATTAACCCACACACGCTTTCCAGGCGTGCGACTTAAACCACTCATCCACCGCTCCAGAGCCTGCCATTGTAGCAGGCTGGACGTGCTGGTCGATGACTTGGGCCGTGCCTGCGAGGCGGGCGGTGTCAGGTGCCCACGCGGGTGGACTGGACCATTTTCATTGCAGAGCCGATAAGGCTGGAAACTTCGGACATGTTGCCGGGCACGATCAATGTGGTGGTGGCATCGGCGGCAACCCGGGCATAGGCTTCCACCGCCTTTTCGGCCACTTTGAGTTGGACCGCCTGCTCCCCGCCGGGCAGGCGAATGGCGGCAGCCACGCGCTCGATGGCCTGGGCCGTCGCATCGGCGACGGCCTTGATGGACTCCGCCTCGCCCTGGGCTTTGTTGATGACCGCCTGCTTTTCGCCCTCGGAGCGGGCGATGAAGGCCTCGCGCTCGCCGGTGGCGATGTTGATCTGCTCCTGGCGGCGACCTTCGGATGCGGCGATCAGGGCGCGCTTTTCCCGCTCTGCGGTGATTTGCGCCTGCATGGCATGCAGGATCTCCTTCGGGGGCGTCAGGTCCTTGATTTCGTAGCGCAGTACCTTGACCCCCCAGTTCAATGCGGCTTCGTCAATGGCCTGCACCACCTGGGCGTTGATGATGTCGCGCTCCTCGAAGGTTTTGTCCAGTTCCAGCTTGCCGATCACACTGCGCAGTGAAGTCTGCGCCAGTTGCGTGACGGCCACAATGTAATTGGATGACCCATAGCTGGCGCGCATCGGGTCCGTCACCTGGAAATAGAGAATGCCGTCGACCTGCAACTGGGTGTTGTCCCGCGTGATGCAGACCTGGCTGGGCACGTCCAGCGGGATTTCCTTGAGGCTGTGCCGGTAGGCGACCTTGTCGATGAAGGGCACGAGGAAGTTCAGACCCGGTGCGAGTGACGTGTGGTACTTGCCCAAGCGCTCGACCACCCAGGCGTTCTGCTGGGGAACGACCTTCACGGACCGCGTGACAAAAATGACGGCAATGACAAACAGGACGATCGCTATTTCCATGGGGGTCTCCGGGTTTCGGTGAAGAATGTGGCAGCGCGACTTGCAATGGGGCAGGGCGCGCGTTATTCGGGCTCCACCAGCAGGCGGTTGCCGACCAGTTCGGCCACACGGTGCAGCCCGGGGCTGGGGGACACACCTGGCCGGTGGATGGCGGTCCAGCTGGCGCCACGGTATTTGACCGTAGCGGTGCCGTCCGGCGCCCAAGCGTCAATCTGCACGACCTCGCCGATGTCGAGATTGACACTGCGCAAGGTCCGGGCTGATATCCCGGCCCCGGCTTTTCGCTTGTAAAGGTGCCAGGCAACAACCGCACTCACCCCGACCCCGGCAGCGACAATCAGTTGAACACTCAGCGAGGCCCCCGCATGGGCGGCGATCGCACCAGCGCAAAGTCCCAACGCCAGCATCAGCAGGTAGAAGGTGCCGGTGACCAGTTCCAGTGCCACTACGCCTCCGGCCACCAGCCACCAGAGCGTCGCATGTGCCATAGGGTCCTCCTTTGTCCGTGAATTGCCACATTTTGGCCGGTTTGCGCGTCAACGCAATGAAACCGACGTCGCTATTCCTTACACTTCGCGCCTGTTTGTCTGCCGCCAGGCCGGTGCCTGGTGGCTTTTCGGAGTCTGGCCATGAAGTTTCGTTTCCCCATCGTCATCATCGACGAGGACTATCGCTCCGAAAACACCTCGGGCCTGAGCATCCGCGCGCTGGCCGAGGCGATCGAGAAAGAGGGCTTCGAGGTGCTGGGCGTCACCAGCTATGGCGACCTGTCTCAGTTCGCCCAGCAGCAATCGCGCGCCAGTGCGTTCATCCTGTCGATCGACGATGAGGAGTTCACGCCTGGCCCCGAGCTGGACCCGGCGGTGCTGAGCCTGCGCGAGTTCATCGGCGAAGTGCGGCGCAAGAACACCGATGTACCGATCTACATCTACGGCGAAACCAAGACCAGCCGGCACCTGCCCAACGACATCCTGCGCGAGCTGCACGGCTTCATCCACATGTTCGAGGACACGCCGGAGTTCGTGTCGCGCCACATCATCCGCGAGGCCAAGAGTTACCTGGAGGGCATCCAGCCGCCGTTCTTCAAGGCGCTGCTCGACTACGCCGAGGACGGCTCCTACTCGTGGCATTGCCCGGGCCACTCGGGTGGTGTGGCCTTTCTGAAGAGCCCGATCGGGCAGATGTACCACCAGTTCTACGGCGAGAACATGCTGCGCGCCGACGTGTGCAACGCGGTGGAAGAGCTCGGCCAGCTGCTGGACCACAACGGGGCGATTGGCGAGAGCGAGCGCAATGCCGCGCGCATCTTCAACGCCGACCACTGCTTCTTCGTGACCAACGGCACGTCCACCTCCAACAAGATGGTGTGGCACCACACGGTGGCGCCGGGTGACGTGGTGGTGGTGGACCGCAACTGCCACAAGTCCAACCTGCACGCCATCATCATGACCGGAGCGATCCCGGTGTTCCTCAAGCCCACGCGCAACCACTACGGCATCATCGGCCCGATCCCGCAGAGCGAGTTCGAGCCGGCGGCCATCAAAGCCAAGATCCGCGCCAACCCGCTGCTCAAGGGCGTGGATCCGGAGTCCGTGCGTCCGCGCATCCTGACGCTGACGCAGTCCACCTACGACGGCGTGCTCTACAACACCGAAACCATCAAAGGCATGGTGGACGGCTACGTGGACAACCTGCACTTCGACGAGGCCTGGCTGCCGCACGCGGCCTTCCACCCGTTCTACGGGCCCTACCACGCGATGGGCAAGAAACGTGCGCGGCCCAAGGACACCATGGTGTATTCCACCCAGTCCATTCACAAGCTGCTGGCGGGCATCAGCCAGGCCAGCCATGTGCTGGTGCAGGATTCTCAGAACCACCGGCTCGACCGCGCCTTGTTCAACGAGGCCTATCTGATGCACACCTCGACCTCGCCGCAGTACAGCATCATCGCCAGCTGCGACGTGGCCGCCGCGATGATGGAACCGCCCGGCGGCACCGCGATGGTGGAGGAGAGCATCCTGGAGGCGCTGGATTTCCGCCGCGCCATGCGCAAGGTGGACGAGGAATACGGCAGCGACTGGTGGTTCAAGGTCTGGGGCCCGGACGCGCTGGTGGACGAGGGCATCGGCCGGGCCGACGACTGGATCATCCGCGGCGACCGGCGCGGCCGCAAGGGCAGCCAGTGGCACGGCTTCGGCAAGCTGGCCGACGGCTTCAACATGCTGGACCCGATCAAGGCCACCATTGTCACGCCGGGGCTGAACCTGAACGGCACGTTCGAGAAGACCGGCATCCCGGCCTCCATCGTCACCAAGTTCCTCGCCGAGCACGGGGTGGTGGTGGAGAAGACCGGCCTGTACAGCTTCTTCATCATGTTCACCATCGGCATCACCAAAGGCCGCTGGAACACGCTGCTGACGGCGCTGCAGCAGTTCAAGGACGACTACGACAAGAACCAGGCCATGTGGCGCATCATGCCGGAGTTCTGCCAGAAGTTCCCGCGCTACGAGCGCATGGGGCTGCGCGACCTGTGCCAGTTTGTGCACGAGATGTACGCCCGCCACGACATCGCGCGCCTGACCACCGAGATGTACCTGTCCGAGCTGGCGCCCGCGATGAAGCCGGCCGACGCCTATGCCCACATCGCGCACCGCAAGACCGAGCGGGTGGAGATCGACCACCTGGAAGGGCGCGTCACGGTGGGTCTGGTCACGCCGTACCCGCCGGGCATTCCGCTGCTGATCCCGGGCGAAGTGTTCAACCGCAAGATCGTCGATTACCTGAAATTCTCGCGCGAGTTCAACCGCCAGTGCCCGGGCTTCGAGTCCGATATTCACGGTCTGGTCGAAGAGCGCGGGCCGGACGGGTCCAGGCGGTACTTTGCCGATTGTGTGCGCTGACGGTCTGCTCCGGTTCGGGCGGGTCAGGCGTCAGTCGCGGACTTGCATCTACAGCAGGGCAGCCGGGCGCAGATAGTTGGCAAAGCGTGGCACCCCCGATTCCGTCGTGCCGCGGTAACGGAAAGTGATCCAGCTGCCCACGGGTGGCGGGTTGGTGCGCTGAGCGTCCGTCAGACCGGTACCGATGCGGAAGGAAACCCCTTCGGCGGTACGAACCTGAAGAGCGCCGATGCGCCCGGCATGGCGGCCACGGCCCGGCAGGTGGCCGATCACCTCGGCTTCCGCATCGGTCGAGGTCTTGAGTTTGCGCAGGTCATCGCTGCGTCCCGGGCGGTAGTGACCATCGCCGTGGTGCAGCATCAGACCTTCTCCACCCTGCGCTACCAGTTCGTTCAGGCGGGATTGCAAGGTCTTTGTGTCCGCCAGCAGCTCGTGGGGCGCGGCCTGGACCCAGCGTTGTCCCAGCCCGGAGGTCAGGCGGGCACAGGCCGCCAGGCGTTCGTGGAAGGGGCCCCCATGGGCAGGCAGATCAAAAACCATGTAGCGGACGCCGTGCCATGCGGTGTCAACCGCCCGGCGTTGCCGGATCGTTCCTGCGGTCTGCTCGAAACGCCCTCTGCCGCACCACAGTTCACCGTCGAGCGGGGTTTCGGGCCAGTTGGCGGTAAACCAGTCGGGAACGGCAATCGGGTTGCCCAGGCGGGTCAGAAGACTGCGGCCATCCCACCAGGCTCGTACCCCGTCATATTTTTCACTGACCCACCAGCCAAGCGGACTGGCCTTGTCGGACCACTCTTTGGCATGCATCATTGCCGGTTGTGTTGCTGAAGTGGAAGCGCGGGCATGTGAGTGGGTCGCGGCAAACCCGACCAATGTCAAGGCCATTCGCCTGGAACACGGTAGGAAATAATCCGAAAAAGATAGCATCAATCGACCTTTTTGCGCTGGGTATTGATCATTTTTGCTTGAAATCCGTCGAAAAACCTCGTCACCCCGGTGCCTGCAGGCCGTAACGGACGGTCAGGGCGCTGCCGTAAGGCACGCGGCCGAAAGCGGCGATTCTCGCGTACCTGTGGGTTGAAGAAAAATCGGCCAGAATTGGCGCATGCGGATTGTGCTGTTATGGCTGTCGGGATGCCTGTGTCTGCCAGTGTGGGCTGCGCATGCGTACGCGCAGTTCGGTGATATCAAGTATCCGGCTGGTTTCCCCCACTTTGACTATGTGAATGTGAATGCGCCGCGTGGCGGGGAAATTCGGCTGGTGCCGCCGACGCGACTGTCCAACTTCGACAAGTACAACCCGTTTACCCTCAAAGGCAGCGCGCCTCCGGGCCTCGGTGCGCTGGTTTTCGAGACTTTGCTGACGGGCAATTTCGAGGAGCCCACGACGGCCTACGGCCTGCTGGCCGAGGATGTGGCGGTGGCTGCCGATCAACTTTCGGTCGTTTTTCGCCTGAACCCTCTGGCGCGGTTTCACAATGGGGACCCGGTCCTGGCAGCTGACGTCAAACATTCGTTCGATCGCCTCACGAGCAAAGAGGCTGCCCCACAATACCGGACCTATTTCGGCGATGTGCGGGCGGTTACGGTGCTCGGTGAACGTTCCGTCCGGTTTGATTTCGTCCGAGCGAATGCCGAACTGCCTCTTATTGCCGGCAGTCTGCCGGTGTTCAGCCGGCAATGGGGCCGTGTCGATGGTCGAGCGAAACCGTTCGACCAGATCGTTACCGACATGCCGATCGGTAGCGGCCCTTACCGGATCGGCAAGGTGAACTTCGGCAGGGACATTTCGTACGAGCGGGACCCTTCCTACTGGGGCCGCGAGCTGAACGTTCGCCGCGGGCAGTTCAATTTCGACCGCGTCACTTACAAGATCTACAAAGACAACACCGCACAGCTGGAGGCATTCAAGGCGGGCGAGTTCGACTACATCCAGGCCTTCATTGCCCGCGAGTGGGCGCGTGCCTATACCGGCAAGGCGTTCGATTCTGGACGGCTGATCAAGAAGGAGCTGGCCCACGGCAATGCCGGGGACTTCCAGGGCTTCCAATTCAATTTGCGCCGACCCAAGTTCGCGGATCCGCGGGTGCGCGAGGCGATTGGTCTGGCAATGGATTACGAATGGATGAACCGTCAGCTGTTCTATGGTGCCTATGCCCGGGTTCGCGGCTACTTCGTGGGCAGCGATTTCGAGGCCAAAGGTTTACCCGGGCCCGACGAGCTGTTGCTGCTGGAGCCTTTGCGCGCGAAACTGCCCCCGGCAGTCTTCACGGACCCGGTGCCGATGCCACCGGTCAGTCATCTCGACCCGAGCCAAGGTCCTACGCTGCGCGACAACCTGCGACGGGCACGGGATCTGCTGCAACAGGCGGGATGGACCTACCGGAACGGCGCCTTGCGCAACGCAGCGGGCGAGGCGTTCACGATCGAGTTCCTCGACAACTCCGGCTCCATGGGCCGAGTCGTCACGCCGTTTGCCCGTAACCTGGAAAAGCTGGGGATCACGGTTCAGACCAAGGTCATCGACTTTGCGATCTTGCAAAAGCGCCTTGATGTCTTTGATTTCGAGGTCATCAGCAGTCGTTCGGTGGGCAGCGAAGCACCGGGTGTCGAACTGCTGGACCGTTTTGGCTCGAAGGCGGCCGAAATCGAAGGGTCGGGCAATGTGACGGGCCTGAAAGATCCGGCCGTTGATGCGCTGTTGCAGCGCGTGGTTTCCGCACGCAGCCGCCCCGAGTTGGTAAGCGCTCTGCGGGCGTTAGACCGGGTATTGCGCTTCGGGCACTACGTGGTGCCACATTGGTACAGCAGCGTTCATCGCGTTGCGTGGCGCGCTGGCCTTTTCGAGCGGCCAACGGTAACGCCCCGTTTTTACCAGCCTGAAGCCTGGATCATTGCCACCTGGTGGTCGGCTTCGCGGCGCTGACGGAATATGGCACTCTACATTCTCAAGCGCGTTTTGCTGATGATCCCGACGCTGTTCGGCGTGTTGTTGCTGACCTTTGTTGTCATTCAGTTCGTTCCCGGTGGTCCGGTAGAGCAGATGGTCTCGCAGCTGCAAGGGCGAGATACCGGTGGCGAGGGCGCGGCAGTGACGGGTGCCGGCTACCGGGGGCGTCAGGGTGTCGATGCAGCCCGTATCGCGGAGATTCGCCAGCTCTATGGGTTTGACAAGCCGGCGCCAGAGCGCTTTTGGCAGATGTTGAACCAGTTTGTTCGGTTTGACCTCGGCAAGAGCTTCTTCTACCCCAAAGATGTCTGGAGCCTGGTGAAAGAGAAGCTGCCTGTTTCGATCAGTCTTGGTTTGTGGACGTTTTTTCTCAGTTATCTGATATCGATCCCGCTTGGCATTGCCAAGGCCGTGCGGGCCGGCACGCGGTTTGATCGGGTGACCAGCCTGATCGTGCTGGTTGGTTACGCGATACCGGGTTTCGTGCTCGGTGTGGCCTTGCTGGTCATCTTCGGCGGCCAATTGCAGTGGTTTCCTCTGCGGGGGCTGACTTCAAGCAACTGGGACCAGTTATCGCTGGGAGCCAAGGTGGTCGACTATCTGTGGCATATCACGCTGCCTGTGACAGCCAGCGTTCTGGGTGCATTCGCCGTGACGACCATGCTGACCAAGAACGCCTTTCTCGAAGAAATTCGCAAGCAGTACGTTCTGACCGCCCGGGCAAAAGGGCTTGATGAGCGCCGGGTGTTGTGGAAGCATGTGATGCGCAATGCGCTGATTCCGATCGTGACGGGGTTTCCCGCCGCTTTCGTCGGAGCGTTCTTTTCCGGATCTCTGCTGATCGAGACGCTGTTTTCGCTGGATGGCCTGGGCCTGTTGTCCTATGAATCGGTCATGCGCCGCGATTACCCCGTTGTCATGGGAACCTTGTATCTGTTCACATTGATCGGTCTGGTAGCCAAACTGATCAGCGATCTGTGTTACGTGTGGGTGGACCCCCGGGTGAAGTTCGACTGATGGGTGCTGCACCGTTATCCCCGAGTCGGCGCGCCTGGCAGCGATTTCGACGCAACCGGCTGGGCTTTTGGAGCCTGGTGTTGTTTGTTGCGCTGTTTGTGCTGAGTTTGTTTGCCGAACTGGTGTCAAATGACAAACCCATCGTCGTTCGCTATGAAGGACAGTGGGTGTTGCCGATTCTGAGCGCCTATCCGGAGACCCGGTTCGGCGGTGATTTCGACACACCGACCGATTACCTCGATCCGTTTATCCGGCAACAACTGGAAAAGCCGGGAAACTGGGCGCTTTTTCCGGTCAACCGCTACCACCATTCGACGCTGAACTATTTTGCCTCGCAGCCCAACCCCGCGCCACCGTCGTCCGAGAACTGGCTGGGGACGGATGATCGGGGCCGGGATGTGCTGGCGCGCCTGCTCTACGGATTTCGCCTCTCGGTCCTGTTTGCGTTGGCGTTGACGGTCATCGGAACCGTGCTGGGAATTCTCACTGGTGCACTGCAAGGCTATTTCGGTGGTCGAACCGACCTTGCCTTTCAACGGTTCATCGAAATCTGGGGCTCTATGCCGGAGTTGTATCTGCTGATCATTTTTGCGGCGGTTTTCGACCCCAGCATGGGTTTGTTGCTGGTGCTGTTGAGCCTGTTTGGCTGGATGGGTTTGAGTGACTATGTGCGGGCGGAGTTCTTGCGCAACAGGCAGCTTGACTACGTTCGTGCAGCCCGGGCCCTGGGCCTTGGCCATGGACAGATCATCTGGCGGCATGTTCTGCCCAACAGCATGACCCCAGTCGTCACCTTCTTGCCGTTTCGCATGAGTGGCGCGATCCTGGCGCTGACTTCGCTGGACTTTCTCGGGCTCGGTGTTCCACCCGGTACGCCTTCTTTGGGCGAGTTGCTGTCGCAAGGCAAGAACAACATTGATGCCTGGTGGATCTCTCTTTCCACCTTTGTGGTCCTGGTCGTAACCCTGATGCTTCTGACTTTCATGGGTGATGCGTTGCGCGATGCCCTGGACCCACGGAAGGCCGTGGAATGATTGCATCGCAGCCGCCGCAGACGCCATCGGCGCCCCTGCTCACGGTCCACAATCTCAGGGTCTCATTTGCTTCGACCGAAGTCGTCCGAGGGGTCAGCTTCTCGATCGCGTGTGGGGAGCGCATTGCCCTTGTGGGCGAGTCGGGCTCGGGAAAGACGGTGACGGCGCTGGCCTTGTTGCGGCTCGTGCCCCAGGCGAACGTGTCCGGTAACGTGTATTTCGCCGAGCGGTCGTTGTTGGACCTCGATGATGCGGCGTTGCGCGCAATCCGCGGCAACGAGATCGGTTTCGTATTTCAGGAGCCCATGACCGCGCTCAACCCGCTCTTCACCGTCGGCGACCAGATCGCCGAAGTCCTGGAGTTGAAGTGTGGTCAGAGCCGGCAACAGGCAACGCAAGGTGCGGTCGCCCTGCTTGAGCAAACCGGCATCGCCGAACCAGAACGCCGCGCGCGAGCCTATCCGCACCAGTTGTCGGGAGGGCAGCGGCAACGGGCCATGATTGCCATGGCATTGGCGGCGCGCCCTCGACTGTTGATTGCGGACGAGCCGACAACCGCGCTTGATGCGACGGTGCGGAGTCAAATTCTGCAACTGCTGGCCGATTTGCAGCGGCAAATGGGAATGGCCATTCTTCTCATCAGTCACGATCTCAATCTGGTGCGACGGTTTGCCGATCGTGTGGTTGTCATGGAGTCGGGTGAGATTGTCGAGGAAGGGCCGGTGGATCAAGTCCTCAGCGCGCCACAAAATGCCTACACGCGCCAACTTGTCGACAGCCGGCCGGGGCGCCGACCTGAATACGAAACCCCAGCAACTGCTGGACAGAAGCCGTGCCTCTCGGCGACAGACTTGCGTGTGCACTACCCCATCCCGCTCGGTGGCTTCCAGGGGTGGTTTCGAAAAGGGCGTTTCACTGCGCTGCATTCTGCGAGTTTTGCGCTTGAAGAGGGTCGCACCTTAGGGGTAATCGGGGAGTCGGGTTCAGGAAAATCCACATTGGCGCTGGCCGTGCTGGGTCTTCAGCCGTTTTCCGGAAGCGTTATGGTTTGTGGCAAAGCCTGGCGGGGCAATCTGTCACAGGATCGCAGCCTTCGGCGAATCATTCAGGTGGTGTTTCAGGATCCGTTTTCTTCGCTGTCTCCGCGAATGACGTTGGAGGAAATCGTTGGCGAGGGCTTGCGATTGCATGCGCCCGAGCTGGCGCCTGACGAGCGACGGCGGCGCGTGATGGCCATGCTGTCGGACGTAGGATTGCCGATGACAGAGCCCGCTGGATTGCGGCGGTATCCCCATGAATTCTCCGGTGGCCAGCGACAGCGGATCGCCATCGCCCGTGCCTTGATCGTCGAGCCGAAAGTGCTGGTTCTGGATGAGCCGACCAGCGCACTGGATATGACCGTCCAGCGACAGGTCATTGATCTGTTGCAGCGTCTTCAGGCCGAGAGAGGGCTTGCTTACCTGCTGATTACCCACGATGTGGATGTCGTCCGGGCCATGGCACATGACGTCGTTGTGCTGAAAGACGGCAAGGTTGTCGAAATCGGCCCCGCCGATCGGGTACTTTCCGCGCCCGCTGACCCCTACACGCAGGCTCTGGTCTCGGCGTCCGGCTCTCTCTGACCCCTTGGCGCTTTGGCCGGAGTCAGGTCCGAGATCGAGTCAGAAACCCTTTTCTGACGGGCATTTTCAGATTACAATTGATGATTGACGACCAAACGGGCGGAAATTCACCGCCCGTTTCTTTTTGGTCGGGCCGTTTATATCGTCAGATGGGGGTTTTATTTCGGGCGTGGCATTGCAAAAGACAGTCGAGCAGACCGTTTCCGGACTGGGTCTCGAACTTGTGGAGATAGAGCGCTCCGCAGGGGGGCTATTGCGCATCACGATCGATCACCCCTGGCAGCCGGATCAGCCGGAGCGTTTTGTTACCGTCGAGGACTGCGAGTCCGTAACCCGGCAACTGCAATTCGCGCTGGAAGTGGAGTCTGTCGAATATCGTCGGCTGGAGGTTTCGTCGCCGGGTATCGACAGGCCGTTGCGCACCGAGAAGGACTTTGCCCGATTCACGGGCTCGGTCATTGATATCACCCTTAAAGCCCCCGTTGGTAGAGGGCTTGCCGAGGGTGCGTCGGGTGTGGCGGCCAATCGAAAGAAGTTCCGTGGCACGCTGGAGCAAGTCGGACTTGCCTGGCAGATTGTGTGGTCTGACGAACCGGTCATCAAGCCGGGGCAGCGTGTGAGCCGAAAGCGCCCGCCGCCCGTCATGCAGGCGCTGGGTTTTACGCTTGACGAGCTCAGGGAGGCTCGTTTGGCGTCCATAGTGGATTTCAAAGGACGGACGGGTCAGGCTCCCGTTGCAAATCCGTGAAGTTGGGTTTTCTGGATAGGAGTGTCAGAACATGAATCGCGAAATGTTGATGCTGGTCGATGCCATCTCGCGTGAGAAGAGTGTCGAGCGTGATGTCGTTTTCGGTGCCGTCGAGGCAGCCCTCGCGCAGGCTACCAAGAAGCTGTACAAGGGCGAGGTCGACATTCGCGTTGCCGTGGATCGTGACAGCGGCGACTATGAAACATTCCGACGCTGGCTTGTCGTTCCGGATGAGGCCGGCCTTCAGAATCCGGACGCCGAAGAGCTGTTGATGGATGCCCGCGACCGCATCGCTGATGTCGAAGAGGGCGAGTTCATTGAAGAGCAGGTTGAATCGGTTCCGATCGGCCGTATCGGCGCCATGGCGGCCAAGCAGGTGATCCTTCAGAAGATTCGGGACGCCGAACGCGAGATGCTCCTGAACGATTTCATGAGCCGGGGCGACAAGATTTTCGTTGGCACGGTCAAGCGGATGGACAAGGGCGACATCATCGTCGAGTCGGGGCGTGTCGAAGGTCGACTCCGTCGCAGCGAGATGATTCCCAAGGAAAACCTGCGTAACGGAGACCGGGTTCGCGCAATGATCATGGAGGTCGATCCCACCTTGCGCGGTGCACCCATCATCCTCTCACGTTCTGCTCCGGCATTCATGATGGAGTTGTTTCGTCAGGAAGTTCCGGAAATCGAACAAGGGCTCCTGGAGATCAAGAACTGCGCGCGCGATCCCGGTTCGCGGGCGAAGATCGCCGTTTTGTCGCACGATAAGCGTGTAGATCCGATTGGAACCTGTGTCGGCGTGCGCGGTTCTCGAGTCAATGCGGTAACCAATGAACTGGCTGGCGAGAGGGTCGACATTGTGCTGTGGAGCGATGATCCGGCCCAGTTCGTCATTGGCGCCTTGGCGCCAGCAAACGTCTCGTCGATTGTTGTTGACGAGGAGAAGCATGCCATGGACGTTGTTGTCGACGAGGAGAACCTTGCGATCGCAATCGGCCGTGGCGGACAGAATGTGCGGCTTGCTTCGGACCTCACCGGATGGAAAATCAACATCATGGATGCGGCCGAGTCGGCGCAAAAGGCCGCTGAGGAAACCACTACGACCCGCACGTTGTTCATGGAGAAGCTGGATGTCGACCAGGAAATTGCCGACATCCTCATCGAGGAAGGGTTTACCAGCCTCGAAGAAGTTGCTTACGTTCCTCTGCAGGAAATGCTCGAGATTGAGAGCTTCGACGAAGACACTGTCAACGAATTGCGCATTCGTGCCAAGGACGCTTTGCTCACGATGGAAATCGCCCGGGAAGAAAGTGTCGAAGAGGTCTCTCAGGACTTGCGTTCGCTGGAAGGATTGACTCCCGAGCTGATTACTCAGCTGGCGCAGTCGGGTGTTCACACCCGCGATGAACTTGCCGACCTGGCGGTCGACGAACTCACGGACATTACCGGACAGACCCCGGAAGATGCCACGACATTGATCATGAAGGCACGTGAACACTGGTTTGCGGGTCAGGAGTAATGGCCGAAGAGGCTCACACAAAATATGTCCAGCAATACAGTTGCCGAGTTCGCATCCGAGCTCAAGAAATCTCCCGAAATCCTGCTTGATCAGCTTCGATCGGCGGGTGTTGCCAAGCACGCTGTGTCCGATCAGCTCACGGACTCCGACAAGCACAAACTGCTCAGCTATCTGCAGGCCAGTCATGGCACGGCTTCGACCGAGCGAAAGAAGATTACCCTGGTGAAGAAAAGCACCACGGAGATCAAGCAGGCCGATGCGTCCGGTAAAGCCAGAACGATTCAAGTCGAAGTGCGCAAGAAGCGGACGTTCATTAAGCGTGACGAAACAGGTGAAATATCTGGCGAGTCGGAGGGGGAGGCCGCGGCTGAGCAAGCTACCGACAGGAGTTTGCTGGAGCTTGCCGAATTGCAGCGTCGTGAAGAAGAGGCCCGGCGTCAGGCCGAGCTGCTTCGTCGTCAGGAAGAAGACCTGGCCGAGCGCCGCCGCCAACGGGAAGAGCAAGAGGCACGTGAAGCCGAAGAAGCTCGGATTCGTGCCGAAAACGAGCGTATCGCGCGGGAGCGCGTATTGGCCGAAGAGGCGGCGGCCGGGAAAGCAGATGCTGGCGACGCAGTGCCTCCTCCGGTTGAAGCCGATTCAGACGAAGTTCTGCGCAAGCAAGCCGCCGAAAGAGAAACTGAAAAACTGGCCAGGCAGGCCGAGGAGAAGGCCCGAGCGACGGCGGATGCAGATCGCGCCGCACACGATCTGCAAGAGCGCAGACGCAAGGCGCAGGAAGAAGCGGAAGCGATTCGCAAGATGATGAGTGCACCTAAACGGGTACTTGTCGCGAAGAAGCCGGAGGAACCCAAGCCTGTCAAGGCGGACGAGGTGAAAACTCCGGTAAAAGGTACCCTGCACAAGCCGGCCGCTCCGGCGCGCCCAGCGGGCGGTGCGCCTGTGGCTCCTGCTCCCGGCCCGGGCGGCAAGAAGGAAGTGAAATCCGAGAACCTCTCGTCGAGCTGGGCTGGAGATCCTGCCAAGAAGAAGGCGATCCCGACCAGAGGGGATACGAGCGGGGGTGTTGGTCGCAATAACTGGCGCTCCGGCGCGAAAGGTCGCCGCAGTGGCGATCGTGATCGACATGAAGTCATGGTGGCGACGCCCACCGAGCAGCGAACCATTGAAGTGCATGTGCCCGAGACCATTACGGTTTCCGAACTTGCACACAAGATGTCGCTCAAAGCGTCCGAGGTGATCAAGCAGTTGATGAAGCTCGGTCAGATGGTCACCATCAATCAGTCCCTGGATCAGGATACCGCGATGATTGTGGTGGAAGAGCTGGGACACAAGGCGGTGGTGGCGGCTTTGGACGATCCTGAAGCATTCACTGACGAAGAGGTCTCACAGCAGGACGCCGAAGCGGTCTCGCGGGCACCGGTGGTAACCGTCATGGGTCACGTCGATCACGGGAAAACGTCCTTGCTGGACTACATCCGCCGGGCCAAGGTTGCCGCCGGCGAGGCAGGCGGGATTACTCAGCATATCGGGGCCTACCACGTCGAAACCCCACGTGGAATGATTTCGTTCCTCGATACGCCGGGTCACGAAGCGTTTACGGCCATGCGGGCTCGCGGTGCCAAAGCCACGGACATCGTCATTTTGGTGGTTGCAGCCGATGATGGCGTGATGCCGCAGACCAAGGAAGCGATCAAACATGCCAAGGCGGCGGGTGTGCCCATCGTCGTGGCCATCAACAAGATCGACAAGCCGGATGCCAACCCCGACCGGGTCAAGCAAGAGCTGGTTGCCGAGCAGGTTGTTCCGGAAGAGTACGGTGGCGAGTCACCCTTCATCTCTGTTTCGGCCAAGACAGGCCAGGGGGTAGACGAACTTCTGGAGAACGTATTGCTGCAGGCGGAAGTTCTGGAGCTCAAGGCACCGGTTGAGGCAATGGCCAAAGGACTGGTCATTGAAGCGCGTCTGGACAAAGGTCGTGGTCCGGTGGCGACGGTACTGGTCCAGTCAGGAACCCTGGCGACCGGCGATGTGGTCCTGGCTGGACAGACTTACGGCCGGGTGCGGGCCATGCTCGACGAGAACGGGCGACCGATCAAGTCTGCCGGGCCATCGATTCCGGTCGAGATTCAAGGTTTGACCGAGGTGCCGCAGGCTGGCGACGAATTCATGGTGCTCGCGGACGAGCGTCGCGCACGGGAGATTTCGACCTACCGCGCCGGCAAATTCCGCAACACGAAACTGGCGAAACAGCAGGCAGCGAAGCTGGAGAACATGTTCGCCGACATGACAGCTGGCGAAGTCAAGACATTGCCAGTGATCATCAAGGCCGATGTGCAGGGCTCGCAGGAAGCCCTGTCTGCCTCGCTGCTGAAGCTCTCCACCGAGGAAATCCGGGTCCAACTGGTCTATGCCGGAGTCGGCGGCATCAGCGAGTCGGATATCAACCTGGGCATTGCCTCCAAGGCGATTGTGATTGGCTTCAACGTTCGAGCCGACGCCAATGCCCGTAAGCTGGCCGAAACGAGCGGTGTTCAGGTTCACTACTACAACATCATTTACGACGCAGTCGATGAATTGAAAGCTGCGATGTCGGGGATGTTGGCTCCCGAGCAGAAGGAAGAGGTCATAGGCATGGCGGAAATCCGCACTGTTTTCGTGGCCTCGAAGATCGGCACGGTTGCCGGAAGTTATGTCACGCAAGGTCAGGTCACCCGCAGCTGCCGCTTCCGCCTGTTGCGCGACAACGTGGTGATCTACACCGGCGAGCTGGAGTCGCTCAAGCGCATGAAAGATGACGTCCGCGAGGTGCGTGAAGGTTTCGAGTGCGGTATCAAACTCAAGAACTACAACGATATCGCCGTGGGTGACCAGCTCGAGTTCTTCGAGATCAAGGAAATCGCGCGGACGCTCTGAACACCATGCGCAAATCCGGTAGTGTTCCCAATCGGGGTTTCCGTGTCGCCGACCAGATCCAGCGCGATCTGGCGGAACTCGTCGCGCGCGAACTCAAGGACCCCCGAGTCGGCTTGATCACCATCAATGCCGTGGAGGTCACACCGGATTACGCACACGCAAAAGTCTTCTTCAGCCTTTTGACAGGCGATCCTGAGGAAACCGTGCAGGGCCTCAATGCGGCGGCCGGTTTCTTGCGCAATGGCTTGTTCAAGCGCTTGCATATCCACACCGTACCGACATTGCACTTCGTTTTCGACCGCACCATCGAACGGGCTGCCGACATGAATGCGCTGATCGCGAAAGCGGTGGCTTCCCGATCCAAGGACAGCGACTGAGATGAAAGCTGCTCCTCGTGCGCGGGTGCAGCGTCGCCCCGTGCATGGGGTGTTGCTGCTGGACAAGCCGCTGGGCCTTTCCAGCAATCAGGCTTTGCAAAAAGTAAAGTGGCTTTTGCGCGCGGAGAAGGCGGGTCACACCGGAACGCTTGATCCGATGGCGACCGGTGTTCTCCCGTTGTGCTTCGGCGCGGCCACCAAATTCAGCCAGCTTCATCTGGATGCCGACAAAACGTACGAGACGCTCATCCGATTGGGAGAGACCACCAGCACGGCCGACGCCGAAGGGGTTGTTCTCACCACTCGACCGGTCGGTTGTTCGTTGGGTGAGGTCGTTGAAGTCCTAGATAGATTCACCGGCCCTATTGCACAGGTTCCACCGATGTACAGCGCGTTGAAGAAAGACGGCAAGGCGCTTTACGAATATGCCCGAAGCGGTGAGACGGTGGAGCGCGATGCTCGGTCGGTCACTATCCATGATCTGCAGCTCGTTCACGCCGATCTGGAAAGTGCTGTGCCAAGCTTGCGCCTGCGTGTACGTTGCTCCAAAGGCACTTACATTCGCACGCTCGGCGAGGACATCGGCGAAGCGCTTGGTTGCGGAGGCCACCTGCGGGAACTGCGGCGAATTCAAACCGGACCCTTCGAGCTGTCGCAATGCTGGACATTGGCCGACCTCGAAAAGACTCCCGAGGTCGAACGGCTAAAACGGCTCATGAACGTCGAATCGTTGCTTGGTGACCATCAGGTTGTCACGCTCGATCAGGACAATGCCGGTCGTTTCCTTTCGGGGATGCGCCGTCGTGGATCGTGGCCGGACAATCAGAAAGTTGCCGTTTTCGGGCCCGATCCCATATCAGGGAACCCATCCGTTCTCCTGGGCAGCGGCCAAACCCGATCGGGTGAACTGATCCCGGGCCGCCTGCTCAGTCCTCTTGAAATTCAGCAAATACATCATTCATCACCATGAACCGCCCAATCCGAAACATTGCCATCATTGCCCACGTTGACCACGGCAAGACCACCATGGTCGACCAGTTGTTGCGGCAATCCGGAACCTTTGCCGAGCACGAAAAGGTTGTCGATACGGTCATGGACAGCAACGCCATCGAGCGCGAACGGGGCATCACCATCCTGGCCAAGAACTGCGCTGTGAGCTGGGAAGGTACCCACATCAATATCGTCGACACGCCGGGCCACGCCGACTTCGGTGGGGAAGTCGAACGCGCCTTGTCAATGGTGGACGGCGTCTTGCTGTTGATCGATGCACAGGAAGGACCGATGCCCCAAACCCGGTTTGTCACCAAGAAAGCCCTGGCGCTCGGGCTGAAACCGATTGTTGTTGTCAACAAGGTGGACAAGCCCGGCGCCAATTGCGACAAGGTCATCAACGCCGCCTTCGACCTGTTCGACAAACTGGGGGCTACCGACGAACAACTCGACTTTCCGGTCGTTTATGCCTCTGGTATCAATGGCTGGAGTTCGCTGCAGGAGGGTGAGCCCGGCGAACAGTGGGGCCCGGACATGTCGGCACTCTTCAATACGGTTCTGCGCCATGTCCCCGCCCATGCAGGCGACCCCGATGCCTCGCTGCAGTTGCAGATTTCGGCCCTCGACTACTCGACCTTCGTCGGGCGCATCGGTGTCGGTCGGATCAATGCCGGACGCTTGCGGCCTTCCATGGATGTTCTGGTGATGGAAGGGCCGGATGGCAAATCATGGAAAGGTCGCATCAATCAGGTTCACACCTTCCAGGGACTGGACCGGGTGCAGGCGGCTGAAGCCCGCCCGGGCGACATTGTGCTGATCAACGGCATTGAAGATATCGGCATCGGGGTCACGATCACCGACGTTGCCAATCCCGCGCCGTTGCCAATGCTGCGCGTAGACGAGCCGACCCTGACCATGAATTTCTGCGTCAACACCAGTCCGCTGGCAGGGCGCGAGGGCAAGTTCGTTACCAGTCGCCAGATCTGGGACCGGCTCCAGAAAGAACTTCAATCCAACGTGGCTTTGCGGGTCAGAGAGACCGACGAAGATGGAATTTTTGAAGTGTCCGGGCGGGGTGAGTTGCACCTGACCATCCTGCTGGAGAACATGCGCCGCGAAGGATACGAGCTTGCCGTATCCAAGCCACGCGTGGTCTTCAAGGATATTGACGGCGAACGCTGCGAGCCGATCGAACTCGTGACTGCCGATATCGAAGAAGGCCATCAGGGCGGCGTGATGCAAGCGTTGGGCGAGCGCAAAGGGGAACTCGTCAACATGGACCCTGACGGACGGGGACGGGTCCGCCTGGAGTACCGAATTCCAGCCCGCGGCCTGATCGGCTTCACCAACGAGTTCCTGAACCTGACCCGGGGATCGGGCCTGATATCGAACATCTTCGATGGGTACGAGCCGCATAAAGGCGATGTTGCCAATCGCAAGAACGGTGTGCTGATCAGCATGGATGACGGCGAAATCTTCAACTATGCCTTGGGCAAGCTCGATGATCGCGGACGTATGTTCGTGCGCGCCAACGACCCCGTGTACGAAGGGATGATCGTTGGGGTGCACAACCGCGAGAACGATCTGGTGGTCAATGCCACGAGGACCAAGCAGCTGACCAACTTCCGTGTTTCGGGCAAAGAAGATGCGATCAAGATCACGCCGCCTATCCAGTTGACTCTGGAATACGGCGTCGAATTCATTGAAGACGACGAACTGGTGGAGATTACCCCGAAGAGCATTCGCTTGCGCAAGCGCTTCCTCAAGGAGCACGAGCGCAAGAGGGCGCAGCGGGATGGGGCTTGATGTCCGCACTCCCCATTTCGAAATAGAGCGATGAAGCTGACACATACCCAGGCCGTCTGGGGCATGGTCGCTGTTGCGGCCATGTGGTCGATCGCCGGAGTTGTCACCCGTCAACTGGAAAGCGCAGCCCGGTTTGAAGTGACGTTCTGGCGCAGTCTGTTCACGATGTTGTCGTTGCTGGTGATCCTGCCGCTGTGGAAGGGGCATGATGCGCTGAGCAAGCTGCCATGGCGTAACCGCCTGTTCTGGATATCCGGTCTGTGCTGGTCGGTCATGTTTACCGCCTTTATGGTCGCGCTGACCATGACCACAGTAGCCAACGTCTTGATCACCCTGGCGCTCGGCCCCTTCATTACGGCCCTGATGGCGCGGGTGTTTATCGGACATGCGCTGCCGGGTCGAACGTGGGTGGCAATTGTGGTTGCCGGATGCGGCATCGGCTGGATGTTCGGCGCGCAGTTCAGTCTCGGCGGGTCCCAGGCCATGACGGGATTCCTGGTCGCCCTGTGCGTTCCGATCGCGGGCGCAACCCAGTGGACCTTGGTCCAGCATAGCCACGGGAGTGGTCAGCCCACGGATCTGGTTTCCTCCGTCCTCCTAGGCGCCATGCTGTCCACCGCGTTCACGTTGCCTTGGGCAATGCCATTTGTCGCATCCGGCTCCGATATTGCGTGGCTGGCGCTTCTGGGCTTGGTGCAACTGGCGATTCCGTGCACACTGTCTGTCGTCTGTGCGCGGGTCCTCAAGGCCCCTGAAGTGGCGCTTCTGGCCCTCCTCGAAGTCTTGTTCGGCATCGGCCTGGCATGGCTGGGGGCCGGTGAGGAGCCAGGAGGAACGGTGTTGGCCGGTGGCGCGTTGGTGGTCGGCGCGCTGGTGATGAACGAACTGCTGGGCTGGAGGCAAAGAAATGGCTGAAACATCGATCCGCGCGGAAGTTCGCGGCCGCATGGGCCTCATCACCCTCAATCGGCCGGCTGCGCTCAATGCGCTTTCCCTGGAGATGATTCGGGGATTGACCGGCGCCTTGCTCGAATGGGCTCAGGACCCGCAAGTTCTTGCGGTTGCCATTCGTGGGCAAGGGAAAGAAGGCCCGTTCGGCGCGTTCTGTGCGGGAGGTGATATCCGCTTTTTCCATCGGGCGGCAACCCAAGGAGATCCGGCCCTGGAGGACTTTTTCACCGAGGAGTACGCCCTCAATCACCTGATCCACACCTACTCCAAGCCTTACATTGCATTCATGGACGGGGTTGTGATGGGTGGCGGCATGGGAATCAGCCAAGGGGCAAGTCTGCGGGTAGTGACCGAACGCACGCGTATGGCGATGCCCGAGACCGCCATCGGTTTGTTTCCGGATGTCGGGGGCGGCTTTTTTCTCAGCCGGTGTCCGGGCCGGATCGGGGAGTACCTGGCGCTGACCGGCCAGGTCATCGCAGCGCGCGACGCGGTCCGCGCGCACCTCGCTGATGGCTACATGCTGTCCGGGCAACTCGGACCGATCTGGGAGACACTGGCACAGACACCGTTCGAAACGGGCGAGGCGGTAGAGCATTGGATTGCTACGCGTTTCATAGCTAATGGTGACGCTTTTACGCTGGATGTCGGCAAAATCGACTCGATATTTGCCGCCGACACCGTCTCGGACATCCTTGTGCGACTGCAAGACGATGGCAGCGACTGGGCGAAAACCACGGGCGAGTTGTTACGCAAGCGTTCGCCCCTGATGTTGCATGTGGTGCTCGAGCAAGTCCGACGTGCCCGGCTCATGGGACTGGCCGATGACCTGCGCATGGAGCGCGATCTGGTTCGCCACTGCTTCAATACCGCGCATCTGGGTCGGCCCGGTCCCGCCAGCGAAACCGTCGAAGGAGTGCGGGCACTGGCAATTGACAAGGACCATTCGCCACGCTGGAGTCCTGCGCGCGTTGAGGACGTCACAGCCGACATGGTGCAGCCCTTCTTTGAAAGCCCTTGGCCGGCGCACGCACACCCGCTGCGCCAGTTGCGCTGATTGCGGCTTCGGTCAGCGGTTGCGGGACTTCATCGCCCGCTCGATCTCGCGTTTGCCTTCCCGATCCTTGATGGTGTCGCGCTTGTCGTGCTCCGCCTTCCCCTTGGCGAGAGCGATTTCGCATTTGACACGGCCATTCTTCCAGTGCAGATTGACCGGAATCAAGGTGTATCCTTTTTGCTCGACCTTCCCGATCAGGCGGCGGATTTCGCCCTTTTTCATCAATAGCTTGCGTGTGCGTGCCGCCTCGGGGTTTACATGGGTGGATGCCGATCGCAAGGGGTTGATCAGGCAGCCAATGACAAACAATTCGCCATCGCGTATGACCACATAGCCGTCTGTCAGTTGTACTTTGCCCTCTCGGATGGCTTTGACCTCCCAGCCCTCCAGGACCAGTCCGGCCTCGAACTGTTCCTCAAAAAAATAGTTGAATGACGCCTTCTTGTTTTCGGCGATTCGCCCGGTATGGGCGGGGTTGGTGGGCTTTTTCTGGGCCATGGCTGTCAGTTGGGGGCAGGATTCGGGCCCGCAAGGGCCAGAGGCAGACGATGGCCGGTGGAAACATACAATCAGCCCGCGCGAGAGCGTGCATTCTATGAAAAACGTCCACAAGTCCGTTCTGATCTGGTACAGCCCTTCGGAGATGTTTGCCTTGGTGACTGATGTCGGGCGGTACCCGGAGTTTTTGCCCTGGTGTGACCACGGACGAATTGTCGAGCAGGACGATGCCGGGGTTGTCGCTGAAGTGGGCATCAGCATCAGTGGTGTCCGCCAGGTTTTCACCACGCGGAACCACCATCAAGCCGACCGGCAGGTCGCCATGGCTCTGGTCAAGGGGCCGTTCTCCAAACTGGACGGCGTCTGGGATTTCATCGCACTCGGTGATGGCTCGCAACGCGCCTGTCGCGTGGAGTTGCGCCTCAACTACGGGTTTTCCAGTCCGGCACTCGCGGCGGTTGTCGGGCCGGTGTTCGACCGAATCGCCGCCAGCCTGGTGGACGCGTTCGTCAAACGGGCTGAACAGGTCTATGGCTGATCCCGAGTCCCGGGATCGGGTGCGAATCACCGTGGCTTATTCGCCCCGGGCCCGGGAAACCGTAGAGGTTGAACTGGAACTGCCTTCCGGAGCGACCGTGGCTGATGCCTTGCACGCCGGTGACCTGTGCTCCCTGTGGCCGGAGGCCTCTGCCTCGGCGAGTGCGGGCTTGGCGGTCTGGGGGCGTCGCGCCCGGCTGGACCAGTGCCTGCAAGATCACGACAGGGTGGAACTGTGCCGGCCTTTGATCGTTGACCCGAAGGTTGCGCGGCGCGAACGGTTTCAGCGCCAAGGGAGCCGCGGGACAGGTTTATTCGCTCGACGGCGTCCCGGCTCCAAGCCCGGGTACTGAGCCGGATTCAGGGCTGGCATTCGGTCGCGATGACCCCGTCAACGCGCTGGGCTTCGGCGGCACGTCCGGCTTCGTCCAGAAAGACGTGCTCGCCCTTGTCGTTCAGGCGGCCCAGGCGAACGCCAGAGTCGAGCGTTCGTTTGGCCTGCCGCGCCCGCTGACAGTTGTCGGCGCGAGTTTTCTGGAATTTTTCTTCTTCTGCTTTCTGTTTTGCCTCAGCCTCGGCTTCCGCCTGTTTCTTCTTTTCCTGCAGTGCGGCGTCCTTGCCGGAGACCCGCGGTGTGGCCGCGGAGGCCGGCGCACTGGCCGGTGCAGCCACCGACGGGGCGGCGGCCGGTCGTGCAAATCCGCCCGGGCGCTTCAGTATGTTTTTCTCCGGCACGTCTGGTGGCGGTGCCTGGTCGCTGAACACTTTGCGGCCGCTGCCGTCCAGCCATTGCCATTGGGCCGATGCCGTCAGGCTGAAACAGGCCAGAGCAGCAGCAATGAGGGTTGCAGACAAGGTTTTCATCCGGCCAGTGTAGCGCGGCCGGACCCGAAAAGTGCCGGATTGCGTGCTTGCACTGCCTGTCGGGGCCGCGGAAAAGTGCCGGTTTGCAGGTGCGTTTCCACAAGACGGACGGGTACAATTCGGTTTTTGGAGCTCTCTCTCATGCGCCTTCTTGGAAAAGCGCTCACCTTCGACGATGTGTTGCTGGTGCCGGCGTACTCCCAGGTCCTTCCCAAGGACACATCCCTCTCAACCCAATTCACCCGCAACATTCGCCTGAACCTCCCCCTGGTTTCGGCGGCCATGGACACGGTCACGGAGGCTCGCCTCGCGATTGCCATTGCCCAGGAAGGCGGCATCGGCATCGTGCACAAGAACCTCACGCCGGCCGAGCAGGCGGCCCAGGTCGCCCGGGTGAAGCGCTACGAAAGCGGACTCTTGCGGGACCCCGTTGTCATCACGCCCAACACGCCCGTGCGAGAGGTCGTTGCGCTGTCCGAGCAACTCGGGGTTTCCGGTTTTCCGGTCTGCGATGGTGGCAAGGTGGTTGGCATTGTGACCGGGCGCGACTTGCGCTTCGAAACCCGCTATGACCAGGCCGTGCGCGAGATCATGACCCCGAAAGAGCGCCTGGTCACCGTTCCCGAAGGCACTACGCCCGAGCAGGCCAAGGCTTTGCTGAACAAGCACCGCCTGGAGCGTTTACTGGTGGTCAATGATGCCTTCGAACTGCGCGGCCTGATCACGGTGAAGGACATCACCAAGCAGCTCAACTTCCCCAACGCCGCGCGGGACCCCTCCGGTCGACTGCGGGTCGGCGCTGCCGTGGGTGTGGGCGAAGGAACCGAAGCGCGGGTGGCCGCACTGGTCAAGGCGGGGGTCGATGCCATTGTTGTCGATACCGCCCATGGCCACAGCAAGGGGGTGATCGAGCGCGTGCGGTGGGTCAAGCGCAGTTACCCCGACATCGAAGTCATCGGCGGCAACATCGCCACCGGGGCCGCCGCGCTGGCGCTGGTCGAGGCGGGCGCCGACGCGGTCAAGGTGGGCATCGGCCCCGGTTCCATCTGCACCACCCGGATCGTCGCGGGCGTTGGCGTGCCGCAGATCATGGCCATTGACAACGTGGCCACCGCCCTCAAGGGCACCGGCGTGCCGCTGATTGCCGACGGCGGCATCCGCTACAGCGGCGACATCGCCAAGGCCATCGCGGCCGGCGCCGGCACGGTCATGATGGGGGGCATGTTTGCCGGCACCGAAGAGGCGCCCGGCGAGGTCATCCTGTACCAGGGGCGCAGCTACAAGAGCTACCGGGGCATGGGCAGCATCGGCGCCATGCAGCAAGGCAGCGCCGACCGCTACTTCCAGGAGTCGAGCACCGGCAACCCCAACGCCGACAAGCTGGTGCCCGAGGGCATCGAAGGGCGCGTGCCCTACAAGGGCTCGGTGGTGGCCATCATCTACCAGATGGCCGGCGGCCTGCGTGCCAGCATGGGCTATTGCGGTTGCAGCACGATTGCCGACATGCACGAGCGGGCGGAATTCGTCGAGATCACCGCCGCCGGCATCCGCGAAAGCCACGTGCACGATGTGCAGATCACCAAGGAAGCGCCCAACTACCGGGCGGACTGAGCGCGCCTGGCGATTCCGGGCTGCCGCAGGGCGGCCCTTTTTCTTTTCACCCGATTGCAGGCCATGCAGCACTCCAAGATCCTCATCCTCGACTTCGGTTCCCAGGTCACGCAACTGATCGCACGCCGCGTGCGCGAGGCGCACGTGTACTGCGAAGTCCACCCCTGCGATGTCAGCAGCGAATGGGTGCGCGAACACGCCGCCGACGGCCAGCTTAGGGGCGTCATCCTCTCGGGCAGTCATGCCAGCGTCTACGAGGTCGACGACAAGGCCCCTGACGCCGTGTTCGAGCTGGGGGTGCCTGTGCTGGGCATCTGTTATGGCATGCAGACCATGGCGCAGCAGCTGGGCGGCAAGGTCGAGGCGGGGCACACCCGCGAATTCGGCTACGCCGAGGTGCGCGCCCGTGGCCACACCGCCTTGCTCAAGGGCATCGAAGACTTCCACACGCCCGAAGGTCACGGCATGCTCAAGGTCTGGATGAGCCATGGCGACAAGGTCACCGAGATGCCGCCGGGGTTCAAGCTCATGGCCTCGACCCCCGCGTGCCCGATCGCGGGCATGGCCGATGAAGCGCGGCATTTCTACGCGGTGCAGTTCCACCCCGAAGTCACCCACACGGTGCAGGGCCGGGCGCTGCTGGAACGCTTTGTGCTCGACATCTGCGGCGCCCGCCCCGACTGGATCATGCGAGACCACATCGAAGAGGCCGTGCAGAAAATCCGCGAGCAGGTGGGCGACGAAGAGGTCATTCTGGGTCTGTCCGGTGGCGTCGATTCGTCGGTCGCCGCCGCGCTGATCCACCGCGCCATTGGCGACCAGCTCACGTGTGTTTTTGTGGATCACGGCCTGCTGCGACTGCACGAAGGCGACATGGTGATGGACATGTTCGCCGGCAAGCTGCACGCCAAGGTGATCCGCGTCGATGCCGCCGACCTGTTCCTCGGCGAACTGGCCGGCGTGAGCGAGCCCGAACAGAAACGCAAGATCATCGGCTGCCTGTTCGTCGACGTCTTCAAGGCCGAAGCCGCGAAGCTCAAGGCCGGAACCGGCGGCCACAAAGGCGCCAGCTTTTTGGCCCAGGGCACCATCTACCCGGACGTCATCGAATCCGGCGGCGCCAAGAGCAAGAAGGCCGTCACCATCAAGAGCCACCACAACGTGGGCGGCCTGCCCGAGCAGCTCGGCCTGAAACTGCTGGAGCCGCTGCGCGACCTGTTCAAGGACGAGGTGCGTGAACTCGGCGTGGCCTTGGGCCTGCCGCACGACATGGTCTACCGCCACCCGTTCCCGGGCCCGGGCCTGGGTGTGCGCATCCTCGGCGAGGTCAAGAAGGACTACGCCGACCTGCTGCGCCGTGCCGACGCCATCTTCATCGAAGAGCTGCGCTCCACGATCGAGCCGAACTCCGGCAAGAGCTGGTACGACCTCACCAGCCAGGCCTTCACCGTGTTCCTGCCGGTCAAGAGCGTCGGCGTGATGGGCGACGGCCGCACCTACGACTACGTGGTGGCCCTGCGCGCGGTGCAGACCAGCGACTTCATGACCGCTGACTGGGCGGAGCTGCCCTATGCCTTGCTCAAGAAGGTGTCGAGCCGCATCATCAACGAGGTGCGCGGCATCAACCGCGTGACCTACGACGTCAGTTCAAAACCGCCCGCGACGATTGAGTGGGAATGACGGGGCTATGTTGGACTTCTTTGGTCATACCTCGACGTAATCCAATCCGCTTATGGCCGGAAACGATTTCCTGAAAGAACACAGAACTTACAAGCTGCTTCAAGCTTGTATGCATGGGTGAAACAGACGTATGAGATGGTCTAGTCAAGAGACAGTTGATCGGCAGCGGTGAGCCGCTCTCTGAACGAGTCTCTGAAAAGGCCTCTGATCCACGAAGAGGCAGGATCATTGGTGAGCCGGGCGCTGTAAACCAATACGTGTTTCATCGCGGGCACATCAAAAGGTGTCCGGCGTGCCGCAAGTTCAAAGCGTTGCATCGCGTCTGCGAGGACAACGGTGGGAAGGGTGGCAATCATATTGCCTTGGGTCAGCAGCGGTGCAACCGCTCCAAACGTCGGCACGGTCAAGCCTATTCTTCGCTCAATGCCCACCTCTTTTGCCGCCAGTGTGACTGGACTGCGCACATGATCACCAGTACCAACCACCAAATGCGGCCATGCAGACCATGACCTCTTGCCCCATTTACTCAGTGCAGGATGCCCGGTACGCATGAAACAGGCCCACTGAAATTCGCCAATCACTTCGGCGGCCACTCCGTCCGGGCGCTTGACGGCGTCGGGCAACAAAGCTAGATCGACCAAACCCTCAGCAACATCGAGCAGGGTGCTGGATTTGGGTGTTTCCCATTCCACGACCACATGGGGCGCTTGTTGCTGTATGCGCTGCATCAGCATGGGAAAAAGGTTCATGGCCACATCTGGTACTGCCAGGCGAAACCGTCGGGTGGAGGTTGGTGCATCAAAGGCTTCGCGCGGACTCAGCACACGCTCAATGCTGCGCAGGATGGGGCCTACCTCATGCACAAGTTCCAGCGCATAAGGACTGGGTCGCATGCGCCCGCCCACCTTTACCAGGAGCGGGTCACCTAGTTGTTCGCGCAAGCGCCCAAGCGCATGACTGACCGCAGACTGCGTTCGACCAAGCTGCTCAGCCGTCTTGGAAACGCTGCCTTGCTGCATGAGGGTTTCAAAAAGCAGCAACAGGTTCAGGTCAATTCTTTTTAAATCGATTTTGTGCATTGTAGATGAAAAATATCTGATTGATTCATATGAAATTCAATCATAAATTGGGCATCCAATCAATTTTTATGGAGCAAGATATGTCCAAGTCCAAACAACTTTTGCTGGCGGCCACATTGGCCAGCACCTGCGCACTACCCTGGGCAGCCCACGCGCAGAGCCTGAGTCCCGAACAAGGGCGGGCGGCAGTTGCGCCGTTTTACGACGCCCTCAACGCGGCACCTGGTAAAGACGCCACCGCGCTGGTCATGCAAGCAACCACAACGGAATGGGTGTCGTGCAGCGGCCAAGATGACTGCAAGCCGCGCGACAAAGTCGCTCCCGCAATCGCTGGATTCAGCAAAGCCATTCCCGACTTGAAGTGGGAGATTAAAGAGTTGTTGGTCAGCGGCAATCGCGTGGTGGTGCGTGGCGAGGCTTCGGGCACGCCCGCCGGCGCCTTTATGGGTGTGGCGCATGGTGGCAAGAGCTTCCGCATCATGTCTATCGACATTCACACGGTAGAAAACGGCAAGCTCTCCCGCGCCTACCACGTGGAGGACTGGATGAGCGCGGTTCGACAGTTGACAGCCAAATAAACGCAAAAGGGAGAAAAAGCATGCCCACAAGCGCACACACGAAGCGTTCGCTCATTCGCATCCTCGCCGCGCTAGTTTTGGTCGGAACAGGGCTGGTTGCATGCAGCCAAGTTTCTGCGCGCCGCGCCGCTCCGGAGTTTGACCTGACAAAGTCGGGCCGCTCCGAAGTAAGCGGCTACACGGCGCAAGGCGTCACGGTTCGGGAAGCGACGTATCTTGGCCGCAACGCGGTAACGGTTGAACTGGCCGACGACGTACAGCAACGTATGCTTCGCGGTGAGGCTGGCGTTGGTAACGGCCCCACCTTTGCCATTACCGACGTCGCATTTACCGACGGAACCATTGAAGTCGACGTGGCGGGCGAAATCAACGGCAAAGGCGCCCCCGATGTGCGGGGCTTTGTGGGTCTCGCGTTTCATCTCTCACCGGCTGCGGATACCTATGAGGCGGTGTACCTTCGCATGTCGAATGGCACGTTGAATGTCCCGCCACCGCCAGCCCCCCGCAACGTGCGCGCTGTGCAATATGTGGCGCATCCTGATTTCCACTTCAACGTCTCGCGCGAAAAGTTTCCTGGGCGCTACGAAGCTGCAGCGCCGGTCGCACTCGGACGCTGGCATCGGCTGCGACTTCAGATTCAGGGGCCGCGCATTGAGGCCTTTGTTGACGGGGTTCGCGTGCTGGACGTCAGCGACGCCAAGTACGCTGGACGCAAAGGGCGCATCGGCCTGTGGGTGGACGATGGAACTCGAGGCTATTTCTCTGGGCTTCGGGTCTCAGCGCCATAACGGCATAAGGCGAAAGTTGCAACGTCTTTGAAACCAATTTTCGCCCGCCCAAATTTGATTCAAACCCAAAGGAGTCAACACCATGAAACCGCTTGCCTTACGTACACTCGCCATTGCTGCGGTCGCTCTGACAAATTTTGCGACTGCTCACGCACAGAGCGCGACCGACAAGGACGCGCACCTTCTGCAGCACCAGATGAAAGGCCACTGGAAGAGCATTGCCTGTGAGCTACGGCCCCAGTCGGGTAAGCCCGGCGAGCCGGTTCAATCATCGTGGGTGACACGTGATTTCACGTTCGATGGCACCGGAAAATTCAAGGCGACCATCGTGACCTATGCCGATCAATTCTGTGGAGTGCCGATGAACGAATTCAATTTCAGCGGTCATGCAGAAATGGGCGGCACCAGCCGCGCTGCGGCGGGCGCACGCGAGATCACCTATGTGCTGGACGAGTCGCTCAACATCACACCACGAGCCCAGATGGTGGTGGACATGATGGCGCAGCTTCCGCCCAAAGCCTGTGGAGACGAGCCGTACAGATTGAATGTGGCTCAGAGCATTCTCAAGAAATCGTGTGTATTGCTCAACAACATCGATTCTGGACAAGTGGTGAAAGACCACGACTTGATCTACCTGCATGGCCAAGGGCGCTACCAGATGCTTTTTATGGGTGCCAAGCACGTCGATGGGTCTGGCTTTTACAAACCTGAAAATCGTCCCAAGAGCGGTCTGCAAGTTCCCCTGGTGCGCGTGGGTAAATAAACGCCAATGAACATTGGCTTGTCGCTACGCCTGACTGCGATCACGTTGCGGTGTCATCCCTCACGGAGTTGGCTGCCACGCATGGTTTTGCGCCGCGCATTGACAGCAGTTATGGTCTGGCAGTAGCTAACAGCGCGCTGAGGCATTGTGCCCAAGGCAAGCCTCGCGGCAAGGTCATTGTAGAAATTTGAGCAATGTAATGGCCGATAACATGCGCAGATTGGTTGTGCTTGCTCGACGGTAAAGCTGACGGTGTGGACGACCTTGGATTGTCTGTTGGCGTCGTCTCACTCAATGCAACACGAAACGAAGACTTTGAAGTCTTCGCTCGGGTTGACAATTGAGTGGGAATGAACTTGGCCGGTGGTGCGGAGAACCAAGCGATCCGGCGCTGTATGGGCCGGGTCGGCCTGCCCAAGCCGCGGCAGGAAGGAGCGACCCCATGAAAGGCATCTTCGGACTGGTGGGCCTGCTGGTGGCCCTGGCCATCGTCGGGGTGGTGGTCAAGAAACAGCTCGACACCTCCTCGCAGCGGGTTCCGGCGCTGGCGCCGCCCGTTCCTGGCGGCGCGGCCTCTGCGCCTGCGACCACGGTGCGCGAGCAAAGCCAGCAGGTGCAACAGCAGTACAAGCAGGCGGTGGAGGGGCTGATACAGCAGCCACGGCCGATGCCCGACGAAAAATAGAAGCTGCCGCGCCGGATTTATGGCTAAACCGGGTCTTTCCCAGCGCGAAATAGTGTATTGATGCTACCGTTTTGGTAGCGTGTCGGTGAGATCGAAAGATGGCGCTCTGGTCGTTTCTCCCGCCCCGGGTCCGGTTTTGCGCTTGCGGGTAGCATCGCGACATGCGTGAATGGTTCCAGAAAAGAATTCCCACCGAAGAGAGCCTGAAGTCCAAACCCGGCCTGCGCTGGCTGGGCCCGCTGTTGCGTCGGCGCTGGCTGTGGCACCTGAACCGCCGCACCGTGTCGATTGGGGTGGGTGTGGGCGTGTTTTTCGGTTTTCTGATCCCGATCATGCAGATCGCCGGCGCGGCCATCTTCGCGGTGGTGCTGCGGGCCAACCTGCCGGTGGCGGCCGTTTCCACTCTGGTGTCGAACCCGTTCACCTATGTGCCCATTGGTCTGATGGCCTACAAGACCGGCATGGCCTTGATGGGCGAGGCGCTGGATCCCCAGGCGCTGGAGGCGCTGGCCAGCGGCTCGGGAGCCGAGGCGAAGGCGCAGGTCGAGACCAGTTGGGCCGATACGATTGCCGAGGTGGGCAAGCCCTTGTTCCTGGGCCTGGCGGTGTTTGCGGTGGTGGGCGGGCTCAGTTCCGGGTTGCTGGTCTATCTGATCTGGACGGTCGCGGCAAGGTCCCGACGGCGACGGCGATTGCTGGAATTCCGGGACCGGATGAACCGGACCTGAAGGCCTGCGCCGAGCTGCCGGACCGCCCGGTGATTGGCGCCCAAAGCGCCTTTGCGGGTCGATTGCAAGCATAATAGCCCAATACCCAGCGTAAAAAGGTCGTTGTTTGCTATGCTTTCAGGATTGATCGGGCGTCTGCCATGACCGTCATCGGGGCTCCCGACGGGCACTGGATGCGCTTGGCGCTGGCCGAGGCCCTGGCGGCCGCCGTGGACGGCGAGGTTCCGGTGGGCGCGGTGGTGGTGAAGGACGGTATCGTCATCGGCCGGGGGCGCAACGCGCCCATTGGCACCCACGATCCCAGCGCCCACGCCGAAATGCGGGCGCTGCGGGCGGCAGCGCGGCACCTGGGCAACTACCGGCTGGACGGCTGCACGCTGTACGTGACGCTGGAGCCCTGCGCCATGTGCAGCGGCGCGATGCTGCATGCCCGCCTGGCGCGGGTGGTGTACGGCACGCCCGATCCCAAGACCGGCGCCGCCGGCTCGGTGCTGAACCTCTTCGCCGAACCGCGGCTGAACCACCAGACCCGCGTCGACGCGCTGGCCGATCCTCATCTGGCTGCCGAATGCGCGGCGCTGCTGACCCGTTTTTTCAAGGAGCGACGCATGCCTGCCCCGTTTCCCCTGCGCGACGATGCGCTGCGCACACCCGATGCCGCCTTCGACGCTCTGCCCGGCTACCCCTGGGCGCCGCATTACCTTAACGATCTGCCAGCCCTGAGCGGCCTGCGCCTGCATTACCTGGATGAAGGGCCCCGCGAGGCGCCGCGCACCTGGCTGTGCCTGCACGGCAACCCGGCCTGGAGCTACCTGTACCGCAAGATGATTCCGGTCATGCTCGATGCAGGCGACCGCGTGGTGGCGCCCGACCTGATCGGCTTCGGCCGGAGCGACAAGCCAAAAAAAGACAGCTTTCACGCCTTCAGCGCGCACCGCCAGGTGTTGCTGGAGTTCATCGAGCGGCTCGACCTGAAGAACGTGGTGCTGGTGGTGCAGGACTGGGGCGGGCTGCTTGGGCTGACGCTGCCGATGGCGGCGCCGCAGCGCTACCGGGGTCTGCTGGTCATGAACACCACGCTGGGCACCGGCGATTCGCCGCTGTCGCCCGGTTTTCTCGCGTGGCGGGAGATGTGCGCGAAGAACCCCGAGTTCGGCGTCGGCCGCCTGTTCGCGCGCGGCAACCCGCAGATGAGCGCCGAGGAGTGCGCCGCGTACGACGCGCCGTTCCCCGATCGGGGCCACCGCGCCGCCTTGCGCGCCTTTCCGCCCATGGTGCCGGATGCGCCGGATGCCGATGGCGCGGCCGTCTCGCGGCAGGCGCGCGACTTCTGGCGCGATGACTGGACCGGCCAGACCCTGATGGCCATCGGCGCGCAGGACCCGGTGCTGGGCGAGCCGGTGATGCGGGCGTTGCGCGCGGTGATCCGCAACTGTCCCGAGCCGATGGTGCTGCCGCAGGCCGGGCATTTTGTGCAGGAGCACGGTGAAGCCATTGCGCGCTCGGCGGTGGCACACTTCGGTACCGACGGATTCCGTCCGACCGCGATAGTCTGAGTCGGCATGAGCCGTGGCCATCGCGCCTGCGGCCCGACGCCCGATCACCGAAAGCCTGTCATGAGCCATATCTATATCTACTCTCCAGCCGGCGCGGTGCGCGACAAGGCCGCTTTCCGTCGTGGTGTGAAGCGCCTCACGGCTTTGGGCCATGCGGTGGAAGTCGACGAAGCCGCTTTGGCGAGCCATCAACGGTTTGCCGGTGACGACGCCACGCGGCTCGCCGCCATCGGGCGCGCCGCCGACAGTGGGGCCGATGTCGCACTGATCACCCGGGGTGGCTATGGCCTGACCCGGATCCTGCCAGCGCTGCCGTACAAATCCATCACACGATCGAGCGAACGCGGCATGCGCTGGGTGGGGATGAGTGACTTCACCGCATTGCAGCTGGCGGTGCTGGCGCGCACCGGGGCCGTGACCTGGGCCGGCCCGGCATTGGTGGGAGATCTCGGGACCGAGGACGAACCGGACGACATCATGATGGCCTGCCTCGACGACCTGTTGCGCGGCCAGGGGGAGGGAACCGGCTGGCGCCTGCCGGCCGAGCGGCGTCCGAAGACTCCTGATTCGATAGCAAAGAGCGACCTTTCTGCGAACGGTAACGAGGAAAAAGGCATCCGAAATGCCCGGTTGTGGGGCGGAAACCTGTCGGTGCTTGTTTCGCTGCTGGGTACCCCGTTCTGGCCGGAGGTACCTGGCGGCATCCTCTTTCTGGAAGACACCAACGAGCACCCGTACCGGATCGAGCGCATGTTGACGCAGTTGCTCCATGCGGGGGTGCTGGGTCGCCAGAAGGCGGTGCTGCTGGGCCAGTTCGATCCTTACCGGCTGGTGCCCCATGACCGCGGTTTCCGGCTCGCCAGTGTGGTCGACTGGTTGCGCCAGCAGATCAAGGCGCCGGTGCTGACCGGGCTTCCTTATGGCCATGTGCCCACCAAGGTGCTGCTGCCGGTGGGGTCGACCGTCGATCTGGTCGTCCAGGGCCGTGAAGCCTTGCTGGTCTGGGGCGATGTCTGAGCCGGCCGTGCGCGGCCGCCGCTTGGGCCCGGCCGGTGCGGCGTCCGTCGTATTGCCACAACGGCTTTGTCGACTCTGGTCGACTCGTCGGGTTGCTCTGGGGCAGTGCCGGAAGCGACAGGCGCTTTTCGTTAGACTCGGGTGCAGTCTTTTTGCCTATTGCATCCTGTTGCCCGCATGAGCGTGTCCTCCACCGTTGTCTTTGCAGACCTGACCGGCAGCACCGGCGTGTTTGAAGCGCTGGGCAACGAGAAGGCGACGCAGGCCATCACCCGGCTGACACAGCTCATTGGCGAGACCTGTGTGCTGCACCGGGGCCGGGTGGTCAAGAACCTCGGCGACGGCGTGCTGGCTTTGTTCGGCGATGCCGACTCGGCCGTGCGCGCGGTGGTCCAGTTGCAACGCGACCACAATACCCGCATCCAGAACTGGCCTCCCAAACTGCGCATGCAATTGCGGGTGGGTGTTGCCGTCGGGCCGGTCGTCGAGGTCGATGGGGACACCTTCGGCGACCCGGTGAATCTGGCGGCGAGGCTGTCGGATCTGTGTGGTGATGCCGAAATCTGGTTGTCCGGTGTGGCCCGCGCAGACCTGGAAGTCCCGCCCGGCGCCCGACTGCGTGACCTCGGTCCGGTATCGATCCGTGGTCTGTCCGAGCCGCGCGAGGTGTTGCAGGTGGAGTGGCAGGACAACGAGCCCACCGACATGCTCACGGTGCCCGCCCCGCTGGGCATGCCACCGCCGCGTACGGACCCGATGCTGGGGCATATTGAACTGAGCTGGCTGGATGTGCATGCCGCGTTCACTTCCGGGCAGATGCCGATTCACCTGGGGCGGCATGCCGAGTTTGCGGTGTCGGACCAGCGGGTGTCACGCCAGCACGCCCGCATCGACTGGACAAAGAACACCTTTGTCCTGACCGACCTGAGCAGCTACGGAACCTGGGTGCGATTTGCCTCCGGTGACGCCGAAATCGCACTGCGCCGACAGTATTGTGTGCTGGTGGGCGAAGGGGAAATTGCGCTGGGCGCCCCGTTTACCGATTTTTCCGCACCCATTGTGCGTTTCCAGCTCGGGCGCTCGGGGGTCACGCTCAGCCACCAGCGCCGCTGAACGCCCGCCCGGTGCCGGTTGCGGGCCTGGGGGCCCCACCGGCGGCCGGTTCAAGCGGCGAATTGGCTGGCGTTGCGGCCCTTGAAAGGGGCGTAGAAGGCCTTGATGGATTCCATGTCCCGCTCGACATCGCCGGTCGGATGAAAGACCGGGCCCAGACCGGCGCGCTTTTCGGCGTAGTCCATATAGGCCATCACGATGGGCACGCCCGCGCCCAGGGCGATATGGTAGAAGCCGGTTTTCCAGTAACGGGTCTTGCTACGGGTGCCCTCGGGGGGGACCACCAGTTGCAACGGGCCGGCAGCGGCGCGGATGGCTTCGACCGACGCGGCCACCAGATTGTTGGACTTTGACCGGTCGACCGCGATTCCGCCCAGCCAGCGCATGAAGGCGCCAAAGGGCACCCGGAAGATGCTTTCCTTGCCCATCCAGTACAGGTTCAGCCGCAGCGCAAAGCCGGTCATCAGCGTATAGGGCAGATCCCAATTGCTGGTGTGGGGGGCGGCGATCAGCACCGCCTTGTCGGCGCCTGGCGGCAGCTCCCCCTCGATTTTCCAGCCCTTCAGGCGCAGGATGAACAGGGACAGGCCGCGCAGCAGCGTGTTGACAACAGGGGTGGTGAAAATGGTGCGGTGCATGTCCCGACTGTACGCGATGGCCTTCTTGAGGTCGGTCAAGACGACGGGCAAACTCGCCGGTATGCTACAGCCCGGTCCGAGCCATGCCGCGCGACGGGTGGTCGCCTGCGGTCAACGGCCCATCGGGGAGAATCATTCATGCATCAGCCCACGCGGCATCCGCGGCCGTCCATCTATTACCACTACACCGTGCACGAGCCCTGGCTGCCGGCGCGTTACCCCGGCCAGCCCCGCAGCAAGGTGGTGATCGCCGGGTCCGGCCCGGCCGGCATGGTCACCGCGCTGGAGCTGGCACGGCACGGCGTGGCCAGTGTGGTTCTCACGGCGGAGCTGCAGTTTTCCCAGGGCAGCCGGGCCATCGTCTTCACCCGCCGGTCGCTGGAAATCCTGCAGCAGGTCGGTGTTGCCGACCGGCTGAGCGCCATGGGGTTGCCGTGGCGTTTCGGCAATTCGGTCTACCGCGGGCGCCGCGTGTTTCGCATGGAGGCCCCCCACGATGTCCACGACCGCTTCTTTCCCATGCTCAACATCCAGCAGCAATACCTGGAAGAGTTTCTCTATGAAGCTTGCGCTGCGCAGCCGTTGATCGATTTTCGCTGGGGCAACAAGCTGGTCAAGGTCAACCGGCGCGCCGACCACGCGCTGCTGCTGGTCGATACCCCCAAAGGCACCTACGAGCTGGAGACCGACTGGCTGGTCGATGCCACCGGGGGCCGCTCGGCCGTCCGCTCGGAGCTGGGTCTGAGCATGGAAGGTGCCAGCTACGAGGGCTTGTTTGTCATTGCCGATATCCGGGTCGATCTGCCGCTGCCGACCGAACGTCTGGCGTTTTTCGACCCGGACTGGAACCGGGGCAATACCGTGTTGATGCACCGCGAACCCCACGGCATCTGGCGGGTGGACTACCAGCTCAAGCCGGGCGAGTCGCCGGAAAAGGCGCTTCTGCCGGAGGCGCTGAAACGGCGAATCGACGCCCAACTGGGCATGATCGGCTACGCCGGCATCAGCTGGGAGCTGGACTGGTGCTCGGTCTATTCGGCGCGGGCCATGACCTTGCCCGACTACGTGCACGGGCCGGTGCTGTTTGTCGGTGATTCGGCCCATCTGTTGCCGATCTTTGGCGTGCGGGGCGCCAACACCGGCTTTCAGGACGCCCAGTCGCTGGGCTGGCAACTGGCGCATGTGGTCAAGGGTCTGGCGAGCAAAAGGCAACTGGACAACTACAGCGCCGAGCGGGTCGGGGCGGCGCGCGAGATCATCGAGGAGTCCGGAAAAAGCACCCGTTTCATGACGCCCCCGAGCGATGGCTTTCGTCTGCTGCGCAATGCGGTCCTGTCCTTGTCGCTCAGTCAGCCCTTTGTTCGGCCGCTGTTCCACTGGCGGACCTCGCGCCCCCACGAGTACGCCCGATCGTCGCTGAATTGTCCCGGTGACGACAACGCGCTGTTCACCGACGGGCCGGCCCATGGCGCGCCGCCCCGCAATGTTCGTCTGGGTCCGGACGATTTTCTGCTGGACCATCTCGGCGGCGGGTTTGATCTGCTGCTTTTCACCGCCGCCGATGCGCTCCCAGAGCCGATTCGGGCGGTGGTCACGGAGGCCCGTGCCCGGGGTCTGGTGATACGGGTCAGCGCCGTCGGAACGGCCGGGCCGGTGGACGGAGCCGACCAGTGTTTCGCCGACAACGACGGGGCCTTCCGGCAGCGCTGGGGGGTACCGGCCAGCGGTGCTGCCTATCTGCTGCGCCCCGACCAGCATGTCTGCGCGCGCTGGATGACACTGGACGCAGGCCGTCTGCAAGCCGCGCTCCAGCAGGCCCTTGTGCAATAAGCCGACAGGATCCGCCCCACCATGACCAAAACCCACAGCCTCAGCCTGCCGGACCTGGAATCGGTCTACGACCAGCTGGCCCTTGCCATCGACACCGCCGGTCCGGAAAAGGCCGAGCTCTTTCTGGCCAAACTCGCGTTGCTCAATGCCCAGGCCCTGGGGGATGCTGCGGTGTTTTCCCGCCAGATCGACGCCGCCCTGAAAGACCTTTGAATCCACGCCGGCCGGGGGCACACCGTACACTGCGCGCTGCCGTGTACCCGCCATGAACGCCCCCGTCGACGTCTCCTTTTTTCCGCGCGCCGCCAAGCCGCTGGCCAGCTACCGCCCCTACTGGGCGAAACGCTTCGGCACGGCGCCGTTCCTGCCGATGAGCCGGGAGGAGATGGTGCAGCTGGGCTGGGACAGCTGCGACATCGTGCTGGTGACCGGCGACGCCTACGTGGACCACCCCAGTTTCGGCATGGCGGTGATCGGCCGGGTGCTGGAGGCGCAGGGCTTTCGCGTAGGCATCATCGCCCAGCCGGACTGGCACAGCGCCGAGCCGTTCAAGGCGCTGGGCAAACCCAACCTGTTCTGGGGCGTCACCGCGGGGAACATGGATTCCATGATCAACCGCTACACGGCCGACCGCAAGATCCGCAGCGACGACGCCTACACCCCCGGTGATGTGGGCGGCAAACGGCCCGACCGGGCGGCGATTGTCTACAGCCAGCGCTGCCGCGAAGCCTTTTCCGACGTGCCGATCGTGCTGGGCGGCATCGAGGGCAGCCTGCGCCGCATCGCGCATTACGACTACTGGAGCGACAAGGTGCGCCGCTCCATCGTGGTGGACGCCAAATGCGACCTGCTGCTGTACGGCAACGCCGAACGCGCGCTGGTCGAGGTGGCGCACCGGCTGGCGGCCAAGGTGCCGGTGCAGGACATCACCGACGTGCGCGGCACGGCGTTTGTGCGTCGCAGCTCGCCGCATGCACCGGACACCGAATGGACCGAGATCGACTCCACTGAGGTGGATCAGCCCGGCCCGGTGGAAAGCCACCTCAACCCCTACCAGACCACGGCGGAGCAGGCGGCGGAACGGGGCGGAACCTGCGATCCGTCGAATACTCCTGATTCAGTAGCAAACAATGACCTTTCCACGGTGGGTATCGGCCAAAAAGGCTTGAAATCGGTCGAGACACCGGTGTTTTTCGCTCCCAATCCGGCGCTGCGGAGCAAACGCCCGCCGCGCGAGCGCACCGTGATCCGCCTGCCGAGCTACGAGCAGGTCAAGATGGATGCGGTGCTCTATGCCCACGCCAACCGCGTGCTGCACCTGGAAACCAACCCCGGCAACGCCCGCGCGCTGGTGCAGGCGCACGGGGAGGGCACCACCGCGCGCGACGTCTGGCTCAACCCGCCACCGATTCCGCTGACCACCGCCGAAATGGACTGGGTGTTCGGCCTGCCCTATGCCCGCAGCCCGCACCCGGCCTACGCCGATGCCCAGGGCAGCCATGACGGCGCGACCAAGATTCCCGCGTGGGAGATGATCCGCTTCTCGGTCAACATCATGCGCGGCTGCTTTGGCGGCTGCACCTTCTGCTCCATCACCGAGCACGAGGGCCGCATCATCCAGAGCCGCAGCGAAGACTCGGTGATCCAGGAAATCGAGGACATCCGCGACAAGGTCCAGGGCTTCACCGGCGCCATTTCCGATCTCGGCGGCCCCACGGCCAACATGTACCGGCTGGGCTGCCGCACACCGGAAATTGAGGCCGCCTGCCGCAAACCGAGCTGCGTCTACCCCGGCATCTGCCAGAACCTGACCACCGACCATGGCCCGCTGATTTCGATGTACCGGCGCGCCCGGGCGCTGAAGGGCGTGAAGAAAATCCTGATCGGCTCCGGCCTGCGCTACGACCTGGCGGTGAAAAGCCCGGAGTATGTGAAAGAGCTGGTGCAGCACCATGTCGGCGGCTACCTGAAGATCGCGCCGGAGCACACCGAATCCGGCCCGCTGTCCAAGATGATGAAGCCGGGCATCGGCAGCTACGACCGCTTCAAGAGCCTGTTCGACAAGTTCAGCGCCGAGGCGGGCAAGAAGCAGTTCCTGATTCCGTATTTCATCGCCGCCCACCCGGGCACCACCGACGAAGACATGATGAACCTGGCGGTGTGGCTGAAGAAAAACGGCTTCCGCGCCGACCAGGTGCAGACCTTCTACCCCAGCCCCATGGCCACCGCGACGGCGATGTACCACACCGGCCTGAACACGCTCACCGGCGTGCACCGGGATGAACGCGGCGAAACCGTGGACGTGGTGCGCGGCGAGCGGCGCCGGCGCCTGCACAAGGCCTTCCTGCGCTACCACGACCCGGCCAACTGGCCACTGCTGCGCGAGGCGCTCAAGACCATGGGCCGGGCCGACCTGATCGGCAACGGCAAGCAGCACCTGATCCCGACCTGGCAGCCGCTGAACGACGACGGCTACCAGAGCGCGCGGCGCAAGAACAGCACACCGGCACCGGCCAAAGCGGCGCCGGTGAAGCCGGTCAAGGGCCGCCTGCTGACCCAGCACACCGGCCTGCCGCCCCGTTCCGCGGGTGGCAGCCGCCCCGGCAGCCCGGTGGGCGGCGGCAAACGCGGCGGGCGCTGAACGGCGGGCCGTGCCGGTTCAGCGGCTGGCGGCTTTGGCGGGTGCTGAGGCCCGGGCCGCGGGCTTGGGCGCGGAGGCGGCGCTTGCCTTGTTGTCGGCGGCAGCGGGGGTGATGCCCAGACGCCGCGAAACCGATTGTTCCAGGACGGCGAGTTTGGCCTGAACGGCCGGGCGGGTCTCGGCCACCAGTTTCTCGCCGAGCGCTTTTTGCATGTCACCGCCCAGTTGTTCGAATTTGGACCAGGCCGACGATTCCAGCACGGCGATGATCTGGCGCAGCTCGTCCTCGGTGAACTTCTCGCGCAGGATCGGCCCCACGGTCGACGGTGCCAGCTGGACCGCCTTTTCGCGCACGATCGGGGCAACCTCTTCGGCGTAGGTGCGCGCGTCGGCCCGGATATCCCGGGCGACTGCCTCCCGGCGTTCGGCCGGCACCCGTCCTGGCAACGCTGCGCCGGCCTGCTCCAGCAACTGGGCGGCCGGCTGCTCGGCAAGCGATTGTGCAAGGCTCTCGATCGCAGGTTTCTGCAGCGTGAGGATTTTGCCGATCAGTTCGTCTTTGGCGCCGCCTTGGGCGAACGCTGTTCCGGTAACCAACAGCAGGGACAGGAGGAGAGGGGGGTAAGGTTTGTGCATGCGGCATCTTACCCTGCGGTGGTGTGGCTCCGATCAGGCGTCCGCGCGGCGCGCCGCCGCCTCCGGTGCGCCGCGCTTCAGGCCATGGTGTGCAGCGGAATGTCCATCTCCAGCGCCAATGTGTCGAGCTGTTTGCGGGTGCGGGCCAGCAGGAATCGGGCGATGGCATCGTGCGTGGCTTGTTCGAACAGGGTCAACAGCGAGGGCATGGCCACGCCGGCGGCCGCACACAGAGCGGCCGCGAAATGCGGCTCCAGGGCGGCCACGGCCACGCGCCCGTCTTTGCACGGGTAGACCCGGTAGCCGGCATGGGCGCCACCGACGGCGCCGCTCGGCTGGGTCAGCCCCCAGGTACGTGGCAGGGCCAGCCAGGCGGCGGCGTCGCTCAGCGCCACCTGCTGAAAGCTCCCTTTGCCACTGGTTTTCTGTGCCAGCACGGCCTTGAGGGCGGCTTCGCTGGCCATCAGGGCGCCACCCATATCGGCAAACAGCGTCGGCGGCAGATCCAGCCCGGTCACCAGACCGGCGTCGGCCAGATAGGTCAGGTCGTGCCCGGGCTCTTCGGCGCGCCCGCCGGGGGCGCCCACAATGGCCACGACAGACAGCGCGGGATAGCGGCGCCGCAAAGCCTTCCAGCCCAGGCCGAGTTTTTCCAGGGCAGACGGGCGGAACGAGGTCAGCAGAACGTCGGTGCGGGCCAGTTCCTTGTGCAGGCTCGCCTGGCCTTTTTCCGTTTTCAGGTCGACCGTGATGACCCGGATGCCGGTGTGCATGGTGTCATAGGCGCCGCGGTTGTACTGCCCCATCGGATCGCCCGATGCGCCACGGGGTCCGGGGGGTTCAGCCTTCAGGCAAGTCGCGCCCATGGCCTTGAGACGCATCATTGCCGCCGGCCCGGGCAGGTTGAGCGCCAGGCTGAGCACGCGGACGCCGCGCAGCGGCTTCAGTGTCTTCAGCGGGGCGGATGAGGTAGGGGCAGGGCGGCGGGGTGTAGTCATTGCGGTGTACTATGAAAAGAATAGCTGAAAGCGACCTTTTTGCGCTGGGTATTGGCCATTTTGACCAGAAAACCAGTGGGCAGGCCTCCACGGACGCGACAAGGGGGCCAAGAGGGCCCCCATTATTGCGTCGCGCGGCCCGCGGGCGGGCGGTGGTGTGTGGTCAGAACGGCAGGCCGACGTAGTTTTCGGCCAGCGAGCCCTGGGCTTTTTCCGACGAGAACAGGTAGGCCAGCTCGGTGTCCTGCAGCTTCTGGTCGTAGGCCAGGCTGTCGGGGAAGGTGTGCAGCATGGTCGTCATCCACCACGAGAAACGCTGCGCCTTCCACACCCGCGCCAGCGCCTTGGCCGAGTAGTTGTCCAGGCCCGAGTCGTCACCGTTCTTGTAGTGGGCGACCATGGCGTGGTAGAGGTAGTAGATGTCTGACGCGGCGCTGTTCAGGCCCCGGGCGCCGGTGGGCGGCACGATGTGGGCGGCGTCACCGGCGAGGAACAGGTTGCCGTAGCGCATCGGCTCGGCCACGAAGGAGCGCAGCGGCGCGATGGATTTTTCGATCGACGGCCCGGTGATCAGGCGCTCGGCCACGTCGGCGGGCAGGCGGCGCTTGAGTTCGTCCCAGAATTTCTCGTCGGACCAGTCCTCCACCGAGTCGGACAGCGGCACCTGGATGTAGTAGCGGGAGAGCACCTGCGAGCGCAGCGAACACAGCGCAAAGCCGCGTTCGTGCTTGGCGTAGATCAGCTCGGGCGACACCGGCTTGGTGCGCGAGAGCACGCCCAGCCAGCCGAAGGGGTAGACCTTTTCGTATTCCTTGAGCACGTCGCGCGGAATGGACTTGCGGCTGACGCCGTGAAAGCCGTCGGCGCCGATCACATAGTCGCAGTCGATGCGCACGATCTCGTCGCCCATGCGGTAGGTCACGTAGGGGTTGGCGCTTTTGAGGTCGTGCGGCTGCACGTCTTCGGCGTTGTGGATGACCTTGCCGTTCATCCGGTCGCGCGCTTCGTACAGGTCGCGCGTCAGTTCGGTCTGGCCGTAGACGACGACCGAGCTGCCGCCGCTGTATTTGTGCAGGTCCACGCGACGCATGGCGCCGTTGTCGGAGATGAAAAAGCCTTCGTGGATCTCGCCTTCCCGGTCCATGCGCTCGCCGCACTGGGCTTCGCGCATCAGCTCGGCAAAACCGTGCTCCAGCACGCCGGCACGGATGCGCGAAAGCACGTATTCACGACTCTGGCGCTCCAGCACGACGGTGGCTATGCCCTTGAGGTGCAAGAGCTGGGACAGCATGAGGCCGGACGGGCCGCCGCCGATGATGGCTACCTGGGTGCGCATGGGAAAGTCTCCTGGGGTGTTGTGGAACGGTTGCAGAGAACTGTACGGACGTGCTCTCCGCAGCGCCACCACTTGGTGCGGTCATTGTGCGATGATCGTGCACTTCGCGCGATCACCGCGCAACACTTGATCCGAGGCCACACATGGACATCGCCAAGGCCGATTTCATCGAGGGCATGGCCAAGGGGCTGGCGGTGCTGGAGAGTTTTGACACCGAACGCCAGCGCCTGAACGCCACGCTCGCCGCCCAGCGCGCGGGCCTCACCCGCGCCGCCGCGCGCCGGCATCTGCTGACGCTGGCGCACCTCGGGTATCTGGAAACCGACGGCAGTTATTTCTGGCTGGCGCCCAAGGTGCTGCGGTTTTCCGGCAGTTACCTCGCGTCCGCCCGCTTGCCGCGGGTGCTGCAGCCGACGCTGAACCGGCTGGCCGCGCAGACGCAGGAGTCGTTTTCGGCGGTGGTGCTGGACGGCGCCGAGGTGGTGATCGTGGCGCGCAGCGGCCAGCTGCGCCTGCTGGCCTACGGCCTGCACCTGGGCGCGCGGCTGCCGGCGCACGCCACCTCCACCGGGCGGGTGCTGCTGGCCGCGCTGCCGCCGGCGGCGTTCGAGACCTGGATGGGCGGCGGGCCGGATGGCGAGCGCCCGTTGCCGCGCCTGACCGCCCGCACGGTGGTCGAACCTGGCGCGTTCCGGGCGCTGATCGAGCAGGTGCGGCGCGACGACTGGTGCGTTGCCAGCGAGGAACACGAACTGGGCATCCACGCGCTGGCGGTGCCGGTGCGCAACATGCAGGGCCACACCGTCGCCGCGCTGAACGTGGTGGCCCCCCCGGCCCGCCTGGAGCCTGCGGCGATGCAGCGCGACCTGCTGCCGCTGCTGCTGGACGCGGCGCGGGAACTGCGGCCGCTGGTGTGAGGGGTGCCGGCAGGGGTGCGCCGACGCAGACTGCAAAGGTCCGCTCAGACCCCAAGGTGTTGGGCGAGGCGTTCGGGCTCGGACAGGAGCTCGTCGGAGCTGCCCGCAAACACCACTTCACCCTTGACCAGAATCACGTTGCGGTCGGTGATCTGGGTGACGTGACGCCAGTTCTTGTCCACGATGATGCTGCTGATGCCGCTTTGCCGGATCAGCCCGCAGATGCGCCAGATCTCGCGCGCGATCAGCGGGGCCAGGCCTTCGGTGGCTTCGTCCAGGATCAGTACGTCGGGGTTGGTCATGAGCGCGCGGCCGATGGTCAGCATCTGCTGCTCGCCGCCGCTCAGTTGCTGGCCGCCGTGGTTCAGCCGCTCGGCAAGGCGGGGAAATGTCTCCAGCACCCGTTCGTAAGTCCAGTCCCGTTGGCCGCCGGTACCCGGACGCGCCGCCATGCGCAGGTTTTCTGACACGCTGAGGTTGCCAAAAATTCCACGCCCTTCGGGCACGTAGGCGATGCCGCTTTGGGCGACTTCGAACACCGCCAGATCGCGGGCCGGGCGTCCTTTGATCTCGACCGACCCGGCGCGAGGTCGCACGATGCCCATGATGCTTTTCAGCAGCGTGCTTTTGCCCATGCCGTTGCGACCCATCAGGCCGATGGTCTCCCCCCGGTCGACGTGGAAATTCACTCCGCGCAGGATGTGGCTCTGTCCGTAATAGCTGTGGATGCCTTGCACCTCAATCAGTCGCTCGCCCATGTCAGTGCGCCTCCCCGAGATAGGCGGCCTGTACCGTCACGTCAGCGCGCACGGCTGCCGGTGTATCGCTGGCGATGACCTGGCCGTTGACCATCACCGTGAGGTGATCGGCGACCGCAAACACGGCGTCCATATCGTGTTCCACCAGCATCATCGCGTGGTCGGCCTTCAAGCCCAGCAGCAACTGCACCATGCGTTCCGCCTCCATCGTGCCCATGCCGGCCAATGGCTCGTCGAGCAGCAGCACCTGGGGCTCGGTCGCCAGGGTCATGGCGATCTCGAGCTGGCGCTGTTCACCATGGCTGGCAGCGCCGGCGATCGTGTTGCGACGACTGCCGAGAAGTGCCAGCTCCAAGGCCTTTTCGGCGCGCTCATTGACGACGGCGCGGGTTGCCGCGCGGGTCAGCCAGGCCAGTGGATTGAACGCGAACGGCTGGTTGCGCGATTGCGCGGCGAGGCGGATGTTCTCCCAGACCGTGAATGCCGGAAAGATATTGGTTTTCTGGTAGCTGCGGCCCAGTCTCTGTCGGGAGATGCGTTCCGGGTTCCAGCCGGTAATGTCCTGTCCGGCAAGGGTGACGGTTCCCTCGGTCGGGGGCAGGTCGCCGGACAGCAGGTTGGTCAGCGTCGATTTGCCCGCGCCGTTGGGGCCGATGACACCGTGGATACGGCCTTGCCACAGATCCAGGTTGACCTGGTTCACGGCTGCCAGGCCACCGAACCGTTTGGTCAGTTGCCGGGCTGTCAGGACCAGCCCGGGCATTGTTCCGGGGTGGTTTGGCGTCCATGCCTGGATCTCACCGGTCGCGGTGGCCGTCACAGCTTCAGTCATCGCCGGTCTCCTTGCGCTGCAGCCATCGCGCCAGCAGACCCAGAATGCCCCGCGGCGCCAGGATGACGATGGCGACAATGAACAACCCCATCCATAGCTGCCAGTGTTTGCCCGTGCGGAAGGAGCCGATGTCGGGCAGGTCCTTGAACAGGTGCAGCAGGTATTCGAAGGCGAAGGCTCCGACGATGGCACCGGCAAAGTTTCCCATGCCGCCCAGGATCACCATCATGATCGCGTGGGCGCTCATGTGAAAGCCCATCAACTCCGGGTTCATGAACCCGGTCTGGGCAGCCCACAGATAGCCAGCCAGACCCGCCAGTGCTCCCGCCAGTGTGAAGGCTGCGAGCTTGTGCGAAAAGCTGGCAAAACCCAGAGCCCGCATCCGGTGCTCGTTGGCACGGATGCCCGCCAGCGCCCGGCCGAAGGGAGAAAACAGCAGCCTGCGCAGGAAGGCGTAGGTCGCCACCAGACAGGCCAGGGTGAACCAGAAGAAAACCCGTTTGTCTTCCAGGTCGAACAGTCCGGCATCGGGCTTGAAATTGAGGTACAAGCCATCGGAGCCGCCCAGCGCCTTGATGTCAAAGAACAGGAAATACACCATTTGCGCAAACGCCATGGTGACCATGATGAAGTAGATGCCGTGCGTGCGGACGACAAAAAAGCCGATCAGCAGGGCCGCCAGCGCGGACGCCCCTACAGCAAGCGGCAAAGTCCACCACAGGCTGACCGCCTGGCCCGAAGGCGTCATGAAGGCGAGGGCATAGCCGGCGAGGCCAAAGAACGCGGCGTGGCCGAGAGACACCAGGCCGGTGACACCTTGCAGCAAGTCCAGACTCATCGCGAAGATGGCCATGATCATCATGCTGGTGACCAGCCCGATGGTGTAGTCGGCGCCGAACACCGGCACGGCCGCGAGGCCGATCAGGGCGACGGCCAGCATCAGCGTGAGGCTGCGCGGCAGGGTTTCCAGTTGGGCTTTGGGGGCGCTCATGGTCGTTTGTTCAGGCTTTGAAGAGGCCTTCGGGCTTGTACAGAAGGACCAGGGCCATCAGCATGTAGACCAGCATGCCGGAAACCTGCGGCAGGAGTACCTTGCCGAACGTGTCGACGAACCCGACCAGCAGTGCGGCGATCAGCGCGCCGCGTACCGAACCGATGCCGCCGATCACCACCACAACAAAACACATGATCAGCACACTGCCCCCCATGTTGGGGTAGACGCTGGAGATGGGGGCGGCAATCATCCCGGCAACCGTTGCCAGGCCGACACCCAAAGCGAAAACCAGTGCGTGGATCAGGCGGATGTTGACGCCGAGCGCTTCCGTCATTTCATGGTTGAAGGCGCCGGCACGGATTTTCATGCCCAGTTTGGTCCGTGAAATCAGCAGATACAGGCCAATGGCCAGCACGATACACAGTCCGCTCATGAACAACCGGTAGACCGGGTAGGAGAGGGTGTCGGTCAACGGAATGGACGCCGCTAGAAGCGCTGGCATGGCGACACCATGGACATCGTCGCCCCACAGGATGGAGCGCATCTCTTCAAAGATATAGATCAATCCAAAAGTCAGCAGCACCTGGTCCAGATGGTCGCGGTGATAGAAGTGCCGTATCAGCACTTTCTCCAGCAACAATCCAAAGGCCACGGCAAGCAGGGTGCCAACAACGATCGCCAGGGCGAAACTCCCCAGACGGGCTGCCAGCGACCAGGCCAGATAGGCCCCGAGCATGTAAAAGCTGCCGTGGGCGAGATTGACAACACCCATGATCCCAAAGATCAGCGTCAGGCCGGCCGCCAACATGAACAGCAACAGGCCGTACTGCACACTGTTGAGCAGCTGGATCAGAAAACTGGCGAAATCCATCGCATGTTCCAGAAAAAGGGCGGTGTGGCCAGGAGGCCGACACCACCCATGCGGCAGTGAGAAGGCCGTCAGGTCGCCATGCGGCAACCGGCCCCTGAATCGGACACGGCTTTTGCCGCAATTCCGATCACCTTGTTTTCTTTGCCTTCGACCTGGCGCAAGTAAATGTCCTGCACCGGATTGTTGGCCTTGCTGAGTTTGAATTTGCCGCGCGGGCTGTCAATGGTGGCGTTTTGCATCGCCGCATACAGCTCTTTCTTCTTCGTGAGGTCACCCTTGACTGCATTGGCACCTTGCAGGAGCAACAGGCCGCTGTCATACCCTTGCACGGAGTAGACGTCAGGTTGCATCTTGAATGTCTTGGCATATTCCAGACGGAACTGCTTGTTGCGTGGGGTATCCAGCGAATCGCTGTAGTGCAGTGTGGTGAGGATGCCGTTGGCCGCCTCGCCTGCGGCGTCCAGCACGCCCTCGGTCAGGAATCCGGAGCCATACAGCGGGATGGTGCGGTTGAGGCCTGCCGCGGCGTAGTCCCGAATGAACTTGGCGGCCCCCGCACCGGCAAAGAAACAGGCAACAGCGTCCGGCTTGAGTGCGGCGATCTCGGTCAGAAGGGCCTGGAATTCGACGTTGGGGAACGGAAGTCCAAGTTTTTTGACGATCTGTCCTCCTGCGGCGGTGTAGCTCTTCTCGAAGCCTTCAAAGGCTTCGTCGCCAGCGGCATAGCTCCAGGTGATCCAGACAGCTTTCTTGTGGCCGCGGTCGACCATGACTTTGCCCAGGCCGAGAGTCGGCTGAGAGTTCGTGAAGCTGGCGCGAAAGACATTGGGCGCACATTGTTCGCGGGTGGCGACGTGGACGCCCGCATTGGGGATGATGTTCAGCACGCCGGACTCGCGGGCTACGCGGTGGATGCCCATCTGGACCCCCGAATGGACCGTACCGATCAGCACGTCCACTTTGTCGCGCTGCACCAGGCGTTGGGCATTTTCAACGCCTTTCGCCGGGTTGGATTCGTCGTCCACCTTGAACCACTCCACTTCGCGACCGCCGAGCTTTCCACCCTGTTCATTGAGTGCCATGCGGAATCCGTTCTCGATCGCAACACCCAGTTGGGCAAATGCGCCGGTGTACGGCAGCATCAATCCGACCCGGATCTTGTTGCCTTGGGCGCGCGCCAGTTCAGGCAAGAGCAATCCGGATGATGCAGCCCCGATGAGAGCGGCACTACGGGAGAGTACGAGGCGACGAGTGGTCATGAAAATCTCCGGTTGTTTAGGTCTAAAGTAAATCTAACCCAAGTGCGGCAATTGCCGCTCCTGACAAACCCTAGCCGGGCTGGGTTTTGGCGCAAGGCGCTTATGGGAAATCCGACAGGATTTGCCTGCAAGAACACGCACTATATTGCACATTCGCCAAGTTGCTAGCAGGGTAAACACCGATCTTCGAAAGGTCGGTGATATAGAAACGATAGCTAGAAGCGACCAAAATACGCTGGATATTGGCGAAAAGACGGCTTTTTTGGGTGGGGCTGCATCTCGACTCGGCGCGCCCGGAGTGTGGCCTGAAGACTTGTGGCCTGCCCGGAGGGACTCGAACCCCCGACCTACGGCTTAGAAGGCCGTTGCTCTATCCAGTTGAGCTACGGGCAGATGGATAAAAGGCCCACCGAGGTGGGCCCTTGTTCCTTGGTCGGAGCGGCGGGATTCGAACTCGCGACCCTCTGCTCCCAAAGCAGATGCGCTACCAGGCTGCGCTACGCTCCGACGAATCCCGCATTCTACCCGAATCGACCATTGGATCGGTCAGGCCCGCCTCCGGGGGGCGGTCAGCAACCCCGGGTCACCGGAACGGCTGCATCGCGCCCGAATGTGCCGTACTTGCCCAGTTCCCATTTGGCGATGGCGTTCCGATGCACTTCGTCCGGGCCGTCCGCAAAACGAAGCGTACGGGCGCCGACGTAAGCACTGGCGAGTGGAAAATCCTGGCACAAGCCGCCACCGCCATGGACCTGAATGGCCCAGTCGATGACCTCGCAGGCCATGCTGGGTGCAACGACCTTGATCATCGCGATCTCCGAACGGGCTACCTTGTTGCCGGCAACGTCCATCATCCAGGCCGCCTTCAGTGTGAGCAGTCGCGCCATGTCGATCTTGCACCGGGCTTCTGCGATGCGCTCTTGCGTGACGGTCTGTGCGGCGACCGGTTTGCCGAATGCCACCCGCCCGAGGGCACGTCGGCACATCAATTCCAGCGCTCGTTCGGCCAGGCCGATCAAACGCATGCAGTGGTGGATACGACCGGGCCCGAGGCGCCCTTGCGCGATCTCGAAACCGCGACCTTCGCCGAGCAAGATATTCTCGGCAGGCACTCGGACGTTCTCGAAGAGGACCTCCATGTGGCCGTGGGGCGCGTCGTCGTACCCCATCACCGTCAAGGGCCGCACGACCGTGATTCCCGCAGTGTCTGCGGGGACCACAATCATGCTTTGCTGAGCGTGTTTAGGTGCTTCCGGGTCCGTTTTGCCCATTGTGATGTAGACCGCACAGCGTGGGTCACCGGCACCCGATGTCCACCATTTGCGGCCGTTGATGATGTATTCGTCGCCCTGGCGCTCGATGCGGGTGGCGATGTTGGTGGCATCGGACGAGGCGACATCGGGTTCCGTCATGGCAAAAGCCGAGCGGATATTCCCCTGGAGCAAGGGCGAGAGCCAGCGCGCCTTGATTGCTTCGCTGCCGTAGCGGGCAATCGTTTCCATGTTGCCGGTATCCGGCGCTGAACAGTTGAAAACCTCGGACGCCCAGGTCACCCGCCCCATGATTTCCGCCAGTGGCGCATACTCCAGGTTGGTAAGCCCGGCGCCGTGGTACCCCGACGCCTCAGCTGTGTCCGTCGGCAGGAACAGATTCCACAGACCGGCGTCACGGGCCTTGGGCTTGAGTTCTTCGATGACCTGAAGCGGGCTCCATCGGCGGCCGGCTGCGGTGTTTGCCGCCAATTCATCTTCGTAGGCCCTCTCGCTCGGGTAGACATGGTCGTCCATGAACCGCTGCAGGCGCGCCTGCAGCTCTCGGGTGCGAGGCGAATATTCAAAGTCCATCGGTTTCTCCGGTTGAAATGGGTCGGGTCAGGCCTTGCTGGCAAACTGCCAGGCCAATGCAGCCATGGGGCGGGCCCCTGCACCCGATGCGCGGGCCTGTGCGCTGGAGGCCGTGCCGGTTTCGACCCGTTTGGCGATGCCCTGCAGGATGGCCGCAATGCGAAACAGGTTGTAGGCCAGATAGAAGTTCCAGTCGGTGCGCAAATCGTCAGGGGCGGCCAGGCCGGTACGGTCGCAGTAGAGGCGGATGTACTCGTCTTCGACGGGAATACCCAGGCTGTGATGGTCCAGCCCACCGATGCCACGAAAGGCCCCCGGCGGGATATGCCATGCCATGCAGTGATAGGCAAAATCCGCCAGGGGGTGCCCCAGCGTGGATAGCTCCCAGTCCAGCACGGCCAGGACACGGGCTTCCTGCGGGTGAAAAATGAGGTTGTCGAGCCGGTAGTCTCCGTGGACCACGCTGACAAGTGAGTCGTCGCGGGCCCGGGGCGGGATATTCGCCGGCAACCAAGCCATCAGCTGGTCCATCTCGTCGATGGGTTGTGTGACGGATGCAAGATATTGCTTGGACCACCTGCCGATCTGTCGTTCGAAATAATTGCCTGGCTTGCCGAACGTAGCCAGGCCAATGTCCGCCGGGCGAATCTTGTGCAATTCCGCCAGGACCCGGTTCATCTCTAGATAGATTTCGCGACGCTGCGTGGGCAGCATTCCAGGCAACGACTGGTCCCACAGAACGCGACCCGATACGAACTCCATGATGTAGAACGCACGACCGATGACGCTTTCGTCCTCGCACAAGGCGAGCATTCGCGCAACTGGCACCGCCGTTGCACAAAGCGCATGCATGACCGCAAATTCCCGCTCGATGGCATGGGCCGAGGGCAGCAATTTGGCGACCGGCCCCGGTTTCGCACGCATGACGTACGACTGAGTCGGAGTCAACAACTTGTACGTCGGATTGGACTGCCCACCCCTGAACATCTCCACCGTAAGGGGGCCCTCGAAGCCGGGAACACGGCCCTTGAGCCAGCCTTCGAGGCGTTCGATGTCTACGGCATGCTGACTGGTGACGGGCCGGGTCCCGATGAAATGGTCGAATTCACTCATGTTTCTTTGTCCGCAGGTTGGAACGCCTGATCGTTCAGGACTCTTGATCGATGAGACGCATCAGTGCGTCCCGGTCTCGAATCACGAGTCCGCCCGCCTCGATGCGGATTGCCTGCTCGCGCTCCATCGCTTTGAGTTCCTGATTGACCCGTTGCCGGGATGCTCCCAGAAGTTGGGCCAGTTCCTCCTGGGCCAGTTGCAGTCCGATTCGTGTTTCGTCGCCGTGGGCCAGGCTGGGAATGCCATAGCTGCGCGCCAGATGTAAAAGCTGTTTGGCCAGTCGAGCGCGCAAGGGCAGCGTGTTGAGGTCTTCCACCAGGCCATAAAGTTGGCGAATGCGTCGGGCATGAAGTCGCAGCATGGCGTCGTACAACTCGACATGCAGTGCCAGAATCTTCTTGAAATCGGCTTTTGCTACGCACAGAATGGTTGTGTCTCCATGGGCATAGGCATCGTGGGTGCGTCGGTCGCCGTCGAAGATCGACACATCGCCGAACCAGATACCTGGCTCTACATACGTCAACGTGATCTGCTTTCCCGACACGGTGGTGGAACTCACCCGAACCGCGCCTTTTGCGCACGCGATCCATTGCTCCGGTGGCTCGCCTCGTGCAGCAATCAATTCGCCGTCTTTGAATCGTTTGACGTAGGCGCATCGCAGAATGTCGTGCCGCAGGGAAGGGGAAAGAGCCGAGAACCAGCGACCGTTGTTGATCGCCTCGCGTTCGTCGATCGTAAGAATGGGATCGTCCATGGCGTGTCTTTTGTGTGACTGGTTGCAGGGGAATTGTCGTGTGCGGGACGGCGGCGGTGCACTGCGGCTGTCGCATGGGCGTCTGTGCTGGGCCGGTCGCTGGCCAGGCAGGCCGGTACCCGGCCGAATTCCTGCCCCGTGTTACCGGTAAGACGGCGGGGTTTTGCTCAGAAAGGACGCGATTCCGATTCCTGCATTGGGATGATGCAGGTTCCTGACAAAGTGGTCGCGTTCCCGATTGAGGTGGGCGGACAATGTGCTGCTGTCGGCCTCGGACAACAGTTCCTTGATGCTGGCCAGAGCGTTGGGTGCCCGCTTGTTGAGTCGCTCGCACAGTGCCAGTGCGTCGGTCAGCGCATTGCCGGCGTCGCTGATAACGTTGACGACACCCAATTGGGCCAATCGCTCGGCACTAATTCGGTCCCCGCACAGGAGTAATTCGGTCGCGAGCTGGCGAGGGATGGCCCGGGACAGGCTCCAACTGGCTCCGCCGTCGGGAGACAAAGCGATATTGACGTAGGCCATGACGAAAGCGGCATTTCGCGCGGCGACGATGAAATCACATGCCAGCGCCAACGAGAAGCCGGCGCCAGCTGCGGCGCCTTCGACCGCGGCGACAACTGGTTTCGGAAAAGTCCGAATGGTTTCGATCCAGTTATGCAGGCCGTCGATACTGCGCGCCTGGTGGTCGGGGGGGAGTTGTCGATTGGCCTGGAGGCGTTGAAGGTTGCCGCCGGCGCTGAAAACGGGTCCTTGCCCGGTCACGATCACCGAACCGATTTCCGGGTTGGACTCCGCAGAGCCGAGCGCTTCGACACCCGCCGCATAGATCTCGGGCCCCAGGGCATTTCGGTGTTCGGGATTGCTGATGGTCAGGACCATGGTCCTGCCTTCCGTGGTGCTCTGCAGTTCGGCTGTCATGGTCTCAGTCCTCGGTGTGCAAGAGCGAAAGTCCCAAGGCACCCCGGCGCCGCAGCCAGGGGCTAGGTCGGTAGCGTGGATCACCGTAAACGGTCTGCAGGTTGAACAGGACTTCAAGAATGCTTGCGGGGCCGCAGGCGTCACCAAGCGCCAGGGGGCCTTGAGGATAGCCAAGGCCCCGTGTAACCGCCGTGTCCAGATCGTTCGGACTGCAGACGCCTTGTTGGCACATGTCCGAAGCAATATTGACAATGGTCGCGATTACCCTCTGGGTGACGAAGCCTCCGCTGTCCCGGATGACACTGACGGCTTTGCCGTCGCGTGCGAACAGCGCGTGCGCGGCAGATACCCAGTCACTGCGTGAGGCCGGGTTTCGCGCCAGAACACGACGACGGGTGGTACTGTCGGGCAGCAACAGGTCGATCCCGATGGTTCGCGCCGGATCAAGCCGGTCGACCGCAGCGACGGTGGTGACGTCGAAGCCGAGCGGGGCGACCAGGATGAGAGCCTCGGTCGAGGGCGAAGCCGCCGTTTCGATGCGGGCGCCCAGTCCTTTGAGCAACTGCAACAGTTCCTGACGGCGCGCAGCACGTGGTGACACCCAGACCGGCGGAATCGATTCCACGGCCGGGGTTTGGGCTTCTGGCGGTATCTGCGCCACGCCATTGACATACCGGTAAAAGCCTTCGCCGACTTTTCGGCCCAACAGACCGCCGGCAAGCCGCTGCGCGGTGATCACGCTGGGGCGATATCGGGGCTCTTCGAAATATTGGTGGTAGATCGACTCGATGACCGGATGGGAAACGTCGAGCGCAGTGAGGTCAAACAGTTCGAAGGGACCCAGCCGGAACCCCGCCTGATCTCTCAATATTCGATCGATGGTGGGAACGTCGCTGACCCGTTCGCCCAGGATGCGCAGAGCTTCGGTGCTGTAGCCGCGGCCGGCATGATTGACGATAAAGCCGGGCGTATCGCCTGCGCGAACCGGTGCATGGCCGATGGCTTGGGCGAAGCGTGTGAGTGCAGCACAGGTCTCTTCGCTGGTCCGAAGTCCGGCGATGACCTCGACGACTTTCATCAGGGGAACGGGGTTGAAAAAATGGTAGCCCGCAAATCGCTCGGGCCGCTTCAGCACCGAAGCGATCTGAGTGACCGAAAGTGAGGAGGTATTGGTCGCGAGGACGGCTGTATCCGAAACGATGTCTTCCAACTGGCGAAACAGCTGCTGTTTGATATCGACACGTTCGACGACAGCTTCAATGACGAGGTCGCAACCTTGCAGGTCAGCCAGTTTGTCAGCAATGCCCAAGCGGCTTCTGTAGGTTTCCCGGTCGGTATCGGTCAGCTTGCCTCTTTCCCTTAACCGTTCCCACGTATCGCCCAAGGCACTGATGGCTGCTTCACAAACAGAACGCTGAGTGTCGTGCAGCCAGACGAAACAGCCGGACTGCGCGGCAATTTGGGCGATGCCTCGTCCCATAGCGCCGGCGCCGATGATGGCGATGTTGGAAAAGGGTGTCGGATTCATGGGTTTGATTATGCGGCCAGCCGAAAACGCGCAAGGGCTGTGTCAAAATGTTCGGATAACAAGTTACAAACTGCCTTGCGAAACTATCTCATTGGATCGGCTCTGACTCTGACGGCACTGGGCAGTAGTGCTTTGGGTCTCGGGCGCGTGCAGGGTGCCGCCTGGATTGGTAAACCGTTGTCGGTAACGGTCCCGGTTCGGCTGGAAATCCCCGAGGAGCCCTCCGCGCTTTGTCCAGAGGTCGAGGTGTTTCAGGGGGATACACGTGTCAATCCGGACCGGGTTACCGTGGTGGTGGGTGGACGAAACCCTCGCGAGCCGGTCCTTCAGGTGCGTGCGGCGGTTCTCGTCGAAGAGCCAGTCGTAACTTTGTATGTGCGGGTGGGTTGCGCGAATCGAACATCACGCCGCTACGTTTTGCTGGCAGAGCCGGAGCCGGAGCAGGATTCGGCAGTTCCGGTTCCTCCAGCGGCGGCGTCACCGCCTCTCGTTCGACCGGTCGCGCCCGTGCCGGCAAATGCATCCGGATCGGTTGCTTCGGCTGGTGCCGGCGTAGCGTCCGGAGCGCCGGGTTCGAATCGGCGAGACGCCTCGTCGGGTGCAGACCCGAGGTCTCAAGGCCGACAGACCGCCACGGTAGCCAGGCCGGTGGACGTGCTCGATTCAACCGGTAGTACACCGAAGCCTCGAGCGGTCGTGCGCGTTCCGGACGCCACGCCGCCCAAGATGCTTCTTGGAAGGTCCCGATTGAAGCTCGATCCGGTTGAGCTTCTTGTCGAACGTGACCCGGTCCTGCGTTCTACCCGCGAGTTGGGTCAGGTTCCCGGCGAAGCGGATCCGCGTCGCAGTGAGATGGCAGCACTTTGGAAGGCACTGAACGCAAGTCCCGAAGATATTCTGAAGGCGGAGCAGCGGCTGGTCAGCATGCAGACCACTTTGTCAGCGATAGAAACCCAGCATCGACAGCAATCTCGCCTCGTCGGCGAATTGCGGGCCGAGCTGGAAAAAGCCAAGGAAACGAACAGCCGCTCCCAGATTATTCTTGCCGTGATGGGGTTCCTGACGGCGCTTGCTGCGCTGTTGGCGGGTTTTGTCTGGTATCGGGCGCGCAAGCGCTCCGAATCGGCTTGGTGGAATGTCGAGGATGATGCGGCGTCAAAGGAAGAGAGTGATCCAGTACCTGCTCCTGTCTTCCCACGGCCAGAAGCCAACTTAGGGTCACGGAAAAGCGAGATTCGTACGCAGGAGCCGATTGGCGCGTCAGGTACAGGGACGACACCACTCGTCGTCCCCATCTCTCCGGCGACCCCCGCACCGACAACTGAAACATTGCGCGTATTGGGCGCTCGAAACGAGGCCCCATCAGTCGAAGTGCCGGAATTCGTACCCAGTGAAGGAGGGGCTTCCAGGGCAGTCAACGTTGACGAGCTTGTGGACGTACAGCAAGAGGCGGACTTCTTTGTCTCCTTGGGCGATTTTGACAAAGCGATCGAAGTTCTGACCAACCATATAGCGGAGAACTCGCAGACCAGTGCGTTGGCCTACCTTGACTTGCTGAAGATCTACCATCTTCAGGGACGTCGGGAAGATTACGAAGCGGTACGCATGGACTTCAATCGCGTATTCAATGCCGAGGCACCAGCGTTTGACGCCTACGATCAGGTGGGTCGCGGACTCGAAGCCTATGGCTCAGCGATCAGTCGCATCGTTACGTTGTGGCCGTCGCCCAAAGTGCTCGCGGTAATTGAAGAGTCGATATTCCGCAAGCCCGGCAGGGGAGCCCAGGCTTTTGATCTTGAGGCCTATCGCGAGCTCATGCTGTTGCACGCCATAGCCAAGGAAATTGCTGGCGAGGTTGAATCCAATACCTCGCCGACACCATTGCTTGCGGACGAACCCATTCGGCTTGAACCGTTGCCCTATCGGCCGAAATTCGAGAATACGAATATCCATCCGTTGTCGGCAACTTCAGAGGATTCGCAATCGGTTTCGCCTGTCCTGGTCGAACCGGCAACGCCCGCGCCAACGCCAACGCCAACGCCAAAGCCCATGGCGCCAATGCAGCCAGGCGTTGTTGCAGCACCAGTCGAAGTTGCGATGCCGAGGGTTCCGAAATCTTCGAAAATTGGTCTTGATATTGACTTGTCTGCATTCTCTGGACCGGAGGAGGCCCCCTCCAACGCGCGAGTTTCATTGCCAGACCTGCCACCGATTCCCCCGCGAGATGCGACCGTGGCGTCGAGCGCTGGCTCGGCTACACCGTCCATAGGAAACCTGATCGACTTTGATTTGTTGGACGAGTCCCTGCCCAAAGGGCAGCGAAAGTAATTTACTGTGATGTGGCCGCTACGACGGCTACCGTCGAACCTGTAGCGATCCGGGATTGACAATGTTCGTGGGAGTTCCGCGTACAAAGTTGACAACGTTGTCAAATGCAGCGCCGAAGTATTGCTCGTAGCTGTCCAGCTCGACGTAGCCAATATGGGGTGTGCAGATGCAGTTCTCGAGCCGCAGCAGCGCGTGTCCCTGCAATATTGGCTCGCTTTCGAACACATCAACAGCAGCCATCCCCGGTCTTCCTCGGTTCAAGGCGCTGATGAGGCTGTCCGGTTCCAGGATCTCCGCGCGCGACGTGTTGATCAGTAGCGAAGTGGGTTTCATTCTCGCAAGATCTTCTCCAGTCACCAAGGACCGAGTGGCTTCCGCCAGTCGCAAGTGGAGGGTCAAGACGTCGCTCTGTTCAAAAAGGTGCTCTCGACATTCAAAAGTCGCCAGCCCATCTGCCTGGGCTTTGTTCCGGGAACTCTCACTGCCCCATACCTGAACCTTCATTCCGAATGCCTTGCCATAGCCTGCAACCAACTGACCGATTCGTCCGTAACCCCAAACCCCGAGCGTGCGGTTGCGCAGAACGGTGCCCAACGAAAAGTTGCTTGGCATGCTCGCGGTTTTGAGACCGGATTGTTGCCAGGCGCCATGCTTGAGATGGGCCACATATTGGGGAAGCCGACGCGATGCAGCCATCATCAAAGCCCAGGTCAGTTCCGCGGGAGCATAGGGTGAACCGACCCCTTCAGCGACTGCAATGCCGCGCTCAGTACAGGCGTTGATGTCGATATGAGAACCGGCCCGTCCGGTTTGGGAAATTAGTTTCAGTCGCGGAAGCTTCTCCACCAGTTGTCGCGTGATATGGGTCCTCTCCCGGATCAGCACGATGATGTCGGCATCCTTCAAGCGTATCGACAATTGGCCCAACCCCTTGACAGTATTGGTGTAGACCTTGGCGGGGTATTCGTCCAGCTTGGCGGCACAAGCCAACTTTCGGACCGCGTCTTGATAATCGTCGAGAATCACAATGTTCATGGACAGCATTGTGCCTTTGCCAATTCATGGCAGTCTCCCCACGATGAGATCCGGGACAAAAAGGGGTCGGTCGGGTGTTACCGGTTCGCGTTGCGAGCGTCTGTCATTCGCTCGAGTTCAGCGCAAACATCGGCCATTCGTCCGGAAATCACCATTCGACCTGCAAGCGAATGGTCGGGACCATCGGCGAAGCGGACTATGCGCAAGGCACGAGCGCTGTTGCCTCGGACGCCCGGCCCTCCGTCACAATTCTCAGCGGTTTTCGGAATTGCGACCGGCGCAGGAAAGATGACGGATGCCGCCGGGACGCGTTGACCGGAGCATGCTGAATGCTCGCGACCGCAACCTGAGCCACTCGGTAGTTTTATAGATGTAAACAGGCCGGAAAAAAAGCCGGCAAAAGCCATCGCAACAGTTCCCATGTGAACCCTTCCTGGAGAGACAGGTTGAACATAGGCAGGATTGCTGAAGAAGGCTGACCACCCAGGGAAGAGTGCCAGTTCGGCCTCATCGCCCGCCACCTGAGAGTCAGAAACAAGATGTCAGAACATCAAGCTGTTTCGAATCAGACCAACCGCAAGGCCTTCGATCTCAAACGGCTCTTCGGCCTGAACCACGATGGTCGGATAGTCGGGGTTTTCGGCATGTAGTTCGACTCTGCCGCCTTGATACCAGTAGCGCTTGACGGTTACCTCATCCCCCAAGCGCGCAACAACGATCTGTCCGTTTCTGGCCTCGCGGCGTGTCTGTACGGCCAACAGGTCACCATCGATAATTCCAGCGTCTCGCATTGACATGCCTCGAACCCGGAGAAGATAGTCCGGCCGATTCGGGAAAAGACTGCTTTCGACATGGTAGGCTTGATCGACATGTTCCTGGGCGAGGATCGGCGATCCTGCTGCCACCCGCCCGATCAGCGGCAAGACCAGTTGCGAAAGCCCCGGGAGCGGCAGGTTGAACTGGTTGCGGCGAGACTCCGCAAGAGAGCGTAAAGTCTGGCTGCGCAGGCGAATGCCGCGCGATGTTCCACTGACTAGTTCAATGGCCCCTTTGCGCGCCAGTGCCTGCAGGTGCTCTTCCGCTGCGTTTGCAGACTTGAAACCCAGTTCGTTGGCAATTTCAGCCCGGGTGGGAGGGGCGCCTGTCCTCGCCATGGTGTTTTCGATGAGTTCGAGAATCTGTTGCTGGCGTGCGGTCAGTTTGGGAATATCGGTCATGACAGGCTCCTGCGTCGTTTCAGGTCACTTGAGCTGGAAGTTCATACAGTTACTGTAGTTTTACACAGTTTAAAAATTTATGCAAGCAAGTGCGAAGAAAGTTGTGGTGTTGGGTACCGGCGGGACGATTGCGGGCGTTGCCAGGGACCGGGGGGATACGCTGGGATACACCGCCGGGGTCATACCGATACGGGATTTGCTGGCGAACGTCGCGGTAAGCGCTGATTTGGAACTTGTTGCCGAGCAGGTGATGCAACTTGACAGCAAAGACATGAATGAGTCGGCGTGGTGTGCCATTTTGCAACGCTGTCGTTTCTGGTTGGCGCAGGACGATGTGGGCGCGCTGGTAATTACCCATGGAACTGATACGTTGGAAGAGACGGCGTTTTTTCTCGATGCGGCCTTGCCACCAGACAAGCCCGTGGTCTTGACCTGTGCGATGCGTCCCGCGTCGGCGCTTGTTCCCGACGGGCCGCAAAATCTAGCGGACGCCATTGTTCTGGCCAAGGGCCTTGGTGAGGGCGGCGTGTATGTTGTCTGTGCCGGCCTTGTTCATCAGGCGTGTGATGTGCAGAAGGTTCACACCGATCGACTGGACGCGTTTGACTCGGGCGATCCCGGCCCATGGGGTGCCATCGTCGCGGGGCAGATTCGGAAATACGGCAGAGGGCATGGCCCGAAGGTAACGATCGATCCCGACATCGTTGAACGCACGGCGCCCCAGAACTGGCCGCGGGTCGAAATCGTCTTCAACCATACGGGAGCCGATGGGGCACTGATTGCTGCAATGTTGGAACCGGCTGCGGACAGTCGCAAGGTTGCCGGAATCGTTGTCGCGGCGACAGGTAACGGCACGGTTTCCAATGGGTTGGAGTCGGCGCTGCTGGCAGCACAGGGACGAGGGGTGCGTGTCGTCCGGTCAACGCGCTGTGCGCGGGGCAGTGTGACTCCAGTACCTGGCGCAAGAGTCCCCGACTCGCGAGGTCTAAGCCCCGTCAAGGCCCGGATCGCTCTGATGCTGGAATTGATGGGCGGTCACTGGTCGATACCTCAGTAATGGAAAAGCCTCGCAAGGCGAGGCTTCGGTCTGCCTGATTCATCAGGGGTTCTGGCCCATCGGGTTCGGGCCAATGGAGACCTTAGCTCTTAACTGGAAAGTGCGGTCAGTGCTCTGCCGGTAATTTCGTCAACAGAACCGGTACCACTGATGGCCCGGTACCGTGGCGCCGCAGCCGGATCGGTGGCAGCCCATTGACTGTAGTAATCGACCAGCGGTCGGGTCTGTGCGCTGTACACTTCCAGCCGCTTGCGGACGGTCTCCTCTTTGTCGTCTTCCCGCTGAACCAGCGGCTCGCCGGTCAGATCATCAATCCCTTCCACCTTGGGAGGGTTGAACCGGACATGGTAGGTCCGTCCCGATGGCGGGTGGGAGCGACGACCACTCATGCGCTCGATGATCGCGTCAAACGGAACGTCGATTTCGAGAACATAGTCAAGCTTCACGCCCGCGGCCCGCATCGCGTCGGCTTGCGGAATGGTTCGTGGAAAGCCATCAAAGAGGAAGCCATTGGCACAATCGGCTTGCGCAATGCGTTCCTTGACGAGATTGATGATCAGATCGTCACTGACCAGTCCGCCGGACTCCATGACGGCCTTCGCCTGCAAACCCAGAGCCGTTCCCGCTTTTACCGCTGCACGCAACATGTCGCCCGTCGAGATCTGCGGAATGCCGTACTTTTGGCAAATGAAGGTGGCTTGAGTGCCTTTACCCGCTCCGGGTGCGCCCAACAGGATCAGTTTCATCGGAATCCTCAGAAAAAGGGAGGTGTTTCGGTAGCGATATCAAGTCGGCCTGCAACCGCTCGAAGGGCTACCGTTCGAAAGCAACCGTCGAGAATAGCACGGGGAGGCCTTATGAAGCCTTACATTGATCCGGCCACGTGGCCCGGACTCGGTCCAGATCCTCCGGGGTGTCGACGCCGCCAGCCGGTGCGTGGTCGACCACGTGCACGGCAATACGGTACCCATGCCACAACGCGCGCAGTTGCTCCAGGGACTCCAGGGTTTCGAGGGGAGAGGGCTGTAGTCGAGGATAACTTTTCAGAAACCCGACCCGATAGCCATATATGCCGATATGGCGCAAAGGGGCGGGCGTTGTCAGCCGGGCGACGCCTCCGATATTGCCATCCCGCCACCAGGGAATCGGCGCGCGGCTGAAGTACATCGCGTTGCCAACGGCATCCAGCACAACTTTGACCACGTTCGGATTGGACAGATCATGCTGCGAGTCGATCGGATGTGCCGCGGTACTCATGGCCACCTGGCCGCCAGGAGGGAGCAAACAGGCCACTGAGTCGATGAGCGCAGGTTCTATCAGTGGCTCGTCACCCTGGACGTTGACAACACATTCTTCCTCGCCAAGCCCCAGCAGGGCGCTGGCTTGCGCGAGCCGGTCACTGCCGCTGAGGTGATCAACGTTCGTGAGAATGGCTTCAAACCCGTGACGCTTGCAGGCTTGCACCACCGTGGAATCATCAGCTGCGACGATGACACGCTTCGCACCCGAAAGCGATGCTCGTTCAGCAACACGCACGACCATCGGCGCGCCGTGTATGTCAGCCAAGGGTTTTCCGGGGAGCCTGCTGGAGGCCAGTCGAGCCGGAATGAGAACGGTAAACGTCATCGTCGCTCAGGGTAGCGACGGCCGTGGCGGGAGCGCGGCCAGTTCCTCTTCCGTCACCGTCCGCGCCTCGCCTTCCAGCATCACCGGTATGCCATCCCGGATCGGATAGGCCAGTCGGGCGCTGCGTGAAATCAGCTCCTGGCGGGTCAGGTCGTAATCCAACGGGCCTTTGGTGATCGGGCAAACCAGCAGCTCAAGCAGTCGAGTGTCCATGGCCCAATGATACCGGCCGCTCGCCCCGGTTGAGATCCAGCGCGCTGTCAAACGTTTCCAGAAAACCTGGTTCCAGATGCAAATTCAGCCGTGCTGCCCATACCTCCGGATGATGAGCCCAGATTTTGGTCGCGTCCTTTTCGGTACAAATCCAGTCGGTGGTTCCCTGCGGCGCGGCGGGGAGTTCCTTCAGGCTGGCATGGTCGGCAAGCGCAATGCATCGCCCTGGTCGCAGCCCCGCCTGTTCCAGCATGGCAAAGAAGGCCTGCGGATTGGCAATTGCGGCCACGGCGCAGGTCTGTCGACCCGCCAGGTCACCCAGCGGCAGACGCGTGCCATCGGCGCGGAGCAATTCGGGGTCGAGGGTGCGATGCATCTGAAAGCTGGCCGGCCCTCTTGGCCCTTGGCTGCCAGCGTGCAGAAACAGCCGCGGCACAGTGGTCGTCCAACGTGACGGCCACGGCTCCCGCAGCGGCCCCGCTGGCAACAGCAGGCCATTGCCGATGCCGGCGCTTCCGAAAACACACACTTCAAGGTGACGCCCCAAGGCAAGGTCCTGCATCCCGTCATCACAGAGCAGGATCTCGGTTTGGGGAAACTCTGCCAGAAGCGCCTTTGCCGCCTCAGCGCGATCCGGTCCGACCCAAACCGGTACTCCGGTGCGCCGAAAAATCAGCAGAGGTTCGTCGCCGACTTCATCAGCAAGGCTGTCGGCTTCAAGCTTTCGCTGGTCACGGCCACGGCGCCCGTAGCCACGGCTGATCACGCCGACCGCGATGCCGCGCGAGCGCAAGTGCTCAGCCAGTGCGATGACAACCGGGGTCTTGCCGCCGCCGCCGACGACCACGTTTCCGACCACCACCACCGTGACTGGCAGGCGTGTCGTTTTCAGTACGCCACAGCGATACAGTGACTGCCTCAGCGCAACCAGCGCGCCAAAAACCATCGAGACCGGGCGCAGCAGGGCGCTCGCGATTCCGCGGCGCTGCCAGACCGACAGCAGACGAATCTGCCACTGCGGACGGGCGTCTGACGCCTCCATGCGAAGGTCAGCGCGCAGCGGCTTGCCCCGCCGTCTGGGTCGCAAAAGTCAGCTGGGACAGGCCCGCGCGTCGCGATGCCTCCATCACGGTGATGACCGACTGGTGCGTAGCGGCGGCGTCCGCGCTGATGATGACGACCGTGTCTTTCGCCGCATAAGGGGCCATCTGTGCGGCCAACTCGGCGGCGCTACTGCCTGTCGTCGGCTTTCTGTTGATGCTCACCCGTCCGTCAGCCGAAACCGCCACGATGATTTCTTTCGGGTAGTCCCGCTGGGCCTGGGTGTCAGCGACGGGGAGTCGCAACTGCATCTCGGTAAATTTGCTGTACGTTGTCGACAGCATCAGAAAAATCAGTACGACAAGCAGGACGTCGATGAACGGAATCAGGTTGATTTCCGGTTCGTCGCGCGAAGTTCCTCGAAAGTTCAGCTTTCTCATCGGGTCGCCTCAGGCACTTGGGAGGCCGGCTCAGCGCCGAATCTCGGCCAGATGGCGGGCAAACCGTTCGCCGGAAAGCTCCAGGGTCAACAGGTAACCGTCCACTCGGGCCCGGAAATAGCGCCAGAAAATCAGCGCCGGGATCGCGACAATCAGTCCGAAAGCAGTGTTGTACAACGCGACCGAAATGCCATGAGCGAGCTGCGCCGGATTTCCGCCGGGTGCCCCCCCGCCGGTCGGCGCCTGCGAGCCAAAAATTTCGATCATGCCGATCACGGTGCCCAGCAGTCCCAGCAACGGGGCGGCCGACGCAATCGTCGCCAGTGCGCTCAGGTAGCGCTCCAGCGAATGCGCAGCCTTTCGACCGGCGGCCTCCAGGGCTGCGCGAATGTCTTCGTCAGAACTGGTCGGATCGCGCACCAGAGTCCGGATGCCTGCGGCAAGCACTTCACCCAGCGCCGAGTTTTGCGCCAACTGGTTGACGACTTCGGTCGACGGCAGTCCCTGGCGTGACACGGCAATGGCCTCGTCCAGAAGATTCGGTGGCGCCACCCGGGTGGTCTTGAGGCTGACCAGCCGCTCGGCGATCAATGCCAGGGCCACGACAGAGCAGGCAATCAGGGGCCAGATCGGCCAGCCGGCGGCTTGTATGATCGAAAGCAAGAATATGTCTCCGCGTCAGGATCGAAAAGTTCTGCAGTCCAGAACCTGCGGGTCGATTATGGCGCAGTCAGCCCCGGTGCCCGGCCCGAGTTCCCGGCGCTCTTGCCCTGGTTCCTTTTTATGCTTGCACGCCCCTCGTCTGGTATGGATTCGCCGCTTTGGTCGGTGGGGACACTGTGCCGCGCCATCGGCGAGCAGCTGGATGCACGTTTCAACCCGGTTCGGGTCGCGGGCGAGCTGATGGGCTTCACCCGCGCGGCCAGCGGGCACTGCTATTTCACGCTGCGGGATGCGCAAGGACAACTGCGTTGCGCGATGTTCCGCCGAGCGGCGGATCAGCTGCTTTTCTCTCCGCGTGATGGCGATCGGGTCGAGGTCGCGGGGCGTCTGGGCGTCTATGAGGCCCGTGGCGATCTGCAGCTGGTGGTCGAGCGCATGGACAAGGCCGGGCAGGGCGAGCTGTTGGAGCAATTCCTGCGCCTGAAGGCGGCGCTGGAATCACAAGGCCTGTTCGACCCCGGGCGCAAACGCGCCCTGCCCGCATTGCCGCGCCGGATCGGTGTGGTGGCGTCGGCGGGCTCCGCAGCGTGGCACGACATCATGACGGCGTTGCGCCGGCGGGCTCCCCATGTGCCGGTGGTGCTTTCGCCGGCTTTGGTGCAAGGCGCCGAAGCACCTGCCGATCTGGTCCGTGCATTGACACGCTTGTACGATTTGGCTGCGCTGTCGCATTCGAACGAGCCACCTGTTGAGACCATCATCCTGGCTCGGGGCGGGGGCGCGCCGGAAGACCTGTGGGCCTTCAACGACGAAATGCTGGCCCGATGCATTGTGCGCAGCCCGGTACCGCTGGTTTGTGGCGTCGGACACGAAACCGATTTCACCATCGCGGATTTTGTCGCCGATGTGCGCGCGCCGACGCCAACCGCTGCGGCTGAACTCGCCGCCATACCGCGGCAGACCTGGATTGCCGACCTTGCCCAGCGGGAACAGCGCCTGCAAACAGCGGTAGGCCGCTATCTCGACTCTCAGGCACAGCGACTGGACCTCGCCGTCCTTCGCCTGGGACGCCCATCGCTTCACCTGTCGAGGCAGCGGATGCAGCTGGCCCGCCTGGAGCAACGAACCCGGCATGCGGCCCAATTGCGGCTCGATCGGCTGCAGGGCGCCCTGGAGCAGCACGCCCGGCAATGGCCCGGCACCGTGCAACGGGCCGTCGAACGGCAGCAGGGGCGTCTGGAGCGCCTTGATGTGCGCCTGCGGAGTCTGGACCCCCGCCGCACCCTTGAGCAGGGATATGCCTGGCTGTCCGCTGTCGATGGTCAGCCGCTGACCCGGGCGGCCGCGATCGCCCCGGGCCAAGCCGTACGCGCCACCCTTGCCGATGGGATGGTTGAATTGACAGCCGGCGAGCGACGGCAAAGATAAATTCCTACAATCCGCCGCTGAACGCTGCGACCTGTCGCCCACTGCAAACCACAACCCTCGAGGACACCATGGAACATACGCTCCCGCCCCTTCCTTACGATATTGACGCGCTGGCACCGCACTACAGCCGGGAAACCCTGGAGTTTCACCACGGCAAGCACCACAACGCCTATGTGGTCAATCTGAACAATCTGCAAAAAGGTACGGAGTTCGAGAGCAAAACGCTCGAAGAAATCATCAAGACCTCCAGTGGCGGCATCTACAACAACTCGGCCCAGATCTGGAACCACACCTTCTTCTGGAACTGCATGAAACCCGCCGGCGGCGGCGAGCCCGGCGGCGCGCTGGCTGCGGCCATCAACGCCAAATGGGGCAGCTACGCCGCTTTCCGCGAAGCGTTCGTCAAGTCGGCCGTCGGCAACTTCGGCTCCGGCTGGACCTGGCTGGTCAAGAAGCCTGATGGCAGCGTCGACATCGTCAACACCGGTGCCGCCGGCACGCCGCTGACCACCGCCGACACCGCTCTGCTGACCGTCGACGTCTGGGAGCATGCCTACTACATCGACTACCGCAATCTGCGGCAGAAGTTCGTCGAAACCTTCCTCGACAAACTGGTCAACTGGGAATTCGCCCAGGCCAACTTCGCCTGAGACCGCTCGTTTGCAAACGAAAAGCCGGCCCGCGGGCCGGCTTTTTCATGAATTTACTGCCTTTTCGGTCACTACCCAGCGAAAAAAGGTGCATTCTAGCTATAAATAATATAGCGAATCAGCGCAGGCTGAACGGCCCGCCAGTGAGTTTTGCGCCCGCTTTGACGCCTTTCTTATCGAACCAGCCCTGATTCATCTCCAGAACAAACCGCACGGGCGCCTTGGAACAATGGCTTTCGGTACTCTGCGGCTTCATGTCCGCGAGATTGACGATCGTCCCGTCGTCCGCAATGAACGCAGCGGTCAGCGGTATCAGGGTGTTTTTCATCCAGAAACACTGAACCCCTGGCTGCTCGAAAACGAACAACATGCCCTCATGCTGCGGCATTTCGCGGCGCCACATCAGGCCGATCTGGCGTTGTTCGGGCGTCTGGGCAACCTGGGCATCGATGCGGTGCATGCCGGCGCCCAGGCTGACCCGTTGCAATTGCATCTGCGGGCTTTCCTGGGCTCGGGCGAAGCCGCCCAAGACCTGAAACGACAACAAAACCAAGGTCAATCCAAGGCGCAGACGCAATCTCATGGGAAGCTCCAGGGGAGAAGTGGGGTTTCGCGACGGGCGATTTCGACGGGCCAAGAAAAAATGCCCGCAACAGCGGGCATTTTTACTCAGATCGGCTGATTACTTGGCCGCTTCTTTCTTGGCCTTTTTGGCTTTTTTGGCCTTCTTGGCCTTCTTTTCAGCGGCGGCAGCCGGTTTGGCTTCGGCGGCCGGGGCAGCAGCCGGGGCGGCAGCGGCAGGCTTGGCAGCCGGGGCGGCAGCCGGGGCGGCAGCCTGTGCAAATGCGCCGACGGCGAAGAATCCGGCAACCAGGGCGGCAAGCAGCTTGTTCATGTGAAAAATCCTCAAAATGTTGGAAAGTGTGCCGGGCGGTTTCGCTCCGGTGAGTGTGTAACGAAACTTCACACTTTTGGTTGACAGGCAGCGGCCGCCATTTTTGCCAGTGCTGCCCATAGAATCACAAAACCCAAGCCAGTCGCCTGTTGAGGCCTGATGGCTTTTTTTCGGAGACGTTCCATGTATCAGCACATCACTGTTCCCGCGCAAGGCCAGAAAATCACCGTCAATGCGGACATGTCGCTCAATGTCCCTGACGAACCGATCATCCCGTTCATCGAAGGCGACGGCACCGGTGTGGATATCACGCCGGTGATGATCAAGGTAGTCGATGCCGCGGTTGCCAAAGCCTATGGTGGCAAGCGCAAGATTCACTGGATGGAGGTCTACGCGGGCGAGAAGTCGACGCGCGTCTATGGCCCGGATGTCTGGTTGCCCGAAGAAACGCTGGCGGTCCTCAAGGAGTACGTGGTCTCCATCAAGGGGCCGCTGACGACTCCGGTGGGCGGCGGCATCCGGTCGTTGAACGTCGCCTTGCGCCAGGAACTGGACCTGTATGTCTGCCTGCGGCCGGTGCAGTATTTCCGCGGGGTTCCCAGTCCCCTGAAAGAGCCCGAAAAGACCAACATGGTCATCTTCCGGGAAAACTCGGAAGACATCTACGCCGGCATCGAATACGAAGCAGAGTCCGACAAAGCCAAGAAACTCATCCGTTTCCTCACCGAGGAGATGGGCGTGACCAAGATTCGCTTCCCGGCCACGTCCGGCATCGGCGTCAAGCCGGTGTCGCGCGAAGGAACCGAACGGCTGGTGCGCAAGGCGCTTCAGTATGCCGTCGACAACAACCGGCCCAATGTGACCATAGTCCACAAGGGCAACATCATGAAATACACCGAAGGCGGCTTCCGGGATTGGGCCTATGCGCTGGCGCAGCGTGAATTTGGCGCCGAACTGATCGACGGCGGACCGTGGTGCAAGTTCCGCAATCCCAAGACCGGCAAGGACATCATCGTCAAGGACAGTATTGCCGACGCATTCCTGCAGCAGATTCTTTTGCGGCCGGCGGAGTACAGCGTGATCGCCACACTCAACCTCAATGGCGACTACATCTCCGACGCATTGGCCGCGCAGGTCGGCGGCATCGGCATCGCACCGGGAGCCAACCTGTCCGATTCCGTGGCTTGTTTCGAGGCGACCCACGGCACCGCGCCCAAATATGCGGGCAAGGACTACGTCAATCCGGGCTCGGAGATCCTCTCGGCGGAGATGATGCTGCGTCACATGGGCTGGACCGAAGCGGCCGACCGCATCATCAACAGCATGGAGCAGTCCATCCTCTCCAAGAAGGTGACCTACGACTTCGCACGCCTGATGGACGGGGCCGTGCAGGTCAGCTGCTCGGGCTTCGGCAAAGTCATGATCGAAAACATGTAGCCGGTGATTCGACCCGGGGCCGCCTGAGCGCAAAGCGCAGCGCAGGCCCCCACCGCAGGAGAGTCACTCAGGCCGCGGAGGAGGGCTCGCCGGCGGGGGGCGCCTGGGCACCCGTATCGGAGGATCCCGCCTGGATGTTCAGTGCCATGCGGCCCTTGGGGCCTTCGCCCAGCTCGAAATGGACCCGTTCGCCTTCCTTGAGGGTCTTGAAGCCCTCCATGGCGATCGCGGAGAAATGGGCGAACGCATCCGGGCCACCTCCGTCGGGTTCAATGAAACCGAAGCCTTTGGCATCGTTGAACCACTTGACCGTACCGCTTGCCATAACGCTGTCTCCTGCTTGTTCTGGTCGCCATCGATGATTTGCCGATTGCGCGGAAAGTTTGCGGGAATCCCCCTTGATTTGTCAACGGGCATAGGCCTGTCAGCGCAGGGGCAGGCGTGGCTCGATAGAATGAAAACCATGGCCAGCCAGAAACCGCGAAACCCGACTGCGCCGCGCGAGCGCAACCGTCCCGCGCGGGGAGATGACAGTGGCGTCGTCGTGATGGAACGGCGCCCCCAGCGCGTCAAACCACCACGCCTGTACCAGGTCCTGATGCTCAACGACGACTTCACCCCCATGGAGTTCGTGGTGGTGGTGATTCAGGAGTTCTTTGGCAAAGACCGCGAAACCGCGACGCAGATCATGCTCAAGATCCATCTCGACGGCAAAGGTGTCTGCGGGGTGTACTCCCGCGATGTGGCGCAGTCGAAAGTCGAGCAAGTGCTGGATGCCGCGCGGCAAGCCGGTCACCCGCTACAGTGTGTATGCGAACCGGTGGATGGTTGAAACGCCAGCCATTCGCCCCATATGGTTTTTTTAGCAAGGCAAAGGAAAGCCCATGATTGCCCAGGAATTGGAAGTCAGCCTCCACATGGCGTTTGTGGAGGCCCGACAGCAGCGCCACGAGTTCATCACCGTGGAGCATCTGCTGCTCGCCTTGCTCGACAACCCCAGCGCTGCCGAGGTGCTGCGGGCCTGTTCAGCCAACATTGAAGATCTGCGCAAATCGCTCAGCACCTTCATTGCCGACAACACCCCCCAGGTCGCCGGCACGGAGGAAGTCGACACCCAGCCCACGCTGGGTTTCCAGCGCGTCATCCAGCGCGCCATCATGCATGTGCAAAGCACCGGCAACGGCAAAAAGGAAGTCACCGGGGCCAACGTGCTGGTGGCCATCTTCGGCGAGAAAGATTCCCACGCCGTCTACTACCTGCACCAGCAGGGCGTGACCCGGCTGGACGTGGTCAACTTCATCGCCCACGGCATTCGCAAGAGCGATGGCGGCGACGCCGCCAAGGGCCCGGAGGCGGCGCCGCCCGCCTCGGAGTCCGAAGAAGGCTCCGGCTCCGAGCGCAACGAAAAGGCGTCGCCCCTGGAGCAATACACCCAAAACCTCAACCAGGCCGCCAAAGACGGCAAGATCGACCCGCTGATCGGCCGCGAGTACGAGGTCGAGCGCGTCATCCAGATCCTGTGCCGCCGCCGCAAGAACAACCCGCTGCTGGTCGGCGAAGCCGGCGTGGGCAAGACGGCCATTGCCGAGGGCCTGGCCTGGCGCATCACCCAGGGCGACGTTCCTGAGATCCTGGCCGAGTCCAATGTGTATTCGCTGGACATGGGCGCTCTGCTGGCGGGCACCAAATACCGCGGCGATTTCGAACAGCGCCTCAAGGGGGTGCTCAAGAGCCTCAAGGACAAGCCCAACGCGATTTTGTTCATCGACGAAATCCACACGCTGATCGGCGCGGGCGCGGCCTCGGGCGGCACGCTGGACGCGTCCAACCTGCTCAAGCCGGCGCTCAGCTCCGGCGCGATGAAGTGCATCGGCGCCACCACCTTCACCGAATACCGCGGCATCTTCGAAAAAGACGCCGCGCTGTCGCGCCGCTTCCAGAAGGTGGACGTGGTCGAGCCCACGGTGCCCGAAACGGTGGAAATCCTCAAAGGCCTCAAGAGCCGCTTTGAAGAGCACCACAACGTCAAGTACGCCAGTGCCGCGCTGCAGGCCGCCGCCGAGCTGTCGGCCAAGTACATCAACGACCGCCACCTGCCCGACAAGGCCATCGACGTCATCGACGAGGCGGGCGCCGCGCAGCGCATCCTGGTGGCCTCCAAGCGCAAAAAGACCATCGGCAAGCACGAAATCGAAGAAATCGTCGCCAAGATCGCCCGCATTCCGCCGGCCAACGTCTCCAACGATGACCGCAGCAAGCTGCAAACCCTGGAGCGCGACCTCAAGAGCGTGGTGTTCGGCCAGGACAAAGCCCTGGAAGTGCTGGCCAGTGCCGTCAAGATGTCCCGCTCCGGCCTGGGCAAAGGCGACAAGCCCATTGGCTCCTTCCTGTTCAGCGGCCCCACCGGCGTTGGCAAGACCGAAGCGGCCAAACAGCTGGCCTACATCATGGGCATCGAGCTGATCCGCTTTGACATGTCCGAATACATGGAGCGCCACGCCGTCAGCCGCCTGATCGGCGCGCCACCCGGCTATGTGGGCTTTGACCAGGGCGGCCTGCTGACCGAGGCCATCACCAAAAAGCCGCATGCCGTGCTGCTGCTGGACGAAATCGAAAAGGCCCACCCGGACATCTTCAACGTGCTGCTGCAGGTCATGGACCACGGCACGCTGACCGACAACAACGGCCGCAAGGCGGATTTCCGCAACGTCATCATCATCATGACGACCAACGCCGGCGCCGAAACCATGAACAAGGCCACCATCGGCTTCACCAATCCGCGGGTCGCCGGTGACGAAATGGCCGACATCAAGCGCCTGTTCACCCCCGAGTTCCGCAACCGGCTCGACGCCACGGTCAGCTTCAAGGCGCTGGACGAAGTGGTCATCCTGCGCGTGGTGGACAAATTCCTGCTGCAGCTGGAGACCCAGCTGGCGGAGAAGAAGGTCGAAGTCACCTTCACCGACAAGCTGCGCAAGTTCCTCGCCAAGAAAGGCTTCGACCCGCTCATGGGCGCGCGCCCCATGCAGCGCCTGATCCAGGACACCATCCGCAAGGCGCTGGCCGACGAACTGCTGTTCGGCCGCCTCACGGAAGGCGGGCGGCTATTGGTGGACCTGGACGAAAAGGACGAGGTGCTGCTGGACATCGAACCCCTGCCCAAGAAAGAAGGCAAAGGCACCCGCCAGGAGCCGGCCGAGCCCGAGCAGGCCACGGCGGGCTGAGACCCCACGCTCCCACCCCTGAAAAACGCCGGCCCTGTGCTGGCGCTTTTTTTCGCTTCCCGGTGTGCCTTTTCCGTTTCCCTTCTATATAAAAACAATAGCGAATAATGACCATTTCACGCTGGGTATGGGCCAAAAATTGCCCGAAAATCTGCCCGCGGCCTGTGGTGGGCCTGCTATCCTGCCGCCCATGAGCCTCTCCACCCCTGCGGCTGCCACCGCGCCGCTGCCCGCCACCCACACCTTTGTCTGGCACGACTACGAAACCTTCGGTGCCGACCCCCGGCGCGACCGGCCAGCGCAGTTTGCGGCCATCCGCACCGATGCCGGGCTGCGCGAAATCGGTGAGCCCGTCATGGCCTACTGCCAGCCCGCCACCGACTACCTGCCCGACCCCGACGCCTGCCTGATCACCGGCATCACCCCGCAGGAATGCCTGGCCAAGGGCGAGCCCGAGGCCACGTTTGCCACCCGCATCGAGCGCCTGCTGGCCGAGCCCGGCACCATCGGTGTGGGCTACAACACCATCCGGTTTGACGACGAATTCACCCGCCACCTGTTCTGGCGCAACCTGATCGACCCCTACGCCCGCGAGTGGCAAAACGGCTGCGGCCGCTGGGATTTGCTCGATGTGGTGCGCGCCACCTGGGCGCTGCGCCCCGAAGGCATCACCTGGCCCGAGCGGCCCGATGGCAGCGGCCCCAGCTTCAGGCTGGAGCACCTCACCGCCGCCAACGGCCTGGCGCACGAGGCCGCGCACGACGCGCTGTCGGACGTGCGCGCCACCGTGGCGCTGGCCCGGCTGATCCGCGACCGACAGCCCAAACTGTTCGACTTCTGCTTTGCCCTGCACCGCAAAGACCGCGTGGCGCAGGAGCTGGGCCTGCCCTGCGCGCCGGCACACGCGCGGCCGTTTGTGCACATCTCGGGAATGTTCCCCACCGAGCGCGGCTGCATCGCCATCATGTGGCCGCTGGCCAGCCACCCCACCAACAAGAACGAACTGATCGCCTGGGACCTGGCGCACGACCCCGGCGAACTCGCCAGCCTGGACGTGGCCACGCTGCGCCAGCGCCTGTTCACCCGCAGCGCCGACCTGCCCGAGGGCGTGGCCCGCCTGCCGGTGAAAACCATCCACCTGAACAAATCACCCGTCGTCATCGGCAACCTGAAGGTGCTGACGCCGGCGGTGCGGCAGCGCTGGGCCATCGACATCGACCGCCAGCTGGCCCACGCCGCGATCGCCCGCGACCTGCCGGACATGAGCGCGATCTGGCCCGAGGTCTTTCGCCGCCCGGCGCCCGAAGGCCCCACCGACGTGGAGCACGACCTGTACGGTGGCTTTGTCGGCAACGCCGACCGCCGCCGCCTGAACCAGCTGCGCACCCTGACCCCGCCCGAACTGGCCCGCGCCCGCACCGGCTTTGACGACCCGCGCCTGGCCGAACTGCTGCTGCGCTGGCGCGCCCGCAACCACCCCGACACCCTGAACGCCGACGAAGCCGCCCACTGGCAAGCCCTGCGCGAAGCCCGCCTGCTGGCGGGCGAGGGCGGCGCCCGCACCCTGGCGCAGCTGCAGGAGCGCCTGGACGCCCTGGCCGAACAGGCGATGGAGCAGGGCGACGAACGCGCCGAAGCCATCCTGGGCGCGCTGGCCGACTGGGCGGAGCACCTGGGCGCGGATGTGGGGTGAGCGGGACGCCTGCGATACGCCGCACGAGTGGAGGTGACGACCTGCCATCCACTGGCGTTGCTCGGTTAATGTATCTACAATAACATTGTGCTGATCACCTGCGACCCCGAAAAGCGCGAGAGGACCTTGGCTGACCGCGGCCTCGACTTTGAAGATGCACGTGTCGTTTTTGAAGGGGTGCATTTCGAAGTCGAAGATACCCGCCAGGACTACGGTGAACGGCGGCTGATCTGTTATGGCTTTTTGGGTGATCGGATGGTGGTTGTCGGATACACACCGCGTGGCGCGGCTCGCCACGTTTTCAGCATGAGGAAAGCCAATGACCGCGAGCAAGCGCGCATCGCCCCCCTCCTTGGGTTCTGATCTCACACGCGTGGCCGCCCACGCCATTCAGCAGGCGGAATACGAAGAACTTCCGGAGCTGACCGACGACATGCTCGTTCGAGGCACGGTCAACAAGGGCGGGCGTCCCCGGTCGCCGAATCCGAAGCGGTTGATCTCGATTCGCCTCACCGAAGATGTCATTCAGCGCTGGCGGTCCACCGGGCCGGGCTGGCAGACACGCATGGCCGAAGCACTGGCCCGCTCCGCGCCGGCCGGCGGCTGAGCATCGCGACCGCCGACCACGCTGAATCCACGCGGGGTGCAGCAAAGGATGGCGCATGTGGGGTGAGCGGGACGCCGGTCTGCCGCCTCCCATTGGTTGCATGCGATGTTTTCAGCCAAAAACGGCCAATACCCATCGTGAAAAGGTCATTGTTTGCTATGAAAACAGGACTGTTTTCGGCACCATCCGGGCTGCAGGCAGGGTGTCGTCGTGGCCCGCCAGCGCATCCAGCGGGCTGGCCGTGCCGCCGGCCGCTACCTTGAGCACATGGGTGCAAATCATGGTGGTGCTGACATCGCTGTGGCCCAGCAGTTCCTGAACGGTGCGGATGTCGGTGCCGGCCTGCAGAAGGTGGGTGGCGAAGGAATGGCGCAGGGTGTGCACCGAGACCGGTTTGGCAATGCCCGCCTGTATCACCGCCTTTTTCAGTTGCCGGTTCAGTCTTTCTTCAAACAAGTGGTGACGGCGCTCAATGCCCGTTTGCGGGTCCACAGACAGCTTGGCCGATGGAAACACCCAAAACCAGGCCCAACTCTCACCCGCTCTGGGGTACTTGCGCTCCAGCGCATGAGGCAGATACACGCCGCCGCGTCCGCTGGCCCGGTCCTGACCCCAAACGGCGCGAACCTGAACCAGCCGTGCCCGCAACCGGGAAACCAGTGCCCTGGGCAGCATCACCACGCGGTCTTTGTCGCCCTTGCCGCTGCGCACAATGATCGCGTGGCGGTCGAAATCCACATCCTTGACCCGTAAACCCAAGGCTTCGCGCAGGCGCAGTCCACTGCCATAGAGCAAGGCCGCCAACAGTGCCTCGGTACCCGCCATGTGGGAAAGCAACGACTGAACCTCCTGCACCGTCAACACCACTGGAATCCGCTTGCGCTCCGGCGGTCGACCAATCTGTTGCATCCAAGGCAACTCGATGCCCAGTACCTGCCGATACAAGAACAACAGTGCATTGAGCGCTTGCCGATGGGTTGCGGGCGAAACCTGCTTCTCGGTCGCCAACATCGTCAAAAGCCCTCGACCTCAGCTTGCCCCATGTCGCGCGGATGCCGAAATCCGCCGACGCTGCGTGCAGCCCACAAAACAAACGCTTTGGCCCAATAGACATAAGCCTTCTCGGTCTGTAGGCTGTAGTGCAGGTAGCGAACCCGTTCGCGCACCTGATCGAGCAGCTTGATATCAAACACTTTTTGGGGGTGCCGTGCGACTTTGTTTAACGACCACGGTTGTGGGTATCCGGTGTTTGGTCAGATAAACCACAAGTTAGGTCTTCCCCAATGAACGCGGTTGGCTTTCCCCAGGTTCTCGCATTTATTGCTAGCGTGTTTGGTCTATTGCTTGTGGGCATATATGCCGCTACGCTGCCGAAGGCCGTGGCAGGTTCGTCCCGTGTATATGCCATGTTTCTGTGTGGTGGTGTATGGGCGTTATTCGTGTCTTTTGCTTGGGGTGCTGCTGGGTACTCTAGTGGCCAATCATTCTTGGCGTCAGCGCTAGCGCCGCTGGAGCTAGTGATTAGGGCATTTCCAATGCTTCTTAAGGCACTGTAGAGTATGTCTTTCTTCTCGACTCGTAAGGTTAGACCTAACCGGTTTGTCGAATGGACCCACAACGGCGGCCAGCGTGGTCGCCATTCTTCAATGCTGAGTGCGCCGTTGCGGCCCATTCACGGCCGACGTTAGGCGTCTGAAAAAACGAGCACTTGCTCCGCCGTCGCAATGAAGAAGCAGATCATCCTAAACGGCGTCATCGTCGGCTCAATTGAGTCAAGTGGGAATGATGAGGCCGACATCCTGGCCATGCGTGAGTATCTAGACCAACATGGCCTGCGAAAAGAGGTCACCCGATACCAAGCCACGTTCAATGCTGCATACTCCTTTGCCAACACGTCAGCCTACCTCTACGAGCGAGACTTGCGGCGGCGCCCTCGAAACGGCGCGAGCGTAGTGCCCTTCATAGTCAATGCCGCGTTTGGCATTGAGCTCTACTTCAAAGCACTGGCCCAAAAGCATGGCATTTCACTCACTGGGCATCGCCTAACCAAACTGAACAAGGCTCTACCAGCCGTTGCTCGATCGGAGATCCAACACGTGATCCCGAAATGTTCCAAAGATCGGGACCTTCCTGGACCACCGGACTTCGATGGCTACGTCCAACAATTGGACAACACATTTGTCGAATGGCGTTACTACTTCGAGAAGGATCGCACCGGCCGCGTTTCAGTCGAGCCAACGATTTTCGTAATGCAAGTCCTTCATGAAGCCTGCCGCAAACAAGCAGACGCCTAACCCCTCGGTCAAGGCGAGCCCCAACAGCTGCGCGTGTAAGGCCCGGAACGGCCATATCATTCATCGTCCGCTCCGGGGCCTTACACGCTCCGCTGTAGGGCCCGCCTTACCTCGAACGTTAGGCCTCACATTCAAAGGACTCTTCATGCCATCCAGATTCTTACCCTCTCTCGCCGCGGCCGCCGTACTGACCGGTTGCGCGGTGGGCCAAACGACCATGGACAGGGATCCACCGGATCTGCGGTCCCTTGGTGAGGATGCGATCCTTGTCTTGAAGCTCCAGCCAGAGTACAGAGTTCACATCATCTCTGGAACCAAAACCACTGACGGCTGGGCGTCAGACGAGACGCCAATGAGCAGTGCAGTCGTCGTCAACACCTTTCCGAAGAGAGAGTACATAGTTGCGCGGGTCAAAGGTACGCGGTCAAACCAAGTCTACGGACTCTCGGCTGTCTTGCCGGCGGGAATCGGTGTGGCGGTGCCTCACTTCAAGGCCTGCACAGGTGACTTAACACCGACCTTTGAGGTGCCGCCGGGACAGGTGACGTACGTGGGCAGTGTGCTCGTCACGGGGAAGGGAGACGTCGTTCAACCCGGTCCGAGTGAAGACTTGTCCCGTGTAAGGGCTCAGCTATCTGTCGATTTCCCTGCAGCATCGTCCGCGATGGAGTTCAGGCCACTGAAGATGACGCGTCTCAGCAAGGCACTTTGCGCAAGCCCGAAGATTGTCGTTCCGGTGCCGGTTGTCCGGTGAGGCCTAACTTAGCGCTCAACCGGACCCGCCACGGCAAGGCGCCCCGCGCTGGTGGTGGGGGCTTCGCCCATTCTCCACCACCAGCGCGGGGCGCCTTGCCGCGTCGTGCCGGTTAGCTCTACGTTAGGCGTCCTACCCAGCATCTATGGGGCTCAAGCTTTCATTCAATCTGTTCGCTGCCCAGCCGGCCAGCGCTGTAGCGGAAGCCCTCCGCCTGTACTACCGCCAGCACTGGCAACGGTCGGTGCAGATCTATCAAAGCATGTACGGCAACGATGTCTACGAGACCCTGGAGATCTACGACTGTCCGCCGCACTGGACGGTAGTAGACATTGATCTCGAACCCGAGGACTGGATTCGCCAGCGCCACTTGTTTGTCTCGCAGGCGCTCAGTTGTCCAGGCTTCTACCTTTTCGAGTACGACGGGGACTACTGGGGATACGAGTTCTTCGACTCAGGCGTGGTAATAGATCGCTTCAAGTCCGACGCGAGCAGGAACTTCCACTTCGAGGGGATGACCTGCGCCGGGGACGCGAGGAAACTCGCCGCGCGGCTTCCGTTTCTCAATCTGCAGAACATAGAGCCCTACCTTGTCCGCCTACCCGACATAGAAAGCACACCCGAAGCGGAGTACGACGACTTCCAGACCCAAACTGACGTCCCGCCGCGACCAGGAGACAGGTACCGAAGATGGGACGAGGGAGCTATGCTGAACTTCCTGAGAGCTTTGGGCGTAGCCGGCGACTTCACAGGAAAGTGGGGAAGATTTGAACTCGCGCATCCGCTCCACGCAGCAATTGACGCAATGGACTTTATTCCCGGCGCGAAGGACGCCTAACCACTCGTTCAACCGGACCTGCTACGGCAGGCACCGTAAGGCCGGGCTGAGGCACGTGGTGCATCATCTCAGCCCGGCCTTACGGTGCCTGCCTCTGCGGGCCGGTTAACTCGAACGTTAAGTCTCACGATCCATGGAACTTCACACCGACGTGACGAGCGCGGACATTGTTCTGGCTCGGGTGGCTATGGCCTTAAGGCCTAGCTTCGTGTTCTGGTTTAACTGGGCGATTGCGCTGGCCATGCCCGCCATTTTGTCGCCCGAGTTGCTGAAGGCGGGTGGTTTCGCCTTATTCGTTTTCGCGTTGCTCGTTCTACTTGTATTCTGCTTTATGACGCTGATTGGCCTGGTTGTCGGCGCAATCGAAGTTGTGATGGCAAAGAAGTCGGCGCGAGGTGTTCTCGGGCATCACGTGCTTCGACTGACAGAGGAGGGACTTGTCGAGGAGACTGAGTTCAATCGCACCATCCATCCTTGGCATAGTTTTGATCGAATTGTCCGGTTTGCTGGACTGACCTTGGTGCGCGCGGGTGCGGCATGGCACGTTATCCCAAAACGAGCGCTGAGGAGCCAAGATGGGGAGGCCTTCATGCGTGCCCTGCGAGAGCACGTTCCCCTGGCTGCGCGATAAGACTTAACATGCCAGTTGACGCGGACTTCCTCGCGGCACGCTGTCGCGTGCCTTTGGGCCGCCGGTCACTTCTACGTTATGCCTCAAATGCAGCAACATGCCGCATTCCTAAATGACTAATTTGAGTGCATGGAATGAAACTTGAAAAACTTGCAAAGGAAATGGCGAGTGATCTAACCCACCTCTTTGCCTCCTCGTTTGCTTCTTCCGAAGGAGTAGATGAAGGAGCCTTAATTGGGGATTTGGTTGCTAAGTTGAGCGCCAGCATCGATGACACTGAGATTATCTGCTTCGGCGCAGTTGAGAATGAACAGCTTGTCGGAGCCATATTCTTCACTAGGCTTCAATTTCCAGATGGGGCACCGATTTACATGCTTGCGCCAGTTGCAGTATCTGTAGGCCGTCAAAAGTCGGGGATCGGTCAGGCACTAATCAGGCATGGGCTGAATGAATTGGCCAGCAATGGTGCCTTGGTGGCTGTAACCTATGGCGATCCGTCTTACTACGGAAAAGTGGGGTTCCTGCCGCTCACAGAGGACGTCCTCAAGGCCCCACTAGATTTATCCATGCCTCATGGGTGGCTTGGGCAGCCTCTTTCCAAAGAGCCAATTAAGGCACGCTCCGAACGTCCAGGTTGCGTCGAGGCGTTCCGCAATCCAGCGTACTGGTAACTGAGTCATGAGGCATAACCATTCCGTCGAGTGGGACCGCCCACAAGCTCCGCTTGTGGTTTCCCTTCGCGGCTTCGCCGCTACGGCGGCCCCTCACGTCAAACGTTAGACGGCTCATGCAACGTGCCGTCCGCGTCACCCTCATGCTCGTCGCACTGAGCCTGCTCCTTGCGCCGATCCACATCTTGCTTGCGTGGCCGCGGCTGCCCACTTCTCTCTTCGGCTGGGTCGTCCTGCTCTTCCTTACCGTCCCTCTAGCCGTGCTCGGCGAGTGGTTGCTTCAGTACCGCGACATCCGTTTTCTACGCCCAATCGACAGTCTCGCAACGCGGGTCGCGTCCTCGCCATACCGTCTCCCTGTCGCGGTCGCTTGTGTGGTCGTCGTCGGCGCTGCTGCATTCGCGCTTCTGTTTGTTCTCGTTGCCCCATGATCATCCCTGCACACCGCTCGCTTCGGCCGCCGTCTAACCCTTCGTGTATGGACTCCCCCACAAAGGCAAGAAACTGATTGATGTTTTGGCTGTTGGGGAAACGCCTGCAGTCGACTATCCGGCATCTATGACCGGCCCCCTTATCCCCGTACCAAGCGCAACTTCCCGCCGGCCACCGCCCCTTTGGCCTTTTTAGGCAGGTTTTCAGGCTAAAAGCCCCAATACCCAGCGAAAAAAGGTCATTGTTTGCTATGAAAACTGGACTAGTTTCAGGGTCGCCCGGGCCCGGTGCGGTCTTCCACCCGGGGCCGCGCCGGGACTCGTACCCGCGGCAGGCCGTCAACCATCCACACCGAGCCCAACGCGGTACGGAAACAGCCGGGGCGATGCAACTATGGGGTGCCGGGTTTCGGGGGTGCTTTAGACCTGCGAATTTGCCCAGTAAAAGGCTTGCAATCCGTTGATGTACAACAATTTTCTGGCGGATTCCGCGCCCAGAATATCCTGCGCGGTCCAGCTTATCCGGCAGAATTTGCGGGATACATTGCGTTGTGCAGCTATGAGGTTCCTATGATGCGCATTCCAATCTTTTTTTTAGTCGGCGCGCTAATGTCCGTTGTCGTAGAGGCCCATACGAGTTACGAGGCCGACCTCGTTTGCCCGATCGGTGGTGAGAAATTCAAAGCGGTGCTTGCTGGCTCTGGGACAAGCTATGGCAAGTTTCTCGATCTAAAACCATATGGCCCTATCGCAGCACCTTGGCCTCTTGCCAAATGCCCAGCCAATGGCTTTGTCATGTTTCAGGACAAGTTTTCTGATACCGAACTTAGTCGCCTCGAAACATTCGTCGCGTCTACTCAGTATCAGGAATTGAAGAAAACTCACACCAACTACTACCTTGCTGCGTCGCTTCAACGGCAAATTGACGCTCCACTCTCTCAATTAGCCTCAACCCTGCTACAAGCCACTTGGGAGGCTCCCGGCGGCCTCTATTCCGTCTATGCCGCTGAAGCACTGGAGGCCTATCTTGCTTTACTGAAAGTCGAACCAACGGACAGCAAGAGTTGGGTAACTTATCAGCTAATTGCCGGTGAGCTGGAGCGACGCTTGGGGAAATTCGAGGCCGCTGCGAACCGATTTTCTGTTTTGAAAGAGAACCCCAGTCTCAATTCATTCGTAAAAGGAATAATAGAATTTCAGCTCCAACTAATCTCGGAGCAAAACTTGACGTCTCAGCCAATTCCCAGCGGCAAGAAGTGATGGTGCAGCGCTGCCCAACCCATCATTCCACCGGACGCTGCGCGATAAAGCCGCGCAGTGCCGGTGAATTCATTCGTTAGCCGTCTTATGCCACTCGCCGCAGAACTTGATGAGCTCACGACCTGGGTAAAGCGCCTACCATCTATTGGGATGCAGACACTGGGTAGTGCCAGCGCGCCCATGTATACCCTCGACTTCGTCATGATTGGGGCGGTTAAGCGATCCTTGAGTTTGGCGAGCGGTATGCTGAGTATGGTGCAAGCACAGAATATGGTTTGCTCTCGTGCAATCCTTCGAATGCAACTCGACACCGTCAGTCGCCTACTTGCGTATACCTACGTTAAGGAACCTGAAGCAATGGCTAAAGCCTTGATTGGTGGCACACCGATTAAGAAGTTCAAGAGTCGCGACGGCAAGGCTCTGGTAGACGGATATTTGATTGATCAAATGACCAAAGCCCATCCGTGGGCGCGCAAAGTCTATGACTTCACCTCTGGTTACGTCCACTTCTCTGAACGGCAGTTTTTTGATTCGATTCATTCCGTCGGCAGCGATCAGGAGCGCACCATACAGTTACAGGTCAGTCACATAGACAACAAATTTCCCGAGTTCAGTTGGGAGGAAACTGTTGCCTGCTTCAACGAACTGCTCAAAATAATTGAGAGCCTGCTTGGGAGTTATTCATCTCAAAAAACGGCTAACCCATCATTCAACACGGACTGGCGCGATAAGGCCGCGCCAGCCGGTTAATTCAGACGTTAGGGCACATATGTTGCCGGACTCCACTACGTCTTGCTCGAATTGCGGTCGCCCGCTGTCCGCGCCAACTGCGATTTGCCTTTTCTGTGAGGGTGAGTTGTCGCCCGAGCCAGTCACCGGCCGTTATCGTTGTCCGGGTTGCGGCGGTAGCTTCAATGCTCCTCTACAGGCTGCTTGGCCACCCAGTGCGAATTGGTATCGCCCGCAGACATTGAAACCACAGTGCCCACACTGTCGGTCATTTCTCCTTGATCGAAAGGTGTTGCCTCTAACGTGGGTCGATTGGTTGGCTGCTGTGAGTCTTGTGGCAGCTGTTCAAATCTTCCATCTCAAAGCTGGTATCGCCTGGACGGTACTGCTGGCGCTTGTTGCCATCCAGTTGTGGCGCTGGAGGCAAGCTATATCCTCGGTACGCAACGATGCGGAACGTTATGCAATCGAAAGAAATGTGCCCTAACCGCTCGTTCCAGGGGACCGCCGAGAAGCTGCGCTTCTCGGTTCCCTCCGCGCTTCGCGCTCCGGCGGCCCCTGAACTCAAACGTTAACTGCTTAAAGCCATGCGTAACCGAAACGTGAACGGACCAATTGAGCTGTCGCAAAACAGATGGGTTCGGCGGTCAGGTCACCTCTCGTTGGCAATAAGTCTTTTCCTGGTGGCGTTCTTTAGCCTAGCGAACGCTGGCATAACGAAATACGTGCCTTTATTGGGGGCGACAGGCGTTTCCGTGATCGGCATATATGCCGCTACCCTATTGCGGGAACACGCCGACAGGCTGGATATAAATGGAAAGTTTGCAGGCCAAACTGTCATCCGATGTGCTATAGCCCTACCTTTGCTTTTGACCGTCGCATTCGCAATACTGCTGGGCATTCAACTCTCATGAATCCTTTCACGATGCTGTGTGCTGAAGTTAACAGGTCGGCCCACGCGGACACACAACATAAGGTTGCCGCGTTGCGGCGTGTGTTGTGCGCCTTTGGCCTAGGACGTTAGGCAGCGCAAATCGCCCGCCTCTTGACCTCCCGATAGTCATCCATACAATGTATGTATGCGATTCGACTGGGATCCAGCCAAGGCTGCCTCAAACCTCAAAAAGCACCAGGTTTCGTTCGAGGAAGCCAAGACGGTCTTCTTCGATGACTTTGCTGTGCAGTTCTTCGATGATGAACACTCCCAAGACGAGGAGCGCTTCATCATGCTCGGGATGAGGTCAACCGCCCGACTGCTGGTTGTGTGTCACTGCGAGCGCGCCGAGGGAGAAGTGATTCGGATCATCTCGGCACGCAAGGCCACGCGGGGTGAAGCCGCGTTCTACAAGGGGGGCTGATATGAAGGCTGAATACGACTTCTCGAAGATGAAGGCTCGGAAGAATCCGTATGCCTCGAAGCTAAAGAAGCCTGTGACCATGCGTCTCTCAGAAGACGTGGTTGAGTATTTCAAAGGCATGGCTGATGAGGCTGGTGTTCCATACCAGAGCCTCATCAATCTATATCTGCGCGACTGTTTGGCGCAGAACCGGCGCGTTCAGATTAAGTGGCCCAGCGCTGCCTAACCCCTCGTTCAACCCCCGACGCGCTACGGCAGCCGGTGTAAGCCCGGTCCGCGTCAGGCGTAGGCAGCTCCGAGAGCAGGCCGCGGATGCGGTTGAGTTTGGCGGTGCGTTGCTCCACAAAGCCCTGGCGGGCACGGTGTACGAGCAGTTGGCCCTGTTGCTCGGTGCTTTTGATCGGCACGAAACGCATGTTGGGCCGGGTGACGGCTTCGCAGATGGCGGCGGCGTCGGCCGCGTCGTTCTTGCCGCGCTTGCCCGAGAGCCGGTAAGGGATGACGAACTTGGGCGCTATCAGGCGCACGGTGTGGCCGAACTTCTGGAACTCGCGAGCCCAGTGGTGGGCGCCGGAGCAGGCTTCCATGCCGATGAGGCAGGCGGGCAGCGAGGCGACAAGTTCAAGCAGTTTGCCGCGTGCAACGCTGGGCCGCACCAGCGCGGGCTTGCGTGTGGCGTCCACGCCATCGACGGCAAAGACATTCTTGGCGAGATCGATGCCGATGGTGACAATGGTCATGACTTCCCCTTCCACAAAACGAGTGAGTTGATGAGAGATCGCACTTCCCATCGTGGCACCTGGATGCCGTACCCCGCAACTGCGCGGATCACTCGGGACGGGGAAGTCCCTTTCATTCGTTAGCTTTCACTGGCAGCATAGCAACACTCACGGAGAAAACATGGGCGACACGATCTGGGTGCGTAGAAAGTCTCGGGTAGGCACAGAGGATTCGGGGGACGACTTCGATCACTCGCTCTTCTCTAAGGCGTCTGAGGAATTGGACAGGCTCGCCGAAACACTTGGCGTACGCAAGCTATCAGATTTCATCGATACCACCGACATGCAGTACAACCTGTCGGATGATGACTTGCCTGAATCGTGGATTGTCGAGAACGAGAAATGGTTTGCTCCCGCTGATGCGCTTCCCTCACTTTCGAAGATTGTTGAGTGCCTGAGGTCGGGTGAGGTGAAGGGCATCAAGGAAAAGCTACGGCCCGAGCTGCTAGAGGAACTTGAAGATTGCCTAAGCAAAGTCACCGAAGCAGAGCGCGACAGCGATCTGTTCCACTTCTGCCTAGTCATGTAAGCTGGTCGAAGATGTCGCGATGAAAGCTAACAAGCTAGTCAACGCCGACGCCCAAGGGCGTCCGGACCCTGCGAGACCTTCTCTCCTTGTTCGCGGGTTGCTCGCACGTTAGACCTCATGGGTGAGACCGCGCGAATTCCCTGCGCCTGCTGCGGAATCATGATGCTCGCAGAAACGGGCGCAAAGACCGGGGGAGTCTGCATGCGATGCTTCGGCACGCAACGAGAAGATTCTCGGACCAAGCAGGCCGCTTCGCGGGCGCCAACGAGCAGAACCAAGAAGTTTGCATTGGCATTGACCAAACTAGACCTTGAGACATTTTCGATATGGGCGCGATGCAGTGACGATGACGACAAGGTCCGACCTGCGTCGGCACGCTCCCTCAAATCAGAGGTCGAGTTCGTGGTGGCTGCGAACTTCACGTTTGCAGATAACTCCCATCACTTCGGAGGAGCGGAGGTCATCCTCAGGAGCGGCGGACCTACCGTGTCGGCACCGTTTCTACTTCGTACTAGCGAGCGCATCAACTTCGAGGACCACACTTCTGCATACACCTTTTCGAAGATGACGCCGAAGTTGGCCGAGGAACTGCGTCGCAAGTTCCTTCAGAACTTGGCGCGGCTAGAGCGGCAGATCGGTCGACCGCTTTCGCAAGTCTTTCCACTGCAATACGAGTTGCGAACGATTCCTCCCACAGTGGGAGAGTTGCCTGCGCCAACGTTCCGGCTGCGGACTATTGTGGAAAATGAGGTCTAACATGCCGGTCAAGTCCGACACCCAACGGCAAGGCGCCGCACAGTGCATTGGCGCATCATGCACCGCGCGGCGCCTTGCCGTTGGGCGCGGCTTACCTTCACGTTAAGGCTCGCATTCGAGATGTTGCCGGCACTCAAGCGAAAAGCGGGCGAGGCGCTTCTAGTTGCTGCGGACGTCGCTGGCATTGTCGCGTCCCTAGCGGGCGCGTCGATCGTCGCGTTCTTGGGCAAGGTAATGCTTGCGGTCGTCCTCTTCGCGGTGGCTCTCGGCTTCTTCCTACGCCTCTCGGCCCGGAGAAAGGTAAAGTTCGCCGCCCCACATTCTTATCCCGCATGGACAAGGCCTGCCTCGGCGTTGCTTGCTTTCGTTGAGGTGGCGCTACTCGTGGAGGCAACGAATCTGCCCGTTCGGTTCATTCAACCCGGCTTCGAGCCGTGGCACTGGGCGCTTGTCGTCGCTGCATTTGTGGTTGCATACTCGCTGCACATGCGCCTGTTTCGCGCGTTGGTGGGGCAGAAGAATGTCGCGACGCAGCCTTAACAAACAAGTCGACACGGACGCTTTGCGGCGTCCGGTCGCTGCACTCCCTCCTGGCGCAAGTCGCCGGTCACACGCACGTCAGACCGCGCTAATAGTGGTAGCGCAATTGGGCAATCAGCATTGAATCGCCATCCATCCTGTAAACCATGCGGTGCTCGTCGGTGATTCTTCGAGACCAGTATCCAGCCAGCGCATGCTTCTAAGGTTCAGGCTTGCCGATTCCGGCAAAAGGTTCGCGCTGCACCTCTTTGATCAGTTTGTTGATGCGCTCAACCATGCGTTTGTCTTGTTGTTGCCAGTAAAGGTAGTCATCCCATGCGGTAGCCGCCTGGGGAGTCCATGTCCGCCCCTTCAAAGCAGGCGTGCAGGCCACGGCCACATACAAGCCATCGACCGCACGCTTTCCGCGGGCGGCTCGCCGTCGCCTGGGGGCCGTACCCCGCAACTGCGCGGATCACTCGGGACGGGGGCGTCCCTTTCATTCGTTAGACTGCGCAGATGCCTGGTGGCGATGCCTTCCTTCCCCTACGGTGATCGCAATGTTGACAACCCCTGAGAACACGCAGCTCAAACTCGCACACCGCATCTTCCGTTCACCACCAGCGCGCTTGCTGCTGCTCGGCTTCATTCTGGTGATTTTTATGTCCCTGAACGCGGATGTGATGACCAGCTATGCCGGCGAGCCGGTCAAAGCGGTTCTGCACATCGTTGCGTTGGCCATCGCCGGTTTCGCGGTGTATGCCGGCTACGCATACTTTTTTGAAAAGCGTGCCGTATCGGAACTCGCCTTGCCGGGCATGGGGCCGCAACTCGGTTTCGGCCTGCTGATGGGGGCAGGCTTGTACGCAGCCTGTGAAGTGATCCTGATGGCCCTGGGCATCTACCGTATCGTTGGCTTGAATCCGCTGAGCTACATGGTTCCGGCGATTGCCATGGCGCTGAGTTCGAGCATCTATGAGGAGCTCTTGTTCCGGGGCGTGCTGTTCGGCGCGGTCGAGCAGTGGCTTGGCAGCTGGGCAGCCCTGGTGGTGTCTTCCCTAGTGTTTGGCCTGACCCACCTGATCAACCCGCAGGGCACGTTGGAAGGTGCGCTGTTCATCGCGGTCGAGGCCGGCATCTTGCTGGCCGCAGCCTACATGCTGACACGCCGGCTGTGGATGAGCATCGGCTTCCACATGGCGTGGAACTACACGCAGTCGGCCATTTTTTCCGGCATCGTCTCCGGCAACGATGCGCAGCCCGGCCTGATCCGGTCCACGGTGAACGGTCCCGACTGGCTGACCGGCGGCAGCTTTGGCGTTGAATCCTCCGTGCTTGCGCTGCTCCTGTGCACCACGACCGGTATCGTGATGCTGGTCATGGCGGTAAAGCGCGGAAAGATCGTGCCACCCGTCTGGAGGCGCCCGGCCCCGCTGAATGCCCATCACAAGGCGGGCTGACCCGAACGGTTACCCGATACGCATGAGGCGATGCCCCCAGCTTTCCGCCCTGAAACGCCTTCAGCCACGGGCGGCTGCGTGATAGCGCCACGCAGCGCCCGCCAGGCGCACCGTGGCGATCAATGCACTGCATCCGCCTCACCCTCCACCGCCGGAAGAAGACCCCATGACCGAAAACCCATCTGATTCCAACGCCTCGCCGCAGGCGAAGCTGGCGGCGCCCGGGGCGGGCTTGCCGTTTTTGCAGGCGCTGGCCTTGCGGCATGTGCTGTTTCCCGCGTTTTGCCGCAAGACATCGTGGGACGAGGCGCTGGCGCTGTTTCTGCGCGAGGGCGAAACGGTCGCGGCAGCGGCGCAATCGCTTTCGGACCAGGCCTTGCAGACCCGTGTCCTCATTCGCGCGCCGATGGGCATCGAGGACAGTTCGCGTTACTGGTCGGCTGCGATGGTGCTGGAGCATCTGATCGAGGTCGGCTCCCGGGTGGCGACCGGTGTCGTCGAACTGACGCACAGCCGGGCGGTGTCGGTGAAGGCCGATATTGCGGACGTGAAACCCAAAGGCCGCAACGGCACGGACATCGTCGCCGCCTACCGGGCGTTTCTGGCCGATTACCAGGACAAGCTGCTGCGCCAGACCGGCCACCGCGACGCACGCGGCACCGCGCCCCATCCGTGGTTCGGCGACCTGACCGCGCAGCGCTGGGTGTGCCTGGGCGCGATTCACCAGCAAATTCACCGCCGCCAGATGCAGCGCATCATCGCCGGCTTGCCGCAGGGCTGATCGCGGCCCGCTGGCCCGGATCGCAGGCACTTTCCCCGACCCCTGCGGGCCTGCGGAGACGTCTTCTTGGCCAAATAGGGCCATACCCAGCGTGAAAAGGTCGTTTTCTGCTATGAAACCAGGATCGAATTTCGTCGCTTTCGGCCCGGCAGGCGCGTTCCGCCACCGCGCGGGCGGTTGAGCGAAATCGCCCGGTCGGGCCTCCGGGCAGGGGGGCACCCGGTCACTGACCTTGACCGAGGGCGTAGCCGGCCTCACCGTCGAAGGTGCACAGGTGTTCGGTCTTGATGAAATCCAGACCGTCACTGATCAGGTTGTGCAGCAGGTCGACCACTTCGGCGTGGCTGACGGTTCGTGGATTTCCGGCGGCATCGGTGCCGACGAAGCGGCAGCGCCAGTGGTCGGTGCAGAACGTCTCCGGAAAACCGCCGGGCCATACCTTGACCCCCCGGTTGGTGATCATCTGTAGCGTGAAGCCGGCGGGGCGGGGCTGGTGGGCCAGCGTGGCCAGTCGTCCGGCCAGGAACTCGGCGCTCACGCCCGCCGCGTGGACGAACACGTCAACGCCCACCATCGCCTTGGCGGCTGCGGGTCTGCGCGGCGGGGTCGCGGGGGCAGACCGCGGGGTCTCGGGCGCCAGCGCGTAGCGCACCGGCTTGAAGTGGGCCGGCTTGCGCCCCAGCCGTTCGATGATGGCGTCGGCGAAATCCATGCTGCCGAAGGGCCGGTAGGCGTTTGGCGAACCGCCTGTCCCGCGCAGGTCTGCGGTGAACACGCCGTCTTCGATGGTGGCCAGCCAGGCATTGTGGATGCGGGTCGCCACCTCGGGTTGGCGGATGTGCACCAGCATCATCACCGCGGCCAGCAGCAGGCCGCTGGGGTTGGCGATGCCTTTGCCGGCGATGTCGGGCGCGCTTCCGTGGATCGCCTCGAACATCGCGACATGCTCGCCGATATTGGCGCTGCCGGCCAGCCCCACCGATCCGGTCATTTCCGCGGCGATGTCGCTGATGATGTCACCGTAGAGATTGCCGGTGACGATCACATCGAAGCGTTCGGGCTGGGTGGCCAGCCGGGCCGCGCCGATATCGATGATGTAGTGTTCGGACTCGATCTCCGGGTACTGGAGCTTGATTTCGTCGAACACGCGGTGGAAAAGACCGTCGGTCATTTTCATGATGTTGTCTTTGGTCATGCACGTCACCTTCCGGCGCCCGTGGGCGCGCGCGTACTCGAAGGCGTAACGGATGATCTTTTCGCAACCGGGCCGGGTGATGAGTTTGAGGCATTGAAACACCTCATCGGTCTGCCGGTGCTCGATGCCGGCGTAGAGGTCTTCCTCGTTCTCCCGGATGATGACCACGTCCATCGTCGGATGTTTGGCGTTGACGAAGGGGTGGTAGCTCACACAGGGCCGGATGTTGGCGTACAGGCCCAGCGTCTTGCGGATGGTCACGTTCAGGCTTTTGTATCCCCCGCCTTGCGGGGTGGTGATGGGGGCCTTGAGGAACACCCGGGTGCGCCGCAGGCTCTCCCAGCTTTGCGGCGCGATGCCGGCGGTGCTGCCGGCGCGGTAGAGCTTCTCGCCGATCTCGATGGTTTCGGGGGCGATCCGTGCGCCGGCCGCCCGCAGCACCTTCAAGGTGGCTTCCATGATCTCTGGGCCGATGCCGTCGCCGTAGGCCACGGTAATCGGCACGGCCAGCGGCTGCCCGGTTTCGGCGACCAGGTTGGCGTCGGAAAGCAGATGCTCGGGGGTGTCGTGTTTCATGGATCAACTCCTCTGGGATGTGAACGGAACGCCAGTGTGCGAGGGATGATGCATTGAGTAAAATTCTTTGTATTCATAAATTACATAGCTCTTGATCTATGAATCTGGAGCGCTGACCTGCCATGCCGACGCCGCTGCAACGCCTGCTTCGCACTTCGCCACAACAGCTACGGGCGTTCGAGGCCACGGCGCGGCTGTTGTCGGTCACGCAAGCGGCCCGCGCCCTGCATGTCAGCCAGCCCACGGTCAGCGTGCAGCTCAAGCAGTTGGCCGAACTGGTGGGGGAGCCGCTGTTCGAGCCGGCGGGCCGGGGGCTGCGCCTGACGCGCGCCGGCGAGGCCTTGCAGGAAACGGTGCGTGAAATCAATGCGTCGTGGCAGGCGTTCGAAAACCGTTTGGGCGAACTGCGCACGTTGCTGAAAGGCCGACTGAAACTGGCCGCGGTGACCACCGCCGAGTACTTTGTGCCGGATCTGCTGGGGCCTTTCGGGGCGCTGCATCCCGGCGTCGATATCGAACTGGCGGTGGAAAACCGTGACCGGGTGATCACCCGTTTGCACCAGCGGGCGGACGATCTGGCGGTGATGATGTTGCCCCCCGACGAGCTGCCGCTGCAGAGCCTGCCCTTTCTTGACAACGCCCTGGTGGTCATCGCCCCGTGGGGGCACCGGCTGCTGGCGTCGCGGCAGCCGGTGTCCCTGCGGGAGCTGGCGGACGAGCGATGGCTGATGCGCGAACAGGGCAGCGGAACGCGCTGGGTCACGGAGCAGCATTTTGTCTCGCGAGGCTTTCGCCCCCGCATCGCCATGAGCCTGGGCAGCAACGAGGCGTTGAAGCACGCCGTGGGGGCCGGACTCGGACTGGCCGTGATCTCGCGTCTGGCCATCGCGCCCCAGCCGGACGCGCCCTGGGTGGTGTTGCCGGTGGAGGGGTTTCCGGTGATACGGCCGTGGCTGCTGGTGTGGCGCACGGACCTGCCCCTGGCGGCACCGGCGCGCCAGTTTGTGCGTTACCTGGAAGACCGGCAAGGCGCCGCGCCAAACCCGGGCGGGCTGGGCGCGCCTTAGGCGCCGCGCTGCGCCAGGACGTCGTCCGCGTGCGCCAGTGCCAGCGGAACTTCCTGCGCCAGAAAGTCCCACACGGCGCGGATGCGCGGGCTGGAGTGCAGTTCGCGATGCGCGGTCAGCCACAGCGGCAGCTCGGGCAGCGGCAGGTCGGCGAGCAATTGCACCACGCCGGGCGCGGCGGCGGCCAGGTAACGCGCCATGAAGCCGACGCCGATGGCGGCCTCGACGGCTTTGGCGTAGACCACAAAGTCGTCGCTGCGGAAGGCGAATCGCTGCGGGCTGACCGGCGCGCCCATGGCGGCAAACCCCCGGATCAGGTCGGTTTCGCGGTCCTGTCCCACCAGGCGGTGCGCGGACAGGTCGGTGATCGAGGTCGGGGTGCCGTGCCGGTGCAGGTAGTCGGCGTGGGCGCAGGCGGTCATGCGCACGGCGGCGATGCGCCGGGCGATCAGGCTGCCTTGTTCGGGCCGGACCATCCGCAGCGCGATGTCGGCCTCGCGCTCGAGCAGGTTGCTGATGGCATTGGTGGCCACCAGCTCGATCTGGATCTGCGGCCAGGCATGGGCCAGCCGTGCGATCAGCGGGGGCAGCAACACGGTGGCGACCGGCTGGCTGGCCGTCAGCCGTACCGTGCCGGCAACCGTGGTCTGGCTGGCTTGCAGGCTGCGCTCCAGCGCCGCGGCTTCTTCGGCCATGCGGCGGGCGTGGGGCAGCAGGCTGCGGGCATTGTCGGTCGCACGCAGGCCGCGCGCCGTGCGCTCGAACAGCACCATGCCGCACTGACGTTCCAGCTCCGCCAGCTGGCGGCCCACCGTGGGTTGGCTCAGGCCCAGGTGCCGTGCCGCGGCCAGCAGGCTGCCATGGTCGGCCAGCGCCAGCAGGGTCGGGAAAAGATGCCAGTTGACGTTGGGCTTCATGGAAGGGTTTGGGTGCTGAGGGGGAGCGGATCGGCTATTCAATAATGAATAGTTCGATTGCATGAGTCGCCAATTGTGCAGAGTCAGGAGGGTTTGCACAATGACATCGAAGGCAGACGACGGCCGTTTGCCCCGGCGAAATCCGAAAGGGAAAACCCATGCAACGACGTTTTTTTGTTCGACTGATCGGCGGTGGAGTGGTAACAGCCGCCGCCGCGCCCGCCTTGACGGCGTGTTCGTCCGACCTCCCGGCGGAGGCGCTGGCGGCCTGGCAGGGACCCGGCAATCCGCCTCCGCCCGGCACTGACCCGCGCCGATGGCTGCTGGCCCACGCCATCCTGGCGCCGCATTCGCACAACCTGCAAAGCTGGCTGGTTGATCTGCGCGAGCCCGGCGTGATCACGCTGTCGGTGGACCGGGGGCGCCTGTTGCCGGAAACCGACCCGTTTTCCCGCCAGATGATGATGAGCCAGGGGACTTTTCTGGAGCTGCTGGATCAGGCGGCCCGGGCCATCGGGCTGCGGGCGGAGATCACGCTGTTTCCCGACGGGGTGCCGCCGCCGGACCGCCTGACGGACCAGCCGACGGCGCGCATCCGCTTGTTGGCGCAGGCTGGGGTCACCCCCGACCCGCTGTTTGCCCAGATCTTCCGGCGCCGCACCAACCGCGAGGCCTACGAATCGCGCGAGCCGGACGCCCAGGCGCTGCGCACCATTGCCGAGAGCGTCACCGGCCATGAAAGCGGCCGTGGATTGCGCCTGGACTGGACGGGTGCGGCGCGTGGCGAGGCCTTGCGCCAGCACCGCGAGATTGCGATGGCCGCCTGGAAAATCGAGATGGATACCCCCCGCACCATTTTGGAGTCGTACCGCTGGCTGCGCATCGGCCCGAAAGAGATTGCGCAGCACCGCGATGGCATCTCCATCAACAGCCCGCTGGTGCGGGCGCTGACGGCCGTGGGCCTGTTTGACCGCAGCGTGGCGCCCAAGCCGGGTGATTCGGCCGTTGCCGGGCAGATACGGACTTTCAACGAACGCATCGCCAGCACCCCGCTGTTCTTCACCCTGGTCAGCGCCGATAACCTCCGCCCCACCCAGGTGGCCGCCGGACGCGCTTATGTGCGGGCGCAGCTTGCGGCCACGGCCCTGGGGATTTCCATGCATCCGCTGCAGCAGGCGCTGCAGGAATACCCCGAACAGGCGGCGGGGTACCGCCAGATTCACCAGCTGGCTGGGGCCACGGCGCCCGGCGAAACGGTGCAGATGTGGGCGCGGGTGGGCTTTGCGCCGCCCGTCTCCCCGGCGCCGCGGCGGGGCGTAGAGGCGCATCTGACGGCCCGCTGAGGCGGCCCGCACCCGCCGCTGGCGCGCGGCGGGGCAGGGGACTGGCGGAAAACCGGCTTCCTGCGTCACAATCAGGCGATTTCGGGGCGTACCCAGCGCAAAAAGGTCGCTTGTTGCTATGAAAATTGATGTTTCGACCCCCCCCGGGCCGGCTGCCCGCGCTGGCGTGTCTGCTTGTGGCGCGCATGCAGCCGACTGGCGCAGCAGGGGGCACGTGATGGCCCGGCGCGATTTTTTGCGACGGGGCGCCGCCCTGGCCATGCTGGGCCCATCCGCCGGGGCATGGGCGCAGCCTGCGGCTTCGGCCACCTCGGCCAGTGGATCGGCTCGGCGGGTGGTGGTGATCGGCGCCGGTCTGGCCGGCCTGGCCGCGGCCCGCAGCCTGCGGCAACTGGGCTGGGCGGTGACGGTGCTGGAGGCGCGCGAACGAATCGGTGGCCGAATCTGGACCAGCACCCAGTGGGCCGACATGCCGCTGGACCTGGGTGCCACCTGGATTCATGGGGTGCGCGGCAACCCGCTGACCGAACTGGCGGACGTGGCGGGCGCGTCACGCCGTATCACCCGCTACGACCGGGTGGCCAGTTATGCCACCGAAGGCCATTTGCTGACCGATGCCGAATCGGCGCGGCTGGAGGGTTTGCGGCAGCAGGTTTTCGGCGCCCTACGCCGCGCGCAGGATGCGGACGCCGACCGTTCGGTGCGTCAGGTGGTCGCCCCGCTGCTGCAGGCCCACCCTTTGGGATCGGAGGGCCGGCGTTTCGTGGAGTTCGTGCTCAGCGGCGATATCGAGCAGGAGTACGGCGGCAGCGCCGCCCGCCTGTCCGCGCACTGGTTTGACAGCGCGCGCGCCCTCAAGGGCGATGACGCGCTGTTCACCGAAGGTTTCGGGGTGCTGACGCGGCACTTGGCCAGCGGGCTGGCGATCGAGACCGGACAGGTGGTGCGCGCAGTGCGCTGGGGCGGCCCCCAGGTGCGGGTGTTCACCGATCGCAGCGAGTTCGGGGCCGACCGGGTGGTGGTGACAGTGCCGCTGGGGGTGCTCCAGGCGAATGCGATTGACTTCGCGCCGGCGCTTCCAGCGGAAAAGCGCGCGGCGATCGAGCGCCTGGGCATGGGTGTGCTCAACAAGTGTTACCTGCGGTTCGGGCGGGTCTTCTGGCCGCCGGAGGTGGACTGGATGGAGCATGTGTCGGCGCAGCCCGGCCAGTGGACGGAGTGGGTCAGCCTTCGGCGCGCCACGGGGTGGCCGGTGCTCCTGGGCTTCAATGCGGCCGAGCGGGGCCGCGAGATCGAGGCGTGGAGCGACCGCGACATCGTTGCCAGCGCCATGGCGACGTTGCGCACCCTGTTCGGCAACGCGGTTCCCGAGCCGGTGGACTACCAGATCACCCGCTGGGCGGCCGACCCTTTTGCGCGCGGCAGCTATTCGTTCCACGCGCTTGGGTCCAGCCCCGCCATGCGCGATCAGCTGGCCGCGCCCCTGGCCGGGCGGGTCTTCTTTGCCGGCGAAGCGACCGCAAAAGCCGATTTCGGCACCGCCCACGGCGCCTACCTGTCAGGTCTGCGGGCCGCGCAGGCTGCGCAGGCTTCCCGTGGTTGATGACGATGATTCCTTTGTGGCGTCTTGACCCTCGCCGGCGCCAGGGGCTGCGCGCGTTCGTGGCATTGGCCCTCGCCCTGGTGGGCACGCGCCCACGGGCGCAGTCAGCCGCACTCCCGTTGGACGCTCGCCGGTTCGGGGCGATGGGGGACGGGCAGACCGATGACAGCCAGTCGCTGGGGGCGGCGTTCGAGCAGGCGGTGTCCCGGGGTATTCCCCTGGTGCTGCGCGGGCACTACCGCATCAGCCGCCCGCTGCTTGGCTACTCCAGCGCGCGGCCCGCGGGCACCTTGCATCTGGTGTGCGATGGTCCGGTGCGGATCGCTGTGGATCCGCAGGCACAGCCGTTCGCCGACGTGGTGTATGTCCATACCGAAGCGGCCTGTGATTGCAGCATCCGGGGTGGCTCTCTGACGATTGACGGGGCACACCGGGCTGCGCGGGGGATCACGGTACGTCATAACGGCGAAGCGGGCGGCTCGGTGGCGATCACGGCCCCGCTGGTGCTGCGCAATTTTTTCGAGCGGGCGGAGCGTGAGACCCGCGAGAATCAGGCGCTCGCGGTGATCGGTGACTTTCGGCGGGTGGAGATTCTTGGCTGCCGGGTTGAATCGGTCCGGCGGACCAATCCGGTGGGCGGTGCCAGCAAAGGCATTGCGGTCAGCGGGTTTTCTGGTTCGGTGTTGATCGAGGATGTGTGGGTGCAGGATGTGCGGGTGCCCGGCATCGGCAGCCATGACGCCGACGGCATCGCGGTCTTCAGCCGCCGGGCGGCGTCGGTGTACGGGGCGCGTAGCGGCCGTGCCATGGTGCGGGGCTGCACCTTTGTCGATTGTCAGGGTCGAAGTCTCAAGTCGCAATGTTCGGACACCACGGTGATCGATCCGGTTGTGCGGCGCAGCCGGGCCGTGTCGATCACACACTCGGTGGAATTTGACTTCCAGCTGGGTAATGGGCGTGTGGTCAATCCTACCTATGACTATCAACGCAACGGAGTTCGCAGTCCATTGGGCGCGTCGCACAGTTGTATCGCGTTTCAGCAGAATCTGGATGATCAATCGATGCAATCGCAGGCACTGGGCGGGCTACTGCAGACAGAGGTTCCCGTGCCTCGGTACCTGGCCTTGATTCATCGACCATCTTCCCGATCCAGTGAAACCGTCGTCGATGGCCTGCAGATACGCGCCGGCAATGGGCTGGCGGGTAGTGCTTTCTCGCGCGCGGTGGTCGAGCTGCGCGCGGATTCCGTGGCGTCCATGACCGCGCCCGTGCGGTTGCGGGTCAGCGGCATCGCCGGGCCGCTGCAGTGCCCGGTGGTGGGATACACGGACCTTAAGGACCCGGTGACGCGGATGGATTTCCTGGTTGCGGTGACGGATTGTCATAACAGTCTGGCGGACGGGCGCCGGAACCCAGCCCTGGCGAACCTGAGCGGCGCCCGCATGGCCTGCCCCGATGGGTTTCAGGGAAAAAACAACGTCGGCTTTGATCCCCCGGTGGCCGATTGCCCGCTGCCGGGTGACGCCGTGTCCCGCGTGCCGCCGGCGGACTGGATCTCCGCGCCCCGTGCCGGCCGGGCGGCCAGCGGTTCATGATCGCCGCGTTGTTCACCATCGCCGTCCTGCACTGGGCCGTGTTGCTCGTGCCGGGTTTCAATTTTGTGCTGATCGGCCAGCTGGCGGCCGGGGGCGCGCGGCGCGCGGCGCTGGCGGCGGTTGTGGGCATGACCACAGGAACGCTGATGTGGGCCCTGCTGGCGGTTGCGGGGGTCGGGGCGGTGTTCAGCACCCACCCGGTGCTGCGGCAGGTGGCGCAGGTGGCGGGGGGGATTTATCTGCTGGTGTTGGCGCGTAATCTGTGGCGGTCCGGTGGGTCGGCGCCTTCGGTACCCGATCGGGTGGTGTCGGCGCTGTCTGCCTTTCGCGCGGGCTTCTTTACCAGTGTGCTGAACCCGAAAATTGCGCTCTTTTATGGCAGCGTTTTCGCGACCGCGTTGCCGGCCGATCCCCCTGCACGGATGGCGGCGGCGGCGGTGGCGCTGGTCTACCTCAACTCATGGGTCTGGCACGGTGCGCTGGCGCTCGTGCTGTCCTTGCCGGGGGTTCAGAATGCCTACAGCGCTCGTCACCGGGCGTTGACGCGTGGCTCGGCGGTGCTGGTCGGCGCCTTCGGACTGCGATGGCTGGTTACGGCGTTGCTGGACGGGGGCGCGCGCCTGCCTTAGGCTCGACCGAAGTGTCGAAGGCGCGGCGGATGTCTTCGATGCGGGCGCGATTCACGCCCCGATCCCCGTAACCGATGCGGCTGGCCGAACGCAAGTGAATGACGCCTTCAGTCTCGGCCAGCAGAAACTCCAGGTCATCGGTAAAGCGCATGAGCGCCGTCTGGCTTTCGGCGTGCAGGTAGCCCGGCTCGTTGCGTACCACCACCGTGCGGTCCTGGCGCGCGAGGACGGCGGCGAGGCGTTGCATCGCGGCCTGCCCGCTGCCTTCATAGCGCAGCGGCGCAATCTGCGCGCGTTCGCGTTGCGGATGGTCCGGATGCCGGTTGGCCTGGCTACTGACGCTGTTGGGCGTGTGCGATGGCGGTCTGAGCAGCCCGCCCACCGCGCCAAGGTCCGACGGGCGGCTGCCGGCAAAAGCGCCCGCCTGGCCGGCCGCGACGGCCAGCAAGGCGATCGTCAGCAGGGTGGCCGGAATGCCCAGGAGCCATGCCTGCCATCGGCGCGAGGAGGGCGGTGTGGCCATGGATCAGCCGGTGCCGAACTGGCGGTCACCGGCATCACCCAGCCCGGGCAGGATGTACCCATGGGCGTCCAGGCCGCGGTCCACCGCGGCGGTCACGATGGCGACGTCCGGGTGCGCCGCCTGGACCGCCGCTATGCCTTCGGGGCAACCGACCAGGCAGACCAGCCCCAGGGTGCGCGGCCGCGCGGCGCGCACCCGCTGCAGCGCGGCGACCGCGGAATGACCGGTGGCGAGCATGGGGTCCAGCACCAGGGCGTCGCAGTCTTCCAGGCCGTCGGGCAGTTTGCAGTAGTAGTCGATGGCCTCAAGGCTTTGCGGGTCCCGGTACAGGCCGACATGGCCAATCCGGGCCTCGGGGACCAGCGTCAGAAAGCTGTCGAGCAGGCCCAGGCCGGCGCGCAGCACCGGCACCAGAACCAGGCCGCCGCCGGCGAGGGTCTGACCCGTGCAGGTTTCCAGCGGGGTCTGAAAGGAACATGGCCGGGTGGGCAGGTGGCGGGTCGCTTCCACGGCCAGCAGCAACCCCAGTTCATGCACCAGACGGCGGAACTGGTCCGGCGGCGTCGCCCGGTCGCGCAGGCGCGCCAGCTTGTGGTGGACCAGCGGGTGCCGGACGGTGTGGACGTCAGCCATGATCGTGTCGTGAGGTCGGGACCTGGCCTCAGCGCCGCCGTCCGCCCAGAAGGCTGCCCAGCACGCCGCGCAGGATCTCGCGCCCCAGGGTTGTGCCCATGGTGCGTACCGCCGATTTGGCCATGGTCTGGACCAGGCCATCGTGCTGGGCGCCCCGCGGGCCGGTGCGACCGAACAGCACGTCATTGAGTTTGCCACCCAGCCCCTCGCCGCCACCGGCGGTAGCGCCTGCGGTGTCCCCGGTGGCCCCGCCCGCCGCGGCCGGCGCGCCGGCGGCGTGCTGGCGCAGCATTTCATAGGCGCTTTCCCGGTCGACCAGTTTTTCGTAGACGCCGGCCACGAGGGAGCCCTCCAGCAGGGCCTTGCGTTGCTCGGCGGCGATGGGCCCGATCTGGCTTCCGGGCGGCAGGACGTAGACCCGGGCGGTTTCCGTGGGGCGACCCTTGGCATCAAGGAAACTGACCAGGGCCTCACCGACGGCCAGCTCCGTGATGGCGGCTTCAATGTCCAGCCCGGCGCGGGGCCGCATGGTCTCGGCCGTGGCGCGAACAGCCTTCTGGTCGCGCGGGGTGAAGGCGCGCAGGGCGTGCTGGACCCGGTGACCCAGCTGGCCCAGGACGCTGTCGGGGATGTCCAGCGGGTTCTGTGTGACGAAATAGACGCCCACGCCTTTCGAACGCACCAGGCGGACCACCAGTTCGATGCGCTCGACCAGGACTTTGGGCGCTTCGTTGAACAACAGGTGGGCTTCGTCGAAGAAAAACACCAGTTTGGGTTTTTCCGGATCGCCGATTTCGGGCAGCAGCTCAAACAGCTCCGACAACATCCACAGCAGGAAGGTGGCGTACAGGCGCGGCGAGTTGAGCAGTTTGTCGGCCGCCAGGATGTTGATCATGCCCCGGCCGTCGACGGTCTGCATGAAGTCGTTGATGTCCAGCATGGGCTCGCCGAAGAAGCGGTCGCCGCCTTGCTGTTCGATCTGCAGCAGGCCGCGCTGTATGGCGCCCACGCTGGCGGCGCTGATGTTGCCGTACTGGGTGGTGAACTGTTTGGCGTTTTCGCCCACATGTTGCAGCATGGCCCGCAGGTCCTTGAGGTCCAGCAGCAGCATGCCGTTGTCGTCGGCAATCTTGAACACCAGGTTGAGCACACCGGTCTGGGTTTCGTTCAGATTGAGCATGCGGGCCAGCAGCAAGGGCCCCATGTCGCTGATCGTGGTGCGCACGGGGTGGCCCTGTTCGCCGAACACATCCCACACCGTTGCCGGGCAGGCGCGGGATGGCGGGGTCGGCAGCCCGCGTTCGGCCAGCACCTTGGCCATTTTTTCGCCCACATGGCCCGCCTGGCTGATGCCGGTGAGGTCGCCCTTGATGTCGGCCATGAAGACGGGCACCCCGATGGCTGAAAACTGCTCCGCCATCGCCTGCAGGGTGACGGTCTTGCCGGTTCCGGTGGCGCCCGTGATCAGCCCGTGGCGGTTGGCCAGGCCGGGCAGGATGAGGCATTCGGTGTCGCGGTTGCGTGCAATCAGCAGGGGTTCGGCCATGGCGGGAGCCCTTCGGAGGGGCAAAAAGTAAAATCGGGGTGACTAGATTAAATCAATGCAGAAGGGTTTGTGATGGCCGGCCACAGCAAATGGGCAAATATTCAGCACCGCAAGGGCAGACAGGACGAAAAGCGCCAGCGTATCTGGACCCGGGTGGTCCGCGAGATCATGGTGTCCGCCCGCACCGGCGGTGGTGATCCGGCGGCCAATCCGCGCCTGCGCCTGGCCATCGAGAAGGCCAAGGCGGCCAACATGCCGGCCGACACGGTCAAGCGCAACATCGACAAGGCCACCGGCAACCTGGAAGGCGTCAACTACGAAGAAATCCGTTATGAAGGGTATGGCATCGGTGGCGCGGCCATCATTGTCGACACCATGACCGACAACCGCGTCCGTACGGTGGCCGAAGTGCGCCACATCTTCAGCAAGTACGGCGGCAACATGGGCACCGAAGGTTCGGTGGCGTTCCAGTTCAAGCATTGCGGCCAGCTGGTTTTTGCGCCGGGTACCAGTGAGGACAAGGTCATGGAAGTGGCGCTCGATGCCGGCGCCGAGGATGTGATTGCCGACGAAGAGGGCGCCATCGAGGTGCTGACGGCGCCGGGCGAATTCGAGGCGGTCAAGAATGCGCTCGAGGCCAGCGGCCTGGCGGCCGACATGGCGGAAGTGACGATGCGTCCGGAGAACACGATCGAACTGGCCGGCGAGGATGCGTCCCGGATGCAAAAACTGCTGGACATGCTGGAGGACCTGGATGATGTGCAGGCGGTTTTCCACAACGCCGAGCTGGCCGAATGAAGGGCGCCGGCATGAAGGTTCTGGTCATTGGGGGTGGCGGCCGTGAACACGCGCTGGCCTGGAAGCTGGCGCAGTCGCCCAAGGTGCAGCAAGTCTATGTGGCCCCGGGCAATGGCGGCACGGCGCGCGACCGGCGGCTGGTCAACCTCGCGTTGACCGATATCCGGGCACTGCGTGAATGGGCGCAGGCCGAAAAAGTCGGGCTCACGGTGGTGGGGCCGGAGGGCCCGCTGGCAGGCGGTGTGGTGGACGAGTTTCGTGCCCACGGATTGCGGATTTTCGGCCCCACGCAGGCCGCCGCGCAGCTGGAGAGTTCCAAGGCCTTTTCCAAGGCGTTCATGAAGCGCCATGGCATCCCGACGGCTGAATACGAAACCTTCTCTGACCCGGCCGAGGCCCATGCCTACGTGGCCCGCAAAGGCGCGCCGATTGTGGTCAAGGCCGACGGACTGGCCGCCGGGAAAGGCGTGGTGGTGGCCCAGACTTTGGCCGAGGCCCACGAGGCGATCGATTTCATGCTGCTGGACAACCCGCTGGGCGTGAGCCACAACGCCGGAGGTGCGCGGGTGGTCATCGAGGACTTCCTGCAGGGCGAGGAGGCCAGCTTCATCGTGATGTGCGACGGCAAGAACGTCGAGGCCATGGCCACCAGCCAGGACCACAAGCGCTTGCTCGATGGCGATGAAGGGCCGAACACCGGCGGCATGGGTGCCTATTCGCCCGCCCCGGTGGTGACGGCCGACGTGCATGCCCGCGCCATGCGCGAGATCATCCTGCCGACCATCCGCGGCATGGAAAAAGACGGTGTCCCGTTCACCGGCTTCCTGTATGCCGGCCTGATGATCGACGCCACCGGCCACCCGAAGACGCTGGAGTTCAACTGCCGCATGGGCGACCCGGAAACCCAGCCCATCCTGATGCGGCTCAAGACAGACCTGTTCGACGTGATGATGGCGGCGACCTGTGGCCAGCTCGACACGGTGGAACTGGTGTGGGACCGGCGCCCGGCGCTGGGGGTGGTGATGGCGGCCGCCGGTTATCCGCTCAACCCTCGCAAAGGTGACGCCATTACCGGTCTGCCACCCGAAGCCGACGACGCCATGGTTTTCCACGCCGGTACCGTCGAGCACGACGGCGAGGTGCTGACGTCCGGCGGTCGGGTGCTGTGTGTGACCGCGCTGGCCGATTCGGTCAAGCTGGCCCAGCAGCGTGCCTACGAGGTGGCGCGCGGCATCCGTTTCGAAGGCATGCAGATGCGGCGCGATATCGGCCATCGCGCGCTGCGCCCATGACAGTCCAACCCGCACGGGCAGGCGCTGGCCGGCCGCTGTGCATTGCGGCATCCCACCCCATCCGACCATGAACCCACCCGATATGGCTGCCGTCAGCCCCTATTTGCAGAGCCTGCAGCGCCGGATCACCGACTCGGTCACGGCCATGGACGGCGCCGCCTTTCTTGTCGATGAGTGGCGCAAAGCGCCGGGCGAGCCGCTGCAGGGCTGGGGACGCACTGCCATTGTGGAAGGGGGCGCGGTGTTCGAGCGGGCCGGCTGCGGGTTCTCGCACGTCAGCGGCCCGCGCCTGCCGCCGTCGGCGACCCAGCATCGCCCCGAGCTGGCCGGCGCACCGTTCGAAGCCATGGGCGTTTCGCTGGTGTTCCACCCCCGCAATCCCTATGTGCCGACCGTGCACATGAATGTGCGCATGATCAGCGCCGCGGCGCCCGGGCAGGCGCCCGTTGCATGGTTCGGCGGCGGCATGGACCTGACGCCGTATTACGGCTTCGACGACGACGCGGTGCATTTCCATACCGTCTGCCGGGATGCGCTGGCGCCGTTCGGCGCTGACAAATATCCGCGTTTCAAGACCTGGTGTGACGAATATTTCTGCCTCAAGCACCGCGGCGAGCAGCGCGGTGTGGGCGGCGTGTTTTTTGACGATTTTTCCGAAGGCGGCTTTGACAACGGCTTTGCCATGATCCGCGCCGTGGGTGATGCATTCCTGGTGGCCTATGAACCCATCGTCGCACGCCGGCGTGACACGCCGTATGGCGAGCGCGAACGCGATTTCCAGCTGTACCGCCGCGGTCGCTATGTGGAGTTCAACCTGGTCTGGGACCGGGGAACCCATTTCGGATTGCAGTCCGGGGGGCGCACCGAGTCCATCCTGTTGTCGATGCCGCCGCTGGTGAGTTGGTCCTACCAGCGCACCGACGGCGCCGGTTCGCCCGAAGCGGCGCTGCGGGAGCGCTTTCTGGTGCGCAAGGATTGGATTTGACGCGTCGGCAGCCGCTGCGGATCGGCGTGTTCGGCGGCGCGTTCGACCCGCCCCACCGGGCGCACGAGGCGCTGGCACGCGCGGCGATACACCGCCTGGCGCTGGACGCGCTGCGGGTGATACCCACCGGGCAGGCCTGGCACCGCCCGGCCCGGACCAGCGCCGCAGCGCACCGTGTTGCGATGGCGCAACTGGCGTTTGCCTCGGTGCCCGGCGCACAGGTCGACGACCGCGAGACCCGCCGCACCGGCGCCAGCTATACCGTGGACACCCTGCGCGAATTGCAGGCCGAGGAACCCGGCGTGCACTGGTTCCTTTTGATCGGTGAGGACCAGGCGGTTGCCTTTCGTCATTGGCGGGGCTGGGCCGAGATTTTGCAAATTGCTACACTCGTGATAGCTGAGAGAGACCAGAATACGCTGGGTACTGCCGAAAAAGAGGCCGAATTCGCGGTTTTGGCCCGCCAGGGGGAACTGGTACGGCTGCAGTGGCCACTCCAGCCGCTCAGCGCCACCACCATCCGCCACCGAGTGGCCGCGGGCGAGGGTATTGACGATCTGGTCCTTCCGTCCGTTGCACGTTATATTGAAACCAACCACCTCTACCACCACGCTGATGACTGATTCCACCGCCAAGAAAAACACCCAGAAACTCCAGCGGGCCGTCGTCGATGGCCTGGAAGATGTCAAGGCCCAGAATATTGTGGTGTTCAACACCGAACACCTGTCGGCGCTGTTCGAGCGGGTGGTGGTGGCCTCGGGGACGTCCAATCGGCAGACCAAGGCTTTGGCAGCGAGTGTGCGCGATGCGGTGCGGGAAGCCGGTTTCCCCAAACCCCGCGTCGAGGGCGAGGAGAACGGGGAGTGGATCATCGTCGACTGCGGCCAGGTCGTGGTTCACATCATGCAGCCGGCGATCCGCCAGTACTACAACCTGGAGGAGATCTGGGGTGACAAGCCCGTGCATCTCAAAGGCCCCGCGAGCCGCGTCCAGGTCGCTGCCGCCGCAAAGCCGGACACCAAACCGGCTCCTCGCGCGACTGCCGGCCGCGCAAAAGCCGTGACGCGGGCCGAATCGGAAGAAAAACAGGCGATACCCAGCGCAAAAAGGTCATCTTCTGCTGCAAAAAAGGTAGCTACGGCACCGGCTTCGAAGAAGCCGGCAGCGACGCCCGCCCGGGTTGCGGCGAAGAAGACCGCCGCACCACGCACCGCCGCATCGACCGCCCCGAAAGTCGGCGCCGCGCCCGCCAAAAAAGCATCCGCCGCAACCCGGAAAACGCCTGCGGCCGCCAAATCGGCCCCAGGAGCCGAATCGGCCACCGGTGCCAAAGCAGCGCCCGCTGCCGGCCGAAAGGCGCCCGCACGCAAATCGGCCAGCCGCACCGCGCCGAAGTCCTGACCGCCCGGCACGGCCATGAAGCTGCTGATTGTGGCCGTCGGTCAGCGTATCCCCGACTGGGCCCAGTCCGCATGGGATGACTACGCCAAGCGGTTTCCGCCCGAGTTGCGGGTCGAATTGCGGGCGGTGAAGACCGAGCCGCGGGCCTCGCGCACCCTGGAGACGTTGCTGGCCGCCGAGCGCCAGCGCATCGAATCGCAAATCGCGCGGGGCATGCGGGTGGTGGTGCTGGACGAACGCGGCGAGACCCTGACCACGCTGGCACTGGCCAGGCGCCTGCGCGACTGGCAGGGCGGTGGCGATGACGTTGCCCTGGTGATTGGCGGCCCGGACGGCCTGGAGCCCGACTTTCGCGCCGCCGCGCACGAACGCATCCGCTTGTCCGATCTGACCTTGCCCCATGCGCTGGCCCGGGTTCTGCTGGTCGAGCAGCTCTACCGCGCCTGGTCCGTCAACGCCCATCATCCCTACCATCGTGAATGAAAGCTGCGTTGCCATGACCCCGTTCCCGGAAGCAGGCGGTGGCATTTACCTGGCTTCCCAGAGCCCGCGCCGGCGGCAACTGCTGGACCAGATCGGCGTTCCCTGGTGTTTGCTCTTGCCCTCCGATGCGGCCGAGGAGGCCGCGCTGGAGTCCCTGGAGGCGGCGCGACCCGGGGAGGCTCCGGCCCGCTATGTTCAACGGGTCACCGGGCTGAAACTTGACGCGGCGGTGGCCCGCCGCGACCGCCTGGGCCTGCCGGACGCGCCGGTGCTGTGCGCCGACACCACGGTGGCGTTGGGGCGCCAGATTCTGGGCAAACCCGACAGCCCCGAGGCCGCCCGCACCATGCTGCAGGCCCTGGCCGGGAGGTCGCACCGGGTCCTGACCGCGGTGGCGGCACAGCTCGGACCGCGCCGCGAAAGCCGCCTGTCCATCTCGACGGTCTGGTTTGCGCCGCTCGATGCCAGGCGCATCGACGCCTATGTGGCATCGGCTGAGCCGTTCGGCAAAGCGGGCGGTTATGGCATTCAGGGACTGGCGGCCACCTTTGTGCGGCGCATCAGCGGCAGCTACACCGGCATCATGGGCTTGCCGCTGTATGAGACGGCAGAGTTGCTGGCGGCGTTGCGGGCGCCCGTCGGCAGGGCCCCACAGGCCGGAACCGGCCGTGCCGGCCCAAAGCGATGACAATGGCGGGCATGCAGCAGGACATCCTCATCAACTGGGCGCCCCAGGAAACCCGCGTGGCCGTGGTGGAAAACGGCGCCGTGCAGGAAATCCATGTCGAACGGACGCTGGAGCGTGGTCTGGTCGGCAATGTCTACCTGGGCAAGGTTGCGCGGGTGCTGCCCGGCATGCAGTCGGCATTCATCGACATCGGGTTGGACCGCGCGGCGTTCCTGCATGTCGCGGACGTCTGGCAACGCCAGGAGGGCGGGGAAACTCCGGCACAGTTGCGACAGGCGAATGGCAATGGGCAAGTGCCCAAGCCCATCGAAAAGCAGATATTCGAGGGTCAGGCGATCATGGTGCAGGTCATCAAGGACCCGATCGGCACCAAAGGCGCACGGCTTTCCACCCAGATCAGCATTGCCGGCCGAATGCTGGTGTTTCTGCCCCAGGACGACCATATCGGCGTTTCGCAGAAGATCGCGCCCGACCAGCGCGACAGTCTGCGCTCGCGGGTGCAGGCGCTTGCCGGTAGCGCAGGCGGGGGCTTCATCCTGCGTACCAACGCCGAAGATGCCACCGATGCAGAACTGGCCGACGACATCGCCTATTTGCGCAAGGCCTGGGCCCGGACGCGCGAGCGCGCAGGCAAACTGCCGCCGGCATCCCTCCTGCATCAGGATCTGGATCTGCTGCAGCGGGTTTTGCGCGATCTGGTTGGCGAAGGGACCCAGGCAATTCGGATCGATTCGAACGAACAGTTCCATCGTCTGATGACGTTCGGCCGGGAGTTCATGCCGGCTGCCGCCGCACGTCTTCAGCACTACAAGGGCGAGCGTCCCATTTTTGACCTTTATGGCATCGATGACGAGATTCTTCGCGCGCTGGGCCGGCGGGTCGAACTGAAGTCCGGTGGATACCTGATCGTGGATCAGACCGAGGCACTCACCACCATCGACGTCAATACCGGCGGTTTTGTGGGTGCCCGCAATTTCGACGACACCATCTTCAAGACCAATCTTGAAGCGGCCCAGGCCATTGCCCGCCAGCTGCGACTGCGCAATCTGGGCGGTATCGTCATTGTGGATTTCATCGACATGTCACGCGAAGACCACCAGGAGGCGGTTCTGGCGGAGTTGCGCCGCCAGCTCGCGCGCGACCGGGTCAAGACCTCGTCGGGCAGTTTCTCGCAGCTGGGGCTGGTCGAGATGACCCGCAAGCGCACCCGCGAATCGCTGGCCCATCTGCTGTGTCAGCCCTGTCCGGCCTGCGATGGCCGTGGCGTGGTGCGCACCGCGCGCACGGTGGCCTATGACATCCTGCGCGAGATCCTGCGGGAAGCGCGGCAGTTCAATCCGCGCGAATTCCGGGTGGTGGCCGCACCGGCGGTGATCGAACTGCTGCTGGACGAGGAAAACCAGCACCTTGCGGGCCTGTCGGATTTCATCGGCAAACCGATCTCCCTGCAGACCGAGGCTGCGCTCGGGCCTGAACAATACGACATCGTGCTCCTGTGAGCAGTGGCCGGCAGGCCGTCAGGCGGTGTCGGGCAGTGCGCCGCTGGGGTCAGCCGCCCGGTGCAGTCGTGCGTACAAGCCACCTTGCTCCAGCAGTGCGGCATGGGTGCCCTGTTCGACCACCCGGCCGCGGTTCATCACCACCACGCGGTCGGCATGTTCAATTGTGGACAGACGGTGCGCGACGATAAGGGTTGTGCGTCCCTGCATCAGGTGGGCCAAGGCGGCTTGCACGGCCCGTTCCGATTCCCCGTCGAGGGCTGACGTGGCTTCGTCAAGAATCAGGATGGGGGCGTCCTTGTAGAGGGCGCGCGCAATGGCCAGGCGCTGACGCTGTCCGCCGGACAACTGGGCCGCGTTGTGACCGAGTCGGGTGTCCATGCCCTGCGGCAGTCCGTCCACATGGTCGGCCAGATGGGCGGCCCGCAGGCACCGGGTGATGCGCTCCCGGTCGGGGATTTCTCCCAGGGCCACATTGGCGGCCAGCGTGTCGTTGAGCATCACGACATCCTGGCTGACCATGGCTAACTGGCGGCGCAGATCGGTCAGGCGGTAGTCCCGGATGTCCACACCATCAAGCAGTATCCTGCCGGCGCTGGCGGCAACAAAACGGGGCAACAGGTTGACCAGGGTCGTCTTTCCGGCGCCGGAGGGCCCGACAAAAGCGATCACTTCCCCGGCCCCGACCTGCAGATCGACTTGGTCAAGCGCGCAAACGCCGTCGGCAAAGCGCAACTGCGCCTTCTGCCACTCGATTTCCCCTCGGCACCGGCCGAGTGGGCGGCTGCCCGGCGTTTCGACCGGCACCTCGTCGAGCAGGCGCAGACCACGTTCGAGGGCAGCAACGCCACGGGTGATGGGGCCGGCGACATCGGCCAGGCGCCGGATCGGCGCGATCAGCATCAGCATGGCAGTGATGAAGGCGACAAACCCGCCAACCGTCACCGCATCGTGACCACCGGACTGGCTCTGCCACAACGCGATGGCTATCACCGCAGACAGCGCGACCGCCGCGAGCAACTGGGTCAGTGGGGTCGTGGCGGCCGAGGCCATGGTCGCGCGCACCGCCAGCCGCCGCAACTGCTGGCTCAACTGCCCGAACCGGCCGGCCTGCCCGGTTTGCGCGCCGTGCAGGCGAACCACGCGGTGCGCCAGGACGTTCTCTTCCACAACGTACGCCAGTTCATCGGTCGCTGCCTGGCTGTCACGGGTGAGGTGGTACAGACGCCGGGAAAACACCTTCATGATCCAGGCCACCCCCGGAACCGTCACACCGACGATCAGCGTCAGCTTCCAGTTCAGAAACAGCAGGTACGCGAGCAGCGCGAGCAAGGTGAAGCCGTCGCGAAAAACGGCCAGCAGCGCCTGGACCAGCAGCAGCGCCCCGGTCTGCACTTCGTAGACCACGGTGTTGGACAAGGCGCTGGCGGACTGGCGGCTGAACAGGCCCGGCTCGGCCTGCAGCAAACGGTCAAACAGGGCCTTGCGCAGGTCCAGCATGCCGTCGTTGGCGATTCGGGCCAGACCCACCTGGGAAACGAACTGCGCCAGGCCCCGGATGGCAAAGAGCCCGATCAGCGCGGCCGGTATCTGCCACAGCGGCAAGGCTCCGGCACTGAAGCCACGATCCAGCAGCGGCTGGAGCAGGGCGGGTATCAGGGGTTCCGTTGCAGCGCCGACCAATGCCGTGAGCAAAACCAGCGCCCAGAGGCTTCGCGGCCTGGAAAACCACGGAAGCAAGGCCCGAAGCCGATCGACCAATCGCGCAGGCGCGGGCGGTGTGGTCTCGGATGCAGCGTGGTCGGACATGGTGGCGGAGGATTCTACGGGCGGCCCCACGGTTGGGCCGGTAAAGGCGGCGCACCGGCCCGAAAGGCAGCGGCGGCCGTGCGATACTGCGCTTCCGTTTGAATCAGCCGCATAGCATTTCGGGCATGGATCTTTCCTTTCAGTTGCAGCAGTCCCGCTTTTTCCTTTCCCGGCGGCATGCCTTGGCCGCCATGGCGGCATGGCCGGTTGTGCCGGCCCTGGCCCAGTTTCGGGTCGAAGTAACCGGTGTGGGACTGACGCAACTTCCTTTGGCCGTGGCGCCATTGCGAGGCGAGACGGCCGGGCTGCCCTCTGTCAGCGCCATCGTTGCCGCCGACCTGGAACGCAGCGGCCAGTTTCGGCTGGCGGATACCGCCGGTGCGCCACCGCTGGACGAACTCAGCCGCCCTGACCTGGCCGCGTGGCGTCAGCGTGGCGCGGACTCTCTGGTCACGGGAAGCATCAATCGCCTGGCCGATGGCCGCATGGATGTCCGGTTTCGCTTGTGGGACCTTGTCCGGGGCCAGGACCTTGGCGGCCAGAGTTACGCGGTTGACGCGGGCGAATTGCGGCTGGTCGCGCATCGGGTGGCCGATTTCGTCTATGAAAAGCTGACGGGCGAACGGGGCGTTTTCTCATCGCGGATCGCCTATGTGACCCGTGTGGGGGGGCGCCACACCGTGTGGGTGGCTGATTCGGATGGGGAAAGCCCTCGTTCGGCGCTTGTCAGTCCCGAGCCGATCATTTCCCCGACCTGGTCACCCAACGGGCAGTCGCTGGCTTACGTTTCTTTCGAATCGCGCAAGCCGGTGGTCTTCATTCATGATGTGGCAACCGGTCGTCGGCGTCTGCTGGCCAATTTCCGCGGGTCCAACAGCGCGCCTGCCTGGGCGCCGAACGGCGCGACGGTGGCCCTCACCCTCAGCCGTGACGGCGGATCGCAATTGTTTCTCATGGATGCGACGGGTGGCGAACCGCGCCGGCTGGAAACCAGTTCGTCGATTGATACCGAACCCTGTTTTTCGCCGGACGGGCGGTGGGTCTATTTCGTCAGCGACCGAGGCGGTTCGCCCCAGATCTACCGCATTGCCGTACGCGGGGGGACGGCGGAGCGGGTGAGCTTTGACGGAACGTACAACATATCGCCGGCGTTGAGTCCGGATGGCCGCTTCATGGCCTTTGTCAGTCGCAGCGCGAGCGCCTTTCGACTACAGCTGATGGAGCTGTCCTCGGGGACAGTCACGGCGCTGACCGACACGCAGCACGACGAAAGTCCCAGTTTTGCCCCCAACAGCCGGCTCATCATGTACGCCACGCAGGTTCAGGGACGGGAGGCGTTGATGACAACGACGGTGGATGGGCGTATCAAGACGCGGTTGGCTGGACAGGCGGGTGACATTCGCGAGCCGGCCTGGGGGCCGTTTCCAAACGCCTGAACCCGGATAACCACGAACACCTGTATCGAGGGAGAAACATTGATGACTGTTCGAAACCATCGCACGCATCTCGCGGGTCTGGCCTTTGCGCTGTTGCTGACCGCCTGCGGAACGGGTGTCAAGCTCGACGAGGGCGCCCCGGTCGAAGACCGCACCGGAACGGCGGTGACGGGTGTCCCGTCAGGGCAACCGTCTTCCGGCGCGGAGGCCGGTCGCACGTCGCCGACGCCGCCGAGCACGAGCCAGGGCACCCAGGTTGCCCCGGTGACCGTGACACCGAGCCCGACCGAGCCAGCCTCGCCGGTCGGTGCCAACCTGGTGTTTTTCGACTACGACAGTTTTGTCATCAAGCCCGAGTTTCAGCTTGTGGTGGATGCCCATGCGCGTTATCTGCGCGCAAATCCTGGCAAGCGGGCCGTGGTCGAAGGGCATACGGACGAACGGGGCGGTCGGGAGTACAACGTCGCGCTGGGTCAAAAGCGGGCCGAAGCGGTGCAGCGGGCACTGGGCATCCTGGGTGTGGAATCGGCCCGTGTCGAGGCAATCAGCTTCGGCAAGGAAAAGCCCGCCCAGGCCGGTCAGGATGAGGCTGCGCACGCCCGCAACCGGCGTGCGGTGATTGTGGTGCGCTGATGAGGGAGCTGTCTGGTTTCCACGCGGTGCTGCGTCCTGTCCTGCCGATTTTGGCGGCGGGTTGTCTGCTGTGGCCCGGGACTGCTGCGGCGCTTTTTTCTGACGACGAAGCGCGCAAGGCAATCCTGGATCTCCGTGCCCGGGTTGAGGCCAACCGCGGACAAGCCGAATCGGCCGACACGCGACTGGCCGACGAAAATGCAGTGCTCCGACGCAGTCTGCTGGACCTGCAGAATCAGATAGAGGCGCTGAAGGCCGATCTGGCCCGTCAGCGGGGCGCCAATGAACAACTGGCGCGCGAGATTGCCGAAGGGCAGCGACGTGAACGAGACGGCGCCCAAGGCGCGGTCCAGCGGGTCCAGGCGGTCGACGAGCGGATGCGATCGCTGGACGACCGGCTCAAGGTGATTGACGAACGGCTGCGCTCGCTGGAGCCGCTGAAGGTTCAGGCCGACGGTCGCGAACTCCTGGTCAGTGCGGCGGAAAAACGCGACTTCGATGCCGCATTTGCCGCGTTCCGTGCCGGTGACTTCGCCGCGGCCCAGTCGGGACTGCAGAACTTCCTGCGCCGGCATCCCGCCAGCGCGTACCAGCCGTCAGTGCATTTCTGGCTGGGCAACGCCCAGTACGCCCAGAAAGACTTCAAGGACGCGTTGGCGAGTTTTCGCGCCATGTTGGCGGATGCCGGTGATCATCCGCGCGTTCCCGATGCCCTCCTGTCCGTGGCCAACTGCCAGATCGAACTCAAGGACATCCGTGGGGCGCGCAAGACCCTGGAAGACCTGGTGCGACTGCACCCGAAAAGCGAAGCGGCCACGGCCGCGCGGGAACGCTTGCCCAAGCTGCGGTGAAATAGCGGCCTTCGGGCAAGGACTTAAAATCGCTTGATGCAAGCGAACGAACTTTCCGCGCTCAGCCAGCAGGTGCTCTGGGCTGTATTCATTGTTTCCGCCCTGTTTGGCGTGATTGCCCAGAAAACCCATTTTTGCACCATGGGAGCGATCAGTGATGTCGTCAACATGGGCGACTGGAACCGCCTGCGGCAATGGGCGATGGCCGTTGGCGTCGGCATGATCGGCTTTGCCTCCATGGTCTGGCTGGGTTGGATCGATCCCGGCAAGAGCATTTATGCGGGTACCCGGTGGATCTGGTTGTCGGCATTGGTGGGTGGCGCATTCTTCGGGTTCGGCATGGTTCTCGCCTCCGGCTGCGGAAGCAAGACCCTCGTCCGGATCGGTGGCGGCAACCTGAAAGCCCTGGTGGTGTTTTTTGTCATGGGGTTTGCAGCGTTCGCGACCCTGAAAGGAATCACCGCCGTGTTGCGTGTCGCAACGGTCGATCGAGTCGCGGTGGAAATCAAGTCAGGCACCCAATTGCCGGGAATGGTGGCCTCGGTGCTCGGGCTGGACGCGCGGATTGCCGGCCTTGTTCTGGCCGGTCTGATCGGTGGTGCTCTGATCGTTTGGGCCCTGGCCGGCAGGGATTTTCGCAAGGCAGACAACCTGCTTGCCGGCTTCGGAATTGGCGCGGTGGTGGTGGCGATGTGGTGGGTGAGTGGCCGGCTTGGCTATGTTGCCGAACATCCGGAAACGCTTCAGGAGGCTTTTCTGGGGACTACGACCGGCCGAATGGAAGCACTGACCTTCACTGCACCGATGGCCTACACGCTGGACTGGTTTGTCTTTTTCAGTGACAAAAGCAAGGTGCTGACCCTGGCGGTGGTTTCGGTCTTCGGTGTCGTGGCGGGCTCGGCATTGTGGGCCTTGCTCAGCCGCTCCTTCCGCTGGGAGGGTTTTGCGAGCACGGAAGATCTCGCCAATCACCTGGTTGGCGCCACGCTCATGGGGATCGGGGGGGTGACCGCCATGGGCTGCACGGTCGGTCAGGGGCTCAGCGGAATGTCCACTTTGAGCATCACGAGTATGGTGGCGGTGCTTGGCATTGCGGCTGGCGCCGTTGCCGCATTTCGCTATCAGATGTGGCGCCTGGAACGCACCCTCTGATGGTGCCGCCGGAAGCGGACGGGTCGAAGAAATCATCGGCTGCGCCGACTGCGGATTTGCAGCGCCGGTTCGGCGGGCTTGATCGCCTCGTGGGCGGGCAGGCGGCAAATCGGGTGCGCCAGGGGCATGTTCTGGTGGTGGGGATCGGGGGGGTTGGTTCATGGGCTGCAGAAGCTCTGGCCCGAACCGGTATGTGCCGTATCAGTCTGGTGGACCTGGACCATGTTGCCGAATCCAACATCAATCGTCAGGTGCATGCGCTCGACAGCACGATCGGGCAAGCCAAAGTGGAAGCCATGCGCGCCCGGATTGCCGAGATTCATCCGGCCTGTCGCGTCGACGCCATAGACGACTTCGTTACGCCAGAGAACTGGGAGACCCTCTGCCCGGATGGGGTCGACGTGGTGATCGACGCCTGCGACGAGGTGCGTGTAAAAACAGCTCTGGCGGCGTGGGCACGGCGCACAGGCCGAGCGCTTGTTTTGGTCGGTGCTGCGGGTGGCAAGCGATCTGCGCAGGCGGTTGAACTTGACGATCTTGCGGCAGTGACCCACGACCCCTTGCTCGCTCAGGTTCGATACCGATTGCGCAAACACCACGCGGCGCCGCGAGGTACGGGCCGGATGAGGCTGGTGTGTGTTTTCAGCCGCGAACCGGTGATCGGCCCATCGCAATCCTGTGATGCGGCGGGGGATGGGAGCCTCAACTGTCACGGATACGGGTCGCTGGTGACGGTGACCGCAACGTTCGGTTTGTGTGCGGCCAATTGGGCGATCAATTACCTTGCCGACCAGGAAAAGCGTGAAAAACACGCTATAATCTAGGGCTTGTCGCGATGCATTCACAGTGTGAGTGCGGATCGTGTGGGACGTTAGCTCAGTTGGTAGAGCAGCGGACTTTTAATCCGTTGGTCGCAGGTTCGAATCCTGCACGTCCTACCAGAACATCAAGGCCCGCAAACTTTCGGTTTGCGGGCTTTTCTGTTTTCCGGGCCCCAAAAAACTGACGCGCCCCGGAGGCGCGTCGATTCAGACATGCTTTCGGATCAGGCTGCTGCGGCTTTGCGAAGGATCACGTACAACTGGTCCTTCAGGTGCAGCTTTTCCTTCTTGAGGGTTTCAATCTCCTCGTGGGTTCCCGGGAGGATATGGTTTTCCATGTTCTTGATTTTCTGGTCCAGATCGTTGTGCTTGTCAAACAGATGCTGGAAATGGTGGTCCGTGGTCTTGAGTCGGCTGATGAGGTCGCGATATTCGGGAAACATGGGCTCTCCTTGGTTGGGCGAAAGGCGGCAGCGACGCCGCCCTGCCGATGTAACTGTACCCGATCATGCCCACGTGCCCGCCATCCGGGACGGACGACCTAGGCCATGATTTCGGGGCGTCAGCCGGGGTGAGGGAAGTCAACCCGTTCGACCATTTCGGTTTGTGCAGCGGACGGAATTCGCAACTGCGCTGCGACGGCAACGCGGACGCAGTCACGGATATGTTGCTCGCCGAGGTATCGAATGGCGGTATAGCCCATGACCGCAGCAGCTGCCTGTCCGGCCAGCGGCACATACCGCGCAGCCTGCTTCGCTGTCAGCCGTACACCAACTGCCTGCGCGGCGCGAAGGATCAGATCGCGGGTGATGAGTTTGCCGATCAGGATGGTTCCGACCATACCGACCGCCTTCTGGATGCGCTCTCGCTGTCCCGGCGTCAAGCGGTCGATCTGATCCGGTAGCAGGCCGAATTCTCCGCTGATCCGGGGGATCAGGCGTGACAGCAACGCGGCGTCCACCGCCCAGTCAACGCCCGGTATCGGCACGGTGCTTGCCACACCCGCAACCAAGGCCCGCCGATGCAAAAGGGCGCGGCTGCGCCGAACCGCTTGTTCAAGGGCCGGGTTGCCGGCCGCCAGTTCCAGGGAAGACGGTGGCCGTGCCATCAGCTTGACGATTTGCTTTTGACGAAGGCGTAGGCGTACAGAAGCACGATGGCGCCGATCACAGAAGCAATGAAGCCTGGAGCCGACCCGGGCGCGTACAGGCCCAGGGCAGCGCCGCCGTAACCGGCGACGAAGGATCCCCCCACCCCGAGCAATGCGGTCATGATCAGGCCCAGTTTGTCATCACCCGGTTTCAGCGCCCGGGCGACGAAACCGACGATCAGGCCAATGAACAGTGAACCCAGAATCGACATCATGGCAAGCTCCTTGCAAAGGGTGGAAACACAACGCACTGTACCGTGCAGGGTTGACAAGCCAATGAACGCCAGCCGGTAACCGCGCTCGCGCAGGGAATTTTTGGCGGCCCTGTGGCGGGCCCATTACAGCGACGCCGAACGCTTGCCCGGCCCTCGTATCAGTCTTCCGCTGCCCTGCCGGCAAGTACCTCCAACTGGCCAGACAGTTCCAGCCATCTATCCTCGATCTCGTCCAATTCGGTTTGCAACAGCTTCAGACGTCGACCGGCCTGTGCGAGTTCGTGGGGCGGTATCGGTGAGCTCAGTCGCCCCTCCAGCAATGACTTTTCCGCGTTCAGCTGTTCCAGGGCCTGTTCGCACGCCAGCAGTTGCTTGCGCAGGGGGCGGCTTTGCTGCGCGAGTCCCTGGCGGCGTTGGGCATCCAGGCGCCGCTGTTCGCGTGCATCGGCAGCCCCCACCGGGGCGGAAACCGTCGGTTTGGAGGACTTTTCGACCATACCCAAAGGAAAAAGGTCGCTTGATGCTACGATATTTATAGCTTCCGCAGCGGGTTCGCGATCGGTGGCTGCGCGCAGGCGCTCCCGCGTTTGCCGCGCTTCGTCCAGCAGGTACTGCTGGTAGTCGTCCAGATCCCCGTCGAACGGCGCGACACCGCCACGGCCGACCAGCCAGAACTCGTCGCACACGGCCCGCAGCAAGGCGCGGTCGTGGCTGACCAGCATCACGGTGCCTTCGAACTCGTTGAGGGCGATGGACAGCGCCTCGCGGGTGGCCAGGTCCAGGTGGTTGGTGGGTTCGTCCAGCAGCAGCAGGTTGGGGCGCTGCCAGACCATCATGGCCAGGACCAGCCGGGCCTTTTCGCCACCGCTCATGGTGCCCACGGCCTGTTTGACCATGTCGCCGCTGAAGTTGAAGCTGCCCAGGAAGTTGCGCAGGTCCTGTTCGCGACCGGATTCGCGGGCGTTCGGGCCGAGCTCCCTGGCCAGGCGCACCATGTGTTCCAGCGGGTTGTCCTGGGGGCGCAGCACGTCAAGTTCCTGCTGGGCGAAATAGCCGATCGACAGGCCTTTGCCCTCGGTCACGGTGCCGGCCAGCGGGCGCATTTCGCGGGCAATGGTCTTGACCAGGGTGGACTTGCCCTGGCCGTTGGCGCCCAGAATGCCGATGCGCTGGCCCGCCAGCACCGATCGGTTCACGCCGCGCAGGATCGTCTTGGTGCCGTCTTCGCCGACGTAGCCGAAATCGGCGTCGGTGATCGCCAGCATGGGGTTGGGCAGGTTGACCGGTTCCTTGAACTCGAAGCTGAAATCGGCCTCGGCCAGCAGCGGGGCCACTTTTTCCATGCGTTCCAGCGCCTTGACCCGGCTTTGGGCCTGCTTGGCCTTGCTGGCCTTGGCCTTGAAGCGGTCGATGAACTTCTGCAGGTGGGCGATCTTGTCCTGCTGTTTGGCGAACGCCGCCTGCTGCAGTTCCATCTGCTGGGCGCGCAGTTCCTCGAACTTGCTGTAGTTGCCGCCGTAACGGGTCAGGCGGGCGTTTTCGATGTGCAGCGTCACGCCCGTCACCGCGTCCAGGAATTCGCGGTCGTGGCTGATGACGATCATGGTGCCGGCATAGCGCTGCAGCCAGCCTTCCAGCCAGACCAGGGCGTCCAGGTCCAGGTGGTTGGTGGGTTCGTCCAGCAGCAGCAGGTCGGACGGGCACATCAGGGCGCGGGCCAGCTGCAGCCGCATGCGCCAGCCGCCCGAAAAACTGTTCACCGGGGCCTGGAGTTCGCCCACCTTGAAGCCCAGGCCCAGGATCAGGGCCTGCGCGCGGGGCACCGCATCGTGCTCGCCGGCGTCGGCCAGGTCGGTGTACGCATGGGCCAGGGCCATGCCGTCGCCCGAGTCTTCAGCCTCCCGCAGTGCGGCCCGCAGCTCGGTCAGCCGGGTGTCGCCGCCGAGGACGAAGTCGGTGGCGCTGTCGTCGGTTTCGGGCATGTTCTGCGCCACCTGCGCCATACGCCAGCCACGCGGGAGGTCGAAATCGCCGCCGTCCTCGTGCAGGCTGCCGTTGAGCAGTGCGAACAGCGTCGACTTGCCGGCGCCGTTGCGGCCGACCAGGCCGACTTTTTCGCCGGGGTTGATGACGGTGGAGGCGCCGTCGAGCAACACCTTCGCGCTGCGGCGAAGGACTACATTTTTCAGGATGATCATGGGGCGGGAGGGTGTCCGGCCAGCGCCTCGCGCGTGACCAGCAGCACCTGATCGTCGCCGGCGCTGGTGTCCAGCCAGACGACTTCGAGGTGCGGGAAGGCGTTTTCAAAGTGGGGGCGCTCGTTGCCGATCTCCAGCACCAGCACCGCGTCGTCGCTCATGTGTGCGGGCGCCTCGCGCAGCAGGGCGCGCACAAAGTTCATGCCGTCACAGCCACCGGCCAGCGCCAGCGCGGGTTCGGCGCGGTACTCCGCCGGCAGGTGGTCCATGCTGGCGCTGTTGACATAGGGCGGGTTGCAGAGGATGAGGTCGAAGCGGCCCGGCACGGCCGCCAGACCATCCGATTCGAGCAGGGTGATGCGGTCGGCCAGCGCGTGCCGGTCGACATTGATGCGGGCCACGGCCAGGGCATCGGCGGAGATATCGGCGCCGACCACCCGGACGTCCGGCCAGACCATCGCGGCCAGCACGGCCAGGCTGCCGTTGCCGGTGCACAGGTCCAGCACCTGCCGGGTGTGTTCCCCCAGCCAGGGATCGATGCTGCCGTCGGCCAGCAGTTCGGCGATGAAGCTGCGCGGCACGATGGCACGCTCGTCCACATAGAACGGCACGCCTTGCAGCCAGGCTTCGCGCGTGAGGTACGCAGCCGGCTTGCGGGTGCTGATGCGGGCGGTCACCAGCGCGGCCACACGGGCCTGCGTGGCGTCATCGACCAGGTCTTCGGCGACCGAATCGGGGCCCTCCAGCGCGCTGTCCAGCGGCAGGCCCAGGCCCCAGAGCACCAGCCAGGCGGCTTCGTCGAAGGCGTTGGTGGTACCGTGGCCGAAGGCGATGCCGGCTTCGGTGAAATCGCGGGCCGCGGCCTCGATCAGACCTTGCACGGTGGCCGTGGTGTGCGCACGAGTTTGGGCGGGGCCCGGCGTGTCGCTCATGTGCGCAGCCCCTCGTCCAGGTTTTCCAGCACGCGGCGGTAGATGGCCGTCAGCGGCTCGATGTCGGACAGCGGCACGTTTTCGTCGATTTTGTGAATGGTGGCATTGGTCGGGCCGAGCTCGATGACTTCCGGACAGATGCGGGCGATGAAGCGGCCGTCGCTGGTGCCTCCGGTGGTGGACAGCTGGGTTTCGACGCCGGTTTCGGCACGGATGGCCGCCTGCACCGCCGCCACCAGCGTGCCCGGCCGCGTGAGAAACGGCAGTCCGCCGAGTGTCCACTGCAGATCGAAGGTCAGGCCGTGCCGCTCCAGCACGGCCTGCAGGCGCTGTTGCAGGCCTTCAGGGGTGGATTCCGTGGAAAAACGGAAATTGAAATCCACCACCACGGTGCCGGGAATCACGTTGCTGGCACCGGTGCCGCCGTGGATGTTGCTGACCTGCCAGGTGGTGGGCGGGAAGAAATCGTTGCCGCGGTCCCATTCGACAGCGACCAGTTCGGCCAGCGCCGGTGCGAGCCGGTGAATGGGGTTGTCGGCCAGGTGCGGGTAGGCGATGTGGCCCTGTATGCCCTTGACCGTGAGACGGCCGCTCATGGTGCCGCGTCGCCCGTTCTTGATCATGTCGCCGGTGCGCTCCACCGAGGTGGGTTCGCCGACGATGCACCAGTCGAGCCGCTGACCCCGCGCGCGCAAGCGGTCGCAGACGATCACGGTGCCGTCGCGTGCCGGCCCTTCTTCATCACTGGTCAGCAGGAAGGCCAGCCCCAGCGGCGCCTTCGGAGAATCGGCAAGAAATTGTTCGGTGGCCACCACCATCGCCGCCAGCGAGGTTTTCATGTCGCTGGCGCCGCGGCCCCACAGCCTGCCGTCACGATGCGTGGGCACAAACGGTGGGCTGGTCCATTGGTCAACCGGACCGGTGGGGACGACGTCCGTGTGGCCGGCAAAAACCAGTGTCGGCGTGTCCCGCTCGCTGGCACCTTCCGGGATGCGCAAGGCCCAGAGGTTGCGAACCCGGAAATCCTCAGGACCACTGTCAATGATTTCGCATTGAAAACCCAGCGGTTTCAGCCGATCGACGAGGATGTCCATGCAGCCCTTGTCCGCAGGTGTTACCGAGGCGCGGGATATCAATTGTTCGGCCAGCCGAACGGTGGGTGTCATGCTGAGCCCGTCAGTGGTGGACGTCGAGAGTGATCTCGGTGAAAGATGCCTGATCGCTGGGCTCTTCCGGTGCCGCCGCCTGTGCCGCTTTCTGCTGGGCGAAATCGTTTTGCAGACGCCACATCAGGTTGGTGGGGGAGTCGGCGTGGGCGATACCTTCCTTGCGATCAATCTTGCCCTCGACGATCAGGCGGGCGATGTCCTGCTCGAAAGTCTGCGAACCCTCCGCCATGGCGTTGTTCATCGCTTCCTTCACACCGGAGAAGTCGCCTTTTTCGATCAGGTCGGACACCAGGCGGGAGTTGAGCATGACCTCCATCGCCGGAACCCGCGAGTTGGTGGTCGTGCGCAGCAATCGCTGTGAAATGATGGCTTTGAGCGCAGACGCCAGGTCGCCCAGCAGGGCCGGACGGACTTCGACGGGATAAAAACTCAGCACCCGGTTGAGAGCCTGGTAGCTGTTGTTGGCGTGCATGGTCGCCAGGCACAGATGCCCCGATTGCGCGTAGGCAATAGCGGCCGACATGGTTTCGCGGTCGCGGATTTCGCCGATCATGATCACGTCAGGCGCCTGGCGAAGGGCGTTTTTCAACCCGACCGACAAAGTGGCCGTGTCGGTGCCGACTTCGCGCTGGTTGACGATGGATTTCTTGTTCCGGAAGATGAACTCCACCGGGTCTTCCACCGTCAGGATGTGACCCATGACCTGCTCGTTGCGGTGGTCGATCATCGAGGCCAGGGTGGTGCTCTTGCCGGCCCCGGTGGAGCCGACCATCAGGATCAGCCCGCGCTTTTCCATGATCAGACTCTCCAGCACCAGCGGCACGTTCAAGGTTCGCAGCGGGGGAATGTCGGGCGTGATGAAGCGGATGACGACTGCATAGGTACCGCGTTGGCGCATGGCACTGACCCGGAAGTTGCCTATCCCTTCCAGCGGAACCGCCATGTTGAGCTCGCCGGTTTCCTTGAGTTCCTCAATGCGGATCGGTGCCACCACCTCCGAGATCAGGCTCAAAGGCGCCTCGGGCGGCAGGATCTGACTGTTGATCGGGATGCACTGGCCGTTGATTTTTATGACTGCCGGCGCATTGGCCGACAGGTAGACATCCGAGGCCTTGCGTTCCGCCATCAGGCGAAGAATTCGCTCCATCATGCTCATGGTTCAGCCTCGCTCTCTTGGAAATCAATCGCGCAGCAAATCGTTCAAACTGGTTTTGGCACGGGTCTGGGCGTCCACCCGCTTGACGATCACAGCGCAGTACAAACTGTACTTGCCGTCCGCGCTGGGCAAATTGCCGCTGACCACGACGGAGCCGGCCGGTATGCGGCCGTAACTTACTTCGCCGGTGGCACGGTCATAGATTTTGGTGCTTTGACCGATGTACACCCCCATGGAGATCACCGAGTTTTCTTCGACGATCACACCTTCCACCACTTCCGAGCGGGCGCCAATGAAACAGTTGTCCTCGATGATGGTCGGGTTGGCCTGCAGCGGCTCCAGCACACCGCCCAGGCCCACGCCTCCGGACAGGTGCACATTCTTGCCGACCTGCGCGCAGCTGCCCACCGTGGCCCAGGTGTCGACCATGGTGCCTTCACCGACGTGGGCGCCGATGTTGACGTAGCTGGGCATCAGGATGGCGCCGGGGGCGATGAAACTGCCGCGGCGGGCCACGGCCGGGGGCACCACACGCACGCCGGTGGCGCGCAGTTGCTCTTCGCTCAGGCCGGAAAACTTGGTCGGCACCTTGTCATAGAAGCCCAGGTCACCTGCGGCGACCACTTCGTTGTCCCGCAGCCGGAACGACAGCAGGACGGCTTTCTTGATCCACTGGTGCACCGTCCACTGGCCGACCGCCTCGCGGGTGGCGACGCGCAGGCGTCCGGCGTCCAGTTCGGCAATCACGTGCTCGACGGCGTCGACGGTCTCGCTTGGAGCCGCTTTGGGTGACAGGTTGGCCCGGTTTTCCCAGGCGGCGTCGATGATCTGCTGCAGTTGTTGGCTCATTGTCTGGACGGATTGGAGTTAAATTGGACGAACTGGACGATTCGCTGGGCGGCTTCCAGGCATTCGGCGGTTTGCGCCACAAGCGCCATGCGGACGCGGCCGCGTCCGGGATTGAACCCTTGTGCTTCCCGGGCAAGGTAACTGCCCGGCAGGACGGTGACATTGTATTGGGCGAACAAGTCTCGGGCGAAGGCCTGGTCGTCGCCATTCCATGCCGGCGGCACGCCCGCCCACAGGTAGAAGCCGGCGTCCGGCAAGGCAACGTCGAGGACCGTGGCCAGCAAAGGCGTGACCTGCGCGAACTTCTCGCGGTACAGGTGACGGTTGTCGACGACATGCGACTCATCGCCCCAGGCCGCGACGCTCGCCGTCTGGACGACCGGACTCATGGCGCTGCCGTGGTAGGTGCGGTAGAGCAGGAAGCTTTTGATCAGCCGCGCGTCGCCAGCGACAAAACCTGAGCGCATTCCGGGTACGTTGCTGCGTTTCGACAGGCTGGTCAACATGATCAGGTTGCGAAAGTCCGTGCGCCCCAGACGGCGGGCCGCTTCAAGCCCGCCCAGCGGCGGCTCTTCACGGAAATAAATTTCGCTGTAGCACTCATCCGACGCAATGACAAAGCCGTAGCGGTCCGACAGGGCGAAAAGTCGCTCCCACTCGGCCAGCGGCATTACGGCTCCGGTGGGGTTGCCCGGCGAGCAGACGACCAGCAATTGGGTCTGTGCCCAGACCGTCTCGGGAACGCGGTCCCAGTCGACGCCAAAGTTGCGGGCCGCGTCACTGGGCGCGTAATACGGGGTGGCACCTGCCAGCAGCGCGGCGCCCTCGTAGATCTGATAGAAGGGATTGGGACACACCACGGTGGCGCCCGGGCGAGAAGAGTCGACCACGGTCTGGGTCAGCGAGAACAAGGCCTCGCGCGATCCAAGAACCGGCAGCACCTGGGTCGCCGGGTCCACCGCCAGCCCGTAACGCCGCTGCATCCAATCGGCGCAGGCATTGCGCAGCGCCGGCTCGCCCGCTGTCGCCGGGTAGCCAGCCAGACCCTTGTCCAGCGCACCGGCCATGGCCTGCTTGATGAAGTCCGGCGTGGCGTGTCGCGGCTCCCCGATGCCCAGGCTGATCGCTTGCAGCGCCGGGTTCGGCGTCACTCCGGCAAACAGTTGACGCAAGCGCTCGAACGGATAAGGCTGCAGACGGTTCAGGAGGGGATTCATGGCGCCCGATTATCGTCCGCTGCCGTGGTGGTCGTCCGCAACCGGGCTCCGCCAGCAGAAAAAGTAATGAAAACAGGCGATACCCATGGGGAAAAGGTCGCTTGTTGCTATGAAAAGGATACTGACCGATGCTCCGCAGGATATCGGTCTGGGGCGCGGTATCATGTTCGCCCGTCCCGGTGCCACTTCAGCACGCTGCAAATCCTTTGAAATCAATGACTTGGCCCACCTGAGGGGCCTTGCGGAACGTTCACGGTGCGTCTCAACTCGATCAAGCTCTCCGGCTTCAAGTCCTTTGCCGAGCCAACCAATTTCATGCTGCCAGGGCGGCTGGTCGGTGTCGTGGGGCCGAACGGCTGCGGCAAGTCCAACATCATGGACGCCGTACGCTGGGTTTTGGGCGAGTCCAAGGCGTCGGAGCTGCGCGGTGAGTCCATGCAGGACGTCATCTTCAATGGAACCACCCACCGCAAGCCTGCCAGCCGATCCAGCGTTGAGCTGGTGTTTGACAACAGCGACCACCGCGCCGGCGGACAGTGGAGCCAGTTCACCGAAATTGCTGTCAAGCGGGTGCTGACACGCGACGGAACCAGCAGCTACTACATCAACAACCAGCCGGTTCGGCGGCGCGATGTCCAGGATGTGTTTCTGGGTACTGGCCTGGGTCCTCGCGCCTACGCCATCATCGGACAGGGCACGATCAGCCGCATCATCGAGAGCAGGCCGGAGGAGCTGCGCCTGTTTCTGGAAGAGGCCGCTGGCGTCTCCAAATACAAGGAGCGTCGGCGGGAGACGGAGAACCGGCTTGCCGATACCCGGGAGAATCTGACGCGGGTCGACGATATTCTGCGTGAGCTCCATGCCAACCTCGAAAAACTCGAAAAGCAGGCAGAGGTCGCGCAGCGCTATCACCATCTGCAAGGTGATGCAACCTTGCGCCAGCACCAGCTTTGGTTTCTCAAACGGGCAGAAGCGCAGGCCGATCAGTTGCGGCTGAAGGCCGAGTCCGATCGTGCCTCGGTGGATCTGGAATCCCGCACGGCGGCTTTGCGCCATGTGGAAAGCGAGCTGGAAACGCTGCGCCAGGCCCACTACGAAGCCGGTGACCAGGTCAATCAGGCACAGGGTCGCCTGTACGAGGCCAGTGCCGAAGTGGGTCGCCTGGAGGCCGAAATCCGCTTTGTGGTCGAAGGGCGACAACGGGTTGAGCAACGCCTGGTGCAGCTGGATGAACAGGCTCGCCTGTGGGCCGACCGTGGCGAGACAGCCCGGCAAGACTCCCAGGCCCTTGCCGCCCAACAGGAGCAAGCGTCTGAGTCCGCTGAATTGCTTGCGGCGCAGGTGGATGAGCAGGGCGCGAACCAGCCCGGGCTGGAGGATGCGTTGCGCCAGGCGCAACTGCGTGCCAACGAACAACGGGGCACGGTGGTTCAGATCCAGCAGCAGATCCAGGTTTTGTCTGCCGAACAGCGGGGTATCGAGGAACAGGCACGGCAGGCCGGTCAGCGACGCGAACGGCTGTTGGCAGATCGCAGGGCGCTGATTGTCCCGGATGGGGAGCACTTGCATGCGATGCAGTCCCAGCTGGCGCAATCGACCGAGGCAGCCGAAATGGCCGAAGCAAGGCTGCACGAGCTGCAGGAACAACTGCCTCGACTGGATGACGAACGGCGACATCGCCAGAGTGCCGTCAATGACGAGGCCGCTCGGCTGGCTGCGCTGAATGCACGGCACCAGGCCCTGAAGGCGCTGCAGGAAAAGGTTCGTACCGATGGCAAGCTCAAGCCCTGGCTGATCCGCCATGGGCTCGATGGTCTGCAGGCGCTGTGGAGTCGTATCCATATCGAACCGGGCTGGGAGGCTGCCCTGGAAGCGGCGCTGCGGGAGCGCTTGTCCGCGCTGGCAGTGTCTCGACTGGAAATGGTGCGGGCCTTCGAGAGTGATCCCCCGGCCGCGCGGTGTGCGTTCTATCAGGCCCCGGTGGCCCCCGTTTGTGCGGGCAATGCCTCACGGCCGTCTCTGGCGGACCTGTTGCGCCTGGCCGAGCCGGCCGAGATGGCTATCGCCGGCGAGTGGCTCAAGGGGTGCTACACGGCACCCAGTCTGGAGCAGGCGCTGGCCGACCGCAGCTTGCTGCAACCCGGTGAAGCGTGGTACGTGCCGTCCGGACACGTGGTCACGCCGCACAGTGTCAGCTTCTACGCCCCCGACTCCGAACAGTCCGGGCTGCTGGCGCGGGCGCAGGAGATCGAAAACCTTGACAAACAGATTCGGGCCCAGGGTCTGATCGCCGAGGAGTCCCGCACCGCGCTGGCGCGGGCGGAAGCTGCCTACGCGGACGCGTCGCAGCGGCTGGTGGCGGTGCGGCGCGAGGCCGTCGAGACCCGCTCACGCGCCCACCAGCTGCAGGTCGAGACCCTGCGACTGACCCAGCTGGTGGAGCAGGCCCGCAGTCGAGGCGAGCAACTGGACAGCGATCTGGCAGAGCTCGACAGCCAGCTGGAGGCGCTGCAGGAGCGTAGGATTACGGCAGAAGCGCGTTTCGAAACCCTGGACATGCAACTTGCCGATACCCAGGAACGGCACGCTCAGCTGGACGAAAAGGTCATCGAAGCCGAACGGCGTCTGAACGAAAGCCGGGAACAGCTGCGGGCTCTGGAGCGCAAGGCGCAAGAGGCGGTTTTCGCCCAGCGCAGCCTGCATGCGCGGCAAGATGAGCTGGCCCGGACCATCGAAACGGCTGAAAGCCAGAGTCTCTCCGTTGCAGCCGAACGCCAGCGCGCACTTGACGAGCTGTCCCGATTGACCGATGCGGCCGCCCAGGCGGGATTGCAAAGCGCGCTGGCCCTCAAGCTGGACCGGGAGCAGGCGCTGGGCCACAGGCGCAGTCAGTACGACGACCTCACCGCGCGTTTGCGCGCCAGTGATGAAATGCGCCTGAAGCTCGAGCGCGAGCTCGATCCCCTGCGCCAGCGCATTACCGATTGTCAGCTCAAGGAACAGGCGGCTCGGCTGGGTCTGGAGCAATACCACCAGCTTCTTTCCGACGGGCAGGCCGATCTTGATGCGATCGCGCGATCCATCGAAGCCGGCGCGGTCCGCCTGGCCGGATTGCAGGCGGAAATCGACCGGCTGCACCGCGAGATTCAGGCCCTGGGCGCCGTGAACCTCGCTGCCCTGGACGAGTTGAGCACCGCCCGGGAGCGCAAAGGGTTCCTTGATTCCCAGAACGCGGACCTCAACGAGGCCATGCGGACCCTGGAAGACGCGATTCGCAAGATTGACGCCGAAACCCGCGAGCTTTTGGGCAGCACCTTCGAGACCGTCAATACCCATTTCGGCCGGATGTTTCCCGAATTGTTCGGTGGCGGAAACGCCCGACTGGTCATGACGGGCGAGGAAATCCTCGACTCAGGCGTGCAGGTCATGGCCCAGCCGCCGGGCAAGAAGAACCAGACCATCCACCTGCTGTCGGGCGGCGAGAAGGCGCTGACGGCGATTGCCTTGGTTTTTGCCATCTTCCAGCTCAATCCGGCGCCGTTTTGTCTGCTCGACGAAGTCGACGCTCCCTTGGATGATGCCAACACCGAACGCTATGCCAAGCTGGTAACGAGCATGGCACGGAGCACGCAGTTCCTGTTCATCAGCCACAACAAGATCGCGATGGAAATGGCCGAACAGTTGATCGGTGTCACGATGCAGGAGCAAGGCGTTTCGCGTATTGTTGCCGTCGATATGGAATCAGCCATCGGCATGACGCAGGAATAAGTGCGGGAGCAACAAGACAATGAACTCTTTGCAGGTTTGGCTGGCAATCGCGGGGGGCGTGGTGCTGGCGGTGGTTGTCGCCCATGGGGCCTGGGTGGCGCGGCGGAAAGCGCCCCGACAGGCCGACCCCGCCGACGGGCCGACGTCCCCCGATCATGGTGAGGGCGCCGGCCGCCGCACCGAGCCCACCCTTGATGGCGCTGCCATGGCGCCCCTGGCGGTTCCCGCTCCCGAGCGCCGTCCACCGCTTGACGCGTTGATCGACTGTCTGGCCTCGATCGCCGTCGATGGCGTCGTCTCCGGTGACGCGGCTCTGGCAGCCATGCCGGCGACGCGGAGAGCGGGCAGCAAGCCGACAGGCATCGAAGGCCTCAACGAGGTGACGGGACACTGGGAGTTCCCGGTTGCCGGGCAGCGCTACCGGGCGTTTCAGGCCGGGGTCCAGCTGGCCAACCGCAGCGGCCCGCTCAATGAGATCGAATTCTCGGAGTTTGTTGTCAAGGCGCAGGCTTTTGCCGACGCGGTAGGCGGCATGCCAGACTTTCCCAACATGCTCACTGAAGTGGCACGAGGCCGGGAACTGGACCAGTTTTCCGGCACCCATGATGCGCAGCTGGGGTTTACTCTGCGCGCGCGCCAGACGGCCTGGAGTGCCGGGTACGTCCACCAGCAGGCGGCTCGTCTCGGATTTGTGGCAGGGGCGATTCCCGGTCGTCTGGTCCTTCCCGGCAGCGTACCGGGCGTGCCGGCCATACTGGAGTTGGGCTTCGATACCCGTGCGGCTTTGTCTGACGATCCCGCACTGTCGTCCATCCAGCAGGTCACGCTGAGTCTGGATGTGCCCCATGTCGCCCGTATCGAACGTCCGTTCGTCCGTTTGCGTGAGGCTGCCCAAGCCCTTGCTGCCGCCATGGATGGCGTTGTCACCGACGATAACGGCCAGCCCCTCAGCACGGATACGCTTGATCGCATCGGTGCTGACCTGGAGCAGTTGTACGACGCGCTGGAGGAGCGTGACCTGGCTGCCGGGTCGCCGCAGGCGCGGCGCCTGTTTTCCTGAGCTGCCTCGAACCGTCGTCTGGCATGTCCACCGCCGATCTTTTTACCCCCGAGGAACCCGATGGGGCAGGCGATCCGCCCCTCGTCGAACGCGCTGCGTGGCTACGTGCCGTCTTGCACCACCATGCCTGGCGTTACTACACGCTGGATGAGCCTGAGATTCCGGACGCGGAATACGACCGGTTGTTCCAGGAACTGCAGGCGCTGGAAGCTGAGCATCCGGAACTGCAGACGGTCGATTCGCCGACCCAGCGGGTCGGCGGCCGAATACTGGAAGGACTGAGCCCGGTAACCCATGTGGTACCCATGCTGTCGATTCAGACGGAGACCGACACCACGGCAGCGGGCGCCGCAGCGTTCGATTCCCGTGTCCGCCGGGAGTTGGGTCTGGCCGATGGCGATCCGCCGCTGGAGTACGCTGCCGAGCTCAAATTTGACGGCCTGGCCATCAATCTGCGCTACGAAAGAGGTGTTCTTGTTCTGGCCGCCACCCGAGGGGATGGAGAAACCGGCGAAGACGTCACGCAGAACATTCGAACCATTGGCCAGATACCGCTGGTTCTGCAAGGCCCGGCCCCAGAGGTGGTCGAGGTTCGCGGCGAGGTCTACATGCGCCGAGATGATTTCGAGAGGTTGAACGAACGACAACGGGAAAAGGGTGACAAAACCTATGTCAACCCGCGCAACACGGCGGCCGGCGCGGTTCGCAACCTGGACCCGGCGGTGACGGCGCAGCGCCCTTTGTCCTTTTTTGCCTACGGTGTGGGAGATATCCGGGGTTGGGACTTGCCGGCCACACACAGCGCACTACTGGATGCGCTGTTGTCCTTCGGCCTGCCGGTCTGCGACGATCGCTGTGTGGCGCACGGCGCACCGGGTCTTGTGGCGTTCCACGACCAGGTCAGCGCCCGGCGGGATGCGCTTCCGTTCGACATTGACGGTGTGGTCTACAAGGTGAATTCGCTCGCCCTGCAACGGGCCTTGGGATTCAAGACGCGCGAACCCCGCTGGGCGGTGGCTCACAAGTATCCAGCCCAGGAGCAAGTGACCACGGTACTGGCCATCGATGTACAGGTAGGCCGCACCGGCAAACTGACACCGGTGGCGAAATTGGCGCCGGTTTTTGTGGGCGGTGTGACGGTGACCAATGCCACTTTGCATAACGAGGACGAAGCTCGGCGCAAGGACGTGCGGGTGGGCGACACGGTTTTCATACGCCGCGCCGGTGACGTCATACCCGAGGTCGTTGCCGTGCTGGCGGACCGACGTCCGGAGGGCACCACGGTCTTCACCATGCCCGCGCACTGCCCGGTCTGCGGTAGCGCGGCCGTGCGCGAGGACGGTGAGGTGGACAGCCGGTGTACCGGGGGCCTTTTCTGTGGCGCACAGCGAAAACAGGCGATCCTTCATTTCGCCCAACGGCGGGCGCTGGACATTGAGGGCCTCGGCGAAAAGCTGGTGGATCAGCTGGTGGATTCCGGAATCGTCAGAGCGCTCCCCGACCTTTACCGCATGGGTCTGTCTGCACTGGCCAGCCTGGATCGAATGGCTGACAAATCGGCTCAGAACATTCTTTTCGCACTGGAACATTCCAAACGGACCACGTTGCCGCGTTTCCTTTTCGGACTGGGTATCCGGCACGTCGGAGAAGCCACCGGCAAGGATCTGGCGTCGCATTTCGGCACGCTCGATGGCATCATGAACGCGTCGATTGACCAACTTTTGCAGGTCTCGGACGTCGGGCCGGTGGTTGCCAAAAGCATCCGCACCTTTTTTGACCAGCCCCATAACCGCGAGGTCGTCGAGCAGTTGCGCGCCTGCGGCGTCACCTGGGAGGAGGGTGAACCCGCGGCGCAGGTGCCCAAGCCGCTCGCGGGCCGGACCGTTGTGCTGACCGGCACGTTGCCCACGCTGAGCCGTGATCAGGCCAAAGACCTTCTGGAGGCGTCAGGCGCCAAGGTATCCGGTTCGGTGAGTAAAAAGACCCACTACGTTGTGGCCGGCTCGGAGGCCGGCAGCAAGCTGGACAAGGCCCGCGAACTGGGTGTGCCGGTGCTGGACGAGGCAGGTCTGATGGCTCTGCTGGCAGGAGGGCCCGGACCCAGCGACATGCCGAACCGGGAGGTGACCGATGGCGATTCGTGAAATCCTGAAAATGGGCGATCCCCGCCTGTTGCGTGTGGCGCAGCCTGTCATCGCCTTTGACACCGAGGCGGTGCATCAACTGGTACGCGACCTGCTGGAAACCATGGCGGCGGTCAACGGCGCGGGGCTGGCGGCGCCTCAGATCGGCGTGGACCTGCAACTCGTGGTGTTTGGCACCAATGCACCAAACCCGCGATACCCCGACGCTCCCCTGGTTCCCCGCACGGTACTGTGCAACCCGGTGATCACGCCGCTGGGTGATACCGAGGAGGAGGGGTGGGAGGGGTGTCTCTCTGTGCCCGGCTTACGTGGCGTGGTGCCCCGCTGGTCCCGAATCCGCTACACCGGTTTCGATCCTTTTGGTGACCCGATCGACCGCTGCGTGGAGGGTTTTCATGCCCGGGTGGTGCAACACGAATGCGACCACCTGGTGGGCAAGCTCTATCCGATGCGCATGCGCGATTTCAGCCGATTTGGCTTCACTGAGGTGCTTTTCCCGGGCCTGGACGCTGCCCAGGACGATTGAATCGGTTGAAAACGCCCATTGCCGACGACGGCTCACCCTCTCTCGGTTATGCGGTCAAGTACGAAACGGTTCGCGGCAGTGGTGCCGACCTGCGGATGCGCTCGCTGCAGGACCGGCAGCAGTTTCACGATCCAGACGGTGAGGCGGAGCGTGCCGGCATTTCCTCGGCCCTGTGGCCACTCTTTGGCCTGCTCTGGCCCTCGGGCAAGGTGCTGGCGCACGCCATGTTGGCCTTTGAGCTGGACGGAAAGCGCATTCTTGAACTTGGCTGTGGTCTCGCGCTGGCGAGCATGGTCATCCATCGGCGCGGGGGGGATGTCACTGCCAGCGATTGCCACCCGCTGGCTGAAACTTTCCTGAAAGAGAACCTGCGCCTGAACCATCTGCCGCCCATGAAATACCAGACCGGTAACTGGGGGCGCTCGGCGAGCGATATGGGGCGGTTCGATCTGATCATCGGCAGCGACCTGCTTTACGACCGGAACCAGCCGCAGGCTTTGTCAGCCTTCATTGACGAACATTCGTGTTCGACCGTCGAGGTGGTGATCGTCGATCCCGACCGCGGAAACATATCGGGTTTCAATCGTTGCATGCACGGCCTGGGTTACACGCACTCCCAAAGTCGCGTCTCATTGCTGCCCGATGGCATCACATCCTTCAAAGGGCGCGTGCACAGCTACGGGCGGTCGTCCTTGCCCGCTCCCTGATTGGATCAGGCGGCCAGGGCTTCCAGCAGCTCGGTTTCGATTTCGATCTGGCGGCGACTTTGTTGCAACTCAGGGCCGTCGATCAGAAAAGTGTCTTCCACTCGTTCACCCAGGGTGGTGATCTTGGCCAGTTGCAAGTTGATCTGATGGCGGGCCAACACCCGGGCCACCCGGTACAACAGTCCGACCCGGTCACTGGCCGACACGCTCAGAAGCCAGCGCTGAGCCTTCTCATCCGGACGGAGACTGATGCGAGGCGTGATCGGAAAGCTCTTGACGCGCCGTGAGACACGGCCCCGGCTGGGTGCTGGCAAGGGCCCGGGATGGGTCAGCGTATGGGTGAGATCGCTTTCGACCATGGTGATCAGTTCGCGGTAGTGGTCTGCCAGCAAGGTGGTCACTACCTGGAAGGTATCCAGAGCGTAGCCGTTCCCCGTGGTGTGCACTTTCGCATCAAGAATGCTGAAGCCGGCATGATCGAAGTAGCCACAGATGCGGGCAAACAGGTCGGTCTGGTCGGGGGTGTAGACCAACACCTGCAGACCTTCGCCGACGGGTGACCGGCGTGCACGCACCACCGTGGGCCCCGCGATGGTTTGTGCCGCAGCGGTCGCCCGGACCACATGACGCGCCAGATTGCGGGTATGCCAGGCAATGTCGGCCGCATCGTGTCGCATGAAGTAACCCACGTCCAGCGTGTCCCACAGGGCTTTGTGGCCCTCGAAGGGTTCGGCGTGCAGGGCGAGCTGTACCAGTGCCTCCCGTTTGCGGGCCTCGACGTCGGCGGCGGCGTCGGGCGCGCGTCCGCCCAGTACCCGCAAGGTGTACCGATACAGGTCTTCGAGCAGCTTGCCCTTCCAGGCGTTCCAGACCTTGGGGCTGGTGCCGCGGATGTCCGCCACGGTCAGAAGGTACAACGCCGTCAGCCGCCGCTCGGTGCCGACACGACGTGCGAAAGCAGCGATGACGTCCGGATCGCCCAGGTCTTCCTTCTGGGCAATGCGGCTCATGCTCAGATGCTCGGATACCAGGAACACCACGAGATTCGCGTCATCGCCGTCAATGCCATGTTGACGACAGAAGCGGCGCATTTCGGTAGCGCCCAGCGCCGAGTGGTCACCGCCACGCCCTTTGGCGATGTCATGAAACAAGGCGGCAACATAGAGCAGCCAGGGCTTGTCCCAGCCAGCGGCCAGTTGCGAACAGAACGGGTACTCGTGCGCATGCTCGGCAATGAAAAAACGCCGAACATTGCGCAGCACCATCAGGATGTGCTGGTCCACCGTGTAAACATGGAACAGGTCATGCTGCATCTGGCCCACAATGCGTCGGAACACCCAAAGGTAGCGTCCAAGCACCGAAGTCTGGTTCATCAGCCGAATGACATGGGTGATGCCTGTGGGTTGCTGAAGGATCTGCAGGAACATGGCCCGATTGGCCGGATCGGCACGGAAACGGGCGTTCATCACGCCTCTGACGTTGTAGAGCGCCCTGAGCGTTCGCACCGACAGTCCCTGGATGCCCACGGCAGTCTGAAAAACCCGGAAGGTCTCCAGAATGGCCCGGGGCTCGCGCTGGTACAGCCCATCGTCGACCACTTCCAGCATGGCGGCCTTTTCGACGAACCGAGGGTGAGGGGGATTCAGCGGACGCGCCTGCGCCTGTTGCTGCGGATTGAGTTGCTCTTCAATGTTGAGCAGGAGAATCTGGTTGAGCTGCACCACGGCCTTGGCAGCCCAGTAATAGCGCCGCATCAGGCGCTCGCTGGCGCGTTCGGCCAGGCGTCCGTCGGGTGTGCTGGTTGCTTCCAGCCCGAAGGATTCCGCGACGGCGGTCTGCAGATCAAAGACCAGGCGATCCTCGCGGCGCTGGGCGATCAGATGGAGCCGGGCGCGGATCATGGACAACACGGCTTCGTTGTGGCGAATCTGGCGAGCTTCGAACGGTGTTGCCAGGCCCCGCCGGGCGAGTTCGTCCCAGCTGCGGCCTAAGCCGGCGGCCCGCGCCACCCAGAGGATGACCTGCAAGTCTCGCAGGCCCCCGGGTGACTCCTTGCAATTGGGTTCCAGCGCATACGGCGTGTTTTCGAATTTCGTGTGCCGCTGACGCATCTCCAGTGTCTTCGCGATCAGGAAGGCGTGGGGGTCCATCGCGGTGTCAAAGCGTTCGCGGAAAGCATCGAACAGATCGCTGCTGCCAACGATCAGGCGCGATTCGAGCAATGATGTCTGCACCGTGACATCACGGGTCGCCTCCTCGACACACTCTCGCAGAGTGCGCACGCTGGAGCCGATCTCCAGCCCGGCGTCCCAGCAGCGACCGATGAAGGTTTCGATCCGTGTCTTGAGATCCTCGTCTCGGTGGGGGTCGGTGCCGTCAGGCAGGAGCAAAAGCACGTCGACGTCGGATCGAGGGAACAGTTCACCGCGCCCGTATCCGCCCACGGCGACCAATGCCAGGTCAGGGCCGAATTCGCTGGCCTGCCACAGCTGGATCAGTGTCTGGTCCGCCAGGCGCGCGAGTTTTTGCAGCGTCGCGCGGACCCCTCGGACCGAGCCGCCCCGCGCGGCCAGTGCCTTCAGCAACGCGGATTTTTCTGACAGGTAACGCTCGCGCCAGACGGCCGGACCTTCCGTCGCGCGGGGGGGGGAATCAGGGACTGGGGAATTCACTCAGGCAGCGATTGCGGGGGTCGAACGGGTGATCCAGGACGGTGGCGGCGGGCTGCCGGCCGAAACCGTCAAAACCTCGTAGCCGGTCTCGGTCACCAGCACGGTGTGTTCCCACTGGGCTGAAAGCGAGCGGTCACGGGTTACGATGGTCCAACCGTCGCCCAGTTCCTTGATGTCCCGTCGCCCGGCATTGATCATCGGCTCGATCGTAAAAGTCATTCCAGGCGCCAGTTCCGCCAGGGTGCCGGGTTTGCCGTAGTGCAGGATTTGTGGCTCTTCATGAAAAACACGGCCGATGCCGTGACCACAGAACTCGCGAACAATGGAAAAGCCATGACCCTCGGCAAAGCGCTGAATGGCGTGGCCGATGTCCCCCAGCCGGGCGCCCGGGCGAACCTGTTCGATTCCCTTCCACATGGCCTCATACGTCAGTGCCGCCAGACGCCGGGTGGCGATCGAGCAGTCGCCGACCAGGAACATTCGGCTGGTGTCACCGTGCCAGCCGTCCTTGATCACCGTAATGTCGATATTGAGCGAGTCGCCTTTCTTCAGCGGCTTGTCGTTCGGAATGCCATGGCAGACCTGGTGGTTGATTGAAGTGCAGATCGATTTCGGATAGGGGATGTACCCCGGGGGCTGATAGTTCAGCGGCGCGGGAGTGGCGCCTTGCACCTGGACGATGTAGTCGTGCGCCAGGCGATCAAGCGCATTGGTTGTCACGCCCGGCTTCACATGCGGGGTCAGGTAGTCGAGAACCTCGGAGGCCAGTCGGCCGGCGGTGCGCATGCCGGCGATGCCTTCGGCGTCTTTGATCGAAATCGTCATGGGCGCGGATTATCCCATCCGTTGGTGCGACCGGCCCACCCGCTCGAACGCGGGTGTGCGCGGGCGCAGAAGCGGTTCGTGCCAACCGGGCGGGTAAAATCGCGGCTTGCGCGCGGTGCCCCAGTCAGCGGCCTGCGCAACGGCTTCTCTGCCCATCACCCAGGCCTTGCTTGTGACCTACCCGATCTCCACATTCCCCGGCGGCAACGCCCTCAGCGGTTTCCGCGTGCAGCAGCTTTTGCCCCGTTTGGCTGCCGTTGATACGCGCATCCATGGTCTGTCGGCGCGTTTTGTCCATCTGGTGCTGTCCGACGCACCACTGGCCGATGGCGACCGGCAGCGCCTTTCCGCGCTGCTGACCTACGGCGAGCCTGCCGACGGCCGTGACGAGGGAGAATCGATCGTGGTGTCGCCCCGACTGGGCACGGTGTCACCCTGGGCATCCAAGGCGACCGACATCACCCACAACTGCGGCCTGGCGATCCGGCGTGTGGAGCGCATCACCGAGTACCGGGTGGTGCTGAAGCAGCCGCTGCTGGGCCAGGCCCGCCTGACGCCGGCACAGCGGGACGCTGTGGCCGCGGTGCTGCACGACCGCATGACCGAATCGGTGCTGGCCGACCGCGACGCTGCAGCGCTGCTGTTCTCCGAGCTGCACCCGGCGCCCATGGAGCATGTGGACGTGCTCGGTGGCGGGCGCGCCGCGCTGGAGCGGGCCAACACCGACTGGGGTCTGGCGCTGGCGGGCGACGAAATCGATTACCTCGTCAACGCCTTCACCACACTGGGACGCAACCCCACCGACGTGGAGCTGATGATGTTCGCCCAGGCCAACAGCGAACACTGCCGGCACAAGATTTTCAATGCCCAGTTCACCGTCGACGGGGTGGCGCAACCCCACAGCCTGTTCGGCATGATCCGCAACACCCACCGCCTGGCGCCGCAGCACACCGTGGTGGCCTACTCGGACAACGCCTCGGTCATGGAAGGGGGCGTTATCGAGCGTTTTGTGGCAAAAATGACCCATAGCCAGCGTGAAAAGGTCACTTTCTGCTATGAAAAAAGTATCGAAACGGCGCATGTCCTGATGAAGGTGGAAACCCACAACCACCCCACCGCCATCTCGCCGTTCCCCGGCGCGGCCACCGGCGCCGGCGGTGAAATCCGCGACGAGGGGGCCACCGGGCGCGGCTCCGAGCCCAAGGCCGGCCTGACCGGATTCACCGTGGGCAAACTCTGGGACGGCCTGTCCGACCAGCCGGGCGGCAAACCCGGCCACATCGCCAGCCCCCTGCAGATCATGACCGAAGGCCCGCTGGGCGGCGCGGCCTTCAACAACGAGTTCGGCCGGCCGAACCTGGCGGGGTATTTCCGCGAATACGAACTGGCGGTGGGCGGCGTGCAGCGCGGCTACCACAAGCCCATCATGATCGCCGGCGGCCTGGGAACCATCGCCGCGGACCAGACGACCAAAATCGAGTTTCCCGCCGGCACGCTGCTGATCCAGCTGGGCGGCCCGGGCATGCGCATCGGCATGGGCGGCGGCGCGGCCAGCTCCCTGGCCACGGGCACCAACGCGGCCGAGCTGGATTTTGATTCGGTGCAGCGCGGCAACCCCGAGATCGAGCGCCGGGCGCAGGAGGTGATCAACCACTGCTGGGCCCAGGGCGCGGACAACCCGATCCTGGCCATTCATGACGTGGGCGCGGGCGGCCTGTCCAACGCCTTCCCGGAACTGACCAACGACGCCGGCCGCGGCGCGCGTTTTGACCTCCGGGCCGTGCCGCTGGAAGAGTCGGGCCTGGCGCCCAAGGAAATCTGGTGCAACGAAAGCCAGGAACGCTATGTACTGGCCATCGCGCCCGAATCGCTGGAGACCTTTCGGGCCTTCTGCGAGCGCGAGCGCTGCCCGTTCGCGGTGGTGGGGGTGGCGACGGAACAGCGGGAACTGTTGGTGTACGAGGGAGACGGCGTGAGCGGCGCCGGGCCGTCCCAAGCCGCGAGGGCCCCCTCGGGGGGCAGCGAATCACGCGAAGTGGAGAGCGTGGGGGCACCCGTCCACATGCCCATGGACGTGCTGCTGGGCAAACCGCCCAAGATGCACCGTGACGTCCGGACCGTGGCGCGCGAATTCCAGCCGCTGGACCTGTCCGGCATCACCCTGCAGCAGGCGGTGATCGACGTTCTGAGCCACCCGACCGTGGCGTCCAAGCGGTTCCTGGTCACCATCGGTGACCGCACCGTGGGCGGCCTGACCCACCGCGATCAGATGGTCGGCCCGTGGCAGGTGCCGGTGGCGGATTGCGCCGTCACGCTGGCCGACTACGCCGGCTTTGCCGGTGAAGCCATGAGCATGGGCGAGCGCACGCCGCTGGCCGCGCTGGACGCCGCGGCCTCTGGACGCATGGCGGTGGCCGAGGCCATCACCAACCTGCTGGCCGCACCGATCGAGCTGCCCCGCGTCAAGCTGTCGGCCAACTGGATGGCCGCCTGCGGCGAGCCCGGCGAGGACGCCGACCTGTACGCCACGGTGCGGGCCGTGGGCATGGAGTTGTGCCCGGCGCTGGGCATTTCCATCCCGGTGGGCAAGGACAGCCTGTCCATGCGCACCCAGTGGCAGTACGCGGGCGAGACGAAGAAGGTGACCTCCCCAGTCAGCCTGATCGTCAGCGCCTTTGCCACGCTGGCCGACGTGCGCGGCACCCTGACTCCGCAGCTCGATGCCACCACCGAAGACACCACGCTGATCCTGGTCGACCTCGGCCAGGGCCGCAACCGTCTGGCCGGCAGCATCCTGGGGCAGACCCGCGGGCAGGGCGGCTGCCCGGTGCGTGACGGGGTGCCGGACCTGGACAACGCGCAGGATCTGGTCCGCCTGGTCGATGCGGTCAATGCGCTGCGCGCCGCGGGCAAGGTCCTCGCCTACCACGACCGCAGCGACGGCGGCCTGCTGGCCACCGTGGCCGAAATGGCCTTTGCCGGCCACGTCGGGGTGGCGCTGAACGTGGACATGCTGATCACCGAAGGCGACGGCATCAGCGACAGCCGCATGGATGCCGGTGACGCCAAAAACTGGGCCACGCAGGTCAGTGCCCGGCGCGAAGAGCTCACGCTCAAGGCCCTGTTTGCCGAAGAACTGGGCGTGGTGTTGCAGGTGCGCACGGCCGAGCGCAACGACGTGATGCAGGTGCTGCGCGCGCACGGTCTGTCGCGATACAGCCATTTCATCGGCAAAACCCGGCCGGCGGCGTCGCCGCTGGACGCCGGCAAAGGCGCGCTGTCGATCTGGCGCGACACCAAGGAAGTGTTCAGCGCCAGCCTGCACGATCTGCACCAGGTCTGGGACAGCGTCAGCTGGAAGATCTGCCAGCAGCGCGACAACCCGGCCTGCGCCGATGCCGAACACGTCGCCGCGGGTGCACCGGCCGATCCCGGCCTGCACCTGTCGCTGCGCTTCGACCCGTCTGACAACGTGGCGGCGCCCTTCCTGAACCTGGCGCGGCCGAAGGTCGCCATCCTGCGCGAGCAGGGCGTGAACTCCCATGTGGAAATGGCCTACGCGTTCACCGAAGCCGGCTTCGAGGCCCACGACGTCCACATGACCGACCTGCAGACCGGCCGCGCCCGGCTGGCCGATTTCAACGGTGTGGTGGCCTGCGGTGGCTTCAGCTACGGCGACACGCTGGGCGCCGGTATCGGGTGGGCCCGCAGCATCACCTTCAACCCGGTGCTGGCCGCGCAATTCCAGGGCTTTTTCGGCCGCGCGGACACCTTCGGCCTCGGGGTGTGCAACGGCTGCCAGATGTTTGCCGAACTCGCCGACATCATTCCCGGCGCGCAGGACTGGCCCCGCTTCACCACCAACCAGAGCGAGCGTTTCGAAGCCCGCTATGCGATGGTCGAAGTGCTGGAGTCACCCAGCCTGTTCCTGCAGGGCATGGCCGGCAGCCGGCTGCCGATCGCGGTGGCGCACGGCGAAGGCTATGCCAATTTCCGCTTCCGCGGCCATGCCGGCAAAGCCATCGCCGCGATGCGTTTTGTCGACAACCATGGCACGGCCACTGAAACCTACCCCTTCAACCCCAACGGCAGCCCGGGCGGCCTGACGGCCGTCACCACCGCCGATGGCCGCTTCACGGCCATGATGCCGCACCCCGAGCGGGTGTTCCGCAACATCCAGATGAGCTGGACCAGCGGCGACCCGGCCGCCGCCAGCCCTTGGATGCGGATCTGGCGCAACGCGAGAAAGTGGGTGGGATGATGGCGACCAGTCTGCTGGCCCTGCTGGACGATATCGCCACCTTGCTCGACGACGTGGCCGCGATGGCCAAGGTCGCCGCCCGCCAGGGGGTGGCCGCGGCCGATGATGTGGCAGCAATGACACAACTGGCGGCGAAAAAGACGGCAGGAGTTCTGGGCGATGACCTGGCGCTGAATGCTCAGCAGGTGACGGGCGTGCGGGCCGACCGTGAGTTGCCGGTGGTCTGGGCGGTGGCCAAAGGTTCTCTTGTCAACAAAGCGATCCTCGTGCCGGCCGCGCTGGCCATCAGCGCCCTGGCACCGTGGCTGATCACCCCGTTGTTGATGGCGGGCGGTGCTTTCCTGTGTTTCGAGGGAGCGGAGAAGCTGCTGCACAAGTTGTTCCACAAACCGTCGGACGATGCGGCCCGGCATGCGCAGCGGGTATCTGCCGTGTCGAACGAATCCATCGATATCGTTGCCTTCGAAAAAGAAAAGATCAAAGGCGCAGTGCGCACCGATTTCATTCTCTCGGCAGAGATCATCGTCATCTCGCTCGGGACCGTCGCCGCCGCCAGCTTTGCGCAGCGGGTGTCCGTCCTGGTCGGGATTTCTATCCTGATGACCGTCGGGGTCTATGGACTGGTCGCGGGGATAGTGAAACTGGACGACCTGGGTCTTTATCTGACGCGCCAGGTGTCAACGACGCGCCAAACGCTCGGTCGAGGCATTCTGGCGCTGGCCCCGTGGCTGATGAGGGCCTTGTCCGTCCTGGGAACTGCGGCGATGTTCCTGGTCGGCGGCGGGATTCTGGTTCACGGGGTGCCTTGGTTGCACCACGTGGCTGGTTCGGTCGAGGGGTTTTTTCCGCCGGGACCCTTCGCCGGCCTGTGGCAAGGGCTCGCCGCCGCAGCATTCAACGGTTTGGCCGGTGTGATGGCGGGCGCGGCGGTGGTTGCTCTGGTTGCCCTCGCGCACCGGCTCCGGCCAAAAGGCGCCCACTAGCGGGCCGTTTCCGGCCCGCTGATCCGTGCCATCAGGCCGCTTTTTTGCGGTAACCGAGGCGCGTGAGCGCGTCCTTGATCCGAACGTCAACGACGTTGCTGACGGTTCCGATGCCTTGATCGACGGCCTCCGTTGCGCTGTTGATGCGGTCCTTGATGAGGTCGGTGTTGGAATCAATCGCACCACGGGCCTGCGATTCAAATTTCTCGCCGGCCTTGACCAGGGCTTCGAAAGCCTTCTCGCCGCGTTCGCCGGTCGAGGTGGTGACTTTTGCCAATGCGCCCAGGCCAGCGAGCCAGATCGAGCGCTGCGTGTCGATCAAGCGAAACGATGCATCACGGGTCATGTGTACAACGCTGGAGACTTTGCGCGTGCTCTTGGTAGCCACCTGTTTGAGTGTGGGCTTGGCCGCAACGGCTTTTTTTGCCCGGGTGGCTGTGGCGGTTGCGGTTGCCTTGGCGCGGGATTTGACGGCCTTGACCGTGGTCGTGACTTCGGCGGCCGTGTTTTCTACGGGAGTTTTGGCGCGGGTTGCCATGTTGGTGTTCCTTCAGGATGTTCCGGCCATTCAGAGGTTGCAAGGCCGTGGTGCAGGCTGAAGTATTTCCGGCCGGCCTAGAGAAGACAACTTAACGGCCTAGGGAAGCATGCTTAACTTCGCGCGTGGGTGACCGCTGCGCCGCAACGGCCCCGGCCTGACCCGCGATGCCCCCTCGGCGCTGTCGCAGGTTTCAACGCGCTCAAGGGGTGTCTTCGGGGGCCGGTTCGGGTGGCACAGGCGGTTTGACCACAAGCACCGGCACGGGCGACGCCTTGACCAGATCCAGTGCGACCGATCCGGACCACGCCTTGCGCAGCAAGCCCATCGCATGGGTGCCGATGATGATCAGGTCACAGGCATGTTCCTCCACCAGGTCGACCACGGCATGGGCCGGATCGCCCGTAACGACGGCCACATCGGCATCGAAACCCGCCTGGCGCAGCAGTTCGAGTGCCGGCTGCAGCATGTGTTCACCGGCCGCGTGGCTGACGTTCTCCAGGACTTGCGGGTCGTGCGCTGTGACAATCTCGTACAAGCTGGCCGGCTCCTGAACGTTGGCAAGCAGAAACTCGGTTTTCAGACCTTCGGCGGCAAGTGACAGTGCAAAACGCACTTCGTGCAGGGCCAGTTCGGAACCGTCGATAGGCAGCAGAATTTTCATGTTCGTTCAGGGTTGGCAGGTCAATCGGATCGTCATTGCCCGGATGTCGGGCGGGTCTTGTAGAAGGTCAGGGGCTGCGGCCGGGTCAGGATTTGACGCCGCATGCGGCCCACCACATGCATTTCACAAGGCTTGCAGTCGAAACGCAAGGTGAGTTTTTCGTTGCCATTGACCAGCGTCAACGGTTCCGCCCGTATCGTGCCCTGCACGCCGGTGACGCCTTTGGCCTGCTTCGGGCACAGGCTCATGGACCAGCGCACGCAGTGTTTGGTGATCATGAGGCTGACCTCGCCTTCCTCCTCATGGCTTTCGTAGGCGGCGGCGATGACCTGGACGCCGTGTTTTGCGTAGAAGTCGCGCGCCTTGTGGTTGAACACGTTGGCCAGGTAGGTCAGCGTGTCTTCCGGGTAGGTGGCCGGCGGGTCCACCGGCCGGGCGCGGGGCAGCCGCTGCCAGGCGGCGGCGCGGGCGCATTCCAGCGCCTCGGTGGCGGCGCGCCTCAGCGTGTTGAGCTGGGATGCCGGCACAAACCACGGGCGGGGCAGCTCGATGGCCACGTCCAGGGGCTCAAAAATCGTGTCGCCCAGACGTGCAAGTTGCCCACGCAGGGTGTCCAGAGCCTGCTCCGGGTTTTTCGCGGCCTGGAATGGCAGGGTGAGTGTGGCTTCGCCGGTGTGGCCGTCCTCATCGGTGAGGATCAGGCGCAGGCCGTCGGGCGTCTCGGACAGCCGCAGCCACACGCCGATGCGCCGCTCGGCGGATTTCTTCTCCAGGCCGCGCACCCAGTCCATGTCGCGGTTGCGGTTGATGCGGGTGCCCTTGCGCAGGTCCTTGAAGCCGGCCATCGGATCTTTCGGGTACGCGCGCCAGTGGCCGGGCGCGCCCGCGGGCTCGGCGCGGTTGATCTGCACACCGACCAGCTCCTTTTGCAGGTCGTGGTAGCACAGGCCGTCGCCGTTGTGCAGCACCAGCGCCGGGTCGTCCGCCTCGAATTCGAGGAAGTTGGGCCCGGTCTTCGTCACCCAGCCGATGGCGCGACCCGGGTTCTTGGGCGAATCGAAGGCGCCGATGTCGATCTGGCGGCCATTGACGAAGTAATCGGTGAACTCGCGGTTGAAGTTCTGGTCCGGATCGGGTGTGAAGCTGAAGGTGCAGCGGCCCGAGGAGCCGCGTGCCAGCTCGGGCCGCTCCTCCAGGATGGCGTCGAACAGGGTGCGGTAGTGGGCGGTGATGTTCTTCACGTAGCCCATGTCCTTGTAGCGGCCCTCAATTTTGAAGCTGCGGGCGCCAGCGTCGATCAGCGCGCGCAGGTTGTCGCTCTGGTTGTTGTCCTTCATCGACAGCACGTGCTTGTCGTGCGCGATGAAGCGGCCCTGGGCATCGGTCACCTGGTAGGGCAGGCGGCAGGCCTGGGAGCAGTCGCCGCGGTTGGCGCTGCGCCCGGTGTGGGCTTCGCTGATGTAGCACTGGCCGCTGTAGGCCACACACAGCGCGCCGTGGATGAAAAATTCGAGCGTGCAGCGAGCCGGGTCGGTGGCGGCACGGATGGCGGCGATCTGCTCCAGCGTCAGCTCGCGCGCCAGCACGATCTGGTTCAGGCCCACGTCCTGCAGGAAGCGAGCTTTTTCGGGCGTGCGGATGTCGGTCTGCGTGCTGGCATGCAGCTGGATCGGGGGCAGGTCGATCTCCAGCAGACCCATATCCTGGATGATCAGCGCATCGACGCCCGCGTCATACAGCTGCCAGGCCAGCTTGCGCGCCGGCTCCAGTTCGTCGTCGCGCAGGATGGTGTTGAGGGTGACGAAGATGCGGCTGCCGAAGCGGTGCGCGTGTTTCACCAGCCGGGCGATGTCCTGCACCCGGTTGTCGGCGCTGGAGCGGGCACCGAAGGAAGGCCCGCCGATGTAGACGGCGTCGGCGCCGTGGTTCACGGCTTCGATGCCGATGTCGGCGTCGCGCGCGGGGGCGAGCAGTTCGAGTTGGTGGGGCTGCAGGGACATGGCTCAATTATCCCCGCTGCCCGCCCCGCAAGGCGGTGCAAAAGGGCGCGTCCACCTCAATGTGGACGGGGGATTACTTCAGCCAGTCGGTATTGTGTGCCCAATGGGCAGCACGCTCAGCCAGCCAGCCCTGTTCACGTTGCAGGTCGATCCAGGTGTTGAGGAAACTCAGGAAGTCGCCGTCACCCTTGCGGATCGCCATGGCAGCCGGAGTGCGACTGACCGGGTCCGCCAGGGGCGCAAACAGCCGATCGCCCGTGCGCTGGAGCAGTGCTTCCGGTGCCATGGTGGAAACCAGTGCCGCATGGGCCTTGTTTTCCAGCACCGGGGTGACGGTGTCGATGTCGACTCGCAACAGGTTGGCGCGCGGGAAGAGCCGCTGAGCCACTTTCTCCTGCTCACTGCCGGCGTTGACAGCCAGGGTAACGCCGCTCTGGTTGTAGTCCTGAAGGTTGCGCCAGCTACCGGCACGCGCCCGACTGGCCATCAGGTGGACCCCTTCGACCGCCGTGGGCTGGGTGTAATTGACGATCAGGGCCCGCGGAACCGTCACCCACAGTCCGGTGATGATCACGTCAAAGCGACGATCAAGCAGGTCGGGCATCAACTGGGGCCACGATGTCGGCACAAACTCCACGCCGACACCGATATCGGCCGCCAGTTTTCGGGCCAGGTCGACGCTGAAGCCCACCAACTCGCCCTGGCGGTTGTGCATGACCATGGGCTCCACGGCCACCACGCCAACCCGCAACTGCCCGCGCACACGGACCGTGGCGAGGGTGTCGATGGACGGACCGCGGTAGACCGGCGGAATGTCAACCGCAGGCCCGCGCCGCCCGAGGGTGGACGACGCGTCGGGCGCTTCAGCGGGGCTCCAGTTGCTGGCCGTTTGAGCCGCAGCGCCGCCGCCGAGTGCCAGCCATGCCGCGCAGAGGAATCCGGCGAAACGGTTGCGATGATTCGGTGCAAACATAAAAAAGCTCCTGTTCATTCGACGCGGGACTCAATAGCCGCTACCAGTTCTTTGGAAAACGATCTGATTGCCCGGGTTGTTGTCACTGGTCGCGACAAATCCGTTTCCCTGCGGTGCGATCCGGAAGCGCTGTCGGCCCGCCTGGAGGCTGTCGCCCTGGAGGTTGCCGCTGAATGCGTTTGTGCCCGCGCGACCCGTCAACGACCCGCCCGGCAGAATGTTGAGTTCCACCTGAACTCTTTCAACGCGGTCGTAGCCGCTGAAGTTGCCTACTGCCCAACTGGCGACCTCTTGCGAGTCCTGCTTGCTTTTGCTGGACGCAATGGCGGCAATGGCAGCAAGCCCGATCAGCGCTGCAACGGCTTTGCCGCCACTGCTGTCGCGACCGACCCGAAAATCACCGGCGCATCCGTTGTCGACCCAGACGCCATTGCGGTCATGTCCCCAGTTGCGACCTTCACGACATTCGATGAATGAGGTTTGTCGCACCAGTTCGACTCGTCCGTGGGTTTCAATGGGGCAGTATCGGTAATTGAATCCGCCGCTTCGGCAATGAATGGTCTGGTCTGCGAGTGCCGGCAAGGGTGCCAGTAGCAGGGCCAGGCTGACCGCGCCGGTGGTCAGGCGCGCAACGAGTTTCTGGGGCATGGTGAATTCCCGGTCAATGGAGGCGAGGAGCACTATAGCGGACGGTTGCCGCCGCTCGCAAACCGGCTTGCGGTAAGGTTGCGTCATGCACGCAAGCGCTGTTCCGCCTCTGACAAGCCCCCCACGCCATGACACCCTCGATGCCTTTCGGGGGCTGGCCATCGTGTGGATGACGGGGTTTCATTTCTGTTTCGACCTCAATGCGTTCGGCTACATCCGGCAGAACTTTCTTGGCGATCCGTTCTGGACCAGCCAACGCACCGCCATCGTCAGCCTGTTTCTGTTCGCTGCCGGTTTCGGCCAGGCGATTGCGGTCCGGCAAGGGCAGCGCTGGGGACGCTTCTGGCGGCGATGGGCCCAGGTAGCCGGTTGCGCCGTGCTGGTTTCGGCGGGTTCGTACTGGATGTATCCGAAGTCCTACATTCATTTCGGCGTTTTGCACGGGCTGGCCGTGATGCTCATCGTTGCCCGCCTGAGCGCCGGCTGGGGGCGCTGGTTGTGGCCGGCAGGCTTGCTCGCCATCACTATGCCTTTGATAGCAAAAAGTGGCCATTTTGCGCTGGGTATGCCCGAATTTTCGTCGATTTTTGACGGGAAAGCCCTCAACTGGCTGGGCCTGGTCAGTCGCAAGCCGTTCACGGAGGACTATGTGCCGGTTTTCCCCTGGCTGGGCGTGGTGTGGTGGGGGGTGGCGGCGGGGCAGTGGGTGCAGACCGAGCGGCCGCGCTGGCTCAGTCGCGCCTCGGTGGTTGGGGTGCAACCGCTCGCTTTTCTGGGGCGCTGGAGTCTGACCTGGTACATGCTGCACCAGCCCGTGATGATCGGGGCGTTCATGGCGGTGGCGGCGCTGCGCTGAATCCTCCCCTACGCCGCGCGTGGTCGGCGGCACGCACACCAACATCCGCAGCCGGCGAACGTTCCCCCGAACGGGTGGGGGTTTTTCGTGGGCACTCAGGCATGGTCATGGTTCGTCCAATCTGAGAAAGAGCCCATGAAAACAGATCAACTCAAGACCTTTCGGCGAATAGCCATTGCCGTTGCGGCAGGATCCGCAGGCGCCGTCGGTCTGGTCGCGTGCGGCGGCGGCACCGAGCCGACCGTCGCGCTGGTGCCGACGACTCCGCCTACCGCCGCGCTCGCCTCGGCGGCCAAATACCTTGTCACGGTGCGGGATGCCGCGACGGGCGCGTTGGTCACAGATGCAACCACGGTGAGTTTTTCGGGTGCCGGTGTCGTCAATCTGGACAACGCCGCCGTCACCAGCCTGACGGTGCGCGACGGAACGGCCGCGTTCGGAACCGCGCCCAATGTATCGGCGGGCTCCCGTCTGACGATACGTACCCAGAGCCGTGCCGCGGGATGGTCAGACGGGTCCGCCACGGTGGACGTCACCGCGTCCGGCGCGGTGCGCGTGATCGATATCCTGGTGACCAACAGCCGCAATGTTGCCGCATTGAACGCCAGTGCCGTACCCATCGTGGCTGCGGCGGCGCCCGCGCCGACTACCAATGGCGTGGTCGCGGCGACGGTCGCCGCGACCACTCCGGCCAAGACCGTAACCAACGTGACGGGCGTCGCCGAAGTGCTGGCACCGGCCGGCGTCTCCATCCCCGCAGGCGTCCGGATCACCAACGCGGCCGGCCAGCCTCCCGCCGGAACGCTGACTTTGTCGATCACTTCGCCGTCCACCGCTGCCGCAGAGGGGCTTGCGGCCATCCCGGGTGGCGCACGTACCGCCGAAGGTCGTCCGGTGCGGGTTGCCGGCATGGTGACGACGACGCTGCAGGATGCCGCAGGCAACCGTTTTACCCGGTTCAGCAGTCCCGTCACGGTGCAGATGCCCCTGGCGGCCGGTACCCGCCGGGCAGACCGATCCGGTCCTCTCCTGCCCGGCGACAGCTTTCCGGTTTCGGTCTGGAACGAAACGACGGGGCGATGGGATGCGGGCCCTGCAGGTGTCGTGAAGGCCGTCGGTGGTGGGCTGGTTCTGGAGTTTCAGACCGCGTCTTTTTCAACCCGCGCGGCGTTGGACCCGATCGACCCGGCCAATCCGCCGGAGGGTTCGGTTCGTTGCAACACGGGTTCCGTGCTGCTGACCGGCTGGCCGCCGACGATTTCCGATGACGACACCGTTGATGTCTACGTCACACGCCAAGGGTTAACCTGGCTTGCTTGGCCACAATATTCTTTCGGCCAACGGATGGACGACGAGTGGAGGGTTCCCCTCCTGGATAGTCTGTTTCTCCCCGGTGAGAGCCGGGCGGCGTCCATTTTGGTCAGACGATCCTCGGATCAGAGCTTGCTCGCGGAGGTGCCCGTGGCGGACTACTGCGCGCAGAACACGGTGACCATGCAGTGGCCGGCAATTCCCCCCGTTTCCGTTGAGGTCCGCGTCACCGAATCCTGTCCTGATGGTTCGGGCACTCGACCTGTGCGAACAACGGTTACCGGGTACCGGCCGCCAATCGGTGCAGACTTGTACGGCAGGACTCTTTCCGGTTACACCGATGCCGATGGTCGGGTAGTGTTCAAGGGGTTGCCTTCATCCAATATTGCATATGACTTCACGGCAGAAGGAACCCGTCGCCGTGCAGACAAATCGAGCTTACAAATTCTTATCCTTGGCAACACGACATCGACGGTCGGCACCACCATTGACTTCGAGATGGCTTGTGCCAACCCGACCGGAAGCTGAACGGCGTACCCCCCGCAGGGGCGCAGGGCACAGTCGCTTTTCTGCGAGGCTGTGAACCCGTGACCAGAAGCGCAAGGCTTGTCAAGGACTGCCGCGCGAACGAAAAAAGCGACCCGCGGGTCGCTTTTTTTCTCCGAGACCTGAGTTGCTATCCGGTTACTGAATCTTCGCCTTGGCGCGCAGGTCTTCCTGGAACTTGGCGATCTTCTGTTGTTGCAGTTGCTGCACGATCTGCGGCTTGACCTCTTCGAACTTGGGCAACTCGGCCTCGCGCGTGTCGTCGACACGGATGATGTGCCAGCCGAACTGGCTCTTGACCGGTGTGTCGGTCATCTGGCCTTTGGGCAGTTTGACCATGGCGTCAGAGAACTCTTTCACATAGCTGCCGGCATTGGCCCAGTCCAGATCGCCGCCATTGGCGCCGGATCCGGGGTCCTTGGACGATTTCTTGGCCAGCTCTTCGAATTTCGCGCCCTTCTTGATCTGGTCGATCAAGGCTTTGGCCTCGTCTTCCTTCTCGACCAGGATATGACGAGCCCGATATTCTTTGCCGCCATTGGCCGTGACAAACTTGTCGTACTCGGCCTTGGCCTCGGCATCGGTCACCGCGTTTTTCTTCTGTACGTCGGCGAAAAGCTCACGGATCAGGATGGTCTGGCGGGCCAGTTCGACTTGATTGCGGTAGTCGGCGCCAGTCTCCAAGCCGCGGCGCTGCGCTTCCTGCATGAAGATTTCCCGCATGATGACTTCCTCACGCAGTTGGGCGGCCGCTTCCGGACCCACGGGGCGGCCGGAACGCGCGAGCTGCTGCTCCAGTGCGGTCAGGCGGGCCTTGGGTACCGCCTTGCCGTTGACGATGGCGACGTTCTGGGCGATGGCGGGGGCGGCCAGCACCAGGGTCAGGGCCGACAGCGCGGCCAGGAGCGGTTTTTTCATGGTTTTTCCTTGATAGCCAGCGTCAAAAGGTGCGTTGACGCTATAAAAAAATGACAAATTGGGGATCAGACGATTTCGATGGCCAGCGCGTGCAGGCCCTTGTCGAGGTATTTTTGCAGCGCATCATACACAAGGCGGTGTTGCCGGACGCGGCTGAGTCCGGCGAACGCCGGACCGCCGATGCGCACGCGAAAATGGGTGCCATAGCCGAGTCCGTTGGCGCCCGCGTGGCCGGCATGGGCGGCGCTCTCATCGAGCACCTCAAGAAAACGCGGAGCGAGTGCGGCGCGCAGATCGGCCTCCAGTGCGGGCGCGGTCGGAATGCCGCCGGCAGAGGTGTTCATGGTTTGCCCGCCTCGCCATCATCCTTGATGAAGCGGGCGATATAGAGCCCTTGCGCAATGATGAACGCCACCGGAAAGATGTAGCCCCACAACTTGAAATCCACCCATTCATCCGTCGTATGGAAGGCGGCAAACCAGGCGTTGATGCCCGCCATGAAGAGGAAGTAAGCGATCCATGCCGCGGCCAGACGGTTCCAGACCAAGTCAGGCAAACTCAACTGGCTGCCCAGCAAGGCCTGCAGGAAATTTTTCTTCCAGACCAGGATGGCAATCGCGAGCACCAGCGCCATGCTGGCGTACAGCACAGTGGGTTTCCATTTGATGAAGCGTTCGTCCTGCAGGAACAGGGTCAGGCTGCCGAAAACCAGCACCAGGGCGAGTGTGACCTTGTGGATGGTTTGCAGCTTGCGGTCCATGGCATAGATCAGTCCGGTCTGGACGACGGTGGCTGCCATGAGCACCCCCGTGGCGGCGTAGATGCCCTGCATCTTGTAGGCCAGGACAAACAGCGCAATGGGGAAAAAATCGATCAGAAGTCGCATGCGCCGGATTATCGTGTCTGCTGCCTTGCCCCCGCCGGCCAGGGGCTGCCCGGGCAGGCCGGATCCGGGCCCGGGCGGGTCCCTGGCGTGTTGGCCCTCTGGGGCGGCTCTCAGCGATAGCGCCGCTCCATGGCGGCCGCCGTCAGACTCAGCGAGCGCAGTCGCAGTTCGGGATCGAAAACATCCGTGACGACCATGAACTCGTCGGCCTGTGTGGCTTCGAGGTGGCGGGCCAGTCCCTCGCGGACCCGCTGGGGTCCGCCAAACACCGCACAGGCCAGGAAATCGTCCAGTGCGCGCCGAGCGTGGTCGTCCAGTTGCGCCCGAAAGCCCTCCACCGGTGGTTGCAGGCGCCCGCGCCGGCCGGTCAGGATGCCATAGATCCGTTGTTCGACGCTGCTGGCAAGCCAGTTCGCCTCGTCATCACTGGCGGCCGCGATGACCGGAACCCCCACGATGACGCGGGGGCGCTCGCATCGGGGCGATGGCTGGAAGCTGCTTCGGTAGACGGCCAGCGCCTCATGCAACAGCGCCGGCGCGAAATGGGATGCAAAGGCGTACGGCAGGCCCCGTTGCCCCGCCAATCGGGCGGAGAACAGGCTGGAGCCCAGCAGCCAGATGGGTACCTCGCTGCCCGCGCCTGGAATGGCAACCAGACGCTGACCGGGTTGCGCGGGCCCCAGAAGGCGTTGCAACTCCTCGACGTCGCGGGGAAAGTCCTCTTCGCGCTCGACGCGGTCGCGCCGGAGGGCGCGCAGCGTGTGGGGATCGGTCCCGGGCGCACGGCCCAGCCCCAGGTCGATGCGCCCGGGGTACAGCTCGGCCAAGGTGCCAAAGGCTTCGGCAACGACCAGCGGGGCATGGTTGGGCAGCATGACCCCCCCGGAACCGACGCGTATGCGGTGGGTTCCACCGGCAATGTGTCCGATCAGCACCGCCGTCGCGGAGCTGGCAATTCCCGGCATGTTGTGGTGCTCCGCCAGCCAGTACCGTGTGAAGCCCAGGCTCTCGGCATGTTGTGCCGTTCGCAGCGCCAGAGACAGCGCTTGGGCGATGGTGCCGCCCTCGCGAACAGCGACCAGGTCCAGAAACGACAACCCGGTTTCGGCGAGCGTCCTCATGCTTTGGTGTGCTGCAGCGCGGCAGAATTCATGCAATAGCGCAGACCCGACGGTTCGGGGCCATCGTTGAACACATGGCCGAGGTGGGCGCCGCATCGGCTGCACACCGTTTCGGCGCGCACCATGCCGTGGCTGCGGTCAATGCGTTCGGTAATGGCACCTGGGCGGGCGTGATAGAAGCTGGGCCAGCCACAACCGGCATCGAACTTGGTGTCGGCATCAAACAGGTGCTGACCGCAGCAGATGCAGTGGTATCGGCCATCGACCCAAAAATTCTCGTACCGTCCGGTAAAAGGTCGCTCGGTCGCCGCGCGGCGGGTGACCTCAAAGGCCAGCGGCTCGGCATCGCGGGCCGCCAGATGGGCCCGCCACTGGTCATCGGTTTCGGGCAGTTTGGGCGTGTCCATGGGTGCTCTCCGTTCAATAGCGCAAGGCTGGGGTGTGCGCCTCGTGTGGGTGACTGTGGTCGATACGGTACGGCAAGCGGTATTCCCCAGCGGCGAAGGGGTGTTTGGCCGCCGCCGGGGCCAAAGCCACGTGTGGTGGTCAACCGCGTCGTATCGGCGGCATCAAGGCCACGGCAGTCAGCGCGGCTTCGTCGAGGATGGTGACCCGTCCGAACTCCAGGGTAATCAAGCCCTGTTCCTCCAGTGCGCCCAGTGCCCGGTTGACCGTCTGGCGCGCGAGGCCGGCAAGGTGCCCAAGCTCTTCCTGGCTGAGTGCGAGCTGGCGGGCGCCTGGCCAGAAAAGCCGGCTCAGGTACAAAGCTACGCGCTGTTCGGGTGAACGCAGGCGGCCTGCCTCGACCACGGCCATGGCCTGACCCAGACGCCGGTTCAGGTGTGCCACGAGGCACTGATTGAACGTCAGATCCTGCCGGAACAGCGCCTGGAAGTGTTCCAGCGGCAGACACATCACGGTGGTATCACGCAGGGCAATCACTTCGTAACGACGAACCTCCGATTTCAAAGCGGAACCTTCGCCGAACCATTCACCGGCCGGCACACCCAGGAAGGCAGAGACCCGCCCATCGTCCGTGCAACTTTGCAGCTTGACCAGGCCGGTCAGAACCGCGTACCAGCCTTCCACCGGCTGCCCGGATTGCAGCAAAACCTCACCTTTGCTGCCGCGTTGAACGGTACAGGCGTTGCCTACCCGCGCCTGGAATTCCGGCGAGAGGGCGTTGAACCAGGCCTGTTCGGCAAGAAACAGGCGAACGGCCGTGGAGTAGGGAGCGGTCATGGCGCGATTGTGCCTGCGGCCCGGCCTCGCCACGGGTTTTCCCTTGGAAACTGTCCGGGCTGAGACAGGGTTTCCCCAGCCGCAGCCCGTTGGCGGGGGCCCGCGGATACGATACGCCTTCGTGATCGACACCCGAGCCATTCGAACGAAGGAGACTGTCCCATGTTGGGCCTGATGCAAAACCAACCGCTGCTGATCTCGTCGCTGATCGACTTTGCGGAAAAACACCACGGTGATGGCGAGATCGTCTCGCGCCGGGTTGAAGGCGACATCCACCGCTACGCCTGGCGCGATGTGGCCGGGCGTTCACGCCAGGTGGCCCATGCGCTGGACGCGGAACAGCTGGCGTTCAGCGACCGCGTGGCCACGCTGGCCTGGAACGGCTACCGCCACCTGGAGCTGTACTTTGGCGTGAGCGGCTCCGGCCGTGTGCTGCACACCATCAACCCACGCCTGCACCCGGAGCAGATCGCCTGGATCGTGAACCATGCCGAAGACCAGGTGCTGTGCTTCGACATGACCTTTCTGCCGCTGATCCAGGCGGTGCACGCCCACTGCCCCACGGTGCGCCGGTGGGTGGCCCTGGGCGACGCCGACAAACTGCCGCAGGGCACGGGCATTCCGAACCTGGTCAGCTACGAAGCATGGATCGCCGGCCATCCCAGCACCTACGCCTGGCCGCGTTTTGACGAAAACTCGGCGTCCAGCCTGTGCTACACCAGCGGCACCACCGGCAACCCCAAAGGCGCGCTGTACAGCCACCGGTCGACCATCCTGCACGCGTATGCGGCGGCGCTGCCGGACGTGATGTGCCTGAGCGCGCGCGACGCCATCCTGCCCGTGGTGCCGATGTTCCACGTCAACGCCTGGGGCATTCCGTATTCGGCGGCGCTGACCGGCGCCAAACTGGTTTTCCCGGGCCCGGCGCTGGACGGCAAATCGGTCTACGAGCTGATCGAAGGCGAGGGGGTGACCTATGCCGCCGGTGTGCCCACGGTGTGGCAGATGCTGCTGGGCCACATGAAGCCGGCTGGTCTGCGCTTCTCGACGCTCAGGCGCACGGTCATCGGCGGCTCGGCTTGCCCGCCCGCCATGATCGCGGCCTTCAAGGACGAGTACGGCGTGGACGTGCTGCACGCCTGGGGCATGACCGAGCTGAGCCCGCTGGGCACGTTGTGCACGCTCAAGAACAAGCACCAGAGCCTGTCCGACGACGAACGGATGAAGATCCGCCTCAAGCAGGGCCGGGCCATTTTCGGCATCGACATGAAGATCATCGGCGACAACGGTTCCGAGCTGCCGTGGGATGGCAAGGCCGCGGGCGATCTGCTGGTGCGCGGCCCCTGGGTGGTGCGCGAATACTTCAAGGGCGAAGGCGGCGACCCACTGGTCGAAGGCTGGTTTCCCACCGGCGACGTGGCCACCATCGACGCCGACGGCTACATGCAGATCACCGACCGCAGCAAGGACGTGATCAAGTCCGGCGGCGAATGGATCAGCTCCATCGACGTGGAAAACATCGCCATGGGCCACCCGGCCGTCGCGATGGCCGCCTGTGTGGGCATGCGGCACCCGAAATGGGACGAGCGCCCGATCGTGGTGGTGGTCAGAAAGCCTGGCGCCGAGGTCACGCGCGAGGAGCTGCTGGCCTATTACGAAGGCAAGACCGCCAAGTGGCAGATTCCGGACGACGTGGTGTTCGTCGATGCCATTCCGATCGGGGCGACGGGCAAGATGCTCAAGACCCGGCTTCGGGACCTGCTCAAGGACTACACCCTGCCGGGAGTCTGAACCTGAGGGCTCCACGACAATTCCTTCTGCCCCCAAACGGTCGTTTGCGGCGTTTTTCGCGAGAAATGGGCAATACCCAGCGTGAAAAGGTCGTTTGTAGCTATGAATAACCTAGCGTTTTCTGCTTCTTCCTTTCGCCGCCTGAGGCACTGAGCCGGCGGCCGAGGGCTCTCGTTCCTGCAATCGGCTGGTTTCCATGGAGTATTTCGCGGTTTCCCTGCTCAACGGTCTTAGCTACGGTTTGCTGCTGTTCATGCTCAGTTCAGGCCTCACGCTGATCTTCAGCATGATGGGTGTACTGAACTTTGCCCATGCCAGTTTCTACATGCTGGGGGCCTACATCGGTTACTCCGTCAGCGAAGTGGCGGGATTCTGGCCGGGACTCCTGATCGCGCCGCTGGTGGTCGGTGGCCTTGGTGCCTTGTTTCAGCGCTTTTTGCTCCGCCGGGCTCATGCGTTCGGCCATGTGCCGGAACTGCTGATCACTTTCGGGCTGAGTTATCTGATCGTCGAGGTGGTTCAGTTGATCTGGGGGCGTTCGGCGGTGGACTATCGCAAACCGCCGGAGCTGGATTTCGCAGCGTTCAGTATCTACGGCACCCAATTCCCTGCGTATCGGCTGTTCCTGATGGGAGTTGCGCTGGCCATGCTGGCCTGTCTGAGTCTGGTCCTGAAGAAGTCCCGGCTTGGCCTGATCATTCAGGCTGCGCTGACGCATCCCCAGACCCTGGAGGCACTCGGACACAACGTGCCGCGGGTTTTCATGCTGGTTTTCGGGGGCGGTGCGGCGTTGGCTGGTCTGGCCGGTGCCGTGGGCGGCGCGCAGTTTGTGACCGAGCCGGCCATGGCGGCGACGGTCGGTTCGATCGTTTTTGTCGTGGTTGTGGTCGGTGGCCTGGGCTCGGTGCGGGGCGCCTTCGTCGCCTCCATGCTGATCGGCCTGTTGGACGCGTTTGCGGCGGGCAGTGACCGAAGTCTGGCCGACGTGGTGCACTGGCTGGGCCTGGCATCCGAGCCCGCCGGTGTCGCCGAGATGGTGCTCAGGGTGCGCTTTTCACAGGTCGCAGCCATTCTTCCGTATCTGTTGCTGGTGCTGGTGCTGGTTTTTCGACCGCGAGGCCTTTTTGGCGTGCGTGAGGGCTGACCGGTGTTCACACAATATTTCCCGTCCCGCAGCCGCCGTTGGGGCACGGCTTTTTCCTGGGGCATGTTCGGCCTGATCCTGATTCTGGCCCCGCTGGCGCTGTCCAGTTCCTTCTCGCATACGCTGCTCAGCCAGATCGGTATCGCGATCATCGTCTGTCTGGCCTACAACATTCTGCTCGGTCAGGGCGGCATGCTCAGCTTCGGGCATGCGGTCTATTCCGGCCTGGGTGCGTTCATGGCAATTCACACCTTGAACCTCGTCTCGGCCGGCCGTCTGGCGCTGCCGGTCAGTCTGATTCCGCTGGTCGGGGGACTTGCGGGTCTGGCGATGGCACTGCTGCTGGGATGGGTGTCGACGCGCAGGGCCGCCACTCCCTTTGCGATGATCACCCTCGGTGTGGGGGAGCTGGTCTGGGCCATCACCTTGATGTTCCCCGGAATTTTTGGTGGTGAAACGGGGATTGCCGGTAACCGGGTGACAGGCAGCGGACTGTTTGGCATCACTTTCGGCCCCCAGATCCAGTTGTATTACCTGATCGCCGCCTACACCTTGGTGTGTGTCCTCCTGATGTACGCTTTTACCCGCACCCCATTGGGGCGGCTGCTCAACGCGGTGCGCGACAACCCCGAACGGGTGGAGTTCATCGGTTTCGACCCGCAGATGGTGCGTTACCTGGCCTTCTGTGTCAGCGGGTTTTTTGCCGGAGTTTCGGGCGGTCTGGGCGCATTGCAGTTCGAAATCGTCAGTTCCGAGGTTGTCGGCGCGGCGCGGTCCGGGGCCTATCTGCTGTTTGTTGTTCTGGGGGGAACCAGCCTGTTTTTCGGGCCGATCATTGGCGCGGTGCTCATGGTGCTCGCCTCGGTCTGGCTTTCTGAGCTGACCGCCGCGTGGCTACTGTATCTCGGCCTGGTTTTCGTGGTGATGGTGCTGGTCGCTCCGGGTGGGCTTGCGAGCCTGGTGGTTGTTCACCTGCGCTACGTCGCGGCCAAGGGCTTGCGCAATGTGGGTGCCTCGTACCTGGCGTTGGCCTCCAGTGCCGCGGTCATGCTGCTGGGGGGGGTGCTGTTGGTCGAAATGATCTATCACCGCCAGGTCAACGCGGTTCTCGGGCCAACACTGGTTCTCATGGGTGTCTCGCTGGACCTGAGCCGACTGGATGTCTGGTTCGGCGCTACGTTGCTTTTTGTTGTCGGCGCCTTGTTGTTTGCGGTCAGCCGCAGGCCGTTCGACCGCGCGTGGGCTGAATTCCACCGCCAGGGTCAAGACGGTCGGGTTGACCGGCCGTCGGGGGAACCTGCGTGACGCCGGCCCTGGAACTGTGCGAGCTCCACAAGCGGTTCGGCAATACGGAGATCATTCGGGGCATCAGCCTTGCAGTCCGCGCTGGTGAGCGGATTGCGGTGATCGGCCCCAACGGTGCCGGCAAGTCCACACTGTTCAACCTGGTGAGCGGCCGGTATGCGCCCAGTGGCGGGAAGGTCTTCCTGCAGGGCAAACGCATTGATGGCATGCGACCGTTTGCGATCAACCGTCTGGGACTGGCGCGCAGCTTTCAGATTACCAGCCTGTTCTCCCAGCTCAGTGTCTTCGACAACCTGCGTTGCGCCGTTCTCTGGAGTCTGGGTTACCGCTACACGGTCTGGCGCCGCTTGTCCGGCCTGGCGGATGCCAATACGCGGGCCGGGCAGCTTATGGACAGGCTGGGTCTCGGGCATAAACGCGACGAGCTGGTCAAACACCTGACGTATGCCGAACAGCGCGCCCTCGAGATCGGGGTGACGGTGGCAGGCGGAGCGTCGGTGATCCTGCTGGATGAACCCACGTCAGGCATGAGCCACAGCGAGACGACGCGCTTCATTGCCCTGATTCGCGAGGTCACGGCCGGCAAGACCCTGCTGACGGTTGAACACGATATGGGGGTTGTCTTTGAACTGGCAGACCGGATTGCGGTCTTGGTCCATGGGGAGTTGCTGGCATTTGACACACCACAGGCCGTTCGCGCCAACCCGGCGGTCCAGGACGCCTACCTGGGGTTGATGAAGACCGCGGGTCTGAAAAGAGTGGGTCGTTGACATGTTGGAGGTACGCGCACTCCACGCTGGCTATGGAACAAGTCGTGTGCTGCATGGGGTGGATCTGTGCGTCGGCTCCGGAGAAATTGTTGCCCTGCTGGGGCGAAACGGCTCTGGTCGATCGACGGTCGCGAAGGCGCTGATGGGCCTGGTGGTGGCCGAGGGTAGCGTGCGATGGCATGGACGGGAACTGGTGGGCGAACGGCCCTATGAAATTGCCCGTGCGGGCCTGGGATATGTGCCGGAGGGCCGTGATGTCTTTCCGACCTTGACCGTGCACCAGAATCTGCTGTTGGGGCAAAAGCGGTCCCCTGTGAGCGGAAATGCCTGGACGTTCGACGAGATGTACGCCTTGTTTCCGGCGCTGGCGTGCCGGCGCGATACCGAGGCGGGCGTGTTGTCGGGCGGTGAACAGCAAATGCTGACCCTGTGCCGGACGATGATGGGCGGGCCGCAACTGGTCATCATTGACGAACCGACAGAAGGCCTCGCGCCGCAGGTGGTGGAGCAAGTGGCCAGCTTCCTCAAGACGCTCAGGAGTCGGGGCGTCTCGGTTCTGCTGATCGAACAGAAGCTCACCATTGCGCTGACGATTTCAGACCGGATCGCAGTGATGGGACAGGGCAGGGTGGTCTTTGAAGGCGCCGGTACTGCGCTGCTAGGGGATAGTCAGGTACGCCAGGAGTGGCTTGAGGTCTGATACTTGCGGACGTCCCGACAGTGACAAGCGGTTGTTGCTCAGTCGAGCGGACAACCTAGAATCAATAAATCGAACGCTCGTTCGTTTTTCTGTTATCCGTTTCGTTCAATAAGGAACCACAGCATGACAGCTGAGTACAAAGTCCACGGCGACGTGGCGGTGATCACGCTCAACAACCCGCCGGTCAACGGTCTGGGTTACGAGACCCGGCTTGGCATCACCAACGCCCTGGCACAGGCCAATGCGGACGCGGCGGTGAAAGCGGTGGTGCTGACCGGCGCCGGCAAGGCCTTTTCCGGCGGCGCGGACATCCGCGAATTCGGCAGCCCCAAGGCGCTCCAGGAGCCGAACCTGCTCAGCGTGATCCTGGCGCTCGAGAATTCCGCCAAGCCGGTGGTTGCCGCGATCCATTCGGTGGCCATGGGCGGCGGGCTCGAACTGGCCCTCGGCTGCCACTACCGCATCGCCGCGCCCGGATGCAACGTGGCCTTGCCCGAGGTCAAGCTGGGCCTGATTCCGGGGGCGGGCGGCACGCAGCGCCTGCCGCGCGTTCTCGGTGTCGAGCCGGCGCTGAACATGATCGTCAGCGGCGAGCCGATCAAGAGCGAGATGCTGGCCATGCTGCCCGGGCAGAAGCTGTTCGACCGGATGGCCGCCTCGGTCGAGTCGCTGCCCGACGAGGCCCTGGCGCTGGCGCGCGAGATGGCGGCGAAACACGCCGACGGCAGTGCCCTGCCGCTGGTGCGCAACCTCCCCTGCAAGCACAAGGACGGCGACGCCTACTTCCAGTTCGCGCGCAACATGGTCAAGGGCATGGCCAAGAATTTCCCGGCACCCGCCAAGTGCGTGGATGCCGTCGAAGCAGCCACCAGGAAGAAGTTCGCCGAAGGCATGGCTTTCGAGCGCGAGATCTTCATCAACCTGATGTGGACGCCCGAGTGCAAGTCCTTGCGCCACCTGTTCACTGCCGAGCGCGCCGCCAGCAAGATCCCCGATGTGCCCGAGAGCACGCCCCGGCGCGAGATCGCCTCCGTGGCCGTGATCGGCGCCGGCACCATGGGCGGCGGCATTGCCATGAACTTCCTCAACGCCGGCATCCCGGTGAAGATTCTGGAAATGAAGCAGGAAGCGCTGGATCGCGGCATTGCCACGATCCGCAGGAACTACGAAGCCCAGGTCAAGAAGGGCAAGCTCAAGCAGGACAAGTACGAGCAGCGCATGAGCCTGCTGAGCACCACGCTGCGCTACGACGACATCGGCTCGGCCGACCTGGTGATCGAGGCCGTGTTCGAGGAGATCGGCGTCAAGGAAGCCGTGTTCAAGGAACTCGACCGCGTGATGAAACCGGGCGCCATCCTGGCCTCCAACACCTCCACGCTGGACGTCAACAAGATCGCGAACTTCACGAAGCGGCCCCAGGATGTGGTGGGCCTGCATTTCTTCAGCCCGGCCAACGTGATGAAACTGCTGGAAGTGGTGCGGGGCGACGCCACCGCCAAGGACGTGCTGGCCACGGTGATGGCCGTGGCCAAGAAGATCCGCAAGACGGCGGTGGTCTCCGGCGTCTGCGACGGCTTCATCGGCAACCGCATGATCGAGCAGTACGGCCGCCAGGGCGGCTTCCTGCTCGACGAAGGCTGCACACCCGCGCAGGTCGACAAGGCGATGGAGAAATTCGGCATGGCCATGGGCCCGTTCCGCATGGGCGATCTGGCGGGCAACGACATCGGCTGGGCGATCCGCAAGCGCCGCTACCAGGAAAAACCGGACATGAAGTACAGCAAGACCGCCGACCTGCTGTGCGAGAAGGGCCGTTTCGGCCAGAAGACCGGCGCCGGCTGGTACGACTATGTGCCAGGCAAGCGCGACGCGATCCCGAACGCCGAGGTGGTGGCGATGATCGAGGAACACCGCAAGTCGCTGGGCATCACGCCGCGCAAGATCTCCGACGAGGAAATCGTGCAGCGGCTGGTGTTCGCGCTGGTCAACGAAGCGGCGCACATCCTGGAAGAAGGCATCGCCAACAAGGCCAGCGACATCGACGTGGTCTACATCTTCGGCTATGGCTTCCCGGTGCACCGGGGCGGCCCGCTGAACTACGCCAACGAGGTCGGCCTGTTCAACGTGGTGCAGGCGATGAAGCGCTTTGCGAAAAACCCGCTGGACGACGCGAAGTTCTGGGAGCCGGCGCCGCTGCTGGCCCGGCTTGTCGCAGAAGGCAAAACCTTCTGACCCACACCGAACGATCACACCGAACTGAACAGGAACCAACCATGACCAACGCCGTCATCGTTTCCACCGCCCGCACGCCCCTGACCAAGAGCTGGAAGGGCGCCTTCAACATGACCCATGGCGCCACGCTCGGCGGCCACGCGGTGCAGCATGCCGTACAGCGTGCCGGCATCGACGCCGCCGAAGTCGAAGACGTCATCATGGGTTGTGCCAACCCGGAAGGCGCGACTGGCGCCAACATCGCCCGCCAGATCGCCCTGAGGGCCGGCCTGCCGATCACCACATCCGGCATGACAGTGAACCGTTTCTGCTCGTCGGGCCTGCAGACCATCGCGCTGGCCGCGCAACGCATCATCGCCGGTGAAGGCTCGGTGTACGTGGCCGGTGGCGTGGAAAGCATTTCCTGCGTGCAACAGGAGATGAACCAGCACATGCTCAAGGACCTGGCACTGGAAAAGCAGAAACCCGAGATCTACTGGAACATGCTCCAGACCGCCGAACAGGTGGCCAAGCGCTACCACATCGGCCGCGACGCGATGGACGAATACGGCGCCGCCAGCCAGCAGAAGGCCGCGGCCGCGCTGGAGGCCGGCCTGTTCAAGGCGGAGATCGCCCCGATCACCGTGACCGCCGGTGTCGCCGACAAGGTCATGGGCCTGATGACCAAACAGGTCACGGTCGAGAACGACGAGGGCATCCGCCCCGGCACCACGTTCGACGCCATTCATGGTCTGCGCTCGGCCTTGCCCGGCGGACTGGTTTCGGCCGGCAACGCCAGCCAGTTCAGCGACGGCGCCGGCGCCTGTGTGCTGATGGACGAAACCCTCGCACAAAAGCGTGGTTTGCAGCCGCTGGGCCGTTTCCTCGGTTTTGCCGTCGCGGGCTGCGAGCCCGACGAAATGGGCATCGGCCCGGTGTTTGCCATTCCCAAAGTGCTGTCACGCCTGGGGCTGAAGATGGACGACATCGACCTGTGGGAGCTCAACGAGGCCTTCGCGGTGCAGGTGATCTACTGCCGCGACAAGCTGGGCATTCCCGCTGACCGCCTGAACGTCAACGGCGGTGCCATCGCCGTGGGCCACCCCTACGGCGTCTCGGGCCAACGCCTCACCGGCCACGCACTGATCGAAGGCAAGCGCCGCGGCGCGAAGCGGGTCTGCGTCACCATGTGCATCGGCGGCGGCATGGGCGCGGCCGGCGTTTTCGAAGTCCTTTGAGGACCGAAAATGAAGAACGCCATGATCAGCGCGGAGGCCTTTCTTGCCATGGGCCGCGAGATCCTGGCGAAACAGCCTTTTTCCGTGCTGATCGGCGCTGAACTGGCAGCTTTGTCCCCCGGCCGATGCGAACTGCATGTACCGATTTCTGACTCGGTAAGGCAACAACACGGCTTTGTCCACGGTGGCGTACTCAGTTACGCCGCCGACAATGCCCTGACCTATGCCGGGGGATCGGCACTGCAGGTTCCGGTTGTTACCTCCGAATTCAAGATCAACTACGTCCGGCCGGCGGTGGGTGAGCGACTGATCGCGCGGGCCGAAACGATTCATGTCGGCAAGACCCAGGCGGTGTGCCGCTGCGACGTGTTTGTAAGCCAGGGTGGTGAAGAAAAGCTGTGTGCCGTGGCGCAGGGCACCATTGCCGCGCTCCCGGCCAAAGACGACTGACGGCTCTCACCAGCCATCACGACCCAGAAGAGAGCCCCATGAGCCTTCGCCCGACCATCGACTTCCTGCTCAACGACTGGCTCGGAGTCGAGAACCTGAACCAGCGTCAGCGCTTTGCCGACCACAGTCGCGAAACCTTTGACGCGGTGCTCGACACCTGCGAGCGCATCGCGCGTGAAAAGTACGCCCCCTTCAACCGCCTGGTGGACACGCAGGAGCCGCACTTCGACGGCGAGAGGGTGGTCCTGCCGCAGGCCACGCACGACGCGCAGAAGGCCTACGCCGAGAGCGGCATGCTCAGTGCGGCGCAGGACTACGACATCGGCGGAATGCAGCTGCCCTACACGGTGGAGGCAGCGGCCAACGCGTTCTTCGCGATGGCCTCGGTCTCCATCGGCAGCGGCATGCTGTCGGTGGGCAACGCCAACCTGTTGATGACGCACGGCTTGGAACTGCAGAAGAAGGTGTTCGCGCTCAACGAGTTCTCGGGCCGCTGGTCGGGGACCATGTGCCTGTCCGAGCCGCAGGCCGGCTCGTCGCTGAGCGACCTCGCAACGCGCGCCGTGCCGGACGGGGAGGGCTACGAAGCCGACCCACTCGGCCCGCGCTACCGCCTCACAGGCAACAAGATGTGGATCTCGGCCGGCGAACACGAGCTGACTGAGAACATCATCCATCTGGTTCTGGCCAAAATCCCAGATGAGCACGGCAGACTGGTGCCGGGCGTCAAAGGCATCTCGCTGTTCATCGTGCCCAAGAAGCTGGTGGACATCGAGGGCAACCTCACCGGCGAACGCAACGACGTGGCGCTGGCGGGCCTGAACCATAAGTGCGGCTGGCGCGGCACCACCAACACCTTGCTGAACTTCGGCGAAGGCAAGTACCCGGTGCGCGGCAGTTCCGGCGCCATCGGCTACCTGGTCGGCCAGCCCGGCCGGGGTCTGCAGTGCATGTTCCACATGATGAACGAGGCCCGCATTGGTGTGGGTATGGCCGCCACCATGCTGGGCATGGCGGGTTACCACGCGTCGCTCGACTATGCGAAGAACCGCCCACAAGGAAGACCGCTGACATCGGGCGGGAAGGATGCCGCCACGCCGCAGGTCCGCATCATCGAACACGCGGACGTCAAGCGCATGCTGCTGGCGCAAAAGAGTTACGCCGAAGGCGCGCTGGCGCTGGAGCTGTACTGCGCCCGGCTGGTGGACGAGCAGCACACCGGCGCCCCCGAGGCGGCCGACGACGCGCGCCTGTTGCTGGAGGTGCTGACCCCGATTGCCAAGAGCTGGCCCAGTGAATGGTGCCTGGAAGCCAACTCGCTGGCCATCCAGATCCACGGCGGCTACGGTTACACACGTGACTTTCCTGTCGAACAGTACTGGCGCGACAACCGCCTGAACATGATTCACGAGGGGACTCACGGAATCCAGGCCATGGACTTGCTGGGTCGCAAGGTGCTGATGGAAAACGGCAAAGGCCTGACGCTGCTGGCCAGCCGCATCCAGACGACGATTGAGCGCGCCAGGCGGGTGTCCACCTTGGCTGCGCACGCCGATGCCTTGGGCCAGGCCTTGAAAGAGATTGGTTCTGCAACACAGGCGGCCTGGGCGACCGGCAATCCGAAGGAGGCGCTTGCCAACGCCGTGCCGTACCTGCAAGCCTTCGGCCACACCGTACTGGCCTGGATCTGGCTGGACGTGGCCTTGACCGCCCATGTTGCTCCGCCCGACGGCCCGCGGAGCGGGCGCCTGGCAGCGACGCAGTATTTCTTCCACTATGAGTTGCCGAAGATCGGTGCGTGGCTGGCCGTCGTTCGCCAGCGCGACCTGACCTGCGCTGATCTTGCCGAAGACGCATTTTGAAATTCACCCTGAAGGAGACACCATGACCCGTACCGTGACCGAATTGCTTGACCTGCGCGGAAAAACCGCGCTGATTACCGGAGGCTCGCGAGGATTGGGGCTGCAGATGGCTCACGCGTTAGGCGAGGCCGGTGCTCGCGTGCTGATCAGTTCGCGCAAGGCGTCGGACCTGGAAGAGGCGTGCGCAGAACTGCAGTCAGCGGGGATTGACGCCCGCTGGGTGGCTGCCGACTGCCAGCAGGAAGCCGATATCCGGCATCTGGCGTCTGAAACGGCGCAACGCCTGGGTGACGTCGACATTCTTGTCAACAACGCTGGCGCGGCCTGGGGTGCCCCGGCAGAGGACTACCCGCTCGAAGCCTGGGACAAGGTGATGAACCTGAATGTGCGCAGCTATTTCCTGCTGAGCCAGCTTGTTGCCAAGGCCAGCATGATCCCGCGTCGCAAGGGCAGCATCATCAACACGGCCTCCATCGCGGGGCTGGGTGGCAATCCGTCCGGGATGGAGACGATTGCCTACAACACGTCAAAAGGCGCAGTGATCAATTTCACGCGGGCCCTGGCTGCCGAGTGGGGCGAGCATGGCATCCGCGTCAACGCCATCTGCCCTGGCTTTTTCCCCAGCAAGATGACCGCCGGGACGCTCAAGGCCATGGGCGAAGAAAAGCTCGCCGCGCATGCGCCGCTTCGCCGACTGGGCGACGATGAAGACCTCAAGGGCATCACCTTGCTGTACGCCTCGGACGCTGGGAAACACATCACCGGCCAGTGGCTGGCCGTAGATGGTGGTGTCAGTGTGATCACCGGGGGTTGATGTCGTGTCGATTGCCTTTGGCGCGAACATTCCGTTTGTCGAACATCTGGGCTTTACTCTGGAGCAGTTTGCCGACGGAAATTCGACACTGCACTTTGCGCCCCGGCCGGAACATCTGAATTCCTTTGCGGTCACCCATGGCGGCGCGCTGATGACCTTTCTGGATGTGGTGATGGCCACTGCTGCCCGCAGTGTGTTGCCCGAGTCCGGTGTCGTGACGATCGAGATGAAAACCAGTTTCATGCGCCCGGCGCGCGCTGCGGCCGGTGGATTTCTGATCGGTCGCGGACGGCTCTTGCACCGTACGCGCTCGACGGCGTTCACCGAAGGAACGGTATACGACGACGCGGGCGAAGCCTGTGCCCATGCAACCGGTACGTTCCGATACGTCCAGCGACACCTCGGGGGCCCCCAGGCACCGCTTTCGACCGACTGAGTCCGGATTTTGACCGAAATAGGTCAATACCCAGCGTAAAACGGTCACTTCGTGCTATCAACTTCATAAGGAAACCGTCATGCCCCAGAACAAACAAGTCCTGCTCGACAACCGCCCCGAGGGCGAAGCCACGGCCGCCAACTTCAAGCTTCTCACCACGGAAACCCCGCCGCTCCAGGACGGCCAGGTGCTGGTGCAGCACCACTACCTGAGCCTGGACCCCTACATGCGCGGGCGCATGAACGCGGGCAAAAGCTATGCCCAGCCACAGCCGCTGGGCGAGGTGATGCAGGGCGGCACCGTGGGCGAAGTGGTCGAGTCCCGCAACCCGCGCTACAAGCCCGGCGACAAGGTCGTCGGCATGGGCGGCTGGCAGGAATACGGTGTGGTGAACGCCGACCAGCCCGGCGCGCTGCGCAAGGTAGACACCACCCACGTGCCACTGAGCCACTACCTGGGCGCGGTCGGCATGCCGGGCGTCACCGCCTGGTACGGGCTGGTGAAGATCATCGCGCCCAAGGCGGGCGACACGGTGGCCATCAGTGCGGCCACCGGTGCCGTGGGCAGCGCCTTCGCGGCCCTGGCCAAAGCGCGCGGCTGCCGCGTGGTGGGCATCGCCGGCGGGCCGGACAAATGCGCGTACGCGGTGAACGAGCTCGGCTACGACGCCTGCATCGACTACAAGGTCCATGCGGACGCGGCCTCGCTCGCCAAGGCGCTCAAGGACGCCTGCCCGAACGGCATCGACGGCTACTTCGAGAACGTCGGCGGCATGGTGCTGGACGCCGTGCTGCTGCGCATGAACGCCTTCGGCCGCATTGCGCTGTGCGGCATGATCGCCGGCTACGACGGCGCGCCGCTGCCGCTGACCTACCCGGCGCTGATCTTGGTGAACCGCCTGAAGATCGAGGGCTTCATCGTCAGCGAGCACATGGAAGTCTGGCCCGAGGCGCTGGCCGAACTGGGCCAGCTGGTGGGCAGCGGCAAGCTGCGCCCGCGCGAGTCCGTCGCCCAGGGTATCGAGTCGGCTCCCGAGGCCTTCATCGGCCTGCTCAAGGGCAAGAACTTCGGCAAGCAGCTGGTCAGGCTGATCTGATCCAACACGCTGGACTGGAGCCCCGATGAGCACGCCCACGCTGATCCTGCACCACTACCCGAACTCGCCGTTTTCCGAGAAGGTCCGCCTGATCCTGGGCGCCAAGCAACTGGCCTGGCAGTCGGTGCTGGTCCCGGCCATCATGCCCAAGCCCGATGTGCAGGCCTTGACCGGCGGCTACCGCAAGACGCCGTTCCTGCAGGTCGGCGCGGATATCTACTGTGACACCGCGCTGATCGCCGATGTGCTGGAGCATGTGCAGCCCGAGCCCGCGCTGTACCCGCCCCACCTCAAGGGCGTGAGCCGGGTGTTCGCGCAGTGGGCCGACAGCACCCTGTTCTGGGCCGCCATGGGCTACAACCTGAGTCCCCGAGGCGCGGCCGAGATGTTTGCCGGCGCGCCGCCCGAGGCGGCCCGGGCCTTCGCCGAGGACCGCAAGGCGATGTCCGCGGGCATGGCGCGGCTGCGGCCGGGCGATGCGGCATCCGCCTACCGCTCCTACCTGCGGCGCATCGCGCACATGGTCGAGGAGCACGAGTTTCTCTTTGGCGCCGAGCCCTGCATCGCCGACTTCGCCACCTACCACCCGTTGTGGTTCACGCGCACCCGGGTGCCCGGCATGGCGCCGATCCTGGACGCGACGCCAGCCGTGCTGGAGTGGATGGACCGCCTCGCGAGGGGCGGTCATGGCCGGCCCGAAAAGCTAAGCGGGACCGACGCCGTCGCGGTGGCGTGCGCGGCCGATCCCTTGCCGGCCGGTGCCAACCTGCTGCTCGACAGCGCCTTCCAGGACGACCACGGCATCCCGCTGGGCAGCCGTGTCACGGTGGCCGCCGAAAGTTTCGGCCCCGAAGCCACCGAGGGCGAGCTGATCGCCGCCACACGCACCCATTACACGCTGCGCCGCACCGACCCCCGGGCCGGCACGGTGCACGTGCATTTCCCCCGCATCGGTTACATCTTGAAGAAGGCAGAGACGCCATGATCGACGATTTCAAAGGCAAGACCGCCGTCCTGACCGGTGCCGGCTCGGGCTTTGGCCTGGAGTGCGCGCGCATCGGCGCCCGGCTGGGCATGAACCTGGTGCTGGCCGACGTGCAGCAGGACGCGCTGGACGCCGCCGCCGCCGAGCTTCGCGCCGCCGGTGCGACGGTGCTGGCGCGCAAGGTCGATGTGTCCAGCGCCGAGCAGATGGAGGCCCTGGCGGTGGCGACGCGCTCGCAGTTCGGCGCGCCGCATTTCGTGTTCAACAACGCCGGTGTGGGCGCGGGCGGCCTGGTGTGGGAAAACTCCATCCGCGACTGGGAATGGGTGCTGGGCGTCAACCTCTGGGGCGTGATCCACGGCGTGCGCCTGTTCACGCCGATGATGCTCGAGGCTGCCGGGGCCGACCCCAACTACTCGGGTCACATCGTCAACACCGCCAGCATGGCCGGCCTGCTGACACCGCCCAACATGGGCATCTACAACGTCAGCAAGCATGCCGTGGTCAGCCTGACCGAAACGCTGTACCAGGACCTGAGGCTGGTCACCGACCAGATCGGCGCCAGCGTGCTGTGCCCCTACTTTGTGCCCACCGGCATCAGCCAGAGCCACCGCAACCGCCCGGCCGACCTGGCCGACCAGCAGCCCACCCGCAGCCAGCTGATCGGGCAGGCCATGAGCGACAAGGCCGTGGGCTCGGGCAAGGTCACCGCCGCCGAGGTGGCGCAGAAGGTCTTCGACGCCATGATGGCCGACCAGTTCTACATCTTCAGCCACCCCAAGGCGCTGGGCAACGTTCAAGCGAGGATGGACTGCATCGTGCAACAGCGCAATCCCGAAGATCCGTTCGCCGAACGCCCAGAAATCGGTACCCAGCTTCGTGAAGCGCTGCGTGAGGACACGACAAGAACCAATTGACGGCCCGCCAGCCGGGCGCCCTGGCAGTCTGCTATCGACTCAATCGCCGTCCAGGGGGTCAAGGCGGACGACGACCAGCGACAAGTTATCGCCGCCGCCTCGGGCGCGGGTGCGGGCCTTTTCGATGAGGAATTCGCTGGCCTCCCGAGGACCAAGAGATCCCAACACATAACCCATTTCTTCGTTGGTGAAGTAATGCCAGAGTCCGTCGCTGCATGCCATCAGGATGTCGCCGGTGCTTACCTGCAGATGGTCATGGGTGAAAGTCGGATCGTCTTCGGTACCGAGACACCCCATCAGGATGTTGGATTGCGGATGTACGTTGGCCTCTGCCTCGGTCAGTTCCCCGCGTTCCACCAGAGTCTGAACGTAGGAGTGATCGAAGGTCCGCTTGACGAAAGACCCGCCTCGAAACAGATAGACCCGGGAATCGCCCGCATGCAGCCAATAGCACTCCCCCCCGGGATTGATCAGGAACATCGCGATGGTACTGTGCGGTTCCTGCTCCGCCGATATGGCGGTCAGCCGAATGACAATATGCGCCTCTTCGGCAATCTGCCGCAGCAGGGAAGGGGCATCGTCGGCCGAAGGCAGATAAGACTCGAATAGCTGGCGCGCTGTCAGCATCACCTGATCCGAAGCCTTGCGCCCCCCGCTGCGTCCGCCCATGCCGTCTGCGACCACGCCGAGGACGCAACCGGCAACACGTGGGTGGCTCAACAGTGCGACCTGGTCCTGCTGGTACTCCCGGTCTCCCTTGTGGATGCCGGTCGCGGCATTGATTCGATAGCCTTTTTGCATGGTGTGGGGGCCAATTTCTGAATCTAGCGGCCTACCAGAATTTCCACCACGGATTGCCTTTCGGGCGGAATCCTTTGCTCAGGAAATCACTGTTGGGATAATTTTTCTCAAGTACACGTCGAGCATCATCCCGAAGTTTGTCCATGCCCATGGCGTCGTAAGACTGAATCAATATGAACAGGGCTTCCTCCTGGGCCGGTACGTCCCGGTAGTCCGCCAAAGCAAGTTGCGCCCGGTTGACAGCCGCAACGTAGGCGCCCCGGCTGTAGTAATAGCGGGCGACATGGACTTCATATTCCGCGAGGGAATTCAAGATGTAAGTCATGCGCGCGCGCGCGTCCGGTGTGTAACGACTGTCCGGAAATCGGGTGACAAGTTCACGAAAAGACTCAAAGGACTCTTTGGCGGCTTTCTGGTCGCGCTCGGACAAATCCTGCCGGGTCAGAAACGAGAACATGCCCAATCTGTCGTTGAAGTTCACCACTCCCTTGAGGTACAGGGCGTAATCAATCCCCGGGCTGGTCGGATGCAACCGCATGAATCGGTCCAGAACAGCGATCGCCTGCGCTTTCTCGCCGCCTTTGTAATGGGCGTAAGCCTTTTCAATCTGTGCCTGCTGGGCGAGGGGAGTGCCTGCAGCGCGTCCTTCCAGCTTTTCATACAAGCTGACGGCTTTGTCGAAGCCGCCGGAGTTCAACTCGTCTTTCGCTTCCGCATAAATACGGTTCGGGCTCCATCCGGCGGTGTTGTCGACAGGTGTCGAAGAGCAGGCTGCCAGGAGCATCAGCAGCGCCAGACAAGTGCCGGTCGAGACCATCGATAATTGCAAACGTGCCATCAGGACCGACTCTCTTGAAACAGAAGACAGAAATTATATCGACCGCCCCCCTTGCGACCGGTGCAATGCCCGCAGACATCGAAGACACGGAACTCGATTCGGAAACGGAAGTACGAACCCTGGAGGTTGGGATCGCCGGACATGGGCAGCGTCTGGACCATTTTCTTGTCGAAGCGTTTCCGGAATTCTCCCGCAGCTTTCTCCAGTCGGCCGTGTTAGCAGGGTGGCTGGCGCACAACGGTCATGTAGCCACACGACCCGCAACCAAGGTGCGGGTAGGTGATGAAGTTGCGATCGAACTCAGGCCGACGGCGAAGAGCTTGGCTTTTCGTGCGGAGCCCATGCACCTGGATATCGCCTATGAAGATGCTAGCTTGGCGGTGATCAATAAGCCGGCGGGACTGGTCGTCCATCCTGCGCCGGGAAATTGGAGTGGAACCCTTTTGAACGGATTGCTCGCCCGATATGAAACAGCCGGAAATTTGCCTCGGGCTGGCATCGTGCATCGGCTTGACAAGGACACGAGCGGCTTGATGGTTGTCGCGAAAACGCGGGAAACGATGGATCGGTTGGTTGGCCTGATTGCGACCCGCTTGGTCTCCCGTCACTACCTGGCAGTCTCACCGCACCCTTGGCGGGGGGAAAGGGAGTTTTCGGTCTCTGCGCCCATCGGTCGTGATCCAAAGAACAGGCTTCGTATGGCCGTTGTGGAATCAGGGTCGGGCAAGCCCGCACGAACTGATTTCAAAGTAGTCGACTCCAGTTCGTCAGGCACCCTTTTCCATTGCGCACTCCATACAGGACGCACGCACCAGATTCGCGTTCACCTGGGCAGCATCGGAATGCCGTTGGCGGGTGATGCCGTTTACGGCCGAGATACCGCACGTGACCCGATAGCGCGCCAGGCTCTTCACGCCTTCTCTTTGGCGTTCGTCCATCCGACCAGTGCGGCACCCCTGAGGTGGTTTTGCCAGCCACCTCAAGATTTCGCCAAGCTGCTGGAAATTTGGGGCCTCCGATACAATGCTTCCATTGCAGGGGCTTGAATGTCCCCGGCCCACCTTGCTCCGGCGCGATGGCCTTCGTTGCCGAGACAGTCGGAATGTGCGTTCGTTAGTTGTCGACGGCGCTGAGTATCAATCCAACCCATCCTTTTGCCTTTGCCATGAACACGGCGGACGCCCGGCGTATTCTCGAAGCAGCGTTGATCTGCTCCTCTCAGGCCGTGCCCGTGCGAGAGTTGCGGTTACTCTTCAATGACGAACTTGGGGCGGATTCCATCAAGTGTCTTTTGTCGGATTTGCAGCAAAGTTGGTCACAGCGTGGGATAGAACTGGTGCAGGTGGCCAGTGGCTGGCGCTTTCAAAGTCGGCCCGAAATGCGGCCGTACCTTGAACGGCTACATCCCGAAAAACCTCCCAAGTACACCCGAGCGACATTGGAAACGCTCGCAATCATTGCCTATCGCCAGCCGGTGAGTCGTGGCGATATGGAGGATATTCGGGGTGTCATGATCAATTCCTTGATCCTCAAGCAACTCGAAGACCGGGGATGGGTCGAAGTCATCGGACATCGAGACGCACCTGGTCGCCCGGCGCTGTACGCCACGACTCGGCAATTCCTCGATGATCTGGGAATAAGTTCGCTGAATGAATTGCCCGAAATGCAAGCTGGGCTTCTTCCTGAGGTCGATGCGATGGGTGGGTTTTTGCAGTCCGCTGCGCCTGTTGAGGGTACTGCCGGTTCAGATGTGCGCTTGTCGGACAGGTCTGGCGCGCCAGCTGGTGTGTCGGACGATTTCTTTGCAGGGTCCATGAGATGAACAGTACTTCGAAAGCCGATGTCGCCGCTGGTGCCCAGGACTTGCCGATTCCGGAAGCTGCGGCACCGGAGTCAAGTGATGCCCCACAAATGAGCGCCGATCGCAGTCCTCTGGGAGAGGTCAGCATGACCGTCTCCCGATCGACCCGAGACGCTGTCGCGTTTTCGGACGTGATCTCCGGTGACTATGACCAAGTTCGCGACGACACTGAGATTGGTCCTGTCAAGAGGGTACTGAATCCCCAGCCGGAATCGCCCAAGTTGCACAAGGTCCTTGCGCAGGCGGGTCTCGGTAGCCGGCTCGAGATGGAGCAGCTGATTCTCGAAGGACGCATTTCGGTAAACAACGAGCCCGCTCACATTGGCCAGCGCATTCAGTTTGGTGACAGGGTAAAGATCAACGGCAAACCCGTCCACCTGCGCATCGCTCCTCCGCCCCCACGAATCATTGCCTATCACAAACCGGCCGGCGAAGTGGTGACTCATGACGACCCCCAGAACCGGCCGACTGTATTTCGCCGGCTTCCGCGGTTGGCATCCGGAAAATGGCAATCTGTGGGACGTCTTGACCTGAACACCGAAGGGCTGCTGCTTTTCACCAATTCGGGCGAGCTGGCCAATCGTCTTATGCATCCTCGTTTCGGGCTGGAACGGGAGTATGCCGTTCGGGTACTAGGGGCCTTGAGCAAAGATGAAAAGCAACGCCTGCTTGATGGCGTGCCGCTGGTCGATGGCCCGGCCAAATTTTCGTCCATTGAGGACGGTGGCGGCGAAGGCTCGAATTGTTGGTACCGCGTGACGATCGCCGAGGGACGAAATCGGGAAGTCCGTCGAATGTTGGAATCGGTCGGTCATGCGGTCAGCCGACTGATTCGCATCCGGTACGGCGCCATGTTGTTGCCGCGCGGTCTTCGGCGCGGTACTTGGACAGAGCTTGACGAAACTGATATTCGCGCGCTTTCCGCTGCTGCGGGCCTGGGCCCCGTAGGCGCTCGCCAAAATCCCGCCCCCCGCGGTGCTCGGAACGGAAACCGTCCAAAGCGAAGTGGTCAGGAGCACTCCATCGGGAGGAAAACCGGCGCGAATTCCGGTGACGGTCAACGCGTGACGACGGAAAGACCCAGGAAGGACTCGGCGGGACAACCCGATCCAATGAAAACTTCGCTTGGCTACATTGGCGAGGACAGCTACCGACGCAATCAACGCCTGCAGTCACAGGGGCGGCGCAGGGGTAGCCGTTGAACCGAAGTTGCGGCAGGAATTCCTTCTCTGTCAGGTGGGGACCGATTCGGTTGTGCATCACGGTAGAATCGAAGGCTTTCCATCAAGCAGACGCTTGATTAATTCTCAGGAGTGAAAATAATGGCTATTGAGCGCACGCTTTCCATCATCAAGCCCGATGCTGTGGCAAAAAATGTTATCGGGCAGATTTATGCACGCTTCGAAGCGGCTGGTCTGAAAATTGCCGCTGCTCGCCTGGTCCAGCTCTCGCGGGCTGAAGCCGAAGCGTTTTACGCCGTGCACAAAGCCCGTCCTTTCTTCAAGGATTTGGTCGAATTCATGATTTCCGGCCCCGTGATGGTGCAGGTGCTTGAGGGCGAAAACGCAATCTTGAAGAACCGTGACCTGATGGGTGCAACGGACCCGAAAAAGGCGGCTCCGGGTACGATTCGCGCCGATTTCGCTGACAGCATCGATGCGAACGCCGTCCACGGGTCGGATGCGGCTGAGACAGCGGCGGTCGAAATTGCTTTCTTTTTCCCCGGCTTGAATATTTACAGTCGCTGATTCTCCGAACAGCGTGACTGCGATGGCGATCAACCTTCTTGATCTGGATCACGAAGGTCTGGTCGCGGTCTGCAGTTCGTTCGGCGAGAAGCGTTTCCGGGCGACGCAGTTGTTTCGGTGGATTCACCAGAAAGGAATCGCCGATTTTTCCGCAATGTCCGACCTGGCCCAGTCGTTTCGAGAAAAGCTTTCGAACCTCGCCCGAATCGCGGCGCTGCCGGTCGTCAGTCAGCACCAGTCCGGTGACGGGACTATCAAATGGTTGTTTGATGCCGGCGAGGGAAATGCCGTTGAGGCTGTTTTTATTCCCGAGGCTGATCGAGGGACTTTATGCATTTCATCCCAGGCGGGATGCGCGGTCGGTTGCCGATTCTGCTCGACAGGGCACCAGGGGTTCAACCGGAACCTGACATCGGGAGAAATCGTTGCCCAATTGTGGTTTGCCGAGCGATTCCTTCGCCGCCACGTTGGTAAGGATGAGCGCATCATCTCCAATGTTGTCCTTATGGGGATGGGCGAGCCCCTTCAAAATTACGGCAATCTGGTGCCTGCTTTGCGTGTCATGCTGGACGACAATGCCTACGGCATTTCTCGCCGTCGGCTGACCGTATCTACCTCTGGGGTGGTACCGATGATTGACCGCCTCAGCGCGGATTGCCCTGTAGCCCTGGCCGTCTCGCTCCATGCACCAAACGACCTGCTCAGGGACCACTTGGTTCCATTGAATCGTAAATATCCGATTGATGAACTGATGCATGCCTGCAAACGTTACCTTGAGTTTGCGCCTCGCGATTTCATTACTTTCGAGTATTGTCTGCTTCAGGAAGTGAATGATTCGTTGCAGCATGTCGACGAACTTGTCAGCCTGATTCGCCGTATCGGTATCCGTTGCAAAGTCAACCTCATACCGTTCAACCCGTTTCCCGGCTCCGGATTGATGCGGTCTAGTCCCGAGCGTATCGACATGTTCTTCAGGGCATTGTCCGGTGCTGGAATCGTGACGACGATCCGCAAAACCCGCGGAGACGACATCGACGCGGCCTGTGGTCAACTTGCGGGGGAAGTTCGCGACCGAACAGGGGCAGTCGAACGGATGGCCAAGCAGCGAACAGTTTTCCCGATCGCGCCGATAAGCAGTTCAACGTCCGCGAAGCAAGGGACGGTCGCCCGTTAATCGGCAGGCAAACCGTTGCAGGAGCATTGATGGCAAGCTGGAAGAAACTCACCGTATCCCTCAGCGTGTTTGGATGTCTGCTGGGCGTGTCCGGTTGCGCGACTGATCGCTCGAAAGACGAGTGGACTCCCAATGTTGTCACGCCTTCCGACGAGACGGATACCCGGCGGCGAGCCCGAATCAAGCTAGAGCTTGCCTCAGGGTATCTCGAAGCCGGAAAACCGGAAATTGCGCTTGACGAGGTGAAACAGGTTTTGGCGCTGGAGCCGGATTTCGCCGACGCGCACAATCTGCGTGGCCTTATCTTCCTGCAACTCAATGATTTGCGCACCGCTGAAGATTCGCTGCGACGAAGTGTCTCGCTGAACGGGCGCGATCCAAATACTTGGCACAATCTGGGCTGGGTGTACTGTCAGCAGCAGAAATGGGCGGAAAGTAACTCCGCCTTTCAGCGCGCCTTGGCTCAACCTAATTATGCGGGGCAACCGCGTACCCATCTGTTAATGGGACTTTGTCAGGCCCGTGCCGGGCAGATGGCTGATGCGGTGAGAAGTTTGACACGTTCCGTCGAAATGGATCCGGCAAACCCACTTGCGGCTTATAACCTCTCGCTCCTTCTATATCGAAGTCACAACAATCAGCAGGCGCAGTTCTATATTCGCCGTTTGAATAACTCCGAAAGTGCCAATTCGGAATCCTTGTGGCTTGGTATCCGTATAGAGCACCGTCTTGGAAACGCTGACGCAGTAAAGCAGCTCGCTGACCAACTCAAACGTCGCTTCCCTCAGGCTCAGGAGCTTGGGAAGTATGAGCGGGGACTCTTCGATGAATGAGTCGGGACAATCTGTGCAATGTGAGGGGCCGGACCAAGCCCTGATGGTTTCCGCAGGCGCCATGATTCGAGGCTACCGCGAAAAGTCGGGGGTGCACATTGCCGCGCTTGCTGTCGCCCTGAAAATCCCGGTGCGCAAACTGGAGGCCCTGGAGGCTGATCAATGGGGGCAGTTGTCGGACCTGACATTCGTACGCGCCTTGGCCGCGAGCGTTTGTCGGCATCTGAAAGCCGATCCGGTACCGGTATTGGCACTTCTCCCCGCCGTTGCCAAAAACGTTGAGTTACCCCAGACCAATGTTGGTCCAACATTTCCCAGGGAAGTTGTTCCGGCGGCCGTACGTTTTGGCTCTGGTCCTTTGCCGCATGGTCTGATCGTTGCGGTAGCGATTCTTCTGGTCGGGGCGGCCATTCTCTGGTTTTGGCCTTTTCATGCATCGGTAACCAATGAACGCGTCAGCAACAATCCAGGAGGCGCTTCGCGCTCGGAGGTTTCGGCTCTGCCGGCAGTTTCAGAGGCAGTAGTCGATCGGGCGAAGATTTTGCAGCCCTCGCCGCAGGCAAATGCGGAGCGATCAATGCCAAACCGGGAAATGGGGACAACTACGGTTCCGAGCTCGATACCCGCGATGGCTACGGCGCAGCTCAATTCCGGCAGACTGGTCAGCCCTCAGACGATCGACGCCAGGACGTTACCGCCGGTTGACGGCGCGGGTTCGGACGCCGACGCATCCGTGGTTTTCTCTGTGTCCGATAGCTCCTGGGTACGTGTTGTCGACAATTTTGGTGCCCCGCTGATCAGTCGAATGCTTGCGCCAGGCGAGACCGTTCGGGTCTCTGGGCGCCCCCCGTTGGGTGTAACGGTCGGTAACTCGGACGCCACACGTGTGATGGTTCAGGGAAAGGCGTTCGATTTGAAAGTGGTCGCAAAAGACAACGTGGCCCGTTTTGAAGTGAAGTGATCATGAGCCTCGCATCCACAAGCGTTAGTGACAAGGGCGTTCATACCTTACGCAGTGATGTGCGGTGGGGCAGTCACGTCGTTACGGTCGGGGGCGGCGCTCCGGTGCGTATTCAGTCGATGACCAACACCGACACGGTCGACTCGATCGCAACCGCGATTCAGGTTAAAGAGCTTTCTCTGGCTGGTTCCGAGTTGGTTCGAATTACGGTCAACACGCCGGAAGCGGCGAGGGCTGTTCCGTATATCAGAGAGCAGCTTGACAGGATGGGCATCCCGACACCGCTCATTGGCGATTTTCACTTCAACGGTCATCGGCTCTTGACAGACTTTCCTGAGTGTGCCCAGGCGCTTTCGAAGTACCGGATCAACCCTGGAAATGTCGGCAAGGGTGACAAAAGGGACCGCCAGTTCGGACAAATGGTTGAAGCTGCGATGCGATGGGACAAGCCGGTGCGAATCGGCGTGAACTGGGGTAGCCTGGATCAGGAGTTGCTCGCGGAAATGATGGATTCCAATCTCCGCTCGGCTTTTCCGCTGAGTGCGGCCGAGATCATGCATGAAGCGCTGATCGTGTCCGCCATCACCTCGGCGGAACGGGCCACAAACATGGGCTTGCGGCCCGAACAAATCATGCTTTCCTGCAAGGTCAGCGGCGTCCAGGACCTTATCGCTCTTTATAGGAAGTTGTCCAAGCGTTGCAACTATCCGTTGCATCTCGGATTGACAGAAGCGGGCATGGGAACGAAAGGAACGGTCGCCTCGACGGCTGCATTGTCCATCCTGCTTCAGGAGGGAATCGGCGATACGATCCGCGTTTCCCTGACCCCGCTCCCCGGCGAGTCACGCACTCAGGAGGTTGTTGTTGCGAGCGAGATTCTCCAGGCCTTGGGCTTGCGCAGCTTTGTCCCGAGTGTCACTGCGTGCCCCGGTTGTGGACGGACAACGAGCACAGGTTTTCAGGAGTTGGCCAAGCAAATCGATGATTACCTTCGCGCGCGGATGCCGGAGTGGAAAGGGCGATATGCGGGTGTCGAGAAAATGAAGGTTGCTGTGATGGGCTGTATTGTTAACGGCCCCGGTGAAAGCAAGCATGCTGACATCGGCATCAGTCTGCCGGGAACCGGCGAGGCTCCGATCGCACCGGTCTTTATTGATGGCGAGAAGCGGATGACCTTACGAGGCGACAACATCGCGACGGAGTTTCAAAGCATTGTGGATCAGTATGTCGCTTCGCGTTTTGGCGTGTCCGCGAAAATCGGTACTTCGAATTGAAAATGAATGATCAACCCAACCCCCACCCGTCGATGAAAAAATTGGCAGGTGTGAAAGGGATGAATGACATTCTTCCCGACGAGTCCTTCGAATGGGAATGGCTCGAAGAGGTCGTCCGCAGCCTGATGCGACAGTACGCCTATCGCAATATACGCACCCCGATACTGGAGCATACGCAGCTATTTGTAAGGGGCATTGGCGAGGTCACCGATATTGTCGAGAAGGAAATGTATTCCTTCGAAGACCGCCTTAATGGCGAGGCCTTGACGCTCAGGCCCGAAAATACTGCCAGTGTCGTCCGATCGGTGATTGAACATTCTTTATTGCATGAAGGTGGCCGGCGTCTGTACTACATGGGTCCGATGTTTCGGCATGAGCGGCCTCAGCGAGGTCGATATCGACAATTTCACCAGATTGGCGCCGAAGTCCTGGGATACAGCGGTCCAGAGGTAGACGCCGAATTGATCCTACTCGCATCCGCACTGTGGCGTAAGTTGGGGTTGCACGATGTCAGGCTGGAGCTCAACAGTCTCGGTCAAGCGTCCGAACGCGCGACCTACCGTGATGCATTGATTGGATATCTCGAAAGGCATCGCGATGCGTTGGATGAGGACGCATGCCGACGCCTCTACACTAACCCGTTGCGGATACTGGATTCCAAGAACTCGCAGCTTGCCCCAGTCCTGGCGTCGGCACCGCGACTTTTTGACTTCCTTGGTGCAGCCTCAAAGGCCCATTTCCAAGCGCTCACGGATATTCTTGACGCCAATGGCGTTGCCTACACGCTCAACCATCGTCTCGTACGGGGGCTGGACTACTACAACCTAAGCGTTTTCGAGTTCGTGACAGACCGGTTGGGAGCCCAAGGAACCGTGTGTGCCGGTGGACGCTATGACGACCTGATAGCGCAGGTTGGTGGTAAATCTGCTCCGGCTGTGGGCTGGGCGCTGGGTGTGGAGCGAATTCTTTCCTTGATGAAGGAATCGGGTCGCACTCTGGATGAACCGCTGCCTGCTGCTTTTGCAATTGTTCCTGACGCTGCTGCATTTCCTGTCGCGATGAAGGTCCTGCAGCAACTGCGCGAACTTGGACTTAGCATTCAGATGCACGCGGGATCGGCGTCGGGCCTTGGCAGCATGAAATCCCAGTTCAAGAAAGCCGACAACTCTGGCGCTTCCTACGCACTGATCTTCGGCGCTGAAGAGCTTGCGCGAGGATCGGTTGCAATCAAGAGTTTGCGTGACGGCGTGGGACAGCAAAGCACCTGGATGCTGGACCAGCTTCCAGCATGGGCGGCAACCCTACAATCCCAGTCTCCCTCTCCAACGAATCTCTAATGGCCAAGCATCTCGACCTCGAAGAACAGGAACAAATTGACCAGCTCAAGCATTTCTGGAAAACCTACGGCAATCTGATTACGTGGGTCCTGATTGTTGTGTTCGGTGCGATTGCCGCGTGGAACGGTTTCAATTATTGGCAGCGCTCGCAAGCGACCCAATCGGCCGCAATGTACGACGAGGTGGAAAAGGCGGCACGTGCCAATGATGTTGTCCGTCTTGAACGCGCCTTTGCCGATATGAAAGAACGCTTCGGCAAGACAACCTATGCACAGCAGGCTGCCTTGCTGACGTCGAAGGCTCTTCTTGATTCAGGAAAGGCTGACGGGGCGGAAGCGGCTCTTTCATGGCTTGCAGAAAGCGCCTCGGACCCCGCCTACCGGAGCATTGCAAGGCTTCGCCTTTCCAGCCTGATGGTGGACAGGAAGGCCTATGACGCCGCGATGAAGCTCTTGACCGAAGAAGTCCCGAAAGAGTTTGCCCCCCTGGTGGCGGACCGAAAAGGCGATCTTTTCGCTCTTACGGGTAAGCAAGCCGAGGCCATAACAGAGTATCAGCGTGCCCTCGCGCTGATGGACAAGGATTCCGACTACCGTCGAATTGTTGAAGTGAAACTGGGCGCGGCAGGTGGCGCTTCGAGTTCTGCGATCAACGAAAAGCCCCCCGGGAAAACCCCATGACCTATTCAGTCAACGGCGAATACCCGCCGCTTCTTTGGGCGCGTGTTGGCGCACTGGCATTGGTTGCGCTTATTGGCGCCTGCTCATCCGGGCCCGAAAAACCCAAACCGACCGAACTGGAAGCTGCAGTCTCCTTGTTGGGTGTGCGTCAGATATGGACCACGCGAACTGCGGAAATCCAGACTCCCATGAGTCCGATTGCGGTCGGCGGTCGGCTGGTCATTGCTGGTTCAGATGGGAGCGTAGCCGCGCTTGACCCAGACACTGGTAACGCTATTTGGAAGGGCGGGGCGGGTGAGCCTGTCTCTGCTGGTGTCGGCAGCGACGGACGAATCGCAGCCCTGGTGACACGGCAAAATCAACTGGTGGTTTTCGAGGCGGGAAAGGAACTCTGGCGGCAAAGATTGTCGTCCCAGGTCGTCACCGCGCCACTGGTAGCGGGCGGGCGTGTCTTTGTCCTCGCTGGCGACCGCACTGCCTCGGCATACGATGCGGCCAGCGGACATCGACTTTGGTCGATCGCCAGGCCAGGAGATCCGTTGCTGTTACGCCAACCCGGCGTACTTACTGCGGTTGGTGACACGCTGGTAACCGGTTTCTCAGGGCGCCTCATTGGACTGAATCCCAGCAACGGTTCCACCCGATGGGAGGCCCCGATCGCGAGCCCGCGCGGCACCAATGATATTGAACGGCTCGTCGATCTGGTCGGTCCGTTCAGTCGCGAAGGCAACTCGATCTGTGTGCGAGCCTTCCAGACAGCGATCGGCTGTGTTGACGCCAGCCGTGGCAATGTTCAATGGACCCGATCCGCAACGGGTTTTGCCGGGATTCACGGAAATGACACAACTCTGTTCGGAACGGAGAGCGACGGACGGGTCATCGCCTGGCGGCGGCAGAGCGGCGAGAGACTGTGGAGCGTCGATCGACTGAAGCACCGTGGGCTGACCGCACCGTTGGCTCTCGGTCGATCGGTGGTTGTTGGCGATAGCGCGGGCATGGTCCATTTCTTGTCACGTGACGACGGAACACTCCTGAACCGCCTTTCGACGGACGGCAGCCCGATTGTGGTAGCCCCTTTGCGTGTAGGCGAGACCCTTGTAGTCGTAACTCGCAATGGCGGCGTCTTCGGGTTCCGCCCCCAGTAATAGACTCGAAGCCCCAGTGAAGCCGGTTCTTGCTATTGTTGGCCGACCAAATGTTGGCAAATCGACCTTGTTCAACCGGCTCACCAAATCGCGGGACGCAATCGTTGCCGATTTTGCCGGGCTCACGCGTGACCGGCATTACGGCAACGGACGTCTTGGGAAGCGGGAATTCATTGTCGTTGATACCGGGGGCATAGAACCGGAATCGGCCGATGGCATTTTTCGGGAAATGGCGCGCCAGACCCGGCAGGCGATCGCCGAAGCAGATGTTGTGGTTTTTGTGGTGGATGCCCGCCAAGGTCTGTCGGCGCAGGATCACGAGATCGGACGATATCTTCGCAAGTTGGGCAAACCGACCCTACTGGTTGCCAACAAGTCAGAGGGTATGCAAGAAGGAGCGCATACCGCCGAGTTCTTCGAACTGGGGCTCGGGGCGGTAATTCCTGTTTCGGCGGCACACGGCCAAGGCATTCGCAGTTTGCTCGAAACGGCCTTGGACCAGGTTCCGCTGGAACCCGCCGAAGACGAAGAAGCCAACTCCGATGTTGCAGCTATCAAACTCGCAGTAGCCGGTCGCCCGAATGTTGGCAAATCAACTCTGATCAATACATGGCTTGGCGAGGAGCGATTGATTGCCTTTGACATGCCAGGGACGACCCGTGATGCGATCCGTGTTCCGTTCGAGCGTGACGGACAGCAATTCGAACTCGTAGATACCGCAGGTTTGCGGCGCAGGGGAAAAGTCTTTGAGGCTATTGAAAAGTTTTCGGTGGTAAAGACCCTGCAGGCCATCGAGTCAGCGCATGTTGTCCTGTTGCTGCTGGATGCGACGCAAGGCGTCACTGACCAGGATGCGCATATCGCCGGTTATGCGCTAGAGAGCGGGCGCGCGGTTGTTCTTGCGGTCAACAAATGGGACGCCGTCGACGACTACCACCGCAACCTGCTGCAGCGATCTATCGAGCAGCGCCTGGCCTTTCTGCGCTTTGCGTCGGTACATTTCATCTCGGCCCGTAAGCGGCAAGGACTCGGACCACTATGGAAGTCGATACTCGACGCCTACCGGGCAGCGATGTGCAAGATGCCAACTCCGGTGCTGACACGCCTGCTACTGGAGGCAGTTCAGTTCCAAAGTCCGAAAAAAGTCGGCATGTTCCGCCCTAAACTGAGATACGCCCACCAAGGGGGAATGAATCCACCGGTCATTGTGATCCACGGAAACTCGCTGGAACACGTTCCGGAAGCCTACAAGCGCTTCCTGGAAGGCCGATTTCGCAAGGAATTCAACCTGGTTGGTACACCGCTGCGGATTGAAATGAAGACAACTGTCAACCCGTACGCCGAAAAATAGCGCCGAATCGGCGCTTTCCGCTTCAGTAAGCAGCCTTTTGTCCGCCAAGGAATGCTGCCTGTGGTAAGGTCGACCGCTTAGTAACTACTTGAACACGGAGAATATCGTGAGCAATAAAGGGCAACTTCTGCAAGACCCGTTCCTGAACATTCTGCGTCGGGAGCACGTACCGGTATCGATCTATCTGGTCAACGGCATCAAGCTGCAGGGCCAGATTGAATCTTTCGACCAGTACGTCGTGCTTCTCAGAAATACCGTAACGCAGATGGTTTACAAGCACGCGATTTCCACCATCGTGCCCGGTCGGGCAGTCAACTTCACGGTTGCCGACACCCCTGAATCCGCTGCAACTTGACACGACCCCGATCGCGCGGCCCGTTCATTTCAAGATGTGGTCGTTCACCCCGCGTCCGAAATTTGGGTATGAAGCGCCCGCTTGATCTGTGAGTCCTCCGAAGGTCATACTGGTCGGAGTCGATCTGGGCCAGGATCATTTCGATATGGGCTTGGTTGAACTGGGTCTTCTGGCTGGCACCGCGGGGATGGAGCCCGTCGCGCGCCTTGTCTGCAAACGTCGGGCGCCTGACGCGGCCCTGTTTGTCGGTTCCGGAAAGGCCGACGAACTTCGGTTGCTCGCCCAGATGGAGGGCGCGCACGAAGTACTTTTTGATCAGACCCTCAGTCCCGCGCAGCAACGCAATCTCGAGCGGCATATCGGTCTGCCCGTAAACGATCGAACGCTGCTTATTCTGGAGATATTCGCCCAGCGCGCCCGAAGCCACGAGGGCAAATTGCAAGTTGAACTTGCGCGATTGCAATACGTCAGCACGCGACTTGTGCGCCGATGGTCTCACCTTGAGCGCCAGCAGGGGGGCATCGGAACCCGGGGTGGGCCGGGGGAGACCCAGATCGAACTTGATCGGCGCATGATTGGCGACGCCATCCGGCGTACCCGTGAACGTCTCGAGAAAGTCAAGCGTCAGCGTGCTACGCAGCGTCGGCAGCGCAACCGTCGGGATGTCTTCGGCGTTTCTCTGGTGGGTTACACCAATGCCGGAAAGTCCACGCTGTTCAATGCCCTGGTCAAAGCCCGGGCCTACGCGGCAGACCAGTTGTTTGCGACGCTTGACACGACAACGCGAAATCTGTTCATCGTCGAGGCGGGCCGTTCCGTATCTCTTTCCGACACAGTGGGGTTCATCCGTGATCTCCCGCACGGCCTGATCGAAGCGTTTGCTGCAACTTTGCAGGAAGCAGCGGATGCCGATCTCCTCTTGCACGTTGTTGATGCCGCAAGTCCCGACTTCATGCAGCAGATTGCTCAGGTTCAGCGGGTTCTGCGGGAGATTGGCGCAGGCTCGGTGCCGCAAATACTCGTTTTCAACAAACTCGATGCCATTGCGTCCGACAGGCGTCCAATCCTGCTTCAGGATCTCTATGAACTGGATGGAGTTCCGGTGCCCAGAATCTATCTCAGTGCTTCCAGCGGTGAGGGATTGAGTCTGTTGCGCCAGTCTCTCGCGGACGCTGTGCTCCGGTCCTATTCCACTGCTGCTGGGACGGAATGCCGTGCCGAGGCGGATGCACCTACCTCCTGATTGGGCACAATCAGGCCTTCGCTGAAACGATCGAAATCAATGACAATCCCGCTTCACTCCCGATGGGCGGTCCTCCAAGGCCGCATTCGAGGCATGTTCAACCTCAACGATCCCCGGTGGGGACGTGGCGACGACAAGGCCGATGGCGAGCGTCCGAACGACAAGCCGGAAGCACCATCGCCCGCGCAAGAGCCGCCTCAGTCGTCTGACCCACGCCGTCCGACCCAAGGCGGGAACAGTGGCCCTCCTGATCTGGACGAGTTGTGGCGCGACTTCAATCGCAAACTCGGGGGATTGTTCGGTGGCAATCGTTCCGGTGGTCGGGTACCTGGTCGTGCCAATCCCCCACCTCCAGGCGGGGGCGGTGGGGGTGGTTTCCAGCCGGACATGAAGAGCGCAGGCATCGGCGTGGGGTTGATCGCCGGCGTTGCCGCATTGATCTGGCTCGGCACCGGTTTCTTCATCGTGCAGGAAGGCCAGCAAGCTGTCATCACCCAGTTCGGCAAATACAAATCCACAGTGGGCGCCGGTTTCAACTGGCGGCTGCCGTACCCGATCGAACGCCATGAGCTGGTTTTTGTCACCCAGATCCGCTCGCTGGATGTCGGTCGAGACACCGTAATCAAGGCAACGGGGCTGCGCGAATCGGCGATGCTGACTGAAGATGAAAATATCGTCGAAATCAAATTTGCCGTGCAATATCGTCTCAACGATGCGCGCGCGTTCCTTTTCGAAAGCCGAAACCCGACCGAGGCGGTCGTCCAGGCCGCTGAAACGGCCGTGCGTGAGGTAGTCGGAAAGATGAAAATGGATTCAGCGCTCGCTGAAGAACGTGACCAGATCGCCCCCCGGGTCCGCCAGTTGATGCAAGCTATCCTGGATCGATACAAAGTCGGAATCGAAGTCGTCGGAATCAACCTCCAGCAAGGTGGGGTGCGGCCACCCGAACAGGTGCAGGCTGCGTTCGATGACGTGCTCAAGGCCGGTCAGGAGCGCGAACGTGCCAAGAATGAGGCTGAAGCCTATGCCAACGATGTCATTCCCCGCGCCGTCGGCTCCGCGTCTCGACTGAAGGAAGAGGCCGAAGCCTACAAGTCGCGGATCGTGGCCCAGGCTCAAGGTGATGCGCAGCGGTTCCGGGCCATCCTGACGGAGTATCAAAAGGCGCCGCAGGTTACGCGCGACCGCCTCTACTTGGAAAGCATGCAGCAGATGTATGGCAACGTCACAAAAGTCATGATTGAAAGCCGACAGGGCTCCAATCTGCTGTATCTGCCTCTGGAAAAAATCATGCAAATGAGTACAACGACCACAGAGTCGGCCATCGCGGCCAGCCCCGCGGCGGCGCCTGGTGGCAGCAACCCACCGGCCCAGACGACCGCACCAGCGACTCCCTCGGGCGACGCGCGCTCCCGCGACACGGCGCGCAGTCGTGAGCGCGAAAACCGTTGAGGAGAAGAGGGCACCATGAATCGAATCGGTTTTATTGTCTCCGGCCTTCTGGTGGGCCTTGCACTGCTCAGCTCGATGCTTTTCGTCGTCGATCAGCGCCAATTCGGCGTTGTCTACGCCTTGGGTCAGATCAAGGAAGTCATCACTGAACCCGGCCTGAACATCAAATTGCCGCCGCCGTTCCAGAATGTTTCCTATATCGACAAACGTCTTCTCACGCTGGATAGCGCGGATACCGAGCCGATGCTCACGGCGGAAAAGCAGCGTGTGGTCATTGACTGGTACGTGCGTTGGCGAATCAGTGATCCGCAGGCCTACATCCGCAACGTCGGTCTCGATGAGAAAGTCGGCGCCAATCGGCTCAACCAAGTGGTACGCAATGCCTTCCAGGAGGAGATCAACAAGCGGACCGTGAAGGACCTGCTGTCACTCAAACGCGAGGCCCTGATGGCGGATGTCAAGCGCGAGGTTCTGGAGGTGGTGATGGGTGCCAAGCCCTGGGGCGTTGACATTGTCGATGTCCGTATCACGCGCGTCGATTATGTGGATGCCATCACCGAATCCGTCTACCGTCGCATGGAAGCGGAACGCAAACGTGTGGCCAATGAACTGCGATCCACCGGGGGGGCAGAGGGCGAAAAGATTCGTGCCGATGCCGACCGTCAGCGCGAAGTGACCATCGCCAATGCGTACCGGGATGCCCAGAAGGTCAAAGGCGAAGGAGACGCCGAGGCCGCCCGGATTTACGCAGAGGCGTTTGGCCGCGACCCGCAGTTTGCCCAGTTCTACCGAAGCCTGGAAGCCTACAAGGCAAGTTTCAACAAGAAGAGTGATCTGATGGTTGTGGACCCCTCGTCGGAGTTTTTCAAGGTCATGCGCGGCGCCGGTGGGAATTCCGCGCCAGCGGTACCGCCCCGCAAGCCATGAATCTGGACGGGCAGGTCCTCTGGGCCGCCCTCGCCCTGATGCTGGTGTTCGAAGGCCTCCTGCCATTTGTGGCACCCGCGCGGTGGCGGCGACTGTTTGAGCAGGTCCAGGGTCTCGGCGATGGCCAGATCCGTTTCATGGGGCTGGTGTGCCTCCTGACCGGTTGCCTGGCGCTGTGGCTGGTGCTCTGAGACAGGGCCCCGCCCGGTAGAATGACATTTTTAACAGCGCTGCTTGCCCATGTCCCCCTGGCTTTTGCCGGACCACATCGCCGACGCCCTGCCTTCCGAGGCACGCCGGATTGAAGATCTCCGTCGCGACCTGCTCGACATTGCCCGTTCATACGGCTACGAGTTGGTCATCCCCCCACTCATCGAACACCTTGATTCACTGCTTACCGGCACCGGCGAAGCACTGGATTTGCGTACTTTCAAGCTTGTAGACCAGCTTTCCGGCCGTTCACTGGGTATTCGCGCCGATACCACGCCGCAAGTGGCCCGTATCGATGCCCACCTGCTCGGGCGCGCTGCCATGACCCGTTTGTGTTACTGCGGCCCGGTATTGCACACACGGCCCGATGGTCCGCAGGCGACACGCGAGCCCCTGCAGCTTGGCGCCGAAATCTATGGCCACGCCGGCCTGGAGGCCGATCTGGAGAGCCAGCAGCTCGCGCTGGACTGCCTGGCCGCCGCTGGTGTCGGGTCCTTGAGCCTGGATCTGGCCGACGTTCGCATTGTCCAATCCCTGCTGGCAGCCCAGCCGATCGCTGACGCGCAACAAGCCGACATTCACCTGGCTCTGGCGACAAAAGATGGGGCGGCGCTTGCATCCCTGACTGCCGGCTGTGATCCCCAGGCCCGTCAAGCTCTCTTGGCGTTGCTGCAACTGTATGGCGATACGGCGGTTCTTGCCGAAGCCCGCAAAGTGCTGCCCGCACAGCCGGCGATTTGCCGGGCGCTGGACGATCTGACCTGGCTGGCGCAGCGCACCGCGGGCGCCCGTGTCAGTATTGACCTGGCCGATCTGCGCGGTTATGCCTACTACAGCGGCACGCGCTTTGCGATTTATGCCGACGGCGCACCCGACGCCCTGGTGCGGGGGGGGCGCTACGACGGTATTGGCGCGGTATTTGGGCACAAGCTTGACCGCGACCGTCCTGCCGTTGGCTTCAGTCTCGACCTGCGCCAGTTGGTTGCGGTCGCCTCCGTGCCGGCGCGCCGTGCCGCGATTCGTGCGCCATGGCGCGACAGCGAGAACCTGCGCAAGGCTGTTGCCGCATTGCGTTCGCGCGGTGAAACGGTCCTTTGCGTACTGCCGGGACACGAGAACGAAACCGATGAATTCCACTGTGATCGCGAACTGATCGAAGCGGCCGATCAGTGGGTCGTCCAAGCCATCTGAACCATCCCTTCAACTACGAAATTCATGACAACAACCAAAGGACGAAATGTCGTTGTCGTCGGCACCCAGTGGGGCGACGAGGGCAAAGGCAAACTGGTGGATTGGCTGACCGAAAGCGCGCAAGGCGTCGTGCGCTTCCAGGGCGGACACAATGCCGGCCACACCCTGGTCATCAACGGCGTCAAGACCGCCCTTCACCTGATTCCCAGCGGCATCATGCGCCCGGGCGTCAGGTGCTACATCGGCAACGGTGTGGTGTTGTCGGTTGGCAAGCTTTTCGAAGAGATTGCCGGGCTGGAGAAGGCCGGTGTTGAAGTTCGATCCCGTCTGCGCATCAGCGAAGCGTGTCCGCTGATTTTGCCGTTCCACGCCGCGCTGGATGTGGCCAGGGAAGCGGCCCGGGAGCAGGGCGGCAGCGAAAAGATCGGCACCACAGGTCGCGGCATCGGCCCGGCCTACGAAGACAAGATCGCGCGGCGCGCACTTCGCGTGCAGGATCTGAAGTACCCCGAGCGCTTCGCGGCCAGGCTGCGCGAACTGCTCGCACTGCACAACCATGTGCTGACGAGTTTTCTGGGGTCGGGGCAGTTCGTTTTTGGCGATGCCCTGCAGCCTTACCTGGCCGACGGTCGGGTGCAGTTCGAGCCGGTCTACGCCGAGGCCATGAAACAGGCCGAATTGCTCAAGCCCATGATGGCCGATGTTTCCCGCGAGCTGAACGAGGCCCACCAGCATGGTGCCAATCTGCTGTTTGAGGGGGCGCAGGGAACCTTGCTGGACGTTGACCACGGCACCTATCCGTACGTGACCTCAAGCAATTGCGTGGCTGGCAACGCTTCGGCGGGCTCAGGCGTCGGCCCAGGCATGCTGCACTATGTATTGGGCATCACCAAAGCCTACTGCACCCGGGTGGGCGGTGGCCCGTTCCCGACCGAGCTGGAGTGGGAAAAAGAGGGAACGCCCGGCTGGCACATGAGCACGGTGGGTGCAGAAAAAGGTGTCACCACCGGTCGCAGCCGCCGCTGCGGCTGGTTCGACGCAGCGTTGCTCAAGCGATCGGCCCAGGTCAATGGTCTGTCGGGCCTGTGCATCACCAAACTCGATGTGCTCGACGGGCTCAAGGAGCTCAAGCTGTGCACCGGCTACGAACTGGACGGTGAACTGATCGACATCCTGCCCATGGGCGCCGATGACATCGCCCGCTGCAAGCCCGTCTATGAAACCATCGAGGGCTGGACCGACACCACAGTGGGCATTACGCACTACGACCGGCTGCCGGTCAACGCGCGACTGTATCTGCAGCGCATCGAGCAGGTCACGGGGGTGCCGATCCACATCGTTTCCACCAGTCCGGACCGTGACCACACCATTTTGCTGCGTCACCCCTACCTGGCAGACTGATTTTTGCCAAAATTGGCCCATACCCAGCGCGATATGGTCACCTAGCGCTATTAAAACAGGAGTCTATTCATGTTGACGGAAGACGGCAAACACCTTTACGTGAGTTACGACGAGTATCACAACCTCATCGAAAAACTCGCGCTCAAGGTCTATCAGTCAGGCTGGCAATTCGACACCATTCTGTGCTTGGCCCGTGGTGGCATGCGTCCGGGTGACATCCTGTCGCGCATATTCGACAAGCCGCTCGCCATCATGTCCACCAGCTCCTACCGCGCCGAAGCGGGCACGATTCAGGGCCATCTGGACATTGCGCGCTACATCACCACACCCAAGGGGGAAATCGCCGGCAAGGTCCTGCTGGTCGACGACCTGGCCGATTCCGGCCACACACTGCGCGCGGTGATCGACTCGCTGCGCAACAACTATGCGCCGATCACGGAACTGCGCAGTGCCGTCATCTGGACCAAAGGGGTGTCGACCTTCACCGCGGACTATTCGGTGGAATTCCTGCCGACCAATCCCTGGATTCACCAGCCTTTCGAGGGTTATGACAGCCTGTCGCCCGAAAAACTGCTGGAGAAGTGGCAGCTCTGAGCGCTGCTTGGGCGGTGAACTGAAAAGGACGGGAGCTGGCGCTCCCGTTTTGTTGCGGGGGCAGCTACCATCCGGGCATGAACACCACGCCTGAGCACCTGTCCACCCAGCTGATCCACCACCCCTACAACCCACCCGAAGGTTTTTCGGCGCCGCAACCGGGGATATTCAAGGCGTCGACCGTCATTTTCCCGAACGTCGCCGCCATGCGCGCGCGCAACTGGAAACGCAAGGACGGCTACACCTACGGGTTGCACGGGACACCCACCACCTTCCAGCTCGAAGAGCGCCTCAGCGCGCTGGAGGGCGGACTGCAATGTGTGCTTGCACCCAGCGGACTGGCGGCCATCGCCACCGTGGCCTTGTCCATGCTTGCGACCGGTGACGAGCTCTTGATTCCCGACAACGCCTACGGCCCGAACAAGGCCCTGGCCGATGGCGAACTGGCCGCCTGGGGCATCACCTATCGTGGCTACGACCCCTTGAATCCGGCTGACCTGGTGGCCAAGCTGGGGGAGCGCACCCGACTGGTCTGGCTGGAAGCGCCCGGGTCCGTCACGATGGAGTTTCCCGACCTGCCGGAACTGGTGCGCCAGTGCCGCATGCGCGGCGTTCCCACGGCGCTGGACAACACCTGGGGCGCCGGGTTGGCCTTCCGGCCCTTTGACCTGGACGGGCACGGTCTGGGCGTGGACATTTCGGTACAGGCGCTGACCAAGTACCCCAGTGGCGGCGGCGATGTGCTGATGGGGAGTGTGGTCACCCGCGACGAGGCCTTGCACCTGCGCATCAAACTCACCCACATGCGTCTGGGTCTGGGCGTTGGCGCCAACGACGCCGAGGCCGTGCTGCGTTCCTTGCCCAGCATCGCACTGCGCTACCACGCGCATGACCGCGCCGCGCGCGAGCTGGCGGCCTGGTGCCAGGGACAAAGAGCGTTTGTCCAGGTGCTCCATCCGGCGCTGGAGGGCTCCCCCGGGCACAGTGCCTGGCGGTCCCTGTGTGCCGCTGACGGCGGGGCGGGCGCGGCGGCGGGTCTTTTCAGTGTGATCGTTGATCCGGCCTTTCCGCAGCCGGCGGTAGACCGCTTCTGCGACAGCCTGCGGCGCTTCCGCCTGGGCTATAGCTGGGGTGGGCCGATGAGCCTGGTGGTTCCCTACGAACTGGAGACCATGCGACCCGCCTGGCCCGCCGCCGTCGCCCGCGGCAGTCTGGTGCGCTTTTCCATCGGACTGGAAGCGGTCGAGGACCTGCGCGCCGACCTGGCCCAGGCCATCCGGCAGGCTTTCGGCGGCGTCGGACAATAACCTTTCGGAAACTTGGTGTTTTCCAGACTGGCGCGGGAACCTGGCGCGGTCTATCCTCAGCTTTGATCTTTCTCAAAGACGAGGCCGCCGTTTCCATGCAGTCCCTCCCGCCTGTCGCGAACCCTGATCCGTCCACCGCTGGGCCCTCTGGGGCCTCTGATCCGGCTGTCACCCCTTACATTCCGCCGCCACCGGTCGGCCCGCAGGCCCTGATGCAGGAACTGACAACCGGCGCACCCTTTCACTGGCTGGGCGCCGGCTGGGCCGATTTCCGCGCCCATCCGGCCCATGCACTGTTCTACGGTGCCTGCTTCTGGGGCATGGCACTCATTTTGGGTGTTGTTTTTCGTACCAAGCCGGAATACGTGATGTCCATCGCTTCCGGCTGCCTTCTGGTCGGGCCGTTTCTCGCCATGGGCCTGTACGAAGCAAGCCGCCGTCGCGAAAGTGGCGAAGCGGTCGCACTGGGCCACACCTTGTTTTGCTGGGCGCCCCATGTGCGCAGCATGGCGCTGCTGGTCCTGATCCTGATTGTTCTGGAACTGCTGTGGGGCCGTGCTTCGCTGGTGGTGTTTGCGGTGTTTTTCAATACCGGCATGCCCTCGACCGCCGGTGTCATGGACGCGGTCTTCAACCCCGACAACCTGGAGTTTGTCCTGGTCTACATCGGGGTGGGCAGTGTTTTTGCCGCCTTGGTGTTCTCCACCGCCGTGGTGTCGATTCCGATGATTCTCGACCGTGACAAAGACGCCATTTCTGCGGCCATCACCAGTATTCGTGTGGTTTTCAGCAATCCCGGCGTCTTGCTGATCTGGGGTTTCCTGATTACCAGCCTGGTGGTGGCTGCCCTGCTGCCCTGGGGCGCCGGACTGCTGGTGGTCGGGCCCTGGTTGGGCCATGCCACCTGGCACGCCTATCGTGCCACCGTGCGCTGGCAGGAGGCGCCAGAAGAAGCCGCCGCGGGCTGAACCGGCTTTGCTGCGGACGACGCGCCCGCCGCCACCCCGTCCAGCGGACAGGCACCTGCTCCCGGCCGTGGCATCCAGCCCAGGCTACGGGCATGCAGACTCTGGATGTACAGTCGGTCGGCGGTTTCCGTGACCGCCGTGGTCTCAGGGTAGGCACCACTGGGGTCCTGCAGATCGGCAAGGATGCGCCCGTTGTCATCAAACGCGACCACATGCCCGTAGGCCGGCGGTATCGGCCACAGTGCGCGGGGCAGGCGCAAGGTCAGACTGCGCAGCCACGGGTACGCTGCCATCCGGTCGACGACGGCATTGCGCGGTTTGGCAAAGCCCATCCAGGTCTTGCCATCCAGACCCCGCATCAGGTTGTCGGGGTAGCCGGGCAGGTTGTCCAGCAAAACCTGTGCCTTGGGTGAGGCACGGCTCAGATCCAGGTCGCGGGCGTCGATGGCAATTTTCCAGACGCGGTAACGTCCGGTTTCGGCCACCAGGAGGTGTCGGGCGTCCGCCGTCAGGGCCACACCGTTGGCAAAACTCAGCCCGGCGGCCATCACCCGGGTGCGCCCGCTTTCCGGTTCGTACACCAGCACGCGGCCGGTTGCACGTTGCTCCAGAATGTCCAGCACACTGGCTTCGAAGGTGCCGCCCCATTGCGCCGGCGCGAAGCGGGTCGATGCGTCGCTGAAATACATGCGTCCGTCCGGCGCCACCACCACCGCGTCGGCATAGCGGATCGGGTCCGGCTTCCCGTCCACCGTGACCGTGTCGGCCAGCACCCGCACCGCGCGGTCGGGGCCGGCCGCAATGGACAACAACCCGCGAAACGCATCGGCCGCGATCAGATTGCCTGCCGAGTCGAAGTCGAAACCCAGCACCCGACCGCCGGTACGTGCCCACACCTCGCGCTGGCTGCCGTCAGGTGCCATCCGCACAATGGCGCCGCTGGCTACGGTGGTGTAGAGCCAGCCGTCCGGGCCCAGGACAATGTGCTCCGGTCCCTCGTCATTGCCGAGCGAAATGCTCTTGAGACCCGCCAGTCGCTGGTTGACCGCGTGAGGGCCGGCATACCCCGGCGGCAAAGGGGCCGCCCACGCAACCGGCTCGATGGGCACCGGCCAGGCCAGCAGGTAGGCAAGGGCGGCGGCCAGTGCGGTTCCGACCACGGCGAGGCTTTTTCTCATGGACTTTCCCCCGCCAGGATCTGTTGCGCCAGTGAGCGCATGGCGCCGGGCGAATGGTCTGTTGCCAGCCAGCTTCGGGCGCCGGCAAACTGCACGAAGTGCGACCGGGTGGAGGCCGCGTACCCCGGGTCGTAGTGTTCGGTCAGCAACTCGCGCACGACCTGGGCAAACGCGCCGGCCTGCACCAGCGCCTGCCATCGCGACACCACCTCATGGCCACAGCGGGGGCGCAGCACTTCCAGCCGCCGCTGAAAAAGGGTGGGGTCGTCGGTGAAATGCGCGTAGTCTTCCAGCAGCAGCGCGACCCGGTTGTCGTCGGGCAACTCCATGCTCAGGCACGGCGCCGCGCGCATGGCCTCCATCAGCGCACCTGGCACCGCCAGGTTGCCTACCTTGCGGCTTTCTGCCTCGACATAGACCGGCCGCGACGGGTCAAACTGGCGCAGCGCCTGCCACAGGCGAGTTTCAAAATGCTTTTGGGACGGTTGCGGCTGCCCGGGCATCCGACCCAGCACCGAGGAGCGGTGGCACGCCAGCGCCTCCAGATCCAGCGCCTGGGCGCCGGCTTCCGCCAGTGCCGCCAACAAGCGGGTTTTTCCCGAACCGGTTGGCCCGCACACCACACGCCACGACAGCCTGGCGGCCAGTTCGGGGGTTTGGGCAATGACCAGACCGCGAAACGCCTTGTAGCCGCCCTCCAGCAACGCCACCCGAAAACCGATTTGCCCCAGCACCAACGCCAGCGAATGGCTGCGTTGGCCGCCACGCCAGCAGTACACCAGCGGTTGCCAGTTTTTCGGTTTGTCCTGGACTTCCCGTTCAATATGGGCCGCAATGTTGCGGGCAACAAGCGCCGCGCCGCGCTTGCGCGCCTCAAACGGACTGACCTGTTTGTACATCGTGCCCACTTCAATGCGCTCGGCATTGTTGAGGGAGGGCCAATTGACCGCGCCGGGCAGGTGGTCCAGCGCATGTTCGGCCTCGCTGCGCGCATCGATCACCGCGGAAAACGCGGCGAGGCGCTCCACGGCCTCGGCCGGCGTCACAGTAAAAACGCTCATGGTCGCAGCAGCGGCAACAGCGCCGGCAATACGGTGGCCAGCATCACCGGCTGGGCCTCTTCTCTGGGGTGGATGCGATCGGCCTGGAACAGGGCGGTCGCATCCGCCTGGTCGGCCACGCCCTTGAGGAAAAACGGCACCAGTGCCGCCTTGCGCTCGCGCGCGACCGCGGCAAACAGCGCCGAAAACCGCTGCGCGTAGTCGGCGCCGTAGTTGGGCGGCACCTGCATGCCCAGCAGCAGCACCCGGGCACCGGCCTGTTGGGCGGCGGTGGTCATGGTCAGGAGGTTGTCGCGGGTCATCTCCAACGGCAAACCGCGCAGTGCATCATTGCCACCGAGCTCGATGATCACCACCGCCGGCTTGTGCTGCACCAGCAATGCGGGCAGCCGCGAGCGCCCTCCCGACGTGGTGTCGCCGCTGATACTGGCGTTGATCACGGTGGCGCGGATCTTGTCCCTGGCCAGGCGCTGCTCGAGCAACGCCACCCATCCGCTGCCCCGGCGCAGACCGTATTCGGCGCTGAGCGAATCACCCACCACCAGCACGGTGCGCGCAGGCGGCGCGGCACGCGCCTGCGCGGCGCAAAGGCCCGGCCAAACCCACAGTCCGGCGGCGGCAAGGGCCAGCACGCTACAGTGTCGTCGTCTCAAGGAAAGTCCCTGCATGTCTGCTTCCATCATTGCCGTCGAACATGTCTTCAAGTCGGTTACCGACTCCACCGGCACGCTCGACATTTTGCGCGATATCGACTTTGCCCTGGCCCCCCGGGAAACGGCCGCCATTGTGGGGGCGTCGGGCTCGGGGAAAAGCACGCTGCTGTCCATCATCGCCGGCCTGGACACCCCCACGCGGGGAACCGTGCGCCTTGACGGCGAGGACCTGTTCGCCCGCTCTGAAGACGAACGTGCCGCGCTGCGCGCCCGCAAGGTGGGTTTTGTGTTCCAGAGCTTTCAGTTGCTGGGCAACCTGAACGCGCTGGAGAACGTGATGTTGCCGCTGGAACTGGCCGGCCGCCGCGATGCCCGCAGCGCCGCACGGGAGATGTTGGCCCGTGTGGGCCTGGGCGAACGCCTGGGCCACTATCCGAAGGTGCTCTCCGGTGGCGAGCAGCAGCGCGTGGCGTTGGCACGCGCCTTTGTTGTGCAGCCGGCGGTCCTCCTGGCGGACGAACCCACCGGCAGCCTGGATTTCGCCACCGGCGAAAAGGTCATGGAATTGATGTTTGACCTCAATCGCGAACAGGGCACCACGCTGGTCCTGGTGACCCACGATCGCGCCATTGCCGCCCGCTGCGAGCGCCGCATCACCATCGAAGCAGGCCAGATTGCCTCCGACTGAGCGATTTGCAACAGAAAGAGCAGATACCTAGCGTAAAAAGGTGCTCTTTAGCTATTGAATCAGGAGTTGATCGCTTGCCTCAAGTCGGTCGCGATGACGCTGACCTGGCAGATTTCCCGTTGCGGGCGGGCGATTTGGCGGCCGTCCTGGCCGTCGGACGCGATCCGGCCTTGCTTTTGCCGCTGCCGGCCTTGGGTGCCGCCACCGGCTTTTCGTTCGGCGTCTCGGCGGCGCGCGGCGGCGCATCGCCCAGCACCCCCTTGAGCGGACAGACTTTGACGACAGGACACTTGGCGCAACCGACGGCAATGGCGATGGGGCAGACTTTCATGGGTTTCCTTGGAGTGGTTCGGAGACAGGCGTTCCAGTATGGGCCCGGGCGGTGCCAAAACCCCGGGGCCACGTCACTTTAGGGAGCTTGGCCGGTCGATAATGCGGCGATGTCTGCCCCCAAAGTCCTGTTCGGCTTTCACGCCGTGGGCGTGCGCCTGAAAACCGCGCCGCAATCCATCGTCGAGATCTATTTCGAGCCCACCCGCCGCGACGCGCGCATGCGGCAGTTCATCGAACGGGTGAAGGAAGCGGGCGTGCGCCTGATCGAGGCCGACAGCCTTCGCCTGGCCAAGCTGGCCGGCAGCCACGGCCACCAGGGCGTGGCCGCGCGGGTGGAGCCGGTGGCGCAGGTGACCTCGCTGGACGAACTGCTCGAAGGCCTGGAAGCCAAAGGCATCGCGCCGCTGCTGCTGGTGCTGGATGGCATCACCGACCCGCACAACCTGGGCGCCTGCCTGCGCGTGGCCGACGGCGCCGGCGCGCACGCGGTGATTGCCCCCAAGGACCATGCCGCCGGCATCAACGCCACCGTGGCCAAGGTGGCCAGCGGCGCGGCCGAGACCATGCCGTATTTCATGGTCACCAACCTGGCGCGCACGCTGAACGAACTCAAGGAACGCAACATCTGGATCATCGGCACCAGCGACGACGCGCCGAAAACCCTGTACCAGGTGGATCTGAAAGGCCCGGTGGCCCTGGTGCTGGGGGCCGAAGGCGACGGCATGCGCCAGCTCACCCGCAAAACCTGCGACGAACTCGTCGGCATTCCGATGAAAGGCGCGGTGGAAAGCCTGAACGTGTCGGTGGCCAGCGGCGTGTGCCTGTACGAGGCACTGCGCCAGCGCGGCTGAAGGCGGGCGCACCCTCCGGCCATGACGCATTCCTCCCTGCCTGAACCGCCCGGCGCCGATCTCGGCAGGGTGCGCGACTGGGTGCGTGAAGCCGTGCAGTTGTCCCGCCCCATCGCCGTGCTGACCGGCGCCGGCATGAGCGCCGAATCCGGTGTGCCCACCTTTCGCGACGCGCTCACCGGGCTGTGGGCACATTTCCGGCCGGAAGAACTCGCCACCGAAACCGCATTCCGCGCCCGGCCCCAACAGGTCTGGGACTGGTACGCCAGCCGCCGCGCCGCAGTGGCGGGGGTGGAGCCCAACGCCGGCCATCGCGCGCTGGCCACCTTCCAGGCCCGCGAGCCGGGCCGCCTGACGCTGATCACCCAGAACGTCGACGGTCTGCACCAGGCCGCCGGCAGCCCTGGCGTGCTGGCGCTGCACGGCAATCTGGCCGAAGACCGCTGGCTGGACAGCCCGCGCGCCTGCTGCGACGCCAGCGTGGCCGCTGGCACCCTGACAGACGCCTGTCCGCCGGCCTGCCCGGCGTGTGGCAACCTGCGCCGCCCCGCGGTGGTCTGGTTTGGTGAATTCCTTCCCGAGCAGGCACTACGCGACGCCGAAACCGCCGCCCGGACCTGTGCGCTGATGCTGGTGGTGGGCACCTCGGGCGCGGTCTACCCGGCGGCCGGCCTGGCCTTCACCGCCCACCAGGCCGGCGCGAGGGTGGTGGTGGTCAACCCCGAGCCAAGCGAACTCGACCCCGTGGCCGATGTGGTGCTGCGCGGCACGGCGGCCACGCTGCTGCCCGCCCTGCTGTCGCCCTGAAACCCTTTCTTCACCCGTAGAATTGCAACCAAAATGAGAGCAAACAAACACCTGTTCACGGTGGGTATCGCGTTATTTTTGCTGTCAGCCTGCACCCAGGAGCAGCAGAACAAGATCAGCCGCGACATCCAGAACTGGACCGGCACCAACGGCGTGATGGAAATCTACGCCGGTGACAAAGTGGTGCGCCGCTTTCTGAAGGTGGACAAGGTCAGCACCGCGCTGGGCACAGACGACGGCAAGCCCCGCGCCTACCGCTTCGGGTACGGCGTGCTCGACGAAAACCTGAACTTCCAGGTCGATCCGACCGAAAAGAAGGTGTACTTTGAGGTCAGCGATTTCGCGACCTACGTGTTCTTCGAAAATCCGCGCTGAAGCGCCCCTCTTCCGGGCCAAAGACCCCCCGAGTTTGACCCGGGACTTCACGCGATCCGAGTGACCAGTTGCCAGGCTGAGCCCGATGCAAGGCTGACTTCCAAGACCGGGTCAACCGAAAACTACGAGGCTGATTCGTTTACCGTATAAACCGACCACTCGCCCCGATAATCGTGAGTTCCACGTATCTGGAGCCTTGCCGAGAGTCTTTCGAAAAATTCACTCCAAATTCGCCGAGGTTGAATCCTGAGATGTTCTCGGCAGCACTGATGAATCTTTGGCGCGTCAGCTCTTTCCCGGATCTTCGTAGCGCCTCCACCAGTACGCGCGCATTTATATAGCTTTCGAAGCTTACGAACGAATATTCGGTCACTCCGATGTTGTGCATCGCAGCACGGTATTCCTTGGCCAACGGGCTGGCATGACTCCAGGGAAAAGGAACTACCGACGCAACAACTGTTCCCACTCCGTCTTTTCCAAGTGCTTTAATATTCGATTGAGCACCCATTACCGACAGGGTGTAAAATTGAGCGCCTTTTGCAATGCGGTTGTAAGCTTTGATAAGCTCGTTCGTTGCCCGGCCGGCTGTAATGAGGATAATGGCGTTTGGCCGTGACTTGGCGATATGGCTCGCGGCCTCGTTGGCGTCAGAGGCGTCCGTCTTGATTGACGCATTCGCCCACGGTTTGATTCCGCGTGCATTCATCGATGATTCAACTGCGGCAAGGCCCTCCTTGCCGAAGCTGTTTTCCTGACTGACCACGGCAATACGGCTTACGCCAATGGTTTGCAGGTGCCGCACCAGTTTTTCTATTTCATCCCGATAACCTGCGCGGATGTTGAAAACATTCGCCCGGAAGGGCGTCCGTACGATTTCAGCCCCTGTCAACGGCGAAAATAATGGGATACCCGTCTTGTCAATCAGCGGCATGACGGCGGCGCTGTTGGGGGTACCCATGATATTGAGCAATGCAAAAACCTTATCCTGCTCCAGAAGGCGTTCAACGTTTTTAAAGGTATTGGCTGGCACGTAGCCATCATCAAGCGTTACGAGACGGATTTTTCTGCCATTTATGCCTCCTTTTTCGTTCAACGCTTCAATGTATGCTCGTGAACCGTTCGAAATTTCCACACCCAGTTCAGCCAGGGGTCCAGTCAAGCCCAGTGATTGACCGATCACTATCTCCGATTCGCTGACTCCTGATTCTGTCGGCATCGCATACGCGCCGGACATACCCAAGGCCACGGAGATAATAAAACCGATAAAGATGCGCAGGGATATCGCCATGGTGTCGCCTCATAGTTTGAATGAGGATCGACTGTCGATCGTTTCGGCCCGCATCGCAATTTATGTCGGCATGGCGGCATCACCTGTCGGCCGATGGACAAGCGCTGTCTTTCAAACGACGCGCTGATTCTTCGGTTGCACGTTAAGATCACCCAATGATGATCGGAAGAGCATTCGCCCATCAATTTCTGGCGGCCCAGCCTTGGTTTGCAACGGTGCCAGCAGATCTCCGGGAAAGGATTTTTTCCGAGGTTTCAACGCTGGCGGGTGACAAGAACAATGTTTTGCTTCCTGCCGGTGAAAAGACGAGTGGTTGGTATGCTGTTCTTTCCGGGTTGGTCAAGCTTCAAAGTTGTTCGACTGATGGTGATTTATCTGTCTTTCTTGGGGTTCCCGCCGGAGAATGGTTCGGAGAAGGCACGGTATTGAAAGCGGAGGCCCGCCGGTACGATGTGATTGCCTTGCGGGAGACCGAAATTCTTTGCGTTCCGAACGCGTTGTTCAATGAATTGCGCCTGACGAGTCTTCCGTTCAACTACAGCCTGGTGTCCCAAATGAACCGGCGACTCGGGCAGGCAATGGCGATCATTGAGGCTGGCCGAACGCGTTCTCCTGAACAGCGGGTCGCGCTCTACCTCGGGCGGCTCTTCTGGGATGGACTCAGAAACATTCGACTTACCCAGGAGGAACTCGCGAACCTCGTCGGGCTCTCGCGTCAGACGGTGAACAAATCCTTGCACTCCCTTGCGCACCGGGGCCTGGTAAAAGTTGAATTCGGCCGGATTACGGTATTGGACGAATCTGGCCTGGCAGATCATTCGATGGGGAAGGCGAGCGGCCCTCAACCTTGACATCGACCCGCCCGCACTGGTCTGGTCCGGCGAATTTCTGCCCTGGCAGGTGCCGAGCGGCCCCGGAGCAGCTGCCGGACAACGCAAGCAGCCGTGACATCCGGAACTGGACCGACACCAGCGGCGTGATGGAAATCTACGCCGGTGACAAGGTGGTGCGCCGCTTTCTGAAGGTGGACAAGGTCAGCACCGCGCTGGGTACGGACGACGGCAAGCCCCGCGCCTACCACTTCGGGTACGGCGTGCTCGACGAAAACCTGAACTTCCAGGTCGACCCGACCGAAAAGAAGGTGTACTTTGAGGTCAGCGATTTCGCGACCTGCTTGTTTTTCGAGAATCCGCGCTGAGCGTCGACCGCGCCACCGTCGCGCATCCGTTAACTATCGATTAGATAGCAAAAGGCGACCTTTTTACGCTGGGTATCGGCACTTTTCGATAAATTTCGCCGACCGTGGGCCTTACACCCAGCCCAGAACCCCCGCGACCGCCCCGGCGCCCAGCAGCCACAGCAGGTGCACCTTGGTACGCCAGACGATCAGCGCGCTGGCGGCGGTCAGCAGCCACAGAGGCCAGTCGCGGGCGGGCTGGTTGTGGGTGGCGGTCAGCAGCCAGCCGGTGGCGATCAGCAGCGCAATCACCACCGGCGCCATGCCGGTCTTGAAGGCGCGCACCGCGCGCAGCTCGCGGTTGCGGTGCGCCCACTGGGTCGCGCTGTAGGTCAGCACCGACGACGGCAGCAGGATGCCGGCCATGGCAACGCCCACCCCCGCCAGTCCCAGCACCGCCGCATGCCAGCCTGCACCCAGGCCGCCGCCGGCGTTCAGGCCGACGTTCCAGCCCATCAGCGCCACAAACAGCACGTTCGGGCCGGGTGCGGCCTGCGCCAGCGCAATCGACGAGGTGAACTGCGCCTCGGTCAGCCAGCGCTGGTCGGTGACGAGGTAGCGGTGCATGTCGGGCGCGGTGGTGATGGCGCCGCCCACCGCCAGCAGCGACAGCGTCAGGAAGTGGGTGAACAGGGCCAGCCAGTCCGCGGCGGCGAAACTCAGAGTCATGCCGATGCCCCTCCGCCAGCCGCGCCCAGCTTCACCCAGGCCCAGCCGCAGGCCAGACTGCCCAGGCCGAGCAGCACCCAGGCCAGTGGCCAGCGCAGCAGCGCCACCGCGACAAACGTGGCGACCGCAAAGCCGATGCAGGCGCCCCAGCCCATCGCGTTCTTGCCCAGCGCACCGATGAGTTTCAGGCCGGTGGCGGTGATCAGGCCCGCCGCCACCGCGCCCATGCCGCGCAGCGCGCCCTGGGCAGCCGGTGTGTCCGCCACGCCCGCAAACAGTACGGCCACGATGAGCACCACCACCAGCGGTGCGGTCAGCATGCCGGCCAGCGCCGCCAGCGCGCCCGACAGCCCCAAACACCGCCCGCCGATCATCATCGACAGGTTCACCACGTTGGGGCCGGGCATGATCTGGGCCACCGCCCAGTCTTCGACAAACTGCTCGCGCGTCATCCAGCGCTTTTTTTCCACCAGCTCCCGTTGCACCACGGCCAGCACCCCGCCAAAGCCCTGCAGGGCCAGCCAGGTGAACGACCAGAACAGGTCGGCGTGGGAGCGCGGGTGGTTGGGCGGGGGAGGTGACAGAGGCGAGATGGCGGCGGTATCCGAGGCGGTGCCGGGGCGGGAGTCCAGGGGCATCCGGCGATTATCCCCGTGGCAGCGTCATGGACACGGTCCGGCTCACAAGTCCAATTTCCAGGTCTCGCTGACCAGGTCATGCCCATAGCCGTGATAGGGCTCGCTGGCCGTGAGCCGGAAACCCCGGCGGCCGTACAGGGCGCGCGCCGCCAGCAGGTTGGCATTGGTCCACAGCACCATCTGCCGGTAGCCTTTGGTGCGGGCAAAAGCCAGGCAGCGGTCGGTGAGCTGCGCACCCAGGCCGATGCCGCGGGCCTCGGGTCGTACCAGCACCAGCCGCAGCTGGGCCACCCCCTCGCTCTTGCGCACCACAAAGGCGCTGCCCAGGCGTTCGGCGCCGCCGGGGGCGGGGCGCTCGGCAATCCAGCCGGCTTCCCAGGCTGGGTCGTGGGTGCGGATCATGCCGGCCACAATTTCGGCCACCAGCGCTTCGAATTCGGCGTTCCAGCCGTATTCCTGCGCGTACAGCGCGCCGTGCTGCTCCACCACCCAGCCCATGTCGCCGGGGTGCGGGGCACGCAGTGTGATGCCGGTCACAAGGGCCCGTTCAGAGGGTGATGCCGCCCGATACCTCGATCACGGCGCCGTTGATGTAGCTGGCTTCGTCACTGGCCAGGAAGGCATAGGCATTGGCGATCTCTTCCGGGCGGCCCAGGCGGCCCATGGGGATCTTGGCTTCCATGCCGTGGATTACCTTGTCGGGCATGCTCGCCAGAATGGGGGTGGCGATGAAGCCCGGCGCCACGGCGTTCACGCGGATGCCCTTGGGGCCGAGTTCGCGGCTCCAGGTCTTGGTGAAACCGATCACGCCGAACTTGGTGGCGGCGTAGTTGGTCTGGCCGAAATTGCCGTACAGGCCCACCACCGAGCTGGCGTTCAGGATCACGCCACTGCCCTGGGCGATCATGCCGTCGGCCACGGCCTGCGCACAGTGAAAGACGCCGCGCAGGTTCACGTCGATCACGCGGTCAAACTGCTCCAGCGTCATCTTTTGCAGGCGCGCGTCTTGGGTGATGCCGGCGTTGTTGACCAGCACGTCGATGCGGCCGAAGCGCTCTTTCACCGCCGCCACCACCGCGTCCACCATGGTGCGGTCGGTCACGTCCATGACAAAACCGGCCGCCGTGGCGCCCAGCGCCTGGCACTGCGCCACGGCCGCATCCACACCGGCCTGGCGCATGTCACACACGATGACGGTGGCGCCTTCGGCGGCAAATTTCAGCGCGGTGGCCAGGCCGATGCCCTGGGCTGCGCCGGTGATGACGGAAATCTTGTTCTCAAGTCGTTTCATGGTCGTGTCGGGAAAAAACAGACAAAAATATGGCCGGTCGGGCGTTGTCCCGCCGGCACGGTCGAGTGTAGCCAGCGCAGGCTGGCGCCGGGCTGACGCGCCTCAAGCGCCGGGCACCGCTGCCGCGACCGCCCCGTCCGCCGACACCCGCACCAGCGGCACGGCGTCGTCGATTCCCCCGGCAAACACATACACACCCGCCGCCTTGGCCGCCTCGATGACCGCATGGGCATCACGGCCGACGGCTTCCAGCTCGGACGGCGGCACGACCATGGCGGCGCGGGGGAAGGAAATGAGGTACTTGGGCATGGTGGAGGGGGGTGGGAAGGGGTGAGGGAATTTTCGGGTGGTTGCGCTCGGGGCTCTCCGGAGCGCAGCGGCCTGGCCTGCGCCCGCTTGCTTCCATGGGGCAGGGCCCGTCATGCCTCGGTCTGGGTCCGGAGATGAAAGCGAACCAGCTTGATGGCCAGCACGATGGACGGAAGAAAGAAGACGCAGACCAGTGCCACCATCGTGAGCACGCCTTGAAGCTGGCGCAGACGGTCGGCAGGCAGGCTGCCGTACAGCAAAAGCAGGGGGCTTGCCAGGCTGAACAGGCCTGCGGCGGTTCCCCACAGGGGCCAGCGTCGGTCCACGGTGTGATCGCGAACCCAGGCCACGCTCATTCGGACATGGGCAACCCAGGCAAAGACCCAGACCAGGGGAACCAGCTTCGTGAACCATGCGAATTCGCCGCCCAGGAAGGGAAAGGCGCCAATGAGCATGAACATGAAGCCAGCGCCCGATAACGCGTAGGCCAGAATCACGACGAGCGCGCGGCGGAGCATGGTGGGCTGCGATCCGTGTCGAATGATCCCGCCAGGACCCTACGGCAGGGCGACAGGCCGGGCGGCGGAAAAATGCATCCCAGCGGGTGCGGGACCTGGAGCCCTGCGGTTGCCGTCCGGCTTGCGTGAGGGGCCGGGCGCCCGTCTGGCGCCGCGGGCGGGCCAGCGCCTCAAACCGCCTGCCGGTTCACACAGCGTGCGCAAGCTGACCGGTGCCGTCATTTCTCGGCGTGATTGACGGTCTTGACCAGGACCGGGCAGTCAGGCCGCTTCCTGGCGCCGCAGAATTCGTCCGCCCACACGGCGCCGTTCCCGAACATGACGCCCTGGTAGTTCTGGAACAGATCGGCCGGGTTCTGGTCCAGAACCTGTTTCACAACCGCCCTGGAAAAAATAAGGTCGAACTCCTTCACCAGTTGGGTCTTTCCGACGCGCAATGTCTTCGCTCCTTGCGCGTTGACCCGCAGCGGGAACTTCACCATCGAGACGACGCGGTCGACATCGCGCTTGCCCAGTGCGTCCTGAAATTCGCGAGCGAATTTCTCGACAACGGGTGGCGGAATGTCAAATTCGTCCGCCTGCGCGGCAGCGTGCGCCAGAAGCGCCAGGGCAAACACGAAAACGGGGGTCTTGAAGTTCATGAGCGAAACGGCGGAGAAAGTGGATCACGCCACCTGGCGCAAGGGGCTGGCAGATTCTGCCGGAGAAGCGGGACGTTGTGGAAGACCCGCAGCACGACAGGTTGCTGAAAGTCGAACAGGATCCGCCGCCTGGGCGTGATCGACGGCCCATATCGGCGCATCAGGCCATTTTTCAGAGGTGTTTTGAGCCTTTCCCATCGCCGAATGGTCATCACATGCTATGGATTCAGGACTGAATCCTTGCCCGCGCCGTCGGCCAGTCTGGGCGCCGCCACCCACTCACAGCGCCAGCGGCGCCGCGTCGTACACCACCATCTGGGGCGGTTGCACCGCCAGGGCGCCGAGCTGGCGGGCAAAGGTGCGGGACGCCGGCACCTTGAAGTGCGCCAGCAGTGCCGTCTGGTTTTGCCACTCCTCGACAAACACCAGGATGTTCGGGTTGTCGGCGTCCTGGCTGACGCGGTGCGACACACAGCCGGGCTCGGTCCGGGAGCGGGCCACGTGTTCCAGGCTCAGCACCAGGGCCTGGGGCAGGTTTTCTGCCGTGACATGAACGGTGCCGACAACAAGGATCATGGGGGTGCTCCGGGGTTGAACCGGGGGATTGTCCGCGGCCGGTGTTCGACATGCAGTCGCCAGGTGGACCGGCTGCGTCGGCTTGCGCGCCGGGCGATGTCAGCGCATGGAGCCGCAGCGGCCTGGTGGCAGGAATTCCAACGAAATGGGTCATTACCCATCGTAAAATGGTCTTTTTATGCTCCGTTTTCAGGAGTATCCACGGGCGATTCACCCGCGCTGGCGCCAAACCAGCTGCGCACGGTGGCGTCCGTGTTGCCGGTACAGGCCTGGCGGATGCGTGCGTGCGGCACCACATGGACGCCGGGCGGGGCGTGTTGCAGCACCCGTGCCAGCACCTGGGCCACCTGCGCTGCGCGCAGCGGCTGTTCGGACGCCGGCACCATGTAGGCCAAGGTGGACAGCACCAGGTCGCGGGCGCGGTGCAGCAGGCTGGCGGCCGGCGGTTTCAGGCGTTTTTCGGCGCTGCGCAGCCACACCACCCGCTCGAACCCCAGCGACGAGACCACCTGTTCCGACAGGCTGGCCAGCCCGTGGGCAAGTGCGGGCGGCAGCGCGCCCTGAGCATGGGGCAGCACCACCACCAGCGTGTGCACCCCACAGCCGTGCAGCCAGTGCGCCAATGCCGCGACCTGGTCGGCGCGGGGGACCCACAGAGCCCGTTCCCGTTGATAGAAAAGCCGCGGTGGCTCAAACATCACGACGGCCACATCCGCAGGGAGTGAGGGCCAGTCGGAAACGACATCGCCGGTGCACACAGCCAGCGAAACCCGGGCGATCCCGGTACGGACCGGCTCGCGCGCGAGCACATGGACCGCGCCGAAGCGGGTCGAACCCGCCAGGATACGGACAACCTCATTGCCCAGTATCCCGGTCGCGCCCGCGATCAGCAATGAGGGCCGCAGCGGCAGCGGCCCACCCGGCGGCGGCCGCTGCGCGCCACGCAATACGTTCAGAACCTGGGGGGCGGTGTGCATCCGGACCGGAGCTTACCGCGCCCAGCCGTGGCCTGTCGGCGCGCCGATCAGGTCGCGGGAGAATCCGTTGCCGGCCCCCAAAGCGCGCTGGCAGCCCGCGCCAATGCGGTGATGCCGGCCCAGTCGCGCCTTTCGAGCATGTCCGGCGGCGTCAGCCAGCTGCCACCGACAAAGGCCACATTGCGCTGCGCCAGATAACTGCCCAGGTTGTCGGGGTGGATGCCGCCCGTGGGGCAAAAGCGAATCTCGGGCAAGGGCCCGGCCAGCGCCTGCAGCATGGCCAGGCCGCCAGCCTGGGCCGCCGGAAACAGTTTGAGCAGACCAAAACCTTGTTCGCGTGCCGCCAGCACTTCGCCGGGGGTCATCACACCGGGGATGAAGGGCAGCCCGGCATCACACGCCGCCCGGACCAGCGTCTGGGTCAGCCCGGGTGACAGCGCCAGGCGGGCACCGGCCGCGCACACCGAAGCGACTTCGGCCGCGCGGGTGACCGTGCCGGCCGCCACGACCATCTGCGGCACGTCGCGCGCCACGGCCTCGATGGCCTGCAGCGCCTGGGGGGTTCGCAATGTGATCTCCATCACATCGATGCCACCGTCCAGGAGGGCGTGTGCCAGCCGGACCGCCTGGGTGGCATCGTGCAAGGCAATGACCGGCACGACACGGGACTGAAACCGGGGCAGGGCGATCATCATGAGTCCCACAGAGGTGATGCGCCGGCCTCGGCGGCGCCGACATGGCGTCGAAACAGGCTGAAGAGTTCCCGCCCGCTGCCGGTTTCATGGGCCGTCATCCGGGGATGGACGATCGGCCGGGCGGCGAGTGTGCTGGCATCGACTTCCAGCCGCAGCTCCCCACGCTCACAGTCCAGTGTGATCATGTCCCCGTCGCGCACACGGGCGATGGGGCCGTCGGCCAGCGCCTCAGGGCTGAGATGGATGGCCGCCGGCACCTTGCCCGAAGCACCGGACATGCGGCCGTCGGTTACCAGTGCGACGCGAAACCCCTGGTCCTGAAGATTGGCCAGAATCGGCGTCAGGGAATGCAGTTCCGGCATGCCGTTGGCACGGGGCCCCTGGTAGCGCACCACGGCGACCAGATCCCGCTGCAATTCGCCACGCTGGTACAGGCCCAGCAAAGCATGCTGGTCGGACACCACCACCGCCGGGGCGCGCACCACGCGATGTTCCGGTTTGACGGCGGAGACTTTCACCACGCTGCGACCCAGGTTGCCGCGCAGCAGGCGCACACCGCCGTCCGGGCTGAACGGGCGGCTGACCGGGCGCAAGACCGATTCATCGCCCGAGGCCTCCGGAGCCGAGCGCCACGCCAGGGCAGCCCCGTTGCCATCCGCACCGGCGCCGATCAATTCGGGCTCGCAGGCGTAGGCCAGCAGGCCGTGTCCCATGACCGTATCCACGTCCGGATGCAGCAGGCCGGCCTGCAGCAGCTCGCGGATCAGGAATCCCATGCCGCCCGCGGCGTGAAAATGGTTTACGTCGGCTGTGCCGTTGGGGTAGATGCGTGCCAGCAAGGGCACCACCGCCGACAGGTCGGCCATGTCGCCCCAGTCGATCAGAATGCCGGCCGCGCGCGCCATGGCCACCAGGTGCAGGGTGTGGTTGGTGCTTCCGCCGGTAGCCATGAGCCCGACGATGCCGTTGACAATTGTCTTTTCGGTCACGATGTCGGCCATGGTGACACGGGGCGGTGGCTTGCCGGAGGCCGGTGGCGTCGCCAGGCCTGTCAGCATCACCGCGCGGCGCACCGCCGCAGCGGTCAGGGCGGCCCGCAAGGGAGTGCCCGGCGGTACAAAACTGCTGCCGGGCAGGTGCAAGCCCATGATCTCCATCAGCATCTGGTTGCTGTTGGCCGTACCGTAGAACGTGCAGGTTCCAGCCCCGTGGTAGGCCTGGCTCTCGGCCTCCAGCAGGGCTGCGCGATCCACTTCGCCGCGCGCGTAGCGTTGCCGGATACGTGCCTTCTCGTCGTTGGACAGTCCCGACGTCATCGGCCCCGCCGGTACGAACACCACGGGCAGGTGCCCGAACTGCAGTGCGCCGATGAACAGTCCGGGGACAATCTTGTCGCAAACGCCCAGCATCAACGCGGCGTCGAACACGTTGTGCGACAGGGCCACCGCCGTGGCCAGCGCGATCACGTCGCGCGAGAAGAGCGACAGCTCCATCCCCGCCGTCCCTTGGGTGATGCCATCGCACATGGCGGGCACCCCACCGGCGACCTGGGCTGTCGCACCCACTGCGCGGGCCGCCGAACGGATGTGTTCCGGATAGGTTTCGTAGGGCTGGTGCGCCGACAGCATGTCGTTGTAGGCCGTCACAACCCCCAGGTGCGGCAGCCGTGCGGCATGGATGGCCAGCTTGTCCGGAGTTGCCAGCGCAGCGCCAACATGGGCCATGTTGGCACAGCCCATGCCCTGGCGCTGTGTCCCCGCCTTGAGCTGGGCCGCCATGCTCGCGCGGTAGGCCTCGCGGGTGGACTCACTGCGCCGGGCAATGCGTTCGGTGACCGACTTCAGGGTCGGGTGCAACGCCGGCAATGCAGGCGGCGGGTCGGCAATGCAATCACTCATGGTCAGTCCATCGTGGCGGATCGGCCGGCCCGGGCGACCCGGAGAGGCCGATGCAGCGAGTTATTTGCCCCCGCGCAGCTTGGCCAGCGCAGCCTGGGTTTCGTTCCACAGGTCCATGCCGACGTTGGTCGCGATGGTGGCGTTGACCGCGGTGAGCTTGTCGCGCATGCGGGCCGTTTCGGCGGGCGAAAGTTCGTTGATCTGCATGCCTTTGCCCTTGAGGTCGGCCAGCGCTTTGCCGGCTTCCTCACGGGTGTCCTTGCGCTCGAAATCGCGGCTGATGACGGCGGCATCCCGCAGGATCTTCTGCTCGTCCTTGGACAGCTGGTCCCACCACTTTTTGCTGACCGTGACGATCCAGGGGCTGTAGACGTGATTGGTCACGCTGAGATATTTCTGCACCTCGTAGAACTTGCTCGACAGGATGGTGTTGTACGGATTCTCCTGACCGTCGACCGTCTTGGTTTCCAGCGCCGTGAACAGCTCCGAGAAAGGCATCGGCACGGCGTTGGCACCCAGTGTGCGGAAGCTTTCCAGGAACACGTTGTTCTGCATCACGCGCAGCTTGATCCCTTCGAAGTCTTCAAACTTCTGCACCGGTCGCTTGCTGTTGGTCAGGTTGCGGAAACCGTTCTCCCAGTAAACCAGCCCGACGAGGCCTTTTTCCGGCAGCTTGTCCATCACCTTCTTGCCGATCGGGCCGTCCAGAATGGCGTCTGCTTCCTTGCTGTTGTTGAAAAGGAACGGGGTGTCCCACAGCGCCATCTCCTTGGTGATACCCACCAGGGTGGCGGTCGAGCCGACCATCATCTCCTGAGCGCCACCGATCAGCGCCTGCTGCATCTGCGTGTCGGGCCCGAGCGCGGCCGCGCCGATGGCTCGCACCTTCATCTTGCCGCCGGACGCTTTCTCCACATGGTCGGCGAAGACCTTGACGGCGCGACCCTGGTTGCTTTGTTCGTTCAGGCCATAACCGAAGCGGATGAGGCGCGGCTTGATGTCCTGAGCGACTGCCAGCATCGGGCTGGCGAACACGGCACAGGCAGTGGCAGCCAAGAGCGTGCGGCGAATATTGGTCATGGGATATCTCCTGTGGAAGGGTTGCCGGTGGTTACGGACGGATCAGCGCAGCCACGCCACCGGCGCTGTGACAAGCTGAGGAAAAGCGACCAACAGGGCCAGGAGGGCCAGGTAGGTCACAAGAAACGGATTGACGCCGCGAATAATCTCGGCGAGTGGTATGCGGCCGACGCCGGCCACCACATTGAGGACGGTGCCCACCGGCGGCGTGATCAGCCCGATCGCGCCGTTGAGTACGAACATCAGCCCGAAGTACACCGGGTCTATGCCCGCCTTGACCGCAACCGGCAACATCACCGGCGCCAGAATCAGTATGGTGGGTGTGAGGTCGAGCGCGGTGCCGATCAACACCAGCACCAGCATCATCACCACCATCAGCAGACGCGGGTGCTCGATCAGCGGACCCAGCCAGCCGGTCAGCACGCCAGGCAGGTCGGCCAGCGTAATCATGTAGCTGGCCACCTGCGCACCGGCGCACAGGAACATGACAATGGACGTGGTGCGTGCCGCGCGCACCAGCACCGGTCCGAGGGCCATGACCGACAATTCGCGGTGGACGAACAACGCCACCAGCAGCGCATAGAACGCCGCCACCACCGCCGCTTCCGTGGGTGTGAAGACGCCACTTTTCATGCCGCCGATGATGATCACCGGCATCAGAATGGCCCACACCGCCCGGGCGGTCGCACGCAGGCGCGAGGCAAGAGGCAGCCTGGCACCGCCGGGCAGATCGATACGCCGCAGCACCCATTTCCAGGCCACGATCAGGCCGGCGCCCATCATCAGGCCCGGCACGATGCCGGCAAGGAACAGCGCTGAAATCGAGGTGTTGGTGGTGACCCCGTAGATCACCAAAGGCATCGAAGGGGGAATGATGGGCGCGATGATGCCGCCCGACGCGATCAGCCCCGCCGAGGTGCGCATCGGGTACCCCTGGTCGCGCATCATGGGCAGCAAGATGGTGGCGAGGGCCGCCGTGTCGGCCAGGGCCGACCCGCTCATGCTGGCCATCAGCACGGCAGCGCCAATGGCCACGTAACCCAATCCACCCCGGATATGTCCCACCCAGGCCTGGGCCATGTCGATGATGCGCCGGCTGATGCCCCCCGCGTTCATGAGTTCGCCGGCCAGAATGAAGAACGGCACCGCCAGCAGCGGAAAGCTGTCCACGCCGCTGACGAGGTTCTGCGCCAGCAGTTGGGTATCCCAGAATCCCATCACCCACGCCATGCCCGCGCCGGTCAGCACCAGGGCCAGCGCCATGTTCATGCCGATGCCCATCAGCACCAGCATGCCCAGGCAGAATATGACGAAGGCTTGGGCCTCCATGCTCAGGCCGCCCAGAGGCATCATTCGGCCTCCAGACCGCTGTGGCGGTCAAAAGGCTGATTGCGGATCAGCTCGACCAGTGCCATGGTGCCGATGGCCAAAGCGCACAGCAGGGCGGGCAAGGGGAGCAACGCGGTCGAATAGCCCAGTACGACAGAGTGGCTGCCCAGGCCGACCACGACCTGTTGCCAGGCCCCCCAGCCGATCAGTGAGCAAGCCAGCAAGACCAGCAGACGGATCAGCACCGTCACGGCCTTCAAGGCCCGCTGACCCAATCGGTCGAGCAGGCTGGTAAATGCCATGTGCTCGCCGCGCGGATAGGCTGCCGAAGCGCCAATGAAAACCATCCAGACGAACAACAGGCGCGACAGCTCTTCACTGGCGGCCAGGCCCATGCCAAATCCGTAACGCAGCACCACGTTGACGAACACCGCCAGTGCCATGACCGCCAGGCACGTGGCCATCGCGACATTGGCCAGACGCTGGCTCCAGTGGACAGGCTCGTCGCCCGGGCCGGAGGGATGGGTGGTTTCAGACATGGGGTTTCTCCGCAAGCAGCCAGTCGCGCACTTGTTCGCACAGGTGCTGGGGACTTTGCATGGCGTCCAGCGTCAACACCCCGGGCTCGGCGTCCGGGCGTTGCAGGGTCTGGAACTGGCTGTCGACCAGACTGGCCGGGAAGACATGCCCCGGACGGGCGGAAACCCGTGCACGCGCCTGATCGGGGGTCAGATCGAGGAACACGAACCGCAATGAGGCCGCTGCCGCACGGAGCTGGTCCCGGTACGCCCGTTTGAGCGCCGAGCAGGTCAGGACGACGCCCTCGGGGTGGCCACGCAAGGCAGCGGCCAGCGTTGTCAGCCAGGCGGCGCGGTCATCGTCGGTCAGGGCGGCGCCGCTGCGCATCTTGGCCAGACTGGCCGGGGAATGAAAATGGTCTCCCTCCAGCAAAGGCAGACGCAGTGTCGCGGCGCAGAGGGCGCCGATACTGGACTTGCCACAGCCGGCAACACCCATGATCACCAACGGCGGTTTCACTTCGGTCTTTGGCATTGGTAGCGCTATCCCGGATGATCAAAAAAAATTGGAATGACCAAAACCCAAAAAAAACAATCGAGATCAACAACAATCGAGAAAATTACCGTTGTCGTCGATCTTGGATAGCGCTATCCTACCCATCTCATACCCCTTTTGCATCCGGAATAACCCTTGTCTCAAACCGAACGAAAGCGACGCCCGAGCGGCCGGGTCACGCTGGCCGAAGTCGCCCAACAGGCGGGCGTCAGCCCGATCACCGCGTCCCGCGCGCTCCGGGGTGAAAGAGCCGTCACCGCCGATCTCGTTGCCCGGGTCCAGGCGGCCGCAGACGCCCTCGGCTATATCCCCGACCCCGCCGCACGTGCGCTGGCTTCGCAGCGAAGCACCCAGGTTCCGATCCTCGTGCCGCTGTTGTCCAACGCGCTGTTTGTCGATCTTCTGGAGGCCGTCCACTCCACCCTGGCGCCCCATGGCTACCAGACGCTGATTGGCGTCACCCATTACCAGCCGGAGCAGGAGGAACAGCTGTTGCGTACCTACCTGACCCACCGCCCCGCCGGGTTGTTGCTGACCGGGTTCGACCGCACCGAGGCGGGCCGCCAGCTGCTCGCGCGCAGTGGTTTGCCCTGTGTGCACCTGATGGAGCTGACCCGTGCCGAAGGCGTCTATTGCGTGGGCTTTTCCCAGGAACAGGCGGGCGAGGCCATCACCACGCACCTGGTCGCGCGGGGCTATCAGCGTATTGCCTTTGTTGCGGCACAGCTTGACCCCCGTACCTTGCAACGGGCCTTGGGATACCGCCGCTGCCTGCAACAGCGCGGAATGTATGACCCCCGGCTGGAACTGCTGAGTCCCCAGCCGTCGTCCATGGAACTCGGCGGCCAGTTGCTGGCGCAACTGGTCCAGGCGCATCCGGATTGCGACGCGGTGTTCTTCTGCAACGACGACCTCGCCCAAGGCGCGCTGCTGATGGCCCTGCGACTGGGAATCGCCGTGCCCGGCCGCCTGGCGGTGGCCGGCTTCAACGACTTGTCCGGCAGTGACCAGATGGTGCCGCCGTTGACCACGGTGCGAACCCCACGCAAAGCCATTGGCGCGGAAGCCGCGGCCGTCTTGCTGCGGCTGATCCGTGGGGAATCGCCCGAGCCCGCCTCCCGCGATCTCGGTTTCGAGCTGATGGTGCGCCAGAGCACCTGAGATGCCGCCCGAGGTAATCCGGGCTCGTCCCCACACGGCCTGCCAACACCTTGTTCACTACATATTCGATAGCACGAACTCACCTTTTCGCGCTGGGTATCGCCTGATATCGCCATAAAAAAGGCCCGCCAGTCACCCGGCGGGCCATTTGGGCAAAGGTGACGGCGGCTTCAATACACCGGCTGGTGCTTCTTCAGCGCGTCAATCACCGCAGGCGTCAGCGCAAAGCCGGCGCCGAACTTGGCCGCCAGCTCACCGGCGCGTTGGGCAAACGCGTCCAGGCCCTGGCTGAAGATGAACTGCAGCGCGCCGCCGGTCCAGGCCGGGAAGCCGATGCCGAAGATGGAGCCGATGTTGCCGTCGTGCACCGTGGTCAGCACGCCTTCGCTCAGGCAGCGGGCGGTTTCCACCGCCTGGCGGTACAGGATGCGGTCTTTCACGTCCTGCAGGTTCCAGGCGACGCCGGGCTTCTCGAAGCGGGTCTTGAGCTCGGGCCACAGGCGCTTTTTCTGGCCTTCGGGGTAGTCGTAGAAGCCCCCGCCGGCGGCGCGGCCGGCGCGCTTGAATTCCTTCACCATGCGCTCGACCAGCAGCTCACCCGCGGTGGCGGTGTAGGCCTTGCCCTCGGCGGCGAAGTCGGCGCGGGTCTGCTCCATCACGTGCACGCTCAAGGAGAGCGAGGTTTCGTCGATCACCGCCAGCGGACCCACGGGCATGCCGACCTGCATCGCGGCGTTTTCGATCACCGGCGCGGGGATGCCTTCGTCCAGCATGGCCGCGCCTTCCATCACGAAGGTGCCGAAGGTGCGGCTGGTGTAGAAGCCGCGCGAGTCGTTCACGACGATGGGGATCTTGCCCAGCGCCTGCACGTAGTCGAAGGCGCGGGCCACGGTCTCGTCGTCGGTCTGCCGGCCGCGGATGATTTCCACCAGCTTCATCTTGTCCACCGGGCTGAAGAAGTGGATGCCGATGAATTTGTCCGGATGGGCGCTGGCGGTGGCCAGGCCGCTGATCGGCAGGGTGGAGGTGTTGCTGGCGAAGAAGCCGCCCGGCGCCAGCATGGGCTCGGCCTCTTTCGTGACCGTGGCCTTGAGCTCGCGGTTCTCGAACACCGCCTCGATGATCAGGTCGCTGCCTTGCAGGTCGGCGGCACTGGCGGTGGGCGTGATGCGGCGCAGCAGCTCGGCCTGGTCGTGCGGGCCCATGCGGCCCTTGTCCACGCGGGCCTGGGTGAGCTTGGCGCTGTAGGCCTTGCCGTGTTCGGCCTTCTCCACGCTCACGTCCTTCAGCACCGAGGCGATGCCGCGGCTGGCCTGCGCATAGGCGATGCCCGCGCCCATCATGCCGGCGCCCAGGATGCCGACCTTCTTCGGCTTGTAGCGCGGCACGTCCTTCGGCCGGCTCTGGCCGCTCTTGATGGCGTTGAGGTTGAAGAAGAACGTGTTGATCATGTTCTTCGCCACCGGGTTGACCATCAGGCCGGCCAGGTAGCGGCTCTCGATGCGCATCGCGGTGTCGAAGTCCACCTGTGCGCCTTCGACCATCGCGCACAGCGCCGCCTCGGGGGCGGGGTACAGGCCGCGGGTGGTCTTCTTGAGCATGGCGGGCGCCACCACCAGGCCCTGCGCGATGGCCGGGTTGCTGGGGGTGCCACCGGGCATCTTGTAGCCCTTGCGGTCCCAGGGGTGCTGGCAGGCATCCAGATTGCCCTGCACGCTGTCGATCCAGGCGCGGGCGGCGGGCATCAGCTCGGCGTCGCTGTCGACCAGCGCATGCACGAAGCCCAGTTTCTGCGCCTCGGCCGGGCCGAACAGCTTGCTCTCCAGCACGTAGGGCTGCGCGCCCATCAGGCCCAGCTGGCGCGTCATCTTGGTGATGCCGCCGCCGCCGGGGATCAGGCCCAGCGTCACCTCGGGCAGGCCGAACTGCGTCTTGGGGTTGTTCACCGCGATGCGGTGGTGGCCCACCAGCGCCACTTCCCAGCCGCCGCCCAGCGCGGTGCCGTTCAGGCAGCTCACCACCGGCTTGCCCAGGGTTTCGATGATGCGGAAGTTCTTCTTGATGCGCTCGATCTCGACAAAGACGCGTTTGGCGTCCTCGGGTTTCATGCGCATCACGCCCTTGAGGTCGGCGCCGGCGAAGAAGGTGCTTTTGGCCGAGGCCAGGATCACGCCGCGGATCGCGTCCTTGTCCTTGAGCACCTGGGCGGCCACGGCGTCCAGGTCGTCCTGCCATTGCAGGCACATGGTGTTGACGGGGGAGTTTTCTTCGTCGAAGGTGATGACGGCGATGCCGTCTTCGATGCCGTACTGGATGGTCTTGGTTTTCATGGGAGAGGGTTTCCGGTGAGTCAGATGCGCTCGACGATGGTGGCGATGCCCATGCCGCCGCCCACGCACAGCGTGGCCAGGCCATAGCGCAGCTGGCGACGGTGCAGCTCGTCGATGAGGGTGTTCAGGATCATGGCGCCGGTGGCGCCCAGGGGGTGGCCCATGGCAATGGCGCCGCCGTTGACGTTGACCTTGTCGTGCGGCACGCCCATCTCCTTCATGAACTTCATGGGCACGGCCGCGAAGGCCTCGTTGACCTCGAACAGGTCGATCTGGTCGATGGTCAGGCCGGCCTTGGCCAGCGCCTTGCGCGTGGCGGGCATGGGGCCGGTGAGCATGATGGTCGGGTCGGCACCCGACAGCGCCACCGCCACGATGCGCGCGCGCGGCTGCAGGTCGTGGGCCTTGGCGGCGGCCTCGCTGCCGATCAGCAGCGCGGCCGCGCCGTCCACGATGCCCGACGAATTGCCGGCATGGTGCACATGCTGGATGCGCTCGACCTGCGGGTAGCGTTGCAGTGCCACGGCATCGAAGCCCATCGCGCCCATCTGGTCGAACGCGGGCTTCAGCGAGGCCAGGCCTTCCAGTGTGGTGCGCGGCTTGATGAATTCGTCTTCCTCCAGGATGGTCTGGCCCAGCCAGTCGGTCACCGGCACCACCGAGCGGGCGAAACGGCCCTCGGCACGTGCGGCCGTCGCGCGCTTCTGGGATTCGAGCGCGTAAGCGTCGACGTCTTCGCGGCTGAAGCCTTCCATCGTGGCGATCAGGTCGGCGCCGATGCCCTGCGGCACGAACAGTGTCTTGCTGTTGGTTTCGGGGTCCATGGCCCAGGCGCCGCCGTCGGAGCCGATCGGCACGCGGCTCATGCTCTCCACGCCGCCGGCCACCACCAGGTCTTCCCAGCCCGAGCGCACTTTCTGCGCCGCCATGTTCACCGCTTCCAGGCCCGAGGCGCAGAAGCGGTTGAGCTGCACGCCGGCGCACTGGAAGTCCCAGCCCGCCTTCAGCGCGGCCACCTTGGGCAACACCGAGCCCTGCTCGCCCACCGGCGCGACGATGCCCATCACGATGTCGTCCACCTGCGCGGTGTCCAGATCGTTGCGGCGCTGCAGCTCGGTCAGCAGGCCGGCCAGCAGGTTGATCGGCTTGACCTCGTAGAGGCTGCCGTCTTTCTTGCCCTTGCCGCGCGGGGTGCGGATGGCGTCGAACACAAATGCTTCACTCATGGGAATCTCCGGGTTGTACGGGGAGGGTGGTCGCGGAAAAAGGCCCGCCTGGGGTGCCAGTATATATTTTTACAGAGCGTTTGCTTTGTATAAATCGCGAACTGTGGAGTTTGACCGGGTCCGCATGGTGCGCTGGCAGGGTGTGAGACCGCGGCTTTCCGGCCGCGGCACCGCGTTGCGGTCGGCCCGACCGTCGGGAAAACATGGACAGGGCCTCGTGTCCTGTGGTCCAATTTCACCAAGCAATCGCTTTGTAAAAATAAATCCGATGCGCATCGCCTTGTTATCCGACATTCACGGCAACCTGCCGGCCCTGGAGGCCGTCCGGGCCGACATGAGCGCGCGCGGCGTCGATGTCGTCATCAACGCGGGCGATCTGCTTTCCGGTCCGTTGTGGCCGGCCGAAACCGCCGACCTGCTGATGACGCTGGGCTGGCCCACCATCACCGGCAACCACGAACGCCAGTTGCTCGCCTGCGCCCGGCGCGCGGGGGGCGCCTCCGACCAGTTTGCCTGGCAGGCAACCACCGCGCGCCACCACGCCTGGCTGCGTTGCCTTCCCGCCACCCTGGCGCCGGCGCCGGACGTGCACGTCTGCCACGGCGCACCCGGCAATGATCTTGAATACCTGCTCGAAACCCTGGGCCCCGGCGGCTCCCGCCCGGCCACGGTGGATGAGGTGCGACTGCGGCTGCGCACGCCCGAGGCGCGTGCCGCGCGTCTGCTGCTGTGTGGCCACAGCCACGTGCCCCGCGTGCTCGCAGTCGATGGCACCTTGTGTGTCAATGGCGGCAGCGTGGGCCTGCCCGCCTACGACGACGACCATGGGGTCTTCCATGTCCATGAAACCGGTTCCCCCCACGCCCGCTACGCCTTGTGTTCGCGGGATCAGCCCGGGGGCGACTGGTCGGCCCTCGTGATCGCTGTCGAATACGACTGGGCTGCCGCTGCCGCCCGCGCCCAGGCCAACCAGGCCCCTGACTGGGCGCGCTGGCTGGCGACCGGGCGCGCCTGAATCCTTTTCCGATCCACTCCAACCCATCGAGGAATTCCATGATCGAACGCACCCTGTTCACCGCCGACCACGAAGCCTTCCGCGACAGCTTTCGCCGCTTCATCGAAAAAGAGATCACCCCCTTCCACGAGGCCTGGGAAGAGCAGGGTTACGTAGACCGCGCCGTCTGGAACAAGGCCGGCGACAACGGCTTTCTCTGCGCCACCATGCCCGAGGCCTACGGCGGCGCCGACGCGGACAAGCTGTATTCCGTGATCCAGTTCGAAGAACTGTCGCGCGCCGGCGTCACCGGCATTGGCTACAGCCTGCACAGCGAGATCGTGGCGCCCTACATCCTGCACTACGGCACCGAGGCCCAGAAGCAGAAGTACCTGCCCAGACTGGCCACCGGCGAGATGATCGGCGCCATCGCGATGAGCGAGCCGGCGGCGGGTTCCGACCTGCAGGGCATCAAGAGCACTGCAATCCAGCAGCCCGACGGGGCCTATCTGCTCAACGGCAGCAAGACCTTCATCACCAATGGCTGGCACGCCGATCTGGTGATCGTCGTGGCCAAGACCAACCCGGCCGCCGGCGGCAAAGGCACCAGCCTGCTGCTGGTGGAGCGCGGCATGCCGGGCTTTTCGGTTGGCAAGCGGCTGAAAAAGCTGGGCCTGCGGGCGCAGGACACCTCCGAGCTGTTCTTCGACAACGTGCGCGTGCCGGCCGAGAACCTGCTCGGTGGCCCGGCGATGGAAAACCGCGGCTTCATCTGCCTGATGGAGCAGTTGCCCTGGGAGCGGCTGCAGATCGCGATCACCGCGGTGGCCGCCGCGCAGTCGGCCATCGACCAGACCGTGGCCTATGTGAAGGAACGCAAGGTGTTCGGCCAGGCGGTGGGCGCGTTCCAGAACACGCGTTACACGCTGGCCGAGCTGCAGACCGAGGTGCAGGTGGCGCGCGTGTTCGTCGACAAATGCTGCGAGCTGGTCTGCCAGGACAAACTCGACACCGAGACCGCCAGCATGGCCAAGTACTGGTGCTCGGACCTGCAATGCAAGGTGATGGACGAATGCGTGCAGCTGTTCGGCGGCTACGGCTACATGTGGGAATACCCCATCACCCGCGCCTACGCCGACGCCCGCGTGCAGCGCATCTACGGCGGCACCAACGAAATCATGAAAGAGGTGATTTCGCGCGGCATGGGGCTGGGTGGGCGCTGAGGTGCTTCGCGAACGCCGAACCACTTCAGTATTGATAGCTGCTAGTGTCCATCCGGCGCTGGGAAAGTGCTCATCTGAGCTGAAAATTGGCTTCCTTGACCCGATTGATGTGGCCCGCAGGGCGTGACCTGGTGGGTGGCGCGGCGCGAGTTTGGCAAGGTCTGCGGCGGCGCATGCCGGCCCCGGCAGGCACTTAGCCCCTTCAGGCATCCAGCACGCGGCGCAGGCACATCAGCACCTCCTGCATCAGGACGTCGGGCGCGCGCTCCACCCGTGTGGCCTGGCGCGAGGCCCAGTCCAGCGACTTGATCTGGTGGGCATGCACCTGCCCGTCGGTGCGCAGCCCCTGGCCCATCAGCGACACCAGAAATCCGGCGCTGCGGGCCGCCTCTGCCGCTCCGCCGGAAATGGGGCACACCATGGCCAGCTTGAAGCGGGCGTTGAAGGCCCGGGGTGACACAACGAGGCAGAAGTGATTGCCCTTCATCTCCCGCCCGCTGGCCGGATCGAAGGCCAGGTGCAGGATGTCGTCCCGGTCGGGCGTCACAGTTCGGCTCCGGCCGGCCCCAGCTCGTCCCAGCCCTCGGCCCGACACAGGCCGGCGGGCGTCGCGTCCAGCAGTTCGGCCAGGGATTTGCGCGGACGCTTAGGCCGAAGACGGTGAATGCATCAAAAGTGCCACATCCCGGCGTCAAGGGTCGTGCGACGCTTTCGGGCATCACGGCGTGGTAGCGGTCTGCCTCAATACCCCCGCCCCGATCACGTGCCCGCCTGCCCCAGCCAGACCAGCGCGTCCGCCCGCCAGTGCGCCAGCGCAGCGTAGTAGCCTTCCCACACACACCCGTTGCAGCCGCGGCCGCAGCAGGTGTCGGGCTCGGGCGGCGGCGGGCGCAGGGCGGCGTCCAGGCAGGTGGCGCGCTCGCGCACGGCCCGCCCGCGCAGATGGGTGATCAGGGCGCGGGCTGCGGGCAAATCCGCCAGTGGCACGGTCGCCGCGTCCACCGGGGCAAACCGCGGCTGGCGGCGGCCATCGAATTCGCCCGTTTCCACAAACATGGCCGCCGGCCGCACCCACAGGCCGGCGGCGGGGTCGGGCCGGGCATCGCGCGGGTCGGCGGCTGCCAGCGCGCGGTACAGCGTCTGGGCCGTCAGCGTCTCGCTGCAGCGCACGGTGGCCAGCACTTCGTACCAGTTGCCTTTGTAATGGCGGTACAGGCCCGGCGGCGCCACCGGCGACAAAGGCGGCAGATCGTCGTCCGTCGCCATCAGAACACCCGCTGCGCCGCCGCCACGATCAGGCCGATCAGCGCCAGCGACGACAGGATGAACAGCACAAACCGCACCTCGATGCGGTTGATCAGCGCCTGCACCAGGCTGTGCACCACCCGCAAGCCGGTGTAGGCCCAGGCCAGCGCCACCTCGGCACCGCTGCCGCCGCCGGCCAGCACCAGCGCCAGCACCACGGCGTAAAACAGCGTGGGCTGCTCCATCAGGTGGTTGTAGTTGTCGGCCTTCCAGCGCACCGATGGCGGCAGTTGGTTCATCTGCTCGCCGCGCGGCGCGTTCGAGTCGGGCTTCATGCGCGCGCGGCGCATCGCCGGCAGCCGGGTGACGTACATCCACAGCCACATCACCATGGACCAGGCGGCGAGCGCCACCAGCGGCGCCAGCAGGGGGTTGGTTGGGGTCATGGGTAACTTCCTTTCATGAACTTTGATATGAAAACCATAGCTGAAAACGACCTTTTAATGCTGGGTATGGGCCGTTTTTATCCAAGAACGCACCCGCACAGCCACCACACCCTGCCCGGAGCGTCCAGCGCGCTCACTGCAACTCGTAATCCGCCAGGTTCGGCCGTCGCACCGCCTTCACGTATTCCGCGGTGAAGCCCGGAAACAGGGCGGTGATGCGTCCGTCCGGGGCGCGGTACCAGCTGCGGCACAGGCTCCAGACCGAGCCGGCCAGGCGCTGCTGCAGGGCGTTGTTGTGGGCGCGCATCACGTCGGGGAGCACGGCGATGCTGCGGTGGCCGCCGCGGCGCACCGCGTCCATGCAGGCCAGGGCGTGCTGCACGCCGGGCTCGATGTACAACAGGGTGCTGGTGTGGCCGGTGGCGGTGTTGGGGCCGAGCATCAGGAACAGGTTGGGAAAACCCGCCACGGTGATGCCGTGGTAGGCCTCCGGGCCACGGGCCCAGGTCTCGCGCAGCGTGCGCCCGCCCGCACCGGTGACGGTGACCGAGCCCAGCAGCTGCACCGTGTCAAAGCCGGTGGCGCAGACCAGCACGTCCAGCGGGTGTTCGCGGCCGTCGGCGGTGACGATGCCGCCGGGGGTGACCCGCTCGATGGCCGCCGTTTCCAGCGCCACGTTCGGGCGGGTGAGGGCGGGGTAGAAATCGTTGCTGTAGATGATGCGCTTGCAGCCCAGCGGGTAGGGCGGCACCAGTTTTTCCCGCAGGGCGGGGTCGGGCAGCTGGCGGCGGCGGTGGGCCTCGGCGGTGCGCAGCATGCCGCGGCGGGCCAGTGTGCCCTCGTCAAAGCCGCGCCGGCCCCATTCGAGCACCTGCGTCCAGCTCCAGCGCACCAGGCGCGCATAGGGCGGAAAGTGCGCCAGGGCATGGTCGAGGGCGTTGTAGCGCCGGTCCAGCCGGGGCAGCACCCAGTTGGCGGTGCGCTGGAACACCGTCAGGTGCCCGGCCTGCGCCGCAATCGGCGCCACCAGTTGCGACGCGGTCGATCCGGTGCCGATCACCGCCACACGCCGGCCGGCCAGTGGCACGGCGGCGTCCCAGCGGGCCGAGTGCAGGCGCTGGCCGGCAAAGTCGTCCAGACCGGGGATGTCCGGCCAGCGCGGCTGGTTCAGCGGGCCGGTGCTGCAGACAAAAAAGCGGCTGCGCAGCCGGTCGCCCCGGTCGGTGGTGAAGTGCCACAGGCCGCTGGCCTCGTCAAAGCGCGCGTCGGTCAGGCAGGTGCCCAGGCGCAGGTGGGCCAGCAGGCCACGCCGCTCGGCCAGCGCCTGCATGTAGCGCTGGATTTCGGGGGCGCCGGCAAAGCGCCGGCTCCAGCCGGGGTTGGGCGCAAAGCTGAACGAATACACCGGCGAGGGCACGTCCACATGCGCGCCGGGGTAGCGGTTGTCCCACCAGGTGCCGCCCAGGCCGGGCTGCTTTTCCAGCAGCACGAAGTTGTGCCGGCCGGCGTTCTGCAGGCCGATGGCCATGCACAGGCCGGACATGCCGGCGCCCAGGATCACCACCTCGTGTTCGGTGTCCTGCGGCGGCGTGGCGGCGGCCAGCGGCCCGGCCAGGAAGTGCGCCATGCGGTTGATGGCGGCGTCGGCGCTGGGCAGCGCGCCGGTGTGGGCCTGGAACACATGCCAGCGCCCGGGGGTGATTTCACAGCGCACGGCGTTGCCGGCGGCGGCCAGCGCGTCGTGCAGCGCCAGCGCCTGCGGGTGCAGCAGCTCGTCGGTGCCGGCCTGGATCAGCACCGGCGGCAGGCCGCGCAGGTCGGCCCGCAGCGGCGACACCAGCGGGTGGGCGCGCGGGTCGCCCCCGGGTTCGCGCGCCGCGTCGGCGGTGGCCGGTGCCCGCCAGCCGGCCACCGCCCCTTCACCCACGTAGAACGCCGCGCAGGCCTGCGCCCAGGCCACGCTCAGCATGGCTTCGCCCGGCGGTTCGGCAGGCTCCGGGTCGGGCGGCAGCAGATCCACCCAGGGCGAGAGCAGCAACAGGGCCGCCGGGGCGGGCCCGCCGGCGTCGCGCAGCGCCAGCGCGGTGGCCAGCGCCAGGCCACCGCCGGCGGAGTCACCCGCCAGCACCAGCGGGCCCTGGGTCGCCAGGGCGCGCGCGGCGGCGAGGGCGTCGTCCAGCCCGGCGGGGAAGGGGTGCTCGGGCGCCAGCCGGTAGTCGGCCGCAAACACCGGCAGGCCTGTGACCCAGGCCAGCCGGGCCACGAGCGCGCGGTGGGTGGCCGGGCTGCCCACACAGTAGGCGCCGCCGTGCAGGTAGAGCAGCGCACCGGGCCGGGCCGGACCGTGGCGGCGCCGCGCCCATTCGCCGGGCACACCGCCCACGCTGGCCGCTTCGATGGCCACGGCGCGGCTGACCAGCGCAATTTTGGACAGGCCCGCCAGCCAGCGGCGCTGGAACGGAATCGACACCCGCGGCGAAAACACCGGCTTGAGCAGGACTTTCAGCGTCCAGCGCAGCACAAGGGCAACAAAAGCCTCCCGCCATCCGGATGGGGGATACTGGTAAACCATGGACAGCTCTCCAGAAATGACGGTGCAGTGTAGCGAGGCCACCTGCGGCGGGTCTGGCACGTGGGCGACGCCCCGGTCGCCCCGCCTGGGGCCAGGCCAATCGCTACGGAAAAGAGAGCAAAAAGCGACCTTTTTCCGATGGATATTGACCATTTTTGCCATTTTTCTGGCGCCCGCCGTGCTGGCCAGCCCGCTGGTGCGATGTGAGGACGGTCAGGGCGGGGTAACGTATACCGACCAGCCCTGTCCGGCCGGTGAGGAGCAACGCCGCGTGGCGCCACCGCCGGGCAGCCGTCCGCGCTGGGAAATGCCACCGCCCGAGACCCGGGCCCGCATCGCCGCCGAGGCCCAGGTGGCGCTGGAGGCCCAGTGGCAGCGGGAGGTCGCGGTCACCCTGGACACCCGAGGCCTGCGCGCGCTCAACCTCACGCCACGGGACGTTTTCTGGCACCTGGGCACCGAAGAGCGCATCGCCTTCATCCCCGCCAGCCTGCCGGGCAACCGCATTGAGCCCGGCCGCAGCCTGAATCTGTCGGGGCGCGGAGCGCCCGCCGGCAAGGTTGTCGTCTTTTATTGGTGGTACAAAGGCGACGAAATCCAGCCGGGCAGTGGCATTCACGGCCCGGACCGGGTGCGCCGTGTCCTGCTGCAGGTACCGGGCCCGCCAACCGATCGAGATCGAGCCAAGCCATGACCCACAACCGAGCCCCGCACCACCGCCTCTGCCGGCACGCCCTGCTGCTGCTGGCCACCACGGCCGCCCTGTGTGGCCCCGCCGCTGCCGTCAACCGCTGCACCGACGCGCAAGGCAAGGTCACTTTTTCCGACCATCCCTGCCCGTCGGACACCCAGGGCGGCGCGATTGTGGTCAAACCCGCCACCGGCAACGCCGGTCCCACCACCCGCAGCGTGCGCACCTACACGCCCAGCAACCCGCCGCCGGCAACCGTGTCGGGCAAACGGGCGCGCATCGCGGCGCTGGACGAAGCGATCGCCAACCTGGTCAAGAAGATGGAAGCCGACAACCAGGAAAGCGCCCGCACCGTCGACAAGCTCTATCGCGAACTGGCCGACAAAGAGCGCATCGCCAACATGACGCCCGAGGCGGCGCGTGCCTCGCAGGCGGTCACCTTCAACCACATCCGTTCAATCCAGAACGCCGCCGGCGAGCGCAACCGCGAGTACCAGAGCCAGCTGATGCAGCTCCGGTCCGAAAAAGACGAACTGCAACGCATGCCCTGAGGGGCGCGGCGGCGCTGGCGTTCAGCCCAGATCGATCCGCTGGTCCGGGGTCACATCGGGCGGCACCGTGTAGTCCGCGACCACCCAGGCCCGGCGGGCGTGGCCGGCCACCGACGCCAGCAGTTCCCGCAGCAGCGCCACCGAGCGCCCGTCCAGCGCGGCAAACGGCTGATCCAGCAAGGTGACCGGGGCGCCGGCGGCCAGCGCGGCGGTCAGCCAGACTTTGCGCCGGCTGCCCGCCGACAGCATGGACAGCCGTTTGCCCCGGTGGGCTTGCAGTTGCAGATCGTCCATCAGGTCCGCGCAGGCCTCGACGGAGAAATGGGGGTGGCGGCGGGCCGCCGCCTGCAGCACCGCATCGGCCGTCGGATCGCTCTGGCCCGGCAGTCCGGTGGCGGCCGGGTCGAACCAGGCCACCCCGGCAGGGACGGCGGCCGGCCCTTCGCGGCAGGCCGGCGGCACGGCAGGGTCTCCGGCCAACATGCGCAGCAAAAGCGTCTTGCCCCGGCCTTCGTCGCCACAGATCCAGGTCAGTCCGGGCCGGATGTCCAGTTGCCAGTCAGCGCCCACGGCAAACGGCGCTGGCAGGCTGGGCACCGCTGGCTTCCCCTGCGGCCAGCGCAGGCGGAGCAGGGCCGGTGTCACGGGCGGGAGATCGGTGGTCGGCATCGCCGGCGATTGTAGGCAGCGGCCCAGGCCCCGCGGCGTGGTTCATGGCACCATTGCCGCATGCAAGCGAAACCCGGTCTGTTCCTGACGTTTGGCCAGGCACCCCCCGCGCCCCGACACGCCGGGTCGGTGGTCCGGGCGCGGGCGGCCCTGCACCGGGCGGCCGCCACGGCATTGATGCTGTTGCTGACCGCGTGGCTGGCCGCCTGCGGCAGCCTGCCGGTGGACGTCGAGCGCGATGAGCCGCCGCCCCTGACGGCCGGCGGCAATGCCGGCCCCAGCCGACTGCAGCAGCTGGCGGATGCCCAGCGGCCGGGCCCCGACAGCCCGCCCGGGGCGTCGGCCTTTGCCGTACTGGAAGACGGCACCCAGGCGCTGGGGACACGGCTGGCCCTGATCCGCCAGGCCGGCCAGCGGCTGGACATCCAGACCTATATCTGGGCCGACGACACCACCGGCCGCCTGCTGATGCGCGAACTGCTGCGCGCCGCCGACCGGGGCGTGCGGGTGCGCCTGCTGCTGGACGACAACAACACCGTCGGCCTCGACCCCTGGCTGCGCCTGCTGGATGCGCACCCCCACATCGCCGTGCGGCTGTTCAACCCGTTTCCCACCCGGGTGTTGCGCATGGCCGACTGGGTGACCGATTTCCGCCGGGTCAACCGGCGCATGCACAACAAATTGATGCTCGCGGACGATCGCCTGGCGGTGCTGGGCGGGCGCAATATCGGCGACACCTATTTCGGCACGGACCGGGAATTGCATTTCGAGGACACCGAACTGCTGGTGCTGGGCCCCGTGCTGGCCGAGGCGCGGGCCTCGTTCGAGCGCTACTGGAACAGCCCGCAGGCCTACAGCCTGGAGCGGCTGCTGGCACCGGAAACCGCCAGCCGCAGCGCGCTCGACCGCTCGGTTCGCGAGCGCCTGGCCACACTGACCGGCCAGCCCTGGCGGCAGGAATGGCGGGACACCCTGCTCAACCGCGCCCTGGCGGGCCAGCCCCTGCCCCTGACCTGGGCCCCCATGGAACTGCTGGACGACCCCCCGGTCAAGGTCGCGCGGGACCCGGCGGCCAGTGCCGGCGCCTTGCTGCCCCGGCTGGGCCAGTTGTTCGGGCAGGCACGCGAATCGCTGGATCTGGTTTCGGCCTATTTTGTGCCCGGGGACGAGGGCACCGAGGCCCTGGCGACGCTGGCCCGCGCGGGCGTGCAGGTGCGCCTGCTGACCAATTCGCTGGCCGCCACCGACGTGGCCGCCGCCCACGTCGGTTATGCCCGCCACCGCCTGCCGCTGGCGCAGGCCGGTGTGCGCTTGCTGGAGCTCAAACCGACGCCCAGCGCGCGCCTGGTCAAGCGGCGGCCCCAGCTGGCCGGCTCGCGCGCCAGCCTGCATGCCAAAACCTTTGCCGTGGACGGGCAGACGGTGTTCATCGGCTCACTCAATCTGGACCCGCGCTCGACCCGCCTCAACACCGAGGTCGGCCTGCTGGTGCACAGCCCGGCGCTGGCGCAGCAATTGCACCGCCGCCTGGACGATCTGGCGGGCGATTCCGCATGGTGGGTACACGCCGACGCCCAGGGCACGCTGGTCTGGGCCGATGCCCTGCCGGCGCAGCCGCGCGAGGGGTCCTCCCTTGCGGGAGCGCATTCCGCGACCGGGGAGGAACCGGGTCCCGAACCCGACCCGGAACCGGGCGCCAGCCTGGGCCGACGCCTCAGCGTGTGGCTGCTGTCGTGGTTTGACCTCGACTGGCTGCTGTAGGCCGGCCCGTCGGCACCAGGGGCCGAGGTGTGCCGTACAGTTGCGTGATGCCTGCCCCCCCGGACACACTTTCGCCCGCGCCCCGCATCCTGTCCGTCATCCCGCCGATGACGCAGCTGAACACGCCGTACCCGTCCACCGCCTTCCTCACCGGTTTCCTGCGCAGCCGCGGCTTTGACGCCCGGCAGGAAGACCTGGCGCTGGCGCTGGTGCTGCGGCTGCTGTCGCCCGCCGGGCTGGACGGCATCGCGGCCGACGCCCGGGCGCTGGCGGCCAAACGTCAGAGCCCGGCGGTGCGCTCGTTTCTGGACCAGTTCGCGCGCTACCGCGCCACCATCGGCCCGGCCATTGCCTTCCTGCAGGGGCGCGACGCCACGCTGGCGCACCGCATCGCCGGCCGCGCCTTTCTGCCCGAGGGGCCGCGTTTTGCGTCCCTCGACGTGTTTGTGGACGACGAAGGCGGCGACCCGCTGGGCTGGGCGTTCGGTGCTCTGGGCGTGCAGGACCGCGCCCGGCACCTGGCCACGCTGTACCTGAACGACATCGCCGACGTGCTGCGCGACGCGGTGGACCCGCGCTTCGAGTTCGTGCGCTACGCCGAATCACTGGCCGCCGCGCAGCCCACGTTCGACCCGCTGGCGCAGGCGCTGGCCGCGCCGCCCAACCGGGTCGATGCCACGCTGGCGGCGCTGACGCACGAGGCACTCACCCGCCACCGGCCCACGGTGGTGCTGCTGTCGGTGCCGTTTCCGGGCTCGGTGTACGGGGCGCTGCGCATCGCGCAGGCGGTGAAGGCGCACAACCCGGCCATCGTCACCGTGCTGGGGGGCGGTTTTGTCAACACCGAGCTGCGCGAGCTGGCCGAGCCGCGGCTGTTCGACGCCATCGATTACGTCACGCTCGACGGCGGCGAGCGCCCGCTGCTGGCGCTGCTGGAGCACCTGCAGGGCCGGCGCTCTCGCCAGCGCCTGGTGCGCACCTTTGTGCGCGAGGGCGACAGCGTGCGGTTCCTGAACTTCCCCGAGCCCGACATTCCGTTCGACGACGTCGGCACCCCCACCTGGGACGGCCTGCCCACCGGCGACTACCTGTCGCTGCTGGACATGCTCAACCCCATGCACCGGCTGTGGAGCGACGGCCGCTGGAACAAGCTGATGGTGGCGCACGGCTGCTATTGGAAAAAATGCAGCTTCTGCGACGTGAGCCTGGACTACATCTCGCGCTACGAAGCCGCCAGCGCCACCGTGCTGGCCGACCGCATCGACGCCATCGTGGCCGAGACCGGCCAGACGGGTTTCCACTTTGTGGACGAAGCCGCGCCCCCGAAGGCGCTGAAGGCGCTGGCCGCCGAGCTCACCCGTCGCGGCACCGCCATTTCCTGGTGGGGCAATGTGCGGTTCGAGAAAACCTTCACCCCCGAGCTGGCGCTGCAGCTGGCCGACAGCGGCTGCATCGCGATCTCCGGCGGGCTGGAGGTGGCGTCCGACCGGCTGCTGAACCTGATGAAAAAGGGCGTGTCGGTGGAGCAGGTGGCGCGGGTGACCAAAGGTTTTGCCGACGCCGGCATCCTGGTGCACGCCTACCTGATGTACGGCTTTCCCACCCAGACGGTGCAGGACACGGTGGACGCGCTGGAATGGGTGCGCCAGCTGTTCGAGAACGGCTGCATCCAGTCCGGCTTCTGGCACCGCTTTGTCTGCACCGTGCACTCGCCGGTGGGCCAGGCGCCACAGGACTACGGCGTGACGCTGGCGCCGCTGCCGCCCGGCGCCTTCGCCCGAAACGACGTGGCCTTCACCGACCCCACCGGCACCGACCACGACGCACTGGGCGTGGGCCTGAAAAAAGCGCTCTACAACTACATGCACGGCATCGGGCTGGAGCAGGACGTGCGCACCTGGTTCGACTTCCGGGTGCCCAAACCCACCGTGGCCCGCCACCGCATCGCCCGAGCGCTGGAGCGGGGATGATCGGTAATGCGAAGCATTCGCATTCAATCACGAAAAATGGCACAATACGGGCTTCATCCCACCGTAGCTTGCCTGCCATGTACGCCCCCTTGTCCCGCCGTGAATTCATCCTCCATGCTTTCGCCGGTGCCGGTGGGGGACTGGCCGCCGGGGCGGTCTGCGCGCAGCCGGCCACCGCGCGGCCTCCGGCCACCGACGGCCTGCGCCTGGGCGCCGCCTGGCGTGTCGCGGAGAACGGCCGGGCGGTAGACCACGTGGGGGTGCTGGCGGTGGACTGGGCGGCAGCCCAGGTGCGCATCGTCGCCAGCCAGGTGCTGCCCGAACGCGCCCACGGCCTGCTGGCGGAAGCCGGCGGTGGCCTGTTGGTGGTCGCCGCCCGGCCGGGGCGCTGGCTGATGCGCCTGGACGGCGAGGGCCAGGTGCTTGCCCGCCACCGGCTGGACACCGAGCAGCCGTTGCGCACCCTGGGCGGCCATGCCATCGCCAGCGCCGATGGCCAGTGGGTGCTGACCACCGAAACCGACACCCGCGACGGCAGTGGCTGGATTGGTGTGCGCGACGCGCGCACCCTGGCGCGGGTGCAGGCCTGGCCCACCCACGGACTGGATCCGCACCAGCACCTCTGGGCCCCCGACGGCAGTCTGCTGGTGGCCAACGGGGGCATTCCCCGCGACGCGCGGGGCGACAAACGCAATCTGGACGTGATGGCGCCGTCGCTGGTCCGCCTGGACGGCCACACCGGCGCGCTGCTGGGCCAGTGGCGCCTGGAAGACCCGCGCCTGAGCCTGCGCCACCTGGCCTGGAACCAGCGCCACGACGGCCAGCCCGTGCTGGGCGTGGCGCTGCAGGCCGAGCACGACACACCCGCGCAGCGTCGCGACGCGCCCATCCTGGCGCTGTGGGATGGCGACCACGGTCTGCGCCTGGCCACCCGCAGCGTGGCCGCAGCCGGCTACAGCGGCGACATCTGCGCCGGGCCGGGTGGTGGCTTTGTGCTGAGCGGCCAGCGCACGGGTGAAGGCCTGCTGTGGCACCCCGACGCGCCGGACCGCTGGACTACCCTGGCCCGCATCACCGAGCCCTGCGCGCTGGCCAACTGGCCCGACGCCGGTGGTGTGCTGGTAGGGGCGCAGTTTGGCATCGCCCGCTGGCGCGCTGCCGGTGCGCCCGCCATGCTGCCCTGGCCCCAGGCCCTGACGCCGGACAACCACTGGGTGGTGCTGGCGCCACCGGCGCCGGCCTGATCCACCGCCGGCCGGTGCGTGTGCGAAGCCGGCACCGGTTCGCCGCCCGGCCCGGTGTTTGCCCCATGGCCGCGCCGGCTCTTTGCCGCTATGGTGCCGGGCATGACCGAAACCCGACTCAACCCGCTCGACACCGCCTGGTTGTTCACCGAATCGCGCGCCACGCCCAACCACGTGGGGGGCTTGCTGCAGTTTCGGCTGCCCGACGACGCGCCCCGCGACTTCCTGCGCCAGCTGATGGCCGAATTCCGCCAGCACCGGCAATTTGCCGCGCCGTGGGACCGCCGGCTCAAATACCCTTTCATGGCCAACCCCCTGCCGGTATGGGTGCGCGATCGGTCCATCGATCTGGAATACCACGTGCGCCACGCCGCCTTGCCCTGGCCCGGCGGCGAGCGCGAACTCGGCGAACTGGTCGGCCGGCTGCAAAGCACCCCCATCGACCTGAGCCGCCCGCCGTGGGAGCTCACCATCATCGAAGGCCTGAGCGAGCGGCGCTTTGCGCTGTTCGTCAAGATGCACCATTCGCTGATCGACGGCATCAGCGGCATGAAACTGCTGCAACGGTCCATGGCCACCAGCCTGGAGGCCAGCCGCAGCTTGCCGCCGTTCTGGTCGGTGGGCATGGGCCAGGGGCATCACACCCACCACGCCCGCGACAGCGAAGGCGAGCTGCTGCCAACGGTCGCCAACAGCGTCGCGGCGGCCCTGACCGCGCTGCGCGGGCAGATCGACACCGTGCCCCATCTGGTGCAGGCCTTTGCCCGCCTGCTGCCACGCCTGGGCCGCGGGCCGGGGGGAATGGCCTTGCCGTTCAATGCCCCGCTGTCGGTGCTCAACGGCCGGGTGCGGGAAAAGCGCCGCTTTGCCACCCAGCAGATCCCCATGGCCCGGCTGCGGGCCGTGGCCCATGCGCAGGGCAGCACCCTCAACGATGTCGTGCTGACCCTGTGCGGCGGTGCGCTGCGCCGTTTCCTGCAGGAGCGCGGCGCCTTGCCCGCCAAGCCCTTGACGGCCGGTATCCCGGTATCGGTCCGGCCCGCCGACGATGAAGGGGTGGGCAACGCCATCAGTTTCATCGTCGCCACCCTGGGCACCGACATCGAAGACCCTCTGGCGCGGCTCGAGGCAGTGCGGGAGTCGGTGCAGCAAGCCAAGGCCCATGTGCAGAGCCTGCCGCGGCAGGCCATGCTGCAGTACACGCTGCTGCTGATGGCGCCCACGGTGCTGACCATGCTGACCGGCATCGGCGGGCGCATCCGCCCGATGTTCAACGTGACGGTCTCCAACGTGCCCGGCCCGGACCACAAGCTCTACTTTCGCGGCGCCGAACTGCTGGCGATCTATCCGGCCTCCATCGTCACCCACGGCCAGGCGATCAACATCACCTGCGAAAGCTATGCCGGGCAGATGAATTTCGGCTTCACCGCCTGCCACTCGTCGGTGCCCAGCATGCAAAAAGTGGCGGTGTATCTGGAAGAGTCGTTCGACGCGCTGGAGCGGGCGGCCCTGGCCGGCGATGTCGCAGCGGCCGACGCCAAGCCCGCAAAGCCCTCCGCGGCACGCCCGGCCCGGAAGCGGTCCACAGCCACGGCCCGCCGACCGGCCGCGGTGAAAACGCCGAAGCCGGCACCGACCCACGCCACGCCGATCAAGCCGTCCGCCGGTTCGCGCGGCACCGGCAGGAAAGCCCCGACCGCACGCTGACACCCGCGCAGCCGCACACAGGCCTGCGCGGCCCGCCGCCCCGGGCGTTCGCCGCGTGACGGGCCTTGTCTCAGTGCGGCAGGCGAAAGCGCGTCTGACCGCGAAACACCAGCACCGAGCTGTTCAGGCCAATCGACTCGATCACCAGATCGGGCGCAATCGCGGCGCCCTGGCCCAGCGCCTGGCCGTTGACGACCAGCAGACGCTGGGAAGGCTGGTCCGAATACATGGCCGCCTGCACCGCCAGCGCCGGCAATTGCGCACGCAACTCGGCGGGCAGATCGCTCAGGCGAACCACGGTGGCCGGGTCCGGCGCCGCGGTGGCGGACGGGGCCACCGGCCGGGCGCCTGCCGCAGGCGAGGCGGCCGTCGCCACCGTGGATGAAGCGGTACTTGGGACGGAAGGACTCCCGGCGCCCTGCGATGCGACGCCCGGCGCCCCCTTCGGCGCATCTTTCGTTGCGCCCGCCGTTGCCGCCGTTGCCGCGGTTGCTGCCGTGACACCCGCCGTGGTGGTGGTCGCGGGCGCGGTGCCGGCACGGACAACCGGCCCCGACAAGGCCGCCGACGGCGCAGCCGGGGTCGCCGGCTCGGTCGAGGATGCGGTGGCTGGCGTGGTCGCCGGAGCGGCCAAAGGTGTCGTTGGAGGCACTGCGGACGGCGCGGTCGCGGCGGCCACCGGGCCCGGGGCCGGCGGCGGCGGTGTGCCGGAACCCCGCAGCCACAGCACGGCGGCCACCAGCGCGGCCAGCACCAGGGCCGTGCCGCCCAGCCACCAGCCCAGCCGGGAACCCGGATCGGCCGCACGCGAACCACCCGCCACCAAGGGCTGCGCCTGCAGGCCGGGCACCTGGCCCCGTTGGCGTTCGGACTCCGCCCGCTTGAGGGCGTCAAGAATGAAAGACATCAGCGTTCCCGCGTGGCTGGGACCGGTGTGCCGGTCAGTTGGGGTTCGTCGTCGACCACCTGGCGGCGCAGCACCATCAGGGTCTGCGGACCGGGCAGTCCGTCCGGTTTGAGGCCTTGCGCGCGCTGAAAGGCCCGCATCTGCGCGCTCAGGCCCGGCCCGCTCTCGCCGATGCCCGCGCGCGACAGGGCGTCCGCGACCCAGCGCGCACCGGCGCCGGCCGGGCTGCTGGCGCCGGTGGCCGGGCCGGCAATCTGCAACACGGCATCCAGCCGCCCGGGGGGCGGGCGCCACAGGGTGATCCAGTCGCCGCTCCAGCGGGTGGCCAGGATGGCCAGCGGCATCCGGCGCACCGCGCCATCCGGGGCGGCCAGTTCGGCCTCGCCGTCGCGCAGGGCCAGCAGCCGGGCCCAGACCCGCCGGTCGTCGGCCAGGCGCAGGGCCAGCAGCCCGGGGCGGTCCAGGCGGCGCAGATCGGGGACGGTCAGCTGGGCCGCCCGCCAGCAACGCAGCGGCGCATCCGCGGCGGGCGGTACGGATGCGGCGCAGGGCGGCGCCACCGCCGGGTCCCAGAGCCGGGTCAAGGCGGCGTGCAAGGCATCCGGCTGCGCCGGCAGCGCGGCCAGCCAGGCCTCGTCGGCCAGCGCCGGTGGCTCCGGTTCGGTGGCGGCGCGGGTCACGGCGGGCAGCGGCGTTTTTGCCTCAGCGGCGCCCGAGGCGCCCGCCTGCGGGGCCGTGCCGGTCGCGGCACCGGCGGCCGCCGCGGGCGCGGCTTGCCCACCACGGGCCGGCCCCGGCGACTGCGGGGCCACCACCGCCAGCCAGGCCGCCGCACCCGTCAGCAGCGCCAGCGCCCCCAGCAGGGCCGGGCGGCGCCAGGCCGGGGCGACCGGGGTGCCCGCCGGCGCGCCGTCAAAAACTTCGTCGGCCGCCTGATCGACGGTGCGCCGGCCGACCTGCTGCTGCCCCTGCCCCCAGGCGCCGAGCAAAGCGCGGCCACAGAGCAGATTGATGCGCCGGGGTACCCCCCGCGAGCGGAGATGGATGCGTGTCAACGCCGCCGCGCTGAAGGGCAGGGGGCCCCGCAGCCCGGCCACGGCCATGCGGTGGGCGATGTAATGGCGGGTTTCTTCGGCGGTCAGCGGCCCCAAGTGGTAGCGCGCCACCACGCGCTGCGCCAGCTGCTCCAGCTCCGGCCGGGCCAGCAGGCTGCGCAGCTCGGGCTGGCCGATCAGCACAATCTGCAGCAGTTTGCGTTCGGCGGTTTCCAGGTTGGTCAGCAGGCGCAGCTGTTCCAGCACCTCGGCGCTGAGGTTTTGCGCTTCGTCGATGACCAGCACCGCCGATTCGCCCGCCGCGTGGGCGCGCAACAGGAAACCATTGAGCGCGTCCACATACGCCTTGACCCCGGTGTCGGCGCCGCCGGCCGCCGGTACGCCGTCCAGATGAAACTCGTCGCAAATGGTCCGCAGCAGCTCGGCCACTGTCAGTTTGGGGTTGAAGATGTAGGCCACATGGCAACCCGGCGGCGTCTGCTCCAGAAAGCAGCGGCTGATGGTGGTTTTTCCGGCGCCGATGTCGCCGGTCAGCAGAACGAAGCCGCCAGAGGCCATCTGGGCCGACCGGCCATCGGTGCCGCCGCCGGTCACCCCGAACAGCAGGTGTGCCAGCGCCTCGCGGTGGCGCTCGCTCATATACAGAAAGCGGGGGTCCGGGGCGATGGAGAACGGGTCTTGCGACAGGCCGAAAAACGCGGCGTACATGGGCCGCAAGCATAGCGCCTCACCGGCGGGCGGCCCGGGGCCTTTGGGGGGCGGGTGCTCAGTGGTCGCGCGCCGGTCCGCGCACCACCGCCAAGGCCGCCGGCAACACGTCAATCTGCCACGCGCGGGTGGCCCCCAGCGGCTCGCCTTCGGCCGCCAGCGGCACCGGCTGCGCCGCCACAAACCGCGCCTGGCGAAACGGGATGGCGCGCACCCGCGGCTGGCCCAGATGCCGGCCCATCAGCAGGCGCGGCAGCATCTGCAGCACGCCCGCGCGGCCAAACGGCCCGGCCAGCAGCAGGTCCAGCCGGCCGTCGGCAATGTCTGCATGGGGCACACAGGGCATGCCGCCGGCATAGGTGGCGGTGTTGAGGCTGGAGGCAAACAGCAGCGGGCCGGCCCCCGCAGCCTCCCCGTCCACCGTCACCGTGATCGGCCAGTTGCGCAGCGCCGCCAGCTCGCGCACGGTGGCCAGCAGGTAGCGGGGCAGGCCGCGCAGCCACCGCGGGCCGTGAATCGCCCGCAGGCCCACGGCCGAGTCAAACCCGGCTGTCAGGCTGGAGATGAACGGCACCACCGTTTCCGGCGTGCCCGGTGGCGCCCCCTCGGGGACAAAGCGGGCTTCGCCCAGATCGATGGCGGTTGCCTGGGCATGCAGCGCGTGGTGCAAGGCCTTTTCCGGGCGCACGCCGGCCCAACCCAGCGCCCGGGCGGTGTCGTTGCCACTGCCCGCCGGCACCAGGGCCAGACTGTGGCCGCCGCGCCGGATGGCCGGCAGCAGCGGGTGCAGGCTGCCGTCGCCACCCACCACCACCACCCGGCTGCCGGCGGGCAAGGCGTCGACCATGGCGCCGGCCGCCGACCCCGATTCGGCCACCTCCAGCCGCACCGGCGCGACCGCCGTCGCCGCTGCCGCCCGGATGCCCTCGGCAAGCGGCCCGCGCAGCGCCAGGGCCCGCCCGCCGCCGGCGAAGGGGTTGAGCAGGACACAAATGCAGGCCGGCGTCACGATTTCAGGCAAAAATGGCCCATACCCAGCGCAAAAAGGTGCTTTTTTGCTATCGATACCGAAGCGGTCAGCGCGGGTTGGCGATCAGGTGCCGCGCCAGCGCATGGTAGGCGGGCAGGGTGGTGGGGTCGTTGAACGCATTGGCCGGCATCGGGAACGACGCATACCGCGCGATCACCATCTCGGCCTTGGGATCGATGTAGAGGTTCTGTCCATGCACCCCGCGGGCCATGTAGGCGCCGTGGTCATTGTGTGACACCCACCACATGTTGCGATAGCTCCAGCCGGGCAGGGTGGGGTAGCCGGTGAAGGCCGCCCGGTCGCCACCCTTGCGAATGTCGTCGATTACCGCCTTGGGGATCACCTGCTGGCCGCCGGCCTGGCCGTCGTTGCGCAGCATTTCGCCAAAACGGGCCAGATCGCGCAGGCCGGTGTTCAGGCCGCCGCCGGCAAACTCGTTGCCCACGCTGTCGACGCTGAAAAACGCGTCCTGTTCCATGCCCAGGCGCCGCCACACCCGATCGCCCAGCGCTTCACCCACCGACTGCCCGGTGACGCGGCGGATGATCCAGCCCAGCGTATCGGTGTTGACCGTCTTGTAGGTGAAGTTGCCGCCGTGTTCACCTTCTTTCTTGACCGTCTGCAGGAACTCATAGAAGGTCTGTGGCCCGGCATAACCCGGCGGGCGGGGCAGGACTCCGCCGGAGCGGATATGGTCCCAGACCTCGGCCTTGGGGTCGGCGTAGTTTTCGCTGTATTTCAGGCCGGTCCGCATGTCCAGCACCTGGCGGACGGTGGCGTCGCCGAAAGCGCTGTCCTTGAGCTCGGGCACGTACTGGGACACCCGGGCGTTCTCGTCGAGTTTGCCCTCGGCCACCAGCATCTGCCCGATCAGGCCGAAAAACGACTTGGTGACCGATTGCGCCACATGCTGCTTGTCTTCACGGAACACGCCGCCATAGCGCTCGTACACCACCCGACCCTTGTGCAACACAACAATGCCGTCGGTGAAGTTGGCGTTGAACGCCTGCGCCCAGGTCATGGGCTCGGACTTGCCCAGGGGCGTGAAGCTGACGGCATCCAGATCGGCCCGTTCGGCACGCGGCAGCGGCGACACCGCGCCGACGCCCCGCGACACATTGGTGGTCGGCCCGAACTGGCGCGTGTTGGAAAAGGTCCAGCGAAACCGCGGAAAGGTATAGAACGAACCGTCGGCAAAGCGGATCAGTTTGTCCGCCGGCGGCGGCGAGCCCACCATCCAGCCCAGGCGCGCCGGGTCGGTCTGCTCGGCGGTCGGCAGGGCCGGTGGAGCGGCCGGCGCGGCGGCGGGCGCCGGCGTCTGCGCCAGGGCGGCGCCAGCGGCCAGGGTAGCGATCAACGCGGCGCCCAGGTGCGAAAGCGGGACGGTGTTTTTCTTCATGCAAAGTCTCCTTGTGGGTTGTTGTTGCCGTTCAGCGAGCCGATGCTAGACGCACCGGGCCGGTGCGCGCCATGCGCGAAAGCCATACGTCTGACGCCTGGGCGACAGCGCGCCGGGGGTGCCCGCAGCGCCGATCAGCCGCCGGGCGGGCCTTTGCGCGCCTCCATCTCGCGGATCAGCGCGCGGGCCTCGTCGCCCTCGGGGATCGGCTGGCCGCCGTCGCGCCATTGCACCGCCGCCTTGAAACCGTTCTCCTGCGCATAGCGGCGAAACCACAGGCCCTCGGGGTTGTGCCGCGTGATGCCGTCGAACACCGTGGCCATCTGCTGCGACTGCTCCAGCCCCATGGTCAGCATCACCTGGTTGACCACCATCTTGTGCATCGCCAGGTGGCTGGCCGGCACGCCGGCGATGCGGCTGGCTAGCGTCATCACGGCGGCCTCCAGTTGCTCGGCCGGCACGGCCTCATTGGCCAGGCCCCAGGCGGCGGCGGTGCGGCCGTCGATGACGTCACCGGTGAACATCAGCTGCTTGGCGCGCGTGGGGCCCAGGCGGTAAGTCCACATCGCGGTGGTGGGGCAGCCCCAGACGCGCGTGGGCATGTAGCCGATGCGCGCGTCCTCGGCCATCACCAGCAGGTCACAGCACAGCGCGATGTCGCTGCCGCCGGCCACCGCGGCGCCGTGCACCTTGGCAATCGTCGGCTTGGCGCTTTTCCACAACGTCATGAAGTCTTCGGTGTTGCGCTTCATGTAGGCGTAATCGACCATCGGGTCCCAGGGCGTGCGCTCCTGCTGGCAGGGGTGGTCGATCTCGCCCTCGCCAAACTGGCTCAGGTCATAGCCGCCGCAAAAGCCCTTGCCCGCGCCTTCGACCACGATGACATGGATGCCCGGCTCGGCATTGGCCCACTCCACCGCGGCCCGAATCTCGCGCGGCGTGGCGTCGTTGATGGCATTGAGCCGCTCCGGGCGGTTCAGCAGCAGGCGGGCGATGCGCGGGTTGGCGGGGTCGGGCGCGATGCGCAGGGTGGAAAAGTCGGGCATGGGGGTCTCCGGGGTGGTTTGGGGCGCAGTCTAGGCCGGCAGAAGGAAGGCCGCTGTCGCCGGGAGGGCAAATCGGTGGGTGGAAGGCGGCTGGGGGCGCTTCAAAATCGAAAATATCGATGAAAACAGGGCCTTTCCAGCGTTGAATGGTCGTGGATAGCTATTGTTTTTGATGATTCTCGGGGCTTTCGCTGGCCCCAAAACAGGCCCGTCAGGCCGCCGCCAGCGTGTCCAGCGGATGGAAAACGGCACCCAGTGCGGGTGCGCTTTCTGGCGTCTGAGGGCACCGAGGCGAAAACCGAGTGCGCTCGCGGACCTGGTCGAGCAAGCGGGTGGAACGAAGAGCAGGTGTGACGGGTTTCATGCCTGAGTTATACGTGTACGAATACACAGCATCAAGAGGGCAACCCGTTGATGCAGAACAACTTTCAGGAGGATTCAGTGTCCAGAATATCCCGCACAGCCCAACTTATCCGGCAGAATCTGCGGGAGGTACATTACGTTATGCATTCAGAGAGTCACGAATGATTAATTGGGAAGAACTCGCTAAAGAAGTAGGCGCTATCAAGAACGGCCAGGAATCTGGATCAAACATATTTGCACAGCGAGCTATCGAACTACTCATTGGGCCTGACAATATTCGAGAGGCTGTAAATTACTACATTAATGGCGGCCCAGGTGCTGAGCTAGCTAGGTGCGTGATTTGGCAAATTCATCCTATCAGCGCGATGGAGTATTGCTATGAAATCTACAAGACAGATGAAAATTTCGAAAATCGCCGAATGGCCGTTGAGCTACTAAGAGTTGCAGCAGATCGTAGAGTATTACCTTGGGTTCCAGAGTTATTGACAGACAGTGACCCCGGTATTCGAGCTTGGGGCTTCGGCATCATTGACCAGCTTCTATGGTCTAACTTGGTCGAGGAAGAAGAAGTCGAGCATCTAATTAATTTGGCACAAGCAAATTCAGACGAACATCTCAAAGAAAATATCGAGTTCGTTAAAGGATTTCTACGAGCCCGCAAAGAACGCGCAGATATTTTAGAGAGACATAAAGGTAAAAACGCATAACAAGGCGTTGCAGTGGATGCCCTACACTGCGGCCTTCTTGCGGAATGTGCTGCGCACATTTTATTGCGCAAGTCGGCACTCCGTTCCGGGCACCACTGAACTTGGCGTTAACGCTCATGTCTGAGTCACTTCAATATCGAGTCCTCGGCTGCGTCGTTGCGTTGCTCTTTGCTCTGGGAGTGCCGGCCTTTCTCTTGGGGCCATTCCTATTTGGCGGGGTTCAGTTCGAGCTAGTTTCAGGATCAGCGCTTTGGTCTTCTGTTGGAATAGCCATCGTTGGTATGTGGCTGGCCTTGGTCTGTGCTCTCGCCGATGCTGAGGTTGTGGAAAAAGTTGTGGCGCCGTTCGCGGGCGCCGAGGTTGTTGTCCTCTTCTTGCCCTATATGCTTTTTGTGGGAACAGTGGCCTTGTGGCGCCGCCTATTGAGCAGGAGCAAGGGTGCAGAGGTTTCTCATGGCCCGCATTGTCCTGACAGATCGGCGCCTGGGTCGAGCCTGGCGGGGCGAATGCGCAAACGTCCGTGAAGGTGGGCCCCATGGAAGCGTGTGCGCGGTCCCCGGTCAATCCGGTCGGCGGCTGGCCGACGAGGTCACAGGAATGAACTCCCTGAGCCACACCGCCAGATTGGCCATTGATGCCTATGGCGGCGCTGAACGATGGCTTGGCAGCAAGCGGGTGCGCGCCGTGGTCAGTGCCAACGGTCTGGCCTTCACCTTGAAACGGCGGCCCGCGTTCGAGCGCGCCCTTGTCGAGTGTGACATTCATCGCCCGTTCTGCCGCCTGACGCCGATCGGTCGCCGGCCCGATGTCACCGGCGTGTTGGATGGGCAGGACGTGCGGTTGGAGGACGCCTCGGGGGCGGTGATGGCCCAACGTGAATCGGCGCGAATGTTCTTCCCCTTTGGCCGGCGGACGTTCTGGTGGGACGACATGGATATGGCCTGGTTCGCCTGTTATGCGTTCTGGAACTACTTCACGCTGCCCCGCTTGCTCTTGAATCCTGACATCACCTGGAGCGAGCTGGAGGCGGGCCACCTGAAGGCGGAGTTTCCGGCGCACATTCCCACCCACTGCCCGACCCAGCATTTCCGTTTCGACACGATCAGCGGCCTCCTGATCCGGCATGACTACACAGCCGCTGTCGTCGCCCCCGTCGCGCACGCCGCCAACGTGGTGCTGCGCCATTCACAGCAAGCGGGCCTGTGTTACGCCGCAGAAAGACGGGTCACGCCCACCGGCTTTCGCAACCGGGCGTTGTCCGGGCCCGTGCTGATCCATATCCTGGTCCATGATTTCGCTTTGGAAGCGTAGACGGCACACCCCCAGGGGAGCGGACGCCAGATCAGGGCCCCCGCGGGCTGGCAGAGGGCGATTCAGGGCAAAAGTGGTCCATACCCAGCGTGAAATGGTCATTTTTTGCTATGGTTATTGATAGTTCGTCAGGACATGCAAACGGCAGCAAGGCCGGCGTGTGACGGTTGGTGGCTGCGTGGGCAAGCTGCATATGACACCGCTTTCGCCAAAGAGGCTCGCAAAGAGGCGTTGGCTGCCATTCCAAGGTGCTCACTCTTGGCTGCGTAGCGGGTGCGGACTATCCCATCAATCGACGGGACTCGCCCCGGTACGTCACCGACCGGCATATCGGAGCCACTCCGTGATCGCCGCAATGGAGCCAGTCGCGGGTCGGCACGGTGGAGCCGGCGTTTGGCAACATCCGGCATAACCAGCGGTTGAACCGCTTCACGCTGCGTGGGCAGCACAAGGTGGGCACGCAGTGGCGGCTGTACTGCCTGGTGCACAACATCGAGAAGCTGGCCGGGCGCGAGATGAATATGAAGATGCCGATGAAGAAGCAGGGTGGAAAGTCGGGCAGTATTGGTGCCAGAATGCTCGCCACCGGACGGGTCACAGCCCCTTGGGGCGGGCCGCTCCACCGCAAACGAGATCAGGAGGAAACGAGGCCATGATCGGCAAAATCACCGCAATCCCATACAAGCCGGTGGCTGAATTTGGGGTTTTTGCACAGCCTCGTTAGGTTTCATCAATGCCCCCACTCGTTCGGTACTTCTCCAAGACAAACGGGCAGGCCTTCGTGGCGCATGGGGAGGTTCTCTTCCGCGCCCTCTCTTATTTTCGAGACTACGAGGATAGTGGCGTTCGAGCGGACGAGCATGAGGGTACGCTAGTGCATAAACCTCTTGAGGGGCTGCAGGTGAACCTCGTAAGCACTGGTGCCGTTTTGGACTTACCCCATCGCATGGAAGCCACAGCGAAGGAGGACGACATCTTTGTCTATTGCATGAGCACGGAACTTTCGCCAGATATTGGTGCGCGGTTCAAAGCGGAAATGGCGGTGGAGATACTTGATCATGGGAAGTTCCTTGGCCGAGTACGGAACTGCCTCGCTTTGAGGAAGCGAATTAACGCGAAGGAACTCGTGTACGGACCCGTTCGCTACTACGAGTGGCATGAACCGCCCATCGTGGATTGGGCGCTACCGGAGCGCATCGTTATGCGTAAACCGAGGTCGTTCGAATGGCAGAAGGAGTATCGCATCGCGGCCCCTCTCGGCGACGCGTTTCGGGTTCAGAATGTCAGTGTCAAACTCGTGGCGCCAGGCACGCCTCGCCCGCCGCGCGCGACCGCGCACCCGGAAATGCGCCTAAAGCTGGGATGTCTTTCGAAAATCTGTCGCGTGCACATGCTATGAGGACGAAATCTAAGAATTCCTATATGGACTCCCCCCGAACGGCAAGGAACTAACCGACATATAGGATTCGTGGGAAGCGCCTGCAGTCAATTTCCCGGCATCTGAGGTGGACTCTATTGTGGTTCGTGCCGACATGGAATCTACGGGGCCTGCGCACCGGGCAGACTCATTATAAATTCCCATGAATATCAAAAACCCCGCACGCTTCAATCAGAAATTGCAGGAGGTCATGCAGGGCTTATATGAGTTGTTCGAATTATCCAGAGAGCACGAGTTAAGCCCCGTCGGTGAAGACGGTGTGGTTCGGTACGATGAGGCGTACGGCAAGACCAACTTTCAAGTATCCGGTCAATTCGATCGGCCATCGGAATTTCTGCAAACACTGCTCGACATCGTTCGGGTGAATTTTGAGCCAAGGGTGCTTGGCACTTTTTTTCTGAACTCCAATATCGGGCTTCTCCATGACGCAACCCCCGGTGTGCCGTTTCAGTTGGGCTATGTTTCCATCGTCAGCGCACCCAATAAGCCGTTCGGTGCGTTCTGGGAAGAAGATGTGGTTCCGTATATCAAAGAGTGCGGCTACTCCGTGGAAGATGCCTCCTCGATATTTGCCGTGGCATCAACCGGCGAAGGAAATTTCAACTTTAATTTAGTCAGGTCCGTAACCGCCACTTTGAAATCAGGATTTACTGTGGAAGAAGCGGTGCAGCTGATAGCCGCAGCGACCAACGAGACGGATGAGGAACCAGCCAAACGGATTCATGCCGGCTATTGTCTGGATGCTGCATTGGAGAATAAATCGCGATTATCGCTGTGGTTGTTTATCCAATCGCGCGGTCGCACCCTCCAATAGAAAATCTGGCAATATATTCATCCAGACCCCAAGACGTAACGGAGAATCGTCCATGCCCGCAGAAATCGTTCCGTCCAGTTTCTGGGTACGCTGGTTGCAGGCGGTGGCGGTGGGGGTCATCGCCTTCGGCTTGCTGCTGGTGCTGGCGCCGGGCCTTGCGCGGCAAGGGTTTTCACTGCTGGTCTACGCCGATACGGCCGGGATTGACGCCTTCGGTGACACCGCCGTACGGTATGTCGGCCTTACCCACGCGGTCATCGGGGGCCTGATGGTGGGCTGGGGCACGGCGATGCTGTACGCCGTACGGGTCCTGTTCGCCCGGGGCCGCGCCGAAGGCTGGACCCTGATTACGCTGTCGATCACGGCCTGGTACTTGCCGGACACCGCCTATTCGCTGCTGTCCGGTTTCTGGCAGAACGCGGTGCTCAACACGGTGTTCCTGACCCTGTTCGTGCTGCCGCTGTGGGCCACCCGCGCCATGCGGGGCTGAGGCAGGCGCCGGGCGACTGAAACCTTGGTGGCAACGCGATGCACCCGCTGCTGCAATCCCTCTCCGGCGGCGACCGTCGGTCCATCGGTCACGCCGGGCGGGCCGTGCAGGCGGTTCTGGCGCATCCGGAATGGCTCGCGGTTCTTTTTGAGGGCATCGAAGCCCCCGATCCGGTCTTGCGCATGCGTTGCGCGGATGCCATCGAGAAAATCACGGCCCGCCGGCCGGCGCTTTCTGCCCGATATCACCCGGCACCTCGCCGAGTTGGCCGCCACCGGCACCCCTGCCATGAGAGCGCGCGGGCATAAACTGCTGCGGGTTCTGCGAAAAGAATTTCCGGCATGAATGATGCGGACGAATCCGGTCATCCGGGTTCGGTCGTTTTGTCCAGATCACCTTGATCGAGAATGCCGAGGGCAACTTGATCTCTCGCGGCAGGCCGCCGACGCGGCAGAAAGGCAAACACCATGGCAACCGAGATTCAGTGTCAATGCGGGCTGTTTCGCGCCCGGCTCAAGGCGTTTCCGGGCGGCACGCCGGGGCGGCTGGTGTGTTATTGCGATGACTGCCAGACCTATCTGCGCCACCTTGGGCGCCGCGACCTGCTGGACGCCAACGGCGGCACGGAGGTGATTCCGGCCTATCCGGCCGATGTCGAGATCCTCAGCGGGCGCGAGCAGTTGGCCTGTGTGCGGCTGTCGCCCGGGGGAACCTACCGGTTTTTCACGCGCTGCTGCAATACGCCGGTGGCCAACACCCGGCCCGGGATGCCGTGGGCGGGTTTCTTGCGCGGGGTGTACACGGCCAACCCGTCCCTGGCGCTGGATGCAACCCTGGGCCCGGTGCGCAGCCGCATCATGGGCCGCTTCGCCACCGGGACGCCGCCGGCCGGCACCGCCGACAAGTTCAACCTGAAGGCCATGGCGTCGGTGATGCCGTTCATCGCGAAGGGCAAACTCACCGGCAAATCCGCGCCATCGCCCTTCTTCGAGGAAGACGGCCAGACGCCGATCGTGACGCCACAGGTGCTGACCAAAGCCGAGCGGCAGGCCGCGCGGCCGTGACACGGGCCCATTGGCCCCTTGGGCCCGCGCGGGGCTGCCCGGCGCAGATCGCTGCTAAAGTCAAAACCCCGGGGAGCCTTGCGGTGATTCCATGAATGCATTTGTCGGAGATCAGACATGCGGTTGACACACTCAGCCCGAACACGCTTCAGAGGCCACTTGACCAGTTGGGGGCTCGCAATACTCGCTGGCCCGGGTGCGGTGACGGGGGCGTTTGCCCAGACGGACGCAGCGCTGTCGGACGCCTGCTATCGCAAGGCCGTTGCGCTCGATCAGGCGCGGCTTGGTCTGGTGGAAACGACCTGCCGGAAGATTGCGCTCTACCAGGGCGAGTGCGCAGGTGCTCGGGGTGCGGCCGGATCGGTCGATCTCTGGCGCTCGACCCTGCAGGCGATGAACCGCAGTTGCTCCAGCGCGCCCGCACCCGCGCCCGCGCCCGCGCCTCAAGCTGCCGAGCCCGCCCCAAACCCGGCCAATCCGACCCGTCCGGTCAGACCCGGCGGCTGGGGCGCCAGCCACTGCCTGACCGTCGGCAAGGTCTGGAGCGGCGGCATCAGCAGTGAAAGCGCGGTGCTCAAGAACAGCTGCAACGAGATGGTCCGATACACCTACTGCGTGGACAGTGCCGGAGACGGTGTCGTGTCCTGCCGGAAGCAAAAGTTCGGCGCCGGCAGCGTCCGCGCCAACAGCGAATCGGCCATCACCGTCATGGGCGAGACAAGGCCAATGCGGGTGCACTGGAATGCCTGCTTCGACGGCGGGCAGTCCGTCTGGCCGCTGGATGGGCAATTCAACGGTGGTGAACTCGTTGCCGAGTGTCGGCCACTCATGGGAGGGCGCTAGACATGCCGCGTTTTCTGGTTGCCGTGTTCGGTCTGGCGTTGCCGCTGTGGCTGGCTTGCGGCGCTTCCCACGCGCAGTTTCCGTCCGGGCCGGTTCGGATTGTGGTTCCGTACCCGGCTGGCGGGGTTTCCGATCTGGCGACCCGTGCCCTGGCGCCCGGGTTGTCCGCCGCGCTGGGGAGCCCCGTGGTGGTCGAAAACCTGCCCGGGGCGAGTGGTCTGGTCGCAACACACAAGGTGTCCCAGTCGCCACCCGATGGCCACACGGTGCTGATGCATCAGGGCACTCTGGCGCTGTACCCCGGGCTGATCCGTTCCACCAGCTTCGACCCGCTCCAAATCCTCGAACCGTTGGGGGTGTTTGCCGAAGTCCCGCTGATCGTCGTCGGCAAACCGGGCCTCACCGCGCGCAGCGTGGCGGAGCTGGCGCGACAGGACACCCCGGTGCCCGCATCGCCGGGGCCGGGCTCGTTGTCCCATGTGTGCACACTGATGGTCATTCGCGCCGCGGGGATCGCCGCACGCGACATCGTGCATTACCGGGGCACCGGACCCGCGCTGATTGATCTGATGAGCGGCCAGACCGACTTCATGTGCATCGAAGCGACCGGTGCCGACGCGCAGATCGCTGCCGGACGCCTGAAGCGGCTGGGCCAGCCGGAGCCACCGGCGTCGAACTGGTTCGGACTGTATGCGCCCAAGGGCACACCGCCCGACCGCATCGCGCGAATCAACGAGGCCATCCGCAGCGCTGCGCGCGGCGATGCGGTCCTGGCGAACCTGCAGCATGCTTCGGGCACGGCGGTGCGCGATGAACGCTCCCGTCCGGAGGGTCACCGGCAATTCATGCAACGGGAGATCGCCCGATGGACGCCCCCGGCCGTCGCCAGCGGCAGCACGCTGGACATGCCGCCCATGAACGCGCCGACCGCTCCGCCGGCGGCGGCGCCCTCCCACAGCCCGCAGGGCGCCTCGCCATCAGGAGCGTCGGCGTCGCGCGGCGGGTCGGGAGTTCTGGACTAGGGTCCTGCGCTCCCATGAAACTCGGCTACACCATCATCTACGTGCCCGACGTCGCGGCGTCGCTGGCGTTTTTTGAGCAGGCGTTCGGGCTGTCGCGGCGGTTTCTGCACGAAGGCGGCGACTATGGCGAACTGGCCACGGGAGAGACCACCCTGGCGTTTGCGTCACTGGCCCTGGGCCGCGCCCATTTTCCGGACGGTTTTGTCGCGGCCAGCGAGTCGCGCTTGCCGCTGGGAATGGAGATCGCACTGGTGACGTCCGACGTTGCCGCTGCCTATGCCCGGGCGCTGGCTGCCGGTGCCACCGCCTTGCAAGCGCCCGAGTCCAAGCCGTGGGGGCAGGTGGTTTCGTACGTCCGCTGTCCGGACGGCACGCTGGTCGAGCTCTGTTCGCCGGTCGCGGGCTGAGGGGGCGCTCCGCCGGCCCGCGCGGGATGAGGTGGGGCGCGTTTGCCGCCTTCTTCGGGGCGCTGTCGGCTCAAAGACCCAGCAAATCCGCCTTGAGTCGACCGTCGGCGGGATTCGGGCCCAGCCAGATACGCATCATGGCGGGCATCAGCTTGGGCGAGGCAAACACCCTGGTGGCGGGCGCGTCCGCCCCGGCTCGCTGCACTGTAAGGGTCGTGCCGGCCTTGGGGCTCCAGTCGATCTGGAACCCGTCGCCGGGCTGCAGGCGGCCGGTCTCGGCAATCAGGCTGCCCAGCGCAAAGACCTCGGCCACCAGATCCGCCAACGCTTCGTTGCCGGAATTGTCGGTAAGGCCAGCCGAGAGCAGTTCGCCGATCTCGGTGGCGTTGAGCGCGCGCAGCGCGGTGACCGACAGCCGTTTGGCGCCCGGGTCGCCCACCGCGGCCTCTGCAGCGGTTTGCCGGTTTTCCAGATAAAGCGCCGCCGCGTACAAGTCCCCGGCGGGGTGCCGTCGTACCCCGGCCCCGTTGAGTTGGAGCGCCACCCCATCGACCTGGGTCGTCTGCGGACGTGGCGCCGCGCCTGCAGCCAGCGGCTGTGGGGTCATGGCCCACGTGTTGGCGGCCCACACCAGGCTGGCCGCCAGGACAAGTTCTGAAAATCTGCACGGGTTCATGGCAATCCTTCAGGTAGCGAGCGATCCTGCTCAGAGCCCAATCTAGGGGGCTGCCCGGAAGAAATTTAGGGTTGAGGGCTAAATCCAGCGATGCCTGTTGCATATGCGCCAATTTGTCGTCTGGCTGTCATGCACCCGACGGGGGGGGGGCAGCGGTCCCGCGGCAAGGGGAAAACGAATGGGCAGGCCCAAGGGCGTTCGCACGATGCCAAGGACAGTACCGGTACGGTTCGGCAGGAAAACCGACCTTGCGACCGATAAACCTTGGAAATGGGTCGTTTTCCGCCATCCCAAAGGAAGTAGTTGCCACCGCGGTACTGGTCGCCGTCCCGAATGTGCCGGAAAAACAGCGGCGTTGCGAATCTATCAGGCACACAATAGGCCCATGTCGATCGTCAGGCTGGGCGCGAGTCTCGGAGGCGAATCGCAGGCGTGTGGGGCACCCGTTGGCCATAGTTTCGTTCCGGGCGCTGGCCGGCACGGCCTGGGCGGATGCACAGCTTAGTTGGATCAGCCGGCCCAACCGGAATTAGAAACTTCAATCAGATTGCACAGGATGGATAAGCAGTTCTTAGCCGTGTTTTCGCTGGCACTTGCCAGTGGCGTCATGCTGCGTCGGAATTTTCCCGGTGATTTGGTGCCAAAAGCAGTCAACAGAATGGCGTGGCTATTCCTGATAGTGCTGGCTGCTGAAACTTTTTCGCGACACACACCGAATATCGTGTACTTTCTTGTCGGCATGGTGCTACTTCTGTTTGTGACGGGAATTGCTTTTATGGTGCGTGGTTTCGAAAGATCAGAAAGTTCTGATTTTCTGACGATAGCTTCAACAACCTTTGGCGGGGGAAATCGTGGATTTGCATTGATCTCCGTCATCAGTGCCTGGCCTATATTCTCTGATGATCAACGAAAGCGTATTATTGAAGCATTTATTCAAATGGATGTAATGATTCTGGCCTGGCTGATGTTTGCAGTGCCAACCCTTCTTTGGTATCGGAACAAGAAAAATCAAGCGGATCTTGTTGACTCAATAAAGAGTGTAGCCAAGGACATTGGAGCACCACCGTTGGCAGTAATGGCAATAGTGATTTTAAGTTGGGCTGTTCCGGCGAATCTGAAATCTCAGGTTGCGACCTTCTTGGAACCGAGCCACGCGGGCCGATCCGCGGTTCTTATGTACCTCTCGCTGACTTACGTGTTCATGATTACGACGATCGGGTCGTCCTCCGTGGGGAGCATTCTCCGGTCGGTAATAATTTTTTATGCACCTCGGTGGATCTCAGCGATTACCGCGATATTTATTATGTCGATTTTCTCGGTTCGTGATGACCTGGCTGCTGTACTGATTCCCCCGATAATTGTATTTGCTGTTTGTCCACCGTCCAGCGGAATAAACAACTTTCTCGAGAATTTTGGCGCCTCTGAAAAGTGCAAGGCTGAAATTGCAGACTTGAACCTCGTGACAACGCTCATTTTTGTTGGAATTCTTCTCGTTGCGACCGTATCAGGCCCGATTGCAGTGACATTTTTTCGTCCTTCTGCTTAGATTCGCTAGGGTGAATCTGAATACGGTGACTCCCGACGCGAGCATCGGGCGTCGACGCAACCCGCTTAGAGATCGCCAATTTATTATGAAACTCGGCTACACCATCATCTACGTGCCCGACGTCGCGGCGTCGCGGCGTCGCTGGCGTTTTTTGAGCAGGCGTTCGGGCTGTCGCGGCGGTTTCTGCACGAAGGCGGCGACTATGGCGAACTGGCCACGGGAGAGACCACCCTGGCGTTTGCGTCACTAGCCCTTGGCCGCGCCCATTTTCCGGACGGTTTTGTCGCAGCCAGCGAGTCGCGCTTGCCGCTGGGAATGGAGATCGCACTGGTGACGTCCGACGTCGCCGCTGCCCATGCCCGGGCGCTGGCTACCGGTGCCACCGCCTTGCAAGCGCCCGAGTCCAAGCCGTGGGGGCAGGTGGTTTCGTACGTCCGCTGTCCAGACGGCACGCTGGTCGAGCTCTGTTCGCCGGTCGCGGGCTGAGGGGGCGCTTCGCCGGGACCGTTTATGTGTTCGATTAGCACATACCCAGCGCAAAAAGGTCATCCAGCGCTATTTTTTGCAGAGTGATTCAGCGTTCCCTGAGCAGCCGTTGCGGCGCCAGCGCCCGCGCGTTCCGCGAGCGCATCCTGGGGGCAAGGGCGCGCTGAAGCGGTGAGCGGTCGCGGGATCGGCGCCTCTGGATAGCCATATCGGTGTATGGCTTCAAATATGGGTTTATGCTAGGCTGTGCCCATGGCAAAAGCTCGCTTTGACTGGGACCCTGACAAGGACAACCAGAATCAGTTGAAGCACGGTGTTGCTTTTTCCCGGGCCCAATACGCCTTCGCGGATCCCCGGCGTGTCATCGCCAGGGATGAGACACACAGCCACACCGAAGAGCGGTTTTATTGTTTTGACGCGGTGGATGGTGGCGTGCTGACCGTGCGGTTTACCTACCGGGCTTCGGTCATTCGAATCATCGGCGCCGGATACTGGCGCAAAGGAAAGGCGATTTATGAACGCGAAAACGCAAGGTAGTGGCGTCTCGGGGCAGGTGCCTGGCAGCAGCCGCCGACGTGGCGCCGCGACAGGCATCAACTACAGCGATGAGCCACTCGGCGATGTGCAGGTGGTTCCGGACTTCCTTCCGTCGCCGGCGGAATTGGCCTTTCGCGAAGAAGGCGTGAAAGTCACTTTGGCTTTGAGCAAGAAGAGCATCGATTTCTTCAAGTCCGAGGCCTCGAAGCACCACACGCAGTACCAGCGCATGATTCGCCGCCTGCTCGACGCGTATGTTGATGGTCAGACATCACCCCGGCCTTCCACACCGTCGCCGCGCAAATAGCCGCAACGGCATTGCCTCCTGATCCGTCCTTTGAGGGGTCAGGAGGCCGGAGATTCGGCCAGGCCGGCGCCCGGCCTCCCCACCCCCCGCCGTGGAATCGGCGTCGAGAACACGATCGACGTGCGCGTCTCGCCATAGATGTTGATCGACGCGATCAGCGTTTCCAGATGCACCAGGTCGGTGGCCACGACGGTCATCAGGTACGAGTCCGCGCCGCTCACGTGGTGGCACTCCAGCACCTCCGGCATCTGCGTGAGTCGCTCGATCAGCTGGCGCTTGCCCGGCTGCGGCACGTTGATGCCCACCACCGCGCGCACGCCGTAGCCCAGCGCGGCGGGCGACACCTCGGCGTGCATGCCAGTGATGACACCGGCTTCTTCCAGCCGTTTGATGCGCTCGGCCGTGGCCGGCAGTGAGAGACCCGCCACCTGCGCCAGCGCCTTCAGCGGCTGGCGTCCGTCGGCCTGCAGGGCTTGCAGCAGGCGCCAGGCTTTGTCATCGAGTTGCAACATGGGTTTTCTCCGCGAATCAACAAACGCCTGCCATTTTCTTGCAACCGATGCCGTTGGCCTGAATTCCGGCATGGTCCTGCGGCCGGCAAGCCCCTAGCATTCAGGCATGACCAACGATGTGTTCATCCTCTTTGCCAAGGCGCTGGCCGTGGGCCTGCTGATTGCCGCACCCGTGGGCCCGATCGGCCTGCTCACCATCAACCGCACCCTGGACCAAGGGCGCCTGGCCGGACTGGCCACCGGGCTGGGCGCGGCCTGCGCCGACGCGGTGTACGGCGCCATCGGCGCGTTCGGCGTGACGCAGGTGATCCACAGGCTGGTGGGCGCCCGTGATGCGCTGGCCCTTGGCGGTGGCGCGATGCTGCTGTGGATGGCCTGGCGCACGGTGACCCAACCCGTCGCCACGGAGGCTGCCGCGCTGCCCAGCCGCTCGGACCTGCTGCGCTGTTTTGCGGGCACCTTTGTGCTCACGTTGTCCAACCCGGCCACCATCGTCTCGTTCATCGCAGTCTTTGCCGCCATGGCCGGCGGCGGCACGCAGCACCTGAGCGCCGCCCCCATGGTGGCGGGCGTGTGGCTGGGCTCGGCGCTCTGGTGGCTGGGCCTGACCACCGTCGTGGGCCGCTGGCGCCACCATTTCAGCGCGGCCTGGCGGCGGCGGATCAATGTTCTGTCGGGTGCGCTGCTGGCCGGGTTTGCGCTGTGGCAGTGGGCGGGCGTGTTCTGGGGCCCAGGCTAGGCGGCGCGGCCTGTTCGCGGCATCCTGGAGGGCATTTCAGAGGTGATTTTGTGGTGTTTTATGCCACTTGCCAGCGCAGAATGGTCATCGGCAGCTATGAGTTCAGGAGTGGTTCAGGCGGTCTTCAGCAAGCGCTGCGGCGCCAGCGCACGCGCCTGTCGCAAGGGCACGGGCAACGGCTCACCGTCGAGCTGCGTCGCAAGCAGCTCGCCGCACAACACCGCCAGGGTCATGCCGCGCGCGCCCATGCCGGTGCTGACGAAGAGGCCGGGCAGGGCGGTGGCATCGGGCGCGCCGACCACGGGCAGGCGGTCGGGCACGGTGCAGCGCACGGCCGCCCAGGCCCGGGCGGCACCGCTGGCAATCTGCGGCGCCAGGGCCCGGGCGCTCTCAGGCAGCAAGGCGGCGAGCTTGGCGGCCACCTCGGCCGTGTCGGCGTCGCGCAGCACGGGCTCGCGGCAGCCGCGCTCGAAGCTGGAGCCCAGTACCCAGCTCGGCGTGCCGTCCACCGGCACCCCGGTGATGAAGTTGCCCAGCCCGTTGACCGGGAAGGGCGGCAACGGGTGCGGCGCCTCGGGCATGGGGCCGTACAACAACTGGCCGCGCAGCGGGTTGAGCGGCAGCGCGGGCGCGTCGGTGCTGGCCAGCAGCTCCAGGCTTTCAAAGCCGGCCGCCACGACGACCACCGGCGCCTGGGCCAGCACGGTGCCATCGGCGGCCAGGGCCGTCCAGCCGCCGGCATCGACATGTTCACCTTCGGCCTGAGCGGTGTCCTGCCGCAGCGTTGCCACGGCCGCATGGCCGTGCCAGGTGATGCCGGGGGCGGCCAGCATGGCGGCCACCAGTGCGGGCGCGCGCACCCAGCCGGCGCGGGCGTGCCAGTGGGCGGGGCTGCCGTCGCTCAGGGCGGCAGCGCTGCGCTGTGCGGCATCGGCGGCCCGGCTCCAGGCGTGGCCGGGCGAAGCGGGCGCCAGCCAGGCGTCGGGCAGTTCTCGGCTGTCTTTCAGACGGCGCTCCAGCACGCCGCTGGCGGCCCAGCCGTGTCCTTCGGGCAGCAACTCGGCGGCACGGGCCAGCGTGGCCATCACGCCGCTGCGGCTGAGCTGCGAGAGCAGCCGGTCGTCGGGCGAGACATGGGGCGCCACCACGCCGGCCGGCAGGCCGGAGGCCCCTGCCGCGGGGGTGCCAGCGCGGTCCAGCACCGTGACCTGCCAGCCGCGCTGCGCCAGGCTGTACGCCACTGAGGCGCCCGCCAGGCCGGCGCCGATGACGAGGGCGCGTCGGTCGACCCCAGGCCAGGGCGCCACGGGTGCGGGCTCGGGGCGGCGCGGGGTCCAGGCCGGGTCCCAGGTGGCGCGCAGGCAGTCGCGCTTGGGCGGCAGGCCGGGCGCTTTTTCCACCACAAAGCCGTTTTGCGCCAGGCCGTCGCGCACGCTGCGGGCAACGGTCCAGGTGGCCACCCGGGTGCCGCGCCGGCACAGGTGACTCACGGCTTTCAGCGTGGGGATGTCCCACATGTCGGGATTCAGCGCGGGGGTGAAGCCGTCCAGAAACACGGCATCGGCCTCGAAGCGCAACTCGCGCAGCATGGCGCGCACCTCGCCGATGCACAGCGTCAGCCGCACCCGGTCGTTGTCAAAGGCCAGGTGATGAAAGCCGGGCAGGAGGCCGGCCCAGCGCGCGGCCAGTTGCTGCGCCAGTGGGCCGAGTTCGGGGTAGGGTGCCACGCTGCGTTGCAGGTCATCGGCGGCCGGTGGCCAGGCTTCTATGGCCACGTAATGCAAATGGCGCGGGGCGTGCGGATCGTCGCGCCAGGCCTGCCAGGTGGCCAGGAAGTTCAGGCCCAGGCCAAAGCCGGTTTCCAGAATCGTCCAGCGCGGTGCCCCGCGCCAGGCATGGGGCAGCGCGCAACCCTCCAGAAAGACGTGGCGGGCCTGCAGAAGGCCGCCGCGCCCGTCGTCGCCGTCGCCGCGGTAGCGGTCGTTGAAGCGCGGGTTGTGCGGCGTGCCGTCGGGCAGCCAGTGCACCGGGGAGTGGATTGAAGGGTTCACTCAGGTTGCCAGAGGGCTCTGCCGGCCCTGTCTGCCTGGCCGGTAGCCGCGCCCGGCACCCGCCATGGCGTGCGCGCGGGCGCCATCAGGCCACAGGGACCGCCCGGTCAGGGCGTTGGCGGGACGTAACCGGCGGCCTGGTCCGCGCCTTCGCCGAAAAAGTGCTTTTCCATCTGGCGGGCCAGGTATTGGCGGGCGCGCAGGTCGGCCAGATTGAGGCGGTTTTCATTGACCAGCATGGTCTGGTGCTTCAGCCAGGCCGCCCAGGCCTCCTTGCTCACACTTTCCCAGATGCGTTTGCCCAGGTCCCCCGGGTAGGGCGGAAAGTCCAGACCTTCGGCTTCCTTGCCGAGTTTGATGCAGTTGACGGTACGGGCCATGTGCGCCTCCAGAGGCAGTTCTTTAGATGATTCGGTTATTTGGAACTGAAAAAACAGTAGTTCCAGTTTTTACGGCTCGCCATCAGACTCCGTTCCGTTGTCCATCAAACGGTACTTTTCAACTCTCAAGGGAATCCGACCATGCAAACCCGCCGACACTTTAGCAAGCTTTCCCTGGCCCTCGCCCTCGCAGGGACGGCCTGGAGCGCTTCGGCGCAAAACGCCGTGACCTTGCTCAATGTTTCCTACGATCCTACCCGCGAGCTGTACGTTGAATACAACGCGGCGTTCCAGAAGCACTGGAAGGCCAAGACCGGCCAGGACGTGACCATCAAACAGTCGCACGGCGGCTCGGGCAAGCAGGCGCGTTCGATCATCGAAGGGCTGGACGCCGACGTGGCCACGCTCGCGCTGGCCGGCGACACCGACGCGCTGCACGCCAACGGCAACTGGATTCCCAAAGACTGGCAAAAGCGCCTGCCCCACAACAGCTCGCCCTACACCTCCACCATCGTGCTGGTGGTTCGCCAAGGCAACCCCAAGGGCATCAAGGATTGGGACGATCTGGTCCGCCCGGACGTCAAGGTCATCACGCCCAACCCCAAGACTTCGGGCGGCGCCCGCTGGAACTACCTGGCCGCCTGGGAATTCGCCAAACGCAAATACGGCGGCGATGCCAAGGCCAAAGAGTTCATCACCAGGCTGTATGGCAACGTGCCGGTGCTGGACACCGGCGCCCGCGGCTCGTCGGTGACCTTTGCCCAGCGCAACCAGGGCGATGTGTTCATCAGCTGGGAGAACGAGGCGTATCTGCTGGAGAAGGAATTCGGCAGCAAGGTGGACTTCATCTACCCGTCGCTGTCCATCCTGGCCGAGCCCGCCGTGACGGTGGTCGACAAGAACGTGGACAAGAAGGGCACCCGCGCCGTGGCCGAGGAGTACCTGAAATACCTCTACACCGAGGAAGCGCAGGACCTGATCGGCAAACATTTCTACCGCCCGATCTCGGCCAAGGCCCAGGCGAAATACGCCAAACAACTGCCCAAACTGAACCTGTTCCGCATCGAGGACGCCTTTGGCGGATGGGAGCAGGCCACCAAGGTCCACTTTGTCGATGGCGCGGTGTTTGACCAGATCTTTGTCGCTCGAAAATAGGCACCGCCGAAACCCGAAACCGGGCCGACACCGATTGATTTGTGTCAAGCCTGTCAGATCGGGCCCCTTTAGAATCGCGGCTCTTGTCAACTCCCGAACTGACCTCTGCCCGGCGCCGTTTGTGCAGTGCCGGTGTATGCCGCCAACAACCCCGAATGAGCGCCTTTCACGAAGAAAAAGTCCTGACGGTTCACCACTGGACTGACCGCCTGTTTTCCTTCACCACCACCCGGGATCCCGGGCTGCGGTTTTCCAACGGGCATTTCACGATGATCGGCCTGCGGGTTGACGGCAAGCCTTTGTTGCGCGCCTACAGCATTGCCAGCGCCAACTATGAAGAGACGATGGAGTTCCTGTCCATCAAGGTGCAAAACGGTCCGCTGACGTCCCGCCTGCAGCACATCCAGCCGGGTGACACCATCATCGTCGGCAAAAAACCCACCGGCACGCTGCTGATCGACTACCTGCTGCCAGCCAAGCGGCTGTACCTGCTGGGCACCGGAACCGGGCTGGCACCGTACATGAGCATCATCCGCGACCCGGAAACCTACGAAAAATTCCAGCAGGTGGTGCTGATTCACGGCGTGCGCCAGGTCAACGAGCTGGCCTACCACGACTACATCACGAAGGAGCTGCCCCAGCACGAGTTCCTGGGCGAGATGGTCAGCAAGCAGCTGCTGTACTACCCCACGGTGACGCGCGAGCCGTTCCGCAACCAGGGGCGTATTCCCACGCTGCTGGAAAACGGCACCATCGCCAAGGCGTTTGGCATCCCCGAACTCAGCCCGCTCGAAGACCGCGTGATGATCTGCGGCAGCCCCGAGATGCTGCGCGACCTGAAATCCCTGTGCGAGCGGCGGGACTTCGCCGAAGGCAGCACCACCACACCGGGTGATTTTGTCATCGAGCGCGCCTTTGTGAGCTGAACACCCCGCCCACCGCCCTCCAGCCGCCCGTGAGGCGGCTTTTTTTCGTCTTTTTCGGCCATACCCACCGTAAAAAGGTGATTTCTAGCTATTGTTTCGGGAGTGAATGAAAACCCTTTCAAGGTCGCCGTTCGCACCGATAGTTGGCTGGCAGGGATCTTTAATGTCAAAAACGAATTAACAAACAACTATTTATTCGTTTGTGATCTGACGGACCGGTTCCAGAATCCGCCGCATTCGACTCACCCTCACGCTGTTACCGGGAACCTGTTCATGATCCAACCTGCCCTCCGCCTCACCCTGGCCGCGCTGGCCCTGTCCACCGCGACGCTGGCCTCCGCGCAAACCTCCACGCTCCTCAATGCCTCGTATGACGTGGCGCGCGAGTTCTACAAGGACTTCAACGCCGCCTACGTGGCCCATGTGAAGAAAACCACCGGCAAGGACATCAAGATCGACCAGTCGCACGGCGGCTCCAGTGCGCAGGCCCGCGCGGTGGCCGACGGGCTGGACGCCGATGTGGTGACCATGAACACCACCACCGACGTCGACTTCCTGGCCGAAAAGGGGGTGGTGGCCAAGGACTGGCGCCAGAAATTCCCCAACAACGCCGCGCCCACCACCTCGACCATGCTGTTCCTGGTGCGCAACGGCAACCCCAAGGGCATCAAGGACTGGGACGACCTGGTCAAGCCCGGCGTGCAGGTCATTGTGGTGAACCCCAAGACCGGCGGCAACGGCCGCATGGCCTATCTGGCGGCCTGGGGTTCGGTGCGGGCCAAGGGCGGCACCGACGCGCAGGCGGCGGAGTTCGTCAGCAAGCTCTACAAGAACGTGCCGGTGCTGGCGCGCGGCGGGCGCGATGCCACCGGCATCTTTTTGCAGCGCAACATCGGCGATGTGCTGGTGACCTTCGAGTCCGAAGTGGTGTCGGTGGACAACGAATTCGGCGCCGGCAAGGTGGACGCCATCCACCCCAGCGCGTCCATCGTGGCCGAGAACCCGGTCGCGGTGGTCGAGCGCACCGCGGCCAAGAAGGGCTCCGGCGACGCGGCGCGGGCCTACCTGAACTTCCTCTACAGCCCCGAGGGGCAGGACATCGCCGCCAGACACAACATCCGCCCCCGCAACGAGGCGGTGCTGAAGAAATACGCTGCGGCGTTCAAGCCGATCAAGCTGTTCACCGTGGAGCAGTATTTCGGCTCGCTGGCCGAGGCACAGAAAGTGCACTTCAACGACGGCGGCCAGTTCGACAAGCTCTACACCCAGGGCAAATAAACCATGTCCGCTTCTGTGACGGCGCTGCCGCTGCCGGCCGCCGGGGCCGGCGCGCGCCGCGCCAGCGCCCGGGTGCTGCCCGGCTTCAACCTCACGCTGGGCTTTGCGGTGCTGTACCTGAGCCTGATCGTGCTGATTCCGCTATCGGCGCTGGTGCTCAAGACACTGACACTCACCTGGCCGCAATTCTGGGACGCGGTGACCTCGCCCCGGGTGATGGCCTCGTACCGGCTCACGTTCGGCGCATCGCTGATTGCGGCGCTGGTCAACGTGGTATTTGGCCTGCTGGTGGCCTGGGTGCTGGTGCGCTATCCGTTTCCGGGCAAGAAGTTTGTCGATGCGCTGGTGGACCTGCCGTTTGCGCTGCCCACCGCCGTGGCCGGCATCTCGCTGACGGCGCTGCTGGCCGGCAACGGCTGGGTGGGGCAGTTCTTTGAGCCTTACGGCATCCAGCTCGCCTTCAACCCCAACGGCGTGGTGATCGCGCTGATCTTCATCGGTCTGCCGTTTGTGGTGCGCACGGTGCAGCCGGTGCTGGAAGACACCGAAAAAGAGCTCGAAGAAGCCGCCACCTGCCTGGGCGCCACGCGCTGGCAGACCTTCCGCCATGTGATCTTTCCGAGCATCGCGCCCGCGCTGCTGACCGGTTTTGCGATGGCGTTTGCCCGCGCGGTGGGGGAATACGGCTCGGTGATCTTCATTGCCGGCAACATGCCCATGGTGTCCGAGATCACGCCGCTGATCATCATCGGCAAGCTGGAGCAGTACGACTACGCCGGCGCCACCGCGGTGGCCTCGGTCATGCTGGTGATCTCCTTCATCCTGCTGCTGGTCATCAACGGCCTGCAGGGCTGGCAGCGCAAGCGCTCCGCGGGAGCAATGGCATGAGCAACACCTCTTTGCGCTCGTCCCGCCGCGGCACCACCGAGGCGCCGTGGATCCGCTGGACGCTCACCTCCCTGGCGCTGGTGTTCATGGCCCTGTTTCTGGTGCTGCCGCTGGCCGCCGTCTTCACCGAGGCGCTGCGCAAAGGCGTGGCCGCCTATTGGGAGGCGCTGAAGGAGCCCGATGCCTGGGCCGCGATCCGGCTGACGCTGATCACCGCCGCCGTCGCGGTGCCGATGAACCTGGTGTTCGGCGTGGCGGCCGCCTGGGCGATTGCCAAGTTCGAGTTCCGGGGCAAGTCCTTTCTGACCACGCTGATCGACCTGCCGTTTTCCGTCTCGCCGGTGGTGGCGGGCCTGATCTATGTGCTGGTGTTCGGCGCCCAGGGCTGGCTGGGCCCATGGCTGGCGCAGCACGACATCAAGATCGTGTTCGCCGTGCCCGGCATCATCCTGGCCACCGTGTTCGTGACCTTCCCGTTCATCGCGCGTGAGCTGATCCCGCTGATGCAGGCACAGGGCACCGACGACGAGCAGGCCGCCATCGTGCTGGGCGCCACCGGCTGGCAGACCTTCTGGCACGTGACGCTGCCCAACATCAAGTGGGGGCTGGTCTACGGCGTGATCCTGTGCAACGCCCGGGCGATGGGCGAATTCGGCGCGGTGTCGGTGGTGTCGGGCCACATCCGGGGCCAGACCAACACCATGCCGCTGCACGTGGAAGTGCTCTACAACGAGTACCAGTCGGTGGCCGCCTTCGCCGTGGCTTCGCTGCTGGCGCTGCTGGCGGTGCTGACGCTGGCGATCAAGAGTGTGGTGGAGTGGCGCTTCGAGCGCGACCGCCGGGCCGCCGCCGAACTGCCGCCCGAGCGTCCGGCGGTGCCCGAGCCGGTGGCACGACCGGCCGCCGCCTGAATTCCTTTCAGAGAGCTGATTCCATGAGCATCCAGATCCGTGACGTGAACAAGCATTTCGGCAGCTTCCACGCGCTGAAGAACGTCAACCTCGACATCGACTCCGGCGAACTGCTGGCGCTGCTGGGCCCGTCGGGCTGCGGCAAGACCACGCTGCTGCGCATCATTGCCGGCCTGGAAACGCCCGACACCGGCAGCATCCTGTTCAGCGGCGAGGACACCACCGACGTGCATGTGCGCGAGCGCAACGTGGGTTTTGTGTTCCAGCACTACGCGCTGTTTCGCCACATGACGGTGTTCGACAACGTGGCGTTCGGTCTGCGCATGAAGCCGCGCGGCCAGCGCCCGGGCGAGGCGCAGATCAAACAGAAGGTGACCGAGCTGCTCAAGCTGGTGCAACTGGACTGGATCGCCGACCGGTATCCGTCGCAGCTGTCGGGCGGCCAGCGCCAGCGCATCGCCCTGGCGCGGGCGCTGGCGGTGGAGCCCAAGGTGCTGCTGCTGGACGAACCCTTTGGCGCGCTGGACGCCAAGGTGCGCAAGGAACTGCGCCGCTGGCTGCGCCGCCTGCACGATGAGCTGCATGTCACCTCCATCTTCGTCACCCACGACCAGGAAGAGGCCCTGGAAGTGGCCGACCGCGTGGTGCTGATGAACCACGGCGTGATCGAGCAGGTCGGCTCGCCGCAGGATGTGTGGGACCACCCGGCCAGCCCCTTCGTCTACGGATTCCTCGGCGACGTGAACCTGTTCCACGGCCGCGCACACGAGGGCGAGGTGTTGATCGGTGAAGACCACCACGGCATCCGCCTGCACGCGCCCGAGCACCACGAGGCGCAGGACGCGAAGGCGTTCGCCTACGTTCGCCCGCATGACCTGGAAGTTAACCGCTACACGCCGGGCGCGAGCGGCCTGGTGGCGACACTGGAGCGGGCCATTGTGGTCGGCCCGATCGCCCGGCTGGAACTAATCCACGCCGGCGGCACTCCATCGGGCAGTCCTGAACTGATCGAGGCGCACCTGAGTGCGCAACAATTCAGGGATCTGGGCCTGAAGGACGGCGAAACGCTGGTGTTGACGCCACGCAAGGCCCGCGTCTTTGTGGAAGCCTGATGCTCTCTTCGCTGCTGAACCGCCTGTTCTCCGAACCCCGCCTTTTTTTCGCCGCCGTCGCGGCCACCTGCCTGGCATTGCTGGTCTATGGCATTGGCTACCTGCAACTGGTGGTCGGGCTGCATCCGTGCCCGATGTGCATCGTGCAGCGCTATGCGCTCATCGGGGTCATGCTGTTCGCGGCCGCCATCGCGCTGAGCAGCCGGCGCGGCGTTCACACGGCGGGCGGCGTGCTGGTGGTGCTGATGGCGGGTTTTGGCGCCTTCACGGCCGCGCGGCAGAGCTGGCTGCAGTGGTACCCGCCCGAGGTGGTCAGCTGCGGGCGCGACTTTTACGGAATGATCGAAAACTTCCCGCTCAAGCGGGCGCTGCCGATGATTTTCAAAGGCAGCGGCGATTGCAGCGCCGTGGACTGGACTTTTCTGGGCGGCACCATCGCCAACTGGTCGTTTGTGGTCTTCAGCGCGGTGATTGGCAGCACGCTGGTGCTGCTGTGGCGTCAGCGCCGGGCGTAATCCAATCCGTCGATCGCTATATTAAACATAGCTGAAAGTGACCTTTTTACGCTGGGTATGGGCGGTTTTCGCTCAAAACCGACGCGCTGGACGCGCCGCGCGCTCCCCGTCCGCCTTCAAGACAGCTTCTTGACCAGCACCTGGCTGCGGCGGTCCCAGTTGTATTTGCGCTTGCGCGCTTCGGGCAGCCAGTCCGGGTCGGCCTGGACAAAGCCACGCTTGATGAACCAGTGCATGGTTCGGGTGGTCAGCACGAAGATGCTCTCCAGACCCATGGCGCGGGCGCGCTGTTCGACGCGCTTGAGCACTTTTTCGCCGTCCCCCTGGCCCTGACTCTGCGGCGAAACGGTGAGGGCGGCCATTTCGGCGGTTCGGCCTTCCGGGTAGGGGTAGAGCGCAGCGCAGGCGAAGATGACGCCGTCGTGCTCGATGATGGTGTAGTTGGCGATGTCGCGCTCGATTTCGGTGCGGCTGCGCTTGACCAGGGTGCCGTCTTTCTCGAACGGCTCGATCAGCTGCAGGATGCCGCCCACGTCGTCGGCGGTGGCCTCACGCAGGCTTTCGAGTTTTTCGTCGATCACCATGGTGCCAATGCCGTCGTGCACATAGATTTCCAGCAGCAGCGAGCCGTCCACCGCGAACGGAATGATGTGGCTGCGCTCCACCCCGGCCTTGCAGGCCTTGACACAGTGCTGCAGGTAGAACGCGATGTCGGTGGGTTCCCGGGCGCCGGGCAGGCGGGCAAGCAATGCCTCGGCGGCGGCCAGCGGCAATTCGGTGTCGATCGGGTTGTCGTCGCCTGCCGGGGCGTCGGGCTGGACCCGGATGCCGGGGATTTCGGTGACAAAAATCAGTTTGTCGGCCTGCAAGGCAATGGCCACTGACGTGGCCACTTCCTCCATGGTGAGGTTGAAGGCCTCGCCGGTCGGCGAAAAACCGAACGGCGACAGCAGCACCAGGGCCCCCATGTCCAGCGTGCGGCTGATACCGGCGACATCGACCTTGCGCACCAGTCCGGAGTGCTGAAAGTCCACTCCGTCCACGATCCCCACCGGTCGGGCGGTGATGAAGTTGCCGCTGATGACCCGCACGGTGGAGCCCGCCATCGGCGTGTTGGGCAGGCCCTGGCTGAAGGCGGCCTCGATCTCGTAGCGCAGCTGGCCGGCCGCCTCCTGGGCGCAGTCGAGCGCCACTTCGTCGGTGATGCGCATGCCGTGCGAATAGCGCGCCTCGTGGCCTTTGGCGCGCAGTTGCTCGTTGACCTGGGGGCGAAAACCGTGCACCAGCACGATCTTCACGCCCATGCTCTGGATCATCGCCAGGTCCTGCGCCAGGTTGGGCAGCTTGCCGGCGGCAATCGCCTCGCCACAGACGCCGACAACAAAGGTCTGGTTGCGGAACTTGTGGATGTAGGGCGCCACCGACCGGAACAAGGGGACAAAGGTGAAATTGAAGACGGTGGACATGCGGCGCAGGCGGCTCGGTGACAGGGATAATCGTCGATTCTCCACCAAGTCTCCCCCGCCTGTGCCTCTTGCCCCGTCGCGCCTGCCGATCGAATTCCCGGACTCGCTGCCCGTGTCGGGCCGCCGCCACGAGATCATGGCGGCGCTGGAGCAGCACCAGGTCATCATCGTCTGCGGCGAAACCGGCTCGGGCAAGACCACGCAGCTGCCCAAGATCGCCCTGGCCCTGGGCCGGGGCCGCCTGAACGCACCGCCCGGGCCGGACGGCAAACCGCCGCGCGGGCGCCTGATCGGGCACACCCAGCCGCGCCGGATCGCTGCCAGCAGCGTGGCCAAACGCATCGCCGAAGAGCTCAAGACCCCGCTGGGCGAGGTGGTGGGCTACAAGGTGCGCTTCAACGACCGGCTGGGCCCGAACGCCTCGGTCAAGCTGATGACCGACGGCATTTTGCTGGCCGAAACGCAGACCGACCCGCTGCTCAAGGCCTACGACACGATCATCATCGACGAGGCCCACGAGCGCAGCCTGAACATCGACTTCCTGCTGGGTTACCTCAAGCAGATCCTGCCGCGCCGCCCGGACCTGAAGGTGATCGTCACCTCGGCCACCATCGACGCCGACCGGTTCGCCCAGCACTTCGGCACCCGCCAGCGCCTGCCGCGCGGGCGGCGCAAGGGCGAGCCTGCGCCCGGCACCGAGGGCGCGGAAGCCTCCATCGAATGGGGGCCATTGATTCCCGCGCCGGTGATCATGGTGTCCGGGCGCACCTTTCCGGTGGAGCAGCGCTGGAAACCGTTCGAAGAGACCAAGGATTTCGGGCTGAACGAGGCCATTGCCGACGCGGTGGATGAGCTGTGGATGGGCGTCCGGCCGGCGCCGGGCCGCCCCAAGCCGGACGGGGCCCCCTCGGGGGGCAGCGACGACGCGCAGCGCGGAGCGTGGGGGCCACCACCCGGAGGCGACATCCTGGTCTTCCTGCCCGGCGAGCGCGAAATCCGCGAAGCCGCCGACCACCTGCGCGGCCACCTGTCGCACTCGGCGCTGACCCGCAATGCCGAGGTGCTGCCGCTGTTCGCCCGCCTGTCCCAGGCCGAGCAGGACCGCATCTTTGACAGCCACAGCGGCCGGCGCATCGTGCTGGCCACCAACGTGGCGGAAACGTCGCTCACGGTGCCGGGCATCCGCTACGTGATCGACGCGGGCACCGCGCGCGTCAAGCGCTACAGCCTGCGCAGCAAGGTGGAGCAGCTGCTGGTCGAGCCCGTCAGCCAGGCGGCGGCCAACCAGCGCGCCGGCCGTTGCGGCCGGGTGGCGAACGGCATCTGCATCCGCCTGTACGACGAGGCCGACTTCAACGGCCGGGCGCGCTTCACCGACCCGGAAATCCTGCGCTCGTCGCTGGCGGGCGTGATTCTGCGCATGAAATCGCTGCGCCTGGGCTCGGTGGAAGACTTCCCGTTCCTGGAGGCGCCGTCGCGCCGCGCCATCACCGACGGTTACCTGCTGCTGCAGGAGCTGGGCGCGTTGAGCGAAGCGAACGAACTCACCGCACTTGGGCGTGAGCTGGCCAAACTGCCGCTGGACCCCCGGGTGGGCCGCATGATTCTGGAAGGCCGCGAACGCGGTGCGCTGGCCGAGGTGCTGGTGATCGCCGCCGCGCTGTCGGTGCAGGACGTGCGCGACCGCCCGATGGACGCCCAGCAACAGGCCGACCAGCAGCACGCCAAGTTCGACGACGAGAAAAGCGAGTTCTCCGGTTACCTGAAGCTGTGGAAATGGCTGGGTGACGCCCGCGGGGGTGTGCCCGCGCTGCCCTCCGCCCGCGCCCAGAAGGACGCCGCCCGCAAGGGGGCACCTTCGCAAGCCGTGCTGCCGGTGGCCCAGCGCGCCGCCGCGGCCCTGGCCGCCGCCCGTCAGGCCCTGGCCGCCCAGGGGCAGGCGGCGCCGGAAATGGCCGCCGCGCCCACCCACAAGCTGAGCAACCGTCAGTACGAACAGCTGCTGCGCCAGAACTACATCAGCATCCGCCGGGTGCGCGAGTGGCGCGACATCCACTCCCAGCTGCTGACCGTGGTCACCGAGCACCAGTGGAAGCTCAACCCGCAGCCCGCCAGCTATGAGGCGCTGCACCTGTCGATGCTGGCCGGTCTGCTGGGCAACGTGGGCTACCGCCCGGAAGACCTGGCGGCCGGCGCCAGCCAGGCCGAATACCTGGGCGCGCGGGGCATCAAGTTCCACCGCCACCCGGGTGCGCACCTGAGCAAGAAGCCCGGGCGCTGGATCGTGGTGGCCGAGCTGGTGGAAACCACCCGCCTGTTCGGGCGGGGCATTGCCGCCATCGAGCCGCAGTGGCTGGAAGAGGTGGGCGGCCATCTGCTGAAAAAGCAGCTGCTCGACCCGCACTGGGAGAAAAAGGCCGGCGAGGTGGTGGCGCTGGAGCGCGCCACGCTGTACGGGCTGGTGGTCTACAACAACCGGCGCGTGAGCTACGGCCGGGTGGACCCGCACGCGGCACGCGAAATCTTCATCCGCGAAGCGCTGGTGGCCGGCGAGTGGGAGACGAAGCTGCCGTTCCTGGCCGCCAACCAGAAGCTGGTGGCCAAGGTGGAGGAGCTGGAGCACAAGTCCCGCCGGCAGGACGTGCTGGTGGACGAGGAACTGATCTACGCCTTCTACGACCAGCAGCTGCCCAAAGACCTGTGCACCGCGCGCGAGCTGGAAGCCTGGTGGCGCGACGCTTCGAAAACGAACCCGAAACTGCTGCAGCTCTCGCGCGACGAGCTGATGCGCCACGAGGCCGCCGGCATCACCACCGCCGCTTTCCCCCGCACCGTGCGCCTGGGCGGCACCGACTGCGCGGCCAGCTACCTGCACGAGCCGGGCGACGCCAAGGACGGCCTGACGGTGACGGTGCCGCTGTTTGTGCTGAACCAGGTCAGCGACGAGCGCTGCGAATGGCTGGTGCCCGGCATGCTCAAGGACAAGATTCAGGCGCTGCTCAAGAGCCTGCCGCAAAAGCCCCGCAGCCGCTTCGTGCCGCTGCCCGACAACGCGGCCCGGCTGGCCGAGGCGCTGTCCGAGCCCACCGCCTTTGGCCACGGCAGCCTGCTGGAGGTGCTGCTCAAGCGGGTGCGCGACGAGACCAGCCTGGACGTCAAACGCACCGATTTCAAGCTCGACATGGTCAGCGCGCACCTGTTCATGAACTTCCGGGTGGTGGACGAACACGGCCGCCAGCTGGGCCACGGGCGCAACCTCGGCGCGCTGAAAGCCGAGCTCGGGGCCCGGGCGCGCGGCGCGTTCCAGGCGCTGGCGACGCTGAAAGTGAACCAGGCGGCCGAGCAGGCCGCGGCGGAAGCCGTTTCGGAACAAAAACAGGCATTACCCAGCGTAAAACGGTCTTCTATTGCTACAAAAACAGAATCAAAAGTGGCGCCCGCCAGTGCCGCGTTCGAGCCCCAGCGCACCACCACATGGAGCTTTGGCGAACTGCCCGAGCTGATGGAAATCCGCAAGGGCGGCGCCAGCCTGATCGGGTTTCCGGCCCTGATCGACCAGGGCGATGCGGTCACCATCGAGGTGTTCGACGAACCGCAGATCGCCGCAACCCGCCACCGCGCCGGCTTGCGCCGGCTGTTCGCACTGCAGATCCGCGATGCGCTGAAATACCTGGAAAAGAACATCCCCGATCTGCAGAAAATGGCCGTCGCGTTCATGCCACTGGGCACGCTGGAAGAACTGCGTGGCCAGATCATCGAGGTGGCGCTCGACCGCGCCTTTCTGCTGGAGCCTTTACCGACCTGCGAGGCGGACTTCAGGCGCCGTGTCGAAGAGGGACGCGCCCGCCTGACGCTGATTGCCAACGAAGTCGCGCGGCTGGCCGGCGTGGTGCTGGCCGAATACGCCAGCGCAAGTCGCAAGATCCGCGACACCAAAGGGGCACCGGATGCGGTGGCCGACTGCACGCAGCAACTGGCACGCCTGATGCCGAAGAATTTCCTGGCCGCGACGCCGTGGTCGCAACTGCAGCATCTGGCGCGCTATCTCAAGGCCATCGTGCTGCGCCTGGACAAATTCCGCGCCGACCCGGCCCGCGACGCCGCCCGCCTGGCCGACCTGCGGGCCCAGGAAACCCGCTACTGGCGCCTGGTGTCCGAGCGCAAAGGGGCCGTGGACGAGCGCATGACGGAATTGCGCTGGCTGCTGGAAGAGCTGCGCGTGAGCTTTTTCGCCCAGGAATTGCGCACCCCGCAACCGGTCAGTGTCAAACGGCTGGACAAGGTGTGGGCGCAGCTGCAGAGCTGACCCGCCAGTCGGAACGACTACTGTCCGCGAACCATCGCCAGCACCTGGCCAGCGTCCAGCGTGGCGGCTTTTTGCCGGATCTGGGGCAGATACTGTGTCTGCATCTGCTTGGCCGGGCCCAGCAGGCCCTGGAAAGTGTCGCGCAGCATCGCGGTGTTCATGACCCGCCCGCCGCCGTAGTACCGTTTGGCCAGCTGGCCCAGCGCATAGGTGGTGGCAAACGAAAAGGCCATGCCGGTTGCCGCACCACCGATTTTTCCCATGGTTTTGCCCGCCGCCTTGCCCAGCAGGCCGCCGAGCAGTTTGCGACCGAACTGCTCCAGGTACTGCGAGGTCATGCCCACACCGGCGGCGGCAATGAATTCCTTGATGTGGCCCTGGTCGAGGGATACCCCATGGGCCTGCCCGATGCCATAGACCATCTTGATCTGCAGCGGGATGATCGCCATGGACGCCCAGGACTGGGGCAACAGCTCCAGAGCGCCGTTGAGGAGCGCGTAATTGAGGATCGAACGATCCACTTCGGCCTCATTGACCGCCGGGCTTGCCCCCGGCTGCAGTGAGGTGGCGGCAACAGGCCGTGGCGCGGCGGCCGCTTCGGCAGGGACAAAGGGCTCGACCGCCTGTTCGATGGCACGGGCCTGATCGTTACCGGTGCCGAGCGCGGACTTGAGCCGGTCAAGAAAAGCCCGCTCGGAGTCGGTGGTGCGACCGTCCGCCTCACACACACACAGGGCCATTTCGTAGGCGTAAAGACGCAGGTTGTCGTCTTTCAGGGCGGCGGCGGCATCGTCCAGGCTGACGCGTTTGAGCATCACATCCTGCACCAGCATGCGCAGGTCGATGGTGGCCGAGTCCGGTGCGAGCGACTCCGCCATGCGGCGGATCTCTTCGCGCTCGCGTTCGTCTTTTGAGCCGTCGGCGATGGCCGCGTGAAGGGCAATGGCAAGAATGGCTTTCTGGTCGTCGGGGTGCATGGAACATCTTTCAGGAGGTACCACCCGCGCGCCACGCGCATTTTTCTTGACGGCTTGGCAAACGGGCGCTGCGATGATGCTACCAAGGCGGCCGCCCGGGCGAACAATTCCTCACCGCGGGTATCCCTTTGGCGGCATCAGGCCATCGGGCTTCGGGAAGTGCGGCCGATCACCCCGTGGCGACAGCCCTCAGGCGAGGCCGGCCGGAATCAGCCGCGTGGCGTATCGCCACGCAATCCTTTGCGTTTGCGCTGGCGATCAAGGTACCAGGCCAGAAACGGCAGCAATGCCATGGAACCCGGAATGGCCCAGATGAACAGGTAAGGACTGACCGACGACGCCGAACGAACCATGGACTGAAGGCGCACCTTGTCGTCATCGGTCCAAGTGCCACCCCGACGCTCTTTCATCAGCAAGGGCCAGGCACCTTTGATATGCGCCAGTTCGTCGCGAAAGCGCCGCGTCTCGCGTCGATTGCTGGCCAGAAACGAGCAAAACCAGACTGGCGCCTTGGGCATCCTGGCCTGAAAGTGGGTCGTTTCGTCAGCATTGAACCCGCCGGGAGCGCCCACAGCATTGTCAGCACGCGCCCGCGTGTCGCCAGCAGGAAGGGAAACCGGGAGGGAAGGGTCTGACATGGCGTCGATTATCGCGGTGAGACCCGGATCCGGCTGTGGCATTTTCCCCACCCGAACCGGGTTTGCAGCGGGGATGAACATCTGCCAGGTAACCCTGCTACCCGATACCCGATACCCGAAGTTGACAGACGCCGGCACATGGGCTTCACTGCGGGTTTCGACCGCCGGAGGGATTGATGGACCGACGCGATTTCGTGGAAAGTTGCGCTTTGGGGGCAGGCGCCCTGGCAGCGACACTGGCTGGCCCCGGCTGGGCAGCGACCGTGGTGCCCCGCAGCTATGCGCGCACCGTGCTCGTTGATGAGTATGACCGTCCGATCCTGGCGTCCCGGCTGAAGCCCAAGATCAATTACGTGTTTCACTATCCGTTCGAAGCCACGCCGGTGTTCCTGCTGGAACTGGGCAAAGCAGCGGCGCCGGTGGCGCTGCAGACGAAGGATCGCCAGGACTACCAATGGCCCGGTGGTGTTGGCCCCGGCCGCAGCATCGTTGCCTTCAGTGCGATCTGCGCGCACCAGCTGGTCTACCCGACGCGGGAGGTAAGTTTCATCAGTTTTCGCAAAGGCCCGGCGGTCAACCCCAAGACGCCCAGCAAAGGGGAAGACCTGATCCACTGTTGCGCGGACCATAGCCAGTACGACCCGTCACGCGGCGCCCATGTCCTGGGCGGACCCGCGGAACAGCCCCTGTGCGCGGTGCTGCTGGAGCATGATCCGCGTAACGACCAGCTCACAGCGACGGGCACACTGGGCGGCGAACTTTTCGAGGCATTTTTTCGCAAGTACGAAATGAAGCTCAGCCTGGAGGTCGGCTTCCATGCGCGCAACCGCGTTGCCGCGCGCAGCACGGTGCGGGAACTGGAGCGGTTTTGCCGCAATCCCGTGCGCTGCTGATGGCCGAGGTCGGCTTCCCCCTGCGTCCCCTGTGCCGGTGCGGCAAGGGCCTTTACAGGCGCGCCAGGCGTGCCAGCGCGGCGCGCAGCGTGTCGTCTTTCTTGGCGTAGCAGAAGCGGATCACCTTCTGGTCGAAGCCGTTGCCGTAGAACGCGGACAGCGGAATGGCCGCCACGCCGACTTCGGTGGTGAGCCAGCGGCAAAAATCGGCCTCCGGCAGGTCACGCTCCGGCACAGCCAGCCCCGAGATGTCCACACACTGGAAGTAGCTGCCCTCGCTGGGCAGCAATCTGAAACGGGTTTGCGCCAGTCCGTCGCGGAACAGGTCACGTTTGGCGGCGTAGAACGCCGGCAGTTGCAGGTAGGGTGCCGGATCGGCCAGGTAGGCGGCCAGGCCGTGCTGCATGGGGGTGTTCACGGTGAACACGTTGAACTGGTGCACCTTGCGGAATTCCGCCGTCAGGGTCGCCGGGGCGCAGACGGTGCCTACCTTCCACCCGGTGACATGGAAGGTCTTGCCGAAGCTGCTGACGATGAAGCTTCGCGCGGCCAGCCCCGGGTAGCGGGCGGCGCTGAGGTGCTCGTTCGGCGCGTAGACCATGTGCTCGTAGACCTCGTCGCTGATGACGAACACGTCGGTCGGAGCCAGCAGCGCGTCCAGGCGGCGCATGTCCGCGTCGCTCCAGATCGTCGCGCTGGGGTTGTGCGGGCTGTTGATCAGGATCGCGCGGGTGCGCGGTGACAGGGCTGCCGCGATGCGGTCGAAATCCGGGCGGAAGGTGCCCGGCGTCAGCGGCACCGGAACGGCCACGCCGCCGGCGAGTTCGATGTTGGGCACGTAGCTGTCATAGCAGGGTTCGAGCACGATGACTTCGTCCCCCGCACGGACAATCGCCAGGACAGCGGTCAGGATGGCCTGGGTGGCGCCGGCGGTGATGGTGACTTCGGTGCCCGGGTCGTAGCGTCGGCCGTGCAGCGCCTGCACCTTGGCCGACACCGCATCGCGCAGGGCGGGTACACCAGGCATCGGCGGGTACTGGTTCAGGCCGCGCCGCATGGCGCCCGTGACGGCATCGACCAGTTGGGAATCGCAATCGAAGTCCGGAAAACCCTGGCCGAGATTGACCGCGCCTTTTTCGGCAGCCAGGGCCGACATCACGCTGAAAATGGTGGTGCCCACCTTGGGCAGCTTGGATTGCAGGGCAGGGCTGTGGTCGGGGGAAGCGGTCATGGGGATGCGGTTCAGAGGTCGTAATCGGTTTCATGGCCGCTCAGGGCCAGCGTGATGAGCTTGCGGTCGAGCCGGTCGGACAACAATTCGGCGAAGCGATAGACAAAGTTGCGCAGCCAGGCCCCTCGCTTGAACGCAACACGGGTGACGTTCTGACCGAGCAGTGCGCCCAAGGGGCGGGTGACCAGATCGGCGTTGCCGTCGCGGGCCGCCAGGTCCCGCACCGCCATTTCGGCGACGATGCCGATTCCGAGCCCCAGCCGGACATAGGTGGTGATGACGTCGGAATCAATGGCTTCCAGGGCAATGCGTGGCACCAGTTTGCGGCTCTCGAAGGCTTTGTCAATGCGCGTACGCCCGGTAAAGGAGGGGTGGTAGGTGATCAGGGGCTCATGGGCCAGGTCTTCGAGAGTCAGTCGCTCGACCCGGGCCAGCGGATGATCGGCCGGCACAACCAGCATGTGCTGCCAGTCGTAACAGGGCAATGTGACCAGCGCGTCGTAGTCCGCCAGGGATTCGGTGGCAATGCCAATTTCGGCGACATCGTCGATGAGCATGCGCGCCACCTGATCCGGGGTGCCCTGATGCAACGCGACGTTGACTTTGGGAAAGGCGGCACGCAGTCGGGATACCGGTACCGGCAGTACGTAACGGGCCTGGGTATGGGTTGTCGCGATCGAGAGCACGCCGCTGTCCTGCGCGGAATAATGCTCGCCAATTCGCCGCAGGTTGCCGACCTCGCGCATGATCAGGTCAATGCTGCGCAGCACATGCTGCCCTGGTTCGGTGACCCGTTTGAGGCGTTTGCCGTGTCGGGCAAATATCTCGATGCCCAACTCTTCTTCCAGCTCAATGATGGCTTTGGAAACACCCGGTTGCGAGGTGTGAAGTGCTTTGGCGGTTTCGGTGAGGTTGAGGTTGCGCCGCGCGGCTTCCTGGACAAATCGGAACTGGTGAAGATTCATCGCGAACTCTTATATTGATCGCGATCATTATTTCATATCACATCTAACTAACAGCAATGCGGCCAAGCACTTCGATCAAGCGGGGGTCTTCACCGACCGAGGGTCGCAAGTCGAACTCCACGTTGGGATACTGATCGCGCAATTCCGCGACCATGCGTGGCAGGTCCTCGCGGGCGTGCTTGCCGACACCCAGAAACAAGGGAAGCACCACCATGTGGTTGACCCCGCGACCTGCCAGATCGGCCACCGCAGACGCCAGGTCCGGCTCAGACCATTCGAGGTAGGCACAGCGGACCACCGTGGCGGGCTCCATTGCGAGAACCTGCGCGGCGACTGCCTCGATGGGGGCGCGCCAGGCTGCATCGCGCGAGCCATGGGCGAACAGCACGACCGCACGTTGGCGAAAAGAGGAGAGTCCTGCGCAGGTCATCGTCGAAGCACCAGCCATCCGAATGCCGCCAGCGACAAGGCACTGTAGAGCAAGCCCGGCGCGGCGGCAGCCAGCCATGGTTGCCAGTTTTGGAGATTGCCCACAAAACCGAACACGTTGTTCAGAAGGAAAAAGCTGATGCCCACAATCACGCCCAGGAACACATAACCGGTGATGCTCCCCGAACGGAAGTGAAGGTAGGCGAAGGGCAGGGCAAGTACCACCATGACAAGGCAACTCAAGGGGTAGAAGACCTTGCGCCAGAACTCGATCTCGTAGCGCTGGGCGGTCTGACCGTTGTCGCGCAAATGGCGGATGTAGGTGAAAAGGTCCACCGTCCGCATACGGTCGGGCTTGAGCAGTGCGGCCGAGACCATCTCTGCGCTCAAGCTGTTGGGCCACTCCAGTGAATCCCGCACCATCCGGCGCACCGATGGCGCCGTTGCGCCCATGATTTCGAATTCGGTCCGCTGGACCTGATGCAGCATCCATCGACCATTCTTGCCAAATGTGCCGGAATCGGCCTCGGTCAGCGACCGCATCTGGCCGCTACGGTCGAACTCGAACAGAGTCACGTTGCGCAGGCTGCCGTCGGGTGCCAGAGAACGCACGTTGACCGAAAAGGCCGATTCCTGCTGACGCTCCTTGAGCCATGCACCTGTCTGTCCCGTGGTCAGGTTGCCCTGATGGCGTGCCTTCAGCAATTGGGCGCTGCGATCGCTCCAGGGCGCCACATAGTCACCGAGCAAGAATGTCAGGACAACAAAAAAACCACCGAGCAACAACAGGGTTTTGAGCGCCAGGGCAGGTCCCAGGCCGCTGGTCCGCAAGATCGTGTACTCCGAACTTTGGGCCAACCGCGCCATGACGTAAATGCATCCAATCAGGACGGTAATCGGCAGCAACTCGTACAGATGATTGGGAATCAACAACACCACGTACGTCAGCGCGTGTTCGAACTGATAGCCAGAGGCGCCGCCGCGGCCGATGGCCGGCAATTCGTCGACCAGGTCGAAGAACAGGAACAGGGAAAGGAAACCCGCGGTCACAAAGGCCACAGACAGTGCGACCTCGCGGTAAAGGAGACGTCGGACGGTTCTCACACACTCGCCTCACGGTGGTGCGGGCGGCGTGACAGCCATGAGCGCCAGCTCCAACCCTGGTGTCGAGCAATCAACCACGCCATGGCGACTGCGAGCACACCGCCGTGCAGACCGATCAGCCAGGCAAGCAGCGTGACCTGACCGGCGGCTACCCAACTTTGCCCCAGGTTGAGCAGGTTGTAATAGATAACAAAGGCGAACAGGGCAAAAACCAGACTGCCGCTGCGACCCGCTCGCGGGTTGACATTGGCCACAGCCAAGGCAAGCATCAGCAGGTTCAATGCGGAAAAGATCAGCCCGATCCGCCAACCCAGCTCACCCTGATTCTCGGGGGTCGGCTCACGCAAAAGGCGCAAGGTGGATCGCGAACGGGCGGGTAGTTCCTGCAGCGGCGCCAGCCGTTTCTCGTCGATCACCGTCCGGTATTCTTCGAACTCGCTGAGTTTGATGGGCCGGTCCCGGTTGACCGACTGGTCCATTTCAAGACGTTGACCTTTGTTGAGTATGAGGATCCGGCGCCCGTCGACGATTTCGATACGCGCGCTGCGGGCCGACGTGACCGAATGTGTACCGCGCTCGCGGGCGGCGATGAAAACGTTACTTCCCCACTGACCATCAGTTGATTCCTTGTCAACGAAGAAAACCCGATTCCCGTCCGCGCTCTCCTGGAACTGTCCGGGCGCGATGCGCTCGATATCGCCCCGGCGCTCATAGCGATCACGCAATTCACGAATTTGCTGGTTGGACCAGGGCCAGATCAGCAGCGACAGCACCGGGATCATCAGCAGCACCGGCCAGGCGAAGCGCAACAGGGGGGTTAGAAACCGCAGGCTACCCTGGCCGCTGGAAAACCAGATCACCATCTCCCGGTCCGCGTACATCCGTGACAAGGTGGCAACAATAGAAATGAACAGGCTCAGGCTGAGCAGGGTTGGCAGGTAACCCAGCACGGTGAACCCCAGGATCAACAACACCTCGGAGGGATTCACGACCCCCCTGGAAGCCTGTCCCAGGGTACGAATCAGCATCATCGTCATCACGATGGTGGCCAGAACGACCAGCGTCGCCCCGAAGCTTCGTGCCAGTTCCCGGCGGATCGAGGAATGGAATAACATCAATCGTCAACTCAAAACGCGATTATGGACTTTGAACTGCTTGCGCTTGATTCCCGCACTGCCCCCGCGCTTGAAACCGAGACACTTGTCGTCCTGGTTCCCGAGGGCTTCAACGATCTGAGCTGCCCGCTGTCGGCCTTGGTCAGCGATACGCTGCGCAGTGGTCACCTCAGTGCCAAGCCGGGGAAAATGCTCCCGCTGTACCAGCACCCGGCCATCAAAGCGCCTCGAGCCGTCTTGGTGGGTTGCGGCGACGGGAAAGCCAAGGCGCTTGGTCTGGCCGTGGAAGCAGCCATTGCCGCTTTGAAGTCCGGACCAACCCGGGAGATCACCGTCGCGTGTTTGTCTCCTTGCGACGGGCCGGGTATCCGGGCCGCTGTGCTGGCCGCGTCACGCGCGACTTACGAATACACCGAAACAAAAACGACGTTTGAGCCGTCAGTGCTTCTCAGAGTGAGGCTCGGTGTGCCAGAGCCAGACTTGGTGCAATCCGCCTTCAACGAAGCAGTTGGAATCGCAGCGGGAATCGGCCTCGCACGACATTGGGCTGATCGTCCGGGCAATCACGCCACACCGACCGGGCTGGCCAAGGCGGCAAAAGATATTGCCCGCTACGCGGATATCCGATGCAGGGTCCGCGGTCCCGACGAGGTGAACAAACTCGGCATGGGCGCGTTCCTTGCGGTAGCGAAGGGTTCAGCCGAGCCGTTGCGATTCATCGAATTGAGCTACTCGGGGGCAAACGGGAGCCAAGCCCCCATCGTTCTGATTGGCAAAGGAATCACCTTTGATTCCGGCGGGATCTCACTCAAGCCAGCCGCCGAGATGGATGAGATGAAATTCGATATGGGCGGAGCCGCCAGTGTTCTGGGTGTTTTTCGCGCACTTGCCGAGATCCGGCCGGCCGTCAATGTGATTGGTCTGATTCCTGCCTGTGAGAACCTGCCCTCGGGGACCGCCGTGAAACCTGGCGATGTGGTCACCAGTCTGTCGGGCCAGACCATCGAGATATTGAACACCGATGCCGAAGGTCGCCTGATCCTGTGCGATGCACTGACCTATGCCGCCCGATTCAAGCCGGCGGCCATCATCGATATCGCCACCTTGACCGGTGCCTGCGTGATTGCCCTAGGTCACCTCCGGACCGGCCTTTTCGCGAACGATGACGAACTCGCCAAGGCATTGCAGGAAGCGGGCGAGCTTGCGCAGGATACCTGCTGGCGCATGCCATTGGACGACGAATATGCGGAAGGCCTGAAATCGCGATTCGCCGATGTCGCCAACGTGGGGGGGCGCCCGGGCGGCGCGGTGACTGCGGCGAAGTTCCTGCAACGATTTGTCGAAGGGCAGAAGTGGGCGCACCTGGATATTGCCGGAACCGCGTGGAAGAGCGGGGCGGCCAAGGGCGCTACCGGACGGCCAGTTGGGCTTCTGGTTTCCTACTTGCTGAAGCAGTCCGCCTCCGCTGACCGGGGGGCACCGTCCAAATCCCGGACACGGCGACCCAAAAAATAGTCAAGTCCCCAAGGAACAGCCCCGAAGCAATCGCGAATGACCGAAGTTTCGTTTCATTTCAACGCAACTGACCGCCTGGAGCACGCCTGCAAGGTGATTCGCAAGGCAGCCACAAGCGGGACCCGGGTCTTTGTCCTGGGCGAACGACCGCTTCTTGAGGAACTGGACCTGAAGCTGTGGGTCATAACATCGACCAGCTTCATCAGCCACCATTGGGTCGACCAAGACCCGTTCAACCCGGGGGACGCAACGGCAGTGCTGGGCGAACAGGTGCAGAAACTCGCCAACCGACCTGTCCTGCTGAACCTGACCGATGCCGTTCCCGAGAGTCTGCAGGATTTCAGCCGCGTGATCGAGATCGTCTCGACCGCCGAGTCGGATCGCGCTGCCGCGCGCCAGCGATGGCGAAACTACCTTGCACTCGGGTGTCCACTGGAGCGGCATGATCTGGCAGCACCACGTGAATGACGCCGATAGCTGCCAGAGGGTCTTTCATCAGCATTTCCAATAGGCAAGTAATTCACCTACTTTCGGTGTACCTATCGCATTCCCTATGGTCCACGCTCATCTTTTGCGATAAGGTCTACGCCTGTTGAGTCACAACAACCAACCTCAACTTTTATTCGACTGGAGTTTTTTTATGCAGATGAAGTTGAAATTGACTGTCGTTGCTGGTCTGGCTGCCTTTGCTGGCATTGCCGCTGCCCAGGACGTCCAAGTCGTCAAGATTGGCCACGTTGCCCCGATTTCCGGCGCGCAGGCACACTACGGCAAGGACAATGAGAACGGCGTCCGCATGGCCATTGAAGAGCTCAATGCGCAGAACATCTCGATCGGCGGCAAGCGCATCCGTTTCGAGATTCAGGCTGAAGACGACGCTGCCGATCCGAAGCAGGGCACCGCTGCCGCACAGAAACTGTGTGATGCCAAAGTCGCTGGCGTAGTCGGGCACCTCAATTCCGGCACAACCATTCCAGCTTCCAAGGTGTACAACGACTGCGGCATTCCGCACGTCACAGGCGCGGCGACCAACCCGAACCTGACCAAGCCTGGCTACAAGACCACCTTCCGAATCATCGCCAACGACAACTCGCTGGGCGCCGGTCTGGCGTTCTACGCAGCGGATGCTCTCAAGCTCAAGCGCGTGGCGATCATTGATGACCGCACCGCATACGGCCAAGGTGTTGCCGAGGTGTTCAAGAGAACAGCCCAGGCCAAAGGCATGCAAATCGTTGACGAGCAGTTCACGACGGACAAGGCCACGGACTTCATGGCCATCCTGACTGCCATCAAGTCCAAGAATCCCGACGCGATTTTCTACGGTGGCATGGATCCGCAAGCTGGTCCGATGCTGCGTCAGATGGAACAACTCGGCCTGTCGAACGTCAAGTACTTCGGTGGCGACGGCATCTGCACCTCCGAGATTGCCAAGCTGGCGGCTGGTGCCAAGACGCTTAACAACGTGGTTTGTGCAGAAGGCGGCTCCTCGCTGCAGAAGATGCCTGGTGGTACGGCTTGGAAAGCAAAGTACGATGCCAAGTACCCTGGTCAGTTCCAGGTTTACAGCCCGTACACCTATGACGCGACTTTCCTGATTGTCGACGCGATGAAGCGCGCCAATTCCGTCGATCCGAAGGTCTACACCCCCAAGCTCGCTGAGTCGAACTTCAAGGGCGTGACCTCGACGATTCAGTTCGAATCCAACGGTGAACTGAAGAACCCCGCGATCACCTTGTACGTCTACAAGGATGGCAAGAAGGTTCCTCTGAACTGATAGCGCGACGGTCATTTGAACCGAAAAGGGCCACCGCAAGGTGGCCTTTTTTTTCGCCGATGCGGATTCATGGCTTTCGGGGGACTTTTACTGAAGCCTGTGCCATCTTCATTCGTCTCTTAGACTTTACATAATATACATCGTATAAAATTGAAAGAGTCAATCGCTGACGGACAGACATGCGGTTGTTACCACTTGCCTTTGGGTTGTCGCGCCCGGACAAAAGCGCCAATCAATTCTGCGGAGTCTCTGCGTTCTGCACCCAATGCAAAATCTATCGCGCTCAAGTGCAACTGGTTCTTCAGCATCGGATCGGCACCTTCTTCCAGAAGGACTTTGACCGCCCCAGGAGATCCATAGCGTGCGGCCATCATCAGCGGCGTCGTACCGTTTGGCGACTCCGCATCAATGTAGGCATGCTGTTCCAGGAGAACCCGAACAATGGCCACGTTCCCGGCGGTCGCTGCGTAATGCAATGGAGTCCACCCCGTCTTGTTGACATCCGCTCCAGCCTTGATCAAACGCTCCACCAGACCCAGATGCCCTTTGAGTGCCGCCATCATCAAGGGAGTTTCATCCTGTGCCGTGCGCGGATCCACATCGATTCGCGGCCAGGACACGAGAAGATCAGCACAGCGCAAGGATCCGTCACGGATCGCCAGAAACAAGCCCGCAAAGCCGGCCGGGTTGCGGGTATTCGGGTCCATCCCGCGCTCAAGCAATCCTCGAAGAGCGCCGACATCGTCGCGCGAAATCGCTGCGAAATAATCCTCGTACGCTCCCGCGACAGCCTGCCGACTCACCAGCAAAGGCGCACCGAACAGACCAAGCATCAGTGTGCGCCGGATCATGCCGCAGCGCTTTCTGTCTTCTTGAACAGGCGATGGAAGTTTTCACTGGTCATTGAACCGACAACTTCCGGACTGACGCAGTGAACTTCGGCGATGGTTTTTGCAACCCACGGAACATACGACGGCTCGTTGGTTTTGCCGCGGAAAGGAACCGGCGCCAGATACGGACTGTCTGTTTCGATCAACATCCGATCAAGTGGCACCAGTCTGACCACATCACGGAGTTCCGTCGCGCTCTTGAAGGTGATGATGCCGGAAAACGAGACGTAATAACCGAAATCCAGCGCAGTGCGGGCCACTTCCCGTGTTTCGGTGAAACAGTGGAAAACGCCGCCCGCCGGGTGATCATCACCCGTTGCGCGTTCATCCCGAAGAATGCCCAGGGTGTCGTCAGAGGCCGCACGGGTATGAATCACCATCGGCAATCCACAGGACCTGGCCGCCCGGATATGAACGCGAAAGCGCTCACGCTGCCACTCCATCTCCGCGACAGAGCGCCCGCCTTTTCGCTCGGCCATCTGGTAGTAGTCAAGACCGGTCTCCCCGATTGCAACGACCCGCGGCAAACTGGCGGCGGCGACCAGGGCGGCCACGTCGGGTTCCTGAACCTCTTCGTTATCGGGATGAACACCAACCGTGGCCCAGAAATTGTCGTATCTCATCGCCAGACCATGCACCAGAGGGAACTCCTCCATGGTCGTGCAAATACAAAGGGCGCGGTCAACCCGAGCCGTCGCCATCGCATCGCGTATCTCGCCAATTCGCCCGGACAACTCGGGGAAACTCAGATGACAGTGTGAATCAATAAACATGGCGCGCACACCGGGAAGCTCGATCCACCGAATCGGCGGAGAGACCCGGCCATTGGTGAAATCGTCTCAGATCGTCTGGGTCGGTCGGTCGGAGCCCAGATGCGTCCCGAGAATTTCTTCGATCCGGATCTTCAGCAGGCGCGACTTCTCATCCGACGGAAACCGCACACCGACCCCCTGGCTCCGGTTCCCGGCAGCCCGGGCCGGCGTAATCCACGCAACCTTTCCTGCGATCGGGTACCGCTGGGGGTCGTCTGGCAATGACAGCAATACATATACGTCATCGCCCAGGCGGTACTCCCGAGTCGACGGAATGAATACCCCCCCGTCAGCAAACAAGGGAATGTAGGCCGCATAAAGCGCCGCTTTTTCCTTGATCGCCAGTTGAATGACGCTCGGGCGGACTTGATTGGGTGGTGCTTGGCTCATAAATGTCGGCTCAAGCCGTGGAGTTTAGGGTGTTTGCCGCCTGATCGACAAGTGCATCGACCAGCAAACCCGGATGGAAGGGATGGTCGATCTGCTCCTCCATTCGGGCAAGATACCGGTTCCAGGCAGTCAAGGTCCCGACATGAACCGGAGTCTTGAAACTCGGCAGGTCTTCGGACCGAAAAAAGCGCGGTGGGCACCCCTGCGAGAAAACCAAGAGGTCGTGACAAAGCTTTTGCATCGACTCGACCATTTCCCGGGGCGAAAATCCGTCGAGTACCTCGGTCCGCCCCTGCTGCAGGCCCCGCGGAATGGCTGCCCAGGACCTGGCGGACCGCCCGGCCTGCGACCACTGCACCGCGAGGCCCGGACGTCCCCCACAGGCCGCCAGCAGAACCGTTGCGTCCGCCTCGGGCACCCCGGACCGGGTCATCCATTGCCGCGCTTCCTGCGGATCGGGAAGATGAAGGGCATGGGCCAGGCACCGACTGCGTATCGTGGGCAACAATTCATGGGCCGCCTCGGTTGCCAGGATAAAGCGTACCGATCCCGGCGGTTCTTCCAGTGTCTTGAGCAAGGCGTTGGCTGCCACCGCATTCATTTTTTCTGCCGGATACACCAGGACAATCTTGCTCTGCCCTCTTCCGCTGGTCCGTTGAGCAAATTCGACTGCATCGCGCATCGCATCAACCCTGATTTCCCGGCTCGCCTTGCGGCGCTTCTCGTCGATGTCCGACTGCGCCTTCTCCGGCAAAGGCCAGCCGAGTTCCATCTGAACGGTTTCGGGCATCAAGACCAGCAAATCCGCATGGGTACGAACCTCGATGGCATGGCAGCTTCCGCAGGTCCCACAGGCACGGCCGATACGGTCCCGTTGCTGGGGAGACTCGCACAACCAGGCCCTCGCAAGATCGAGCGCCAGCTCGTATTGCCCGATTCCGCCTGACCCGAACAACAGCACGGCGTGGCTGCGCTCCTGCACCAACGTGTCGAGTTGACGCTGCAACCACGGCGGCGTCGCGACCGGCGCATTCATGGTGAGGCCACCGGGGGCGAGAACGGCGAAAAGCGCGCGTCAACAACCCGGATCAGTTCGGACCACACCGCTTCGCGGCTTTGGTCCGCCGCGAGTCGTTCGAAGCGCCCGGGCGAAAGCGCCATGCGACGTGCATACCCATCAATGACACGCTGGAAAAAACTCTCCGGCTGGGCTTCGAAACGATCAGGGGTCCGCGCCGACGCGAGTCTTCGGGCGGCCAGTTCCGCAGGGACATCAAACCACAGCGTCAGATCTGGCTGCAGAAGGTTCTCCGACCCATCCGGACCCTGATCCCGGGTCTGAACCCACTGCTCCAATCGGTCCAGGACGGCAAAGTCAAACCCGCGACCTCCTCCCTGGTACGCAAACGTCGCATCGCTGAAGCGGTCACTCAGGACAACCTCACCGCGGTTCAATGCGGGCAGGATGACCGAGACGACATGGTCCCGACGCGCCGCAAAGACCAGCAGCGCCTCGGTCAGCGCATCCATGGCTTCATGGAGCACCAGTGCGCGGATGGACTCCGCCAATGGTGTCCCGCCGGGCTCACGGGTAAGGAGAACCGTCCTGCCCTGGGCCCGCAAGTGATCCGCCAGAGCTTCGATGTGGCTCGACTTGCCGGCGCCGTCAATGCCCTCGAACGTAATGAAAATTCCGGATCGGGTGCCCATGCCTGCTATTGTCGCCCGCGCTGATACCGGTTGACCGCCTGATTGTGTTCATCCAGTGTCCGGCTGAAGTGGCTGCTGCCGTCACCTCGGGCGACGAAATACAGCGCAGGCGTTGCGGCCGGCTGAACTGCGGCCACCAGCGACGCCTTGCCTGGCAACGCGATCGCCGTCGGCGGCAGTCCCGCGCGGGTGTAGGTATTCCAAGGCGTGTCCGTGGTCAGATCACGCCGCCTCAGATTGCCGTCAAAGGCCTCGCCCAGCCCGTAGATCACGGTGGGGTCGGTTTGCAGACGCATCCCGATCCGAAGGCGGTTGACAAAAACGCCCGCAATCTGCGCGCGGTCATCCGGGCGCCCGGTTTCCTTCTCCACGATGCTGGCCAGAATCAGAGCTTCATCTGCAGAGCGCAGCGGGCTATCGGCACTCCGTTGTGCCCAGGCCGCATCGAGCCGCCGATCCATGCTTTTCAGGGCGCGACGAAGCACATCCAGGTCGCTGCTGCCTCGCGCATAGGCATAGGTATCCGGGAAAAATCGCCCTTCAGCGGCGATTCCCGGGCGGCCCAGCTGGGCCATCACGGCTGCATCGGTCAAACCCCGGGTGTCCGCGCGCAAGCCGTCGGCGCCAGCCAGCGCACTACGCACCTGCCGAAACGTCCAGCCTTCGATGAAAGTAATGGTCTTGAGGCTTTCGTCGCCCCGAACCAGTTTGCTCAGAAGCGCACGGGGGCTGGTGCCGGTCTGTATCTCGTAGCTTCCGGCCCGGATCTTGCGCGCGTCCCCGGAGAGACGAAACCACAGGAAAAGCCATTCCGGAGAAACCTGCGCCCCCGCAGCAACCACCGCTTCCGCCACCTTTCGGGGGCTCATGCCCGGCTCAATGGCCAGCTCGATCGTTGGTTCCGCCAGGGTCAAAGGCGCGCCCACCCAGCGCACTGCGAAGGCAGCCAATGCGATCGCGGCCGCCGCCAGACTCACCGCAACGCCCAACAGCAATCGACGCACGACCCTTTGATCCTTCGGGAGTAAAGCCCGCGATCATAATGCAGGCATGAACGCACAGGACCCTGTCTCCCTCCCTCTGGGTATTGCCCGCCTGACCGATCTTGGGGTGATTCGCGCCAGTGGCGACGATGCCGCCAGCTTCCTGCATGGCCAGCTGACGCAGGACATGCTTTCCATCAGGCCGGGCCAGACCCGGCTCGCGGCATGGTGCTCTGCCAAGGGCCGCATGCTTGCCTCGTTCTGGGTGATCCGCCTCGAACCGAACGATTTTCTGCTGATCACCAGTGTGGACACGCTTGCCGCAACCTTGCGGCGCCTTTCGCTTTTTGTCCTTCGCGCGCGTGTGCGCCTGAGCGATGCGAGCAGCGAATGGCTGTGCTGGGGCCAGACCGAATCGGTGGGTGCCCACCCGACACCACCCGCGGCCGCCGCTGAGCAGGTTTCCGGGATTGTTCGTGTTGCCCTCCCCGCCGTGCGCGCCTGCACGCGCACCCTGCTGCTTTCGGCCGCAGACGGGCCGGAACCCGAAGGCCTGCGCGTCGGACCGGATGGCTGGAACGCGCTTGAGGTTTTCAGCGGCATCGCTCGGATCACGGCGCCGGTGTCCGACCTTTTTGTGCCGCAGACCGTCAACTTCGAATCCGTTGATGGCGTGCATTTCAAGAAAGGGTGTTATCCCGGCCAGGAAGTCGTCGCGCGCAGCCAGTTTCGGGGAACGGTCAAACGCCGGGGCTACCTCGTGACCGGTGCCCAGCCGATTGCGGCCGGCCAAGAGCTGTACTCGACGCTGGATCCGGAGCAAGCCTGCGGCACTGTCGCCATGGCTGCGCCCCTGCCGGACGGAAAGGCTGTCGCCTTTGCATCGGTTCAGGTCGGCGCAGCCGAGGCGTCCGGCTTGCAACTGGGTCGCGTTGACGGCCCCCCCCTGCGCGTGTCGGCACCGCCTTACACCTTGCGCGACGACATCTGAACCGCCCGCACCAGCGGGCGCAGATCACAGCCGGGGCTGATACAAGCTGGGTATCTTGGCGCGGGTGGCCGTTTTCTGATCTTCCGGGCTGGCGGCAAGGGCCGCCTTGTAGGCTTCCAGGGCCTTTTTCTCATCCTTCACAGCGGCGACGGAAGCATAGACATTGCCCATCTTGAGCCAGTTGTCCACCGCACTGGCGGGCCAGCCCTTGACCAACAGTTCCAGCGATTGCAGCGCCATCGGCCAATCGTTGGCCCGAGCCGCCAGGATGTACCCGGCGTTGACCATGTCGAAATCGTAAATGCCCTGGGCAATCATCTCTTTGGCCTGTTTGTAGCCCTCGGCCTCACGACCGGTACGGGTCAGCAAAACCACCTCCAGCGAATTCACCGATGGCGCTTTGGGCTGCAGCTTCTTGGCCCGCGCGATGACCTCGAATGCCTTGTCGTTCTGCCCGATCTGGGTGTACCCCCGCGCAATGTTGGACATGATGGCCACCACATACGGGCGTGAACCGATCACCGATTCCCAGATCCAGATCGCGTTGTTCCAGTCACCCCATTTCGCCAGCTCATCGGCGATCATGGGCGTGATCTTGCGGTAGTGCGGATTGATGTCGACGCCCTCGCGGATCAAGGTCAGCATTTCCCGCTTCATCTTGTCCCATTTCGGATTGTTGTAATCACCCGACTGCGTCACCGTCAGCGCAATCTTGGTTGCCTTGACGATCTTGCTTTCACACGCCGCAGCCTGCTGGGTGATGTACGCCGCCAATGCCAGGCACACCATGGTGACGACCGCCGCGGTCTGTGACACCGCCGGGCCCCAGTGCAATCGCATGGCGTCGATCCAGCCACGGTAGCCCAGCCGCGCGTCCGATGCGGCCAGTATGGCCAGACCCATCGCAAAAATCGCCCCGGTGCTGGCCATGCGCCACGGGAAACCGGCGTTGCTGACGATCAGGAACATCAGCAGCCCCAACAGGGTGAACGCCCGCAACGGCGCCTCCGCCTGTCCCTCCGGTGTCTTGTTGCGCAGCGTGCGCCAGAACGCCCGGAGCAGGTAGCCAAACAGCAACAGCAGGAAAATCCAGCCGACCAGGCCGTATTCGGCCAGCAGTTGCAGGATTTCGTTGTGGACGTAGTAATCGGTCTCCAGCTGCGAGCCCTCTTTCTGGTACAGCGGAATATCCACTTCCCACGCCCCGGCCCCGACCCCGGTCAGCGGACGCTGCTGAATGATGCGCATCGTCGCCTTCCACATCACCAGACGGACCGAGAACGAGCGCTCGGTGTATTCCTCGGTCTGGGTGATCGACTTGGACCGCGCAAAAGCCCGCTCCAGCGCATTGGTGCCGCGCTGCTCCAGGCGGTGTTCCTCCAGCAATTTGGCATTGCCGGTCTGGATCAGGCCCAGACCCAGCACCGTGGCAAACAGCACCCCGAACAACAGGATGCGATTGCCGCTGCTGAACTGACTGAATCCCAACTGCTTGCGGTACAGGTACAGGATGACCGGCAGGATCAACGAGAAAGCCATGAACGCGATCAATGCCGAGCGCGTACCGGTCATGAAGATCGCGACGATGTTGAAACCGGTGGTGAACGCCAGGAAGGCGATCAGCCCCGACTGCCGTGCCCGCGCCAGCAGCAGCACGGAAAACGGCAGGGTACACACCGCGAATTCGGCAAAGAAGTTCCGGTTGACAAAGGTCGATGCCGGATTGGGCCCCTGCGGGAAATACTTCATCTCGAACCAGAACTGCATCGCCGTCCACAGCGAAGCCACGACCGCCCCCATGTGAATGCCCCAGGCCAGCGTCGGAATGCGGTCGCGCGACAGCGTGTTCAGGCCCAGCCAGAGCAGAACACTGAAGATGAACCACCGGATCGCCTCCACCCCGCCCAGATAGGTGTGCGACCAGATCATGCTGCCCAATGCATACACCATCAGCATCAGCGGCAACCACATCAGGGCGTGCCAGCGCACGGCATCGCGGCGGTTGCGTTGCTGCCAGAAAAACAGCAGGGCCCCACCCAGCGCGGCAAACGACACCACAATGGACTTGAGGGTGTCCTGCAGCATCTCCTCGTGCGGTACGCCGATGGCTGGCGCCAGGAACATCATCATGCCGAGGATGAACGCCGTCCAGTCGCCCCGGGTGATTTCGTTTGGCAAAGGCCCGACCACCGGCCGGGCAACGGGCCGGCTGGTGCGATCGGACTGCCCCCGTCCGTTGCCGTTGCCGCTGCCGTTGGCATTCGCGCCAGCGCCCGCCGCCACCGCAGACGCGGCTGCAGCAGCGCCCGCGGGTGCCGTTGTCGCCACCGGTGCGGTGTTGCGGGGGGCCGGCGGAGTCGGGCCTGGGCCGGTACGTTTCTTTTTCGCCATGGGATGCTCGATGTGCTGCGTCGACTGCAAAACAGGCCAGGCCGGTCACGATGCCCGGTCTGGCAAACCGCCTATTGTCGCCGCAGTCCGGGGCTATTTCCCGGCCGAGCGCTCAAGACCGCCCGCCGAGGTCACAAGGGCGCGGACATTTGCACATGGTCTATGCCCGCCTCCTGAAAAATTTCGCCGTTCGCCTGAAAACCCAAGGCCACATAAAACGGGATCGCCGCGCACTGGGCGTTCAGAATCACCCGCCGGTCGCCACGTTGGCGCGCCTGCTCCATCAGGGTGCGCACCAGCAAGGCCCCGATTCCGGTGCGCCGCGCCGGCCGCAACACCGCCAGGCGACCGATCTGCGCCACACCGGGCTCCGGTGCCAGCAGCCGGCCGGTGCCCACCGCGTCACCTTGTTCCGAAAACACCACCACATGCAGGGCCGGCTGATCGGCCTCATCCCATTCCAGTTCCTCGGCGATCTGTTGCTCCTGCACAAACACCGCCCGCCGAACCTGGGCTGCGGGCGCTTGCAACTCACCCCAGCTCCCGCAGCGCACCCGGCCCGCTGCGGCATTCCGCGTGGCGCCGGCGGATTGCACAGTGGGTGCTGCTGCCGAACCAGCGGCCTCAGGATTTGCGGTCATGCCAGTCGTCCTTTCAATGGTGTTTTCGCGCATGGGGGGTGGCGGGCTGGGTACCCAGCGCGTGGCGCAGCGCCCGCGCCGCGTCGGCATGCGCCGTCAGCGCCTCGGGGATGGCGCGGCCCAGGTTGATGAAGCCGTGCACCACACCGCGGTAGATCTCCAGGTCCACCGGCACACCGGCGGCGCGCAGGCGGTCGGCGTAGGCGACGCCTTCGTCGGTCAGCGGGTCGCACTCGGCCAGGCCGATCCAGGCCGGGGCCACGCCGTCCAGTTCGCGGACCTGGCCGGCCTCGTCCACGCCATCCAGCGGGGCAAAGCGCCAGTCGGCATGGTCGGTGGGGCGCTGCAGGTACTGGCTGAAAAAGTAGCGGATGTGCGCCTCTTCCAGCAAAAAGCCGTGGCGGAAGGTGTGGTGCGAGGCCGTGTCCTGCCGGGCGCAGGTGCCGGGGTAGAACAGCAGCTGCAGCGCCAGCGGCCAGCCCGCATCGCGCGCCTGGAGGGCGCACACCGCCGCCAGCGTGCCGCCGGCGCTGTCGCCGCCCACGGCCAGGCGCGTGCCGTCCAGCCCCAGCGCGGCGGCCTGCGCGCGCAGCCAGGCCAGGCTGTCCCAGGCGTCGAACACGGCGGTGGGAAACGGATGCTCCGGCGCCAGGCGGTAGTCCACCGAAAGCACAGCGCAATGCGCCAGGTGCGCCAGGTGGCGGCACAACACATCATGGGTGGCGACGCTGCCCACCGTGAAGCCGCCGCCGTGGCAATACATCAGCACCGGCAGCGCGGCGCCCGCCTCGGCGTGCGGGGCATACAAGCGGGCCGGAATGGCGTGGCCGTCCCGCGCGGGGATGTGCAGGTCTTCAACCCGGGGCAGCTTGTGTGGGGCCAGTTCCAGCACACCGGCGCTGGCTTCGTAGGCGGCGCGGGCCTGCGCGGGCGTGAGCGCGTGCAGCGGCGGGCGGCCGGCGCGCTCGATGCGGTCGAGCACGCCGCGCATCAGGGGCGTGAGCAAGGCGCGCGGGTTGCGGTGGTGACTCATGACGGGCCGGGTTCTGATTACAGTGAAGGCTTGGCATCGTACAGGGCAACCCGGAGACAAACCCCATGGCTTTCATCTACTACCTGACCCAGATCCAGATCGACTTTGGCGCCATCAACCTGCTGGCCGCCGAGTGCGAGCGCGTGGGCATCCGCCGCCCGCTGATCGTGACCGACCCCGGCGTCAAAGCCGTCGGCATCCTGCAGCAGGCGCTGGACGCCCTGCCCGGATTGAGCGTGGCCGTGTACGACCAGACCCCCTCCAACCCCACCGAAGCCGCCGTGCGCGCCGCCGCCGAGGTCTACCGCACCCAGGGCTGCGACGGCCTGATCGCCGTGGGCGGCGGCTCGGCCATTGACTGCGCCAAGGGCGTGGCCATTGCCGCCACGCACGAAGGCCCCCTGAAAACCTACGCCACCATCGAAGGCGGCTCGCCCAGGATCACCGAGCGCGTGGCCCCGCTGATTGCCGTGCCCACCACCGCCGGCACCGGCAGCGAAGTGGCGCGCGGCGCCATCGTCATCGTGGATGACGGCCGCAAGCTGGGTTTTCACAGCTGGCACCTGCTGCCCAAGACCGCCATCTGCGACCCCGGCCTCACGCTGGGCCTGCCGCCGCTGCTGACGGCCGCCACCGGCATGGACGCCATCGCCCACTGCATGGAAACCTTCATGGCCGCGCCCTTCAACCCGCCGGCCGACGGCATCGCGCTGGACGGCCTGGCCCGCGGCTGGGCGCACATCGAGCGCGCCACCCGCGACGGCCAGGACCGCGAAGCCCGCCTGAACATGATGAGCGCCAGCATGCAGGGCGCCATGGCCTTCCAGAAAGGCCTGGGCTGCGTGCACTCCTTGAGCCACAGCCTGGGCGGCGTGAACCCGCGCCTGCACCACGGCACGCTGAACGCCCTCTTCCTGCCGGCCGTGATCCGCTTCAACGCCACGGCCGAATCGGTGCAGAAAGAGCGCCGCCTGGACCGCATGGCCCAGGCCATGGGCCTGGCCCGTGGCGACGACATCCCCGACGCCATCCGCGCGCTGAACGCCCGCCTGGGCCTGCCCAGCGGCCTGGCGGCGGTGGGCGTGACCGAGGACCTGTTCGACGCCGTGATCACCGGCGCCCTGGCCGACCACTGCCACAAGACCAACCCGCGGCTGGCGAGTGCGGAGGAGTACCGGGGGATGTTGCGGGAGAGTCTGTGAGGCGAATCGGCTGCTGAATCCCGCCCGTGGCCCGTGAGCACAAAGTCCTAATTTGATAGCTGGAAACGACCTTTTTCCGATGGGTATGAGCCGAAAAGTTCCCAAAACCTCTAAAAAGGGCATTCGAGGGTGTCCGGGTGGTTGAACCGCTGGCTCCTGTGGCGGCCGCCCGAGGTCGGGCGCACAGCCAAGGCCATTAGACTTTTGGCCCCGGCGAATAATCGATTGATGTAGGACAACGTTTCCGTCGGTTTCGTCAGAAAAAATGCTCCGCGCTCCCATTCTTTCCCAGCTTCAGTGGCGTTACAGGTTGGGTTGAACCTCTCACTTCGGAAAATCCCGTGCACAAAATACCGTTACTCGCGGCGACCACGTCGAAACTTGCCCTGTTCACTGCATTGGTTTTCGTACCACTCACCTGTCTGGCGCAGATCGAATGCCAGATTCGGGTAATTCAGGACGGAAGAGAAGTCGTGCCGATCGTCAACCTTCCGATTCCCATCTTGATTTTGAAAGCCGCGGAATTTCAGCTTGAGGTATCGCCATCAGCCTGCGCACCAAGCATTGCGAGCATTCCGAATCCGGAGATCGCCAGAGAAATTGCAGAGAAGCGGTTGATCTATGGTGCCCGATGGACACAACTCATGGCGGCGAGTCCGGACGATGGTGACAAATTACTCTGGTGGGCAAGGACGGCTTTTGATCCAGAACTGCGCGATCCTCCAGATCCGCGTTCTTTTCAGGGAAAGCAATATCTTGCCCTGTGCGAAGAATTGAAGTATTGCCCAAAAGTATACCCCATGTACTCTTCAAACCATCCGTTCTCACAATCTCAAACTGGCTCAAAATCCATCGCCGTATTCAAACGTCTTGATGAGTCGCGTAGTTTGGCAGACGCGAAAGGCAAGTCACTCCTCAATGTCATTTACACACACTGGCGTTCGCTGCCGTCAGAATTTCCAATGGCGAATCCTGAGCCACTGCTTTTTCGGCCAAACATTATTCAATTCGTTTTCCGCAACGACTGACGTTTTTTCACGCACAATGCCAAGGTCACGAATTCACCGCTTCTTCAATCTACACAGCTGAATGCCCCAGCTGTAGCGTTAAAAACTTTCTATTCTTGATTCAATTCCATCATGACCTGGAAAATTATTCGTACATATATAATAATATCATTGTCGATATTTTTTCACCAATCCCATGCAGCGGAACCCTATTTCAACTATATAGCAGACTATTACCTTCACGAACATCATCAAGCTCGCAATCCGCATCAGGTCATTCGATACTCTGATGGGGAAAGAGGATTGCATCTTCAATCACTGCTTACGCCAGCACGGGTAAAAGCAGCACTGACCGAATATTTTGCTTCGAAAAAGCGCGGTGAAAATATTCCGGATTTGCCAAGACTGTTGCAACCATTAGCTGGACGATATGAAGAAGCTTTCAAGAAGGACCGAGCAAACTACGAAGATGAGTATTTGGACAGTCTAGACGCGACAGCAGAAATATTGCTTATTGCAGCTGAAATGGTAAATATAGGCTCAACCTCGTTTCAGACCCATCGCAGTTCCGGGAAAGGTACCGAACAGGAGAAGGCCTTGATGGATAGCATGGAACCTTTGCTAAAAATGTCCCGAGAATTTACAGCCATGGCAAATAAAGCCGTCGCGTTGGAAATTCGAAAAAAGGTGAATCAAGGTATGTTCACGAAAAATGGCGCCAAGCGCGCGCTCGAAATCGCCGCGAGAATTTCACCGTAACAAGCGTGACCGCAACCATGACAGCGAGGCATCCGGGAATGACACGGCTGAAAGGGGGATCGCAAGCGATCAACAATCCACCTCAGTCATTTATTAATGCTGTCGGATGTTGCACTTCAGACTTGAGACCGCCCAGCGTAAAAAGGTCGCTTTCAGCTATTGAATCAGTAGCGAATGGCGGCTGGTCTGGTCCGCCATGACCCTCACAATGCGGCAACCCTACACGTCACGCGACTCCGAAGCCAATGCCTCGGCGCGCGAGATCATTCGGCGGACCTCGGACGACGCATGGACAGGAAGCAACTGCACTTCCGGATGTTTGGCCCTGAAGACCCGAAACACTTCGTCGGCGAACGCCTGACCAATGGATGCCACGCCAGAAAAGTCCAGCATCACAACTTTGAATCGATCGACCCGCGCCAAGAGTCGCTTCGCCTGAGACCGCGACACCAGGTTGTCATCCCCGTACCGCATCAGCTTGACCGGCACCACGGTCGTATTGAAACCGTAGTCGTCACCCGAAGAGAACTTGTCAAACACCTTCTTGGTTGTTCGCGCCGTGTGATTGTGCAGAACCATGGTCACGAGCGTGCCGCCGCTGGGTCTGCTGCGCTGCAAAATCCAGTCTTCTTTCTTGTCAAACTCGTGCGCGAAGTAGACGCCGCCCGAAAGAATGTCAAATTCATCGAACATCCGGGACGAAAAGAAAATTCCTTCGCCCGAATGATTTGCCGGATCGGTCGTGAACTTGCCTTTGGCCAGTTCCAGTACGGAATGCCGTTCATCCACGAGATTCAGCGCCGCCTGAATCTTCTTGAAGATGCCGACTCCGTTGTCGAATATCTCGATTCTCGTGGTGGCCGACGTCTTTCGGACAGACACAGTCACTGCTGACGCCCCCGAGTGATCGATCACGTTGTTGAACATCTCGGTGAAGCCGTAATGCCAGATGTTGAGAACGTTTTCGGGGAGTTTCCCTAGCAATGGGGCAACATCGGTCCGCCAGACCGTGTCTTCGGCCAAGTCCGGACTGACCGAATACTCGCGCGTCCATTCAAGCAGTGGCGCCAGGCTGTACCGCTTGCTGCGCGTGTTCCCGGCAACTTGAACGGCGCCCTCGTCAACCAGCCGTTTCAGGTGCTTGTGAACCGCTTGCCTGGTGCAGCCAAATTTCTCGCTTGCGACTTTCACGATGTCCGAAGCATGGGCATCCATGTTGTCAATCAAGAACTTGCGCACAGGCTCTCCACCAGCGCGTACCTTGGTCATTTGTCAACCTTTCTTTTAATTATTGTCAACCGAAAACGTTCGTTTGTCAACCAAGGCAGATTGGGACTTGCCCACTATCAGTGAAGTGACCCGGCCGCGCTGCGCCGCTTTATCGCGGAGTTGACGCACCGATTTCATTGCGACGCCCCTCCGCAATCCGGCCATCACAACGTCTCCACCCGCCCCAAATCCCCCCTCTCCACCCACTCCCCAAACTCCTCCGCCAGTTGCTTCGCGGCTGAGGTGGCCGCGTTCCACGCCTTCACCCGCGCCGCCAGGTCGTTGCCGTAGCGGGTGAAATCGGTGCGGTCGGGCAGTTTGCGGTTCGGCAGCGTGGCCACCCAGGCGGGGTCGGGGGCGAGCACGATAGTGGTGTCGAGGAATGGGGTGGCGCCGTGGCGCCATTTGAGGGCTTTGTCCAGCCAGCCGGGCACCACGGCCTGCTGAAAGTGCGGGTACAGCACCAGGCCGGCGCCGCCCTGCCCCGCCGCCTCCCGGTAATCCAGGTGCAGGTGGTAGTCGGTGATGCCGCCGTCCCAATAGGCGCCGGGCGGCGCGCCGGGGACGTCGTGCACGGCGCGCAGCACAAACGGGATGGAGCAGCTGGCCTGCAGCGCGGGCATGAAGTTGGCCTCGGTCAGGTCGATTTGCCGCGTGCGGTAGTCCTGCGTGGCAAAGGGCAGCGCCGCGCCTGCGGATGAAAACACCACCCGCTCCAGCCAGGCGCCCATGGCCTTGCGGCGCACGGCGTTGGTGAAGAAGGCGCCGGCATAGCCCAGCGGTGTGCGCAGGCCGTGCTCGCGCGCCAGCACATGGCGCCCGCGCGAGGTGACGATGTGCAGGCGGTAGCGCGGGTGGTTCAGCACCTCGCCAATGCGCCCGCCGTAGAAGGCTTGCAGGCTGTCGCCAAAGCGCTCGCTCACGAAGTCGGCCGTGGGGCGCTTCTGGCCGGGCAGCAGCTCGTAGTGCTGGTGGATGTAGTCGTGCTCCAGCCGGTGGAAGGCGGCCACCGGCTCTATCAGGCAGGCGGTGGCCATGCGCCAGGCGCCGATGGAGCCGCCCACCAGATGCACCGGCTGGCTGCTCTGCGGCAGCCAGTGGCCGAACAGAAAGCGGTCCAGCGGGCCGAGGATCAGGCCCTTGGGGCCGCCGGCGGCGCCGGGGATCACGCCGATGTCCTGCGGGCGCAGGCCGTGTTGCTCGATGTGGCGCCGGGCGGCGGGGCCGGCATGGATGCGCAGGGCTTTCATGGCCTCATGGTAGCGCTGGAATCACATTTTATGGATGTTTTTGGCACGATCCCGGCGTGGAATGGTCACCAGCCGCTATCAAACCAGGATTGATCAACGCCCGGGCTGGCGCAGCTTGGCAAAGGCCGAGGCCATGGCGGTGGATGCTGCTGGCGCCGGTGCGCCGCGATGGGGCGCCCGCTGGCCGCGCCCCGCCCCTTCGAACCGGTTGTCACGCGGACCGTCCCGGCGTGGGGGCGCCTCGCCCAGCTTCATGCTCAGGCCAATGCGCTTGCGGTCCACGTCCACCTCAACCACGCGCACCTTCACGATGTCGCCGGTCTTGACGACTTCGCGCGCGTCCGTGGTGAATTTGTGGCTGAGCTGGCTGACGTGCACCAGCCCGTCCTGGTGCACGCCCAGGTCCACAAAGGCGCCAAAGGCCGCCACGTTGCTGACCGTGCCCTCCAGAATCATGCCGGGCTGCAGGTCGCGGATGTCTTCCACGCCCTCGTTGAAGCGCGCCACCTTGAAGTCCGGGCGCGGGTCGCGGCCGGGCTTTTCCAGCTCGCCCAGGATGTCTTTCACCGTGATGACGCCAAACCTTTCATTGGCAAACAGCTCAGGCCTGAGGGCTTTCAGCATCTCGGCGCGGCCCATCAGCTCGGCCACGGGTTTGCCGGTGGCGGTGATGATCTGCTCCACCACCGGGTAGGTTTCGGGGTGCACGCCGGTCATGTCCAGCGGGTTGTCGCCGCCGCGGATACGCAAAAAGCCCGCGCTCTGCTCGAAGGTCTTGGCGCCCAGGCCGGCCACGTCGAGCAGTTGCTTGCGGCTGCGAAACGCGCCGTGCGCCTCGCGCCAGCGCACCACGGCGCGCGCCACGCTGCCCGACAGGCCTGACACCCGGGTCAGCAGCGGCACGCTGGCGGTGTTGAGGTCCACACCGACGCCGTTCACACAGTCTTCCACCACCGCGTCCAGCGTGCGGGCTAGTTCGCCCTGGTTCACGTCGTGCTGGTACTGGCCCACGCCGATGGATTTGGGGTCGATCTTGACCAGCTCGGCCAGCGGGTCTTGCAGGCGCCGGGCAATGCTGGCGGCGCCGCGCAGGCTGACGTCCACGTCGGGCAGCTCCTGGGAGGCGTATTCGCTGGCGGAATAGACCGAGGCGCCCGCTTCGCTGACCACTATCTTTTGAATAGCGGCTGGTGACCATTCCGCGCTGGGTATGGCCGCTTTTTGCATCAATTTCAGCAAATCGGCGGCCAGGCGGTCGGTTTCGCGGCTGGCGGTGCCGTTGCCGATGGCGATCAGCGCCACCTGGTGCTTTTCACACAGCTTGGCCAGGGTGTGCAGCGCGCCGTCCCAGTCTTTGCGGGGTTCGTGCGGGAAGACGGTGGCGGTGTCCACCAGCTTGCCGGTGGCGTCCACCACCGCCACTTTCACGCCGGTGCGGATGCCGGGGTCCAGCCCCATGACGGCCTTGGGGCCGGCCGGCGCGGCCAGCAGCAGGTCGCGCAGGTTGTCGGCAAAGACCTTGATCGCCACCTTCTCCGCGTCTTCGCGCAGGCGGGTGAACAGGTCGCGCTCGGTGGACAGGCTCAGCTTGACGCGCCAGGTCCAGGCCACGCACTTGCGCAGCAGGTCGTCGGCGGCGCGGCCCTGGTGGCTCCAGCCCAGGTGCAGCGCGATGCGGCCTTCGGCCAGTGAGGGCACGACCACCGTTCGGGCGGTGCCGGTGGCAGCCGGCGCCTCCGGCGGCTCGGGCAGCACCAGCTTGACGTCCAGGATTTCCAGCGCCCGGCCACGAAACACCGCCAGCGCCCGGTGCGAGGGCACGCGGCCGATGGGCTCGTCGTAGTCAAAATAGTCGCGGAACTTGGCCACGTCGGGGTGGTTTTCATCCTTGCCGGCGGCCAGCGTGCTGCGCAGCAGGCCCTCGGCCCACAGCCATTCGCGCAGCTGCTGCACCAGCGCGGCGTCTTCGGCCCAGCGTTCGGACAGGATGTCGCGCACACCGTCCAGCACGGCGGGCACGGTGGAAAAGTCCGCACCTTCCACGCTGCCGGCGGGGGTGGTGAAGGCGGCGGCTTCCTCGGCGGGGTTCAGCGTGGGGTCGGCCCACAGGCGGTCGGCCAGGGGTTCGATGCCGGCTTCGCGGGCGATCATGCCCTTGGTGCGGCGCTTGGGTTTGTAGGGCAGGTACAGGTCTTCCAGCTCCTGCTTGGTGGGCGCGGCCTCGATGGCGGCGCGCAGCTCGGGCGTGAGCTTGCCCTGCTCGTCGATGCTTTTGAGGATGGCGGCGCGGCGCTCTTCCAGCTCGCGCAGGTAGCCCAGGCGGTAATCCAGCTCGCGCAGCTGCACGTCGTCCAGGCCGCCTGTGGCCTCTTTGCGGTAGCGGGCGATGAAGGGCACGGTGGCGCCGCCATCCAGCAGCGTGACGGCCGCCTGCACCTGCTGGACAGACACGCGGATTTCACCCGCGATTTGCGAAAGGATCTTCTGCATGGAGAAAGGCGTCGGGTTCAGGCAAAGCGCGGGAGTGTGCCACAGGCCACCTGCCCGGCCCGGGGTCCCTGCCCGCCCAGCGGGAAACGGCCGCTCCGGTCCAGAAAGCGGCTGAAAGCAGGGTGAATCAGCCGCCGATGCGCACCACCACCCGCCCGCGCACCTGACCGGCCATCAGCGCGTGGGCCTTGTCGATGGCGCCGGACAGCGGCACTTCCTCGATCATGGTGTCGAGCAGCGCCGGGTCGAGGTCGCGCGCCAGGCGGTCCCAGGCCCGCTGGCGCCTGGCCAGGGGCGCCATCACCGAATCGACCCCCGCCAGCGTCACGCCGCGCAGGATGAACGGCATCACCGTGGTGGGGAGATCTGCGCCCTGGGCCAGGCCGCAGGCGGCGACGACCCCGCCGTAGCGCGTCTGCGCCAGCGCGTTGGCCAGCGTGTGCGAGCCCACCGCGTCCACCACGCCGGCCCAGCGCTCCTTCTGGAACGGTTTGCCGGGCGCGGCGAGTTCGGCGCGGTCGATCACGGCGCTGGCGCCCAGGTGTCTCAGGTAATCCCCCTCTGCCGCCTTGCCGGTGGCCGCGAACACCGTGTAGCCCAGCCGCCCCAGCAGGGCCACGGCCACGCTGCCCACGCCGCCAGTGGCGCCGGTGACCAGCACCTCGCCCGCGCCGGGCTTCACGCCGTGGTCTTCCAGCGCCATCACACACAGCATGGCGGTGTAGCCCGCCGTGCCGATGGCCATGGCCTGGCGGGCGGTGAAGGCGGCGGGCAGCTTGACCAGCCAGTCACCCTTGAGGCGGGCTTTCTCGGCCAGGCAGCCCCAGTGCGTTTCGCCCACGCCCCAGCCGTTGTGCACGAAGGCGTCGCCCGGCTGCCAGCCGGGGTGGCTGGATTCGAGCACCACGCCGGCGCCGTCGATGCCCGCGACCATCGGCCACTGGCGCACCACAGGGCCTTTGTTGGTGATGGCCAGGCCGTCCTTGTAATTCAGGCAGGACCAGTCCACCCGCACGGTGACATCACCCGCCGGCAGGGCGGATTCGTCCACCGGCTGGACGCGGGCGGTGAAGGTGTCGGACTTTTCGAGCAGCAGGGCCTGGAACATGGGGTGCCTTTTTGACGGAGGAGAACCCTCGCAGCCTAACAAAAAGCCCGCTACGTCGATGTCATGTTTCGGACTGGTCGGTCCGAAAGACTACAATAGTCACTAAGTATTAACACCAACACAATACGAATCAACAGGTTAAGTTCGAAAGTTAACTTGTTTTCGAGATTCAAGCTCCGTACACTCCCGCCTGTGCTGCGATCCACCACCCTTCTGAGCTGTTGCCTGTGCCTGTGCCTGAACGCTTGGGCTGCGCCAGACGATCGCGATGACCGGCTGGCGAGCCTGTTGCCGGACCGCAGCGTGGTAACCCAGATCTCCGAGCGACTGGACGATGTGCGTCAGGTGGTCGGTGAACACGCGTCTACCCTGGTCGGGCACGCCATGGGTTTTCTGGGGGTGCCCTACCGCCGCGGCGGGGATTCGGCAGAAACCGGCTTTGACTGCAGCGGCTTCGTCCGCTCGGTCTATGAACAGACCATCGGCCTGGTGCTGCCGCGCCGTGCTGCCGAGCAGGCCGCCGCCACCCAGAACATCGACCGGCAGGATCTGCGTCCGGGCGACCTGGTGTTCTTCAACACTATGCGCCGCGCCTTCAGCCATGTGGGCATCTATGTTGGCGACGGCAAGTTCATCCACGCCCCGCGTGCCGGTGAGAAAGTCCGCGTCGAGGACATGCGGATCGCCTACTGGAATACGCGCTTCAACGGCGCCCGCCGCGTTGTCGGCGACGAGGCCAACACGCCCCGCCGCTGAACCCGCCAGTCCGCCAGCCCGCCCGCCCGCTGGCCGACCCGCTCACCTGATTTTTTCACTTTCCAGGCCGCGCACCGCAGCCCGGCGTTCGGCTGCATGCCACCGCGTGCCGAGTGGCAACGTCGTGAATCGGGGACGTATTTTCGGGTTTATTTCCACACTGATCGTACTGTTGAAATACTCCATGGTTCATGTGGTTACCGATAAGTCTAATAATCCACTCTCACTTGATTCAACGTGGACCTGCGGCTCACGATGGGCAAGTGAACCACGGACTCAGCCCTGGCCACAGGACTGATGCTCCGGGTGGAGCGTTCGGCGCCTGAATCCTTTCTCGCCCGGTATTCGCAGGGATGCACCGGGGGAAGAAAGCAGGCTAAACCATTGTCAGTCAAGGAGATAGTCATGGAAGTACTTTCGATGCTGTTTGACTCCAAGTACGGGGTCGCCGCTCTCGGGTCGGTCACACTGGCCGTTGCCATGCTGGCGAGCACCTTCGTTGTCCTGGCGCAAAAAGCAGCCAGAACGCCCGACGCGCGCTCCATGCCTCAAAACGACTCGGGCCGTTGACGGCGCAGCGCGGCGACGGAGACCCCATGCAAGACGACGCGCGCTGCTGCGGCACCGGAACCTGCATCATTGACAGCGAGGGGCGGTGCTGGTGCGGCCAGCAATGGGATGGCGAAAAAATGTGCCCACCGGTATTCGTTGCCCCGTCAACGGCGCCTGATGAGCCGACACCGAGCTCAGCGGCCAACGCAGCGATGCCGCCGCGAGCCGGACAATGAGAACCAACTTCATGAAACACCACCTCCCGGTCGTCGCCGTTCTGGCACTGGGTCTGTCCGGGAGCCCCGCCATGGCCACCGAAGAGCCGAAGTTCGAAACCCTCTCGCGACACGGACACATCGAGCTGCGCCGATACGCGCCCTTCATCGTGGCCGAAACGTTCGTGGAGGGCGACATGGATGCGGCATCCGGCAAAGGCTTTCGCGCGATCGCAGACTACATCTTCGGCAACAACGTCGCAGCCGGCCAGGCCGCTGTCCAGAGGGCTGAAAAAATTTCCATGACCGTGCCGGTCACGATGGAGCCTGTCCCTGCGCCGGCAAAACCCGCGTCCCAGAAGATCGCCATGACGGCGCCTGTGGCGATGGAACCGCTCGCTGGCGCCCTGCAGACGGGTACCCAGTTGCCGGCAATGCAAGGGGCCAACCGGTGGCGGGTTCATTTTGTGATGCCCAGCGCCTACACCCTGGCGAGCCTGCCCAAGCCCAACAACCCCGCCGTGCAGCTGCGTGAAGTGCCCGCCAAGACATGGGCCGTGCTGAGCTACTCGGGCTTCAATACCGAAGCAGGCATCCAACAGCGCACCGACGAACTGTTGGCGTGGCTGGCGGGGCGCAACATCAAAGTCATCGGCAGTCCCCAACTGGCGCGGTACAACCCGCCCTGGACCCTGCCCATGGTTCGTCGCAACGAAATCATGCTCGAGGTCGAATGAATCCGGGCGCGGCCGTTCGACGGCTTGACGCGTCTGCGCATTGCTGCCGGGGGCCAGCCCGCCACGGCGCCCTGTCACCTCGTTTCCTCCTATTTTCGCGAGCCGCCTCATGAAACCTGCTTCCCACTGCTTCACCCTTTCCCCGTCTGCTGCAAGCGTGGCCGGGCTGGTTCTTGCCGCATCCAGCGGTGCGGTGCTGGCGCAGGCGCCGGCGGGTCAGCCTTTGTGGGAAGTCGGGGGCTTTGCGCTCGGGGTATCCCAGCAGGCCTACCCGGGGTCGGACCAGCGTGTCAACCGTGCCCTGGCGCTGCCGTACTTTGTGTACCGGGGCGAGGTGTTGCGCGCCGATCGCGACACGGTGGGACTGCGGGCCTTCAAGACCAGGGATTTCGAGCTGGACGTGGGCTTTGCAGGTTCGTTTGGCAGCAACAGCGACCGCATCGATGCACGCCAGGGCATGAAGGACCTGGGAACACTGGTCGAGTTGGGGCCCCGCCTGAAATGGAACCTGGGTGCCGGACCTGCCGGCGGCAGCTTGCGGGCCGAATTGCCGCTCCGCGCGGTATTTGACATCAGCGACAGCTTTGCGCACCGTGGCCTGTCGTTCGAACCTGAACTGGTGTATGACCGACGGTCGCAGGGGGGCTGGCGCTACAGCGCGAGCATCGGCGCCATCGTGGCCGACCGCAAACTGGCCAGGACTTTCTATGAGGTTTCGGCGGCCGAGGCCACGCTGGCGCGCCCCGCCTACACTGCGCAAAGCGGTCTGGTGGGCTGGCGGTTGGCGACCTCGGTATCGCGCAGTCTCACGCCCGACTGGCGATTGTTCGGCTTTGCCCGCATCGACTCCGTCGCGGGCAGTGCCAACAAGAACAGCCCGCTGGTGCGCCAGACCACGGGCGCCACCATAGGAATCGGGGTCACGTACACTTGGATGCGGTCCAGCGAGCGGGCGCGGGACTGAGGCGCGCGGGCAACCGCCAGGTGTTTCGGGGCGACAGAACCCGGCAGTGGCCGGCCAACAAAAAAGGACTAGGCATTGCTGCGAAGTCCTTGATTTGCCTGATGGAACGTGGTGGGTGATGCAGGGTTTGAACCTGCGACCCCTGCCGTGTGAAGGCAGTGCTCTACCGCTGAGCTAATCACCCGGTCTGTGCCGCCTTGAGGACGGCTACCGACGAAAACCGAAATTATGCCAGAGAAACAGAGGGTTTCAGGCCGTGACGGCGCGCCAGACGGTTTTTCCGCCGCTGGCCTTGTCCAGCTCGGCAAGGACGCCTTCATGCGCCTGAACTTCCTGGTCGTGGGCCCTCAGCACCGGCAGGTCAAAGCGGCGCAGATCCACCGCCACAACGGCTCGAACATCGCCCTGTGCCGCCACATCGGCCTCGATCAGCAGGGCATCCTGGCCGCGCGTGAGGTTGATGTAGACCTCGGCCAGCAGTTCGGCATCGAGCAGGGCGCCGTGCAAGGTGCGACCCGAGTTGTCGACGCCCAGGCGGGAGCACAGGGCGTCCAGGCTGTTGCGTTTGCCCGGAAACAGTTCCTTGGCCATGGCCAGTGTGTCGGTAACCTCCGCGACATGCCGTGAAAACGCCGCCCGCCCGGTCCGCTCCAGCTCCTTGTCGAGAAACGCCACATCGAAGGCGGCGTTGTGGATGATGATTTCGGCCCCCTCGACGTACCGCAGGATATCGTCTGCGACCTCCGCGAACTTGGGTTTGTCGCGCAGAAATTCGTTGCTGATGCCGTGAACCTTGAGTGCCTCCTCGTGGCTGTCGCGCTCGGGGTTGAGGTAGAAGTGCAGGTTGTTGCCGGTCGGGCGCCGATTGACCAGTTCCACACAACCGATTTCGATGATGCGGTCGCCGCCCTCGGCCGACAGGCCGGTGGTTTCGGTATCCAGAACAATCTGTCGGGTCATGCGTGGCACCCCTGGGGCTCAATGATTTTCACGGGCATGGTTGATCGTGTACCGGGGGATCTCGACCACCAGATCCTGCCGGCCGACGATGGCCTGGCACGCCAGGCGCGACTGCGGTTCCAGGCCCCAGGCGCGGTCCAGCAGGTCGTCCTCGTCTTCCTCGGCCGGGTTCAGGCTGGCGTAACCCTCCCGCACAATGACATGACAGGTGGTGCAGGCGCAGCTCATGTCGCAGGCGTGCTCGATGGCAATGCCATTGTCGAGCAAGGCCTCACAGATCGACGTGCCTGTCGGCACGTTGAGGCTGGCGCCCTGGGGACAGAACTCGGTGTGGGCAAGGATCTTGATCACGGGCATGGGCGGAGTGCCTCTCAGATGGTGTCAACCGCACGGCCAGCCAGCGCCTTGCGGATACCGTGGTTCATGCGTTCGGCGGCGAAGGCCTCGGTGCCTTTGGCCAGCGCGGTCGTCGCGGCCTCAATGACCTGGGCATCGGTGCTGGTCTCTGCCGTATTGCGCAAGGTCTGCATCAGGGCGTCGATGGCGGCGCGGTCATCGGCGTCGAGCAAATCGCCGTCCGCCTCCAGCGCGCTGCGGGTCGCCAGGAGCATCCGGTCGGCGTCAACCCGGGCTTCGGCCAGCGCTCGGGCTGCCATGTCGGCCTCGGCGGTGGTGAAACTTTCCTGCAGCATGGTCGCGATCTGGTCGTCGGAAAGGCCGTAGGAGGGTTTGACGTCGATGTGTGCCTCTGCCCCACTGCCCTGCTCTTTCGCGCTGACGCTCAGCAGGCCATCGGCGTCCACGGTGAAGGTCACGCGGATACGCGCAGCGCCGGCCGCCATCGGCGGAATGCCGCGCAGCTCGAAGCGCGCCAGGCTGCGGCAGTCGGCCACCAGGTCGCGTTCACCCTGCACCACGTGCAGCGCCAGCGCGGTCTGGCCGTCCTTGTAGGTGGTGAAGTCCTGCGCCATGGCGGTGGGAATGGTCTGGTTGCGCGGCACGATGCGCTCCACCAGGCCGCCCATGGTTTCAATGCCCAGCGACAGGGGAATCACGTCCAGCAGCAGCAGGTCGCCCGCGGCGTCGTTGCCGGCCAGCTGGTTGGCCTGGATGGCGGCGCCCAGCGCCACCACTTCGTCCGGGTTCAGGTTATTCAGTGGCGCGCGGCCGAAAAAGTCGGCCACCGCCTGCTGGATCTGGGGCATCCGGGTCGAACCCCCGACCATCACCACCCCCTGTATGTCGTCGCGGGTCAGCCGGGCGTCACGCAGGGTTTTGCGCACCGCACCCATGCACCGGGTCGTCAGGTGGGCCGTTGCGGCCTCAAAATCGGACCGTTTGAGCACTTTTTGGGCCATACCCAGCGTCAAAGGGACATCGAATGCTACTGATTCAGTAGTGGTCAAGGCCTCTTTGGCCGCCCGGGCCGCGGTTTTCAGGCGGGTTTTGTCGGTTGCCGACGAGGCTTCCAGCCCGGTCTGGGCCAGCAGCCAGTCGACGAGCGCACGGTCGTAGTCGTCGCCGCCGAGGGCCGAGTCCCCGCCCGTGGCGATGACCTCGAACACGCCGCGTGTCAGGCGCAGGATGGAGATGTCGAAGGTGCCGCCGCCCAGGTCGAACACGGCGTAGATGCCCTCGCTGGCGTTGTCCAGCCCGTAGGCAATGGCGGCGGCGGTGGGTTCGTTGATCAGGCGCAGCACGTTCAGGCCGGCCAGTTGGGCGGCGTCCTTGGTGGCCTGGCGCTGGGCATCGTCGAAGTAGGCCGGTACGGTGATGACCGCGCCGTACAGATCGTCGTTGAAGGTGTCCTCGGCCCGGTAGCGCAGGGTGGCGAGAATTTCCGCGCTGATTTCCACCGGCGATTTCGGGCCCGCGACGGTCTCCAGCACCACCATCCCCGGCTGGTCGACAAATCGGTACGGCAGTTTGTCGCGCCCGGGGATGTCGGCCAGTCCGCGGCCCATGAAGCGTTTGACGGACGCGATGGTGTTTTCCGGGTCGGCCGCCGCGTTGTCCTGGGCCTCAAGCCCGATCTGGCGCCCTCCCCCCACCAGATACCGCACGACAGACGGCAGGATCACCCGCCCGGCGGCATCCGGCAGGCATTCTGCCGTGCCGTGGCGCACCGCCGCGACCAGGGAATGGGTGGTGCCCAGATCAATGCCCACCGCAATTCGTCGCTGGTGAGGATCGGGAGATTGGCCGGGTTCGGAAATCTGCAGAAGCGCCATGGGATTTTGTTCTTGTTGTCGCGATGTCGAACCGCTTATTGTCCCTGCTTGGCTGAAAGCGCCGTCGCGGGGGGTGGCGTGTCCTGCAGGGCGTCCAGCCGGGCATCGACTTCCACAGCGAAGCGCTCGATGAACATGAGTGCACGCACCTGCGAGACGGCGCCGGCGTAGTCGCCGGCGCCGTCGATCAGGCGCTCGCAGGACTGCAGCGCTTCACGGCGGGCGCGGGACACAGCCGCGGCGAGGTCGTCAAGTTCACTGATCGCCCGGGCGTCTTCGAGGGCTTCGCGCCACGCCATCTGTTGCATCAGAAACGCGGGGGGCATGGCGGTATTGCTTTCCGCCTGGACCGGCGCGCCATGCAATTCACACAGGTAAGCTGCCCGGCGCAGCGGGTCTTTCAGCCGCTGCCAGGCTTCGTTGATGCGAACCGACCACTGCAAGGCCACGCGCTGCGCTGCCGCACCCTGGGCAGAAAATCGGTCAGGGTGCGCCTCGCGTTGCAGTTCTTTCCAGCGTGACTCCAGTACCGCCCGCTCCTGTGCGAATCGGCGGGGCACACCAAACAGCTCGAAATCGTCGGTTTGCAGGTTCATGTCGAAGAAAACCGCCGCCGCGTTCGGCCAGCGGCGATGCCGTGCTACGCCGCGTCAGACCCGAAAACTTTCGCCGCAACCGCAGCGATCGCGCTCTTTCGGATTGTTGAACCGGAATCCCTCGTTCAGACCTTCCCGGACAAAGTCCAGTTCGGTTCCATCCAGGTAGGCCATGCTCTTGGGATCAATCAGAACCTTGACACCGTGGCCCTCGAATACCTGGTCTTCCGGTGCGATTTCATCCACATATTCGAGTTTGTAAGCCAGACCGGAACAACCGGTGGTCTTGACGCCCAGTCGCACACCCACGCCTTTGCCCCGGCGGCTCAGGTACTTGGTCACATGCCGTGCGGCGGCCTCGGTCAGGGTAACAGCCATGGTGAATTCCGGATCAGTTGGCGTGCTTTTTCTTGTAGTCGTCGACTGCCGCCTTGATGGCGTCCTCAGCCAGGATCGAACAGTGGATCTTGACCGGCGGCAGCGCCAGCTCTTCGGCAATCTGGCTGTTCTTGAGCGCGGCGGCTTCGTCCAGCGTCTTGCCCTTGACCCATTCGGTCACCAGCGAACTGGACGCGATGGCGGAGCCGCAGCCGTAGGTCTTGAAGCGTGCGTCCTCGATGACGCCGGTGCTCGGATTGACCTTGATCTGGAGCTTCATCACATCACCGCAGGCGGGCGCGCCCACCATGCCGGTGCCAACGGACTCGTCGCCCTTGTCAAAGGAGCCGACGTTGCGGGGGTTTTCGTAGTGGTCAACGACTTTTTCGGAATAGGCCATTTCGGGTTCCTCGTGTGCTCGGGTCTCGGGGCGGCGTCAGTGCGCCGCCCACTGGATCGTGGACAGGTCCACACCGTCCTGGTACATCTCCCACAGCGGGCTGAGCTCGCGCAGCTTGGCCACGTTGCGGCGGATGGTGTCGACGGCGTAGTCGATTTCTTCTTCGGTGGTCCAGCGGCCGATGGTCATGCGCAGGCTGCTGTGCGCAAGCTCGTCGCTGCGGCCCAGGGCCCGCAGCACGTAGCTGGGCTCCAGGCTGGCCGAGGTGCAGGCCGAGCCGGACGACACCGCCAGCCCCTTGATGCCCATGATGAGCGATTCGCCTTCGACGAAGTTGAAACTCATGTTGATGTTCTGCGGCACCCGCTGCGTCGGGTGGCCGTTCAGGAAGACCTGGTCGATGTCCTTGAGGCCGTCGATCAGACGCTGGTGCAAGGCCCGGGCCTTGGTGTTGTCGCGCTCCATTTCAAGGCGCGCCAGGCGGAACGCTTCGCCCATGCCCACGCACTGGTGCGTCGGCAAGGTGCCCGAGCGCATGCCGCGTTCGTGCCCGCCGCCGTGCATCTGCGCTTCCAGCCGCACACGCGGCTTGCGGCGCACATACAGCGCACCGATGCCCTTGGGGCCGTAGGTCTTGTGCGAGGCCAGGCTCATCAGGTCCACCGGCAGGGTTTTCAGGTCGATGGCGATCTTGCCGGTGGCCTGCGCGGCATCGACATGGAACAGCACGCCCTTTTCACGGCAGATCGTGCCCAGCGCGACCATGTCCTGGATCACGCCGATTTCATTGTTGACCGCCATGACACTGGCCAGGATGGTGTCGGGACGGATCGCGGCCCGGAAGGTGTCCAGGTTCAGCAGACCGTCGTCCTGAACATCCAGGTAGGTGACGTCAAAGCCCTGGCGTTCCAGCTCACGCATGGTGTCCAGCACGGCCTTGTGTTCGGTTTTCACCGTGATCAGGTGTTTGCCCTTGCCCTGGTAAAAATGGGCGGCGCCCTTAAGCGCCAGGTTGTTCGACTCGGTGGCGCCAGAGGTCCAGACAATCTCGCGCGGGTCGGCACCGATCAGTTCCGCCACCTGCTCCCGGGCGGTTTCCACCGCTTTTTCGGCCTCCCAGCCCCAGGCGTGGCTGCGCGAGGCCGGGTTGCCGAAATGTTCGCGCAACCACGGGATCATGGCGTCAACCACGCGCGGATCGCAGGGCGTGGTGGCGCCATAGTCCATGTAAATGGGGAAATGGGGTGTCTGGCTCATGGTTGCATGCTTCTGTTGGGTTCAGGCAAACGGCACAAAACGCGGCCCGGGCGCCGAAAGCGACCGCCGGGCAGCAAACTCAGGATTTCGCGAACACGTTGCCAAGGGCAAAGACCGAATTCGGGGCGTTGACCCGGATGGGCTTGACCACCGGAACACTGGAAATCGCCCGCTTGACTGCCGTTTTTTCCTCCACACGGACGCCTTTGGCCAGCTGGTCATCCACCAGCTTTTGCAAAGACACGGAGTCGAGGTATTCGACCATCCGCTCGTTCAGCGACGCCCACAGCTCATGGGTCATACAACGGCCACCGTCGCCCTGGCAGTTTTCCTTGCCGCCGCAGTGGGTCGCATCGATGGGCTCATCCACCGAGACGATGATGTCGGCAACAGAAATCTCGGCCGCTTTGCGGCCCAGGGTGTACCCGCCGCCCGGACCGCGGGTGGACTCGACCAGCTCGTGGCGGCGAAGCTTGCCGAAGAGCTGCTCAAGATACGACAGGGAAATTTGCTGACGCTGGCTGATCGCAGCAAGGGTGACCGGGCCGGCGCTTTGCCGCAGCGCCAGATCGATCATCGCGGTGACGGCAAACCGGCCTTTGGTGGTGAGACGCATGGCTAACTCCTGATTGGACTCGCTAAGCCTGGACAGATCGGACGGACACGCCGCCGGGAGATTGCCGGTTGGGGGTTTCGCGACGCGCCACCCTTTTTCCGAGCAATTAACTCGACTATACCAGAATTCCGAATGAATTGCTCGGGTAAAAGACTGAGCAGTTCATTTCGCGCCCAAACGGTTCCTCAACCCAGGTGTTCCGCGGGTGGATCGGTTCAGACGGCAGGCAGATCACGGCCTTCAGCGCCGAATGCGAGCTGGCGCAAATGCGCCAACTGGTCGCGTACGGCCGCGGCCTTTTCGAACTCCAGATCCCGGGCAAACGCCAGCATCTGCTTCTCCAGGCGTTTGATTTCGCGGGCGATTTCCTTCTCGCTCATGTCTTCGACACGCGCCCGCTCCAGCGCCGCCTGTTCCTGCCGGGCGGCTTCCTTACCCGCCTTTTGGCTATAAACACCGTCAATCAGGTCGCGCACCTGTTTGACGATGCTGCGCGGGGTCACGCCATGGGCTTCATTGAACGCCAGTTGCCGGGCCCGTCGGCGCTCCGTTTCACCGATGGCCTTCTTCATGGAATCGGTCACCCGATCGGCATAAAGAATGGCCGTTCCGTTCAGATTGCGCGCCGCCCGGCCGATGGTCTGGATCAGGCTGCGCTCCGCGCGCAAAAAGCCTTCCTTGTCCGCGTCCAGGATGGCAACCAGCGAAACCTCTGGAATGTCCAGCCCCTCACGCAGCAGGTTGATGCCGACCAGCACATCGAAAGCCCCCAGCCGCAGGTCACGGATGATTTCCACACGTTCCACCGTATCGATGTCCGAGTGCAGGTAGCGCACACGCACGCCGTTCTCGGCCAGATAGTCGGTCAACTGCTCGGCCATACGCTTGGTCAGAGTCGTGATCAGCACCCGCTCCTGCCGCTCGACCCGAATGCGGATTTCCTGCAGCACATCGTCGACCTGGTGGATGGCCGGGCGCACCTCTACTGCCGGATCCACCAGGCCGGTCGGTCGAACCACCTGCTCGACGACCTGGCCGGCATGCTGCTTTTCATAGTCGGCGGGTGTCGCCGAGACAAATATGCACTGGCGCATGCGCCGCTCGAATTCCTCGAATTTCAGCGGCCGGTTGTCCAGCGCGCTGGGCAAGCGAAAGCCGTATTCGACCAGCGTGGTCTTGCGCGAGCGGTCGCCGTTGTACATGGCGTTGAGCTGCCCGATCATCTGGTGGCTTTCGTCCAGGAACATGATCGCGTCCGCAGGCAGGTAGTCGGTCAAGGTCGCGGGCGGCTCACCCGGTGCCGCCCCGGACAGGTGGCGGGTGTAATTCTCGATGCCCTTGCAATGGCCCAGTTCACTGAGCATTTCCAGATCGAACCGGGTGCGTTGCTCCAGCCGCTGCGCTTCGACCAGTTTGCCCGCGCCGACCAGTTCTTTCAGGCGCTGGTCCAGTTCGATCTTGATGGTCTCCACCGCTGCCAGTACCTTGTCGCGGGGCGTTACATAGTGGCTGGACGGATAAACGGTAAAACGCGCCAGAGTCTGGCGGATGCGGCCGGTCAGCGGATCGAACAGTTGCAGACTGTCCACCTCCTCGTCAAACAGGTCGATACGCAGGGCCAGCTCGGAATGCTCGGCCGGAAACACGTCGATGGTGTCGCCCCGCACCCGGAAACGCCCGCGGGCGAAATCCTGATCGTTGCGCTGGTACTGCATGCGAATCAGCTGGGCAATGATGTCTCGCTGACCGATGCGATCACCTTTGCGAATGGTCATGATCATCCGGTGGTAACTCTCGGGCTCACCGATGCCGTAAATGGCCGACACCGTCGCGACGATCACCACATCCCGCCGTTCCATGATGCTTTTGGTGCAGGACAGGCGCATCTGCTCGATGTGCTCATTGATGGCGCTGTCCTTTTCAATGAACAGGTCGCGCTGGGGCACATAGGCTTCGGGCTGGTAATAGTCGTAATAACTGACGAAATACTCCACCGCGTTCTTCGGGAAAAACTCGCGGAACTCGCTGTACAGCTGCGCGGCCAGGGTTTTGTTGGGCGCGAACACGATGGCCGGGCGGCCCAGGCGCGCGATGACGTTGGCCATCGTGAAAGTTTTTCCGGACCCGGTGACCCCCAGAAGGGTCTGGAACACTTCGCCGTCGCGCACACCTTCGACCAGTTTGGCGATCGCACCGGGTTGATCGCCGGCAGGCGGATACGGCTGAAACAGCGCGAATGGCGAGTCGGGAAAATGGATGAACTGGCCTGATGCCGGTGTTTCGCGGGTGTCCGGATCGACAGCGGGAATAGGAAGCATGGAGTCAGCCCTGCGGCCGCCGACGCGGCCCGTTAAAATTGCGGGTTTTCCGCAAAGCCTAACGCAGCCGGGCCGACCCTGCCACACACCCATTCATCCAAGGACCTTTCATGTCTCTGTTTTCTGCCGTCGAAATGGCCCCCCGCGACCCGATTCTGGGTCTGAACGAGCAATTCGCCGCCGACACCAACCCCAACAAGGTCAACCTCGGCGTGGGGGTGTATTTCGACGACAACGGCAAACTGCCCCTGCTGCAGTGTGTGCAGGCGGCGGAAAAGGCCATGATGGACAAGCCCGCCGCGCGCGGCTATCTGCCGATCGACGGCATCGCGGCCTATGACAGCGCGGTCAAGGGGCTGGTGTTCGGCGCGGAATCGGACGTGGTCAAAAGCGGCCGCGTGGCCACCGTGCAGGCCATCGGCGGCACCGGCGGCCTGAAGATCGGTGCCGATTTCCTGAAAAAGGTCAGCCCCAACGCCACGGTGCTGATCTCCGACCCCAGCTGGGAAAACCACCGCGCCCTGTTCACCAACGCCGGCTTCGCGGTCGACACCTACCCCTACTTCGACCAGAGCGCCAACGGCGGCCTGGGCGGCATCAACTTCGACGGCATGCTGGCCGCGCTGAATGCGGCCGCCGAGGGCACCATCGTGCTGCTGCACGCCTGCTGCCACAACCCCACCGGCTACGACATCACCCCCGCGCAGTGGGATCAGGTGATTGCCGCCGTGAAGGCCCGCAACCTCACCGCCTTCCTGGACATGGCCTATCAGGGCTTCGGCTACGGCATCGCCGAAGATGGCGCCGTGATCGGCAAGTTCGTGGCGGCGGGCCTGAACATCTTTGTGTCCACCAGCTTCTCAAAGAGTTTCAGCCTGTACGGCGAGCGTGTCGGCGCCCTGAGTGTCGTGGGCAGCAGCAAGGAAGAAACCGATCGTGTGCTCTCCCAGCTGAAGATCGCCATCCGCACCAACTACTCCAACCCGCCCACCCATGGCGGCGCCATCGTGGCCGCGGTGCTGAACAACCCCGAGCTGCGCGCCCAGTGGGAAGGTGAACTGGCCGAAATGCGCGTGCGCATCAAGGCCATGCGCCAGAAGCTGGTGGACGGCCTCAAGGCAGCCGGCGTGAGCAAGGACATGTCCTTCATCACCACCCAGAGCGGCATGTTCAGCTATTCGGGCCTGTCCAAGGACCAGATGGTGCGCCTGCGCAGCGAGTTCGGTGTGTACGGCACCGACACCGGCCGCATGTGTGTGGCGGCGCTGAACAGCAAGAACATCGACTACGTCTGCCAGGCTGTCGCCAAGGTGATCTGACCGCCAGGTAAAGGCTGGCGGCACCCGCCAGGTGCCGTCTTCCACCGATTGATGAAGAAATCGCCCCATACCCAGCGTAAAAAGGTCACTTACAGCTATCATTTTTTTAGTGCACACGGGGGCGTTCGCTGGCACCGGAACGTCCCGCGGGCTTGTCCTCCGGGATAGTGAAAGCAGCGCGAAAGCCTGTCGTTATCCACTCGACACTTGACATGGGTTAAGTGTTATATTGCAGCGCAGCATTTTTTACAAAGGTGGTTCCCGATGCTCTACCAGATCTATGAAACCCAGCGCTCCCTGATGGAGCCCTTCACCGACCTGGCACAGGCAACCGCCAAGCTGTTTGCCAATCCGCTCAGCCCCCTGGGCCAAATGCCGATGGCACAGCGCATTGCCGCCGCCTATGCATTGATCCATCGGCTGGGCAAGGACTACGAGAAGCCCGAATTCGGTATCCGCACGGTCAGTGTCGACGGGGTGGATGTCGCGATCCATGAGCGCATTGAGGTGGACAAGCCGTTCTGTGAGCTGCGCCGCTTCAAGCGCTTCTCGGACGACCCGCACACCCTCGCGCGGCTGAAAGTCCAGCCGCCGATCCTGATCGTTGCGCCGCTGTCGGGGCACTACGCCACGCTGCTGCGCGACACCGTAAAGACCATGCTCAAAGACCACAAGGTCTACATCACCGACTGGAAAAACGCCCGCACAGTGCCCCTGTCCGAAGGTGAATTCCACCTCGACGACTATGTCAACTACGTGCAGGAGTTCATTCGCCATCTGCAGCGCCAGTACGGCAACTGCCATGTGATGAGCGTGTGCCAGCCGACGGTGCCGGTTCTGGCGGCGGTGTCGCTGATGGCCTCGCGCGGCGAAACCACGCCTTTGTCGATGACCATGATGGGAGGTCCCATCGACGCCCGTCGCTCTCCGACCGCCGTCAACAACCTGGCCATGCAACGCAGCTTCAGCTGGTTCGAAAACAACGTGATCTACCGGGTGCCGCCAAACTTTCCTGGCGCTGGCCGCCGGGTGTATCCGGGTTTCATGCAACACGCCGGGTTCATCGCGATGAATCCGGACCGCCATGCCAACAGTCATTACGACTACTTCCAGGACCTGATCAAAGGCGACGAGTCCAGCGCTGAAGCCCACCGCAAGTTCTACGACGAGTACAACGCCGTGCTCGACATGGACGCCGATTACTACCTGGAGACCATTCGGACGGTGTTCCAGGAGTTCAAGCTGTGCAATGGCACCTGGGACGTTCGCTCGCCGGAAGGCAAGATCGAGCGGGTCCGCCCGCAGGACATCACCGGCACCGCCTTGCTGACGGTGGAAGGCGAACTGGACGATATCTCCGGCTCCGGCCAGACGGAGGCTGCCCACGATCTGTGTACCGGCATCGTGCGCAAAGAGCACCACCACCTGTGCGTCAAGGGCGCCGGCCACTACGGCATTTTCAGTGGCCGCCGCTGGCGCGAGATGGTCTACCCTCAGGTCAAGGCCTTCATCATCGAGCACACGCCGGCCGTCAGCGTCAAAGTCGTCGAAGCCGACACCCCCTCCTTCGCGATCGAGCCGGTTCTTGAGCAAGCCGTTGTGCCGGTCGTCGAACTGGCAGAACCCGCGCCCAAGGCCGCGGTGAGCGAAACCGCCGCAAAAGCTCCGGCTCGCCGGCCCGCCGCCCGCAAGAGCGCGCCGGCACCGGCCAAAGCGGCCACCGCTGCGCCCCGGCCGGCCCGCAAGGGTACCCGCGGCCAGTAAGCCGGTGGGCCCTGCCCTGCCCGAGCAAGCTGCAGCGGCCCGCGACAACGAGGCCGCAAATCGCGTCGCGGCTGGGTCAACTCCCGACGCCGTGGAGGCGCGAGCCCGAGCCATTGACGCCGTGCTGCCGCAGACGCAGTGCACCCGCTGCGGTTTACCGGATTGTCTGGCCTACGCACGCGCCATCGCTGCAGGCGAAGCGGCGATCAACCAATGCCCGCCCGGTGGCGCCGAAGGCATCCGGCGGCTGGCAGAAGTGACCGGGCTGCCAGTTGTGGCGCTCAATCCGGACAACGGAGTCGAAGTGCCCCGAACGGTCGCGTGGATCGACGAGAACTGGTGCATCGGCTGTACGCTGTGCATCACCGCCTGCCCCACCGACGCCATCATCGGCAGCAACAAACGCATGCACACCGTCATCGAACGGTGGTGCACCGGTTGCGAACTGTGCATTCCGGTCTGCCCGGTCGACTGCATCGTGCTGGAGACCGCCAGTGGCACCAGAACCGGATGGGACGCCTGGTCAGCAACCCAGGCGGAAACCGCCCGCAAGCGATACGAATTTCATAGCGAAAAAGCACGCAAAAACGCTGGGTATCTACTGGAAAGGCACATCAAAGAGGCCGAAACCAAGCTGGCCGACCTGCCGGCCCACTCCCACCACACCGATCCCCAGGTGCTCGACCGGAAACGACAGGTCATCGAAGCGGCGCTGGCACGCGCCCGCGAACGCAAGAACCGGACCGAAAGCGGCGGCTGACCCACGGCCCAGGCGACGGGGACGCTCAGCCCAGGGCGTCGTTGACCTGTTCGCGAAACTCGGCAAGCTCCACCGCCGTGTTGATTTCCCGGGGCAAAGCGTCGCGAACCGAGAAAACCCCCAGGAGCCGTCCCCCCTCGGCCATCACCGGCAGGTGCCGGAATCCCCGCTCGATCATGATCAGCACCGCCTCGGAAACCGGCAGAGTCGGTCCGACGCAGATCGGATTGGCGGTCATGACCGAAGAAACGATGGTCGTCTGCGGATTAAGCGCCTTGGCAAGCACCCGCGTCATCAGGTCGCGCTCGGTCAGTATGCCCAGCAGCTTTCCCGGTGGCTCGACGATCAGCACACTGCCGCAGTTGGCGCCGGTCATCAGGCAGGCGGCCTCCCATATCGTGGCATGGCCCGCCAGACTGAGGACGTGTTTTTGGGACATGGACTGGAAAACGGTCCGCTCGGTCATGGTGTTGCTCCGGAAACGAATGGGGGGCTCTCAGCGAAAAGTGGCGTTGATGCGCTCCAGCGCCGGCGTGCCGGGGCATAGCCGCGCAGCGTCCATGGAGTTGAGCGGCTGGTCCGACGTGTTCAGCGCCGTGTGCAGATCGGTCGCCAGCGGGTCGACATACAGCAATCCGGTCACGATCTCGCCCCGCGCCTGATGCGCCTGCATGTAGGCCATGGCGGACACCCGGTTTGTGGGGTCGTAGTCGGTGTGCAGCTTGCGCAGACGCAGGATGCTGCCGTCATGCTGGCGTACATCCACCGCCTCGCCCGGGGCGTACTGGGTGGTGATCTCGTCGGCGGTGGTGATGAAGTCGATACGGCTGACCGCATCATTGTGCTCGCGCACATAGTCGTAACTCTTGGTGCTGCCACCGTGGTTGTTGAACGTCACACACGGACTGATGATGTCGATGAACGCGGCACCTCCATGGGACAAGGCGCCCTTGATCAGGGGCACCAGCTGGGCTTTGTCGCCGGAAAAACTGCGTGCCACGTAGGTCGCGCCCAACTGCAGCGCCAGTGCCACCAGGTCCACCGGGCTTTCGCTGTTGACCACGCCCTTCTTGCTTTTGGAGCCGCGATCGGCGGTGGCGGAGAACTGCCCTTTGGTCAGACCGTAAACACCATTGTTCTCCACGATGTAGGCCATGCGCACGCCGCGCCGCATGGCGTTGGCGAACTGTCCCAAGCCGATCGACGCGGAATCGCCATCGCCGGAAACGCCCAGGTACAGCAGGTCGCGATTGGCCAGATTGGCCCCCGTCAGAACCGAGGGCATGCGGCCATGCACCGAATTGAAGCCGTGCGACGCGCCCAGGAAATAATCCGGCGTCTTGGAGCTGCACCCGATGCCGGACAGCTTGGCCACGCGGTGCGGCTGGATGTCCAGTTCCCAGCAGGCCTGCACGATGGCGGCCGAGATCGAGTCGTGCCCGCAGCCCGCACACAGGGTCGATATCCGCCCCTCATAGTCGCGCCGCGTGTAGCCGACCTTGTTGCGGGTCAGTGTCGGGTGATGCAGAACAGGTTTGGCGATCCAGGTCATGCAGCCTCCTTGTGCGTTTGCGTGGCTTCGGCGGGTGCCAGGTGCGCGCGAATGGCCTGGGTGATGAATCGGGCGGTGATGGGTGTGCCGTCGAAATGCAGCACACGCACCAGTCGGGCAGGGTCAACATCCAGCTCGTTGATCAGCATCGCGCGCATCTGGGCGTCGCGGTTTTGCTCGACAACAAATACAAGGTCGTGCGCTGCGATGAAATCGGGCACCGAATCGGGGAACGGGAACGCGCGCAGCCGCAGGGCGTCCAGGTGGATGCCCTCCGCCTCCAGCACGTCCAGCGCCTCGTGCATTGCCGGTGTGGTGGAGCCGAAATAGATCACCCCCGCACTGGAGCCCTGCCGGGCCTTGCGCAGGACAGGAGGGGGCACCAGCGTCGCCGCCGTGCGGAACTTGCGCAGCAGCCGCTCCATGTTGTAGATGTAGTCGGGCCCCCGTTCAGAATACCGCGCATACGGGTCCCGCGTCGTGCCGCGGGTGAAGTAGGCCCCTTTGCTCGGGTGGGTGCCGGGCAGCGTGCGCCAGGGAATGCCGTCACCATCCACGTCCTTGTAGCGGCCGAAGTCCCTCCCCGCCTCCAGCTCCTCGGCCGTCATCACCTTGCCGCGGTCATATTGCTTGCTGCCATCCCAGGCAAACGGGCGGCACAGACGCTGATTCATGCCGATGTCCAGGTCCGTCATCACAAACACCGGTGTCTGCAAGCGATCGGCCAGGTCCAGGGCGGCGGCGGCATGTTCGAAACACTCATGCGGGTCCTGGGGCAGCAGCAGCACGTGCCGTGTGTCGCCGTGCGACGCATACGCCGCCGCGAACAGGTCGGACTGTTGCGTGCGGGTCGGCATGCCGGTCGACGGACCGCCGCGCTGCACGTCGACGATGGTGACCGGGATTTCCGCGAAATACGCCAACCCGATGAACTCGGCCATCAGCGAAATGCCGGGTCCGGACGTGGCGGTGAACGCCCGGGCACCGTTCCAGCCGGCACCCACGACCATGCCGATCGACGCCAGTTCATCTTCAGCCTGCACGATGGCGAAGTTGTGCTGGCCCGTGGCCGGGTCGACCCGGTACTTCGAACAGTATTTCTGAAACGCTTCGGGGATCGAGGTCGATGGCGTGATCGGATACCAGGCAGCCACCGTCGCCCCTCCGTAGACCAGCCCGAGCCCGGCGGCGGTATTGCCGTCAACAAAAATCTGGTCGCCGACACGGTCGGCGCGCTGCACTCGAATCCCCAGGGGATGCGGCAGGTGCGCCTTCACATGGTCCAGCCCCAGGCGCAGCGCCCGGATGTTGGAGTCCAACAGCCGCTCCTTGCCTTTGTACTGCTCGGCAAACAGGGTTTCGAAGACGGCCGCATCAACGTCCAGCAGAGCCGCCAGGGCACCGACGTAGACGATGTTCTTGAACAGCTGGCGCTGGCGAGGGTCCGAATAGGCGGCATTGGTGATTTCGGTCAAGGGTACGCCGATGACGTGCACGTCCGGCCGGAACTTCGACGCCGGCATGGGCCGCGTGCTGTCATAGAACAGGTAACCGCCCGGCTCGATTTCGGCGATGTCGGCATCCCAGGTCTGGGGGTTCATGGCCACCATCATGTCGACACCACCACGGCGCCCGTGGTAGCCCTTTTCGCAAACCCGCGCCTCATACCAGGTCGGCATGCCCTGAATGTTGCTGGGAAAGATGTTGCGCGGGGCCACGGGCACCCCCATGCGCAGGATGGCTTTTGCAAACAGCTCATTGGCCGAGGCCGAGCCCGAGCCGTTGACATTGGCGAACTTGATGACAAAGTCGTTGATCGCGCTGATGGTTTTCATGCCGGCACCTCCGCCTGTTGGCTACGCGTCCCTTTAATCGCGGCGTCCCGGCACCCCGCGCCCGCCTTGGTCGTGTTGAGCAGGAATTTCTGCATGTCCCAGGCGCCGGTCGGACAGCGTTCGGCGCACAGGCCGCAGTGCAGGCACACGTCTTCGTCCTTTGCCATGACATTCCCGGTCTTGAGCTCTCCGGACACCAGCAGGGGCTGCTCCAGGTTGGTCGCGGGAGCCCGCAGCCGGGTGCGCAGGTCTGCCTCTTCGCCCGGGGCGGTGAAGGTGATGCAGTCCGTCGGACAAATGTCCACACAGCCGTCACATTCGATACACAAGGCAGCAGTGAACACCGTCTGCACATCGCAGTTGAGACATCGTCCGGCTTCCCGAACCGCGGTGGCCGCATCAAAACCCAGTTCCACTTCCACCGAAATACTGGCCAACGCCGCTTCGGCCTTGGCCCACGGCACCTTGAAGCGCGCGTCGTTCGACGTGTCGTTGTCGTAGCTCCACTCGTGGATGCCCATCTTCTGGGACAGCAGCGACGTCATGGGCGGGGGGCGGACTGCCACGTCCTCGCCCTGCAGAAAGCGGTCGATCGACACCGCCGCCTCATGGCCCTGCGCCACCGCCGTGATGATGTTCTTGGGGCCGAAAGCCGCGTCACCACCGAAAAACACCTTCGGATGAGAGGACTGGAAGGTTTCCTGACCCAGCCGTGGGAGCCCCCAGTCGTCAAACTCCACACCCGCATCACGCTCGATCCACGGGAACGCGTTTTCCTGACCCACGGCAATCAGCACGTCGTCACAGGGAAAAAACACATCGGGTTGGCCGGTCGGCACGAGCGAGCGCCGTCCGCGCACGTCGTATTCGGCTCGCACAATCTCGAACGTCATGCCCGTCAACCGTCCTTGTTCGTGCACAAAGGACTTGGGCACGTGGAAGTTGATGATGGGAATGCCTTCATGAATGGCATCTTCCTTCTCCCAGGGCGAGGCCTTCATCTCGTCAAAACCACTGCGCACGATCACCCTCACATCCTCGCCGCCCAGGCGCCGTGACGATCGGCAGCAGTCCATGGCCGTATTGCCTCCACCCAGCACGATCACCCGGCGGCCGATGGACGTCACATGCCCGAAGGAAACCGAGGCCAGCCAGTCGATGCCGATGTGGATGTGGGCCGCCGCCTCCGCCCGGCCGGGGATGTCGAGGTCTCGCCCCCGTGGTGCGCCGGAGCCGACAAAAATCGCGTCGTAGTCCTGATCCAGCAGGGCCTTGAGCGATTCGATCCGTTGTCCTGAGCGAAAGCGCACACCCAGGTCCAGCACGTAGCCGGTTTCCTCGTCAATGACTGATTCCGGCAGGCGAAAGCGCGGAATCTGCGAACGCATGAAGCCGCCGGCCTTGGCCTCGCCATCAAAAACAGTCACCTCATAGCCCAGCGGCGCCAGATCACGGGCCACCGTCAGCGAGGCGGGGCCGGCTCCGACACAGGCCACCCGTTTGCCGTTCTTCGCCGCCACGGCGGGCATGCGGTCGCGGACCCCGGACTTCATGTCCGCCGCCACCCGCTTGAGGCGGCAGATCGCCACCGGCTCAGGATGGGCACCGTTGTTCTGCTCCACGCGGCCCCGGCGACAGGCCGGCTCACAAGGCCGGTCACAGGTACGCCCGAGCACGCCCGGAAACACATTCGAGACCCAGTTGATCAGGTAGGCGTCGTCATAACGCCCCTGGGCAACCAGCCGGATGTATTCAGGAACGGGGGTGTGGGCCGGGCAGGCCCACTGGCAGTCGACCACCCGGTGAAGGGTGTCGGTCTGTTGGGGGATGGTGGGATGCAAACCAGTCTCCTTCGGCGCCGGAAAACCGCCGCCTCCGCAGTCTAGTCAGACTCCCCGTTGTGGTGCGTCGGTAAAAGCCCGCACCATTGATGTGCCGAGATCAAACCTTGCGCCAGATCAAGCCGCTGCCAGCCTGGAGAAGGCGTCAACGACTTCCGGTGGGGCTTGTACCAGTTCGATCAGCACGCCCTCGCCACCAATCGGGAACTCGTCGTTGCCCTTGGGGTGCAGGAACGTGATGTCGAACCCGGCGGCGCCCTTGCGGATGCCGCCCGGCGCAAAACGCACGCCCTGCTCGCTCAGCCACTGCACCGCCAACGGCAAATCGTCGATCCACAGGCCGATGTGGTTCAGTGGCGTGGCATGCACCGCCGGCTTCTTTTCCGGGTCCAGCGGTTGCATCAGGTCCACTTCGACCTTGAACGGCCCGGTGCCAATGGCGCAGATGTCTTCGTCAACATTTTCGCGCTCGCTGCGAAACGTGCCCGTCACCTCCAGGCCGAACATGTCGACCCAGAGTTTTTGCAACCGGGTCTTGTCCGGCCCGCCGATGGCAATCTGCTGGATGCCGAGCACCTTGAAGGGGCGTTGGATGGAGCTCATGTTCGGTTTCCGTTCATTTCTCGAACTCGACGATGGGCTGGTCCACCGCCAGGCTCTCGCCTTTGGTTGCCAGGACCTTGGCCACCACACCGTCTGCCACCGCAAACAGCACGTTTTCCATCTTCATCGCCTCAATGACCGCCACGCGTTCGCCGGCCTGGACTTTCTGGCCCGGGTGGACAGCCACGTCCACCAGCAGGCCGGGCATGGGCGACAGCACATATTTGCTCATATCCGGCGGCGCCTTGAAAGGCATCAGGCGGTGCAATTCGGCCATGCGGGGTGACACCACCAAAGCTTCGATGCGCGTGCCGTTGTGCTGCAGGCGCAGGGCCAGCGGGTTCTTGGGTGTGCCGCGCTCCACCTGGGCGGTGAAGGCTTCGCCATTGACCGTTCCGGTGATGCAGATGTCGTTCAGACGCGAGCGGCTGCGGATCTCGTAGGTCCGCGAGCCCATCGCCACCCGCGCTGATCCGGTTTCCCCGACGAACTCGTCGACATGGGCCGATGTGTAGACATGCTGGCCGTCCGCGCCCAGGGTGATGACCACATAGTCTTTGCCCGCATTGACCGCATACCCCGGGAGTTGCCCGCTGATGGCGGCAGCACGCTCGCGCGACTTGCGCCGCACAAAAGCGGCCAGTGCGACCAGAAATTCAGGATCTTCGTGGGGCACATCCTCCGCGGCGAACCCCTTTGCATAGTGCTCGGCGATGAAGCCTGTGTTGAACTCACCCGACACGAACTTCGGGTGGGCCAGCAACGCCGCCTGGAACGGAATGTTGCTGCTGATGCCCCGGATCACAAAGCCGTTGAGCGCCTCGCGCATCTTGGCAATCGCGTCATTGCGGTCGGTGCCGTGGACGATCAGCTTGGCGATCATCGAGTCGTAGTACATCGGGATCTCGCCACCGTCCTGCACGCCGGTGTCCACCCGCACACCGTACAGCGCGCTGGTGTCGGCCTGGGTCATGCTGGTGGACGGGGGCGCGAAGCGCACCAGACGTCCGGTGCTCGGCAGGAAGTTTCGGAACGGGTCTTCCGCGTTGATGCGGCATTCGATGGCCCAGCCTTCGCGCTTCACGTCCGCCTGCGTGATCGGCAACTTTTCGCCCGCCGCCACGCGGATCATCAGTTCCACCAGGTCGAGGCCCGTGATGCACTCGGTCACCGGGTGCTCGACCTGCAGTCGCGTGTTCATTTCCAGGAAATAGAAATCCTGGTCCTTGCCAACCACAAATTCCACCGTGCCGGCGCTCTGGTATTTCACCGCCTTGGCCAGGGCCACGGCCTGCTCGCCCATGGCCTTGCGGGTGGCGTCGCTGATGAAGGGGCTCGGCGCCTCTTCGATCACCTTCTGGTGGCGGCGCTGGATCGAGCACTCCCGCTCATTGAGGTACACCACGTTGCCATGGCTGTCGCCCAGCACCTGGATTTCGATGTGGCGGGGCTCCTGCACGTATTTCTCGATGAAGACCCGGTCGTCGCCGAAGCTGTTGCGCGCCTCGTTGCGGCAGGAGGAAAATCCCTCGAAGGCCTCCTTGTCGTTGAAGGCCACCCGCAAACCCTTGCCGCCACCGCCGGCCGACGCCTTGATCATGACGGGATAGCCGATGCCCTTGGCGATCTCCACCGCCTGCTCGGCGGTGTCGATGGCATCGTTGTAGCCGGGAATGGTGTTGACCCTGGCTTCGTTGGCCAGCTTCTTGGACGCGATCTTGTCACCCATCGCGGCGATGGAATAGTGCTTCGGACCGATGAAAGCAATGCCCTCGTCTTCGCAGCGCTTGGCAAAGGCTTCGTTTTCACTCAGAAAGCCGTATCCCGGGTGCACCGCCTGCGCGCCGGTCTGTTTGCAGGCGGCGATGATCTTGTCGGCCACCAGATACGACTCGCGGCTCGGCGCGGGGCCGAGCAGCACCGCTTCATCGGCCATCAGCACATGGCGGGCGTCGCGATCGGCCTCGGAATAGACGGCCACGGTGGCGATGCCCATCTTGCGGGCGGTGGCGATGACCCGACAGGCGATCTCACCGCGGTTGGCAATCAGAATCTTGGTAAACATCTTGTTGTTCTCCTCGGGTCTCACAGCGGAATGTTCCCGTGCTTGCGCCACGGGTTTTCAAGTTTCTTGTCCTTGAGCATCACCAGCGAGCGGCAGATGCGTTTGCGGGTTTCATGTGGCAGGATCACATCGTCGATGAACCCCCGGCTGCCGGCCACAAAGGGGTTGGCAAAACGGGCCTTGTATTCCGCCTCACGCTCGGCCAGCTTGGCCGGGTCTTTCTTTTCTTCCCGGAAGATGATCTCGACGGCACCTTTGGCGCCCATCACTGCGATCTCCGCGTTCGGCCAGGCCAGGTTGACATCCCCGCGCAGGTGCTTGGAGGCCATCACGTCGTAGGCACCGCCGTAGGCCTTGCGGGTGATCACCGTGATCTTGGGCACCGTGCATTCGGCATAGGCGTACAGCAGCTTGGCGCCGTGCTTGATGATGCCGCCGTACTCCTGGCTGGTGCCGGGCATGAAGCCGGGCACATCGACGAAAGTGATCACCGGAATGTTGAACGCATCACAAAAGCGCACGAAGCGTGCGGCCTTGATGGAGCTCTTGATGTCCAGGCAACCCGCCAGCACCAGCGGCTGGTTGGCCACGATGCCCACCGTCTGGCCGTCCATGCGGGCGAATCCGACAAGGATGTTTTTGGCGTAATCGGGCTGGATTTCGAAGAAGTCGCCGTCGTCGACTGTTTTGAGGATCAACTCCTTCATGTCGTAGGGCTTGTTGGGGTTGTCCGGCACCAGGGTGTCCAGACTGCGGTCGGCGCGATCCATCGGGTCGCCGCAGGGCCGCACCGGGGCTTTTTCACGGTTGTTGAGCGGCAGGTAGTTATACAGGCGGCGCAACATCAGCAACGCCTCCACATCGTTTTCGAACGCGCCGTCGGCCACGCCACTCTTGGTGTTGTGGGTGATGGCGCCACCCAGTTCCTCGGCGGTCACTTCCTCGTGCGTCACTGTCTTCACCACCTCCGGCCCGGTCACGAACATGTAGGAGCTGTCCTTGACCATGAAGATGAAGTCGGTCATGGCCGGCGAATACACCGCGCCACCGGCGCTCGGGCCCATGATCATGCTGATCTGCGGAATCACACCGCTGGCCATCACGTTGCGCTGGAACACCTCGGCATAGCCGCCCAGGGAGGCCACGCCTTCCTGGATGCGGGCGCCGCCCGAATCGTTCAGGCCGATCACCGGCGCGCCGACCTTCATGGCCTGGTCCATGATCTTGCAGATTTTTTCGGCATGGGCCTCGCTCAGGGCACCGCCAAACACCGTGAAGTCCTGGCTGAACACGAACACCAGGCGGCCATTGATCATGCCGTAGCCGGTGACCACGCCGTCACCGGGAATCTTGGTGTCCTGCATGCCGAAGTCGGCACAGCGGTGCTCGACGAACATGTCCCACTCTTCGAAGGTGCCTTCGTCCAGCAGCACCTCGATGCGCTCACGCGCGGTGAGCTTGCCCTTGGCGTGCTGCGCGTCTATGCGCTTTTGTCCGCCACCCAGCCGGGCGGCGGCGCGCTTTTTTTCCAGTTGTTCCAGGATGTCGTGCATGGTCGTTCCTCGTTGGTATGGCTTGGTCGGTATCAGGGTTGTGGAGGGGTGTCAGGGTGTGCCTGCGTGTGCCGCGAGCAGTTGCCGCGCTGCCGTGGATGCGGCCAGCGTGCCAGCACCCACCTGCTGCTCCAGCAGCGGAAGGCGCTCGCGCACCTGCGGGTTCTGGCGAAACGCCTGTTTCAGGCCGGCATCGATGCGTTCCCACATCCAGGCCAGCGCCTGGTGCTGGCGGCGCGCGGCCAGCTGGCCGTTGGCGGTCTGCAGCCGGCGGAAATCGCTGACGGCGCGCCAGAAGGTGTCGACGCCCTGCCCCAGCAAGGCGCTGATCTGGATCGCCTGCGGGTGCCAGACGGAGTCGTTGTGGTGGGCGTGATCCGGGTTGCCGTGCAGGCCCAGCAGCCGCAGGCTGGACGTGATCTGCGCCTGCGCCCGCGTCGCGGCCGCCGCATCGATGTCGGCCTTGTTGATAACCACCAGGTCGGCCAGCTCCATCACGCCCTTCTTGATGGCCTGCAGGTCGTCGCCGGCGTTGGGCAGCTGCAGCAGGCAGAACATGTCGGTCATGCCGGACACCGCGGTTTCGCTCTGCCCCACCCCCACGGTTTCGACGATGACCACGTCGTAGCCGGCGGCTTCGCACACCAGCATGGCCTCGCGCGTCTTCTCGGCGACGCCGCCCAGCGTGCCGCTGGACGGGCTGGGGCGGATGTAGGCTTTCTCGTGCACGGAGAGCTGTTCCATGCGCGTCTTGTCGCCCAGGATGGAGCCACCCGACACGGTGCTGGACGGGTCCACCGCGAGCACCGCCACGCGGTGGCCCTGTCCGATCAGGTACAGACCCAGCGCCTCGATGAAGGTGCTCTTGCCCACGCCGGGCACCCCGCTGATGCCCAGGCGGAACGCCTTGCCGGTGTGCGGCAACAAGGCCGTCAGCAATTCGTCCGCCTGTACGCGGTGGTCGGCGCGGGTGGACTCCAGCAACGTGATCGCCTTGGCCATCGCGCGGCGCTGGGGTTTGTCCATTCGAATGATCAACTCGATATTGACTGACTCAGTCGTCATCAACGGCCCTTGTTCTTCTCTGAATCCGATGGCAACGAAAAGTCAGGCAGGCCTTGTTCAAACGCGCCGTCACAGAGCTTGCCTGAATATTCTTCGCTCCAGGATTCAAACTGCCGAAGATGCGAAACAAGGGTCAGCTGCATGTATTCGTCCTGTGCCGGTGCTTCCAATTGACGGACATACTTGGGAAGGACTTCCAGCAGGCTGCGTGAGTAAACGTAATGCCGTTCTCTGCTCGAGTACTTTTTCAGACAAAAGGTATATATGGCGACTGTCACTGCTTCGCCACTGAACCGGGAGTATGGGTAGCCCGCCCCTGGAAGCGATGCTCCCAAGAAAAATGTCAGTCCCAGCCAGACCTTCCGCATATCACGATCCCGATGCCTTCCGAATCTGCTCCAGCACATCCTTCGCGCTGGCGGGAATCGGCGTGCCGGGGCCGTAGATGCCCTTGACGCCGGCCTCGTACAGCACGTCGTAGTCCTGGCGCGGGATCACGCCGCCGACAAACACGATGATGTCGTCGGCGCCCTGGTCTTTCAGGGCCTGGATGATGGCCGGCACCAGGGTCTTGTGGCCGGCGGCCAGTGTGGAGACGCCCACGGCGTGCACATCGTTCTCGATCGCCTGGCGCGCGCACTCCTCGGGGGTCTGGAACAGCGGGCCCATGTCCACGTCAAAGCCCAGGTCGGCAAAGGCGGTGGCCACCACCTTGGCGCCGCGGTCGTGGCCGTCCTGGCCCAGCTTGGCGATCATCACGCGCGGGCGGCGGCCTTCGCTCGCGGCGAAATCGGCGATTTCGGTCTTGAGCTTGTCCCAGCCCTCGGCACTGTCGTAAGCGGCTGCGTACACCCCGGTCACCTTCTGGGTATCGGCGCGGTGGCGCCCGAAAACTTTCTCCAGCGCGTCCGACACCTCGCCCACCGTGGCGCGCAGGCGGATGGCCTGGATCGAGAGGTCCAGCAGGTTGCCCTGGCCGGACTCGGCCGAGGCCGTCAGCGCGTCCAGCGCCGCCTGCACCTTGCCGCTGTCGCGCGTGGCGCGGATCTGCTGCAGGCGGGCAATCTGGCCTTCACGCACCTTGACGTTGTCCACGTCCAGGATGTCGATCGGGTCTTCCTTGGCCAGCTTGTACTTGTTGACGCCGACGATCACATCCTTGCCCGAGTCGATGCGGGCCTGCTTCTCGGCCGCGGCGGCCTCGATCTTGAGCTTGGCCCAGCCGGAATCGACCGCCTTGGTCATGCCGCCCATGGCGTCGACCTCTTCGATGATCTTCCAGGCCTCGTCGGCCATTTGCTGCGTCAGCGTCTCCATCATGTAGCTGCCGGCCCAGGGGTCGACCACGCTGGTGATGTGGGTCTCTTCCTGGATGATCAGCTGGGTGTTGCGCGCGATGCGGGCGCTGAACTCGGTGGGCAGCGCGATGGCTTCGTCGAGCGAGTTGGTGTGCAGGCTCTGGGTGCCGCCGAACACCGCCGCCATGGCCTCGATGGTGGTGCGCACCACGTTGTTGTACGGGTCCTGCTCGGTCAGGCTCCAGCCGCTGGTCTGGCTGTGTGTGCGCAGCATCAGGCTCTTGGGGTTCTTGGCGTTGAAGCCCTTCATGATGCGGCACCACAGCAGGCGGGCGGCGCGCATCTTGGCGATCTCCAAGTAGAAGTTCATGCCCACGGCCCAGAAGAAGCTCAGGCGGCCAGCGAACTCGTCCACGTCCAGCCCGGAGGCGATGGCCGTCTTCACATATTCCTTGCCGTCGGCCAGCGTGAAGGCCATCTCCAGCGCCTGGTTGGCGCCGGCTTCCTGCATGTGGTAGCCGGAAATCGAGATCGAGTTGAACTTCGGCATGTTCCGCGCCGTGTACCCGATGATGTCGCCGATGATGCGCATGCTCGGCTCGGGTGGGTAGATGTAGGTGTTGCGGACCATGAACTCCTTGAGGATGTCGTTCTGGATGGTTCCGGCCAGCTTGTCCTGGCTCACGCCCTGCTCTTCGGCCGCCACCACGTAGCCGGCCAGGATCGGCAGCACCGCGCCGTTCATCGTCATCGACACCGACACCTTGTCCAGCGGAATGCCGTCGAACAGGATCTTCATGTCTTCCACGCTGTCAATGGCCACGCCGGCCTTGCCCACGTCACCGGTCACGCGCGGGTGGTCGCTGTCGTAGCCGCGGTGGGTCGCGAGGTCGAACGCCACCGACACGCCCTGCCCGCCGGCCGCCAGCGCCTTGCGGTAGAAGGCGTTGGATTCTTCGGCGGTGGAAAAGCCCGCGTACTGGCGGATCGTCCACGGGCGCACGGCATACATGGTGGCCTGCGGGCCGCGCAGGAAGGGCTCGAAGCCGGGCAGCGTGTTCGCGTACGGCAGGTTCTTCACATCGTCGGCCGTGTACAGCGGCTTGACAGTGATGCCGTCGGGGGTGATCCAGTTCAGGGCGTCCACCTGGCCGCCGGGCGCGGACTTGGCGGCGGCCTTGTGCCAGGCTTCAAGGCTGGCGGTCTGGAAGGTGGGATGGTTGTCGGCCATGGTGAAAGCGCTTTCGGGTTCGGAACGGGTCGGTTGGCGGAAAACTGCGGTGTTTTCCCTGAAATTTCGACCGAAGTTTACATCATTCATAATTATTGATGCAAAATATTGGCTACGAAATTTCGCTGATCCGTCAGAAACCCCGTCATGTCCGCCTTGTCCCTGGCTCCCCGCGCTTTGTATGAAGAAGTCGCCGAACTGCTGCGCCAGCGCATCTTCCGCCGCGAGCTGCAGCCGGGCAGCTGGATCGATGAGCTCAAGATCGCCGAGGAATACGGCATCAGCCGCACGCCGCTGCGCGAGGCGCTGAAGGTGCTGGCCGCGGAAGGCCTGGTCACCATGAAGGTGCGCCGGGGCGCCTATGTCACCGAGGTTTCAGAGAAAGACCTGGCCAACGTCTACCACCTGCTCGGCCTGCTGGAAGCGGACGCGGCCGCTGTGGTGGCCCGCACCGCCTCGGCCGAACAGCTGGCCGAACTGCGGGGCCTGCACGCCGAACTGGCCGCAGCCACCGGTGATCGCGACCACTTCTTTGAACTCAACGAACGGTTTCACCTGCGCCTGCTGGAAATTGCCGACAACCGCTGGCGCGACCAGATGGTGGCTGACCTGCGCAAGGTGATGAAGCTCAACCGCCACAACTCGTTGTTCAAGAGCGGGCGGATGCAGGAATCCCTGGCGGAACACCAGCGCATCCTGGATGCCCTGCTTGCCCGCGACGCCGATGCCGCCCAGGCCCGCATGCGCGAACACTTCACCAACGGGCTGGAAGCGGCCGCCTGAACGCGTAAACCGGCGTCAGACATCCAGAACGGCACGTTCCTCCGGCGTAAACACGCGCGAGCGGGTGTGGAAGGCCTTGCCTTCCGGTCCTTCCAGTGAAAACGTGCCGCCATGGCCGTCGATCACGTCGATGATCAGCTGCGTGTGGCGCCAGGTTTCGTACTGCGCCTTGCCGATGTAGAACGGGCAGCCGCCAATGTCGCCCAGGTACACGTCGCCGGCGCCGATGGTCAGCTCTCCCAGCAGATAGCAGTTGGCCGCGCTGTTGTCGCAGCAGCCGCCGCTCTGGTGAAACATCAGCCCCGGGCCATGCTGGGCCTTGAGGTGTTCGATCAGTTCCACCGCGGCGGGTGTGGCGATGACTTTGTCAACCATGAGGGTCTCCTGTTGCTGAAACGACCGACAGGGAAAGCGGTTTCCCGCCTCCCCTGACCTTCGGGTTGCCGAGCCGGATCAGAAGAATCCGAGCTTGTTCTCCGAGTACGACACCAGCAGGTTCTTGGTCTGCTGGTAGTGGTCCAGCATCATCTTGTGGGTTTCACGGCCGATGCCCGATTCCTTGTAGCCACCGAAGGCAGCGTGCGCCGGGTAGGCGTGGTAGCAGTTGGTCCAGACGCGGCCGGCCTTGATGGCGCGGCCCATGCGGTAGGCCACGTTGCCGTTGCGGCTCCAAACACCGGCGCCCAGGCCGTACAGCGTGTCGTTGGCAATCGCCAGCGCTTCGGCTTCATCCTTGAAGGTGGTCACCGCCAGCACCGGGCCGAAGATTTCCTCCTGGAAGATGCGCATCTTGTTGTGGCCCTTGAACAGCGTGGGCTGCACGTAGTATCCGCCGCCCAGTTCACCGCCGAGGTCGGCCTGCGAACCGCCGCACAGCACTTGCGCACCTTCCTGCTTGCCCAGATCGAGGTAGGACAGGATCTTGGTCAGCTGCTCCTTGGACGCCTGCGCGCCCATCATGGTGTCGGTGTCCAACGGGTTGCCTTGCTTGATGGCAGCCACACGCTGAAGCACTCGCTCCATGAACCGGTCGTAGATGCTTTCCTGGATCAGCGCGCGGCTGGGGCAGGTACAGACCTCGCCCTGGTTGAAGGCGAACAGCACCAGGCCTTCGATGGCTTTGTCCAGGAAAGCGTCGTCCTTGTCCATCACGTCGGCAAAGAAGACGTTGGGGCTCTTGCCACCCAGCTCGAGCGTGGCCGGAATCAGGTTGTTGGCAGCCGCCTGGGCGATCACCCGGCCGGTGCTGGTGGAGCCGGTAAAGGCGATCTTGGCGATGCGTTTGCTGGTAGCCAGCGGCATGCCGGCCTCGCGGCCATAGCCGTTGACAATGTTCAGCACGCCTGGCGGCAACAGGTCGGCGATCAGCTCGGCCAGGATCAGGATGGAAATCGGCGTGTTTTCCGCCGGCTTGAGCACCACCGCGTTGCCGGCCCCCAGGGCTGGCGCCAGTTTCCACGCGGCCATCAGGATGGGAAAGTTCCATGGAATGATCTGGCCCACCACACCCAGCGGCTCATGGATGTGATACGCCATGGTGTTCTCGTCGATCTCGCTGATGCCACCTTCCTGCGCGCGCAGGGCGCCCGCGAAGTAGCGGAAATGGTCGACGGACAGCGGCAGGTCGGCGTTCAGCGTCTCGCGTATCGGCTTGCCGTTGTCAATGGTCTCCGCGTAGGCCAGCAGTTCCAGATTGGCCTCCAGACGATCGGCGATCTTCAGCAGAACGTTGCTGCGGGTGGCGGCGTCGGTTTTGCCCCATTTGTCGGCAGCGGCGTGGGCGGCGTCCAGCGCGAGTTCGATGTCTTCTGCGGTCGAGCGTGCCGCCTGGGTGTAGACCTTGCCGGTGGTCGGGGTGATCACGTCGAAGTACTGACCTTTGACCGGAGCGACCCACCGCCCCCCGATGAAGTTGTCGTAACGGGTTTTGAATTGGACCGGTGCGCCCTGGGCGCCGGGTGCGGCATACAACATGGCAGATGTCTCCTGGAAGGTTGAGGTGGTGAATCGGGCCCGCCGTCGCTGGCGGACGCCGACCTTCAACGCAGGGTTTATGCCAGTCCGCGCAATTCATGCACGTCATTGAAATAAAAGGCTTTTTTTCCGATATCAGGGAAAACCCGTTGTAACCTCCCGACGTCAAAACCTTCCACAGTTGTCCAGAAATGGAACAGTCGGGCGGCCATCGGACACCGCAAGGACACCATCTGCCGGTGGCCGGCCGATAATGCGCCGACAAGGCGGGCGATGACCCGCTGACAGGAGACAGCGTGAACGCCATCCACCCCCTCGCGGACCTGCGCCGCGCGCGTCAGAGTCTGATCGAACAGGGTCGTTGTCCCGAGGGGCTGGTTTCCGGCCCGGTCGCCCGCTCCTGGCAGCGCAGCCTGGCCCACGGGCTTCAGCCCATGGGCCGCCTCGATCTGCCCGATCCGGCGGCCGATGGGCAACTGCGGCGGGCGCAGGCCGTCAGCCACGACCTGATCGCCCATTCGTCGCCCGTCATGGAGTTCCTGTTCGAACAAGTCCGCCACAGCGGCAGCGTGGTGGTGCTGGCCGACCGATCAGGCATGCTGGTGCACAGCCTCGGCGACGCGGACTTCGTCTCCCGCGCGGAACGGGTAGCCCTGCGTTGCGGCGCCTCATGGCACGAACGCCATCGCGGAACCAATGCAATCGGAACGGCCCTCGCCGAGGACAAAGCGGTGGAAATCCACGGCGCCGAGCACTTCCTCGACAGAAACGCCTTCCTGACCTGCGCGGCCGCACCGATTGCCTCGGCCAGCGGCGAACTCATGGGCATCCTGGATATCTCCGGCGACCATCGGGGCGCGCACCCACACACCCTGGGCCTGGTCGCCACAGCCGCGCGCATGATCGAGAACCGGCTGCTCGCGGCCAGTTGCCGGCGGGAGCTGCGGCTGCACCTGCACGCCCGGCCTGAAGGGATTGGCACCTTGGCCGAGGGCATTCTGGCCCTGTCGCCGGACGGCTGGATCGTCGGCGCCAACCGCGCGGCGCTGGCCCTGCTCCGCATCCGACCCGTCGATTTGCGGGCAACGGCGCTGGACAACGTCGCCGAGACCCCCCTGCAGGCGCTGCTGGCGCGCGCCCGGCAACGCCCGGGCGAGGCCCAGCCGCTCCGCCTGCAGGACGGCCGAGTCCTTTACGCGCAGTTGCACGCCGACCCGCACGCCGTCACCATTCCCTTCGGCAATGCACCGGCCGTCGCCACGGACTGCAGCGAATCCGCCATGGAGGCCAGGCCGCAGGACGCGCTGGCGCGCCTGGACACGGGAGACAGCCGCTGGCACCTTGCCGCAGAAAAGGCGCGCCGGGTGCTGCAGAAGTCGATTTCCGTGCTGATCCTGGGCGAGTCCGGTGTCGGCAAGGAACTGTTCGCCCGCGCGTGCCACGATAGCGGGCCACGTCGGGCCGGGCCCTTCGTCGCCATCAATTGCGCCTCGATACCGGAGCACCTCATCGAATCCGAACTGTTCGGCTACGCGCCCGGCGCCTTCACCGGTGCGCGCCGAGAAGGCCTGCCGGGGCGCCTGCGGCAGGCGCATGGCGGGACCCTGTTCCTGGACGAAATCGGCGACATGCCGCTCGCACTGCAGTCGCACCTGCTGCGGGTCCTCCAGGAACGTCAGGTCACGCCCCTGGGCGGCGGCAAACCGGTCGATGTGGACTTCACGCTGATTTGCGCGACACATCACCCCCTGCGCGAGGAAGCAGCGGCCGGTCGTTTTCGCAACGATCTTTACTGGCGCATCAATGGACTGACCCTGGTGCTGCCGCCCCTGCGGGAACGCACCGACTTCGGCGCCCTCACCGCGCGCCTGCTGGTCGACCTGTGTCCAGACCGACGGCTGACAATCGCCGCCGACCTGATGGACGCGTTCCGCGCGCACGCCTGGCCGGGAAACCTGCGCGAATACGCCTCCATCCTGCGCACCGCCTGTGCGCTGATCAGCAATGACGAATCCCGTATCGGATGGGAACACCTCGCCGACGATATCGCCGAGGAACTGCGGTCGGCCGGCAGGGCCAGGCAGAAGCCGACAGAAGCGGACCCGCCGCCGCGCTCCGGTGACGAGCCGAGCCGCCAGCGGACCGACCTGCCTCCACGCAACCTGAGGGAATTGTCTCGCGCAGCCATCGCGCTGGCGTTGGAACAGCGTCGGGGCAACGTCTCGCAGGCGGCACGGGACCTGGGAATCAGCCGCCAGACCCTGTATCGGAAGATTCAGGACTGAACCACCCGGGCCGCGCGACCACGGGTTCCGTCAGCGCCCGGCAATGGCCAGCAGCTCCACCTCGAACAGCAGCGTGGCATTGGGCGGAATGACGTTGCCGGCCCCGCGCTCGCCGTACGCAATGGCGGGCGGACAGGTCAGGCTGGCCTTGCCACCCACCTTCATGCGCTGCACCCCTTCGGTCCAGCAGGCAATGACGCGGTTGAGCGGAAACTCGGCCGGCTTGCCGCGCGCGTAGGAGCTGTCGAACTCCTTGCCATCGGGCAAGGTACCCCGGTAATGCACCTGCACCCGGTCGGTCGCCGTGGGGCTGGCGCCGGTGCCCTCCTTCAGGGACCGGTACACCAGACCACTGGGCGTGGTGACGGCGGCCGGTGCCGCACCGGCGGCCGCCACAGAAGCTGCCGGCGCCTTTGCCGACGCTTGCGCGGGCGTCTGCGCCCAGGCCGAAACACCCGCGACCGCGGCACCCGCCAGCAGCATCCAGGGAATCAAACGGTTCATATCCATCGGACCTTTCAAAAATAGTATCGAAATAATAGCAAACAATGACCTTTTTACGCTGGGTATTGCCAGTTTTCGCGTAAAAATCTTCCTAAAGCCTCCTTACAGCGGCTCGACCACCGGTTGCGCCGCCTCCAGCCCGGTCCGGGCCTGCGCCAGCACCGCCCGGGGGGGCAGCGGCTTGAGGTGGTGGTCGCTCCAGATCTGCCGCCAGCGGCGCGCGCCGCGTTGGCCGTGGCGCAGGCCCAGCATGTGGCGGGCGATCGGGTACCAGGGGCAGTCGTCGTCCACCGCCTCGCGCTCCATGTAGGCCACCATGGCTTCTTCCACCGCCTCGCGCGTGACCGGGTTGGGCCCGGCGCCGAAAAAGGCCTCGTCCCAGCCGGCCAGCAACCAGGGGTTGTGGTAGGCCTCGCGCCCCACCATCACACCGTCCACGTGCTGCAGGTGGGTGGCGATCTGGTCGTTGCTGGTCACGCCGCCGTTCAGACAGATGGTCAGGTGCGGGAAGTCGCGCTTGAGCTGATAGACCATTTCATACCGCAGCGGCGGGATTTCGCGGTTTTCCTTCGGGCTCAGGCCCTGCAGCCAGGCGTTGCGGGCATGGACGATGAAGACCCGGCAGCCGGCTTCGCTCACCTGGCCGACAAAATCGCGCACGAAGGCGTAGCTCTCGATCCGGTCGATGCCGATGCGGTGTTTCACCGTCACCGGAATGTCCACCACATCCACCATGGCCTTCACGCCGTCGGCCACCAGCGCCGGCTCGGCCATCAGGCAGGCGCCGAAGGCCCCGCGCTGCACCCGCTCGCTGGGGCAGCCGCAGTTCAGGTTGATCTCGTCGTAGCCCCATTCCTGGCCCAGCCGGGCGGCAAAGGCCAGGTCTTCGGGCTCGCTGCCGCCGAGTTGCAGCGCCACCGGGTGTTCTTCTTCATGAAAGCGCAGGTGCCGGCGCAAGCTGCCGTGGCGCAGCGCGCCGGTGGTGACCATTTCGGTGTACAGGCGTGTGTGCCTGGACAGCAGGCGGTGGAAGTAACGGCAGTGCCGGTCGGTCCAGTCCAGCATCGGGGCGACACTTAATCTCCAAGGTGAGAATTCTTCAGTAACCATTTGATATACAAATCATTTTTCCAGAGACTGCAGCCACCCCAGCACGCCCTGCCCCGCCCTTCTCCCACTGGCGTAGCAGGCCGTGAGCAGGTAGCCGCCGGTGGGGGCTTCCCAGTCCAGCATCTCGCCGGCGCAGAACACGCCGGGCAGGTTGCGCAGCATCAGGTCCGGCTGGAGCGCTTCGAACGGCACACCGCCGGCGCTGCTGATGGCTTCGTCCAGCGGGCGCGTGGCGGTCAGGCCGACCGGCAGCGCCTTGATGGCGGCGGCCAGGCGCGCGGGATCGGCCATGGCCTCTTTGGGCAGCAGCTCGTGCAGGATGGCCATCTTGATGCCGTCCAGGCCCAGGCGGCTTTTCAGGTGGCTGCTCAGGCTGCGCGCGCCGCGGGGGTGTTTCACCTCGGCCAGCACCCGCTCGGCCGGGTGGTCGGGCAGCAGGTCCAGCGCAAAGGTGGCGCGGCCATGCGCGGCAATGGCGTCGCGCAGCAGGCCGGAGGCGGCATACACCAGGCTGCCCTCCACGCCGCTGGCGGTGGCGACAAACTCGCCTTTGCGCTGGAACACCACCTGCCCGGCCTCGTCCTGCACCCGCAGCGCAACCGATTTGAAGGGTTGCCCCGCAAAGCGTTCGCGAAACAGCGCCGTCCAGCCGGTGCCGTCCCGCCCGGCGGCGTCGAAGCCGCAATTCGACGGGCGCAGCTGCGCCACCGGCACCCCACGCGCCGCCAGCAATGGCACCCAGGCACCGTCCGAACCCAGCCGCGCCCAGCTGCCGCCGCCCAGCGCCAGCAGCACCGCGTGGGCGCGCACCCGGCGCGGGCCGGCGGGGGTGTCGAAGCTCAGCGCGCCATCGTCGGCCCAGCCCGTCCAGCGGTGGCGCATGTGAAACGTCACCGGCACACCATGGGCAGCGGGGTGGCGCAGGCGGTGCAGCCAGGCGCGCAGCAGCGGCGCGGCTTTCATGTCGGTCGGAAACACCCGTTGCGAGCTGCCGACAAAGGTGTCCACCCCCAGGCCGGTGGCCCAGGCGCGCAGCGCGTCGGCGCCAAAGTCGCGCAACAGCGGCTCCAGCACGGCGCGGCGCTCGCCGTAGCGGCTGGCAAAGGCGTCGAACGGTTCGGCGTGGGTGAGGTTCAGCCCGCCCTTGCCGGCCAGCAGAAATTTGCGGCCCACCGAAGGCATGGCGTCGAACAGGTGCACCGCCCGGCCGGCGCCCGACAGCACCTCCGCCGCGGCCAGGCCCGCCGGGCCGGCGCCGATGAGGGCGATGTCAAGTTTCGAGTCGTCGGGGATGGCAGCGGTCATCCCGGCATTGTCGCCGAGGGGTTGCGCCGGCCGGGCCCATCATCGGCCCCCGGCGCTGACAACGGATGCTCAGCCAATTTCGCGCAGATACCCCGCGACCACGCGCAATTGCGGCAGGTCCATGCGCAGAATGAAGCCCCGGCTGGCCGAGTTGATCATTTTCGCGGCGCCGCTCAGCCCCAGCTTGGCCGACTGCTCGGCCATGAAGCCGACCTGGGCGCGCTGCAGCGGACGCAGGAAATACCAGTCCATGCCCGCCTGCACCAGCTCAGCGACCAGGTCGGCAAACGCTTCGTTGTGCCCTTTCGGATGGCTGGCCGCTTCAATTTCATCCAGAAGCGCCCAGGTTTTCTGACGCAACGCGTGCGAGTGATGAAAGCGCAACGAGGGCAGTGCCGTGTCGTCGGTTGCCTTGGCGGCGGGCCGTTTGGCAGCCGACGCACGGGGCGCGCCCTGCGCGGCGGGCCGGGCGGCAACCCGCGCGGAGGGTTTTGGCGCCGGCTTCACGGCGGGCTTGGCAGCGACCGGGGCCGCAGCCTTCGCAGCCGGTCTGGTTTTTGCACCGCTTTTCGAGGCGCCCGATGGCGCCGGCGGCACTTTGGTTGCAGTTTTTGCCTTGGGGGCGCGGGTTTTGCTGGCAGGTGTCTTGGTGGCAGGTGTTTTGGTGGCGCTTGAGGTGGGCATGCTGTGGATCACGGAAGGTGGCGGTGCCAGAGCGTAGCAGGCAAGGCGCTCAACGCCCCGCGCCCAGCGTGGGCACCACCACCAGGTAGGTCAGCGCGAAGATCACGACGATGCCGGTCAGGTTGAGCCACAGCCCGGCGCGGATCATCTGCGGCATGCGCACCAGGCCGGTGCCGAAGACGATGGCGTTGGGCGGCGTGCCCACCGGCATCATGAACGCGCAGCTCGCCGCAATGGTGGCCGGCACCAGCAGCATGCCGGCCGGCACACCGAGCACCGGCGCCAGCGCGGCGAGGATCGGCAGCATCGTCGCCACCTGCGCCGTGTTGGAGGTCAGCTCCGACATGAACACCATGATGGCGATGATCGCCAGCAGCACCGCCCACACCGGCCAGCCGGCAAAGTCGGCCGCCAGCGCGCCGATGTACTGCGGCACGCCATTGGCCTCGGTCGCCGCGGCCAGCGCCAGCCCGCCGCCGAAGAGGATCAGCACACCCCAGGGCAGTTTCTGCGCCGTGGCCCAGTCCATCGCGCGCACACCGTTGGCCCGGTCCACCGGGATCAGGAACAGCGCCAGCGCCGCCAGGATCGCGATGCCCGCGTCCGAGAGCCCGGTCAGCGGGCGCAGGCCGGCCACCGACCAGTCCTTGAGCAGCGGCGAGCCCATCCACAGCACCACGGTAAAGGCGAACACCGCCAGCGTCACCCGCTCGCCGGCATTCAAGGCGCCCAGCTTCGCCCATTCGTCGCGCACGTACTCGCGCCCGCCCTCGATCTCGCCCATACGCGTGGGAAACAGCACGCTCGTGTTCAGGAACCAGGCCAGCGGCAGGAACGCCAGCATCGCCGGTACGCCGATCGCCATCCACTCCAGGAAACCGATGCGGATGCCGGCGCTCTGCTCGACAAAGCGCACCAGGATGCCGTTGGGCGGCGAGCCGATGATGGTGCCCAGCCCGCCGATCGAGGCCGCATAGGCCACGCCCAGCAGCGCCGAAAAGGCGAAATTGGACAGGTCGCGGTCTTCCTGCGGAATGCCGCCGTGCTCGGCCAGGCCGCGGCCGGTGCGCCGGCGCAGCGCCACGTCGATCACCGACAGCACGATGGGCACCATCATCGCGGCGGTCGCGGTGTTGGACACCCACATGCTGACGAACGCCGTCGCGGCCATGGTCCCGCCCACGATCGCCTTGGGCCGCGTGCCCACCAGCTTGAGCGTGGCAAAGGCGATGCGCCGGTCCAGCCCCCAGCGCTGGATGGCCAGCGCCAGCACGAAGCCGCCCAGGAACAGAAAGATCACATCCGCGCCGTAGTTCGCCGTGGTGCGCGCCAGCGGCATGATGCCGGCCAGCGGAAACGCCGCGATCGGCAGCAGCGCGGTGACCTCGATGTCCACCGCCTCGGTCATCCACCAGGTGGCCATCCACGCCATCATCGCCAGCGTGGCCCGGCCCGCCTGCGAAAACGCCACCACCTGGCCCTGCGCGTTGGCATAGCTCTCGGGCAACACCAGGTACAGCCCCAGCGCCAGCACCGGCCCCATCAGTAGGCCGACCCGTTGCACGCGTTGCTGAAGGCTCAGGATCATCGAGAAAACGGCAGAGTGGAGGCCAACGCATTGTCCGCGCCCAAGCCAGGCAAATGTTGACCCGAGTCAATAACGGGTTTCCGCCAGACCCCGCGCCGCGGCGGATGACACCAGATTTCGGAGAAACCGGCCGATATGCATCGTCAATTGGTCCCCGATAGCTATGCTTTCAGGATTGATCCGAAGCGCAAATGTCCCGATCTGCCGCCGGCACCAGGGTCAGCCGGGTGATTTCGCGCCGGAAATGGCGCTTGGGCGGGCCCCAGTAGCCGGTGCCCACCGAGGTGTAGCTCCACAGGCTGCCGAAGCGGTGCAGGCCCTTGACCACCGGCTGCTGCAGCCGCACAAAGTGGTTCCAGGGCCACCACTGGCCGCCGTGGGTGTGGCCGTGCAGCGCCAGGTGGTAGCCGGCCTCGACCGCGGCCAGGGCGGTGACGGGCTGGTGCGCCAGCAGCAGGCGCAGGTCGGCGGCCGCGCCGGCCCCGCGAATGGCGGCGTGTGGGTCGCAGGCCCAGTCGGGGTGGAAACGCGCGGTGGTGTGGTCGGTGACGCCCGCCACCGCCACCGTGGCGCCGCCGCGCGCCACCAGGAAATGCTCGTTCAGCAGCACCCGCAGCCCCAGGCGGCGGAATTCCTGCACCCAGGCGGGTGCGCCGCTGTAGAGCTCGTGGTTGCCCAGCACCAGGGCCACGCCCTCGCGCGCGCGCAGCCGCTGCAGTGGCGCCACGTGCTCGCGCAGCGTGGCCACGTCCCCGTCGACCACGTCGCCGGTGATGGCCACCAGGTCGGCCTCCAGAGCGTTGACCCGGTCCACGATGCGCTCCAGCGCGCCCCGGCGCACCGTGGGGCCGACGTGGATGTCGGTGATCTGGACGATGCGAAAGCCGTGCAGTGCCACCGGCAGGCCGGCCACGGGAATCGGCACCTCCACCACCGCCGGCGCCCACCGTGCCACCACAAAACCCGCCACCGTCATCAGCACGGCAGCGGCCACCACGGCCCAGGCCGACGCCTCGGCCCAGCCGAGCACCGGCAGGCCCAGCCCATCCAGCGCCGGCAGCAGCGCCGCGCGCAGCAGTGTCAGCACGAACAGGCTGGAAAACAGCCCCAGCGCCAGCAGCCCGGCCCAGGACAGCGCCGCGCCCAGCCCCTCGCGCCGGGTGCGGGTGGACAGCAGGCCGGCGGGAATCGCCAGCGCGCTGAGGGCCAGGCCCGCCGCCAGCGCAGTGTCGAACGTCCCGCCGCCCGGCCCATGGCCCGCCAGCAGCCACCAGACGGCGGCGTGCAAGCCCCCCACCAGCGCCGTCAGCACCAGCAGCGGCAGCACCCGCAGCAGACGGCGCCGAAACGGCCGGCGAGATGGCCGCCGACGGGGCGCGGCAGCGGAATCGGCCTCGGTGTCGGCGACTCGGGGTTCTGAAACGGTTTTCACAGATTCGATCTCCACAGGTGGGACGGGCGTGGCGTGGGCGTGAACGGATTCAGGCGCCGGCCGGGCGGGACATGCGCTGCACCAGGGCCGTCACCAGGCGCCGGGGCGTGACCCGCACGCTGTTTGCCAATGCCCAGTTGCGGCAACCCGGCACATGAACACGCTGCCCGCGCTGCAGCGCACGATAGCCGCTGGCCGCCACTTTTTCAGCCGAGGGCAGCGCTTTCCCTTTGACGAGCCCGGATTCGCCCATCGCGGCCTTGTCCTGGAAGCCGGAGGCCGTCGGGCCGGGACACAGCGCACTCACGTCCACACCATGCGGGGCCAGCTCGGCCGCGATGGCCTCGGAAAAACTCAGCACAAACGCCTTGGTGGCGTAGTACACCGCCATGTACGGACCGGGCTGGAACGCCGCGGTGGACGCGACGTTGAGCACCTTGCCCCGGCTGGCGATCAGGTCCGGCAGAAACAGGCGGGTCAGTGCCACCACGGTGTTCATGTTCAGCTGCATCATGGCCAGCGCCGGCGCCAGGGGCGCGTCCTTGAATTCGCCAAAGCTGCCATACCCGGCGTTGTTGACCAGTGCGGACAGGCGGATGCCACGCGCCTGCACCTGCTCAAACAGGCGGGTGGCGCCCTCCGCCGCTTCCAGGTCGGCGCCGATCACGGTCACCGTGACCGGGTAGCGCTGCTGCAGGCGGTCGGCCAGGGCCTGCATCCGGTCGACACGGCGGGCGGCCAGCACCAGGTCGTAGCCGTCGCGGGCGAACTCGGCGGCCAGCGCTTCGCCGATGCCGGACGAGGCGCCGGTGATCAGGGCGGTGGGGCGGGTGGTGGTTGGGGTGGTGGTCATTTCAGGCTCCTATTGGTTTAAGCGATTCGACGGATTGGGGTGAAAATTCGGCACCGCAGTGCCGTGGGAAAAGGCTGGACGCCGGCTCAGGTGCAGGACACCTCGGCCTGTTCCACGAGCCGGCGCAGGTCGGCCAGGGCCGTGTCCAGCGTCAGGCTGTAGAAGTTTTCACGCGAGACGCGGTCCTGGGCGATCAGTCCCGCCTGCATCAGCACCTTGAGGTGGTGCGAAATCGCCGGGCGCGACAGTGGCATGCGCTCGGCGATCTGGTTCACGTTCAGGCGTTGCTCCTGCGCCAGCAGCATGACGATGTCCTGGCGGAAGCGGTCGCCCAGCGCGTTGAACACCGGGGCGCAGGCCCGGAAACTGCCCAGCACGTCGTCCAGCGTGGCCGGGGGCCCGTCTGGTGCCGGGGCCGTGTCGGCGGGGGAAGGAAGGGTTTCGGGGTTCATTGGTTCAATTGTTTAAACGCATTGTTCCACAAATCCACGCCCGCTGCAAGCGCCCCATGGCCGCCCTACACTGCGCCTCATGTCCACCGCATCGCCCAACCCCACCCCAGCGCCGGCCTGGCCCGCCCTGCGTGCCGCGCGCCGCACCGAGGTGCCCCGCCGCGCGGTGATGCTGCGGGCCGCTGCGGGCCCGGTGACCATCGGCAGCGTGGCCGAGGCGCACCTGCCGGCCCTGGCCGCCTGGCCGCAGTGGGTCACGGTGGCGGCCGAGGCGGTGACGCTGGATTTCGGCGCCGGCCAGTCCGCCATCGACCGTCACTGGGCCACGCTGAACGAGGCCCTGCGCGCCCAGGGCCTGATCGTCGCCTGGCGGGACGAGCCCTACGGCGTGTGGGACGAGCAGGAAACCAGCCACGCCACCATCGAGCGCGCCGCCTCGCGCTTCTGGGGCACGCTGACGCTGGGCGCGCACTGCAACGGCTATGTGGCCGGTGCCGACGGCCGCCCCACGCACCTGTGGGTTGCGAAGCGCAGCCTGACCAAGCCCACCGACCCCGGCAAACTCGACAACCTGATCGGCGGCGGCGTGCCCCTGGGCCAGAGCCCGTGGGAGGCGCTGCAGCGCGAAGCGTACGAGGAAGCCGGCCTGGGCCCCGACGAAATTGCCCAGGCCACACCCGGGCGCATCGTGGCGCTGCACTGCGACATTCCCGAAGGCCTGCAGCGCGAGCACCTGCATGTGTACGACCTGCGCCTGCCCGAAGGCCGCACGCCGCAGAACCAGGACGGCGAAGTGGCCTGGCACCGGTGCTGGCCGGTGCATGAGGCCCTGGCGGCCGCGGCCGACGGCCGTTTCACCACCGACGCGGCGCTGGCGACGCTGGACTTTGCGCTGCGCCATGGGCTCGTGCCAGAGAACGACCCGCTGGCCACCACGTTCACGGCCCTGCTCGCAGGCGAGGCGACCCGCCTTTGAGCACATCGCCTGTCGCATTGCCCCGATCGCAAATTCGCGGTATACCGCCGCACAAGTCGCCACCTTCCTATCAGCCCACGGCCCGCCATGACCGATTCAAGCCATTCCCGCCGCCCGCCACGCCGCTTCTGGGGCTGGGGCCTGGCTGACGCCGCGCTCGATGCCCGTGAACAGGCCAACCTGCGCTTCATGCTCGACCAGCTCGGCGCGGTGCAAGGCGAGGCCACGCCGCCCCGGGTCGAGGACTTTGCGCTGCGCGCGCCGCGCATCACCCCGCCGTCCAGCCTGGCCGCGATGTGCTCCTGCCTGCCGCTGGCCCGGCTCAACCACAGCTACGGCAAGAGCTACGCCGACCTGGCGCGCATGTGGCAACGCGACGTGCCCGAGCCGCCGGACTGGGTGGCCTATCCGGACAACGAGCAGGCCATCGTCGACCTGCTGGACTGGGCGGCGCGCAGCAACGTGGCCGTGGTGCCCTACGGCGGCGGCAGCAGCGTGTGCGGCGGCGTCGAGCCCGCGGTGGGCGCCAGCTACGCGGGCACGGTGTCGATGGACCTGGAACGGCTCAACCGCGTGCTGGAAGTGGACCGCACCAGCCGCGCCGCACGCATCCAGGCCGGGGCGCTGGGCCCCGAGCTGGAAGCCCAGCTCAAACCGCACGGCCTGACGCTGCGGCACTTTCCGCAGAGCTTCGAGTTCTCCACGCTCGGCGGCTGGATCGCCACCCGCGCCGGCGGGCACTACGCGATGCAGCACACCCACATCGACGACTTCGTCGAAAACACCCGCCTGGTCACCCCCGCCGGCGTGATGCAGACGCGGCGCCTGCCCGGCTCCGGGGCCGGCCCGGCGCCGGATCGCCTCGTGCTGGGCTCCGAGGGCACGCTGGGCGTGATCACCGAGGCCTGGGTGCGGCTGCAAGACGCGCCGCGCTTTCGCGCCTCCGCCTCGGTGCGCTTCGAGGACTATTTCAAGGGCGTGGCCTGCGTGCGCGCGCTCTCGCAGTCGGGCCTGAACCCGGCCAACTGCCGCCTGCTGGACCCGCTGGAAACCGTGTTCTCCGGCGTCGGTGACGGCAGCCACGCGATCCTCGTGCTCGGCTTCGAGTCGGCCGACCACCCGCTGCAGCCCTGGATGGCGCGCGCACTGGAGCTGGTGCGCGAGCATGGCGGCCAGTTCGACGCCGAGGCGGTGGCGCGCTCGATGGCGCCCGATGGCGGCGACTCGCATCGCACCGGCGCGGCCGGCGCCTGGCGCGACGCCTTCCTTCGCATGCCCTACTGGCGCGACCCCGCGGTGGGCCTGGGCGTGATCATGGACACCTTCGAGACCGCCATCACCTGGGACCGCTTCGACGCCTTCTACACCGCCGTCAAGGCGGACGTCAGCGCCGCCATCGGGCGCGCCACCGGCCACGATGCGCTGCTGTCCTGCCGCTTTACCCACGTCTACCCCGACGGGCCGGCGCCCTACTTCACGCTGGCGGTCAATGGCGCGGCCGACGGCAGCGTGGCCAGCGCCCTGGCGGCCTGGCGCGACATCAAGGCCGCTGCCAATGAGGCCGTCGTCGCGCACGGCGGCACCATCACCCACCACCATGCCGTGGGGCGCGACCATCGCAGTGGCTACGAGCGCGAGGCCGACCCGCTGTTCCGCCGCATCCTCGCCGCGGCCAAGCACGAGGTCGATCCGCGGGCTGTACTGAATCCGGGCGTGCTGTTCGACCCGCTGGGGCGGCCCGTGGGCACCACCGGGGCGATGGCAGGGCGGCCACTATAGGCACCTGCCCGTCACCGGCAATCCCGGGGACGTACCCACCCGTTCGGTGCGGTCTACGAGCTGACACGCAACAGGCATCATTGACCCGCGCTAGCATCCCCGGCTTATGGATTCGCTCTCCCAACTCGCCCTGGGCGCCGCCTGTTCGGTGGCGGTCATGGGGCGGCGCACAGCGGTGTGGAAGGCCGCGCTATGGGGTGGCCTTGCCGGCACCCTGCCCGATCTGGACGCGCTGATCGACCTGGGCGACGCCGTCCGCAACATGACCGAGCACCGCGGCCTGAGCCACGGCCTCCTCATAGTCACACTGGTGGCCCCGGTATTGGGCACCATCGCCAGCCGAATGCACCGCGAAGGCGACCTGCTGCGCCGCTGGTGCCTGGCGATGTGGCTGGCGCTGTTCACCCACCCCCTGCTCGACACGCTCACCATCTACGGCACCCAGTTGCTGCAGCCTTTCAGCAATTACCCCTTTGGTGTGGGCAGCATGTTCATCATCGACCCGCTCTACACCCTGCCCTTGCTGATCGGCCTGGGGGTGGCCTTGGGGCGTCGGCAATTCGCCGGACTGCGGGCCAATGCCGCGGGTCTGGCCCTGTCCACGCTGTACCTGGCCTGGAGTGTGCTGGCGCAAGCGCAGGTGGAGCAGCGTGTGCGCGCCCAGCTGGCGCGCGAAGGCGAGGCCAGTGCCGCCATCCTGGTCACCCCCACCCCGCTGAACACCGTGGCCTGGCGCGTGCTGGTGATGCAGCCCGGCGGCTACCGCGAAGGCTTCTATTCCTTGCTGGACGGCAACCGCCCGATCCGTTTCGACACCTTCCCGTCGCAGACCGCGCTGCTGCCCGCACTGGGCGACAACCCCGGCCTGCTGCGCATGGTGGGGTTCACCCATGGCTTCTTCGGCCTGCGCGAGGAAGGCGGCCGCGCCATCCTGGCCGACCTGCGCATGGGGCAGGAGCCGTTTTACGTGTTCCAGTTCGCGCTGGCGCGCCGCGAGGGCGAGCGCTGGATCACCATTCCGCCCGAACCCGTCGGCAGCCGCGGCGACGTGGCGCAGGCGCTGCCTTGGCTGTGGGCCCGCATCCAGGGGCACGACGTGCCACCGCCGCGCTGACGGCCGCCGGCTGCTCGCTGCCGCACCAGCAAGCCCCCATGAAACGCCTTGCCGCCACCCTTGCCCTGTGCCTGGCCACCGCCTTCTGCCCGACCGCGTGGGCCGACGACATGCAGCCCATCCGCGGCTTTGCCATCGACCGCACCGAAGTCAGCATCGGCCAGTTTGCACGCTACGTGCACGCCACCGGCACCGTCACCGCCGCCGAAAAAGCCGGTGGCGGCAGCACCTACGAAGGCGGATGGGTGCAGCGCCCCGGCTGGACCTGGCGCAGCCCCTACGGCCTGCCCGCCGACCCGCGCGAGCCCGCCGTGCACATCAACTTCCACGAAGCCCGCGCCTACTGCCAGTGGGCCGGCAAACGCCTCCCCACCGACGCCGAATGGATGGAAGCCGCCTACACCGAGCGCCGCCCCAACCCGCCGTCCGGCTTCACCACCGGCCAGACCACCCCCTACCCCACCGGCAGCAGCCCGCAGGGCGCCCACTGCCTGGGCGACTGCGGCGCCGCCCCCACCCTGCCGGCCTATGCCCAAGCCGCCATCACCAGCCGCGGGCACGGCCATGTGCCCACCGGCCGCACCAAAGCCGGCGTCAACGGCCTGTTCGACATGGGCGGCAACGTGTGGGAATGGACCGACGGCGGCACCGACGCCGCCCGCCCCACCCGCGGCGGCTCCTGGTGGTATGGCGCCGCGCAGATGCACCGCGAGCACCTGCAGACCAAACCGGCGGACACGGCGGTGGTGTACATCGGGTTCCGGTGTGCGAAAAGCGGGCCGTGATACCGGTGTCGAGTGCCGCAGATTCGGCGCAATTTAATCCTGAAACTGTAGCGAACAATGACCATTTGACGCTGGGTAACGGCCAAAAAGTTCTGAACCTTCCGGCATTCGGGCCGTTGTGGCCGCAACGGGAGGCCCAGGTGACCGTGAACACGCCGCCGCACACCCAGCGCACGCCCACATGGCAAAAGTGCCGAGCTTGCGTACCCGGCGCAAACGTATAAACAATGTAGAAACGTCAAAAGAACCCGTCCATGGAAGCCGTCATTCGCAAATGGGGAAACAGCCCTGCCCTTCGCCTGCCCACCACGGTCCTGAAGGAAGCGGGCTACCACATCGATCAAAAGGTCGAGCTGCTGGTTTCACGGGGCCGCATCATCATTCAGCCGACCGACAAGGTGGAATACGACCTGGACGCGCTCGTGAGCGGCATGGATGCGGACAACGCCCACGAAGAGGTCAGCTTTGGCGTGCCCATGGGCAAAGAGGCGCTGTGATGGCGTCCGCCTATGTGCCGGATGCTGGCGAGGTGGTGTGGCTGGAATTCGACCCCCAGGCCGGGCACGAACAGGCTGACCATCGCCCGGCGCTGGTCATCAGCCCCGCCAGTTACAACGCAAGGCCGGACTCATGGTGTGCTGCCCGTTGTCGACCCGGATCAAGGGCCATCCGTTCGAAGTGGTCACGCAGGTGGATGGCGTCGATTGCGCGGTTCTATCCGACCAGGTGAAATCACTGGACTGGAAGGTTCGAAAGGCCAAGAGGAAGGCCGTGGTCACCGCCGATGTCATGCTGCACGTCAGGGCCAAGATGAAGGCGCTGTTGCAGATATCGTGATGGCTGATCGGCTGACGCACGTGAACGATCCGGGCGCAAAAGCACAAGACAAAACTTGATCGCATCACCCGCACCAGCGATGTTTCTGCGAGCCACACGTCGGCCAGAACAACTCCTGACTTCATAGCGCATCATGACCTTTTGACGCTGGGTATGGGGCAAAAAGGCCATAAATTCCGCCTGACTGCGATTCCGCCGGCTCCCTGTGGGGGAGTGAGCGCCGCGACGGGCCCGAATGACCACCGTTTCGGCCCGCCAGCTTCAACATCCGGTCACAGTCGCGCTGGAACAGGTGGACTTGTGCGATACGGTATCGTGATAAGTCATCCGCGGCGGTTTTTCGGATGTCCCGGAAAGCCAAATACCGAGCCTTGAGCCAGGCCTCGCCGCCAACGCGCGCTATCCTTGCCCCATGGCCATACCCGATTACCAGACGTGCATGCTTCCGTTCCTTCGGCACCTTGCGGATGGCGCCGATCACACGCTGCGGGATACCGAAGAAAGCCTCGCGCAGCATTTCAGGCTGACGCCCGCAGAACGCGCCGAACGGCTTCCTTCCGGGCAACAGGGTGTGTTCAGGAACAGGGTCGGGTGGGCGCGAACCTACCTGAAGAAGGCCGGTTTGCTGGAGTCGCCGAAACGGGCCGTCTTTCGCATCACCGAGCGTGGGATGACGACCCTGGCATCCAACCCCGAGCGGATTGACGTCAAGGTCCTGGAACAGTTCCCTGAGTTCATCGAGTTTCGGGATGCTTCACGATCGGAGGGTGCCGCCACCGTTTCCGGGGAACTGCCGCTGGCAACCACCACACCGGAAGAATCCATCGAGCTGGCACACCAAAGCCTGCGCGAACAGTTGGCCGCCGAGCTGCTGCGCCGCATTCTGGGATGTTCACCGACGTTCTTCGAGCAGCTGGTGGTCGAACTGCTGGTGAAGATGGGCTACGGGGGTTCCCGCAAGGACGCGGGCGAGCGCATCGGTCAGACGGGCGATGGCGGCATTGACGGCATCATCAAGGAGGACCGGCTGGGCCTCGACACCCTGTTCATCCAGGCCAAGCGCTGGCAGGGCCCCGTCGGACGGCCGGAGATTCAGAAGTTTGTCGGCGCGCTGCAAGGCCAACGCGCAAAAAAGGGCGTCTTCATCACGACGTCAAACTACACCGCGGAAGCCACCGACTACGCGGGCCGGATCGATACCAAAGTGGTGCTCATCGACGGCAAGCAGCTGGCCGGACTAATGATTGACTTCGATGTCGGGGTGGCCCCTGCCGCGACCTACACCGTCAAGCGAATCGACTCGGACTACTTCGAGGACGCGTGAGGACTGCTCCAGCCATCTACGCAGCCTCCACCTCCACCACCCTTCCCTCCCCCGTCAGAAACGCCACCCGCACCGCCGCGCCGGGGTTGGCGTTTTGCACCGCCTCGCGATACCGGTTCAGCTGCGCCACCAGGCCCGGCTGGTCTTCTGGCCGGTCGGTGCTTTTGTAATCCAGCACCCACCAGTCGCCGGTGTCGCGGCGGCGCACCAGGCGGTCGAGGCGCAGGGTGTCGCCGCCGTGCAGCAGCGTGACTTCATTGCCCTGCCAGTCGATGACCGCGGCATCCCAGGCCCAGGCGCCGTCGCCGGTGCGGATGCGGCGGGCCGTGGCGGCGGCCTGGCGGATGGCGTCGGGGGGCAGGTCGAATTCGCGGGCGGCGCGGGCCAGCAGGGCTGGCGCGCCGTCAGTGGCGTCGGAGGCGTCCACCACGCCGTGTTCCAGCAGCCAGTGCATGGCCTGACCCTGGCGGGCGGCGGGGGAATCGGGCTCGGGCGGGGTGGAAAATACTTCGTTTTCGATAGCAGACAATGACCTTTTGATGCTGGGTATGGGCACAAAAGGCATGAAAAATGTCTGGGACGGCCCTTCGACAGGCTCAGGGCGAACGGGTTCCGGGGAAGCGGGCTCAGGGCGAACGGATGCGGCGGCATTGGGCGCTGGTTGAGTGGCCGGCGGGCGGTCAGCCAGTTCCGCGATTTGCCCCACCTCCGCCACCTCCGCCAGCGGCTGGATGCGGCGCCATGGGCTTTGTCCGGGGTCGCGGTGCGGCTCCACGGACGAGAGGGCCAGGGTGTTTCGGGCGCGGGTCATGGCGACATACAGAGCGTTGAGGTCTTCGCGCTGGCGTTCGGCCTGCTCGGTGGCCACGGCGTCGGCGGCGCTGGGGGGCGGGTTGCTTTCGCTGGCCAGGAAGATGAAACGGCGCGGCGCCGGAGCTTCGCCGGGCCAGTCGATCAGCACGCCCATGCTCTCGGCGTTCGGGGGCGGTGCGTCGGTGTCGAGCATCAGCACCACGTTGGCCTCCAGCCCTTTGGCGCCGTGGATGGTGAGCAGGCGCACGGCTTGCGCGTCGGCCCGGCCGGGCGCGGGGATGCCGCCGGCGCGCAGCGCGCGCACCAGGGCGTAGGGCGTCAGATACCGCCCGCCGCCCTGCCCGAGCGCGGCGCCCAGCAGCGCGCGCAGGTTGGCCAGCACTGCCGCGCGCTGCTCGGGCGGGGCCGCAGCGGCAAAACGGGCCAGCACGTCGCCGTGGTGAAAGATGGCGTCCAGCGCGTCGTGCGGCGGCAGGCGGTGCACCCAGGTCTGGTACTGATCCAGCGCGGTGGCGGCGGTTTGCAGGGTGGGCGGCAGACGGCTGGTTTCGCTGCGCAGCAGGGCCAGCCATGGCCGGCCCAGGTGCGCTTCCTCGCGGCGCAGCAGGGCCAGCGCGGTCAGGTCGGCGTCGCTGGCGCCGAACAGGGGCGACTTGAGCGCGCGGGCCAGCGAGAGGTCGTGCGCGGGCGAGAGCAGCACGTCCAGCAGCGCCACGAGGTCTTGCACCTCGGGCGCTTCGGCCAGATCCGCTTTTTCCGGCTGCACCGTGGGCACGCCCAGCAGGCGCAGCTCGTCGGCCAGCGGGCCCAGGCGGCTGCGCTGGCGCGCCAGCACCATGATCTCTTTGGCCGGTGTGCCGGCGGCGATCTGCGCCGCGATCCAGCGGGCGGCCTGGCGGCTTTCCAGTGTGCGCAGGGTTTCCTCGGCCGTTTCGCGCGGGGTGGTGAGGCTGTCGCGCCAGGGCAGATCGGCGGCGTCGGGAGCGTCGTCTTTGGCCGCCTTGGGCGGGCGCGCGATGGCGGGCAGGCACAGCACGGCGCCGGCGGCACCGGATTCGGTGGTGTGCGGGCGAAAGCCGCTCCAGGCGCCCTCTTCCTGCGCCTGCCCCATCACGGCGTTGACGGCGGCGATCACGGCGGGCGCGTTGCGGCGGGTGTGGTCGCAGGCCAGCAGGTCGCCGCCCAAGCCGTCGCGGATGAAGGCCTGCGCGGCCCGGAACACCTGCGGCTCGGCGCGGCGGAAGCGGTAGATGCTCTGCTTGGGGTCGCCCACGATGAACACGCTGGGCGCCTCGCCCGCACCGGCGTAGCCCGACAGCCAGGCGTGCAGCGCCTGCCACTGCAGCGGGTTGGTGTCCTGGAATTCGTCGATCAGCAGGTGTCTGACGCGTGCGTCCAGGCGTTCCTGCACCCAGCCGGAGAGCACCTCGTCGCCCAGCAGCACCCGGGCGGCGCGTTCGATGTCGTTCATGTCCACCCAGCCGCGGCTGCGCTTGAGGGCGGCGTATTCGGCCAGCAGGCAGCGCGTCAGCCGCGCCAGGCGCTGCTGGTGTTGCCAGGCGGTGTGCTGGCGGTCCGCCTGCAACACGCGCTGCACCGCCTCTTGAGCGGCACGCACGTCGGCGATGCCGGCGAGCTTGTCGTTGAACTTGCGCGGCTCGTTCTTCTGGGTCAAAAGAGCCGCCAGCACGCCGGGCCAGTCGCCGGCGCTGACGGCGGTTTCCAGCTCGACGCCTTTGGCCGAGAACGTGGGGGCGCTCGCCCGGCCCAGCGCTTGGGCGGCGGCCAGCAACATCGGGCGCGCGCCGGGGTGCGCGGCGAGCCACTGGGCGGGCTCTTCCAGCCCGGCGAATTCGGCAAACAGTGTGCCGAAAGCGGACACCGAGGTGTCCACCACACCCGCTTCGTCCGCCAGCGCAAATTCGGTGCGGCGGCTCAGGGCGGCGGCCAGGGCTTTCTGGGTCTGGCTGCGGCCGTACCCGGCGGCCACGGCAGCGTAGTCGGCGCGCAAGGCGGCATCGGCCGCCACCGTGGCCTGGAACGGCCGCCAGACGGCGGCCACGGCTTCGGCGTCGTTTTCCAGCAGGTCGTAGCGGCCGGGCAGCCCAAGCTGCTGCAACACCGCCAGCGGCGCGGTGCGCAGCAGCGCGGCAAACCAGCTGTGGAAGGTGCGGATCGGCACCGCGCGGTCGGCCGCCAGCACGGATCGGTACAGATTTTGTAGCGCCTCAGCACCGTTTGACGATGGGTAAGGGCCCATTCCGCGTGCAATCAGCTCCTGGACGAGCTTGTGCGGGTCGGGCTCGGCGGCGAAGGCGGCCAGCCACTCCTGCAGGCGCTGGCGCATCTCGCCGGCGGCCTTTTTGGTGAAGGTGATGGCCAGGATTTCATGCGGCTCGGCGCCGTCGAGCAGCGCGCGCACGATGCGCGAAACCAGCATCCAGGTCTTGCCGGCGCCGGCGCAGGCCTCCACCGCCACGCTGCGGCGCGGGTCGCAGGCGATGGCGTAGAAGGCTTCGCGGCTGGCGCTCGCCTCGTTGATGGTGTACGAGCCCCCACGCCCGCCCACTTCGTGTGGCTCGCTGCCCCCCGAGGGGGCCTTCGCGCCTTGGGACGGCCCGGCGGCGCTCATGCTGATGCCTCCCCGGTCGGTGTTGAGCCGCTGGCCCAGCTGTCGCGGCGGCACAGGCCGCGGGCGCTGCACCAGTCGCAGGCACTGCCTTCGCCCAGCGCGGGCAGCGGCGCGCCGTCGGCGATGCGGGCGAGGTCGTGCTGGATGCCGTCGAGCAGGCGGTCGCGCAGCGCGGTGACGTCGGTCTGTTCCACCAGTTGGGTGCCTTCGCGCTCCGACACGTTCAGGTAGGCGGCCAGCAGGGTGTCGTCGGGCAGCAGCGCGGCGTAGAAGGCCAGCTGCACGTCTTCGGCCGCGTCTTTCACGCGGCCCCGGGTGCGGCTGAGGGACTCGGTCTTGTAGTCGATGACCCGGCGCTGGCCGTCGGCGGCGTGGTCCACCCGGTCCAGCCGGCCGACCAGCAGCCATCGGCCCAGCGGGGTTTCGTACCACGCCTCGGCACCTGCGAAGCGCGCGCCGGTGGCGTCGTAATCGGCCAGCCAGCGCAGGTAGCCGTCCCGCATGGGGGGCCAGACGGCGGCAAAGGGCAGGAAGTCGCCCTCGTCCAGGCCGTGTTCGCGGGTGGTGTCCAGCGCGGCCTGGTCCAGCAGGGCCTGGCGGGCGGCGGCGTCGCCGGTGGGCGCGGCGGCCAGCGCCTCGTGGAAATGGCGCAGCACGGCGTGCAACCACAGGCCGAAATCGCGTTTGTCCACCTCGGTCTCCAGCTCGTCGGCTTCCTGCAGGCCCAGCTGGCGCAGCGCAAAAAAGCGGTACGGGCAGGCGCGCAGGTCGCTGTACGCACTGGCCGAGAGGCGCGAGACCGGCACGGCGGCGCCGAGCGGCTGCGGCGGCAGCACCGGAGCGGCGGTCAGCTCGCGCGGCGGGCGGGGGTCGGTGGCTTCGGCGGCAAAGCCGTCCAGCATCAGCGCCTGCACCAGCGGGCTGGGCAGCAGCGGCTCGCCGCTGTCGTCGCCCCGGCGCCAGAGGATGTCGCAGACAGGCGACTGCAAGGCATAGGCCCAGGCAGCGCGGTGGGCGGCGCCCAGGGCCGCACGGCTGGGCAGACCCAGGGCTTCACGCTGTGTGGCGGTCCAGGCGCCGGGCGGCTCCGGCGCGGCCGGCAGGCGCACCTCGTCGCAGCCGGGCAGCACGGCCGCGGCGAAGGGCCGCGCCAGCATCTGGCTCAGCGGCAGGATGGTGACCTGCTCGCGCAGCGGGTGTGGCGGCACGTGGCTGGCGGCCTCCAGCACCGCGTCGACCCAGGTGGTGAAGTCATTAAAGGCCAGCCGGCGGGCGGCGCCGGGCAGCGTGTCCAGGTCGGCAGCGGCGCCGTCGGGCAGGCGCAGCGCCTCCAGCAGGCGCTCGCCCGCGTCATCGGCAGCCAGCGGCTCGGCCAGGCCGGTGGTGTGCAGCAGCGTGCGCATTTCCGCCAGCCAGGCCGTCAGCGGCCGGGGAGCGCCGAAGCGCGCCCGAGCCGCCGACACGGCCTGCACCAGGGGGGCGAGGGTGGCGGCCTGCGGGTCCGGGCTGTCCGGCACGCAGCGACGCTCGGCCTCAGCCCATTCGCGCACACCCTGGCGGCGCAGCCAGGCTTCGAGCGCCGGGTGCAAACCAGGCTCCCCCCAGCCGGGCGTGTTTTTGAGTGCATCGAGCACGTCGTCGCTGCGGGCGCTCCAGCCCATGGCGCGCAGCAGCGCCATCACGGTGGCGGCGGCGCGGGTGGTGGAGAGTTTCCAGCCGTTTTCATCGCGCAGGGCCACACCCCGGGCGCCCAGCAATGCCCGCACACGGCGGGTCAGTGCGCGGTCGGTGGCGGCCAGCGCCACCGGCACCCGGCCGGCCTCGATGTGGGCCAGCACGCGGGTGGCGGCGCATTCGGCTTCGTCTTCGGCGTCGTCGGCGGCGAACAGGCTCACGGCGCCGCGCGGGGCGTCGACGGGCAGCGTCAGGGTTGTCGCGCGCTCACCCCAGCGGGCGGCCAGCGCGGTGGTCAGCGGATCGGGCTGAAAACCCTGCAGCACCAGCACGGCGTCCACCGATGCGAGCGCGGCGTCACTCCAGAGCACATCGGTGGCCTGGCTGGAGGTGGCTGCCCAGACCAGGGCCAGCCGGGCCACGGCGGCCTCCAGCGCCAGCGGGCCGGACTCCGCGCCGGCGACCACCGGGGTCAGGGCCTGCGCCCAGGCCAGGCGCTCGTGCGGCGCGCGGGCGGCCGCCAGCGGCGCCAGCTGCAGGGCGTTGTCCATCAGCAGCGGCGCCAGCACCTCGCGCTGCGCGCCCAGACCGGCGCGCTCCAGCAGGTTGCGGGCAATGGGCAGGTCACGGGCGGGGTCGCCGTTCAGATCCTCCGGGCCGGGGGAAAACGGCGCCAGCTGCCCGGCCCAGTTGCGGGTGGTTTCAAACCGCGGCGAAAAGCCGTCCGGGTGGCCGGCGGCCCACTGGCGCGCGGCCACCGGCATGAGCTGCGCGAACGGCACCAGCACCAGGGTGCGTGCGGGGTGGGCGCCGTGCGCGGTCAGGTGCCGGGCGATTTCGCGCACGGTCGACGGCCAGAGGCTCATCGCCGGATGGACCGCATCAACAGGAGGGGGTGGGGACTGGTTCATGGCGCGCCCAAGCACCCGCACGACGGACGTCCGGCGCTTGTTTCTGTCACAATTCCGGCACTTTAGCCGCAACTTCTGCAGACAAGGATTCCGTCATGGCCAGTGAGCTGATCAAACACATTTCCGACGCGTCGTTCGACGCGGACGTGCTCAAGTCGTCCACCCCGGTGCTGGTGGATTACTGGGCCGAATGGTGCGGCCCGTGCAAGATGATTGCCCCCATCCTCGACGAGGTCGCCGCCAGCTACGGCAGCAAGTTGCAGATTGCCAAGATGAACGTCGACGAAAACCGCGAAATCCCGGCCAAATTCGGCATTCGTGGCATTCCGACGCTGATGCTGTTCAAGGACGGCCAGCTTGCGGCGACGAAAGTCGGCGCCATGAGCAAAGCGCAGCTGACCGCGTTCATCGATCAGCAACTGGCCTGAAAGGCGAACGCCGCACCTCCCGCCGCCCGGACTGCCCACGCGCCATGGCATTCCGGGCTTTTTTTCCTGTCATAATCCGCGCACCTCGCTGCCCCGCACGACCGGGCAGCTCGATACCCCGATAACGAGAACTCCGAGGTCCGGCCTACCCGCCCACCTCCCCCCTCCCCCGAAGTTTTTCCAGTTTGCCGGTCCACCTTGCGGACCGCCTTCCGACGCAGGACGTTTCATGCACCTCAACGAACTCAAGGCACTGCACGTGTCTGAAGTCCTCAAGCAGGCCGAGGCCCTTGAGATTGAAAACACCGGCCGCATGCGCAAGCAGGAACTGATGTTTGCGATCATCAAGAAGCGCGCCCGTGCCGGCGAACAGGTTTTTGCCGACGGTGTGCTGGAAATCCTGCCCGACGGTTTCGGTTTCCTGCGCAGCCCGGACACCAGCTTCACCGCCAGCACGGACGACATCTACATCAGTCCCAGCCAGGTGCGCCGCTTCAACCTGCATACCGGCGACATGATCGAAGGTGAAGTGCGCATTCCCAAGGACGGCGAGCGCTACTTCGCGCTGACCAAGCTCGATTCGGTCAACGGCGGGCCACCCGAGCAGAACAAGCACAAGGTGATGTTCGAAAACCTGACGCCGCTGTTCCCCAAACAGCAGATGCGTCTGGAGCGCGACATCAAGAGCGACGAGAACATCACCAGCCGGGTGATCGACATCATTGCCCCGATCGGCCGCGGTCAGCGCGCGCTGATCGTCGCGCAGCCCAAATCGGGCAAAACGGTGATGATGCAGCACATCGCGCACGCGATCACGGCCAACTACCCCGACGTGCACCTGATGGTCTTGCTGGTGGATGAGCGCCCCGAAGAAGTGACTGAAATGCAGCGCAGCGTGCGCGGCGAGGTCATCAGCTCGACCTTCGATGAGCCGGCGGCGCGCCACGTGCATGTGGCCGAGATGGTCATCGAGCGTGCCAAGCGCCTGGTGGAGCTGAAAAAGGACGTGGTGATCCTGCTCGATTCCATCACCCGTCTGGCACGCGCCTACAACAACGTCGTGCCCAGCTCCGGCAAAGTGCTGACCGGCGGCGTCGATGCCAACGCGCTGCAGCGGCCCAAACGGTTTTTCGGCGCAGCGCGCAATGTCGAAGAAGGCGGCAGCCTGACCATCATCGCCACCGCGCTGGTGGACACTGGCAGCCGAATGGACGAAGTGATCTTCGAGGAATTCAAGGGCACCGGCAACTGCGAGGTTCATCTGGAACGCCGCCTGTACGAAAAGCGCGTGTTCCCCGCCATCAACCTCAACCGCAGCGGAACCCGCCGCGAAGAACTGTTGCTGGCGCCCGAAGTGCTGCAGAAAACCCGCATCCTGCGCCAGTTCATGTACAACATGGACGAGATCGAGGCGATGGAAATGGTGCTCAAGAGCATGAAGGCGACCAAGAGCAACGTCGAGTTCTTCGACATGATGCGCCGGGGCGGCTGAAGCGGCACATTGCTGCGCTCGCTGTGGATTGTGCGCCCTGCCCCCGGAGAGGCCTGCGTACCGTGAGCCGGCAAGGCGGAGCGCATTCATCGTGGCATAATGATGGGTTGAGCGAAAAGTACGCTGGATGGGCTGGCGCGGCTGTCGCAACTGAACAGGAAAGCATCATGAAAGAAGGCATTCACCCGAACTACCGCGAAGTCGTGTTCATGGACATGTCCAACGGTTTCAAGTTCGTCACGCGTTCGTGCGTGAACACCAAGGAAATGACCAAGCTCGAAGACGGCCGCGAATTGCCGGTTTTCAAGCTTGACACCTCCAGCGAGTCGCACCCCTTCTATACCGGCACGCAAAAATCCGTGGACAACATGGGCGGTCGCGTCGAGAAGTTCCGCAACCGCTTCGGCAAGAACGCTGTGGCCAAGTAATCCACGCGCTTTTCCTGCCAGGGCAGCCGGTTTGACCGCGCTGCCCTTTTGTTTTCCCCGCCCACCCCGATTCGCCCCACCGCCGTGAACCAGCCCAACCCCGCCATCGTCGCGCAAAGCGCCGTCCGGCGCCTGCCGCGCTGGGCCCTGGTCGGGTTCTGTCTGGCCTATGTGCTGCCCGGATTTGTGGGCCGGGAACCGTGGAAGAATGCCGACATCGCGGCCTACGGCATCATGGTGCAGCTGGCCCGAGCGCCCGGTGATCTGGCGGCGTGGTTGGCGCCGACACTGATGGGGCAGAGTCCTGAAGTGCCCGCCCTGCTGCCCTACTGGCTCGGCGCCTGGGCGATCTTGCTGGCGCCCGCCGGCATGGACCCGGCGTTCGCGGCACGCATCCCGTTCATTTTTCTGCTGGTCGGCGCGATGGTCGCTACCTGGTATGCGATCTTCCATCTGGCCCGCAGCCCGGCTGCGCAGCCCGTCGCCTTCGCCTTCGGTGGCGAAGCACAGCCCACCGACTATGCCCGCGCGCTGGCCGACGCCGGCCTTCTGGCGCTGATAGCCTGTTTGGGTCTGGCGCAACTGAGTCACGAAACCACCCCGGCGGTGGTGCAACTGGCAGGGGCGGCCTTGTTGTTGTACGGGTATGCCGCTCTGCCCAGACGGCCCCTGGGGGCCCCCGCCAGCGGGGTGGCCGGCCTGTTGTTGCTGACGCTGAGCGGAGCCCCCAGCATCGCCGCCTTGCTGGGTTGCGGCGCGGTGGTTTTGGCGTGGGGCGAGCGGTCCTTCGCCGCACGGGATGACGAGGATACGCATCCCGAAAAAACTGGCCTTGTGCTGCTCGCCGGCGGTTGGGCGCTTGCCCTGGTGCTTGCCACGCTGCTGGACCTGTGGAGTTGGCAGATCGCGCCGCCGGATTCGGTCGAGTCTGCGGCCAGTCTGGCCCGCCTGTTCCTGTGGTTCGGCTGGCCCGCCTGGCCTCTGGCGCTGTGGACGCTGTGGCGCTGGCGGCGGCAGGTTCGAGAGCCATTTGCCAACCGCCATCTGGGGGCTGCCGTGTGGTTTGCTGCCGTGCCCGTCATGACGGCGGTGCTGACCCAGTCTTCGGACCGCGCTTTGCTGCTGTCGCTGCCGGCGATGGCTGCTCTCGCCGGATTTGCCCTACCGACATTGCAACGGAGCGTGTCGGCGCTGATCGACTGGTTCACGCTGCTGTTCTTTTCGAGCTGCGCCGCGATCATCTGGATCGTATGGATTTCGATGATGACCGGTTTTCCGCGCCAGCCGGCCGGAAACGTCGCGAAGCTGGCGCCCGGTTTCGTGCCCACGTTTTCGTTGACTGCACTGGTGTTTGGCATCGGGGCAACCGCGGCCTGGCTGGCGCTGGTGCGCTGGCGTGTCAGCCGACAGCGCTCGGCCCTATGGAAAAGCCTGGTTCTGCCCGCGGGTGGCGCGGCGTTATGCTGGCTTCTGCTCATGACCTTGTGGCTGCCGCTACTGGATCATTCCCGCAGCTACACGCGGCTGGTGCAGTCGGTGGTAGCCCGCACCGGTGATGGCGTCTGTGTTCATGGCCTGGGTCTCAGCCGCGCACAGCGGGCGGCGCTGGTGGTCCACAGTGACCTGACAATCGCTCCACTGGGCGAAGGCACATCCTGCCCATGGCTGCTGCTAGATCTGGACAACGAGCGAAGCGGTCTTCTGGCCAGCGAAGTTCCGCCGGGATGGCGTCGCGAAGTGACTCTGTTTCGCCTCTCCGACCGCAAGGAAGGTCTGGTCCTGTACCGACAACCGGGATCAGTCATCCGTTGACGCCGGCACCCGATACTCCCACCTCGGAATGGCGCTGGATCACCGGTCATGCCGCAACCGTGCTGGTCGGCCAATTGGCCGTCATGGCATTTGGTGTCACCGACACCGTGCTGGCTGGCCGGTATGCGGAATCGGCACTTGCAGCGCTGTCGGTCGGGTCGGCGTATTACATCAGTGTGTTTGTTGCCCTCATGGGCATCATGCAGGCCTTGTTGCCAGTCTGGGCTGAACTGCATGGGGCACGGCGCCAGGCGGAGGTAGGGCATTCGTTGCGACAGGCCTTGTACCTGTGTCTGACGACAACGGCCGTTGGAACGTTCGCATTGCTCAATCCCGGCCCGCTGCTCCGCTGGGCATCCGTGCCAGCAGAAATGCACGGGCCGGTCAGCGACTATCTGGCAATCCTTTCCCTCGCACTGGGCCCGGCACTGCTGTTTCGGATGTTCAGCACCCTCAATCAGGCCCTGGGCAAACCTCGGCTGGTGACAGTGCTGCAGGTAGGCGCCCTGGCATTGAAGATTCCCCTGTCATGGTGGCTGACCTTCGGGGGTGGCGGTCTGGCAGCCATGGGGCTGCAGGGCTGCGCATGGGCAACCGTTGTGGTCAACGTGGGCATGGTGGGGGTGGCTTTGGTGCTGCTACGGTCCCAGGACTTGTACCGACCGTATGCGATCTGGCGGCGCCTGGAGCCCCCCGACTGGGCCCGCCTGCGCCAGTACACTCGGCTGGGTGTTCCAGCCGGGCTGGCCATTCTGGTGGAAGTCACATCGTTCACTCTGATGGCTTTGTTCATTGCCCGCATGGGGCAAACCGCCTCAGCGGCCCACCAGGTGGCGTCGAATCTCGCCGCCATCCTGTACATGGTGCCGCTGGCTTTCGCAATCGCCACCAGTGCGCGCACCAGCTATTGGCTTGGCGCGGCGCAACCGCAAAGGGCCCAGCGTGCTGCGGTTACGGGGCTCATCCTCGGCATGAGCCTGGCCATCCTGTTCGCAGCGCTTACCGCCTTGCTGCGTGAGCCTCTTGCATTGGCCTACACCTCCCGACCCGCGGTTGCAGCAACGGCGGCGACCCTGCTGGGATGGATAGCGCTTTATCACTGCGCCGATGCGCTTCAGGCACTCTGTGTGTTCCTGCTGCGTTGTTACAGGATCTCGGTCGCGCCACTGGTGGTGTACTGCCTATTGCTCTGGGGTCTGGGATTGTCGGGCGGCTACTGGTTAGCCTATATCGGCGGTGGACCGATTGCGGCAATGGGCAGGCCGGAGGCCTTCTGGATTACCAGTGCCGTGGCATTGCTGGGCGTTTCCGGGATTTTTTCCGTGATGCTCTGGCATGCCATGCGGTCCTCTCGGGCTGTGCGGGCTTGCGCCTCGCATCCCGACCCTTAGTCCGACAACACGCCAACACGCAGCCGCGCGACCGGGAAAATCAGGCTGAAACGGGCGCCTTTGCCCAACTCAGAACTCATGGACAATTCGCCGCCGTGTCGCTGCATCACGTGCTTGGTGATTGCGAGACCCAGGCCGGTTCCCCCGGTTTCCCGAGACCGACTGCGATCGACGCGATAGAAGCGCTCCGACAGCCGTGGAAGGTGTTCCTTGGCGATGCCCGGACCTGAATCGGTTACGGAGAATTCAAGACGCCCGTCGGGCAGGTATTGCCAGGACGCCCGGATTGAGCCACCAGCAGGGGTATAGCGCACCGCATTGCTGATCAGATTGGAGATGGCGCTGCGGATTTCGGTCAAAGACCCGCCGAGCATGACAGGTGGTGGCGCATCGAAGACGAGCTGCTGCTCAACCCCCTGAGTCTCGCCATGCAGTACCCGGGAGAGCCCCCGACCTTCCTCCTCCGCATGCGACACCAGCTCCGCGAGGGGTGTCCAGTCGGTCGTCCCCGGGGGCGGACTGCCTTCCAGGCGAGACAAGGTCAAAAGATCGTTGACCAGCGTCGTCATGCGGTGGGCCTGCGTCGACATCAGATCCAGGTACCGGGCCTGCTCTGCAGCATCAAGTGGTACCGACTGCATCGTCTCGATGAATCCCGCCAGCACGGTCAGGGGAGTGCGAATCTCATGGGATACGTTGGCAACAAAGTCGCGGCGCATCGCCTCGGCCTGCGCAACAGCCGTGACATCGCGCGACAACAAAAGCTTGCGTCCTTTTGCATAGGCGTGAATGCGCACAGCCAGCTTGACCGGCCGGCCGGGCAGATCCTGACGCCCGGGCATGAAAACCTCATGTTCGTAATGTTGACTGGCGTTGTACGAGGTAAACGCCGGGTCCCGTACGATGTAGCCGATCAGCTGCCGATAGTCACGCGCCGGATCCAGACCAAAATGGTCTGCGGCGGTCTGATTGCACCACTCGATCGAATCGTCCGGGCCAAGCAAAACGACACCATTGGGCGACCCCTGGATCGCGGCAAGGAACTCGGACAGGCGCGTTTCATGTTCCATTGCCTGCTGGTCCTTGAGGCGGATGGTTCGACCTGCACGATCGCAGGCCTCCCCCCATAGACCACCCATCGCGGGGGGGCGCTCAAGGCCTCCGGTGCGCATCCATTCGACAAACCGCATTCCGCGACGCAGGTCGATCAGAACCCACAACATGCCGCCAAGCGCAACACCGACCAGCGCCCCGGGCCATTCACGCAGGCTCCAGCCTATTCCAGCGGCACACAGAAGCGCCAGCATGTAGCTGGAAAGACGAAAGGTCATAGGGCAATTGTCGCCGAGCGATGGGCGGCTGAAATCAAGCTACCTGGCCTGGTGCACGCCCGGTGGCCAACGGTTGCGCCGTCAGCCGGTAGCCAGCACCCCGAACCGTTTCCACCATCGCTCCGGCTATCCCCAGCGACTCGCGAAGGCGCTTGACATGCACATCGACCGTACGTTCTTCTATGAAGACATGGTCGCCCCAGACCCGATCCAGCAACTGCCCTCGGCTATGCACCCGTTCCACATGGGTCATCAGGTACTGGAGCAACTTGAATTCGGTCGGACCGAGCTTGAGTGGCTGTCCCTGCCAGCTAACCCGGTAGGTGGCCGGATCGAGAACCAGGTCGCCCACGGAGAGCGCCTCGCCCGCTTGCTCCGGCGTTCGCCGTCGCAACACCGCGCGTATGCGAGCCAGCATTTCCTTGGTGGAGAAAGGCTTGGTGATGTAGTCGTCCGCACCGGCATCCAGACCCGCGACGCGGTCGGCCTCATCGCCCCGAGCAGTCAGCATCAGAATCGGGATGGATTTGGTCCGCGCGTCCGCCCGCCAGCGTCTGGCCAGCGTCAGCCCGCTCTCACCGGGCATCATCCAGTCAAGCAAGATCACGTCAGGCAAGACCGCATCAAGTTCCCGCTGCGCGGAATCTCCGTCGACCGCCCAGATCGGCGCAAACCCGTTGTGCCGCAAGTTGACTGCTATGAGTTCGGCTATCGCCGGCTCGTCCTCAACAACCAGGACGCGAGGCTGACTTCTCATCGAGCCGCACTTTCCACTGCTTCCAGCGGTACGTGACGGACATCCGTACCCCGGGTGATGTAGATGATCTGCTCGCCAAGGTTCTTGGCATGGTCGCCGATGCGTTCGATCGCCTTGGCGATGAACAGGAGATCCAGACTTTGGGAAATCGTGCGCGGGTCTTCCATCATGTAGGTAATCAGCTTGCGCAGAAAGCCGTTGAACTCTTCATCAATGGCAGAGTCCTCCTTGATGATGGCAACGGCAGCTTGCACGTCCAGTCGCGCGAAGGCATCAAGCGCTTTGCGCAACAGGGCAGTCGCCAGATCCCCGGCCACCCGGAGTTCCGAAGCCGGGAGGCTGCGCGGTGCCCCATGGGCCGTGATCGACTTGACCATCCGCGCGATTCGCGAGGCCTCGTCTCCCGCCCGTTCAAGATTGGCCGTCGCTTTGGAGACCGCAATAAGCAAACGCAGGTCTCGCGCCGTGGGTTGGCGCCGGCCGATGATGGACGATATTTCGCGGTCGATCTCGATTTCCAGCGAGTTGACGCGGGTTTCGATCTCCAGCACCTCGTCGGCAGCTTCCTGATGAAACTGACCCAGGGCATAAATCGCCAGCCGCAACTGTGACTCGACCAAACCGCCCATTTCCATGAGACGGGCCGAGGCGGTGTTCAGTTCCAGATCAAACTGGCTCGATATGTGTTTCTCGCTCATGGTCAGCCGAACCTTCCTGTGATGTAGTCTTCCGTCTCGGTGCGCTTGGGCTTGAAGAATATCTGCTCGGTTTCGCCGAACTCGATCAGTTCGCCCAGGTACATGTACGCCGTGAAATCGCTGCAACGGGCAGCCTGCTGCATGTTGTGGGTCACGATGGCAATCGTGTAGTCCTGCTTGAGCTCATGGACAAGTTCTTCGACTTTGCCGGTCGAGATCGGGTCCAGCGCCGAAGTGGGCTCGTCGAGCAGGAGCACGGAGGGCTTGACCGCAACGCTGCGGGCGATGCACAGCCGCTGCTGCTGGCCACCGGACAGGCTCATGCCGTTCTGGCCCAGCTTGTCCTTGACTTCGTTCCACAGCGCCGCCTTGGACAGCGCCCACTCGACCCGGTCGTCCATGTCGGACTTACTCAGGTTTTCGTAGAGTTTCACCCCAAACGCGATGTTGTCGTAAATCGTCATCGGGAACGGAGTGGGCTTCTGAAACACCATGCCAATACGGGCGCGCAGCAGGTTCAAATCCTGCTTGGAGTCCAGGATGTTCTGCCCGTAAAAGTTGATCTCCCCCTCAGCACGCTGCCCAGGGTAAAGGCTGTACATCCGGTTGAGTGTTCGCAAAAGGGTCGATTTGCCACAACCGGACGGACCGATGAAGGCCGTGACTTTGCGTTCGGCGATGTCCATGGTCACGTCGCGCAGGCCTTGGAATTTGCCATAGAAGAAATTGAGGTTGCGCACCTCGATGGCGTTCTTTTGGGCCACCGCAGCGGGAGCCAAGCTCGAATCAGTCATGTTTTTCCTCAATCAGTTTCGTTGGGTTTCAGCTGCCCACTTTTTCGCGGAAGAACACGCGGGCCAGAATATTGAGCAATAGCACTGCCAGGGTAATCAGCAGCGCACCACCCCAGGCAAGCCGGATCCAGTTGTCGTACGGACTCATGGCGAACTGGAAAATGACGACCGGCAAATTGGCCATCGGGCGTTCCATATCGGTGCTGAAGAACTGGTTGTTCAGCGCCGTGAACAGCAGCGGTGCGGTTTCGCCGCTGATGCGCGCGACGGCGAGGAGAACGCCTGTGATCACTCCACTCTTGGCGGCGCGAAGCGTCACCATGGTCGACACTTTCCAGCGCGGCGCGCCCAGCGCAAAAGCCGCCTCGCGCAGGCTGCCCGGAACCAGCCGCAGCATGTTTTCGGTGGTCCGCATCACAACCGGAATGGCAATCAGCGAAAGCGCCAGACTTCCCGCGTAGCCGGAAAAATTGCCGACAGTCGCCACCGCAATGGCGTAGACAAAAAGACCCAGGACAATCGAAGGCGCCGAAAGCATGATGTCAGTAATGAACCGCGTGAATTCGGCGGTCTTGCTCGTGTCGCCAAACTCGGTAAGGTAGACGCCGGCCAGGATTCCGATCGGTGTCGACACCAAAACGGACAAGCCGACGATCATCAGACTGCCGACGATCGCGTTGCGCAAGCCCCCCCCTTCGGTTCCGGGTGCCGGTGTGTCCTTGGTGAACATGTTGAAATCCAGAGCGGCGATCCCATTGGAAAGCAACACAAAAAGAATCCAGAGCAAGGCGAACAAGCCCATAACCATCGCCACCATGGACATGGAGGTTCCGATGATGTTGGCGCGTCGCCGACGGATATAAAGAGGAGTAATGTTTTCAGTCATGTCGGGGCCTGCCACGATTCGGTTGGTGGTGTTGAGGTGCGCAAAGTATCAGGTGCCCTTGGCCCGTTCCGCGCGGACGATCATCCATTTCGCCGCCGCGAGGACGACAAACGTGATGACGAAGAGCAGGAAGCCGAGGGCAAACAACGTGTTGAAGTGCAGAGCCTGCGCCTCGCCGAATTCGTTGGCGAGCACCGAGGCAATCGACGTACCGGGGGAAAACAGGGACGTCGGCATCCGGTTCGCGTTACCGATCACGAACGTGACCGCCATGGTTTCCCCCAGGGCCCGCCCGAGACCCAGCATGATGCCGCCAATCACGCCCTTCTGGGTATAGGGAAGGACCACCTTGCGCACCACCTCCCAGGTGGTGCATCCCAGACCATAGGCCGACTCACGCAGGATCGGCGGCGTGATCTCGAAAACATCGCGCATAACCGCTGCGATAAAGGGCAGAACCATGAACGCCAGGATGATGCCCGCAGCCAAAATGCCCAGACCGTTTGTCGCGCCGCCGAACAACCACCCGACCAGCGGCATGCCACCCAGCACCGACTGCAGTGGCACCTGCAGGTAGTCCGCATAGATCGGTGCAAACACGAAAAGGCCAAACATGCCATAGATGATGGACGGCACGGCGGCCAGCAGTTCGATCGCCGTACCCAATGGACGACGCAACCAGACCGGACAGGTTTCGGTCAGGAAAAAAGCGATGCCGAATGCCAGCGGCACCGCGATCAAGAGCGCGATGCTCGCGCTCACAACGGTTCCGACGATAGCGATGGCCGCGCCGAACTCCTCGTTGACGATGTCCCACTCGACGTACCACAGGAATTTGGCGCCGAATTTGGCGAATGTCGGCCAGGCATTGATGAACAGCGAAACGATGATGCCCGCAAGAGCAGCGAGAACCAGGAGCGAGAAGAACTGGGTCAGGCGATGAAAAATCGCATCCTGCAGGCGCTGCTTGCGGGCGACCGCAACCATGTTGGCACTGGGCAGTTCACTCGAAGAAGATTGGGCGGCTGGGTTCATGGTAGCTGTCACGGGCATCGGAATCTCCCGATCTTATAAAAAGGGTGCCGACAGGCCGCTTCGGCTTACCCGACTTGGCCCGTCGACAGGCCGGCGCCCCGCGCCGGCGCTGGCGCTTTATTTCGTATTGATCTGAGACCAGACACGCTGACGAATCTGGTTGGTCAAGGCGTCAGGCAGCGGGACATAGTCCAGTTCCGTCGCCAGACCTTTGCCGTTCTTGAATGCCCAGTCGAAGAACTTCAGCACTTCCGCGCTCTCGGCTTTGTTCGCCGGTTCCTTGTACATCAGGATGAACGAAGCGGTCACGACCGGATAGGCGTTGGCGCCCGGCTGGTTGACCAGCGAAATCCCCATGCCCGGCACGCTGAACCAGTTGGCACCGGCCGCAGCTGCGGCAAAGGTCAGGTCATCGGGCAGAACGAATTTGCCGTCCTTGTTCTCCAGGGCCAGCACCGGGATGTTGTTCTTCTTGGCATAGGCGTACTCGACATAACCCAAGGCACCTTTGGTTCGGCTGACGTTGGCCGCCACACCTTCATTGCCTTTGCCACCCACGGAGGTGGGAGCGGGCCACTTCACGGCGGCACCTTTGCCCACCTTGTCGGCCCAATCCTTGCTCACCGAGCTGAGGTAGTCGGTCCAGTTGAACGTTGTGCCCGAACCGTCCGCGCGGTGTACTACGGTAATGGTCTGGTCCGGCAGCTTTTTGCCCGGATTCAGCGCCGCCAGCTTCGGATCGTTCCACTTGCTGATCGTTCCCAGAAACATTTCGGCGAGAACCGGGCCGGTAACCCGCAGTTCACCGCTCTTGAATCCGTCGAGGTTGATCACCGGCACGGTGCCACCAATGATGGCGGGAAACTGGACCATGCCGTCCTTGTCCAGATCCGCTCCGGAGACCGGGGCATCCGTGGCGCCAAATGCGACCGTCTTGGCGCGAATCTGGCGAATGCCACCACTCGAACCGATCGACTGGTAGTTCAGGCCGGTGCCGGTTTCCTTCTTGTAAGCCTCGGCCCACTTGGCATAAATCGGGAACGGGAAGGTGGCGCCCGCGCCCGTGATGTCGGCGGCCATGGCAACACCGCTGAAACCCAGCGTTACGGTGGTCAGGGCGGCGGCGGCAATGGTTTTCAGGAAAGTGCGTTTCATCGAGAACCTTTCACAGGGTTGGTTGGAATGAACGCACTGTAGGTTTCGAATATGACATACATGTGACAGGACTTTGACTGCCCAGAGCTGACAACCGTTTCGTCGGGACAAGCGGGCGCCGGAACATCAACTGTCACCTTACTGTCATCCGACTGCCATATGATGCGGAGCAGGTCATCCGCAGGTTCGGAAAACGCGATCTCACCGCGCATGCCCCGCCGCCTCACAAAACCGGATGATCCTTTCGTCTGCAACCATTTGCTCTGTCATGCTCAACGGCACCCGCCTGGCCTCGGTCGACCTCGGTTCCAACAGTTTTCGCCTCGAAATCGGCCGATACGACCGCGGGCATATTCACCGTACCGAGTACCTGAAGGAGACGGTGCGACAAGGCAATGGTCTTGACGCCGAACGGAACCTGACCGCCCAGGCGATGCAGCGCGGTTGGGACTGTCTGGCCCGCTTCGGCGAGCGACTGCGGGAATTCGACCGCTCCCATGTGCGGGCGGTCGCAACACAGACACTGCGCGAGGCCCGCAACCGTGACCTTTTCATTGAACGTGGCAGCGAAATTCTCGGTTTCCCGATCAGCGTCATTTCAGGCCGGGAAGAGGCCCGGCTGATTTACCTGGGTGTCTCGCACTTGCTGCCGCAATCTGACGAGCGACGTCTGGTCGTCGATATTGGCGGGCGATCGACCGAACTCATCCTGGGCCGCAGTTTCGACGCCCACGTGATGGAGTCCTACCGCGTGGGCAGCGTCGCCTGGTCGATGAAGTATTTCCCCGAGGGCCTTTTTACCCCCATGGCGTTCCAGTTGGCGGAAATTGCCGCCAAGGCGGTGCTGGATGAAGCCCTGAACACCTACCGGCCCGATACCTGGGACGTCGCCTATGGCTCATCGGGCACCATTGGCGCAGTCATGGACATTCTGACCGCTGCCGGCTGGCCAGCGGGCAGTGTCACCCTCGAGGGGCTCGACTGGCTGCTGGAAACCATGCTCAGAGCGCGCCACGCCGACAGCCTGCGCCTGGAGGGCCTGAAGGAAGACCGGCGGGCTGTGCTGGGCGGTGGCGTCAGTGTGCTGCGTGCCGTGTTCGACCTGCTCGGCATTCGCCGGATGAACGCCGCACTGGGCGCCTTGCGTCAGGGCGTACTGTATGACCTTCTTGACCGCGAAAGCGAACAAACAGACATCCGTGCCGCCAGTGTCGATCGCCTGGCCGTCCGCTACGAGGTGGACGCCACCCAGTCGACCCGGGTCAGCCGGGTTGCAGTTTCGTTCCTGCGGCAGTTGCAGGGCACGGCCCCGGACGGCACCAATGGACGGGCCGCGCGAAAACTGGCCTGGGCTGGTCAGTTGCACGAAATCGGTACCCATATTGCCCATGCCGACTATCACAAACATGGGGCATACATCCTCGACCATGCCGACACGCCGGGGTTCTCGATGGCGGAACTGCACCGTCTGAGCCTTCTGGTGCTTGGGCATCGCGGCAAACTGCGCAAGCTGGACGTTGACTTCGAAGACGAGGGTTTCGCGCGGCAGTTGCTATGCCTGCGCCTGGCCGTGGTCCTGTGCCACGCGCGACGCGACCCCGACCTGCGCGGCCTCAAACTGGCGCCCGATCCGCAATCGAGCCGCGGCTTCGAGCTCACCGGCCGCAAAGGCTGGGCGGCCAGCTACCCACAGTCTGCCCACTTGCTGCGCGAAGAAATGGTCGCCTGGCAAAAAACCCCCTGGAGTTTCACCTTCCGGGAGAGTTGATGCCTGAAGGGGCTGCACTTGCGCGCCCGAAAACGGTATAAACTGTTTATATCGTTTTCAAGGACTCCCCCATGGCAAGCAAAAAGGCCCCGATCACAAGCACCAGCACAGTCGCCGCGGCAACGGCAAGCTCCACAAGCGGAGCCTCCGTCGCGGCGCCGGAACCGCTCAAGTCCCTTTCCCCAGCGCCTAAAGTGGCGCCCGCCAAGGTCACGAAGGCGGCAACGCAGCCAGCGGTTGCGGCAACCGCGGCAGCCGCCGCACCTTCGGCCCCGGAGGCGAAACCCGTGAAACCAGCGGCGAAAAGCGCCCCGAAAAAGCCGGCTGCAGACAAGTCCGTGCGAACGGCCCTTGCCGGCACCGGAACGAAACTGTCCCCGCCAAAAGACGCCGAGAAAGCTCGCAAGACCAAACTGGTTCGTGACAGCTTCGCCATGCCAAAGGCGGAATATGCCAGCCTGGCGTTCCTGAAACAGCGTGCGAACGAACTCGCCCGCCCGACCAAAAAGAGCGAGTTGCTACGCGCCGGCATCAAGGCTCTGGAGGCAATGAATGCGGCAAATTTCCTCGCGGCACTCGACAGTTTGCCGGCCATCAAGACCGGCCGCCCGCGCAAGGACTGATCAGAGCAGTTCGGGCGCCTGAACGGTCAGGACCACCGTCTGGAACACACCGTCGCGCTCGCGTCCGCGTAGCCACCAAACGGCGCCTTTACGCACGGCGCACTCGCTGTCGTGCATTTTCAGCAGCTGCGCGATGGTTTGCCCCAATGTGGGCTGGTGGCCTACAACCAGGACAGGCATGCGACTGCTTGGCCACATTGCCAGCTGCAACAGCTCTTGCGGTGTGCCGCCGGGTTTGAGCTCTTCCCGCAATTTGAACTTGCGCCCCAGCGCCCGCGCCGTCTGCTCGGTGCGACGCGCAGGACTGGCCATGACACGGGTGGCTTCGGGCAACTGGCGATCCAGCCAGGCCGCCATGCGGGCGGCCTGCTTTTCGCCGCGTGCCGTCAAGGCCCGGCTCAGGTCGTCTGTGTCGCCCTCTGCCTCGTCAGCTTCGGCGTGGCGCCAGAGAATCAGATCCATCTCAATCACTCCCGTTTTTTGGCTGATTGCCATACCGCGCAATGAGCGCCTGCTGGGCTGATGCACCGCCCGTCCGCTGCAAACGCCGGTAGCTGCCATCAGGCTCCAGTTCCCACGCGTCAAGACCATCGTGCAGATAGGCGGAGAGCCCCTCTTCGATGATGCGCTGGCGCAGCAGCGGGTCGGTGACCGGCCATGCCAGTTCGATACGGCGCAACATGTTGCGGTTCATCCAGTCGGCGCTCGACAGATACAGGTCCTCACGTTCACCGACCCGGAAATAGAAAACCCGTGTGTGCTCCAGAAAGCGCCCGATAACCGAACGAACCCGGATGTTTTCGGTCTGTCCGGGCACCCCCGCGGGCAACATGCAGGCACCACGCACGATCAGGTCGATGCGCGCGCCCCGTCGACCGGCCCGCACCAGCGCGTCAATCAGCGCCAGGTCAGTCAGCGCGTTCATCTTGGCAATCACCCGCCCTTCCCCGCCCGCGGCTGCGGCGCGGCCGGCGGCGTCGATCAGGCCGATCAACCGGCGTTGCAAGGCAAACGGTGCCACCAGTAACCGCTGCATGCGGGGCAAGCGGCTCTGGCTGGCCAGATGAACGAACAGGTGATCCATGTCCGTCGTCAGGCGCGCGTCGGCCGTGAGCACGCTGAAGTCGGTATACAGCCGTGCCGTACGGGGGTTGTAATTGCCGGTGGAGAGATGACCATATCGCCGCCAGGACCGCCCCTCGCGGCGTGTGACCAGCAGCATCTTGGCGTGGGTCTTGAGTCCGACCACGCCGTAAACCACCTGGGCACCGATCGCTTCCAGCTGTTCTGCCCAGTTGATGTTGGCCTCTTCGTCGAAACGCGCCTTGAGCTCCACAACCACCGTCACCTCTTTCCCGCGGCGAACGGCTTCGCGAAGGAGGTCCATCATCGCGGCGTCATTGCCCGTGCGGTAGATCGTCTGCTTGATGGCCAGCACCGCACTGTCGTTGACGGCTTCGCGCAGGAAATCGAGCACCGCATCGAAACTCTCAAACGGCTGGTGGACCAGCACGTCACCCGATTGGAGTCGGTCAAAAACCGACTCACCCCGCCGGCGCCCCGGGATCTCGGCGGGGCGATAGGTGGGATACAGCAGGTCGGCCCGTCCGGCCAGGTCAATCAGCTGGGTCAGCCGTGCCAGGTTGACCGGACCGGGTACCCGAAACAGGGCGACCGGGGGCAATCCGAATTCCCGCAACAGAAAGTCAGCCAGGAAGTCGGAACAACCGGCTGAGACCTCCAGTCGGACCGCCTGCCCGTAGTGGCGTTGCACCAGTCCCTGCCGAAGGGCCGTGCGAAGGTTTTCCACATCATCTTCATCGACCGACAGGTCCGAATGGCGAGTCACACGAAATTGTGAAAACTGACCCACGTCGCGCCCTGGGAAAAGGTCGGCCAGATGCGCACGGATCACGCTGGACAAGGACACAAAGACTTGTCGTCCCCCACTGACCCGATCGGGCATACGGATCAGGCGCGGCAACACCCGAGGAACCTTGACGATCGCTATTTCATTGGCACGCCCAAAAGCGTCCTGCCCGGCAAGGCGCGCAATGAAATTGAGCGATTTGTTCGCAACGCGCGGGAACGGATGGGCCGGGTCCAGGGCGACCGGCACCAGGATGGGCCGGACTTCGCGATCGAAATATTCATGAACCCATCGCCGCTGTGCCGGCGTTCGCTCACCGTGGGCAATGACCTGCATCCCCTCCCGCTCGAAGGCGGGGAGCAACTGATCGTTGTAGAGCGCGTACTGCTGATCCACCAGGCGACGGGCGGCCGCCATCAAGGCTTCAAAACTCTCCACGCTGTACAGGCCCTTGTTGTCGCCGGCTTGCGCGGCCTCCAGATGCGGCTCGACACGAACTTCGAAGAACTCATCCAGGTTGGACGAAACGATGCACAGGTAACGCAGGCGCTCAAGCAGCGGCACGTCCTCGCGCCGGGCCGAATCGAGCACGCGCGCATTGAAGGCCAGGATGCTGTGGTCCCGGTCCAGAAGAGGCAAGGTGCCCGTCGAGGGCTTGAGCAACGTGTTTTCAGTCATGAACAGCGAAAACGTTTCGATTTCATGACAAATTGTTGATTATTCCCGTGAATGTTTCATGACACAGGTCATGCCATGGGCCGATCGTGCGCGAGCGGGCACAAGATGGGACTCGAACAGGCGGGCGGTTTCCGACCAGCTGAAATCCAGTGCCCGGGCCCGGGCTTGCGACCGTGGCACCCGCCTGGCGCGCTCCCACGCAACACCCAGATCGGTGTGCAGCGCCCCACCCCGCACGCCGTCCGGCGCACCCAGAACTTCCGTGGGCCCGTCCACCGGAAACGCCGCAACGGGGGTCCCGGTGGCCATCGCTTCCAGCATCACCAGCCCGAAGGTGTCGGCGCGGCTGGGAAACACGAACACGTCCGCGCTCGCATACAGGCGGGCCAGTTCCTCGCGGGGCAACACGCCCAGCCATCGCACCTGCGGATGTCGCTCGCGCAGGCTATCGAGCACGGGGCCGACCCCACAGACCACCTTGGTTCCCGGCACGTTGAGGGCCAGAAAAGCCTCGATATTCTTCTCGTACGACACCCGCCCGACGTACAGCGACACGGGCCGCGGAAGGTCCCCCAACCCGTCAAAGCGGACCGGGTAGTCCACGTACCGGAACAGGCGGGTGTCCACACCGTGGGTCCAGCCGCGCAGATTGCGAAAACCACGCGCGTCCAGCATGCGCAACACGCCTTGGGTCGGCAACATCACCGCAGACGCCGGCCGGTGGAAATGCCGGAAAATCGCATAACCCAGCCCCAGTGGCAGCCCGGTCGCAGACTGGAGAATCTCCGGAAACTTGGTGTGAAATGCGGTACTGAAGGCCAAGCCACCACGCTGGCAGTATCGGCGTGCCGCCCAGCCCAGCGGACCCTCCGTGGCGATATGTACGGCATCCGGTACAAAGCGATCCAGCGCCGCAGCAAGCGCACGGGCCGGACGGACCGCCAGATCAATACCAGGGTAGCCCGGGCAGGGCCGTGTGCGGTACAGGCCCGGATGCTGAACCAACACCTCGTGACCCCGCGACAACAGCTCGGGAACCAGTTCGACCAGGGTCGTCACAACGCCGTTGACCTGGGGCGTCCACGCATCGGTGATCAGTGCGATCCTCATGGCAGGGTCACGGAAACCGGGTCCGAACGGGTTTCCGACCTTGCGATACCGGTAGAGTTCACGCCCCAGTGCACGATTTCGAGTCGCCCGTCGCGATGCTCGACCAGTGCCGTTCGGCTTTCGACCCAGTCGCCGTCATTGCAATAGAGCACGCCATCGATGAGGCGCATTTCGGCGCGGTGAATATGGCCACAGACCACGCCGTCCAGTCCCTGGCGACGCGCCTCGTGGGCGACCGCCTCCTCGAACGACGTCACGTAATTGATGGCTTTTTTCACCTTGTGCTTGAGATAGGCTGACAGCGACCAGTATGGCAGCCCCATCCGGGTGCGCCAGCGGTTGAGGTGCCGGTTCAGGCGGAGTGTGAACTCGTAGAGGTTGTCACCCACCACCGCCAGCCAGCGAGCGCATTGCACCACGCCGTCGAACTGGTCCCCGTGGATGACCCACAGGCGCCGGCCATCGGCGGTGGTGTGCACCGCATCAGCCACCACTTCGACCCCTCCGAACGAATGGCCGACGAAAGCGCGGGCAAACTCGTCATGGTTGCCCGGAACGAAAACCACCCGACAGCCTTTGCGGGCCTGACGCAACACCTTCTGGACCACATCGTTGTGCGTTTGCGGCCAGAACCAGCGCCGCTTGAGTTGCCAGCCGTCAATGATGTCGCCCACCAGGTACAAGGTGTCACTGGGATAGGCCTTGAGGAACTCCAGCAGCGCGCCCGCCTGGCAACCCGGGGTGCCCAGATGCAGGTCTGAAATGAATACCGCGCGCACGCGGCGGTCACCGCGCTCCGCTTCCTCGTCCTCCGATTGCGGGCTCTGGCCGGACCAGCCCGCCGTGACGGCCGCCGGTCCGGCTGCGGGCGACGGCATGTTGGTGCGCCACAGCACAGCGCCAGACACACCCTGCGTCAGGCTCACACGCCCCCCAGGAAGTGCTTGCGGTAGCGTGGATGCAGGTCTTGCAAGCGCATCAGAATCGGCAAGTCGGCCGAGTTGAAGTCTGGATCCCAGGCCGGCGCACCGAGCACCTTGGCACCCAATCGCAGATAGCCTTTGATCAGCGCCGGCGGCTCAATGGACAGACTGCCATCGAGTTGCTCCACCGGCAACGGCAGCCGAGGCAAAACGCGGTGCTCGATGGGCGCCAGATGGGTCTGGCTGACCTGGCGCCAGATGCTTGCGGCGGCATCGCCATTGAGCACTCCGTTGTGCATCATCGGAATGCTCGCGCAGCCGATCATGGTGTCCAGATCGTTGCGCACCATGAATTCGCCGAGCGCGGTCCACAACGCCATGATCACCCCGCCGTGGCGGAAATCGGCGTGAACGCAGCTTCGACCGAGTTCCACCATGCGCGGACGCAGACTGCGCAGGCGCGTCAGATCGAATTCGGTGTCGCTGTAGGTGCTGCCCACGCGCCGGGCCTGCACCGGGGTGAGAACGCGGTAGGTTCCGATCACCTCGCCCGACGTTTCGTCGCGCACCAGAAGGTGCTCGCAGAAGTCGTCAAACAGGTCGATGTCATGGCCGGGAATCGTAGCGGGCAGACGCGCTCCCATTTCGCCGGCAAACACCGCGTATCTCAGCCGTTGTGCGGCCCGGACCTCGTCCTGGTGGCGCGCCCACGCCACTGAAAGGCCGCCGCGCGCGCTCTGACCAGGCTGCTGCGCGCCCATCTCGATGCCCCCCGGATGAAGTGACCCCCGTGGCAAGGCGACCGGCGACAAGGCAAAGGTCGGATTTGGCAGTTCTTTCATGGTTTTGCTCCTGTTGGCTGAGATGCGTGGAGCTTCCCAAGCGACGGTGACGGCTTCATGGCAGCATCAAGTCGAATTTGTGAAACGATTTATACCGATACCCAGCGTGAAAACGTCGTTTCTTGCTATACCTATTGAATCGCCAGGGCCCACGTCGGTGCGGGGAATTCGCTATATTTCAATATTTCTTGTAAGATTGAAGCATGAACCTCGCCTCACCAGACTCTCCGACCGTCGATCGAGACGCCGAATCGGAAAACCGTGTTCTGCATGCGCTGGCGGCCCTGGCGCAGCCGCACAGGCTTCGCGCTTTTCGGGCCCTGGTCGTTGCCGGACCGCAGGGGCTGACGCCGGGCGCCTTGTCGACCACACTCGAACTGGCGCCCAGCGCCCTGTCCTTTCACCTGAAGGAACTGGCCTATTGCGGCCTGGTCAGCACCGAAGCCCGAGGACGCAACCTGATCTATCGCGCCGAGTTCTCCCGCATGCGCGAACTGCTGGATTACCTGACGCGCAACTGCTGCGAAGGCAGCGCCTGCGCCGTGGCTCCCGCGCCGGCATGCAGTACGTGCTGATTGCCGCCCCTTCGCCCACTCACACCCCTCACCCACTGGAGTCCCCCATGAAGCGTTTTCACGTCCATCTGCATGTGACCGACCTGGCAAAAAACATCAGCTTCTACAGCGCCCTGTTTGGCCAGGAGCCCACCCGCACCGAAACCGACTACGCCAAATGGATGCTGGCAGACCCACCCGTCAACTTTGCCATCTCCACCCGTGGCGCAAGCACCGGGCTGGACCATCTGGGCCTACAGGTCGATTCCGCCGATGACCTGCAGGCCCTCAAGGCGGGCGCCCGCGCCGCCGACCTGGCTTTGCTGGACGAAGGTGAAACCACCTGCTGCTACGCCCGCAGCGACAAATACTGGGTGACCGACCCCCAAGGTATCGCCTGGGAGCAGTTCCAGACACTCGACAGCATCCCGGTCTTCCGTGAAGCCGCCAGCTCGCCGTCGGCCAGCGCCTGCTGCACACCCGTGACAGCCCCGTCGTCGACAGCGCGGACCTGCTGCGCGCCCAGCGCCACACCGGTGGACCGAGCCCAGTCACGCTGCTGCGGGTAAGCACACGGGCGGCCGGTTCGGTTCACCGACCCGAGCGAACCACCGCGTTTCTGTCACACCACTGTCACATGCCCGGCTAACAATTCAATTTATATTGAACATATAGCGAGTCAACACCATGAAAGTGGGTATCAACGGCATGGGTCGCATGGGACGACTGGCCCTTCGCGCGGCCTGTGGCGCCATCGAGCGGGAAGCCTCCGATCCGCGCGCGGGCAACCGCCTGGAGGTGGTGCACCTCAACGAAATCAAGGGCGGCGCCGCCGCCGCCGCCCACCTGCTGGCGTTTGACACGGTGCAGGGCAAGTGGCGCGCCGACATCGCCGCCGAGGGCAGCGACGCGATCCGCATCGACGACAGCCGCCTGTCGTTCAGCGAACACGCCTCCGCCGCCGAAATCCCCTGGGGCGATCTGGGCGTGGAGGTGGTGCTCGAATGCACCGGCAAGTTCCTCACGACCGAGACCCTGCAAGGCCACCTGGACCGGGGTGCCAAGCGCGTGATCGTGGCCGCCCCAGTGAAGGTGGGGGGGGTGCTGAACATCGTGGTCGGCGTCAACGAGCATCTGTATGACCCGGCGCGCGACCGCATTGTCACCGCTGCCAGCTGCACCACCAACTGCCTGGCCCCGGTGGTGAAGGTGGTGCACGAAGCCATCGGCATCCGCCACGGCCAGATCACCACCCTGCACAACCCCACCAACACCAATCTGGTGGTGGACGCGCCGCACAAAGACCTTCGCCGCGCCCGCAGCGCCATGGTGAACATGGCGCCCACCACCACCGGCAGCGCCACCGCCATTGCGCTGATCTATCCGGAGCTCAAGGGCAAACTCAATGGCCACGCGGTGCGGGTGCCAGCGCTCAACGCCTCGCTGACCGACTGTGTGTTCGAACTCCACCGGGCCACGACGGCCGAGGAAGTGAATGCGCTGTTTGAAGCCGCCGCGAACGGACCGCTGGCCGGCATTCTGGGCTACGAGTCCCGCCCGCTGGTCAGCGCCGATTACGCCCGCGACACGCGCAGTTCCATCGTCGATGGCTTGTCCACCATGGTGACCGACGGCACGCTGCTCAAGGTCTATGCCTGGTACGACAACGAAATGGGCTACGCCACCCGCATGGTCGATCTGGCCTGCCATCTGCAGACCGCCGGGATCTGATGACTGCCACGACACCGCCCGCAGGCGCCAGCGCGGGTCACGCGGTGCGCAACTACGCCATCGTCACGGCCGCCTACTGGGGCTTCACGCTCACCGATGGCGCGCTGCGCATGCTGGTGCTGCTGCATTTCTACAAGCTGGGCTACTCCCCGTTCACGCTGGCTTTCCTCTTCTTGCTGTACGAGGCGGCGGGCGTGCTGGCCAACCTGATCGGCGGCTGGCTGGCCACGCGTTACGGCATCCAGCGCATGCTGACCGTGGGTCTGGTCACGCAGATCACCGGCTTCACCCTGCTCTCGCTGCTCAACCCGGCCTGGACGGCGGCGATGTCGGTGGCCTGGGTGGTGCTGGCGCAGGGCATCTGCGGTGTGGCCAAGGATCTGACCAAAACGGCCAGCAAGTCGGCGATCAAGATCACCCAGACACAGGCCAAGGCCCAAGACGGCGGCAACAACCAGCTCTTCAAGTGGGTGGCCTGGTTCACCGGCAGCAAGAATGCCATGAAGGGTCTGGGCTTTTTTCTTGGTGGCGTGATGCTGCAGACACTGGGCTTTCAGCATTCGCTCTGGGCCATGGCCGGGCTGCTGTTGCTGGTGCTCGCCGGGGTGGTGCTGTCCGTACCCTCGATGATGGGCAAGGCGAAGGCGTCGAAGTCTGCCAGGGAACTGTTTGCCAAGAGCGCCGGCATCAACTACCTCGCCGCCGCGCGGGTGGCGCTGTTCGGCGCGCGCGACGTCTGGTTTGTGGTCGGGGTGCCGGTGTTCCTGTACTCCCAGGGCTGGACCTTCACCATGGTGGGCGGCTTTCTGGCGGCCTGGACCATCGGCTACGGCCTGGTGCAGGCGCTGGCGCCCAACATCGTGCGGCGCAGCCCCGACGGCCTGAGCGCGGAGGTTCCGGCGGCGCGAACCTGGTCGCTGGTGCTGGCGTTGATTCCGGTGGGCATCGCGGCGGCCGTGCTGCTGGAGTTGCCAAACCTGCAGTGGTGGGTGGTCGGCGGGCTGGGCTTGTTCGGCTTCGCCTTTGCCATCAACTCGTCGGTGCATTCCTACCTGATCCTGGCCTATGCCGGCAGCGAAAAAGCGGCCGAGGACGTGGGCTTTTATTACGCGGCGAACGCGCTGGGCCGGTTTTTCGGCACCTTGCTGTCGGGACTGCTTTACCAATGGGGCGGGCTGCTGGCTGCCCTGACCGGATCCGCGCTGATGTTGCTGGTCTGCTGGCTGGTGACGCTGGCATTGCCCACACGGCTCACGCTGGCGGCGCCGCCGGCCTCCGCGCTTCGATAACCCTTCACCCCCGACAAAGGAAACCGAATGAACGCCCCCAAGGTCCACAACGTGCTGTTTCTGTGCACCGGAAACTCGGCGCGCAGCATCATGGCCGAAGCCATCATGAACGCCCAGTCCGCCGGGCGCATGCGAGCCTTCAGCGCCGGCAGCCAGGCTGTCGGCCAGGTCAACCCCCACGCCATGGCGCTGCTGCAACGCAACCACTACCGAACCGACGGGCTGCGCAGCAAGAGCTGGGATGAGTTTGCCGCACCGCAGGCCCCGGTCATGGACTTCGTCTTCACCGTCTGCGACCAGGCGGCAGCCGAGGTCTGCCCGGTCTGGCCCGGTCAGCCGATTTCGGCGCATTGGGGCGTACCGGACCCGGCCGCCGTGCGCGGTGACGATGCCAGGGTACAGCGCGCGTTCGCCGACGCGTTCTCGGTCTTGTCGCGCCGGATCTCGCTGCTGCTGTGCCTGCCCATCGACAAGCTCAGCCGGCTGGCGCTGACGCAGGAGGTCGAGAAAATCGGCCTGGCCCTGCCCGACACCCTCTGAAAATCCGGTACGCTGCCCGCATGGGACTGTTCGAGCGTTTTCTGACCGTCTGGGTCGGCCTGGGCATTGCGGCCGGCGTGGGCCTGGGCCTCCTGGCGCCCGGCGCCTTTGCCGCCCTTGCGGCCGTGGAGTACGCGCACGTCAACCTGATGGTTGCCGTGCTGATCTGGGTCATGATCTACCCGATGATGATCCAGATCGACTTTGCCGCCGTGCGTGACGTCGGCAAACGTCCGCAGGGTCTGCTGCTGACCGTGGTCATCAACTGGCTGATCAAGCCTTTCACCATGGCAGCACTGGGCGTGCTGTTTTTTCGCTACCTGTTCGCTGATTGGGTCGATCCGCAGTCGGCCAGCGAATACATCGCCGGCATGATCCTGCTGGGTGTGGCCCCTTGTACCGCGATGGTGTTTGTCTGGAGCCAGCTCACCCGGGGTGATCCCAACTACACCCTGGTGCAGGTGTCGGTGAACGACCTGATCATGGTCTTTGCCTTCGCGCCGATCGCCGCCTTGCTGCTCGGTGTGACCGACCTCACCGTGCCATGGCAGACGCTGCTGCTGTCCACCGTGCTCTACGTGGTGCTGCCGCTGGCCGCCGGGGTGATGACGCGCCAGGCATTGCATCGGCAAGGCGGCAACCCGGCGGTGGCCGCTTTTGTGCGGCAGCTCAAGCCCTGGTCGGTTGTCGGACTGATCGCCACCGTGGTGCTGCTGTTCGGCTTCCAGGCGGAAACCATCATCCAGCGGCCGCTGGTGATCGGCCTCATCGCGGTGCCGCTGCTGATCCAGACCTATGGCATCTTTTTCATCGGCTGGTGGGGCGCACGCTGGCTCAGATTGCCCCACGGCATCGCCGCGCCGGCCTGCCTGATCGGCACATCGAATTTCTTCGAACTGGCGGTGGCGGTGGCAATTTCGCTGTTTGGGCTGCATTCGGGGGCCGCACTGGCCACCGTGGTGGGTGTGCTGGTGGAGGTGCCGGTGATGCTGTCCCTGGTGGCGTGGATCAACGCCCGCCAGCCCGCTCAGACGGACGGATAGCCACCACCGGGGCCTCGGCGGCCGGATTTCACGTTGAATTCCGCCATACCCAGCGTAAAACGGTCGTTTACCGCTCTGTTTTTCATATCAAGAAAAGCAGCCGCCGAGCCGCCCTCCCGCCGCCGCCTCCTACAGCAGCCACTGCGGCCGCAGCAGCATCACCAGCCCGAGCAGCAGCATCACCACCCCGCTGACGCCTTTGAGCCAGCGGCCGGCGCCCTCGTCGAGTTTGCGCTGGCTCAGGGCGATCACGGCCAGGGCCACCATCAGACTGTCGTCGGCGATGTAGCCCAGGATGTAGAGCGCCAGGTAGGCGTAATGCGCGGTCGGCGACAGCCCCTGCTGGGTCAGGATGGCGGTGTACATCGCCGGCAGGCCCGCAGTGCACAGCAGTTCAATGAAATTGACCACAACGGCCAATGCCGCCACCCCCGCCAGCGCCAGCGGCAGTGATCGCGCCTGCATGACGGCGCGCATGCGCGCGTACAGACCGGGTTTTGCCGTGTCGGGAATCGACAGCGAAGGCCCGCGCAGCCCGACCAGAAAGTCCTTGAGGTGCACCGTCGCCATGCCCAGCGCAACCAGCGCGAGCGCAACCCGCACGGCAGCGGTCAGCCCGACCGCAAGAAAAACGTTCAGCCAGGCCGCCATGAAGGCGTAGTACACCGCGCCACTGACCAGCACGAAGGTGCCGGCGATCATCGCCATGCGCCGGCGGTCCCGCAGGTGAACCAGCAGCGACAGCAGGAACAAAAGCACCCACATGGCGCAGGGGTTGAAGCCATCGAGCAGACCGACCGCAAGCGTGAACAGGGGCAAGCCGAGCTCCGACAGGCTCAGGCGGCCCCAGCGGCCGGCGTCCAGGTGGCCGGGCGCCGGGCTGACCGCCGCCGGCAGAGCTGCCGGGGGTGCCAGCAGCCGCTCAAGCTCCGGCCCGGAGCTGCCCGCATCGGCGAAGCCGACCAGGACCCGGCCCTGATAGAAAAAGGTCGGCACGCCGGGCGGCCAGAACCCGCCCTCCCGCGCCCGCCGGCTGAGTTCGTCGCGCGCCGCCGGGTCTTCATCCACGGGCCGCAGCAGCACCACCAGGTCCGGGTGCCGGTCAGCCAGGGTGGGCCGGTAGGCTTTGGCCGCCGCACAGTGCGGGCAGTCGGCACGGACGAACACCTCCAGCACTGGCGCAGCCGTCACCGGACCGGCCGCGGTTGCCGCATTGACCGACGTCCCGGTGAGGGTCAGGGTCATGGCGCAGAGGAGCCACAGCAGCGCCTGCACCCATCGGCGTCTTGTCCGTATCAGCCAGGGACGGCATGCCATCGGTTGACCGCCGGTCATCGCCCATCAGGCGGCAAACCACTGAGCAATTTTCTCGCGCGCTGGTACGCCGCCGGCGTGCACCACATTGCCGTCCACCACCACGGCCGGGGTGGACATGACACCGTAGCCCATGATGGCGCGAATGTCTTCCACCTTCTCCAGCGTAAAGGCCACGCCGCTTTCGCGCGCCACGTCATCGACCAGCGCGACGGTCCGCTTGCAGTTGGCACAGCCGGTGCCCAGAACCTTGATGTCCATGTCTTACTCCTGTTCCATTTCCAGATAAGTGCGGTTGGCCAGCTGGGGCAGCCAGACTTCCACATGTTTGAGGTGCCGGTAGGGGGCGGCGTCGAAGCTCCTGACCGCGGCGCTGATGTCCGTGCCGGCTTCCACCGCCTTGCCCATGTGGGCGCGCAGGGCCTTGAGCAGACTGCCGGTGTCCTTCTGTGCCTGGGCCAGCGTGGTCACGCGGCCGTGACCGGGCACCACCACCTTCGGCGCCAGCGATTCGAGCGCTTCGAAGGATTTGACCCAGGTGCGGGTCATGCTGACGGGGTGCAGTCCCAGGATGCGATCGACATAGACCACGTCGCCGGCGAAAACCACCCCGGTCTGGGGCAACCAGACCATGCTGTCACCCGGGGTGTGGCCGCCGCCCCGGTACAGCACCTGCACGCTCACGCCCCCCAGGTTCAGTGCGGTGTCGGCGTCCTTGAGCCAGCGTGTCGGCAGGGTGATCTCCGTGCCTTCGATCTTTTCCTTGAGCACCGGGGTGTTGGCGGCCAGTTGCTCGGGGCCGCGGGCTTTCATGTCGGCCTCGGCCTGGGCGTGCGCGATGATTTCGGCGCCGTGTGCCCTGAAGTAGCCATTGCCCATCCAGCGGTGGTCTTGTCCTCCGGTGTTGATGACCCACCGGATCGGCTGCGCGGTCACCTTCTGCGCCGCAGCGGCAATCTGGCGGGCACTCTGGAAGGTAGCGCCCGAATCGATGAGCACCGCGCCGGCTGGTGTCACCACCAGGCCGATATTGGCGTTGAGCGCTTCGTTCTCGTAGGTGCGGCCTTCGGTGTCGCCCACAAAGGCATACACATCGGGTGCCACCGCTTGAAACTTCACGTCCAGCGCATGGGCATTCCACGCCAGGGTGCAGACCAGGGTGGCGATGGCGAGTTGCCGGATGCGATTCAAGTCAGGGAACATCGGGAGGAATCTCCAGCAGGGGAAAAAAGTTGAACCGGCGCAGGCGCTCACAGCACGACATTGAACAGAAAGCCGACCGCCAGGATGCCGGTGGCGACGATGGACACAAAAATCCCGATCAGCCGCAGTTTGAGCACCTTGCGCAGGATGATCAGTTCGGGCAGTGAAAGCCCCACCACACTCATCATGAAGGCCAGCGCCGTGCCCATGGCAGCGCCCTTGGCGGTCAGCGCCTCGATCACCGGCAGGATGCCAGCCGTGTTGGCATACATGGGGATCCCCATCAGCACCGCCAGTGGCACGGACCACCAGGCCGCGTCTTTGCCCATGAAAGAGGCCAGGAACTCGGCCGGCACATAGCCGTGGATGCCCGCCCCCACCGCAATGCCGACCAGCACATACGGCCAGACCTTGCCGACAATTTCGCGTACCGAGGCCATGCCCGCCTCCACCCGGTCGCCCAGGCTCAGCTGCTGGTCTTGCAGGTCCGATGACACCTGCGGCATGTCGCGTACCCAGTCTTCCAGATGGCGCTCCAGCTTCATCGCGCCCAGGATCAGCCCGGCCACGATACCCAGCAACATGCCAAAACCCAGGTAGAGCAGCGCCACCTTCCAGCCAAACAGTGAAAACAGAAGGGTCAAGGCCACCGTATCCACCAGGGGCGCCGTGATCAGAAAGGAAAACGTCACCCCCAGCGGCACGCCGGCTTGCACGAAGCCGATGAACAGCGGCACCGAAGAGCATGAACAAAATGGCGTGACCGCGCCCAGCGCCGACGCCAGACCGTTGGCCAGACCGTGGGAGCGGCCGGCCAGCAAAGCCCGGGTGCGTTCGGGGGTGAACCAGGTGTTGATCATCCCCATGACAAACACCACCCCGGTCAACAGCAGCAACACCTTGGGGGTGTCGTAGAAAAAGAACTGCAACGCGCTGCCCAAAGGGGTCTGCCGGTCAACCGGAAGCACGTTTACCAGCGCTTCCGACAGTGGAACCAGCGTCTGGTACAGGCCCCACCAGACCAGTGCCGCCACCAGCAGGAACCCGCCCGGCGACCGGCCCATCGCGTGCCGGAGGAAAGAAACAGCCATTTGCATGCCACGGAAGACGTTCATTCGGCCGAAAAGACGCCGCCCGGAAGAAAAAATGCCAGAAAATCCCCCATATCCATCGTAAAAAGGTCGCCCTTAGCTATATAAATCATAGTACGCCAGACGACGCCAGAGGCGTCTGATCGGGCATCGGGGCGGCCTGGGAAACTGCGGGAGGTCGTGGCACGAAGTCTTCCACCCGCCCTTGGTCGTCCAGCCGAACCTGGCAGACCTTGGCCATGTGGGATTTCAGGCGCAAGCGCGCCCGCTGGAGCCGGGATTTGGCCGCGCTCACGCCCAAGCCGCGCGTGCGGGCATAGTCCGCCTGTCGCATGCCTTGCAAGTCGCAAGCCAGCAACACGTCACGGTCTTCGGGAGCCAGTTCGCCCAGCACACGTGGCAGGCATGCGGTCAGGCCGTCGACGACGGGCGACTCCTCCGGCGGGGCCACCAGGTCATCGGGCAACTCCACCGTCGCGACCGCAACCCGCATCTGGTCCGCCAGCAGATGACGGGCAACGGTAAACATCCAGGCGCGCGGATTGCGGACAGCGCAAAACCCCGGCCCTTGCCGCAGCGCCCTGAGGAGTACCTCCTGCACCAGATCGTCGGCGGCGGCATCGTCGGGCAGGCGTCGGCGCGCCCAGCCCCGCAGTTCCGGTGCGTGGGCATCCATGGCAGCGTTCAGGCAGTGCATGCCAGCGGATTATCGACAAGCCCACGGGAATCGGGCGCAATGCGACGTCACCGTCCGTCCACAGCCTGCAGTGCCGCCAGCCCGCTGCGCGCATTGGCTGCCGCCGCCAGCACGCGCTCTTCTGCCGTGGCGTAGTCGCGGTCCCACGCCAGCACCTTGGGCGTCATCAACCGATGCCACAACGGCGGAATCAGGGCGATGACGATGGTGGTGAGGTAGCCGCTGATCATCATCGGCGCGTCGGGGAAGGGCCGCAGTGCGTGATACGGCACTTCGCCCTGCGCGTGATGGTGCGAATGGCGGGTCAGGTTGAACATCGACCACGAACTGACGCGCCGGTTGGTGTTCCACGAATGGCGGGGCTGCACCGGGGTGGCCGGGTTGCGCACCATGCCGTAGTGCTCCATGTAGTTGACGATCTCCAGCAGCGCCTTGCCCCACAGGCCGGCCAGGGTGAAAAACAGCGCGGCACGCCACCCGCCGATGCCCCAGGCGGTGGCCAGCAGCAGCAGGCTCATGCCGTGGCCCCGGATCACGGCATTGCGCCAGCTCAGCACGCCAAGGCCCAGGCGGCGCAGGCGCCGGCTTTCAATCGCCCAGGCACTGAGGTTGCCCGCGACGGTGGAGGCGACGATGTGGTGGTACACATTGCGTCCGCGCGGGGCGGTGGCCGGGTCGCGCTCGGTGGAGACATACCGGTGGTGCCCATAGACGTGTTCGATCGAGAAAATGGTGTCGAAGCTGAAGGCCAGCAGCCAGCGCCCGACCAGCATCGACACCTTGTCCCAGGTGCGGTGCGTCAGCTCATGCGCCGTGATGGTGCCGATCATGCCGATCATCAAGCCGGTCTGCAGCCACAATGCCACAAGATGGCCTGGCGGCCGGGCGGCCCGTGCGGCGACCACGTCGTAGCCGGTGAAAGCCGTCACCCAGGCGCCAAAACCGAGCGGATCACCGGGGCTGACGCTCCACAGCGCGGAAAAGACAATCAGGGCCAGCAAGGGCAAGGCAAGCCACAGCTGCGCGGTCAGGATGCCGGGGTGACGGAAATGCGGTGTGCGGACATCGTCGCCGCAAACGGCATCCCCCACCAGATAGAACACGGTGAACACCCCCAGGCCCACGCTGGCCCAGCCACCGCCGGCCAGAATGCCGACCACCGCCATCAGGCCGACGGCGTGGAAAAGAACGTATTTCAGGTAATCCAGCCATCCTGCAGCGTCACCATCGGCTGCTGCCTCATCCGCCAGGGCCCCGGTCGGAACCGGCGGCGGGACGGCGGCGGCTGCCAGGTCCTGCCGGGTGGTGAAGCGATCGGCATGAATGTGTTCGCGGCGCACGCCCCGCTGCTCCAGGACCGCAACCGCCGCGTCGATCATGGCGGGCGGGCCGCACAGATAGGCGTGGGCGCCCTCTTCCAGCAGACCGGCAATGTGTTCCGTGACCCGGCCGCGCGCACCGGACCAGGCCGCCCCGGGCGGAACCTCGGAGAGCACCGGAACAAAGCGCAAGCTGCCGCGCCAGTCGCGCGCCAGCGTCTGAATTTCGTCCAGCGCGAACAGGTCTTCAGGCGTGCGGGCGCCAAACAGCAAGGTGACGGAACGGGCAACGCCCGCAGCGGCCGCTTCCTGCAGCAGCGCCAGCACCGGCGCCAGGCCACTGCCGCCGGCCACCAGCAACATCGGCGCCCCGGACGGGCGCAGCCAGAAGTCGCCGTGTGGCCCCTCGACGGTCACGGCATCGCCCCGCAAATCGTGGTCGTTCACATGCGTCGAAAACACGCCGCCGGGCACCTTGCGTACAAAAAAACGGACCGGACCGTCCGGCTGCGACGCCGAGGCGAAGGAATAGCTGCGGCTGACGCCCGGCAGCGACGCCAACCCGATCAACGCATACTGCCCGCCACGGTAAGGCAAAGGCTCGTCGAGCGTGACGCTCAGGCAGCTGATGTCAGGCGTCAGCCGATCCTGCGCGACCACCCGCCCCGCCACGCGGTGTGCGGCGTACTCAGGCGGCAGATCGACCTCAACGCGCACATCGGTCAGCGGCACACTCTGGCAGGCCAGGATGGTGTGCCGTTGGAAATCTTCGTCCGACAGGATGTAGCTGGTTTCCGTCAGCTCTTTCACCCTCCCGTCGAGCAGCCGGCACTTGCAGCTGGCGCAGCCGCCGACGCGGCAACTGTGGGGAAAAGCAATGCCCTGGCGCAGCGCGGCGGCCAGCAGGGTTTCGCCGGGTACAACGGGAACGGTTTGCCCGTTGATCAGGGCGGTGGTGGAAACGTCCGGCGTCGAGTCAAGCAATTTCACAGGGCAGGAGATCCGCAGCGTGGTGTGCGGCCATGCTGAACGACCCGGTCGGACCTGTCAACGCCGGCTGTCCCGCGCGGTTGGCACGCTGGCGGCATCCGAAAACGCCAGAAACTCGCCGTATTCGATGAAATAGCCAGATACCCAGCGTAATAAGGTCATCTTTCGCTATTGTTTTTGATAAACCCGGGAGCCTTTCGGGGGGTATCCGCAGTGCCCGATAACAAAAAAACCCCGCCGCCTTGCGGCGTGCGGGGCGCAATCCGGCGCTTTTCGGGCCGGAAATCGGCGGGTTCGGCTTTGCCTTAACCCGCGACCAAATCCTTGATCTGCTGCAGCGCGGCCGGATCGTCCATGGTGGTCAGGTCACCGGTGTCGCGGGCTTCGCAGACGGCCTGGATGGCGCGGCGCAGCACCTTGCCGCTGCGGGTCTTGGGCAGCACGGTGACAAAACGCACGCGGGCCGGGCGGGCCACGGCGCCGAGGTCGCGGTCGACCAGCTTCATGATCTCGCCTTCGAGCTTGAGCTTGGCGGCTTCGTCGGTCAGGCCGCTGGCGTCCTTGACCACGGCAAACGCCATCGCCACCTGGCCCTTGAGCTGGTCGGCCACGCCCACCACCGCCACTTCGGCGATGTTCGGGTGGCCGGCAATGCTCTCTTCGATTTCGCGGGTGCCCAGGCGGTGGCCGGCCACGTTGATCACGTCGTCGGTGCGGCCGAGGATGAAGAAGTAGCCGTCCTTGTCGCGCACGCCCCAGTCGAAGGTGGAATACACCATCTTGTTGGGCATGCTCTTCCAGTAGGTGTTGACAAAACGCGCGTCGTCACGCCACACGGTCTGCATGCAGCCGGGGGGCAGCGGGCCTTCGACACAGACCACGCCCTTGACGTCGCCACCCACCAGCTCTTCACCGGTCTGGTCGTCCAGCAGCTTGACGTTGTAGCCGTACACCGGCTTGCCGGGCGAGCCGAACTTGCTGGCGGCGTCGTCCACCCCCTTGCAGATGCTGAGAATCGGCCAGCCGGTTTCGGTCTGCCAGTAGTTGTCGATGATGGGTTTGCCCAGGCCCTGGCTGATCCACTGTGCGGTGGGCTCGTCCAGCGGTTCGCCGGCCAGGAACAGCGCGCGCAGCGTGGACAGGTTGTACTTGGTCAGCAGGGCCGGATCCTGCTTCTTGAGCACGCGGATGGCGGTAGGGGCGCTGAACATGACGGTGACCTGGTACTTCTCGACCAGGCTCCACCAGATGCCGCCGTCCGGTCGGATCGGCAGGCCTTCGTACATGATGGTGGCCATGCCGGCGATCAGCGGGCCGTAGATGATGTAGCTGTGGCCCACCACCCAGCCGATGTCGGAGGTAGAGAAGTAGGTTTCGCCCGCGTTGCCGCAGTAGATGTGCTTCATCGACGCGGCCAGCGCCACGGCGTAGCCGCCGGTGTCGCGCTGCACCCCCTTGGGTTTGCCGGTGGTGCCGGACGTGTAGAGCGTGTAGCTGGGGTGGGTGGCGTCCACCCACTCGCAGGGCACGGTGGTGTTGAGGTGCTTTTCGCGCAGGGGCGCCCACAGGCGGTCACGGCCTTCGACCAGCGGCATCGGGGCGACCTGGCGGTCGACCAGCAGCACGGCTTCGGGTTTGTGCGCCGACAGGCGGATGGCTTCGTCCAGCAGCGGCTTGTATTCCACCGCCTTGCCGCCACGTAGGCCGCCGTCGGCGCTGACGATGACCCGCGGCTCGGAGTCCTCAATGCGCGAGGCCAGCGCGCCGGAGGCAAAACCGCCGAACACCACCGAGTGGATGGCGCCGATGCGGGTGCAGGCCAGCATGGCAAACGCGGCCTCGGGAATCATCGGCATGTAGATCAGGACGCGGTCGCCCTTTTGCACGCCCAGGTCCTTCAGCACCGCGGCCATGCGCTGCACCTCGGTGTGCAGTTCGCGGAAGGTGTAGACCTTTTCCTGGTGGGTCTCGGTGGAGACAAAAATCAGCGCGCGCTGGTCGCCGCGCTCGGCCACATGGCGGTCCACCGCGTTGTGGCACAGGTTGGTGGTGCCACCGACGAACCACTTGGCAAACGGGGGGTTGCTGAAGTCGCAGATCTGCTGCGGCGGGGTCTGCCAGTCCACCAGCTGGGCCTGTTCGGACCAGAAGCCCTCGCGGTCTTCAATGGAACGGCGGTGAAAGTCGTCGAATGCGCTCATGTCTTGTCTCCTGCCGGGTTCAGGGTTGGGGTTAATTTGAATTCATAATTATGTATGATGGACTTTCGGGAAACTGACGCTTTTTGCCCGGAAACAAGTCGTCCGCGGCGCAACGTCCGACCCGGCGCCGCATCAAGACGGCGCGTCTGATCAGGGCGGATTACTGCGTGACTCAGCCCGCCGAACCGCGTCGGCGGCCTTGCGCCGACGGTCCGCATCGTTGAGTGATATTTCCTGACGCCGCAAGTCACCGAGCTGTTCCCGCCGCAGGGACCGGGCCTGTTCCAGGCAATCGTTGACCGCGAACCGCTGGTAACAGGCACGGGACTCGTCTTCGAACCGCTGGTGCACCGCGCTGCGTTCCTGTGCAATGCGGGACCGTTCTGCCGCTTCGGCCGCGGGCCCGTTCACCCGGGAGCCCTCGCCGTCGACCCGGGGCGCGGAGGCGACCGACAGCGCCGGGACTCCCTGGGCAAGCACCGGATGATGGGTTGCCGCCATCACCACGCCGGCCCACCACATCAGCCAGAACAGGCGCGCGCCACCTTCGGAGAAACCGGCGCAACGGTGGATGGGGAGCAAGCGCATCAGGTGATCCGCGTGTCCACGGTTCGATGCTCCATCGCCAGGTACTCGCGGGACTGCATTTCGTTGAGCCGCGAAACGGTGCGCGGAAACTCGTGCGCCAGGGGTCCTTCGGTGTAGAGCTGTTCAGGCGGCACCGCCGCGGAAAGGATCAGGTTGACCCGCCGGTCGTACAACACATCCACCAGCCAGGTGAAGCGCCGCGCCTCCGACGCCATGCGCACCGGCATCTGCGGCACGTTGGACAACAACACGGTGTGAAACTGCGAGGCGATTTCCAGGTAATCGTTCTGCGATCGTGGCCCACCACACAGCGTGCGGAAATCGAACCAGACCACTCCCCCGGCCTTGCGCACGGCGCGGATGTCGCGGGCTTCGATATGCAGAACCGGCGCTTCGTCACGGGCCTCGGCCAATTGGTTGAACGCGTCTTCCATGCTGGCTTCGGCGGCCTCGCCGAGCGGACAGTGGTACAGCCGCACATGCTCCAGGGTGCGCTGCCGGTAGTCGGTGCCGTTGTCGACGTTGACCACCTCCATGCGCTCGTTGAGCAGGGCGATCGCGGGCAGGATGCGGTCCCGGTGCAGACCGTTGGGATACAGGTCGTCGGGCTTGAAATTGGACGTCGTGATGAAACCCACGCCGTTTTCGAACAAGGCCACCAGAAGGCGGTGCAGGATCATCGCATCGGTGATGTCCGCCACATGGAACTCGTCGAAACAGATCAGCTTGTAGCGTTTGGCGATGCGTCGGCCCAGCTCGTCCAGCGGGTTGACCGTACCTTGCAGTTCCGCCATCTCGCGGTGCACTTCGCGCATGAACTCATGGAAGTGCAGCCGTGTCTTGCGCTGTATCGGCACCGCGTTGTAGAAGCAATCCATCAGGAAGCTCTTGCCACGCCCCACCCCGCCATACATGTACACACCAAGCGGGATGTCGGGCCGGTTGATCAGCTTCTTGAAGGCATTGGAGCGCTTTTCCTTGTACGTTGACCATTCGGCGGCGCAGCGCTCCAGGGCATCGACCGCACGCAACTGGGCCGGGTCGCTGCGGTAAGCCCGCGCGGCAAGCTCGGCTTCGTAGTTCTGGCGGACGGACATGGCCCGGGAATGTTAACGAAGAAAAGCCGGCGCCCGGCGGCATTCAGGCCCTGCCGGTCACCGGGCTTCACAGGCTCAGAAGTTCAGCGTGCGCTTGTCCACCGCCAGTGCGGCTTCCTTGGTCGCTTCGCTCAGGCTGGGGTGCGCATGGCAGATGCGGGCGATGTCTTCGCTGCTGGCGCGGAACTCCATCGCCACCACCGCTTCGCTGATCAGCTCGCTGGCCATCGGACCGACGATGTGCACACCCAGGATCTCGTCGGTGGCCGCATCGGCCAGGAACTTGACCATGCCCGTGGTGTCGCCTAGCGCTCGGGCGCGCCCGTTGGCCAGGAAGGGGAAGGTGCCCGCCTTGTATTTCACGCCATCGGCCTTGAGCTGCTCTTCGGTGCGGCCCACCCAGGCGATCTCCGGGCTGGTGTAGATGACCCAGGGGATGGTGTTGAAGTTGACATGCCCGTGCTGGCCGGCGATGCGCTCGGCCACGGCAACGCCCTCTTCCTCGGCCTTGTGCGCCAGCATCGGGCCACGGACCACGTCGCCCACCGCCCAGACACCGGGCAGGTTGGTGCGGCAATCTCCGTCGACCACGATGGCGCCGCGTACATCCAGTTGCAGGCCCACGGCTTCGGCGTTCAGGCCGGTGGTGTTGGGCACCCGGCCAATCGACACGATCAGTTTGTCGACCTCCAGGGTCTGGGCTTCGCCTTTGGCGTCGGCGTAAGCAATGCTCACGCCCTTCTTTCCGGTCTTGATTTCGCCGACTTTCACGCCCAATTCGATCTTCAGGCCTTGCTTGTCGAACGCCTTCTTGGCCTCTTTGGCAATTTGCTGATCCACCGCACCCAGGAAGGTCGGCAGGCCTTCCAGCACGGTGACCTCGGCACCCAGCCGGCGCCAGACCGAGCCCATTTCCAGGCCGATCACGCCGGAACCGATCAGGCCCAGCTTCCTGGGCACCGCGCCCAGACGCAGCGCGCCGTCGTTGGACAGGATGTTTTCTTCGTCGAACGCCACACCCGGCAAGGCGCGTGCGTTGGAGCCGGTGGCAACAATGATCTGCTTGCCGGTCAGCGTCTCGCTGGCCGTGCCGGCGACGGCGATCTCGTAGCCGCCATCGACCGCTTTGGCAAACGAGCCGCGGCCGTGGAAGAAACTGACCTTGTTTTTCTTGAACAGGTACAGGATGCCGTCGTTGTTCTGCTTCACGACGGCGTCCTTGCGGGCCACCATCTTGGCCACATCCATCTTCACGTCCTTGACGGAGATGCCGTGGTCGGCGAAGTGTTTGTTGGCATGCTCGAAATGCTCGGACGACTGCAACAGCGCCTTGGACGGAATGCAACCCACGTTGGTGCATGTGCCACCGGGCGCGGGCCCACCGGCCGCGTTTTTCCATTCGTCGATACAGGCAACCTGGAAACCGAGCTGGGCTGCCCGGATGGCGGCGATATAGCCGCCGGGCCCGCCGCCGATGACGATGACGTCGAATTGTTTGCTCATGGTGAATTCGGATATTCGGTTGGAGAAAGACCCACCGGGGGTCGGCACAGGGGCCGGTTCCCCACGGGTGGGTCTGTCGGCTTCAGGATGCGATCAGAGGTCGAACAGCAGACGCGACGGATCTTCCAGCGCTTCTTTCATCGCCACCAGACCCAGCACGGCTTCGCGGCCGTCAATGATGCGGTGGTCGTAGCTCATGGCCAGATAGTTGATCGGACGCACCACCACCTGCCCGTTTTCGACCACGGCGCGGTCCTTGGTCGCATGGACGCCCAAAATGGCCGACTGCGGAGGATTGATGATGGGCGTGGACAGCATGGAGCCGAACGTGCCGCCGTTGGAGATGGAGAAGGTGCCACCGGTCATCTCTTCGAGGCCCAGCTTGCCGTCAGCGGCCTTCTTGCCGTACTCGGCAATCTTCTTTTCGATGTCGGCAAAGCTCATCTGGTCGGCATTGCGCAGGATCGGCACCACCAGGCCGCGCGGCGAACCCACCGCGATACCGATGTCGAAATAGCCGTGGTAGACGATGTCGTTGCCATCCACCGAGGCATTCAGGATCGGGAACTTGCGCAGCGCGTGCACCGCCGCCTTGACAAAAAAGCTCATGAAGCCGAGCTTGACACCATGGGTCTTCTCGAAACGCTCCTGATGCGTCTTGCGCAGGGCCATCACGGGCGCCATGTTCACTTCGTTGAACGTGGTCAGGATCGCGTTGGTCGCCTGGGATTGCAGCAGACGCTCGGCCACACGGGCGCGCAGGCGCGTCATGGGCACACGCTGCTCCGGGCGGTCGCCCAGGTCCACGGCCGGTGCCGCCACCTGCGGCAGCACCTTGGTCGGCACGCCGGTGGGAATGGCCACCGACGCCGCTGCGACGGGTGCGGCAGCCGGAGCCGAAGCACCACCGGCCACGGCGGCGAGCACATCGCCCTTGGTGACCCGGCCGTCACGACCACTGCCCGCCACGGAACCGGCGCTCAGGTTGTTGTCCGCCATCAGCTTGGCGGCTGCCGGCATGGCCACACCGGCCATAGCGCCGCCAACGGCTGCCGGTGCGGCGGCAGCGGGCGCCGCCGCTGCGGCGACGGGCGCCGCTGCTGGCGCGGCGGCAACCGCGCCGGCCTTGCCTTCGGTGTCGATACGGGCGATCAGCTGCTCGGCGACCACGGTGCCGCCATCCGCGACGACCAGCTCGGCCAGAACACCGGCGGCAGGAGCCGGCACTTCCAGCACCACCTTGTCGGTTTCGATCTCGATCAGGATTTCATCGGCAGCAACTGCCTCACCAGCTTTTTTCTTCCACTGCAACAGGGTAGCTTCGGCCACCGATTCGGACAGTTGCGGTACTTTGACTTCTACGAGTGCCATACGGATTCTTTCTGTGTCTTTTCAGTTCAATGTGCTGTGTCTCTGCAGCCCTGCTTATTTGGTGAGGATGAAGCCCTTGAGCTTGCCGAAGGCCGCTTCGATCAGCGCCTTTTGCTGCTCCTGGTGCAGGTGGGCGTAACCCACCGCCGGCGACGCGGACGCTGCGCGGCCGGCGTAACCGAGCCTCTGGCCTTCGGCCATGTTCTCGTGAATGTTGTGCTGGATGAAGAACCATGCGCCCTGGTTCTGCGGTTCGTCCTGGCACCACACGATTTCGGAAACATTGGGATAGCGTTTCATCTCGGCCGCGAAGGCCTTGTGCGGGAAGGGATACAGCTGTTCGACCCGAACGATGGCCACGTCGTCGGCGCCCTTGCTCTCGCGCTTCTTGACCAGGTCGTAATACACCTTGCCGGAGCAGGCAATGACCCGCTTGACCTTGTCACCTTTGCGCACGATCTCATCGTTTTGCTCGGGAATGACGGTCTGGAAGCCGCCCTTGGTGAATTCGGACAAGGGCGAGGTGGCGTCCTTGTTGCGCAGCAGCGATTTGGGCGTGAAGATGATGAGCGGCTTGCGCAGGTTGCGCACCATCTGGCGACGCAGCACATGGAAGATCTGGCTGGCCGTGGTCGGCTGCACGATCTGCATGTTGGTATCCGCCGCCAGTTGCATGAAGCGCTCCACCCGTGCCGAGCTGTGCTCGGGGCCTTGGCCTTCGTAGCCGTGCGGCAGCATCAGCGTGATGCCGTTGACACGCCCCCACTTGACTTCGCCCGAGGCGATGAACTGGTCGATCACCACCTGGGCGCCGTTGGCGAAGTCGCCGAACTGCGCTTCCCAGATGACCAGCGTGTTCGGGTCGTTCGAGGCGTAGCCGTATTCGAAGCCCAATACGGCCTCTTCGGACAGGATGGAGTCGATGACCACAAACGGTGCCTGGTTGTCGGCCGCATGCTGCAAGCCGATGTAGGTACCTTCATTCCACTTTTCACGGTTCTGGTCGTGAATGACCGCGTGGCGGTGGGTAAACGTGCCCCGGCCGCAGTCTTCGCCCGACAGGCGCACCGGGTAGCCGCTGGCCACCAGCGACGCAAACGCCATGTGCTCGCCCATGCCCCAGTCGACGTTGATGTCGCCCCGACCCATGGCGGCGCGATCGTCATAGACCTTTTTCACCAGCTGGTGCGGCGTGATGTTTGCCGGGATGGTGGTGATTCGCTCCGCCAGGCGCTTCCATTCGGTCAGCGGCAACGCGGTATCGGCCGCGTCGGTCCATTTCTTGCCCAGGAATGGCGACCAATCGACCGCGTACTTGCTCTTGAAGTTGGTCAGCACCGGATCGACCGTGTGCTTGCCGGCGTCCATGGCGGCACGGTATGCCTTGGCCATGTCGTCACCCAGCGTCTCGCCCAGACCTTGGGAGGCCAGGCGGTCGGCATACAGGCGGCGCGTGCCGGGATGCTGGGCAATCTTCTTGTACATCAGCGGCTGGGTCAGGCTCGGCGTGTCCTGCTCGTTGTGACCCAGCTTGCGGAAACAGATGATGTCCACCACCACGTCCTTGCGGAACTCCATGCGGTATTCCAGTGCCAGCTGAGCTGCCAGCACAACCGCTTCCGGGTCGTCGCCATTGACGTGCAGCACCGGCGACTCCACACCTTTGACGATATCCGTGCAATACAGGGTGGAGCGCAGGTCACGCGGGTCGGACGTCGTGAAGCCGATCTGGTTGTTGATGATCAGGTGCACCGTACCGCCGGTGGTGTAACCACGGGTCTGTGCCAGCGCCAGGGTTTCCTGGTTGACGCCCTGGCCTGCAAAGGCGGCGTCGCCGTGCACCAGCACCGGCAGCACCTGGCTGCCGCGGGTGTCGCCACGGCGGTCCATGCGGGCGCGCACCGAACCCTCCACCACCGGGTTGACGATTTCCAGGTGCGACGGGTTGAACGCCAGCGACAGGTGGACCGGGCCGCCGGGGGTGGACACATCGGAGCTGAAGCCCTGGTGGTACTTCACATCACCCGCAGGCAGGTCTTCGGGGGCGGTGTGGTCAAACTCGGCGAACAGGTCGGCCGGCATCTTGCCCAGCGTATTGACCAGCACGTTCAGGCGACCACGGTGGGCCATGCCGATGACAATTTCCTGCACCCCTTTGGCGCCGGCTTGCTGAATCAGCTCGTCCATCGCCGCGATGAAGCTTTCGCCGCCTTCGAGCGAGAAGCGCTTCTGGCCGACGTATTTGGTGTGCAGGAAGCGCTCCAGGCCTTCGGCGGCCGTCAGGCGGTCAAGAATGTGCTTCTTCTTTTCGGCATTGAAGCTGGGTTTGCTGCGGATGCTCTCCAGTTTCTGCTGCCACCAGCGCTTCTGGCTCTGGTCGGAAATGAACATGTACTCCGCGCCCACGGTGCCGCAGTACGTCTCACGCAGCGCGTTGAGCAGCTCGCGCAGGCTCATGCGGTCTTTGCCGAAGAAGGTGTTGCTGGTGTCGAACACCGCTTCCTGGTCGGCATCGCTGAAACCGTAGAACGACGGCTCCAGCTCGGGAATCTTGTCGCGCTCGGTCCGCTTGAGCGGATCGAGGTCCGCCCAATGGGACCCGACGTTGCGGTAGGCGGCAATCAGCTGCTGGACCGCCGTGCGCTTGCGGCCCATTTCCGCGTCGGCGCTGGCCAGCACCACCTTGGTGCCACCCTGGCGGGCGCGGTCGGCAAAGGCGTTGATGACCGGCAAGTGCGGTACATCACGGGCATTGGAGCCATCGACGGCCGGGACATGTTGCAGCGCGTCGAAGTATTCGCGCCACGAATCGGGCACGCTTCCGGGATTGGCCAGGTAGTTTTCGTACATCTCTTCGACGTAGGGCGCGTTGCCCCCGAAGAGATAGGTATTGCCGCGATAGGCGGCGTAGATGGACTTCGTCTCACTCATGCTTCGCTGACCTCCGTTTCCCTGAAGGAAACTGTGTCTGGTTAATCTACCTTCCGCGTCACGGCTGAACCGGTTGGCGGATGCGACTGTGCCTGGGAAGGGCTTTCGGTAACACGCTATTGTGCACCGGAACATGTCGGGTACCTGACAGGACCCCGACGAATCTGACGGATTTGCTCAGGGTTTACCCGAAGCGCATCTTTACTTGATCAGCGCCTGCACGGCCTTGAACTGCGCGTGCTCGGCACTGCGCAGCCACTCGAAGGCCACCATTTCCGTGGTCACCAGCTCGGCACCGGCCCCGGCCAGACGATCGAACGCGGCGTCGCGGTTGCGTTCGGTCCGCGAGCTGCAGGCATCGGAGACCACCCAGACCTCGAACTCGTCTTCCAGCAACTGCAGTGCGGTCTGCAACAGGCACACATGCGCCTCGCAGCCGGCGATGACGATCTGGTTTCGCTCCACCTCGGTGTCCTGGCTCTTTTGCAGGTGGCGCGGCAGGCTGCGGGCATTGCCCTGAGGCGGCTTGCGCGGCGGCCGCAGCATTTCGCCCAGACCTTCTTCCACCGCCCCGAAATGCAGCTTGCTCAGCGTCTGGCGGCACAGCGCACGCAGTTCGGGCGCGTTCTCGCCCAGGCGCGAGGGATTCTGCTCCGTCCCCCAGACGGGCACCTGCATCAATGCGGCAATGCGGGCCAGCCGCAGCGCCTGCGCCACCACCGCGGCGCCGTCGTGAATGGCCGGCATCAGGCGGGCCTGGTAGTCCACCAGCACGAGTTGGGATTGCGATGGGTCAAGCAGCATGGGGAACTCCAGGGGTCAAGAAAAAACAGGCAGGGGCAACGCGGCGGTACCAAGTCAGCCAAACAGATCAGCCTGCGGCGGCGGCTCGACCACGGCCGGCGCCGCGTTCAGGCGGATCAGCAGCGCATCAAGGTCCTGCGCAAACAGGGGCGACGCCGACGGGGCAAACAGGCGGATGCGGCCGGTGTGCTGCTGCAGCAACAGCCCCACACCATGCGCGAACAGCGCCGCATTCTCCCGCCGGGCATTTGAACATAATCCATCCGATCGACGATGGTTCGACTCTTCTTTCCGGTACCGCCATGAATGCTTCTCCGCCCAGCAGCCCGCCCTTGATGACCGGCAACGACTACCGCGAGTCCCTGCGCCGCTTCAAACCGCGGGTTTTTGTCGACGGCCGTGCGGTGGACAGCGTGGCCGATGAGGCGGCGCTGCAGCCGGGCATCAACGCCATCGCCCTGACCTACGACTTCGCCCACCGCGCCGATCTGGCGCCGCTGATGACGGCCGTGGAACACAGCAGCGGCCAGCGCGTCAACCGCATGACCCATGTCGACCGCAGCAGCGGCGACCTGCTCAACAAACTCGAAGCCGTCCGCCGCCTCTGCCAGGAAACCGGCTGCGCACAGCGCTACCTGATGCACGACGGGCTCGCCGCCATCGGCCAGTCTTGCGCGCGGCTTGACGACGCCGCCGGCACCCGCAGCTACCGCGACCGTTTCCAGGCCTTCCTGCACCGGGCGCAGCGCGAGGATCTGACGCTGGGCGTGGCCATGACCGACGCCAAAGGCGACCGCAGCCTCCGGCCCCATGCGCAGGCGCAGCCCGACAGCCATCTGCGCATCGTCGAGCGCCACGCCATCCACAACGGCCGCCGCGGCATCCGCATCAGTGGCACCAAGGCCATCGTGACCGGCGCGCCCTACCTGCACGGCCTGCTGGTGATGCCCGGCCGGGCCATGACCGCCGCCGACGCCGACTTCGCCGTGTGCTGCGCCGTACCCATTGACGCGCCCGGCCTGACCATCGTCGCCCGCCCGGCAGGGCGGCCCGGCGAAACCCCCGAGCACGGCCAGCCGCTGTTCAGCCGCCGCTACGGGCAAAGTACCGGCGTGTGCCTGTTCGACCGGGTTTTTGTGCCCGAGGAAGACGTCTTCCTCGACGGCGAATGGGCGCTGTCTGCGCAGCTGACCCACGACTACGCCACCCACCACCGCCACACTTGTATTGCCGCCCGCGCCGGGTTCGGTGACCTGCTGATCGGCGCAGGCGCCCTGATGACCGAGGCCAACGGACTCGACCCCGGGCGCGACAGCGGCCTGCGCGACGCCATGGTGGAACTGATCACCATCGTCGAAGGCTTCTACGCCTGCGGCGTGGCCGCCAGCGTGTACGCCCGCCCTGACCCGGCCAGCGGCATCTGGATGCCCGACCCGGTGTTTGCCAACATCGGCAAACTGCTGCTGGCCACCAAAATCTACGACATGCACCGCATCGCCCACACCGTCAGCGGCGGGCTGATTGTGGCCCTGCCCGGCCCGGATGAAGACCACAACCCCGAGACCGCCGTCCGCCTGGCCGACGTGCTGCGCGCCCACCCGGACATCCCCTACGACCAGCGCATCCAGACCGCCCGCTTCCTGGAAGACCTGACCGTCGGCTACCAGGCCGGCTGGACCAGCGTCATCAGCCTGCACGGCGGCGGCTCGCCGGCTGCCATGAAACAAGAGATCTGGCGCCGCTACCCGCTGGGCAACAAGGTCGAACTGGTCGAGCGCCTGCTGGAGCGCGGCCTGGCCCCCGACGGCAGCGCCGCCGCCGCGCCCCACGACGACACCCGCCCCATCACCGCCAACCGCCAACCGGGCCGCTGTTGCGACAGCGGTTGCACCGCCCCCGGCACCCCGGTGATGGTGGACCTGCCCGCTGTCGAGAGCACGCTGCCGTCGCGCCGCGGCTGACACCCGGCCAGATGGTGGCAGATGTCGCGCTCGAACTCGATCTCGTTGTGGATGGCCATCCGCTTGCTCCCTCGGGTCTGCGCTCAGTCCTGCGCCTTGTCTTCCAGCGGCTCACCACGCATACGGCGGGCCACGGCCGCTTCGATGTCCTCCAGCACGGCGGGCTGCACCCGGTCGGCAAAGCGCTTGCGCCGGTTGTTCGACAGTGTCCCCCCGTTCTGGAAGGCGGTCACGATCAGGGTGGCCAGGTCGCTGCCGCGCAGGTCGTGCCGGGCGTTGATGTGGCGCGCCACCTCGTCGAACAGGCCCAGAAACGCCACCTCCTGCCGCAAGTGCAGGTCCAGCGCGGCCTGCGCCATCTCCAGCATGAACTGAACGCCTTCGGTCAGGTCCATGCTGCGGAACCAGATGTCCGCATCCGCCCGCCACTGGTAGCGGTAGTGGTCGTCGCCCGCCCAGGTCACGTCGCACAGCGCGCGTGCCGGCTTGCTGAACGCCGTCAGTGCCTGCAGGTAGCGGTCTTCGTGCTTTTTCATGGCGACCGAAATCGGCAGCAGAAAACCCGCCGGCAACGCGCCCGACTGCCCCAGACAGTGGTGCACCAGAAAGCGTGACAGCCGCCCGTTGCCGTCCATGAACGGGTGGATGAACACGAACGCAAACGACACCACCGCCGCGTGGGCCAGCGGGTCCAGCCCGGCCGGCCGGTGGTTGGCCAGGTGCGTCAGGTGGTCCATCAGCTCGGCGGCCAGCTCGGGGGGCGGCGGTACATAGGTCACGCCCGCCGCGCCCAGGGCGTCGCCCTGCAGGCGGTTCTGTTCGGTGCGGAACTGCACCGCCTGGTCAAACGGGTTGGTGACGGTCGCGCTCTGCAGCTCCACCAGGTAGTCCTCGCTCAGCGGCCGCCGGTCGTGCGCACGCTGCAGCAGGCGCGCAAACAGCGCCGTCTTGTCGTGGCTGGGCGTTTCCCCCTCGATCGCGTACGACCCTTCGGTCTCGCTCAGGTAGGCCCACGACAAGGCACGCTCCAGCATCTGCGGGCCAATGGCTGCCGCAAACGCCGCCGCCTCGCCCAGCACCTGCGCGTCCAGCACGGCCTGCAGCGCCGGTGTGCGGCGCACCACCGGGCACAGAGGCAGGTCGCCCAGGCCGTTGAAGTCGATGCGCCAGCGCGGGTGCCGCCGCGACGCACCGGTCAGGTATTCCGCTTGGTCAAACAGCGGCACATACACCGCCCGGATGCCGGGGTCGTCCAGCCCCTCAATGGGCCGGCCGTTGAAGGCCTCCCACAGGAATCCCAGCTTGCGCAGATAGGCGCCATTGGGTGTCAGCGCCACCGCCTCGCGCAGGGTCGCATCGTCCACCTGCCGCAAGGCACCGGCCAGGTAGCCCAGGTGCACCCCTTCGTGCTTGATGGCGAACAGCGCCTGGTCCAGCCACCGCGGGGTCGGCGCCAGCCTGGGCGGCACCAGCAAAGCCCCCTCGGGCAGGCGCTGCAGACTTTGCACCGCGGCCACACGCGCCCGGCGCGGCCCCAGGAAGTCCGGGGCGCCAAGCTGTTCCTGTATCCAGGCGTAGCCGAGGGAATGGGCGGTCATGGGCGGTCTGCGTGCAACGGCGGAAAAATCTTCAGCGGCGATACATTTCGTTCATTTTCAGGCCGTTTCCGGATTTTTTTATCAGTCATTGGAGCCGCCGTTCAAAGATTCAGTGCCTGAATCGCCCGGCAGGTCGGCCGGAAAGATCGCCCGGGCAATGGTGTCCTTGAAGGCGTCAGGCAGCTTGAGCGAAGTGGTAGCGGGCATCACGTTATCCAACAGGTAGCACCATGGCAACACCTGAAGCGCGGTGCGGTGCACACCGTTTGGGGCGGCGACGGCAGCGGGACCCTGCCCCAAGCCCCTCAAAACCGAAATTTCGAATGAAACAGGCCAATACCCATCGTGAAATAGTCTTTGTTTGCTATGAACACCATAGTATCCGGATCACGTGGCAATGGCATCCCGCACGTCGATCTTGCCGCCGCGCGCCATCCTAGCGTGGCGCGGGCTCCAGGCGCAGCAGCTGGCCGCGGGGGCTGTCGGTCAGCAGGTAGATCCAGCCGTCCGGGCCCTGGCGCACGTCGCGCACGCGCTCGCCGAGGGTGGGCAACAGCTTCTCCTCACGCCGCACCCGGGGGCCGTCCAGCTCCAGACGGGCGAGGTACTGGAGCTTCAGCGCGCCCACCAGCAGGCTGCCCTTCCACCCCGGCCCGTAGCGCTCACTGGTCACAAACGCCATGCCCGAGGGGGCGATGGACGGTGTCCAGTGGTGCAGCGGCTGCTCCAGCCCGGCTTTTTCGGTCAGGCCTTCGCCGATCGCGCCGCCGCCGTATTGCTCGCCGTAGGTAATGACCGGCCAGCCGTAATTGCGGCCAGGCTCGGGCCGGTTGATTTCGTCGCCCCCCTGCGGCCCGTGTTCGTGTATCCACAACCGCCCGTCCGGGCCCAGCGCGGCGCCCTGGGGATTGCGGTGGCCCAGGCTCCAGATTTCGGGCAGCGCGCCGCTGCGGCCGACGAACGGGTTGTCCGGCGGCACCCGGCCGTCTTTGGTGATGCGGACCACCTTGCCGTGGTGGTTGTCCAGCTTCTGGGCGTCAGCGGCCCGAAAGTACCGTTCGCCCAGCGCCAGGAACAGCGTGCCGTCGGGGCGGCCGTCGACCCGGTTTTCCACGATCCGGCAGCCGAAATGCAGCCGGCTGGCCACCTTGGGCCGCTGGCTGAAAAGTACCCGCACCTCGTCCAGCCGGGTGCCGTCCGCCGACAGCCGGCCCCGCGCCAGCGCCGTGCTGTTGCCGGCACCGCCGTCGGCGGCCGGCTCGGCATAACACCAGTAGAGCGTGCGGTTGTCGGCAAAGGCGCTGTCGGCCACGACGTCGAGCAGCCCACCCTGCCCGCCGGCGGCCACCGGCGGCAGCCCGGTCAATGGGGCGGCCAGCGTTCCGTCCGGCCGGATCAGCCGCATGCGGCCCGGCCGCTCGGTGACCACCATGCCGGCGCCCGGCAAAAACGCCAGTGCCCAGGGGTTTTCCAGCCCCTGCGCCACGGGCACGGCCCGCACGGCCGCCGGGACCGGCACCTCTGCGCGCCCGGCGCCGCTGCCCTGGGCCGCCGCAGGACCGGCAACCCAGGCCGCGAACGCTATACTAAACGTAGCAATAAACGACCTTTTTACGCTGGGTATGGGCATAAAACGCATAAAAAACTCCGTCAAACCGGCGTGAGCGGACATTGTGGCGCAGGCAGCCGTCAATCGAGCCATTTCTGCAGAAACCGGGCCTCGCCCAGGCTGGGGTCCAGCGCGTAGCCGGCAAAACCCACCCGTTCGTACAGTCGCCAGGCCGGCCGGTTGCCGGACAGCACCTCCAGCGTGAGCTTGCAGGCGCCGCGCGCACGGGCGATCTGCGCCACCTGCTCCAGCATCTGTTCGCCCACCCGGCGGCCCCGGTGGCTGGCAAGCACCACCACGTCGTGCACGTTGACCAGCGGTCGGCAGGCAAAGGTGGAAAAGCCCTCCAGGCAGTTCACCAGGCCCACCGGATCGGCGCCGTCGAGCGCCAGCACGCTGAAGGCCTGCGGCCGCGCCGCCAGCGCCGGCACCAGGTTGGCGCGGGCAAATTCGGACAGGGGGGTGCCGCCACCGGCCGGGTCGCGGGCGTAGGCGTCCAGCAGGCTGACCAGCGCGCGGGCGTGGTCGGGGTTGGCATAGTCGGCGGTCAGAATGTGCAGGGTGGTCATGCCGCAAGGGTAACGCGAGCGGCGCCCCGCCGCACGGGCGACACCGGCGGCGCCGGCGGCGGAGGCCATCGTCCACAATGGCCTGATGCGAGATTCCCTCTGGCGCACCGTGGTGGCGCTGGGCACGGCCCAGACGCTGGCGTACGCGTCCACCTACTACCTGCCGGCGCTGGTGGCGGCGCCGATGGCGCGCGACCTGGGCGTGAGCCGCTCGCTCGTGCTGCTGGCGTTTTCCGTGGCGCTGGTCGTGTCGGCCCTGATCGGCCCCTGGGCCGGGCGGGCCATCGACCGGCACGGCGGGCAGCGCGTGCTGCCGTTCACCAGCCTGCTGTTTGCCGCGGGCCTGGTGGCGCTGGCCGCGGCCCAGGGGCCGGTCAGCCTGTTTGCGGCCTGGACGTTGCTGGGCCTGGCCATGGGCGCCGGCTTGTATGAAACGGCCTTTGCGGCGCTGGTGCGGCTGTATGGGCCACGCTCGCGCCAGGCGATCACCGGCATCACACTGATTGCGGGCTTTGCCAGCACCGTGGGCTGGCCCCTGACGGCCTGGTGGTTGACGCTGTGGGACTGGCGTGGCGCCTGCCTGGCCTGGGCGGCGCTGCACCTGGTGCTGGGCTGGCCGCTCAATGCGCGGCTGCCCCGGGGGCAGGCGCCGGTCGCGCCCCCGGCAGCCCTCCATCCGTCCGGGACGGCCGCCCAGGAACCGCGCCCGGCGGCCGGCGCGGGAACGGCCGTGGCGCTGGCGGCGGTGTTCGCCATCGCCTGGTTCATCAGCACCGCCATGGCGACCCACCTGCCGGCCATGTTGCAGGCGGCGGGCCTGGGCCTGGCGGCTGCGGTTGCGGTCGGCACGCTGGTGGGCCCGGCACAGGTGGCCGGTCGCCTGGCTGAATTCGGCCTGATGCACCGCCTGCCGCCGATACGGTCGGCGCAGCTTGCCGCGGCGCTGCATCCGCTGGCCGCACTGGCGCTGCTGCTGGCCGCTGGCCCCGGGCTGGCGGCGGCGGCCCCGGTGTTTGCGCTCCTGCACGGCGCCGGTGTGGGTATCCTGACCATTGCCAAAGGCAGCCTGCCGCTGGCGCTGTTCGGCCCGGCCGGCTACGGCGCGCGGCTGGGCCTGATCATGGCGCCGGCCCGGTTCGCGCAGGCGCTGGCGCCGCCGCTGTTCGGCATCGCCCTGGAGCGCTGGGGCCTGGGCGCCCTGGGGCTGACGGCTGCGCTCGGTCTGGTCGCGCTGGTCATCCTGCTGGGGCTGGGCCGTCGCACCCGGGGCCACGCCACCGCGCCCCGCTGACCGACACCCCGGAGCCCTGAGCCGGACCGAACGGGCGCGCCGCGCCCTGCACCGCTCAGCCTGCCCAGCGAAGCCAGCCCCAGGTGATGGCCAGCGTCAGAAGCGTCACCGGCACGCCAATGGCAGCATGGGCCCGCCAGTCGATGGTGATGCCGGCGTCGCGCGCCAGGTCGGCCACGATGAGGTTGGCAATGGAGCCCACCAGCAGCAGATTGCCCGCCAGGGTGCTGACCAGCGCCAGCAAGACCCCCGCTTCGGCCGACGGCAGATGCGGCAGCAGCAGCATCACCGCCGGCACGTTGGACACCAGGTTGGACAGCGCCACCCCGACCACCAGCAAGACACCGGGCTCGGCCAGGTGCACACCCTGCGCGGCCAGCCAGGCCACCGCCTGCGCCGCCAGACCGGTGGCTTCGAACGCGTGGTTGACGACAAACAGGCCCATGAACAGGATCAGCAGCTCCCAGTCGACAAAGCGCATCACCTCGGACGAGTGAAAGCGCCGGCTGAGCAACAGCACGCCGGCGCCGACCAGCGCAGCCACGTCGCGGGGCCAGTCGGTGAACAGGAAAACCGCCATCAGCGTGGCCGCGACGGTCAGCCCTTTGGCGGTCTGCCAGGCGTCGAACGGGGGCTCGTCGGCCGCGCCGGCACCGGTCACCGGCGCAGCGGCCGAACCCGACGCCGCGCCCGCCGACGCCACGGCGCCCAACCGGGCGCGCCCCGGCCCCCAGGCCAGCCACAGCCACAGCGCCGCCAGGGCCAGCGCCACCGGCGGCAGGGCCTGGCGCAGGTAGTCACCAAAGGGCAGCTGCAGTACCGAGCCGATCAGCATGTTCTGCGGATTGCCGATCAGCGTCGCGGCCGAACCGATGTTGGCCGCGCAGGCCAGGGCGACCAGGAACACCACGGGGTCGAGGCCGCGCCGCAGGCACAGCCGCGCCACCACCGGGGTCATGGCCAGGCAGATGACATCGTTGGAGAACACCGCCGACAGCGCCCCGGCCACCGCGATCAGCGCCGCCAGCAATCCCGCCGGCCCCAGCGGCAGCGCCGCCACCCGCCGTGTCACGGCGGTGTAGAAACCGCCCAGCCGCATCTGCGCGGCCACCACCATGAAGGAGAACAGCAGCACGATGGTCGGCAAGTCAATGGCGCGCGCCGCCTGTTCGACACTCATCGCTCCCAGGCCGATGACGGCAATCGCGCCCAGCAGGGCCACACCGGTGCGGTCCAGCTTCAGGCGCGGCAGGCCGCCGAGGAACATGCCCAGGTAGACCAGCGCAAAGACCGCGGCCACCGCCCAGGGCTCGCCGGTCGTTACACCGGTCATCGCCGGGGTCGCCGCGACGTCTGTCATGGGCGCACCGGCGAACGCGGCGGGTCAGCGCAGCGTGGCGACCAGGCGTTCGGCGGCGTTGCGGGCCACCACGTCGTCACGCGCTTCCACCATCACGCGCAGCAGCGGCTCGGTACCGCTGGCGCGGATCAGCACGCGCCCGCTGTCCCCCAGCTCGGCCTCCACGGCCGCCACTTCGGCCATCAGGCGGGCGTTGCCCTTCCAGTCGTAGCCGCGCGGCATCTTGACATTGAGCAGCACCTGGGGAAACAGGGTCACGCCGTCGAGCAGCTGGGCCATGGTGCGTCCGCTGCCCACACAGGCCTGCAGCACCTGCAAGGCGCTGACCAGGCCGTCGCCGGTGGTGTGACGGTCCAGCACCAGCAGATGGCCGGAGCCTTCGCCGCCCAGAATCCAGCCGTGGCGGTGCAGCTCTTCGAGCACATAACGGTCACCCACGTTGGCGCGCACGAATTTCACGCCCCGGGCCTTGAGCGCCACTTCGACCGCCTTGTTGGTCATGAGCGTGCCCACGCAGCCGGGCACGTCCTCATCACGCGCGATGCGGTCGGCCACCATGAGGTAGAGCAGCTCGTCGCCGTTGAACAGGCGTCCGCTGGCGTCCACCAGTTGCAGGCGGTCGGCGTCACCGTCCAGCGCCACACCGTAATCGGCGCCATGCGCCTTGACGGCCGCCACCAGCGCCTCGGGGTGGGTGGCGCCCACGTTGTGGTTGATGTTCAGCCCGTCGGGCGCACAGCCGATGGCAACGACCTCGGCACCCAGCTCGTGAAACACCTTGGGCGCGATCTGGTAGGCCGCGCCGTGCGCGGCGTCGACCACAATCTTCAGGCCCTTGAGGGTCAGGTCGTTGGCAAAGGTGCTTTTGCAAAATTCGATGTAGCGGCCGGCGGCATCGTCCAGGCGCCGCGCCTTGCCGATGTGGTCCGACTCGGCCCACGAGGGCGGCGCGTCGAGTTCGGCTTCGACGGCGCGCTCCCAGTCGTCGGGCAGTTTGGTGCCCTGGGCGCTGAAGAACTTGATGCCGTTGTCGCGAAACGGGTTGTGGCTGGCGCTGATGACAACCCCCAGGCTGGCGCGCTGGGCCCGTGTGAGGTAGGCCACCGCCGGCGTGGGCACCGGGCCCAGCAGCACGACATCGACCCCGGCCGAGTTGAAGCCGGACTCCAGCGCCGATTCGAGCATGTAGCCGGAGATGCGGGTGTCCTTGCCGATCAGCACCGTGGGGTGGTTTTCGGTGCGGTGCAGCACCCGCCCGACGGCATGGGCCAGGCGCAGCACAAAGTCGGGGGTGATGGGCGACTGCCCCACGGTGCCACGGATGCCATCGGTGCCGAAGTATTTACGGGTCATAACGATCAGGACGGGTGTTGGCGAAACCGGCGATTATCCCCGCAACGCGCCGGCGTTCGATCGAACCACCCGCTGCCGGGGGCCGCACCCCCCTGTTCAGGTAGGGTGACCGCTGCAGGCCTGCCAGACGCGCAGCGCCTGCACGGTCTCGCGCACATCGTGCACCCGAACCACGGCGGCGCCGCGCTCCACGGCAAGCAGCGCGGCCGCCACACTGGGCAGCAGCCGCTCGGCAGGCGGTGTTGCCACGCCATCCACGGCCGTGATGGCTCCCAGCGTGGACTTGCGCGACCAGCCCACCAGCAGCGGAAAGCCCAGATCCGCCAGCGCCCGCTGGCGGGCCAGCAGGGCACAGTTCTGCGCCACCGTCTTGCCAAAACCGATGCCGGGGTCCAGCACGATGCGGGTGTGCTCCACCCCCAGCACCTGCAGCCGCGCCGCGGCCTGCGCCAGAAAGGCCCGCACCACGGACACCGCGTCCCCTTCCATCGGGGCCAGTTGCATGGACTGCGGATCGCGGTGCATGTGCATCAGGCACACGCCGCAGCTGCCATGACGGGCCACCACCAGCGCCGAGCCGGCCTCCTGCAGCGCACGGACGTCATTGATGACGTCGACTCCCCAGTCCAGCACCCGCTGCATGACCTCCGGCTTGAAGGTGTCCACCGACACCGGCACGCCCAGTCTCAGCGCGCCCCGTATCACCGGCTCGATACGCGCCAGTTCCTCGGCCGGGGAAACCGGCGCCGCACCCGGGCGGGTAGATTCGCCGCCGATATCCAGGATGTCCGCGCCCTCGCCCACCAGCTGTTCACAGCGGCGCAGCGCCGCCCGGGGGTCGATGTGCCGCCCGCCGTCCGAAAACGAATCGGGGGTGACGTTGACGATGCCCATCACCTGCGGACGGGACAGGTCGATGCGGAATCGGGAGGTCTGCCAGAACATGAAAACAGGAAAAACGACGGGGCCGAAGCCCCGTCATGATCATTGCACCGTCGTAGCCCCGGCGGTCAGGCCGCCGTGGGGGCCGCGTCGGGCTTGACGGTCGCGCCGCCGCTGCCGCCGCCGGACGACGGCGTGCGTGGCGTGCCGTCCCGGGGTGGCCGCGGATCGCGCCCGGCCATGATGTCGTCGAGCTGGTCGGCGTCAATCGTCTCCCACTCCAGCAAGGCCTTGGCCATGGCATGCATCTTGTCGCTGTGCTCTTCGATCAGGCGGCGGGCCAGACTGTACTGCTGGTCGATGATGCGGCGCACCTCGGCGTCGACCTTCTGCATGGTCTCTTCGCTCATGTTGGTCGTTTTGGTGACCGAGCGGCCCAGGAACACTTCCCCTTCGTTTTCGGCGTAGACCATGGGGCCCAGGGCCTCGGTCATGCCGTAGCGCATGACCATGTCGCGCGCGATGTGGGTGGCGCGCTCGAAGTCGTTGCTCGCGCCGGTGGTCATCTGGTTCATGAAGACCTCTTCAGCAATACGACCGCCGAACAACATGCTGATCTGGTTGAGCATGTATTCCTTGTCGTAACTGTAGCGATCCTGCGCCGGCAGGCTCATGGTCACGCCCAGCGCCCGGCCACGCGGGATGATGGTGACCTTGTGCACCGGGTCGCACTTGGGCAGCAGCTTGCCGATGAGCGCATGCCCGGCCTCGTGGTAGGCCGTGTTGCGGCGCTCTTCCTCGGGCATGACCATGCTCTTGCGTTCCGGTCCCATCAGGATCTTGTCCTTGGCCTTCTCGAAATCCTGCATCTCGACCACACGGGCATTGCGCCGGGCGGCCATCAGTGCGGCTTCGTTGCACAGGTTGGCCAGGTCGGCACCGCTCATGCCCGGTGTGCCCCGCGCGATGATGGCCGGGGCGACGTCCTGGCCGATGGGAATCTTGCGCATGTGCACATTCAGGATCTGCTCGCGGCCACGAATGTCGGGCAGCGTCACATACACCTGGCGGTCAAAACGGCCCGGACGCAGCAGCGCCGCATCCAGGATGTCCGGACGGTTGGTGGCCGCCACCACAATCACGCCGAGATTGGTCTCGAAGCCGTCCATCTCGACCAGCATCTGGTTGAGGGTCTGCTCGCGTTCATCGTTGCCACCACCCAGACCGGCACCACGCTGGCGACCGACGGCGTCAATTTCGTCGATGAAGATGATGCAGGGCGCGTTTTTCTTGGCGTTCTCGAACATGTCGCGCACACGGGCCGCGCCCACGCCGACGAACATTTCCACAAAGTCGGAACCCGAGATGCTGAAGAACGGCACCTTGGCTTCGCCGGCAATACCCTTGGCCAGCAGCGTCTTGCCGGTCCCGGGGGGGCCGACCAGCAGCAGGCCACGCGGAATGCGGCCGCCCAGCTTCTGGAACTTCTGCGGGTCCTTGAGGAAGTCCACCACTTCCTTGACTTCTTCCTTGGCCTCGTCGCAACCGGCCACATCGGCAAAGGTCACCTGGTTGTTGTTTTCGTCGAGCATGCGCGCCTTGCTCTTGCCAAAGCTGAACGCCCCGCCCTTGCCGCCGCCCTGCATCTGGCGCATGAAGTAGATCCACACGCCGATCAGCAGCAGCATCGGGCCCCAGCTGACCAGCAACGTCATCAGCAGCGAGCCTTCTTCGCGCGGCTTGACATCAAACTTCACACCGCCGGCAATCAGGTCACCGACCAGGCCGCGGTCCAGATAGGTCGCGGTGGTGCGGATGCGGCGGTCATCGACGGTCACGGCGGAAATCTCCGTGCCGCCCTGCCCCTCCTGAATGGTGGCGCTCTTGATGCGGTTGCTGCGCACTTCTTCCAGGAAGTCGGAGTAACCCATGAAGCCCGCCCCGGCCGTGGCACGCCCGTCGAACTGCTTGAACACGGTGAACAGCACCATGGCAATCACCATCCAGACGGCAATTTTCGAGAACCACTGATTATTCAAGCAAGACTCCAGTCACAAGGGCACAGACACCAACGCTGCGCAGATGGGTGCCATTTTAGGCGTTTCAAGTCAAGTACCCCGCGTGATCGGGCCCGACAGCCACGGCAGCGGCAAGGATTTGTCGCATCGGGCCGACCGGCCCTTGACGCGGGTCAAGCCGCAGGCGGCGTCTTCAGGCCGATGCCCACCAGAAACGTCTCTGACGACTTGTCGCGCGAGGCCTTGGGTTTGAACGGCTTGACCGTGTGAAACGTATCGCGAAACAGCTGCACCAGCTGCGCATAGCCGCTGCCGTGAAACAGCTTGACCACCAGCGCCCCGCCCGGCTTGAGGTGCTGCACGGCAAAGTCCGCCGCCAGCTCCACCAGGTGGGCAATCCGCGCCGCATCCACCGATTCCACCCCCGACAGGTTGGGCGCCATGTCCGATACGACCACGTCCGCCTTGCGGCCGGCCACCGCGGCTTCCAGCCGGGCCAGCACCTCGGCTTCGCGGAAATCCCCCTGAATGAAGGTCACGCCCTCGATCGGCTCCATCGGCAGCAGGTCCAGCGCGATGATGGTGCCGTCCAGCTTGCCCACCGCAGCGCCGTCCGGCGCCAGCCGCCGACGCACATACTGGCTCCACGCGCCGGGGGTGGAGCCCAGGTCCACCACCAGATGACCGGGCCGGATCAGGCGCAAGGTTTCGTCGATTTCGCGCAGCTTGTAGGCGGCACGGGCGCGGTAACCCTCCTTGGCCGCGAGCTTGACCCACGGGTCGTTGACATGGTCGTTCAACCACGCCTTGTTCACCTTTTTGCTCTTGGTCTTGACTTTCATGGCCCGCCCGGATGGACCGGGGATAATACCCCCATGCCCCAGATCCAACTTACCCCCGCCCAGCGCAAGGTTCACCGTGCCGAGGCCCATCACCTGGACCCGGTTGTCATGATCGGCAACGACGGCCTCACCCCCGCCGTCGTCAAGGAAACCGACGCCGCGCTCAAGGCCCACGGGCTGATCAAGATCCGTGTGCTCGGCGACGACCGCGCCGCGCGTGAATCGGTCTACCAGCAACTGGCCGATACCCTGGACGCCGCGCCCATCCAGCACATCGGCAAACTGCTGGTGTTGTGGCGCCCCAAGCCCGAAAAAGAAAAAACGATCGATGAAGACCGCAAACGCGGCCCGCGCGAGTTCAAAGTCCTCAAGAACAGCAGCCGGGGCGGCCAGCGCCCCGAAGTGAAAATCCTGCGCGTGCTGGGCAACCAGCGCCTGACACCCGGAGGCCAGGTCAAACGCGCCAAACCCAAGCAGAAATCGGTCAAAAAAGGCCGCCACGACTGAGCCACCGCGCCGCTGCCACCATGAGCGAACCCGCCGCGCGCCAGCGCCACGTCATCTGCATGAAATGGGGCACCAAATACGGGCCCGAATACGTCAACCGCCTCTACGCCATGGTGCGCCGGCACCTGCGCGGCGACTTCCACATGGTCTGCCTGACCGACAACCGCCAGGGCATCCGCCCCGAGGTGTCGTGTTACCCCATCCCGCCACTGGACCTGCCCCCCGGCAGCCCCGAACGCGGCTGGACCAAACTGGTCAGCTTCTCCAAAGACCTGCACGGCCTGCGGGGCACCGCCCTGTTTCTGGACGTGGACGTGGTCATCACCGGCGCGCTGGACCCGTTTTTCGAGCAGCCGGGCGAATTCCTGATCATTCACGACTACAAACGCCCTTGGCGCATCACCGGCAACTCGTCGGTCTACCGCTTCGAGCTCGGCGCGCACCCCGACGTGCTGGAGTATTTCCGCACCCATGTGGACGAAGTGCGCGCGAAGTTCCGCAACGAACAGGCCTACCTGTCGGACTTTCTGCACCGCCAGGGCAAGCTGCAATACTGGCCCGCCGCCTGGTGCCCCAGCTTCAAATACCACAGCATTCCGCGCTGGCCCGCCAACTACTGGCAGGCCCCCTCCGTGCCGCCGGATGCCCGCATCGTCATCTTCCACGGCGAATGCAACCCGCCGGACGCCCTGGCCGGACGCCGCAACCGGCGGTTTCGCTACATCCGGCCCGCGACCTGGGTAGCCGAACACTGGCGGGAATAAGCCTCCCGCGCCGACCGGCCGCGCGACGGCGCCCCGAGAGGCCCGAAGTGGCCTGGCGCGGGGGTTTCACGGTCTTTTTGCCCCATACCCAGCGTCAAAAGGTCATTCTTCGCTATGGTTTTTGAGGATTCGTCGGGGGAAGGCCCGCGGGTGCCTGGGGGCGCATGGTGTTCGCCATGCCGCGAATCGCGTCGTCAAAACGCTGGCCCGCTTCGCGGTCGATGCGGTTCATGACCTGCATCACCCGCTGGGGCATCTCGATCACGTGGTGAAAGCCGTCGGGGTAGCGCAGCTTCTCTGCGTTCGGGGCGGAGATTCGACTGGACAGCGTGTCTCTGTTGTCGAAGTACTTCACCTGTAGTCTTCTTTAAATGAGGCAGGCGCCCGGATTTTTCGGTAGAAACGGTTGACGATACTATCGTGTGTCGTTACTATTTCCGCATGATCCTCGATTTCCAGTGTGCCGACACCGAGCGCCTGTTCAACGGCATGCGGGTCAAGCGCTGGGCCCACTTCGAAGCCGTTGCCCTGCGCAAACTGGCCATGTTGAACCGTGCGGCCACGCTGGACGACCTGCGCATCCCGCCGGGCAACCGCCTGGAAATGCTGCAAGGCGACCGCAAGGGGCAGCACAGCATCCGCATCAACGACCAGTGGCGCGTGTGCTTTGTCTGGGCCAACGGCCACGCCGGCCATGTCGAAATCGTGGACTATCACTGAAAGGAAACCCCATGCCTCGCGAAATCCCCTGGCCGCACCCCGGCGAAATCCTGCTGGAGGATTTCCTCAAACCCATGGGTTTGACGCAATACCGTTTGGCCAAGGAAATCGGCGTGCCCCAGCGCCGGATTGGCGAGATCGTCGCCGGCACGCGCGCGGTCACGGTGGACACCGATCTGCGTCTGGCCCGGTTTTTCGGCACCAGTGAAGGCTTCTGGACCGGCCTGCAGGCCGACTATGAACGCGCGCTCGCAAAAGAATCGATGGCCGATGTCCTGGCACGCATCCAGCGCTTCACGCAGGACGAGACCCACGCCTGACGCAATCGGTGTGGGAACGGAAACCGATCCCATCGGGCTCCGCGGACGGGGCCCGCCTGCGCGGCCCCGGCGCCTTCAGCTCGTGCGCAGCCTGGCTGGCAGGCCGATGCTCTTACCGGCCGTTGGCGCCGCAGTGCCCCGCGCCTGTACGGCCAGCGGCCCGAGGAGCGCCGCCAAACCCAGCACCGGCATCAGGCGCCCCAGAGTTACCACCGGCAATGGTTTCAAGCCTTTTTTGTCGGTTCCCAGCGTCATCCGGTCATTTCTTGCTATGTTTTTCTTCATCCTTGATCCCTTTCCCGATGCCCCGTCTGCAAGACAAGCCGCCAGGCGCCCCGCTTTGCCGCCCTGACTGGCCCCCAAACGCCGTTCAAAGCGCTTTTCACGGTCTTTTTGCCCCATACCCAGCGTCAAAAGGTCGTTGTTTGCTATGACCACCATAGCATTCACCGCTCCCGCCCCGCCTCGGCCGCCACCTTCTGCACCGGGCTTGGGCGACGCTTTTTGCGGAGCATGGGTCCGTGGAGGCCGTGCGCGGCGCGGCCGGGGCGCACGGGGGCCATCTTAGTCAGGCCGAAGGGCCTGCAAAAGGAGGAAAAGGGGTACGGTGAGGGCCCGCGCGGGCCGGGGATTGCTTCAGGCGGCGCGGCGCGCGGCGCCCTGGCGCCAGAGCACGGCGGCGGCGCACAGCCATTGCAGGGCGTACAGGCCGGTGCCGACGCTGTGCCACAGGCGCAGGTTCTCGCGCGCCACGATGCGCGGAGCCACGGCAAATTCCACCAGCAGCGCCAGCAGCATGCCGGCCGTGACGAAATGCAGGGCTCGGTCCGGGCCCGCCGCCGCGCGGGCGGCCGGCGCGACGCTGTCGGCCTCCACCAGGAGCTGGCGCCGGTGTGCCATCAACAGCACCAGGCCGCAGGCCAGCGTGACCCAGGTCTGTGCCGCAAACAAGCGGGCCGCGGTGTTGCCCGCCAGAGCCGGTGTGGGCAGGTGGGCAAACAGCAAGGGGACGGCCAGAAAGCCGATGGTGCTCAGGCTGCCCCACCACAGGGCGGCGGCGAACAGGGGCAGGCGGTCGAGCACGGGGGGTGGCGCGCCGGCGGGCGCGTCAGACGTAGGAGACGCCGATGATTTCGTAGCGGCGCAGGCCGCCCGGGGCCTGCACTTCGGCGGTGTCGCCCTCTTCCTTGCCGATCAATGCGCGGGCGATGGGGCTGCTGATGTTGATCAGGCCGAGCTTGAGGTCGGCTTCGTCTTCGCCGACGATCTGGTAACGGACGGTGTCGCCGCTGTCTTCGTCTTCCAGTTCCACGGTGGCGCCAAAGACGACTTTGCCGCCGGCATCGAGTGTGGCCGGGTCGATGATCTGCGCGGCCGACAGCTTGCCTTCCAGCTCGCGGATGCGGCCTTCGATGAAGCCCTGGCGGTCTTTGGCGGCGTCGTATTCGGCGTTTTCGCTCAGGTCGCCCTGGGCGCGCGCTTCGGCGATGGCGTTGATGACCCAGGGACGTTGTACGGTCTTGAGGTCGTGCAGTTCGGCCTTGAGTTTTTCAACGCCGCGTTTGGTGATGGGGATGGTGGCCATGGGGGTCGTTCTCCAAAAGCAAACCGCCGGGCGTTGCCGTCCGGCGGGTTCATGGGGGCGGATTATGCCGCGACTGGGGCTCAGGCGGCCAGTTGGGCGTGCATGTCCTGCACGGAAATCACGTCGAGCTGGTCCACGTACTTCATGCCCTCCACCGCGGCTTCGGCGCCGGCGATGGTGGTGAAGGTGGTCACCCGGGCCAGCAGGGCCGAGGTGCGGATCTGGCGCGAGTCGGCGATGGCATTGCGGCGCTCTTCCACGGTGTTGATGACCAGCACGATTTCGTTGTTCTTGATCATGTCCACAATGTGCGGGCGGCCTTCGGTGACCTTGTTGACCACCTTGACCGGCACACCGGCCGCGGCAATGGCGGCGGCGGTGCCGCGGGTGGCCACCAGATCGAAACCCAGCGCCACCAGCTGGCGGGCCACCTCGACGGCGCGGCTCTTGTCGCCGTTCTTGACCGTCAGGAACACTTTGCCCGTGGGCGTGCCGTCGGCCTTGAAGGGGCGCGGCAGCTTGGTGCCGGCGCCGATCTGGCTCTTGACGAAGGCTTCGCCGAAGGTCTTGCCCACGCCCATGACTTCGCCGGTGGATTTCATCTCGGGGCCGAGGATGGTGTCCACACCCGGGAACTTGACGAAGGGGAACACCGCTTCCTTGACGCTGAAATACGGCGGGGTAACTTCCTGCGTGATCCCCTGCTCGGCCAGCGTCTGGCCGGCCATGCAGCGCGCCGCGACCTTGGCCAGCTGGATGCCGGTGGCTTTGGACACATAAGGCACGGTGCGGCTGGCGCGGGGGTTGACTTCCAGCACGTAGATGACGTCCTGGCCGTCGATCTGCTGGATGGCGAACTGCACGTTCATCAGGCCCACCACGTTCAACGCGCCGGCCATGGCGGCGGACTGGCGCTTGAGCTCGGCCACGGTGTCGGCGCTCAGGCTGTAGGGCGGCAGCGAGCAGGCGGAGTCGCCGCTGTGCACGCCGGCCTGCTCGATGTGTTCCATGACACCGCCGATGAAGGTGCGGCCGGAGGGGTCGCGCAGGCAGTCCACATCGCATTCGATGGCGTCGTTGAGGAAGCGGTCCAGCAGCACCGGGCTGTCGTTGCTGACCTTGACGGCCTCGCGCATGTAGCGCTCCAGGTCACGCTGTTCGTGCACGATTTCCATCGCACGACCACCGAGCACGTAGCTGGGGCGCACCACCAGCGGGTAACCCAGCGCGGCGGCTTTCTCCAGCGCCTCGGCCTCGGTGCGGGCGGTGGCGTTGGGCGGCTGGCGCAGGCCCAGGTCGTGCAGCAGCTTCTGGAAGCGTTCGCGGTCTTCGGCGGCGTCAATCATGTCCGGGCTGGTGCCGATGATGGGCACGCCATTGGCCTCCAGGCCCAGCGCGAGCTTGAGCGGCGTCTGGCCGCCGTACTGCACGATCACGCCCGCCGGCTTTTCCTTGTCGACGATTTCGAGCACGTCTTCCAGCGTCAGCGGCTCGAAATACAGGCGGTCAGAGGTGTCGTAATCGGTGGAGACGGTTTCGGGGTTGCAGTTGACCATGATGGTCTCGTAGCCGTCTTCGCGCATGGCCAGCGCGGCGTGCACACAGCAGTAGTCGAACTCGATGCCCTGGCCGATGCGGTTGGGACCGCCGCCCAGCACCATGATCTTCTTCTTGTCGGTCGGCTCGGCCTCGCACTCGTCCTCATAGGTGGAGTACAGGTAGGCGGTGTCGGTGGCGAATTCGGCCGCGCAGGTGTCCACGCGCTTGTAGACCGGGCGCACGCCCAGGGCGCGCCGGGCGTCGCGCACGGCTTTTTCGGTGGTCTTCAGCAGTTTGGCCAGACGGCGGTCGGAGAAGCCCTTTTTCTTCAGCGTGCGCAGCGTCGTGGCGTCCAGCGCGGCCAGGGCGCCCTCGCCTTGGGCAGCAGCCAACTGGTCGAGTTCGAGTTCGATGCGGACGATTTCTTCAATCTGCACCAGGAACCATTTGTCGATCTTGGTTAGGTCGTGCACCTCGTCGACCGACCAGCCGGCGGCGAAGGCATCGCCCACATACCAGATGCGGTCCGGGCCGGGCTCGCCCAGCTCTTTTTCCAGGATTTCGCGGTCCTGGGTTTTTTCGTTCATGCCGTCCACGCCCACTTCCAGGCCGCGCAGGGCTTTCTGGAAGCTCTCCTGGAAGGTGCGGCCCATGGCCATGACCTCACCCACGCTCTTCATCTGCGTGGTCAGGCGGCTGTCGGCCGCGGGGAACTTTTCAAACGCGAAGCGCGGAATCTTGGTGACCACGTAGTCGATGCTGGGCTCGAAGCTGGCCGGCGTGGCGCCGCCGGTGATTTCGTTGCGCAACTCGTCCAGCGTGTAGCCCACGGCCAGCTTGGCCGCCACCTTGGCAATGGGGAAACCCGTGGCCTTGGAGGCCAGCGCCGAGCTGCGGCTGACCCGCGGGTTCATCTCGATGACGATCATGCGACCGTCCTGGGGGTTGACCGAGAACTGCACGTTGGAGCCGCCGGTGTCCACGCCGATCTCGCGCAGCACCGCCAGGCTGGCGTTGCGCATGATCTGGTATTCCTTGTCGGTCAGGGTCTGCGCCGGGGCGACGGTGATGGAGTCGCCGGTGTGCACGCCCATGGGGTCGAGGTTTTCGATGGAGCAGACGATGATGCAGTTGTCGGCCTTGTCGCGCACCACCTCCATCTCGTACTCTTTCCAGCCGAGCAGTGATTCTTCGATCAGCAGCTCGTTGGTGGGCGAGGCTTCCAGGCCGCGTTTGCAGATGGTTTCGAACTCTTCGGCGTTGTAGGCGATGCCGCCACCGGTGCCACCCAGGGTGAAGCTGGGGCGAATCACGGTCGGGAAACCGACGCGCTTTTGCACCTCCCATGCTTCGGCCATGCTGTGGGCAATGCCCGAGCGGGCCGAGCCCAGGCCGATCTTGGTCATCGCGTCCTTGAACTTCAGGCGGTCTTCGGCCTTGTCGATGGCCTCGGGCGTGGCGCCGATCAGCTCGACGTCGTACTTGGCCAACACGCCATGGCGCCACAGATCGAGCGCGCAGTTCAGCGCGGTCTGGCCACCCATGGTGGGCAGGATCGCGTCCGGGCGCTCGCGGGCGATGATTTTTTCAACCGTCTGCCAGGTGATGGGTTCGATGTAGGTGACATCGGCCGTGGCCGGGTCGGTCATGATCGTCGCAGGGTTGCTGTTGATCAGGATGACCTTGTAGCCCTCCTCGCGTAGCGCCTTGCAGGCCTGGACACCGGAGTAGTCGAACTCGCAGGCCTGGCCGATGATGATCGGGCCGGCGCCGATGATGAGAATGCTTTTGAGGTCGGTGCGCTTAGGCATGGGTCTTCTCCTGGGCGTGCTGCATCAGCGCGGTGAACCGGTCGAACAGGTAGGCGATGTCGTGCGGACCGGGTGAGGCTTCGGGGTGGCCCTGGAAGCAGAAGGCCGGCCGGTCGGTGCGGGCCAGGCCCTGCAGCGTGCCGTCGAACAGGCTGACGTGGGTCGCGCGCAGGTTGGCGGGCAGGGTTTTCTCGTCGACCGCGAAGCCGTGGTTCTGGCTGGTGATGCTGACGCGGCCGCTGTCCAGGTCTTTGACCGGGTGGTTGGCGCCATGGTGGCCGAACTTCATCTTGAAGGTCTTGGCCCCGGAGGCCAGCGCCATGATCTGGTGGCCCAGGCAGATGCCGAAGGTGGGGATGCCGGTGTCGATCAGTTCGCGGGCGGCGGTGATGGCGTAGTCGCAGGGCTCGGGGTCGCCGGGGCCGTTGGACAGGAAGATGCCGTCGGGCTGGTGCTTCAGCACCTCGGCCGCGGGCGTCTGCGCTGGCACCACGGTGACTTTGCAGCCGCGCTCGGCCAGCATGCGCAGGATGTTCTTCTTGACGCCGAAGTCGTAGGCGACGACATGATAACGCGGGGCGCTCTGGCTGCCGTAACCGTCGCCGAGTTTCCATTCGGTCTGGGTCCAGTCGTAGGCGGCGGGCGCCGAAACGACCCGGGCCAGGTCCTGCCCGGCCATGCTGGGCGCGGCCTGGGCGGCGGCGATGGCGCGGTCGATGACGGTTTGCGTGACGGCCTCACCGGCGGCCAGGCCGACGATGGCGCCGTTCTGCGCGCCTTTGGTGCGCAACAGACGAGTGAGCTTTCGCGTGTCGATGTTGGCGATGGCGACCGTGTTCTCACGCACCAGATACTGCGACAGCGTTTCGGTGGCGCGGAAGTTGGACGCCAGCAGCGGCAAATCCTTGATGATCAGACCGGCGGCGTGGACCTTGTCGGCTTCGATGTCCTCGGTGTTGACGCCATAGTTGCCGATGTGCGGATACGTGAGCGTCACGATCTGCCGGCAGTAGCTGGGGTCGGTGAGGATTTCCTGGTAGCCGGTGATGGCGGTGTTGAACACCACCTCGCCAACCGTGGTGCCGGTGGCACCGATGGAATTGCCGATAAAGACCGTGCCGTCTGCGAGCGCCAGGATGGCGGGGGGGACATTTCCCTTGAGAGACAAAAGCACTGGGTTCTCCGTTGGTTGCGGGTACGCCCAAACGCGCACAGGAAACAAGTCTCCTGGTGGCTGCTTTTGTGGGATTTTGGCTCGGTTGCGGCTAGGGCGTACGGTGAATTGCTGGAAAGCCTCCCATTATAGCCGGGCAAACCCTGAGCTGACCGGCCGCTGACAGCAATGGCGCATGCCGTTTCGGGGAAATCGGGGGGTTCTTTGCGTGTCCCCGCCGGGGGTGCTCAGCGCATCCCGGCCAGCGCGCTGGCGTGCAGGCAAATGGCGGCGGCGGCGGCGACATTCAGGGACTCTTCGCCCCCCGGCTGGGCGATACGGACCGCCCACTGTGCCCGGGCGGCCAGGGTTTCGCCCACGCCCTGCCCTTCATGGCCCATGACCCAGGCACACGGAAACGGTGGCGGCGACTCATGCAGAAAACGGCCCTGGTGCGAGCTGGTGACCACCAGCGGAACCGCCAACGCGTCCAGCGCCGAAGGATCCGCCGATTCGATCAGGTGCAGGCCGAAATGGGCGCCCATGCCGGCGCGCAGCACTTTGGGCGACCACAGCGCGGCCGTGCCCCGCAACGCAATGACCTGAGCGAATCCGAACGCGGCGGCGCTGCGCAGGATGGAGCCGACATTGCCGGCGTCCTGAACCCGGTCGAGCACCACGGTGGCGGCTTGTGGCAACACGGGGGCCGCCTGCGGCGCGGGCAACACGAAGGCCAGCGGTGCGGGCGACTCCAGCGAGCTGATGGTGGCCCACAAGGCATCGGCTACGACTATATTTTTAGTAGCAAATAAAGACCATTTTTCGCTGGCTATTGACCAAAAAGACTCGGAAAACGCCGCCAGCACCGGTTTTTGGCCCCGCTCGAGCGCGGCGCGGCACAGGTGATCGCCCTCCAGCCAGATGCGGCCCTGTTTGCGGTAGGCCGCGCTGTCCTGCGCCAGCCGGCGCAGCTCCTTGAGCACGGTGTTGTCGCGCGAGCGAATGACGGGGATCTGGGCTTCAGTCATCGCAACAGAGCCGCCACCGGGGCAAAAGATTTGCGGTGCAGCGGCGTCGGCCCCAGTTGCTTCAGCGCACGCAGGTGTTCGGCCGTGCCGTAGCCTTTGTGGCTGGCAAATCCGTAGCCGGGATACCGGGCATCGTGCTCCAGGCACAGGTGGTCACGGTGGACTTTGGCCAGGATCGACGCGGCCGAGATGGCGGGCACACACGCGTCGCCGCCCACCACCGCCTCGGCCCGCATGTCCAGCCGGGGCAGGCGGTTGCCATCCACCAGCACCTTCGCCGGCTTGAGCCGCAGGCCTTGAACCGCACGCTGCATGGCCAGCAGGGTCGCCTGCAGAATGTTGAGCTGGTCGATTTCTTCGACCGAGGCGAGTCCGATACCGGTGCACAGGGCACTGGCGCGAATTTCGTCGGCAAGGCGCTCACGCCGGGCGGCGCTGAGTTTCTTGGAATCGGCCAGGCCGCGAATGGGTCGCTGGTCGTCCAGGATGACCGCCGCCGCGACCACCGGGCCGGAGAGCGGGCCCCGACCGGCTTCGTCCACGCCGGCCAGCAAGCCGGGCGTATCCCAGGGCAAAGCGGCCTGCTCAGCGCGCAAGAATTTTTTCGATCGCATCGGTCGCCAGACGGGCCGTATCGCGCCGCAGTTCGTCATGGAGGGCGGTAAACCGCCGGGATAGCTGCTGGCAACGGGCCGGGTCGTCCAGCCACGCGAGTGTGGCACTGGCCAACGCCTGCGGGGTCGCCTGCTGCTGGAGCAGCTCGGGAACAGCAAAGTCCTGGCAGAGGATATTGGGCAGGCCGACCCAGGGCTGCAGCTTCTTGCGCCGCATGATCTGCCAGGACAGCCAGTTCATGTTGTAGGCAATGACCATGGGCCGCTTGAACAGCGCAGCCTCCAGCGTGGCCGTGCCGCTGGCAATGAGGGTCACGTCACAGGCAGCCAGCGCAGTGTGCGATTGGCCGTCCAGCACGGTGAGCGTGGCTTCGCCCAGGCCGCTGGCGCGCACCGCGGCATCCACCCGTGCGCGCACGGCCGGCACGGCGGGCAACAAGAACCGCAAGGCTGGACGCTGGCGCACCATCTGTGCCGCCGCCTGCAGAAACCGGGGCGCAAGGTAATCGATTTCGGATGCCCGGCTGCCGGGCAGCAAAGCCACCACCGCATCATCCGCGGCAAGGCCCAGCCGCTGACGGGCGCCGGCACGGTCCGGCTCGGCCGCAATGACCGACGCCAGCGGATGGCCGACATAGGTGGCGGCGATGCCATGCCGCTGCAGCAGCGCCGGCTCGAACGGGAACAGGCACAGCACGTGGTCGACACTGCGCCGGATTTTTTGCAGGCGGTCCGCCCGCCAGGCCCATACCGACGGGCAGACGAAATGAATGACCGGGATGCCGGCCCGTTTCAGCGCGGCCTCCAGATCGAGGTTGAAGTCGGGCGCGTCGATGCCGATGAACGCGGTGGGCGGCTTGTCGAGCAGCCGCTGGCGCAATTGGTGGCGGAGGGCAACGATGCCACGGTAATGACGCAGCACCTCCACATAACCGCGCACGGCCAGGCGCTCGGCCGGCCACCAGGCGTCGAATCCGCGGCGTACCATCTGCGGCCCACCGATACCGGCCAGAGCAAGCTGGGGCCATCGGGCCTGAAGCGCGTCGATCAGCAGGCCGGCCAGCAGGTCGCCGGAGGTTTCGCCGGCCACCATCGCCAGGCTCGGCGTGGTCGGGACAGGCCCTGCGGTCATGAGGTCAGCGGACGATGCCGCGCTGCGGCGAGACCTGTTGCAGGAAGCCCAGCATCATGGCCACGTCCGCTTCGGCCTCGGGGTGACTGGTGTGCAGGGTGGCAATGCGTTGTCGGGCCTGCTCCAGGGTCAGGTCGTCACGATAGAGCGCCTTGTGCATCGCCTTCACGGCGGCGATTCGCTCGGCGCTGAAGCCGCGCCGGCGCAGGCCCTCGAAATTCATGGAACGGGCCTGGGCCGGCTGGCCCTGACTCATCACAAAGGGCGGCTGGTCGGCAAAGAGCAGCGAGCACATGGCGGTCATGCCATGGGCGCCGATTCGCACAAACTGGTGGACCACGGTGAAACCGCCAAGGATGACCCAGTCCCCGACTTCGACATGCCCCGCAAGCTGGGCATTGTTGGCAAAAATCGTGTGATTTCCCACGAGGCAATCGTGCGCCAGGTGCACGTAGGCCATGACCCAGTTGTCGTCGCCCAGCCGCGTAACGCCGCCGCCGCCCGGCGAGCCGATATTGAACGTGCAGAACTCGCGGATGGTGTTGCCGTCGCCGATGATGAGCTCACACGGCTCGCCGGCATATTTCTTGTCCTGCGGAATCGCGCCCAGCGAGTTGAACTGGAAGATGCGGTTGTTGCGCCCGATGGTCGTGTGACCTTCGATGACACAGTGCGCGCCGACCGTGGTGCCCGCACCGATGCGCACATGGGGCCCGATGACGGTATACGGCCCGACACGGACCGAAGCATCCAGCTGCGCCGAAGGATCTACCAACGCGGAGGGATGAATGGTGGTCATCGCCGCACCCGCCCTCAGGCCACGGTCCGCATGGTGCACATCAGTTCCGCCTCGGTGGCGACTTCCTCGCCCACCATGGCTTTGGCGCGGAACTTGAAGATGCCGGCCCGAACGCGGTCCAGCTCGACTTCGAGAATCAGCTGGTCGCCCGGTTCCACCGGTCGCTTGAAGCGGGCCCCGTCGATGCCGGCAAAGTAGTAGACCGTCTTGTCGTCCGGGGTGACCCCCTGCATGTCGAAGGCCAGGATCGCTGCGGCCTGCGCAAGGGCCTCCAGCATCAGCACGCCGGGCATCACCGGCCGGTGCGGAAAATGGCCGAGGAACTGGGGCTCATTGATGCTGACGTTCTTGATGGCCCGGATGCGTTTGCCGCGCTCGATCTCCAGGACGCGGTCCACGAGCAAAATGGGATAACGGTGGGGCAGCTTCTTGAGGATCTGGTGGATGTCCATCGCTTGTCTCGAATGTCCGGCAGGTTTTCTGCCGCGGCCGGTTCAACGGCCAGGGGTCTGTTTTTCCAGGGCGCGCAGCCGCTCACGCAGGCTGTGCAGATGCCGCAGCGTTGCGGCATTCTTTTCCCAGTTCGCATTGTCGTCGATGGGAAACATGCCGGTGTAGTGCCCCGGCCGGGTGATGGATCGGGTGACGACGGTGGCCGCGGAAATGTGCACGTGATCGGCCAGGTGCAAATGGCCCAGAACGATGGCGCCGCCACCCAAGGTGCAGTGCGCGCCGATCACGGCGCTTCCGGCGACACCGACACAGCCGGCCATGGCCGTGTGCCGGCCGACCCGCACGTTGTGACCGATCTGGATCAGGTTGTCGAGTTTGACGCCATCTTCCAGCACCGTGTCGGCCAGCGCTCCGCGGTCAATACAGGTGTTGGCACCGATTTCCACGTCGTCCCCGATCTGTACGGAACCCAGTTGCTCGATTTTCTCCCAGGCGCCGTTGTTCGGCGCGAAGCCGAATCCGTCGGCGCCAATGACAACACCGGCATGCACGATGGCGCGGGCGCCGATACGGCAACTCTCGCCCACCGTGACGCGGGAATGCAGCACCGAGTTTTCGCCGACCGACGCAGCGCTCTCGATCACACACAGCGGGCCGATCCAGGCGGACGGATGAACATGGGCAGTGGGGTCGACCACCGCCGTCGGGTGGACCCCCGTGCGACGCGGAGCGCCCGATCGGCGCCGCCACAGTTGCGTCACCCGGGCGAAGTACAGGTAGGGCTCATCGACCACGATACAGGCGCCCCGGGCCTGTGCGACCGCGGCCATGGCCGGCGGAACAATAACGCAGCCGGCCCGTGTTGAGGACAGCTGCGCACCGTAGCGGGGATTGCTCAGGAAACTGATCTGCGAAGGCAGAGCCGATTCCAGCGGCGCAATGCCTTCGATTACCGCGTCGGGGTCGCCCCGCAGTTCGCCGCCGAGAGCGGCAATCAATTCGCCAAGTCGCAATGCCACCCGACCACTGCCCGCGCGCTTACTTGCTCGCGGAGCCATTGGCCCCGGCATTGAGCGCCTTCAGGACCTTTTCCGTGATGTCGTGCTTGGGATTGAAATAGACGGCTTCCTGAAGAATGACGTCGTATTTCTCCGCCTCAGCGACCTGCTTCACCACCCGGTTGGCCCGATCCAGCACGGCCTGCAATTCTTCGTTCTTGCGTGCGTTCAGGTCTTCCTGGAACTCGCGGCGCTTACGCTGGAAATCGCGATCCTGGTCTGCCAGCTGCCGCTGACGGGTATTGCGCTGGCTCTCTGAGAGCGTCGGGGCCTCGCGTTCGTACTTTTCGGAGGCGGTCTTGAGCGTTTCACCGGCGGTGACCAGCTCTTTCTCACGCCGCGAGAATTCCTGTTCCAGCTTGGTCTGCGCGGCCTTGGCCGAATTGGCCTCCCGAAACAGGCGGTCGGTATTGACAAATCCGATCTTGAACTCCTGGGCCTGCACGGAAAAAGCGAGCAGCAAACCCGAGAGGGTCAGACCAAGAAGACGGGAAAGGCGAAGGCGTGTCATCAAAATGAGGTTCCGATCTGGAATTGAAGTTTCTGGATTCTATCCCCGGCAAACTTGCGCACCGGGTTGGCATAGGCAAAACGCAGCGGCCCCAGCGGCGACACCCAGCTGATGCCCACCCCGACGGACGCGCGCAGCTGGTCCGTGGCGAATTTCTCGGATTCGCCAAAGACACTGCCGACATCGGCGAAGGCGAACATCCGCAAGGTGCGGTCGTTTCCGGCGCCGGGGAAAGGCGTGACCAATTCACCGTTGAGGTTGAACTTTTTCGTCCCACCGATGAACGATCCGGTCACATCACGGGGGCCCAAGGTTGCTTGCTCAAAGCCTCGCACCGAACCCAGGCCACCGGAGTAGAAATTCTTGAAAACGGGAAACGGTCTGCCGCCCATTCCCTTGCCCCAGCCGACGTCCGAGTTGAACGCCAGCGTGAACTGCCTGTTCAAGGCGATGTACTGCTGGATTTGGTAACTGGCCTTGACGTAACGGGCGTCACCACCGACGCCCCATTCGGCGTTCAGCCGCTGGTAGCGCCCGTTGTTGGGTGCCAATGCGCTGTCGCGATCGTCACGGGTCCAGCCGATGGTCAGCGGGATGGCGGAACTGTTGTAGCCAAACCGGTCTGCATAGGACAGATACGCGGCCGGTATGTTGGTGCCGACCTTGATGCTGGTGCGCTCGAAGTTGGCCCCGAAATACACGGTGTCGGACTCGCTGAAAGGGACACCGAAGCGGAGACCGGCACCGGTTGTCGTCAGCTGGTAGTTACCCCCCTGCTCCTCGTAGGGCTGGGTATTGCGGTGATAGATATCGATCGTGCGGGAAATGCCGTCAGCCGTGAAATAAGGATCAACGGTGTTGAATACCAGCGCACGGTTGTATTTGCTGGTGTTGACTTCGACACCCAGGTAATTGCCGGACCCGAACGCGTTCTCCTGTTTGAGGTTGAAAGATACAGAGAATTTGTCAGACGAAGAAAAGCCAGCGCCCAGCTGCACGCTGCCGGTGGGCTTTTCGGCGACGTTGAGGCTCAGGTCGACCTGATCGGGAGCACCTGCAACTTCCCCGGTCTCCAGCCCGACCTCGGTAAAGAACCCCAGCCGATCAACTCGGTCGCGCGACAGGCGAATCTTGGCGCCGTCATACCAGGCGCCTTCGAGCTGGCGGAATTCGCGCCGGATGACTTCGTCGCGTGTCCGGTCGTTACCAGTGATGTTGATGCGGCGCACGTAGGCCCGCCGCGAGGGGTCAGCCTGGAGAACCAACGAGACCAGATTATTGGCCCGATCAAGCTCAGGGCGGGCTTCGACGCGCGCGAACGCATAGCCGAAATTGCCGAAATGATCTTGAAACGCCTTCGTGGTCGCGGCGACTGACTCGGCGTTGTAGGGTTCGCCTGGCCGGATGGTCACCAATGATTTGAATTCGTCGGTCTTGTCCAGATAGTTGCCTTCCAGCTTGATTGAAGAGACAACAAACTTGGGACCTTCGGTAATGTTGATCGCAATGGAGATATCTTGCTTGTCGGGCGAAATGGCAACCTGGGTCGAATCAATCTGGAACTCCAGATATCCGCGCGAAAGGTAATAACTGCGCAAGGTCTCCAGATCCGCATTGAGCTTGGCGCGAGAATACCGATCACTCTTGGTATACCAACTGAGCCAGCCACCCGTATCTTGCTCGAAGAGTCCTTTCAGCGTGGACTCAGAAAACGACTTTGCCCCGACGATGCGGATTTCACGAATCTTCGCCGGGCCGCCTTCCGTGATGGAAAAACTGACATTGACCCGGTTTCGTTCGATAGGCGTTACGGTAGTGACCACCTCCGCACCGTACAGGCTGCGGTTGATGTACTGACGCTTGAGTTCCTGCTCGGCCCGATCCGACAAAGCCTTGTCGAACGGACGCCCTTCTGTCAGGCCGATTTCCCGCAAGGACTTCTGGAGTACTTCCTTGTCGAACTCCTTTGACCCTGAAAACTCGATGGAAGCCACGGTGGGCCGCTCTTCAACGATCACTACCAGGACGTCACCATTGGTTTCCAGACGAACATCTTTGAACAATCCAAGCGAGAAGAGTGCGCGGATCGCGGCCGCCCCTTTCTCATCGTTGTACGTCTCGCCAACACGGAAGGGTAACGAGCCAAAGATGGTTCCGGGCTCGACACGCTGCAGGCCTTCGACCCGAATATCACGTACCGTGAAGGGATTCACCGCCCATGCGGAGTGCCCGGCAAGAGCCAGACCGGCAACAAGGCAAACGGTGCGAATGCGGAAACGCTGGATGGACTTTTTCATGCGATGAAGACACTGGGCGTGCCAGGAAAGTAGGTCGGATCGCCGGTGCGTTCAGCCGAACAATCGGGTAAGGTCGTTGAACAACGCGAGGGACATCATGAGAAGCAGTACACCGACGCCGGCCCGCTGAAACCTTTCCAGCCATGGCTCCGATACCGGCCGCCCTGTCAGGAACTCCCAAAGATAATACATCAGGTGCCCTCCATCGAGGACTGGCAAGGGCAGCAGATTCAGTACGCCCAGGCTGACACTGATCAAGGCAAGAAAAACCAGGTACTGGGTCAGGCCCATACTCGCCGACTTGCCGGCATAGTCAGCGATGGTGAGCGGACCACTGAGATTACGCAGAGAGGCTTCCCCGATCAGCATCCGGCCGATCATGCGCACAGTCAGATCGCCGACTTCCCAGGTCTTGGCCACAGCTTTGTGCAGCCCTTCAAAGAAACCACTTCGAACGGTAACCATCGCCGGCGAAGTCCCGACCAGAGCTCCGATTTTTCCCACCATGCGCCCGCCTTCGCTGCGGGAATCAGGTTTGACGACCACCGTGACTTCCCTGCCCTGGCGCTGAACCAGCCAGGGAACAGCCACTCCGTTGTTCGCACGAATCAGGTCTCGAAGATGCTGCGCGTCGACGATGCTTTCGTTTCCCACCTTGAGTATCCGATCAGAGGGCAACAAACCATCCCGCGCGGCAGCCCCCCCGGGCGATACGTCGCCGATCAACGGCTCTGAATAGGGCCGCTGGATCCCAATGCGCCGAAAAAGCTCGGCGTCTGCATCGACACCGGCCAACTCACTCAAAGGCAAGACGACCTGACGTCGGACACCCGACAAACCGTCACCGACTTCCAGCACCACGGAGTGCCCATCAAGCACCGCCCTTGCAAGCAACCACCGTAGCCCCTCGAACGAGGCGATCGGTTCGAGTTCTTCGTTCTCGAATGCTCCACGAAAAACCGTTTCCCCACCAGCCAACGTGGAACGCCCGGCGACGGATTCAGGGGACGGTCGCGAAAGCCGGGCTGCGGGCTCTTCAACTCCCACCCAGTTGACGCCGGCATACAAGGCCACAGCCAGTAGAAGGTTGGCGAGGGGCCCGGCTGCAACAATCGCAAAGCGCGAACGAAGCGGCTGTCGGTTAAAAGCGAATGACTGCGCAGATGCTTCAACAGCGGCTTCCCGCTCGTCGAGCATCCGAACGTAACCCCCTACCGGAAACAGTCCGACTACAAATTCCGTTTGGTGACCGGACGAATCAGGGCGGCCCATCCGCCGAAACAGGGGACGGCCGAAACCCACCGAGAACCTTAGCACCCGCACGCCACAGGCCACCGCAATTCGGTAGTGCCCGTACTCATGCACTGCGATCAACAAGGCGATCGCAACCAGAAACGCGATAATGGTCAGCATGGCGGCCAGCCTTCTAACGCCTCTTCGGGAGCAGAGCTTGCCACGATGCGTTCCTCCGACCGAATGCTCAAGAGTAACTCTGACGCACTATGGTTCGGGCCAGGCTGCGCGCCCGGGCGTCCAACTCCTGGAGATCACCCAGACTACGAGGGGTCGGACATTCCAGTCGCTCAAGCGTTTCCCGATTGACCGCATAAATCTGATCGAAACGGATAGAGCGATCGAGGAATGATTCCACAGCGATCTCGTTGGCCGCGTTCAAGATCGCGCAGGAGCCTTCCTGAGCATCCAATACTTGCCATGCAAGTGCGAGACAGGGAAACCGCTGCCGGTGACCGTGATCTTCGAGCGATTCGAAGGTCAGCGCCTGCAATTCGCGGAAGTTCAACGCGCTGGCACCCGACTCGATTCTTTCCGGCCAGGACAGGCCGTACGCAATGGGTACACGCATATCGGGAGTACCCAACTGGGCGACAACTGACGCATCGCGATACTGGACCATAGAGTGAATGACACTTTGCGGATGAATCACAACGTCCAGTCGAGCGGCCTCCACCCCAAACAGAAAATGGGCTTCAATGACCTCGAGAGCCTTGTTCATCATCGTTGCAGAGTCCACCGAAATCTTGCGTCCCATCACCCAGTTCGGATGCGCGCAGGCTTCTTCCGGCGTCACAGCGTGGAGTGTGGACACGTCCCGGCGCCGGAACGGACCACCGGATGCCGTGAGCACAATCCGCTCGATTCGCCGCTCCCAGGTCTTCGGGTCATCCGGCAAAGACTGAAAGATCGCCGAATGTTCGCTGTCGATCGGCAGCAAAGTTGCCCCGCCGGAATGGACAGCGGCCATAAACACGCTGCCGCCGACAACCAAGGCCTCCTTGTTGGCCAACAACAGCCGCTTACCCGCCCTGGCCGCCGCCAGACAGGGAGCGAGCCCTGCCGCGCCAACGATCGCAGCCATGACCATATCGACCTCGCGGTGGCCGGCAACGTCGCAAATTGCCTCGACGCCCGAGCGAACTTCGATACACAACCCGGCAGCCTTGATTCGCTTTTCCAGTTCACTCGCACCGGCCGCATCCGCCAGGACTGCAATCCGCGGCCGATGGCGAACACACTGCGCAAAAAGCAGATCAATCTGCGTGGCAGCCACCAGTGCAAAAACCTCGAAGCGGTCCGGATGACGAGCGAGAACGTCCAAGGTGTTCGAACCGATAGAACCGGTCGAACCAAGCACAGAGATTTTCTGGATCATGAATTCGTCAGCACGCTGAGCATGAGCGCCAAAGGCAGGGTTGGCAGGATCGCATCGATCCGATCCAAAACTCCGCCATGCCCCGGCAATAACGCGCTGCTGTCCTTTACTTGCGCATTTCGTTTGACAAGTGATTCCACCAGATCTCCCACAACACTCATGGCTGCAAGCAGAATCGTCCCCCCGACGAACCAGGGAATACCGGCCCGATATAACTGCGAAAAGAGGCTGGGGCTGTCCAAAACGAATGTCTGATCAACCCAAACCCATCCGACTCCAAAAAGAAAAACGCAGAGCATTCCGCCCCAGACGCCCTCCCAACTTTTGCCTGGACTGATTGACGGAGCCAGTTTGCCTTTGACAAATCGCCCTCCCAATGCCCGCCCAAAAAAATAGGCCCCGACATCCGCCACCCATACGAGTGCCAGGACTGACAACAAGAAGTTGTGCCCAACAGATCGGGCCTGAGCAACCGCGAGCCATGCCAGCCAAAGGAAAACAACACCGACCAGCCAGCGCAGAGCCGAGGGTATGCGTCCCCAGCCAGCAACGCCCCTGGAAAGAACAACGGAACCGGCAATCACCCAAGCGATGCCACCGGATACCCACAAGAAGCCGACCTCTTTGGAGACCCCGCCCGCACCCCATGTAACACCGCAGAGCGTCAGGCATATCATCGCAGTCAACAAGGAGTTTGACTGACTGAGCTGATTGAGTCGGCCCCACTCCCAAGCTCCTGCCGCCAGGAAAACAAGGATCAGAAAGAGAAAGGGCGTCGGATCGGTATAAAAGAGCGCGGGCAGGAGAAGCGCCAGAAGGATGAGTGCGGTGACTACGCGCTGCCTAAGCATGGGACTGCCAATAAAAAAACTCCGGCCGATAACGGCAGCCTGCAGCTCGCCTGTATGCGCGGTCACTGGCCCCGGACATAGAAGATTGGCCCGCCGGCTCGCGGGTTTCGGCAACAGGGCGTTGCAGATTCACTCGCAGAAAAAGGAAAGGATCCGAACTCTCCACGAAGCTATACGGCCATTATCTCTTGTTCTTTTGCCGCGACCAGTTGATCGACTTCAACAATATGACGGTCGGTCAGTTTCTGGATGTCTGCTTCCGAACGCTTCTGATCATCTTCGGAAGCCAATTTGTCTTTCACCAGCTTTTTGACCGATTCGTTGGCATCGCGCCGGAGATTGCGAATTGCAACCTTGGCATGTTCACCCTCGCCCCGGACGACCTTGGTCATCTCTTTGCGACGCTCCTCGCTCATGGGCGGCATGGGAACACGGATGAGGTCACCCATCGAGGCCGGATTCAGTCCGAGATCGCTTTCCCGAATCGCCTTCTCAATCTTCGCCCCCATACCCTTCTCCCAGGGCTGCACACTGATCGTCCTGGCGTCAAGCAACGAAACATTTGCCACCTGGCTGATAGGAACCATGGAGCCGTAGTAGTCGACATGGACCGTATCAAGAAGCGCTGGATTCGCACGCCCCGTCCGAACTTTGGTCAGGTTGTGCTTGAAAGACTGGATGGACTGATCCATCTTGGTTTCGATCGTTTTTCTGATATCGCCAATGGTCGTCATCGATCAACTCCTCGTCGTTAGTGCGAAGGAAACTCAAACATGAACCAGCGTACCTTCATCTTCTCCCAAGACAACCCGGCGAAGGGCTCCATGCTTGAAGATTGAGAACACCTTGACCGGCAACTTCTGATCCCGACACAGGGCAAATGCCGTCGCGTCCATTATTCCAAGATTCTGGGACATGGCGTCATCGAAACTGATTCGGCTGTACCGTGTCGCCGTGGGATCTTTTTTCGGGTCTGCGGAGTAAACACCATCAACTTTGGTTGCCTTGAGAACCAGTTCAGCCCCGATTTCCGCACCGCGCAATGCTGCCGCAGTATCTGTTGTGAAGAACGGATTGCCTGTACCGGCGGCGAAAACGACTACTTTGCCTTCTTCGAGGTACTGAAGCGCCTTCGGCCGCACGTAGGGTTCAACAACCTGTTCAATTCCGATAGCTGACATCACCCGCGCGGTCAAACCGGCCTTGTTCATGGTATCGGCCAATGCCAATGCATTCATGACCGTCGCCAGCATCCCCATGTAGTCGGCCGTTGCCCGATCCATACCGACCGCGCCACCGGCGACACCCCGGAAGATGTTCCCACCACCAATCACAACGGCGACTTCGACACCCAGGCGCGTAACGTCCGCGATCTCTTCCACCATTCGCACGATCGTCGCCCGATTGATACCGAAGGCATCATCACCCATGAGGGCTTCACCGGAGAGTTTGAGGAGAATCCGTTTGTGCTGGGGGCTTTTGGTCGTCATGTTTCGGTTTATCTCCGGCGCTGTTGAGATGTCTGGCCACGAATTCTCTTACCAGACGGCGATTTACGCCGAGCCCTTTGCCGCAGCAACTTGGGCTGCGACCTCGGCCGCGAAATCGTCGACCTTCTTTTCAATACCCTCGCCGACGACGTACAGGGTAAAGGCTGCGACGTTTGTCGAGGCGGACTTGAGCATCTGCTCGACCGTTTGCTTGTCGTTCTTTACAAAAGGCTGATTGAACAGTGAGACCTCTTTGAGGTACTTCTGCACGGAACCTTCGATCATTTTCGCAGCGATATCCGCGGGCTTACCCGATTCGGCGGCTTTTGCCGTGGCTACCGAACGCTCCCGCTCAATTAATTCGGCAGGCACATCGGCAGTGGAAATCGCGACGGGCTTCATGGCCGCAACATGCATTGCAACGTCCTTGGCAGCCACCTCATCTCCGGTATATTCAACAACAACGCCGATACGGGTTCCATGCAAGTAAGCGGCCAGTTGGGCGCCACTGTTGAATCGCTTGAAGCGCCGAAAACTCATGTTTTCGCCGATTTTCCCGATCAGACCTTTTCGAACATCTTCCAGCGTCGGACCAAAGCCGTCCTGAGAGTATGGCAAAGCACCGAGCGCAGCAATGTCAATAGGATCCTTTTCTGCGATCAGTTCGGCCGCTGCCCTGGCGAGCGAGAGAAAGCTGTCATTTTTCGTGACAAAGTCGGTTTCGCAATTCACCTCAATCATTGCACCGGTCGAGCCACGGATGCAAGACGCCACGACCCCTTCAGCGGTCACTCGGGAGGCGGCCTTGCCGGCTTTCGTCCCAAGTTTCACCCGTAACAATTCTTCGGCCTTGGCCATATCTCCGTCCGCCTCGGTGAGTGCCTTTTTGCACTCCATCATCGGTGCGTCAGTTTTCCCCCGAAGCTCAGCAACCATGCTCGCTGTAATTGCAGCCATTTCAATATCTCCTGATTAGACGATAAAAACCAGATTAAAAAAAAGGGGCAGATCTGCCCCTTTTTCCGAATTAGACCCCGGAATCAGGCGGCGGATTCCTCGACTTCAACAAATTCATCCCCACCCTCAGAGACAACCTTGACCACGTCGGAAACTGCGTTTTCCCGACCCTCAATGATGGCATCGGCAATTCCGCGAGCGTACAAAGTCACCGCCTTGGAAGAGTCGTCGTTACCGGGAATAAGATAATCGATACCTTCCGGAGAATGGTTCGAATCAACGACACCAATCAAGGGAATACCGAGTTTCCGAGCTTCGGCTACAGCAATCTTGTGGTACCCGACGTCAATGACAAAAATCGCGTCCGGAAGACTGTTCATATCCTGAATGCCGCCAATGTCACGCTCCAGTTTCTCCAACTCACGCTTGAACATGAGTTGCTCTTTTTTGCTCAGCGCGTCAAGGCCTGCTTCCTGCTGGGCCTTCATGTCCTTGAGCCGCTTGATCGATGTCTTGACCGTTTTGAAGTTGGTCAACATACCGCCAAGCCAACGCTGGTCGACAAAGGGAACGCCAGCACGCCGGGCCTCGCCGGCAACAATTTCGCGCGCCTGCCGTTTGGTGCCAACCATCAGAATGGTGCCCCGGTTAGCAGCCAGCTGGCGAGCGAACTTGGCCGCCTCCTGAAACATAGGAAGCGACTTTTCCAGATTGATGATATGAATCTTGTTGCGATGGCCAAAAATATAGGGGGCCATCTTAGGGTTCCAGAAGCGCGTCTGATGTCCAAAATGGACACCTGCTTCCAGCATCTCACGCATGCTGATCGACATAAAAACTCCGAAGGTTTGGTCTGAGCGCCAACTCACAGATTTCGAGTCCACACGCTACCGGGTCGGGCCGAAGCCAGAGCATCGATAACGGATCGGTCGAAACACCTTTGAGGGAGTTGGGCCGCGATTGCTAGCTAACTTGCAGTTGCTCCCTGCATCGTGCCAGCTTAGCCTTAAGAGTATACCACGCTGGCCGGCTCTCCCCCTATTGGCGAATACGGGCCTGAGCAATCGCACCCGCAAAACAACGCACAAGACAGGGAAAAACTTTTCGTGCGTACCCGAAAGAGCGTCATACGCAGGATCTTTGCACGCCAAGGCCTATACTGACCGCGACACTGATCTTGCACGTCACCGCTTTGCGACCGTGCCCGCTTTAACCATGAGAGTTGCAATTGTCGGCGCTGGCATCATTGGCGTCACTACCGCTTACGAAATTTCGTCAGATGGCCATGAGGTCACTGTTTTTGAGCGACGCGCCAATGCAGGTGAAGAAACCAGCTTCGCCAATGCGGGTGTTATATCGCCCGGGTACGTCGCCCCATGGGCCGCCCCGGGAATGTCCACGAAGGTGCTCAAGCAGATGCTCGGTCTGCACGCATCCGTCCGACTTAGCCTGCCCCTGACTTTCGCGGATTTCAATTGGATGTGGCGTTGGTGGCGGGCCTGCGACCCTGACACTTTCCGCGCGAATCGGAAGCGAATGCAACGACTTGCCTTCTACAGCCGGCAGCGACTCGCGACTCTCCGGCGAGAGCTTGATCTGGATTTCGAAGGTTCAAAGGGATACATGGTCGTTCTTCGCACTGACCAGGATCGGCATCTCATCGAACCCGGTCTCGCCATACTTCGCGAATCCGGCGTGCGGTTCAACGACCTTGACATGGCGGAAGCGCGCGCCATTGAGCCAGCCTTGAATCCAGATTTGAGTTTCGCCGGTGGCATACACCTTCCCGACGACGAGATTGGAAATTGTCGCCAGTTCACACTACTCCTCAAATCCGCGGCCACTCATGCTGGGGTGAAATTCCGGTTCGGCACAACGGTTTGCTCTGTCACTCCCGGTGACCATCCCTCCTTGAAAGTTCACGGTCAGTCCAATAGCGAGAGTTTCGATGCGATCATCCTGTGTGCGGGAGTTGCGAGTGCAGATCTTCTGCGCGATATCGGGATCGCTATTCCTCTTGTTCCGGTTTACGGCTACTCCATCAGCGCCCCTGTCCGCGAGCCACTCAACGCGCCCAAATCGGCAATCATGGATGAACGCTTCAAAGTCGCAATCAGCCGACTGGGAAATCGGGTACGCGTGGCTGGCAGCGCTGAGTTGGGAGGTGAGTTTGGAAAATTTCGCAAAGAATCGATCCGGACGCTTTATAAGGTGCTTCTCGACTGGTTCCCTGGCGCGGCTGTAACCACTCAAGGCGTGCAGCAGTGGAAGGGCGCGCGCCCCATGCTCCCCGAAGGCCCCCCCGTGCTCGGAAGGAGCCCTCGTCCCGGCATCTGGCTGAACCTAGGTCACGGTTCAAGTGGCTGGGCAATGGCATGCGGATGCGCGAGAGTTCTGGCAGACGAAATCCTTGGCAGGAAACCTGAACTGGACTTGGAAGGCCTCCGTGTCGACCGATATTTGCGCTGATCGAGGTGGCTCCACGTCTGAATGGCACTTCAATGATCCGCTACAAACCCGGTGATGCGCTCCCCCTGTCTCTGGTATCCACAACCCGAGAAACGGAACGCGCCGCCTCGGGAATTCTCCCGTCCCACGAATTGATGAAGCGAGCAGGACTCGCGGTTGCGCAACTCGCCCGGGCCATCTCCCCCCACGCTCAGACCATCTGGATCGCCTGCGGGCCGGGGAACAATGGCGGCGACGGTCTCGAAGCCGCACGTGTCCTGCGACGGTCTGGTATCGAAGCCGTTGTCACCCTGGCAGGAGATCCGGCAAAACGACCTGCCGACGCGGGGCAATCGCTATGTGAGGCAATGCGGGAGGGCGTGCGAATCAGCGATTCACCGCCAACCGTGCTGACTGATGAGGATATCTGCATTGACGCACTTCTGGGTATTGGAGCCAAACACGCACCCAAAGGGGTTATCGCAGATTGGCTTCGGGTCATGAAGGCCAGCCCGGCCGCCATTTTGGCTGTAGACGTACCAACCGGTTTGGATGCTGACACCGGATATCTACATCAGGGTCAAAGCTCCTTGACAACAGCGAGTGGTGGTCTCCATGGCCTAGTTCAATCGCGACACCATACGCTGGCGCTGCTGACATTGAAACCCGGGCTTTTCATGGGATGCGGACGAGATGCCGCCGGAACGATTTGGTTCGACGATCTTGGCATAAGTGACGCCTACCGCCCGCGAGTCGATGCACGGCTGAACCCCGAGCCAGCCTATCGAGATCGCCCCCATCACAGCCACAAGGGCTCGTTCGGAATGGTTGCCGTTTTGGGTGGAGAGAGCATTCAGCATCGCGGACAAGGGATGACTGGAGCCGCGTTACTTGCGGCAAGGGCAGCATTGTGTGGAGGAGCAGGACGCGTTTTGGTAGGACTGCTGGACGACGCACCAATGACCGTTGATACAAACCTACCCGAATTGATGTTCCGTGCGACGACCGCAATTCCATGGGGCGAAAGCACAACCGTGTGCGGCTGCGGCGGCGGAGAGAGGATTCGCCCTTGGCTGCCGATCCTCTTTCGCGATGTACAGAGACTGGTCCTTGATGCCGACGCGCTCAATGCACTGGCACATGACCCATCACTTCAAACGATGCTGGCGCAAAGAGCATCGCGCCGTGATTGCGCAACGGTGATTACTCCACATCCTTTAGAGGCAGCACGGCTCCTGGGATGCGATGTGAACGAAATACAGCGGGACCGACTTAGAGCGGCGTGGCAATTGGGCGAACGACTAGGCTGCACAGTCGTCTTGAAAGGTTCAGGAACCGTGATTGCCAAGCCTGATCGACCCCCTACTATCAATCCCACCGGGAATGGAAGGCTCGCAACTGCCGGAACAGGCGATGTTCTCGCCGGCTTGATTGGAGCGCGCTTGTCCGGCGGTTTAAGCGAGTACGACGCAGCCTGCCAAGCCGTTTATCAGCATGGCATGGTTGCCGACAGATGGGCGCGGCTTGAACCATTGACAGCCATGGCTTTGGCACAAGCCATGAGCTGAACTAGACTGAGTCAAGGCCCCACATTCCATCATCGCCTGGGAGGCGCGCGCCGGGTAGCAGCACTCGCCTTGCCGGGTTGGCGGGCCTTTCGCTGACCCTGAGCTCTGCCCATGGCGGATTCGCGACTACGAACGCTACGAACCCTATCGTTCGCTTCATTGATCCGTGAGGTATTTTCTTGATTTTGTTTACGGGGAGAACCTTCCCCTTCGGAGAGATCGCGGGCAATTCGCCTGGGGGTAAGTTCTGGGTCATCGACCATCCGAAAGTCAACCTTTCGGCCATCCAGATCAACCCTGCTGACTTGTACCCGCAACCTGCTGCCGATAACGAATCGCATTCCGGACCGCTCGCCGCGAAGTTCCTGACGGACATCATCGAAGCGAAAATATTCGCCACCCAATTCCGAAATGTGGATCAGTCCTTCAACGAAGAGGTCGTCCAGAGTGACGAAGAGGCCGAATGACGTCACCGCAGTCACCACACCGCCATACTCTTCGCCCAAGTGCTCCCTCATGTATTTGCACTTCAGCCAAGCCTCGACGTCGCGGCTGGCTTCGTCCGCTCGGCGTTCATTTGCACTGCAGTGCAGGCCTGCAGCCTGCCAGGCGATGTCATCTTTACTCCCAGACGGTGATTCGCGACGCTCACCTTCTTTTCCTTGAGCAACTGCGTTTCGGGGTAGTCGGCGCGCGAGCTTGAATTGAGCCTCACCCGGAACGGGCAACTCGGGCAACTCATAGCGTCGACCCCGAAGTACAGCCTTGATAACCCGGTGAACAAGCAGGTCAGGATAGCGACGAATCGGGCTTGTGAAGTGGGTATAGGCTTCGTAGGCCAAACCGAAATGCCCGCTGTTGACGGGGGTGTAGATGGCCTGCTGCATCGACCGAAGCAACATCGAGTGAATCTGCTGGGCGTCAGGCCTACCCTTCGTTTCATCCGCGATACGCTGGAAGTCTCGTGGCTGGGGATCCGCCGACATGGATAAACCAATTCCCAGAGCCTTGAGGTAATTGCGCAGAGTTTCCCGCTTTTCGGCTGTCGGGCCTTCATGTACTCTGAAAAGCCCGGGATGGTTCATGTCTCGGATGAAGTCCGCACTGCACACATTGGCAGCCAACATCGCCTCCTCAATCAAGCGATGCGCTTCATTACGAATCCTCGGCACGATTTTTTCGATCCGACCACTTTCGTCACAAACGATCTGAGTCTCGGTCGTTTCAAAGTCGACCGCACCGCGTTGTTTTCTTGACGTCAAAAGCGCCCGGTATACATCATGCAAATGAAGCAATGCCGCCACCAAATCCGCACGCTTGTTGGCTTCCGGGCCCCGGGTATTGGCGAGGATGGCAGCAACCTCGGTGTAAGTGAAGCGCGCATGACTGAACATGACAGCAGGATAAAACTGATAGGCGGCAATCTCGCCCTTCGTTGAAATCAGCATGTCACAGACCATGCAGAGACGGCGGACGCCCGGATTCAGGGAGCACAAGCCGTTGGACAGCTTTTCCGGGAGCATTGGAATCACGCGACGAGGAAAGTAGACGCTAGTTGCCCGCTCGTAGGCATCAATGTCGATCGCCGACCCTGTTTCGACATAGTGGCTTACGTCTGCGATCGCAACGATCAGGCGCCAACCCTTTCCACGCCCAACCTTGGCAGGTTCACAATAGACTGCGTCATCAAAATCGCGCGCGTCTTCTCCATCAATCGTTACCAGAGGCACATCGGACAAATCGATCCGATCAAGCTGATCCGAGGCCTCGACCGCGTCCGGCAATGCTCTTGCCTGCGCAAGACAAGCTTCGCTAAACTCATGCGGGACGCCATACTTGCGGACTGCGATGGCGATTTCCATGCCGGGGTCATCAATCTCTCCCAGTATTTCTTTCACTCGCCCGACCGGCTGTCCGAAAAGGGCAGGAGGTTCAGTCAGCTCTACGACAACCACCACTCCCGTCTTTGCGCCCCCGGTACCCCCCCTCGGGATGAGAACGTCCTGTCCATACCGCTTGTCTTCGGGAGCAACAAGCCAGATTCCGCCTTCGTTTAGGAGACGCCCGATGATTGGAAGCTTCGGGCGTTCGATGATTTCAACCACCCTGCCTTCCGGGCGTCCGCGTCGATCATGCCGCACGATACGAACCTTGACGCGGTCCTGATGGAGCACTGCCCTCATCTCGTTCGGGGCCAGATAGATATCCCCTGCGCCATCGTCTCGGATCACGAAGCCGTGCCCATCCCGATGGCCCTGCACGGTCCCTTCAATTTCTTCCATGGAGCAATTCAATTGGTTAGTTTTTCTGTTGTACAATCTTCCCTTGTTCCTGAGATGCCCAGGTGGCGGAATTGGTAGACGCACTAGTTTCAGGTACTAGCGCTGAGAGGCGTGGGGGTTCGAGTCCCTTCCTGGGCACCACAAGTGAAATGCGACCGAAAGCCGCTGACGAGTCTGCGGCTTTTTTCATTGGCGTCTGCTGCACGCGATCAGGTGGGTAAAGCAATCAGATCATGTCCTTGCGTGTCCACAATTCTGGCACGGGTGAACTCTCCGACGCGGTAGGTCTTGCTGATTTTCTCGGATGGGAGCAACTTCACCCGTCCATCAATCTCTGGCGCATCCGCATAAGTACGCCCCTCGCCGCCTCTGCGCCCCTGAGCCGCAGCAGCGTCGACAATGACCTGCATCGTTGAACCAATCCTGCTTTTCAGCTTCGCGACGGATACGGCTTCCGCCACCTCCATGAATCGGGCCAATCGCTGCTCGCGCACATCAACGGGCAACTGCTCCGGGATCGAATTGGCAGCAGCACCGTCCACTGGGCTGTAGGCAAAACACCCGGCCCTGTCAAGCTGTGCTTCGCGAACGAAATCCAGCAGATGCTGGAACTCGGCTTCTGATTCACCAGGAAAACCGGCTATGAAAGTACTCCGCAAAACCAGCTGGGGACACATCTCACGCCATCGAAGAATGCGCTCGAGATTTCTCTCTCCGCTGGCCGGACGTTTCATCCTGCGCAGAACATCCGGATGGCTATGTTGAAACGGGACATCCAGATAAGGGAGGATCCGCCCGGTCGACATCAGAGGAAGCAGTTCGTCGACATGCGGATAAGGATAGACATAGTGCAAGCGAACCCAGGCGCCATAGTGTTCTGCGATTTCTCCTAAATGACTGGCCAATTCGGTGATGCGGGTACGAACCGGGCGTCCATTCCAGAAGCCAATCCGAAACTGCACATCAACGCCATAGGCCGAGGTATCCTGGCTGACAATCAGCAACTCTTTCACGCCGCCTTCAAACAACGCCTGCGCTTCATTTAGGACGTCACCGACCGGTCTGCTGACCAGATTACCCCTCATCGAGGGAATGATGCAAAAAGTGCACCGATGATTGCATCCTTCACTGATCTTCAGATACGCATAGTGGCGGGGGGTCAGTTTTACCCCTGCGTTTCCGACACGGCCGGGAATCAGGTCGACAAGCGGATCATGCGGTTTAGGTAAATGCTGGTGAACCGCATTCATTACATCCTGCGTCGCATGGGGCCCCGTTACCGCCAGAACACTCGGATGCAGTTGCCGGACCATATTGGCCCCATCCCGATCAGTCTTTGCGCCCAGGCAACCCGTAACGATCACCTTCCCGTTCCTTGCAATGGCTTCGCCGATGGCGTCCAGGCTTTCCTTGACTGCGTCGTCGATGAATCCGCAAGTATTCACAATGACGAGATCGGCTCCTTCGAACGTCTTCGACGTCTGATACCCCTCCGCGCTGAGCTGGGTCAGAATAAGCTCCGAATCTGTCAAAGCCTTCGGACAGCCGAGGCTGACAAAACCTACGCGCGGAGAATGTCCCGACGCTGAATTCACAACATTCAATAGATCAGGCATAAATAACGAGCCTTCGAACGATCGGGCTCCACGTTACCTCTTTCGGCCAAACGCACCCAGCATCTGTTCGGTTTGCTTTTGCATCTGCTCTTGCATCTGCAAGAACAGATTCTTCGATTGGTCGACGTAACTACCCATCATGTTCTGGATCACCGGCGACTGCAGGTTGATCAACTGCGCCCACCCCTCCGGTGTCAATCCTTTCGACTGCTCAGACATCTTGGCCTGAATATCCATGAACGTTTGCACATTCTTCTCGAGGTAAGTCCCCATGAATCCTTGCATGGCGTTCCCATAGAAACGAATGATATTGGCGAGCACCGCCTCGGACAGGATTGGCGCACCACCGGCCTCTTCTTCAAGAATGATCTGCAGAAGAATACTGCGGGTAATGTCATCGCCACTTTTCGCGTCAACCACACGAAAAGCCTCATTTGACATGACAAGTTGACGTACCTCAGCAAGGGTAATGTACGACGAGGTATCCGTATCGTAGAGGCGCCGATTGGGATATTTCTTAATCACCCGCCAGGCCTCGCCGCCCGGTGCAGCCGCTGAATTGGGCACGACATTTCTCCTCTGGTTGGGTCACTTGCAGACTGCATAAGGCAGTCATTTTTTGCAGCGCAGCAGATTTTAGGTGCTTCGTACCTGCTGCCCCACAAGGATTACCCTTGGTGGGGTTGAACCAGAAGGAATTGGAATTGGTAGGCGCGATTGGACTCGAACCAACGACCCCCACCATGTCAAGGTGGTGCTCTAACCAGCTGAGCTACGCGCCTGAGTTTGTCCGAGACCTCGATTATAGCACGACTTCAGGCTCACCCGTCGCAACTTTGGAACTAGCGGCGCCTGGCAGACTTCACGGCGGGAACATCACGAACCTGCCCAAGTACCTTGCTCAAACGGGACGAGTCAGCCAATTCAATTGTAAAAGTCATCCAGGCAATACCTTTGACGGATTGAGTTTGAACGCCGATCACATTCATCCGTTCCCTGGCGAAGACTTCGGAAATGTCGCGCAACAGGCCTTGACGGTCCCACGCTTCAATTGCCACATCAACTGGAAAGACGGCGGCATCGCGGCCTTTGGACACCTCCCACGCGACTTGGATGACCCGGTCGGCTGACCTCATCGACAGTTGGCGAAAATTGGCGCAATCGCTACGGTGAATGCTGACACCTTTGCCCCTGGTTACGTAGCCGACGATCCGGTCAGGAGGTGCCGGGCGACAGCAGCGCGCCAGCTGAGTGAGAAGTGAATCAATCCCAACGACCAAAACGCCACCACTACCATCCTGCGTGCGGCTGCGCGCGGGCTTAAGCAGCGACGCCTCGTCTACCGTTGGCGACGGTTCGGTGGGTCGCAAGAAAAGCTCGATGTTACGAAGCGAATACTCGTCTTTGCCGACCACCTCGAACAAATCATCGGATGACTTGAAACCCAACTGGGTCGCGAGACTGTCGAGGCGAAGGGCTGTGCGTCCTTCGCGCTGCAGCAGCTTTTCAACCGCTTCACGTCCGCGCGCAACGGTATCCTGCACTGCGCGGGCGTTGAACCAGGCACGTACTTTCGCGCGTGCGCGGTTGCTGACGAGGTAGCCCAGCTCTAGGTTCAACCAGTCCCGCGACGGTCCTCCATCTTTCGTCGAAACGACCTCGACCATTTGTCCGTTGGACAATGCGGTGTTAAGCGGGACCAGTGCTCCGTCCACCCGCGCACCGCGGCATCTGTGACCCAGATCGGTGTGGACGGAATAGGCGAAATCGACGGGAGTTGCGCCTCGGGGCAGTTCAACGACGGCAGCGGCGGGTGTCAGTACGTAGATGCGATCCTCAAAGAGGCCTTGGCTCGCACCAGTCCCTGACAGGTCACGCTCCCATGCAAGCAACTGGCGCAGCACGGCAATCCGCGCGTCATAGTCGCCGCTTGCCGAAACACCCGCATAGCCTTTCGAGCCGGCCTCTTTGTAAGCCCAGTGCGCGGCAACCCCATGTTCAGCATGCTCGTGCATCTCACGGGTGCGGATTTGTATTTCGATTGCCCGGCCGGCACTGTCCCGAACGACGGTATGCAATGACCGATACCCGTTCGTCTTCGGCCTGGCAATGTAGTCATCGAACTCCTCTTGGACGGGCACGAACACTTCGTGAATCCAAGCCAATGCTGTGTAGCAATCCGCCAGTGAGGCGACGATAACCCGCAAGGCGCGCAGGTCATACACCTGCTCAAACCCCAAGGACTTTCCGCGCATCTTGCGGACGATGCTGTAGATGTGCTTTGGGCGCCCCTGGACCTCACACGCAATGCCTCGGAGCCGCAATTCCCGTTCAAACTGCTGGCGCAGACTTGCCATGTAGGCTTCACGCTCGATCCGTTTCTCATCGAGGAGTCGGGCAACGGATCGGTAGGTTTCTGGCTCCAGAAAGCGAAACGCAAGGTCTTCCAGTTCCCATTTGATCTGCCAGATGCCCAGCCGGTTTGCCAGCGGCGCGAAGATGCTCAGCGTTTCCGTTGCCATGGACTCCGGAACGGCTTGGCGACTTACCGCATACCACCGAAGCGTTTGCAACCGAGATGCCAACCGAAGCAGCACCACCCGCAAATCGCGGCTGAACGCCAAAAGCATTTTGCGGACGGTTTCCACCTGAACTTTCGGGTCGGTGACCCGTTGAACCGGTGTTTCGGCAGCGCGTGAAAGGCGTTGTACCTTGACCAGGCGGGATGTCTCGACGGCCAGTCGGGCATACGCCTCGCCGAATGCCTGACCGATCACCTCTTCGGGGCGATTGAGGTGCTCGCTGGCATAGACAAGGTAGCTCGCCGCCTGCATCGCCGGTGATCCACCCAGCGCGCGCAATATGTCCGCCACGGCATCGGCGTGGGAGAGCATTTCCTCGCCGGTGTCGAGCAATCGCCCGGTCAGAAGCGGTTGCGAGAACTGGCGGGCCTTGAGGACCGAGTCGTCATCGCCGGGAATCGGGGTAGAGGTCGCCGCAATCAACCGTGGAACCTGGGCCCACGCAGCATTGCCATCGGTCTGGTTGCTGAAAGTGCTCACCCGAAATCACCGTTGCAAAAAGCGAACAACTTGCCCGACCTGATCGGCGGCCACCAAGGTTGGCGCGTGCCCGACGCCCTCGAATTCAATGCACCGTGCCCGCGGACCGCGTTGGCCCATCTGAACGGCCGTCGCGCGGGACAAAAGGTCCGACACCGCGCCACGCAACAGAAGGGTGTCAGCCTGGATCGCGTCATACGCCATCCACAATGCCGCCTCGCCAGCTTGTGCCTGCTGGGGTGTCAAGGCCCGAAACGGCACGGCAATCGCCGGGTCGTAGTGCAACACCCAGTCCCCCTGCTCGGTGAGACGTACCATGTGCCGGCACAACTCCCGCCATTGCTCCGGGTTATGGGGGCCAAACGACTGCGAAATGTCCCACAATGCGTGTGATGCATGTTCGAGGTCAGTAAAACGGTCGGGCCGCCCGAGGTAGGCACCGATCCGGGCCAGCGCCTGCCATTCGATGACAGGACCGACGTCATTGAGCACCAGGCGCCGAACGGGAACTGGCAGCGGCAAATCCGGCGTGCCGCAGATCCCCATGCCAATCAGCCCGCCCATGCTCGTTCCGACCCAATCAAGCACCCGAACCGGCGCGCGCGCCTGCAAGGCGCCCAGCATCGTAAGCAGGTCGGAAACATACTGCGGAATCTGGTAGCCGGCCGGATCAGACAACCAATCGCTGCGGCCTCTTCCCACAACATCCGGACAGACTACGCGAACCGGTTCTGAAGCGGCGGCAACCAGATTGCGAGCCAGAACATCGAAATCCCGCCCCTGGCGCGCCAGACCGTGTACGCAGACAACGACCGAGGGTGCATGGGGATCTCCCCATTCCCACCAGACCATCCGATGACCACCCGATGGGTCGTTGCAGAAAACATGGTTCAGGACGGGTTCGGACATAACGCACAGGAACAGGTTCGATAATCGGTGCATTCAATCGTAAATCATCAGGAGTTCACACCATGCTCAAAGGCAAAACCGCCCTCGTCACCGGTTCCACCAGCGGAATCGGCCTTGGCATCGCCAAGGCGCTCGCCCGGCAAGGGGCCAACATCGTGCTCAACGGCTTCGGTGATTCCGAGGGGCCAACCAGCGAAATCGCCGCGTTGGGCGTTCAGGTCGCCTTCCACGGAGCGGACATGAGCAAACCGGCGGAAATTGCGGACATGATGGCCTTTGCTGCCAGCCGTTTCGGGCGTGTCGACATCCTGGTCAACAACGCCGGCATTCAGCATGTCGCACGCATCGAAAGCTTCCCGGTCGAGCGCTGGGACGCGATCATCGCTATCAACCTCAGCAGCGCGTTCCACGCCACCCGGCTCGCGCTTCCTGCCATGCGCGAGGCCAATTGGGGCCGCATCATCAACGTTGCCTCAGTGCACGGGCTGGTGGCGTCGGCCGAAAAGTCCGCCTATGTCGCCGCCAAACACGGTGTGGTCGGGTTGACCAAAGTCACGGCGCTGGAGACCGCACCCACGGGGGTGACCTGCAACGCCATCTGTCCGGGCTGGGTTCTGACCCCGCTGGTCCAGAAGCAAGTGGATGCCAGAGCCGCCGCGCTGGGCGTCTCCAACGAGGAAGCAAAACGCGTGCTGCTGGGAGAAAAAGAGCCATCCATGCAGTTCACCACCCCCGAGGAGCTGGGTGAACTGGCCGTCTTCTTCTGCTCGCCAGCAGGTGCCAACGTCCGCGGTGTGGCGTGGAACATGGACGGCGGCTGGACCGCCCAATAAGCCCAAAGAGTTGTCCCCGGCGTGCACCGGAGTGCCAGTGCACGCCCGGTCAGCGCATCTGCACCGTGCCCGAGACGGTGACCGTCACGGCAATGCGCCCGGCTTCGATCGGAACGGCCGCTTCGGCCATGGGCGCGGCTGCGGCCATCGCCATGGTCCGCAGACGCGGATAGGGAGCGGGCTCCTGGCCGCTCACCTGCAGCTCGCGCAGACCGTAGCCGGAAAACCCAAAAGCACGACTGACATCCTCAGCGCGGGATTTGAAGCGATTGATCGCAGAGGTCTGGGCCTCTGTCTCGGCCTGCCGGCGAAGATCTCTGCTGAGTCCATGCTGGATCGAGACGACGGAAAGCCCGCCAAGCTTGCCCGCAAGCGCGGCAATGGCAGGCCCGTCGCGCCCTTCGAGAACCAGCTCCGCCTGCCCTTGCCAACCGGAGATCTTGCCGTCCCTGCCGTGTCGCGGATAGATGCCGAAACTGCCTGTCCGCACGTCCAACCGCCCCTTTTCGACCGCTTTTCGGGCCTCTGACAAGGCCGAGTCCAATGCAGCCTTCACTTGCGCCTGGACGGTTGCCGCGTCGGCGCCTTCGCGAGTGACATTGAGCACGATGGTTGTCAGGTCAGGCAACACGTCCACGGTGGCGGACGCACTGAGCTGGACCACGTTTTGCACCATTACGGCGGAATGCGCTTGCGCCAGCGCAGTGCCCGGGAAAATCCCCAGTCCGAGACATGCCGCCACGAGACAACTCCTGGCCGGCGAGAGTACGCGATGGGCCATCAAAAACCTCCGAAAATTACGAAGACCGCGAAATGCCCAAACGCCGACGCGCCCGCCGGTCACCGGGACCCAGCCGGGCTGGCCAAGGACTGCTCGCGCAAGGTCTGGCGCAGGCGCGCACGCTCGGCATCCCCCAGCTGAAACGACGTCCCGCCCGCAGGGGCCGGCGCCGACACCTTGCCCACCGTGCGGACAGGACCGACAGACTGCCGCAATTCGACCCGTCGCTGGGCCGATACGCCCGACTCCAGGACTTTTGGTTCCGGCTCGGGCGCCGCCATAACGGATGCGGCGAACAAGCCGAAGGCCAACAGGACGGCAGGGGACGACGGACGGGCCATAAGAACTACAACGGATGGAGAGCAAGTATGGATGAACCACCGGATACTCCCTTCAGGCAAAGTTGTAACAGTGTGAAAAGGTACTCAAAATGTTCACATTCCGCAGCGGCCCAGTCGCAGAATTCGGACTGTTACAACTGAGGAGTTTCCCGATGTCCACAAGCGCGCGCCCCGACAAGCTGCTGGTCGTCGACGACGACGCGCGTATTCGCGACCTGCTGCGCCGCTACCTCGCCCAGGAGGGGTTCGACGTCGTGGTTGCCGATGATGGCAAAGCGCTGACCCGCATCCTGCTGCGCGAAAGTGTCGACCTGATCGTGCTGGACCTGATGTTGCCCGGTGAGGACGGACTTTCGATCTGCCGGCGGCTGCGGGCTGCGGGTGACCGGACACCCATCATCATGCTGACTGCGAAAGGCGAAGACGTGGACCGCATCGTCGGCCTGGAAGTCGGCGCTGACGACTACCTGGGAAAACCGTTCAACCCCCGCGAGCTTCTGGCCAGAATCCATGCCGTTCTGCGACGCCGCCCCGCCCACGAAGCCCCCGGTGCGCCGTCGACCGACAACGAAATCATCCACTTCGGTGCCTTCGTGTTCGACCTCGCCGCTCGAAGCTTGCAGCGCAGCGGCGAGAACATTCCGCTGACCACCGGCGAATTTGCGATGCTCAAGGCGCTCGTCCGCAATGCTCGTCAGCCCCTCTCGCGCGAAAAGCTCGCGCAGCTTGCGCGAGGCCGCGAGTTCGAGCCGTTTGACCGCAGCCTTGATGTGCAGGTTTCGCGGTTGCGCAAGCTCATCGAAAGCGACCCTGCCAACCCGCGCCACATCCAGACGGTTTGGGGGGTCGGATATGTCTTTGTCCCCGATGGCACACCCTGATTGTGATCACACCTGGCGGCCCCCGAGCGGCCGCTCGCCCACGTGATCCGCCAAGCGGGGCGATCGCCCGACGCTGCAACCATTGAGGCCGACGTCGCGGAAGGCGCTGCCGGGCCAGAACGGCGGGCCCCGATGACGCTCAGCCTTTTCTGGCGGACGTTTGTACTGCTGGTCCTGTTTCTCGCCGGCAGTACGGTGGCCTGGATCCAGACATTCCGGGCACTCGAACACGAGCCCCGTGCCATCCTGACAGCCCAACAGATCGCGACCCTGGTCAACCTCAGCCGCGCGGCGCTGGTCCATTCCGATGCGATCGCGCGTCTGTCGCTGATCAAGACGCTGGCCGAACAGGAGGCGGTGCGCATCGTGCCGCGTGAACCGCCTGACATCGTCGAACTCGGCGGTTTCGCCACGCTCGATGCGCTGGTGCAAGACGAACTCGCCCGACGTCTGGGGGGCGGAACCACGATTGCCAGTCGGGTCAACGGTGAAGCAGGCCTGTGGGTGGCGTTCACGATCGAGGGCGATGCCTATTGGTTACGCACCGACCCGGAGCGGCTGCGGCCGGTCAGTGGCCGGACCTGGCTGATCTGGCTGGTCGTCGCCGCGGCTTTGTCGCTGGTCGGCGCGGCGGCCATTGCGCGGCTCATCAACCGGCCACTCAAGCAGCTGTCGTTTGCGGCCAGCCGGGTCCGCGAGGGCGATTTCGATGCCAGCCGATTGGACGAACTGTCCAAAACAGAAGAGATTCGCGAGGTCAACATCGGTTTCAACCGCATGGCCCAGCAGTTGGCCAAGATCGAACAGGACCGCGCTGTGATGCTGGCGGGCATCTCGCACGATCTGCGCACACCCCTGGCACGTATGCGCCTGGAGACGGAAATGAGTGTCACCGACCCGGTGGCGCGCGACCATATGGCAGCCGACATCGCGCAGCTGGACGCCATCATCGACAAGTTTCTCGACTATGCGCGGCCCGACCAGGTTCGGCTGCAGCCGGTGAACCTGGACACGGTGGTCGAAGCCAGTACCTATCCCTTCCTCAGTTCCGACGACATCCGGATCACGGTCGACATCCCGCCCGGACTGATCGTTCTGGGCGACGAGGTGGAACTCATCCGGGTCCTGTCGAACCTGCTGGAAAATGCCCGCCGCTACGGAAAAACCCCGGAGACCGGGGTTGCCGCCGTCGAGCTGGCAGCACGTTCACGCAACGAATGGGTGGCTGTTCGGGTGCGAGATCAGGGTCTGGGCGTGGCGCCCGACGTGCTGGGGCGCCTGACCAAACCGTTCTTTCGGGGCGACGCAGCCCGCACTGCCGCATCGGGCGCCGGGCTGGGGCTGGCGATTGTGGAGAAAACCGTGCAGCGCATGGGTGGCAGCCTGAGTCTGTCCAATGGCAGTGCCGGCGGGTTTGTCGCCCTCGTCCGGCTCAAAAAAGCCACCTGAGCCGGATTTTCAGGTGTTTTAGCCAGATACCCATCGTAAAAAGGTCACTTTTAGCTATCTAAATAATAGCACAACCGACCGGGCTTCAATCGCCTGTCCCTGACCCACCGGCCCCAGTTTCTCGGCGGTTTTGGCCTTGACATTGACCTGCGTGCCATCCAGTCCCAGCACCTGCGCGATGCGCGCGCACATGGCGGGAATGTGCGTTGCCAGACGCGGCGCCTGAGCAACCACCGTGCTGTCGACATTGCCAATGTGCCACCCCGCCGCCGCGACGCGCCGGGCGGCCTCGGCCAGCAGCTGTGCAGAATCGGCGCCGCGAAAGCGGGCGTCGGAATCGGGAAAATGGCGCCCGATGTCGCCCAGACCGGCCGCACCCAGCAAGGCGTCGGTGATGGCGTGCAGCAGGACGTCGGCGTCGGAGTGACCCAGCAGCCCGCAGGGGTGAGGAATGTCCACACCGCCGATCACCAGGCGCCGTCCGGGCACCAGGGCATGGACGTCCCAGCCCTCCCCGATGCGAAACGGCGGCAGCGCCACGGGCGCGTCAACAATGGGGGCGGTATTCATGGTCGGCTTCGGAGGATGGCGTCGGCGAGGGCAAAGTCCTCGGGATAGGTGACCTTGAAATTCTGCGCGCTGCCGGGCACGAGCAGCGGCCGCAGCCCGGTGGCTTCGATGGCGCTGGCTTCGTCGGTAATGCCGGCGAAACCCTGCTGCGCGGCGTCCGCCAGCGCCGCTTGCAGCGTGCCGAGTCGAAACATCTGTGGTGTCTGGGCCAGCCATTTGTCCCCGCGGTCCACCGTGGCGGCCACCCGACCACCCTGCTCTACCTTCAGTGTGTCGGGCAGCTTGAGGGCCAGCAACCCCCCCACGGCATCGTTATGGCAGGCGTCGATCAGCGCATTGATCTGCATCGGCGTGATGAGGCAGCGCGCCGCGTCGTGCACCAGCACCCAGTCATGCGGCCAAGCGCCCTGGGCGAGCAGATGGTTCACGCCGTTGAACACACTGGCAGCCCGGCTGGTGCCGCCGCAGTCGGCGACCTCCACCCGGGCGCTGTCCACAGGCAGGAAATTGTCACCCGGCGCCACCACCACCAGAACACGGCACAACCGCATCACCGCGGCGAAGGCCTGCAACGTATGCACAACCAGCGGCCGGCCGGCGACCAGTTCGTACTGTTTTGGCCCGACAGTGCCCGCCCGCGAGCCGCTGCCCGCACAGGGCAGCAAGGCGAAACAACGGGCGTCGGCGGAGGGCGTGGAAAACGATCCGCCATCGGACGACGCGGAAGAGAGGTTATCGGAGCGGAGGGTGACGGTCATGGCGTACCCCATTCTAAAATCCCGGCCTTCGCACCCCCCGGCACGATGCCGGGGGGTGCTTGTCATTGGTGCCCCATGGAACTGCCCAAACTCAATCCCGGCAAACGCTTCACGCTGCCGCGCCCGACCGGCTCCGCCGACGCCTTATTGCTGGCCCAACTGGCCGAGCGCGACAGAACGGCCGGTCGCCTGACCGCCATCGTCACCGCCGACGCCACCGACGCACAGCGCCTGATCGACGAAATCGCCTTTTTTGCCCCCACGCTGCGCTGCGCCCTGTTCCCGGACTGGGAAACCCTGCCCTACGACACCTTCTCTCCGCACCAGGACTTGATCAGCGAGCGCCTGGCCACGCTGTGGCGCATCCAGCAGCGCGACAAGGACACCGGCGCCGACGTGGTGTTCGTACCCGCCACCACCGCGCTGGTCCGGCTGGCACCGCCGGCCTTCCTGGCCGGCTACACCTTTCACTTCAAGGTCAAGCAAAAGCTCGACGAGGCCAAACTCAAGGGCCAGCTCACCCTGGCCGGCTACAGCCATGTGACGCAGGTGGTGAGCCCCGGCGAGTACGCGGTCCGCGGCGGCCTGATCGACCTGTTTCCGATGGGCAGCCCGGTGCCCTACCGGGTGGACCTGTTCGACGACGAAATCGACAGCATCCGGACTTTCGACCCCGACAGCCAGCGCAGCCTCTACCCGGTGCCGGAGGTGCGGCTGCTGCCGGGCCGCGAGTTTCCGATGGACGAAGCGGCCCGCGCCCGCTTTCGCAGCCGATGGCGCGAGATGCTGGAGGGCGACCCGACCCGCAGCCGCATCTACAAGGACATGGGCAACGGGGTGGCGACCGCCGGTATCGAGTACTACCTGCCACTGTTCTTCGACGACACCGCCACCGTTTTCGATTATCTGGGCGCCGACGCAACCGTTGTTTTCCACGGCGATCTGGAGCCCGCCTTCCAGCGCTTCTGGCAAGACACCCGTGACCGCCATCGCATGGTGCAGGGTGACGCCGAGCGGCCAGTGCTGCCGCCTGACGCCTTGTTCCTCAGCGCCGAGCAGTTCTACACCCAGGCCAACGCCCACGCCCAGCTGGCGATCAAGTCCGCTCGGGCTGAGCCTGCCGAAGCCCTTGTGAGCCCTTCGGCGGGCTCAGGGCGAACGGAGTTTGTGGAGATTGAACGGTTGCCAGACCTGACCGTCCTCCGCGGCGCCGAGGAACCCCTGTCTCGTTTGCAGACCCACCTGCGCAATACCGCCCACCGCATGTTGCTGCTGGCCGAGAGCGACGGGCGGCGCGAAAGCCTGCTGGATTTCCTCCGCGCCAGCGGACTGAACCCGCCAGTTTTCGACTCGCTGGCCGAGTTCCAGGGAAGCGATGAAAAGGTCGGCATCGCCACCGCCGCGTTGTCCACCGGTTTTGCCTGGATAGAAGCGGGCATCGACTTCGTCACAGAAACCGAGCTGTTTGCGGCCGGCCCGACCACGCGGCGGCGCAAGAAGCAGGAACAGGTCAGCGATGTGGATGCGCTGATCAAGGATCTGGCCGAGCTCAACGTCGGCGATCCTGTGGTCCACAACGCGCATGGCATCGGCCGCTACAGGGGTCTGGTCAATCTGGACATGGGCGACAGAAATCCCGACGGTACGCCGGCCCTGCAGGAGTTTTTGCACCTGGAATATGCCGACAAGGCGGTTTTATATGTTCCGGTCAGCCAGTTGCAACTGATTGGTCGCTACACGGGTGTCAGTGCCGACGAGGCACCACTGCACCGTTTGGGCTCCGGCCAATGGGAAAAGGCCAAACGCAAAGCGGCCGAGCAGGTGCGCGATACGGCCGCCGAGTTGCTCAACATCTACGCCCGACGTGCCGCCCGCGAAGGCCACGCTTTCCGTTACAGCCCCCAGGACTACGAGCAGTTCGCCAATGACTTCGGCTTTGAGGAGACAGCGGACCAGAACGCTGCGATCCACGCCGTCATCCAGGACATGATCAGCCCGCGCCCGATGGACCGCCTGGTCTGCGGCGACGTGGGCTTTGGCAAGACCGAAGTCGCCCTGCGCGCCGCCTTTGTCGCGGTGACCGGCGGCAAACAAGTCGCCTTTCTGGCGCCCACCACCCTGCTGGCCGAACAGCACTATCAGACCCTGGTCGACCGATTCTCCCGCTGGCCGGTGAAGGTAGCGGAGATGAGCCGCTTTCGTACCCAAAAGGAAATCACGGCCGCCATGAAAGGCATTGCCGACGGCAGTGTGGACATCGTCGTCGGCACCCACAAGCTGCTTTCCGAGAAAACCCACTTCAAGAACCTGGGCTTGCTGATCATCGACGAGGAGCACCGCTTTGGCGTGCGCCACAAGGAACAGATGAAAGCCCTGCGCGCCGAGGTGGACGTGCTGACGCTCACCGCCACGCCCATCCCCCGCACGCTGGGAATGGCGCTGGAGGGCCTGCGCGACCTGTCGGTCATTGCGACCGCGCCGCAACGCCGCCTGGCGATCAAGACCTTTGTGCGCAACGAAGGCCACGGCGTGATCCGCGAAGCGGTGCTGCGCGAATTAAAGCGCGGCGGGCAGGTGTATTTCCTCCATAACGAGGTGGAAACCATCGAAAACCGGCGCCAGAAGCTCGAAGAAATCCTGCCCGAGGCGCGCATTGCCGTCGCCCATGGCCAGATGCCCGAGCGCGAACTGGAGCGGGTGATGCGCGACTTTGTGGCGCAGCGCAGCAACCTGCTGCTGTGCTCGACCATCATCGAGACCGGCATCGACGTGCCCACGGCCAACACTATCGTCATGAGCCGCGCCGACAAGTTCGGCCTGGCCCAGCTGCACCAGTTGCGCGGCCGTGTGGGCCGCAGCCACCACCAGGCTTACGCCTACCTGATGGTCCCCGACATTGAAGGCCTGACCAAGCAAGCGCAGCAGCGCCTGGACGCGATTCAGGCCATGGAGGAACTAGGTAGCGGCTTCTACCTGGCGATGCACGACCTGGAAATCCGCGGCGCCGGCGAGGTGCTGGGCGAAAGCCAGAGCGGCAACATGCTGGAAGTGGGCTTCCAGCTCTACAACGAAATGCTGGCCGAGGCGGTGCGGTGTCTGAAAAACGGCAAAGAGCCCGACCTGCTGGCGCCCCTGAGTGTCACCACCGACATCAACCTGCACGCCCCCGCCCTGCTGCCCGACGACTACTGCGGCGATGTGCATCTGCGCCTGTCGTTCTACAAGAAACTGGCCACGGCCAGAACCACCGAGCAGGTCGACAGTCTGCTGGAGGAAATCGTCGACCGGTTCGGCAAATTGCCGCCGCCGACTCAGACGCTGATCGACGTCCACCGGCTGCGGGTGCTGAGCCAGCCCTACGGCGTGGTCAAGGTGGATGCGGCGCCCGGCGTGATCCACATCACGTTCAGGCCGAACCCACCGGTGGATTCGATGCGCATCATCGAGCTGATCCAGAAAAACCGCCACATCAAGCTGGTGGGCAATGAAAAGCTGCGCATCGAAAAGGCCTTGAGCGAACCCAAGGCCCGGGCACAGATGGTGCGCGACGTGCTGCGCTCACTGGGGCAACCGGTAGCGGCGGGCTGAGCGGCGCGGCGGGAGGTGCCACAATCCGCGGCACCCACAACCACCCATTTTTCTGACCGGAGACCCCGAATGTTCAGCCACATCATGCTCGGCACCAACGACATCGACCGCGCACAGCGCTTTTACGACGCCGTGCTCGGCGTGCTGGGGGCGGGCGCGCCAATGCGCAACCAGAACAAGACCGGGCAGACCCGCCTGTTCTACCGCCACGACGGCGGCACGTTCTGTCTCAGTGAGCCCATCGACGGCGAGCCCGCCACTGTGGCCAATGGCGGCACCGTGGGCTTCAAGTGCACGTCGCCCGAGCAAGTGCAGCGCTTTCACGATGTGGCGGTGGCCCACGGCGGCCGCTCAATCGAAGAACCGCCAGGCCTGCGTGAGGGAAAAATGGGCGCGCTCTACCTGGCCTACGTGCGCGACCCGGACGGCCACAAGCTCTGCGCGTTGTACCGGCCCCAATAAGCCCCGAGGCAGCCGCCCGGGTGCGGCTCGATAATACGCGGCATGACTTCCCGCATTGAATACGCCCCCGGTCTCGTGATTCAGGGCTTCACCCCGCCGCTTCGCCTGCGCGATTTCAAGCTGATCGCGTTCGACATGGATTCGACCCTCATCAACATCGAATGCGTGGACGAAATTGCCGACGCCGCCGGCCGCAAGGCCGAGGTGGCCGCCATCACCGAAGCCGCCATGCGGGGCGAAATCACCGACTACAAGGACAGCCTGCGCCGACGCGTGGCGCTGCTCGAAGGCGTGACCGAAGGCCACCTGGCCCACGTCTACCGCTCGCGGCTGCGGCTGAACCCCGGCGCGGCCGAGCTGGTGCTGGCCTGCAAGGCGGCGGGGCTCAAGGTGCTGCTGGTCAGTGGCGGCTTCACGTATTTTGCCGAGCGGCTGCGCGACCGCCTGGCGCTGGACTTTGCCCGCAGCAACCAGCTTGAAATCGTGGACAGCCGCCTCACCGGCCGCCTGCTCGATCAAAGCTGGGGCGACATCTGCGACGGCGCGATGAAAAAAGAGACCCTGCTGCGCACCTGCAGCCTGATCGGTTGTGACCCCTCCCAGGCCATTGCCATGGGCGATGGCGCCAATGACCTGGAGATGATGGGCGTGGCCGGCCTGTCCGTGGCCTACCGTGCCAAACCCAGGGTACGGGCCCAGGCCAAGGTGGCCATCGACACGGGTGGACTGGACCGGCTGCTGGACCTGTTCCAGGGCCCATGAGTGCCCCAGCATCTCTCGGGGGATGGATCGCAGAGGCTGCACGGTTCGGCAGACGGCACGTGGGCACGCTCGCGCTGTTTGCCACGGTGTTCCTGGCGGTGCAGATCTGGCAGATTCGGAATGTGGATTCGGGCCCATTGCCCGCGGCCGCTCTGGACGCCCCGCTGCCGGTGCTGTCACCGGACGGCAGCCAGCGCACCAGCAGCCTGCGCCACGAGATCGCCACGCTGCAGGCGCGCTACCCCGGTCGCAACATCGGGCTGTACATCTGGGCGGACTGGTGCCCGATCTGCTCGACCATCCGTGGCACGGTCGACGGTGTCGCGCAGGACCATCCGGTGCTCACCGTGGCGATGCAGTCGGGCGCACCGGACAAGGTGGCACGTCACCTCGCAGCCAAAGGCGTCGCCTGGCACACCATGGTGGATTCCGGCTCGGTGATTCCCGGTGCCCTGGGTTTCGGCAGCGTGCCCGCGTTTGCGGTGATCACACCCCAGGGCAGCCTGCGCTGGCCGACCCTGGGGCTGAGCAGTGGCTGGGGACTGCGCCTGCGGCTCTTGCTGGCCTGACACGCGCACCCCCGCCGGGTTCGGCTCTCAGGCGCCTTCAGGCACGCTGGGCAGGCCCGACAAGGCCATGGCGAGTTCCTTCTCGTCGTACTGCTCGTCCTTCAGCTCGCCGGCAAAGTACTTCTGGTAGGCCGTCATGTCGAAGTGGCCGTGGCCGCAGAGGTTGAACAGGATGGTCTCGCTCTTGCCCTCGCGCTTGCAGCGCAGGGCTTCCTCGATGGCGCCCTTGACGGCGTGATTGGCCTCGGGCGCGGGCACGATGCCTTCGGCGCGCGCAAACTGCACGCCAGCCTCGAAGCACTGGCCCTGGGTGTACGCCACGGCCTCCATCAGGCCCAGTTCCTTTAGGTGCGACACCAGTGGCGCCATGCCGTGGTAGCGCAGCCCCCCGGCGTGGAAGCCCGGCGGCGTGAAGGTGCTGCCCAGCGTGTGCATCTTGGTCAGCGGCGTCATGTGGCCGGTGTCGCCGAAGTCATACGCATACTTGCCACGCGTGAGCGAGGGGCAAGCCGCCGGCTCCACCGCGACGATGCGCGGCTTGGCGCCACCGCGCAGGCCGTGGCCGATGAAGGGGAAGGCGATGCCGGCAAAGTTCGATCCGCCGCCGGTGCAGCCCACCACCACATCGGGCCACACATCGGCCATCTGCAGCTGCTCCATGGCCTCCAGGCCGATGATGGTCTGGTGCAGCAGCACGTGGTTCAGCACCGAGCCCAGCGCGTACTTGGTGTCCTCGCGCTGCACGGCCAGCTCCACCGCTTCGGAGATGGCAATGCCCAGGCTGCCCGGATGGTCGGGGCGTTCGGCCAGCACGCTGCGGCCGTACTGCGTTTCGTTGCTGGGTGACGGCAGGCAGCGCGCGCCATAGGTTTCCATCACGGCGCGGCGGTAGGGCTTCTGGTCATACGACACCCGCACCTGGAACACCAGCACTTCGAGCCCGAAAATCTGGCCGGCGAAGGACAGCGAGGTGCCCCACTGCCCTGCCCCCGTCTCGGTGGTCAGCCGCTTGGTGCCCGCGGCGGCGTTGTAGAAAGCCTGCGGCACGGCGGTGTTGGGCTTGTGGCTGCCGGCCGGGCTGACGCCTTCGTACTTGTAGAAGATCTTGGCCGGGGTGCCCAGCGCCTTTTCCAGCCGGTGGGCGCGGTACAGCGGCGCGGGGCGCCAGAGCTGGTAGATGTCGCGCACGGGCTCGGGGATTTCGATCTCGCGCTCGGTGCTGACCTCCTGCAGGATCAGCTCCATCGGGAACAGCGGCGCCAGATCGGCCGGACCCACCGGCTGCATGGTGCCGGGGTGCAGCACCGGCGGCAGGGCCTTGGGCAGATCGGCCTGAATGTTGTACCAGAACTTGGGCATCTGGCTTTCCTGAAGCAGGAACTTGGTCTGCATGCTCATCGGCGCTTTCTCCTCTTGGAACGGTGGAAACATCTTTTGGATCCGGGCCCCGCCGTACCGGGCGGCCGGCCGGACCCCCCACAGTATGCACCCGCCGCGGTGCGCGCCGGCCACCTCAGCAGCGGTACGCCACCGTCATGGGGGCGTCGATCAGGCCGGCGGAAGTCCCGAAATCCGTTCGAAATAGGAAACATGGGCGTCAGACCCCGCAGGCCAGTTGGCCAGAAACAGCGTCTGCCAGCAAGCTGCGTCATAGGCCACCGGCAGTGCATCCACCCAGGCGCCACACAGTTGCATGCCATAGGCCACCGGGTGTGGTGACGGGGTGAGTGCAACCCGCGTGATCAGCCCCGGCCACCGCCCGCGCGCGTTGGGCATGCCGGCGGCGCCGTTGTTGATCACGGCGCGCCGGTGCCCGTCGGCCGACCATTCGCGCAACACCGGCTCGCAGGTGTGACTGGACGCAAACAGATCGACGGCAGCACGCGGGAACCAGCCTGTCAACGCGGCGAGTTGCTCGGGCCGGTCGATTTCGTCGACACCAAAGCGCCAGCCCGCCAGCGATTCGGCGTCGCCGTGCACTACCCCGACGCGACAGACACCCACCCGATAGCGCCGCACCATGGGCAAGGCCTGCAGCGACGCGCACAGCATCGGATGGCGTCGAGCGGTGGCCTTGAGCCGGGCGTGAATTCGGTTGGAGCGGTCGACCACGGCGGCGTCCACCGAATCGGGGTAGGCACAGCCGCATCCGGCCTCGTCGCGTTCCGCGCCCAGCTCGGCTTCCACATTGCCCGCCAGGGCGTCATGGCACAACACACGCCGGTTAATCGCCGCAAAACCGGCGTCATCCACGTTGAACCAGTTGAAGTCGCCGTTGAAGCACAGCCTGACCGGGCCGGCTTCGGCGGCGGCCATAGCCTCTATGGTGTCGAGTGCCGGCAGATTGCCGTACAGCCCGCCGATCACGTACAGGGTCGCGACCGACTGTTCGGGTGCGGCCGCAATGGCCTGCGGCCCGTAGCGGTAGCGCAGCGGGCAGGTGCGTCCGGCAAGCGCCGGGGGCGTTTCTTCGATCATGGGGCCATTGTGCCGGCGGGACGGTTCGGATCGGTACGGATCCCCCTTACCTGCGCACGCGTCATCAGGCCGCTGCGGACGTGCCGGGGTCGGCGCACGCACCAGCAGACGGGTCCGCCGGGCCTGCGCTGCCTGCCCGGCGGGGCGGCAGCCAGTGCAGGGGCTGGATGCCGGCTGGCGCACCGGTCGTGCTGCGGGGAGCAATGAGGTCGGCCAGGGCGGTTTGATCGAGCACCTGCATGAAGGCGTCCAGCGCCCGACCCAAGGTGGCCTGGAGACCACAGTGGCCGGTCAGCTGGCACTGGTTGATCTCGGGGTCAAAACACTCCACCAGCACCAGGTCACGTTCGCCCAGACGCACCACGTCGCCCAAGCGGATTTCCTCCGCCGGGCGCAGCAGGCGCAAACCCCCACCCCGACCGCGGGTTGTCTCCAGCAGGCCGTGGGCAGCCAGGTCCATGACAATTTTGGTCAGGTGACTGCGCGAGATGCCGTGCGCCTGGGCAATTTCGGTAATCGTGACCGGTGCCTCGCGCCCCGCAGGAATGGCGGCGCAGTACATCAACACCCGCAGGCTGTAGTCGGTCCACTGGGTCAGGCGCATGTGGCGGGTCTTTCGGCAGCTTTTTGTGCGATCGATCGAAAAGCACCGTTCAGGCGCGGGCCCGGCCGACATGACGGTGGGTATTGCCATGTTGTCACCGGGGTCAAAAGATTCATATGGAATGTATTTTATGGCAGAATAGATTCATATCAAATGAATCTATAAATACACCTATGACCGACACCACGCTTGCGCCTCCCGACTCCGTTACGCTGGCCGACCAAACCCTGGCACAGCTGGCCATTGCTCTGCCTGGCGCCACGGCGCTTTTTCGCCGCCACAAGCTCGACTTCTGCTGTGGCGGTCAGATCAGCCTGCGCGATGCGGCGGCCGCCAAAAGGCTGGATTTGCCCACCCTGGAGGCCACCCTTGCCGCCTTTGAACGCCCTGACCGCTCCACCGAGCCTATGGATCCGGCCGCTCTGATCGACCATATCCTGAACCGATACCACGCCGTCCACCGCGAACAATTGCCGGAGCTGATCCGCATGGCGCGCCGGGTGGAAGCGGTTCACCGCGATCACCCGCAAGTGCCTGCCGGCCTGTCCGCCCTGCTGGAGGAGGCCGAGCACGAGTTGCTGGACCACATGGCCAAAGAGGAGGAGATCCTGTTTCCCATGATGCGCCGCGGGTCTGGCGGCGGCATGGCGCAATATCCCATCCGCGTGATGCGCCAGGAGCACCACAGCCATGGCGAGTTGATTGCAGCGCTGATGGCCCGAACCCAGGACGCCACACCGCCCGAGGGCGCCTGCACCACCTGGAGGGCGCTGTACGCCGGCCTGGCCAGCCTGGTCGATGACCTGATGCAACACATTCACCTGGAGAACAACCAGCTGTTCCCGGCTTTTGAGCCCTCGATAGCCGCCGCAGCTTGAATCGAGCCGCGATTTTCGCTTTGTTTTTAATAGCGTAAAGCGACCTTTTTACGGTGGGTATTGCCATTTTTCGCCGATAATTCGGCCATGACACCGGTTTTTGACGCTCGACGCCGCCTGCTGGCGACCGCGGGGGCGCTGGCGACACTCGCCGCCCTGGCTTTGGGCCCGGCCGCCGCGCAGGCCAATCCATTCGATCTGCCACCGATCGACCGTATCGTGAATTACCAGCCGCGCCAGCCTTTGCAGGTGCTGACGGCCGACGGACACGAGATCGCCCAGTTTGGTTCGGAACGACGGGAATATGTTCCGCTGGCCCGCATTCCCCGCCAATTGCAGGATGCCGTCCTCGCCGTCGAAGACGCCCGCTTTCGCGAACACGCGGGCATCGACCCGCGTGGCATGGCCCGCGCCGCCCTCGCGCTGGTCACGGGCGGGCGCCGCCAGGGCGCCAGCACCATCACGCAGCAGCTGGTGCGCACCATGCTGCTGACGCGCGAGTTCTCCGTGGAACGCAAGACCAAGGAAATCGTTCTGGCGCTTCGGGTGGAACAGGCGCTGAGCAAAGACCGAATTCTGGAAATTTACCTCAACGAGATTTTTCTTGGACAACGCGCCTACGGCATGGCAGCCGCCGCGCAGACCTACTTCGGCAAGCGGCTGGAGCAACTGACCCTGGCCGAAAACGCGATGCTGGCCGGTCTGCCGCAAAACCCCTACTACGCCAATCCGGTTGCCAATCTGGAACGGGCGACCCAGCGACAGCGGGTCGTCCTGGAACGCATGCGGGCCACCGGTGTCATCACCGACGCGCAACTGGCGGCCGCCCGTGCCGAAAAACTGGCGCTGCGCCCGCCGGGCAGCCGATCGGTACCCGCCGGCCACGTGGCCGAAATGGCCCGGCGCGCGGTGGTCGAGCGGTTTGGCACCGAGGCTTACAGCGCCGGGCTGCGGGTCACCACCTCACTGCGCGCTGCCGACCAGCGCGCCGCTCACGAAGCGGTGCAGCGTGGTGTCCTGGCGCATGACCGTCGCACCCCGTGGCGCGGCCCCGAGGACGAAGAGGACCTGCCTGCCAAACTGACCGGTGCCGAACTGGAGCGCGCCGCCGCAGCTGCGTTGAAGGACCATGCCGACGACGAGTTGCTGCGGGTCGCCATCGTGTTGCAGGCCAGCGCCCGTGCGGTGGTGGCGCAACTGGCCAGCGGCGAACGCATCACGCTGGAGGGGGAAGGTCTGCGCTGGGCGGCTGCCGCCCTGGCACCCGGGGCTCGGGCGCCGCTGCAGCTGCGCCGAGGCGCTGTGATCCGCGTCACACGGGCCAATGGATCGTCATGGGCCATTTCGCAGTGGCCCGAGGCCGAGGCCGCCCTGGTCGCGCTGGATCCGCGAACGGGCCGCGTGCGGGCTTTGGTGGGCGGATTCGATTTCGGCCGCCAGCCCTTCAATCACGCCACCCAGGGCTGGCGACAGCCGGGGTCAGCCTTCAAGCCGGTCCTGTTCTCCGCCGCGCTGGAAGAGCGCATCATGCCGGCCACCGTGGTAGATGACCTGCCGTTCACCGCTCCCGACGGCTGGAGCCCCGCCAACGCCGGTGGTGGCTACGCCGGGCCGATCACCGTGCGTGAGGCGCTGGCGCGTTCGAGCAACCTGGCCAGCGTGCGCATCCTGCAGCACACCGGCATCACCCGCGTGCGCGACTGGGCAGGCCGCCTGGGTCTGGATGCCGCCCGGCAGAGCGACAACCTGACACTGGCGCTGGGCACAGGCAGCGCAACGCCGATGCAGATGGCACGCGCCTTTGCCACTCTGGCCAACGGGGGCTGGCGGGTCCAGCCCGTGGTCATCGAGCGGATCACCGACGCGCAAGGCAAGGTGCTGTTCGAAGCGCCCGCGCCCGACCCCCAGACGGAGGACAACCGCGCCGTTTCGGCCCGTAACGCCTGGCTGACCGGCAGCCTGCTCCAGGAGGTGACCCGCACCGGAACCGCCGCGCGGGTACAGGCCCAGTTGCGTCGGGCCGATCTGTACGGCAAGACAGGCACCACCGACAACGTGGCCGATGCCTGGTTCGCGGGCTACCACCCCACCCTGTCCGCCACCGTCTGGATGGGACACAGCAAGCCCCGCAGTCTGGGCGACCACGAATCCGGCTCACGCCTGGCCTTGCCGATCTGGATGGACTTCATGGGCGCGGCGCTCAAGAACGTGCCTGAGCAGCCGCCCGCCGATCCGCCGGAGGGCATCAGCCGGCAGGGCAGTGACTGGATCTACACCGAATGGCAGCAGGGCGGCTGGGTCGCGCGCCTATCGGACGGACGGGAGCCGGTTTACGCCCCCGCGCCGGGCGAGGCAAACACCGTCCCGGCAACGCCGGCCGCCGTGTTCAACGCCAACTGAGAGGTGGCGCCGTGCCGATGGCTCAGCCACGGCACAGGCGCTCGCGGGCCTGGGCGTATTCCCGCTTGAAGCGGGCGATCAGCTCGGCCGCCGGCAGGACCTCGCGGATCGCGCCGATGCCTTGGCCACATCCCCAGATGTCCTTCCAGGCTTTGGCGGCGTTGGCGCCCTCGCCGGTACTGAAATTCATCTTGCTCGGATCGCTGACCGGCAGGTTGTCAGGGTCCATGCCGGCGTTGCGGATGCTGCCCTTGAGGTAGTTGCCGTGCACCCCGGTGTAGAAGTTGGAGTAGACGATGTCGTCGGAATTGCATTCCGTGATCATCTGTTTGTAGCCATCGACCGCGCGCGCCTCCTCGGTCGCAATAAAGGCCGAGCCGATGTAGGCGAAATCCGCCCCCATCGCCTGCGCGGCCAGGACCGCGCCGCCCGAGGCGATGGAGCCCGACAGCGCCACCGGGCCGTCGAACCACTCGCGGATTTCCTGGATCATGGCGAACGGACTCTTGACGCTGGCATGGCCACCCGCGCCGGCGGCCACGGGAATGAGGCCGTCGGCGCCCTTTTCAATGGCTTTGCGGGCAAACACATTGTTGATGACGTCATGCAGCACCACGCCACCCCAGCTGTGCACCGCCTGATTGACGTCCTCGCGCGCACCCAGGCTGGTGATGATGATGGGTACCTTGTACTTGGCGCACAGCTGCATGTCGTGCTCCAGCCGGTCGTTGCTTTTGTGCACGATCTGGTTGATGGCAAAGGGCGCAGCCTTCTGGTCGGGGTGATCCCGGTCATGGGCGGCCAGGGCCTCGGTGATTTCGGCAAGCCACTCATCAAGTTGCGCAGCCGGGCGGGCATTGAGTGCCGGCATGGACCCCACCACACCGGCCTTGCATTGGGCAATGACGAGCTTGGGGTTGCTGATGATGAACAGCGGCGAACCGATAACCGGAAACGGCAGGCGATCGAGCGGGGCAGGCAGACGAGACATGGTTTCTCCGAAGTTGCAGCGGATCATTGTGACCACGGCGGGGGGACGCCGGGTGTCAATCGGGGGACAAGGGAGCGCGGCCGGCGGAACCCGGTCCGCCGCCGCGCCGACGCATCCGAGGGGGGAGGGCTCTGCCTCAGAATGCGTCGAGCGCCATCGCCAGCGTGCCTTCTGCGCCGCTGACGACACTGTCGCGCAGACCCGGGGTGCGGCTGAGCAGGTGGTCACCGTAGAACCGCGCCGTAGCCACTTTGGCTTGCATGAAGGGCACATCGTTGCACGACGCGATCTGCTCCAGGGCGACCAGCATCGAGCGGCCGAGCTGCCAGCCGGCCATCAGGTTGCCGGCCAGCATCAGGTAGGGCACGCTGCCCGCGTAGGCGGCGGCCGGGTTGGCGCGCGACTGCGCAGCGATGAAATCGACCACATCCAGGAATGCCTGGCGCGCGGCACGCAGGCGCTGGCCCAGGGCCTTGGCGTCAGCATGGGCATGTGCCAGCAACTGCGACTCGGTGGCTTCGATCTGCGCGGCGATGGCACGCGCGGTCTGACCACCGTCCCGACCGGTCTTGCGACCCACCAGGTCATTGGCCTGAATCGCGGTTGTCCCTTCGTAGATGGTGAGAATCTTGGCATCGCGGTAATACTGGGCAGCACCGGTTTCTTCGATAAACCCCATCCCCCCATGGACCTGGACGCCGAGCGAGCTGACCTCCAGACTCATTTCGGTGCTGTAACCCTTGACCAGCGGCACCATGAATTCGTAGAAGGCGGCATTTTGTTTGCGCACTTCGGCATCCGGATGGTGGTGCGCAGCGTCGTAGGCGGCGGCAGCCACACTGGCCATGGCCCGGCAACCCTCGGTAGCGGCGCGCATGGTCATCAGCATGCGACGCACGTCCGGATGGTGAATGATGGGGCCGGCCGCGTTCAGGCTGCCATCGACCGGGCGGCTTTGGACGCGATCGCGGGCATAGACGACGGCCTTCTGATAGGCCCGCTCCGAGATGGCGATCCCCTGCACGCCCACCCCATAACGGGCGGCGTTCATCATGATGAACATGTATTCGAGGCCGCGATTCTCCTGGCCCACCAGGTAACCGATCGCCCCGCCATGGTCGCCGTACTGCAGCACGGCGGTCGGGCTGGCCTTGATGCCCATCTTGTGTTCGATGCTCACGCAGTGCACATCGTTGCGCGCACCCAGGCTGCCATCGGCATTCACGAGGAATTTGGGCACCACAAACAGGGAGATGCCCTTGACGCCTTCTGGCGCGCCCTGCACCCGGGCCAGCACCAGATGCACGATGTTCTGTGCCATGTCGTGCTCGCCGTAGGTGATGAAGATCTTGGTGCCGAAGATCTTGTAGGAGCTGTCAGGCTGCGGCTCGGCACGGGTACGGACTGCGGCCAGATCGCTGCCCGCCTGCGGCTCGGTGAGATTCATGGTTCCGGTCCACTCGCCGGAAACGAGCTTTTCGAGATAGACCGCCTTCAGTTCGTCGCTGCCGGCCGTCAGCAGCGCCTCGATCGCCCCATCCGTCAGCAGCGGACAGAGCGCAAAACTCATGTTGGCGGCATTGATCATCTCGCCGCAGGCAGCGCCGATCGTCTTGGGCAAGCCCTGCCCACCGAAGTCGGCCGGGTGCTGCAGCCCTTGCCAGCCACCGGCAGTGAACTGGGCATAGGCCTCGCGAAAACCCGGTGTGGTGGTGACCTTGCCATCATGGAAAGACGAGGGGTATTTGTCCCCTTCCCAGTTCAGCGGGGCGATGACCCCCTCGTTGAACTTGGCGCACTCTTCCAGGACGGCCTGCGCGGTCTCCAGCCCGGCATCTTCAAAACCGGGAATACGGGCAACCTGGTCAATGCGGGCCAGGTGCTCGATGTTGAACAACATGTCCTTGAGGGGGGCTTGGTAGGTCATGGAATGTCTCCGGGATTCGATCAATCGGGGGGCCGATGGAAAAAAGGGCATCACGGTGGATGCCCCTGGAATGGTGGTGGATGCTCAAAGCGCCTTGACCAGTTCCGGCACCGCCGCAAACAGGTCGGCCTCCAGGCCGTAGTCGGCCACGGAGAAGATCGGCGCCTCGGGATCCTTGTTGATCGCCACGATCACCTTGGAGTCCTTCATGCCGGCCAGGTGCTGGATGGCGCCGCTGATGCCGGCGGCGATGTACAACTGCGGTGCCACGATCTTGCCGGTCTGGCCGACCTGCAGGTCGTTGGCGGCGTAACCCGCGTCCACCGCGGCACGGCTGGCACCAATAGCGGCGCCCAGCTTGTCGGCCAGCGGCGTCATCACTTCGTTGAATTTCTCGCTGCTGCCCAGGGCGCGGCCGCCGGAAACGATGATTTTGGCTGCCGTCAGTTCCGGACGATCACTCTTGGCGATTTCGCTGCCCAGGTAGGTGGTCTTTGCACTCGCTGCCACGGCCGCAACGGTTTCAACGGTGGCGCTGCCGCCGGTGGCGGCCGCGGCGTCGAATCCGGTGGTCCGCACGGTGATCACCTTGACCGCGTCGGCGCTTTGCACCGTGGCAATGGCGTTGCCGGCGTATATCGGGCGCTCAAAGGTGTCGGCACTCTCCACCTTGGTGATTTCGCTGATCTGCGCGACATCGAGCCGGGCCGCGACCCGCGGGCCGATGTTCTTGCCCGATGCGGTGGCCGGCAGCAGGATGTGGCTGTAGGAGGCGGCAAGCGTCAGGATCTGAGCGGTGATGTTTTCCGCCAGGCCATGGGCAAAGCCTTCGCCGTCGGCATGCAGGACTTTGGCGACGCCGGCGATCTGCGCGGCGGCGGCCGCTGCGGCGCCAGCGTGGTGGCCGGCCACCAGCACATGCACATCACCGCCGCAGGCTGCGGCAGCGGTGACGGTGTTGAGCGTTGCACCCTTGATGGAGGTGTTGTCGTGCTCGGCGATGACAAGAGCGGTCATGTTCGGTTTTCCTCGGAATCGTTGCGGGCGGCGGCGGTCAGATGACCTTGGCTTCGTTCTTGAGCTTGTCCACCAGTGTGGCGACATCGGGCACCTTGATGCCGGCGCCCCGCTTGGGTGGTTCGCAAACCTTCAGGGTTTTCAGGCGCGGGCTCACATCCACACCCAGGTCTTCAGGCTTGACGGTTTCCAGCGGCTTTTTCTTGGCCTTCATGATGTTGGGCAATGTCACGTAGCGCGGTTCGTTCAGGCGCAGGTCGGTCGTGATGATTGCAGGCAGGGACACTTCCAGAGTTTCCAGGCCACCGTCGACCTCACGGGTGACTTTGGCTTTGTCGCCGGCCAATTCCACCTTCGACGCAAAAGTCGCCTGCGGCAGATCGGCCAGCGCCGCCAGCATCTGGCCGGTCTGGTTGGCGTCGTCATCAATGGCCTGTTTGCCAAGGATCACCAGTCCAGGTTGCTCTTTGTCGATGAGCGCTTTGATCAGCTTGGCCACCGCCAGTGGCTGCAGTTCCAGGTCTGCCGGTGTCTCGACCAGAATTGCGCGGTCCGCGCCGATAGCCATCGCAGTGCGCAGCGTTTCCTGGCACTGCGTCACACCACAGGAAACGGCAATGATCTCGGTGGCCACGCCTTTTTCCTTCAGGCGAACGGCTTCTTCGACGGCAATCTCGTCAAACGGGTTCATGCTCATCTTGACATTGGCGATGTCAACGCCAGTGTTGTCGCTCTTGACTCGAACCTTGACGTTGTAGTCCACCACACGCTTGACGGGGACGAGGATTTTCATGACGGCGGCTCCAGGAGTTGGTGTTTTGATTGACGTTTACGTAAACGTCACATTCTAGGACGAATCGCAATGGTCGAATAGAACGATCGTGCTTTTTTCATTATAGGTGGCGCAGACTCTTAGTTTAGAGTCACGCGCCAAAACCCGCTGTCCATGCGACGACATTTGATTTACCGACCGCATGGTTGGTTAATTCGGGAAAGCCACTAGAACGAAACCGCAGCCGGGCGGGTACATTGCGCACTGCAACAAACTGCTGCTTTCGGAGAACCCCGCATGAAGACCTTCGCCCTTTCCGCCGTCACCGCCGCCGCCTTGTTCAGTGCGGGTGGCGTCAGTGCCCAGACCGTGTTCACGGTGTCCAGCTGGTTGCCACCAACCCACACTCTGAGCATGGCTCAAAAGGAATGGTGCGACCAGCTAGAGAAAAACAGTAGCGGGAGAATGAAATGCAACATCTTGCCCAGAGGCGTGACCGCTGCTCCCGGAACCTACGATGCAGTCAAGAACGGCCTGGCCGACATTTCGTACACGGTTCATGGCTACACACCGGGGCGCTTTGTGCTGACCCAGATGTCCGAACTACCGTTTCTGGGCAACAACGCGGAACCGGTAGCAGTGGCTTTCAATCGCATTGCCAGCAAATACCCGGAATTCGCAGCCGAACATGTGGGAGTCAAGGTTCTTTCCTACTTCACCCACGGTCCTGGCATTGTCTTCAACACCAAACGGCCAATCGCCAAAGTGGAAGACCTTTCCGGTTTGAAGTTTCGGGTCGGTGGCGGCATGGTCAACGAGATTGCCAAGACCCTCGGCATGAACGTCACACTCAAGCCGGCGCCGGATTCCTATGAGCTGTTGTCCACCGGTGTGATGGATGGGACGCTCTTCCCGGCCGAGTCGACGGAGTCGTTCAAAATCGACAAGATCATCCGCCACGCAACAACCTTCCCCGGTGGTCTATACAACACCAGCTTTGTCTTCATGATGAACAGTGCTAAGTTCGACAAGCTGTCGCCGGAAGACAAAAAGGTCGTCGATGCGCTCAGCGGGGAGCCCGCCGCGCGGATCTTTGGACGCGGCTGGGACAAGGTCGACACCCGCGCGTTTGGACTCATGCAGGCCAACGGCGTGGTTGTGACCAAGGCGGACGCCAAATTCGTTGCCGACGTCAAGAGCAAAACTGCCGGCCTGGAACAGAACTGGGTGAAGGCCGCCGAAGCAAAGGGACTTAAGAATGCCTCAAAAGTTCTGGCGGATTTCCGAGCCGAAATCGCCAAACTCGAGAAGTAAGTCACTCCTAAAAAACTTGATTGTCACCGCGCAAAGGCGGGCCGGCGGTACTTGCAACGCATGTACCGCCTTTTTTCCTCGGAGTGTCCTTGAAACGCCTTCTTGAAGCGAGCTGCGGTCTTCTGGCCGGGTTAGCACTCTTCTCCATCATGGCCCTGACCTTCCTCGACGTCAGCGGCCGAAAACTGCTCGATCACTCCATCACCGGATCACTCGAACTGACCGAGTTGCTCATGGTAGTGGTCATATTTGCCTCGCTGCCACTGGTTTCCTTGCGCGGAGAACATGTTGTGTTCGACTCACTGGATTCCTACCTGCCGGACACTGTCCGTAAAGTTCAGCGCATCATCGTCAACCTGATCTGTGCAATCGCCTTGATCGGACTGGGCTGGCTGATGTGGAGAACCGGTGGAGACTTCAGTGAAAGTCGGGAGACGACTGCCCAACTCGGCATCCTGAAAGCGCCGTTCGTCTACGGCATGGGCATCTTGTGCGCGTTGACCGGTCTCGTGCATCTTTCATTGATCGTGAGCGGTGGCAACGACTCTAGTAGCGACGGGGGCACGCTGTGACCGAAGCCCTCATCGGATTTTTCGCCATCTTTGTCATGGCATTGCTTCGTATCCCGCTGGCTTTTGCCATGGGCACCGTCGGCATTGTTGGCATGGGGCTCACTCGGGGATGGATGCCCGCAATGGCCAGCACAGCCCAGGTCGTCCATGAGACCGGTTTCGCCTATCTGCTTTCCGTGATCCCGTTGTTCATCCTGATGGGCAACTTTGTTGCGCGCGCCGGTTTGGCCCATGAATTGTTCCGGGCGGCCTACATGTTCATCGGCCACCTGCGCGGGGGGCTCGCCCACGCGACCATCCTGGCCTGTGCCGGTTTCGGAGCCATCTGCGGCTCGTCCATCGCCACTGCCGCGACCATGAGCAAGGTCGCTTACCCGTCGATGAAAAAGCTGGGCTACAGTGACACCTTGTCGACCGGCGTCATTGCGGCGGGCGGCACACTGGGAATCATGATTCCCCCGTCGACGATCATGGTGATTTATGGGATCGTCACGGAAACCCACATCGGGAAACTTTTCGCGGCCGGTGTGATCCCGGGTCTGTTGACCGCGTTGCTCATGATGGTCGGTATTGTCATCATGGCGTCACATGATCCCGAGCATGCGCCGGCGGGTGAGAGAGCAAGCTGGCGAGAACGTTTGGCGGCGCTTCGGGGTATCTGGGGCGTCCTGCTGTTGGTTTTTGTGGTCCTCGGCGGCATTTATGGCGGCGTCTTTACCGCCACAGAAGGGGCCGGGATGGGTGCGGCTGGCGCATTTCTGTTTGCGCTTGCGCGACGGGCGCTCACGGTCCGGGTCTTACTCGAGATCCTCGCCGAGTCCGCGCGAACCACCGCCATGCTATTCACCCTATTGATCGCGGCCAACCTGTTCTCAAATTTTGTCAATTTCACAACAATGCCGGGTGATCTGAAGGAGTGGATCGTCCACCTGAACATGTCGCCCATCATGCTGGTTGGAGCCATGATGTTCATCTACATTCTTCTGGGGACCGTCATGGAAGAACTGAGCATGGTTCTCTTGACCATTCCGCTGTTCTTTCCGATCGTGGTATCCCTAGGTTTTGACCCCATCTGGTTCGGGGTTCTGATCGTCATGGTGATCCAGATCGGTCTGATCTCGCCCCCGGTGGGCATGAATCTGTTTGTGATCAATACGCTGCTCCCCCGCGTTGGCCTGATCAGCATTTTTCGGGGCGTCTGGCCGATGGTGATCGTTCAAATCATTACCTTGGTGATCCTGATGGCCTTCCCGTCCCTCAGCTTGTGGCTGCCCTCGTTCATGCGCTAAGAATTGCCGACCCAGAACGGACGTTTGGCGTTGGCCTCAAGTTTCCCCGACGTGGTAGAAGGTCAATTGGAAGGCTGGGTATGAACCACCCGCTGCGGAAACGGAATCTCCACCTGCTCCCTCCGGAACGCCTCCAGGATGGCAATGTTGATGGCAGAGCGGACATTGAGCTGGCCGTTCTCGGGATCGGCAATCCAATAGCCCAAGGTAAATTCCAGGCCGTCGGCACCGAAGGCGGACAGGGATGCAGTGGGGGCGGGGTCACGAAGAACCCGCTCCTCCCGTAGAGCAGCTGCCAGCAGCAATTCGCGTACTTTGGCGATATCGCTGCCGTAACCGACCGAAACCACCGTCGTCTGCAAGACACGGCTGTCAGCCAGGGACAGGTTCTCCACACGGTTCGTGATCAGCAGCTCGTTGGGCACAATGGCCTCGCGTCCGGTCATCGAGCGGATCACGGTGTAGCGGGCCTTGATGTCCGAGATGCGTCCCTCGAAGTTGTCCACCCGCACGTTGTCGCCGATCCGCATGCTGCGCTCGGCAAGGATGACAAAACCACTGACATAGTTGGCCGCGAGCCGCTGCAGGCCCAGGCCCACGCCGACACCCAAGGCCCCGCCCAGCACCGACAAGGCCGTCAGGTCTATGCCCACCGCGGAAAGCGCCAGCAACAGGCCCACCAGCAACAGAAGAGCCCGCGTCGCATTGCTTGCCGCCATCCGCAGGGACAGGTCACCGCCCCGTGCCTCGCGCAACAGGCGCGACTCGATCGCCGACGACACCCACAGAGCCACAATCAGCACGGCGCCCGCTGTCAGCGCACCCTCGATCATGGTGCGGACTGAAATATGCGATGAGCCCACCTTCCAGGTGATCTGGTCAAGTTCGTCGAGCACCAGGGGCAGCAGGCCACTCACCCACATGACCATGGCGCCCCAGGCGACCCAGGAGATCGTTCGCTCCAGCACGACGATCCATCCGGTCGACGCAAAAGCCAGATGCAGCACCTTGACACCCATCCGGATCGCCGCCAGTGCCATCAGGGCGGGGATTGCGACATGAAACAAGGCACCACCCGCCGGGAAGTAGCGCGCCACCAGTCCCCGCGCAATGACGGCCAGACCCAGCCACAAAAAGGGAAACAGTACGCCGTCAACCAGACGGCGCCCGAACAGGACCGAACGGGTGCGCTTCTCTGCGGCGGCCGGCCGCATCAGGGCGACCAGCCCAGCGGCCGCCAGCGCACAAACGGCCAGTGCACCCAGCCCCACCAGGGAAGCCGGCTGCAGCAAGGCGGCGAACCAGTCCCCCAGATCGTCCACCCGCTTCACGCCCGCCATGACGCTGGTCGCTTGTCGATGAACGCCTGCACACCCTCTTGCGCCACATCCAGGGCCAGATTGCAGGCCATGGTCTGGCCCGCAAGCTGGTAGGCCGCCTCAATTCCCATCTCGCGCTGACGGTAGAACAGATCCTTGCCCATGGCAACCGCATCCCGCGGTTTGTCCAGGATCGCATCCACCAGCCCGGCAACGGCTTGGTCGAGATCAGCCTCGGCAACGGCCCGGTTGATCAGCCCGCATTCGAGCGCCTGCCGCGCATCGAGGAATCCGCCGGTGAGGAGCATCTCAAGGGCTTTTTTGGGCGGGATGGAGCGCACCAGGGGCACGCTCGGGGTGGAGCAGAAAAGGCCCAGATCAATGCCGTTGACACCGAACCGTGCCGTGTCGGCGGCAACCGCCAGGTCACATTGGGCCACCAGCTGACACCCGGCGGCCGCCGCCACCGCCTGCACCCGTGCAATCACCGGTACCGGGAGCTTCTGGATGGACAGCATCAGCCGGGAACACCGAGCAAACAAGTCCTGATAGTAGGCCAGCTCCGGGCGGGCCTTCATTTCGCGCAGGTTGTGCCCGGCACAGAAGGCCTTGCCGGTCGCAGCCAGGACGACGACCCGCGCGCGCGGGTCGTCACGCACGCCATCCAGGGCGGACTGCAAAGATGCCAGCATGGATTCACCGAGCACATTCAACGACCTAGGGGCATTGAGCGTAATTGTGTGGACTCCGCGCGAATCGCTGGCGTGCAAAAGCTCCGGCGCCTCCGCTGCGGCCGGTGAACGGGAAACGGGTGATTCGAGGTTCATCCGCGCATTCTGGCCCAAAATGCGACGATCCCGTAAATCCCCGAAAGGCGCCGCTCAGGCGCCCGCCAGTGCCGCCACGTGCGCCTCGACACTGCGCGCCAGAGCGTTCAGGTTGTAGCCCCCCTCCAGGCAGCTGACAACACGTCCGTGGGCGTGGCGGTCGGCAATATCGACCAGTCGGTGAGTGATCCAGGCATAGTCCGCCTCGACCAGCCCAAGCTGGCCCAGGTCGTCGTCGCGGTGGGCATCGAAGCCGGCGCTGATGAACAGCATCTGGGGCCGAAACCGCTCCAGGCGCGGCAGCCACATCACGTCGATGAGCTCCCGGATGTCCATGCCCGAAGTGTAGGCCGGGACCGGCATGTTGATCAGGTTGGCCGCGTTCGACCGGGAGCCGCCGACGGGATAGAACGGGTGCTGATAGAAGCCACACATGAGGATGCGGTCGTCGCCCGCCACAATATCTTCCGTGCCATTGCCGTGGTGGACATCGAAGTCCACGATCGCCACGCGCTCCAGCCCGTGCCGGTCCAGCGCATACCGGGCGGCAATCGCCACATTGTTGAAAAAGCAAAAACCCATGGCCTTCTCGCGGGTGGCGTGGTGGCCGGGTGGGCGGACGGCGCAAAAAGCGCGACTCATTTCACCGGCGATCACCGCATCGGTCGCGTCCAAGGCGGCGCCCGCGGCGGCCAGCGCTGCGTCCCAGGTGTGGATATTGAGCGTCGTGTCCGGATCAACCGGGGTGTGGGTTGGCCCACCCGCGTCGATTTCCTCTCGCAGCACCTCGGTCAAACCCCGCAGTGCCGCGACATGGAACCGATCGTGCGCCAGCTCGACGTCCGTCAATGATGCGGGATTGCTTTCCCGCCAGAGCAGACGGTCACCGAAATGCGCGGCGCGCAGGCGTTTTTCGATCGCGACCAGGCGGTCGGGGCATTCGGGATGCCCGGCGCCCATTTCGTGGCGCAGACAGTCGGCATGGGTAAATAGACCGGTAGGACGCATCGAGGACTCGTTTTTCGGGTAACGTCGTGCCATGGATACACAGCACACACTCAGGCTGGTTCTGAACCAGCTTAACACGGTGATGGTCGGCAAATCGGCCCAGGTCAGCGACAGCCTGGCCTGTCTGCTGGCGGGTGGCCACCTGCTGATCGAAGACGTCCCCGGCGTCGGCAAAACCACCCTGGCCCATGCTCTGGCGCGAACACTGGGTCTGCAATTCTCACGGGTGCAGTTCACGGCCGACCTCATGCCCAGCGATCTCACCGGAGTTTCGGTTTTCGACCGCGGCCGGGAAGCTTTTGTCTTCCATCCCGGTCCGGTGTTCGCGCAGGTGCTGCTGGCCGACGAGATCAACCGTGCCAGCCCCAAGACCCAAAGCGCGCTGCTGGAGGCCATGGAAGAAAAGCAGGTCAGTGTGGAAGGCGAAACCCGTCCCCTGCCCTCACCCTTTTTCGTCATTGCCACCCAAAACCCCCACGACCAGTTGGGCACCTACGCCCTGCCCGAATCCCAGCTCGACCGTTTCCTGATGCGGGTTTCGCTGGGCTACCCCGATCGCGCAGCCGAACGCGATCTGCTGGCCGGAAGCGACCGCCGCCAGATGGTCGAGCAACTTGCAGCGCTGCTGGACCCTGCCTCGCTGCACACCCTGCAGCAAGCCGTGCTGGCCGTCCATGTTTCGCCCGCCCTGCTGGACTATGTTCAGGACCTGATCGAAGCCACGCGCAACGGGCGCTGGTTCCTGCAGGGGCTTTCACCCCGCGCCGGCATTGCACTGGTGCGTGCGGCGCGCGCGCAGGCACTGCTGGCCGGGCGCGACTACGCCGCCGCGGACGACGTGCAGGCCATCCTGCCGCAGTGTGTTGCCCACCGCCTGATTCCGGTCAGCGATGCCGGCCGCGGCTCGGTGGAGCAGGTGCGCGCCCTGATTGACGCGGTACCCCTGCGCTGAGCAAACGGCCCGCTTCCAGCGATGTCGGACAACGCGCCTGTCGATCCCCCGCTGGCCGGCCCACGCTGGCGGCCTTTCGTGCCCGTGCGGCAGCGGATGCAGCAGTGGTTCGAATCGCGACTGCGTCGCACCGATACCCTGACGCTGACGCAGCGCAACGTCTACATCCTGCCGACCCGGCCGGGATTCATGCTGGCACTGACCCTGGCCGTGTTGCTGGTCGGCTCGATCAACTACCAGCTCAATCTGGGCTACCTGCTGACCTTCCTGCTGGCCGGCAGCGCGGTGGTGGGAATGCATGTGTGCCACAACAACCTGCGTGGGCTGGTCTTGCACATGACGCCGCCGGCACCTGCCTTTGCAGGCACCGCCTCACCCCTGGAACTGCGGCTCAGCAGTGAACGACCGGGCGACCGCCCGGCCATCGGTCTGGCCGTGGTCGGCAGCGACCGCTGGGCCTGGGTCGATGTTCCCGGCCAGGGCAGCGCCACGGTGCAGGTTGCCTTCACCCCGCAGCGGCGCGGTCTGCAGCCCGTGCCCACACTGACCGCTGAAACACGCTATCCGCTCGGGACCTTCCGGGTCTGGACGGTATGGCGACCGGCCAGCCCGATCCTGGTCTACCCGCGCGCCGAACTGCGGCCGCCACCTCTGCCACCCGGCGAAGCCCGCGCCGGCGGTGGTGCGGCCAGCCGCCGCCAGAGCAGCGGCGAATTCGACGGCGTACGCGCCTATCAGCGCGGCGACCCGGTCAAACTGGTCGTCTGGAAGAAATTCGCCCGCTCGCAGGAACTGGTCAGCCGCGATCAGCAGGCCAGCCAGTATCACGAACTGTGGCTGGATTTCACCGGCACGGGGGTCTCCGACATCGAAGCGCGGCTGTCGCGCCTGTGCGCCTGGGTGTTGCTGGCCGACCGGCTGGGCCAGGCCTATGGCCTGCGACTGCCCGGCCGCGAAATCCGCCCGGACACCGGCACCGCCCACCGGCTGCGCTGCCTGGAGGCACTGGCACTGTGCTGAACCGTCTCCACGCGCTGCCCCGCGACACACGCGACACCTTGTTCCTGCTGGGCGTCATTGCCTGGGTGGTCCTGCCGCAGGTGCCAAACCTGCCGGTCTGGTGTGTCGCGCTGGCGGCGACCATGCTGACCTGGCGCGGCTGGCTGGCCTGGCAGGCCCGGCCCCTGCCGGGGCGCTGGTGGCTCCTGGCATTGCTGGTGGTGACCATCGCGGCCACAGTCGCCACGCACCGGACGGTGCTGGGACGCGATGCCGGCGTGACGCTGATCGTGGTCCTGCTGGCGCTCAAGACCCTGGAGCTGCGCGCGCGGCGCGACGCCTTCGTGATCTTCTTTCTGGGCTTCTTCACGATGCTCACCAACTTTTTCTTCTCGCAATCCCTGCTGACCGCCGCGGCCATGCTCGTTGCCCTGCTGGGTTTGCTGGCGGCGGTGGTCAATGCCCACATGCCGGTGGGCCGGCCGCCGCTGATCCGGTCGATCCGCGTTGCCGGTCGCATGGCCCTGTTGGGCGCTCCGATCATGGCCGTCCTGTTCGCCCTGTTCCCGCGCCTGGCGCCGCTGTGGGGCATACCAGGTGATGCATTGACGGGTCGCAGTGGCCTGTCGGCCAGCATGCAGGTGGGCACCATCGCCAAGCTGGCCCTGGATGAGACCATCGCCATGCGCCTGCGGTTCGACGGCCCCCCGCCCGCGCAGAGTGACCTCTACTTCCGCGGCCCGGTGCTGTCGCGGTTCGACGGGCGCGAGTGGCAACCACGCCGGGATGAGCCCTGGCGCTACGGCCCTGACAGTCCCGCAGCCGGACTGCGCCTGCAGGGCCCGGCCGTGCGCTATGAAGTCACGCTGGAGCCAAGCAGCCGCCCGTGGATTTTCCTGCTCGAAGCAGCCAGCCAGCCCCCCCAGCTACCCGGCGGTCTGGTCGCGACACAAACCCGCGATCTGCAATGGATGGTCTCGCGCCCGGTCACCGACATCCTGCGTTACCGGGGCGAGAGCCATCCCCAGTTCGCCTACGGCCCGGTCATGTCCGACCGGGCGACACAGCCGCGCCTGCTCGACGAACTGGAGCTGCCCAGTGGCTTCAATCCGCGGACCCTGCAGCTCGCGCTCGATATCCGCCGGGAAGCCGCCGCTGCGGGGGACAACCCCGCCGCCATCGTTCGCCGCGTCCTGGATCGATTGCGCACGGGCGGCTACACGTACACCCTGGAACCGGGCGTCACCGGCATCCACAGTGCCGACGAATTCTGGTTCGACACCCGGGCCGGCTTCTGCGAACACATTGCCTCCGCGTTTGTCATCCTGATGCGGGCGCTGGACATCCCCGCCCGGGTGGTCACCGGTTACCAGGGTGGACAGATCAACCCGATCGACGGCTACTGGACCATCCGCCAGAGCGATGCGCACGCCTGGGCCGAGGTCTGGCTCGCCGGCCAGGGCTGGGTGCGGGTCGACCCGACCAGTGCGGTTGCCCCGGGGCGCACCGGCGCGTTCGAACGGCTGGTGGCGCCCCAGGGCGTCATCGGCGGAGCCATCGCCACATTGAGCCCGGGCCTGGCCCAGCAACTGCGGGCCACCTGGGAGGCGGTCAACAACCGCTGGAACCAGTGGGTGCTGAACTACAGCCAAAGCCGCCAGCTCGATCTGCTGCGCAACATCGGCTTCGAATCACCGAGCTGGCAGGACCTGGGCAAGGTGCTGGCGGGACTGCTGGCCCTGGCCGCACTGGTCGGTGTGGTCTGGGCCCGCTGGGAACGCAGCCGGCACGACCCCTGGTTGCGGCTTCTGGCGCGCGCCAGCGCGCAACTGCGCAAGAGCGGACTGAGCCTGCCCCCGCAATGCCCCCCGCGCGAGATCGCGCGCCGCCTGACCCCACGGGCCGACGCGGTCACCCCTGCGCCCGCGGAGGCTGTCGCCCCGATCGATGCCCAGCGCGCAGCGGCCTGGGCCACGTGGCTCGACCGCATGGACCGTTACCGCTACGCGCCCGCCACCCCCCATCGCGAGCAACTTTCCGCACTGGAACAGGCCTTCCGCCAACTGCCCCGTCTCACGCCATGATTTCTCGTCTGCTCCGCAGCCTGCCTTTGGTTACTGCGTTTTTGATAGCATCAACTCACCTTTCCACGCTGGCTGTTGACAAAAAACCCGCTAAAAAGGCCCGCCCCAAGGCGACACAGCCGCTTCGGGCCGATACGGGGGTGCCGTATGCCAGCCGCGCCGAGGTCATGGCCCTGGCGGACGACCTGGCCAGCCGCCGCAGTCTGGACCCCGACTGGGTACGCCGGGCCCTGGCATCGGCGCGCAAACAGCCGGTCATCACCCGCCTGGTCCTGCCGCCCCCCGTCGGCACCGCCAAGAACTGGGCGGCCTACCGCAGCCGGTTCATTGACCCGGTGCGCATCCAGGCCGGTAGCGCCTTCTGGCAGGCCCACCAGGACACCCTGGCCCGGGCCGAGGCGCAATACGGTGTGCCCGCCGCCGTGGTCGTAGGCATCATCGGCGTCGAGACCCTGTACGGCCGCCAGACCGGCAACTTCCGCGTCATCGACGCGCTGGCCACTCTGGCGTTCGACTTCCCGCAGGCCCATCCCCGGGCTGCGGCGCGCCAGGCCTTTTTTCGCGATGAACTGGAGCAATTCCTCAGCCTGTGCCACCGGTCCGGCATGGACCCGCTGGAGCCCCGCGGAAGCTACGCCGGCGCCATGGGTCTGCCCCAGTTCATGCCCTCCAGCTGGGTGCGCTACGCGACCGACTTCGATGGCGACGGCAAGATCGATCTGTGGAACAGCCCGGCGGATGCCATTGGCTCGGTGGCCGCATATTTCCAGGGCTTCAACTGGATCACCGGCATGCCGACCCACTACCCCGTACGATTTGACGACAGCCGCCTGAATCTGGACACCCTGCTGGCGCCCGACATCCTGCCCAGCTTCAGTGTGGACCGTTTCCAGAGCCTGGGCGCCGTGCTCGAAGGGCCGGCCCTGAGCCACACCGGCCCGCTGGCGCTGATCGAGCTGCAAAACGGTGCGGCACCACCCAGCTACGTCGCCGGTACCGAAAATTTCTACGCCCTGACCCGCTACAACTGGAGCAGCTATTACGCGATGGCGGTGATCGACCTCGCCCAGGCCGTGACCGAGGCGCGGGAAGCCGCCCTGCGCGGGCGCTGAAGCCCTCGCGAAAAAGCGAATGTCCCCTGGCGCCCCGCCCCGCCCCGGCCAAGCCCGGCGCGCCCCTCAGCGCGTCGGCAGGTGCTTGAGCGGGTCGACCGGCTTGCCCTGGCGCCGCACCTCGAAATGCAGCTTGACGCGGTCTGCGTCAGAGCTGCCCATCTCGGCGATCTTCTGACCTTTGCGCACGGTCTGGTCTTCCTTGACCAGCAGCGTCTGGTTGTGGGCGTAGGCCGTGAGGTAGGTGTTGTTGTGCTTGAGGATGATGAGATTGCCGTATCCGCGCAACCCGGCGCCCGCGTAGACCACCCTTCCATCGGCGGAAGCGACGACCGCGTCGCCCGCTTTGCCGGCAATACCGATGCCCTTGTTGCGCGGATCGTCAAACGGGGCCACCACCGTGCCCGCTGCCGGCCAGATGAAACCGGGCTCGTCCTCGCCCGCCGCAGCGGATGACGCCGGCGCCGGCGCCGGAGCCGCAGCAGTGGCGGTGGCGGGCGCCGCAGCCGTTGCCGGCGCGCTCGCCGGGCGGGTGGCCGGCGCGGGCAAGGCACCGGACGCCACCGCCGCTGGTGGCGCCACCGGCCGGGTCACCACGCCCCCCTCGACCCCCGGGGCGGTGGCCACTGCGGCCACCGAAGGCTCGTTGCCGGTGGGGCGAGCCACGCGCAACACCTGCCCAACTTCGATCAGGTTCGGGTTGTCCAGATTGTTCCAGCGCACAATGTCGCGCCAATTCTGGCCGGTTTCCAGCCCGATGCGGATCAGGGTATCGCCGGGACGCACGGTGTAGTAACCGGGCTTGCCGGCGTTTTCGGCACCGGGCGGCAATCGCGGCGGCGCCTCGGCGCCCGCCAGGGCGGATCCGGCGGGTGTTGCCGCTGCTCCGGCGGGTGCGCCAACCGGGGCGGCAACCGCCCCGGCGGGGGTGCGCGTGGTCGGGGCACGCTCTTCCACCGGCGCGCGGTTGCGGGTGGGGCTGGAGCAGGCGGCCAGCACTACTGCCAGCAGCACCACGGCGCCAAAGCGCACCCCAAATCCCGGCTTGCTTGTTGTCATACGGTCCAGTCCCTTCATGCGATGCCGGATTTTAGGGGGACAAAATGCACCGCCTCCAGCACCCGGCGGCTGAATCCCTGGGCCTGCCGATCGATCACCACCAGCGCCTGTTGCCCGGTCGCCGTGACCAGCGGCGCCACCAGACGTCCGCCCACGGCCAGCTGGTCCAGCCAGGCCTGCGGCACCGCCTCGCCGCCGGCCGCCGCCACAATGCCGGCGTAGGGGGCACCCTGGGCAAAGCCCGCCATGCCGTCACCGAAAATCAGATGCACATTGGCCAGCCGGAACGGGCGCAGGTTCTCGCGCGCGCGCTCGTGCAGGCCACGCAAGCGCTCGATGCTGTAGACCTCTGTCGCCAGGTGGCTCATCACCGCAGCCTGATAGCCGCAGCCGGTGCCAATCTCAAGCAGCCGGCCGCCCATGGGCCCATCCCCCGTCACCAGACCGGCGCGCAACAGCGACAACATCCGCGCGACGACACTGGGTTTGGAAATGGTCTGCTCCAGCCCGATCGGCAGGCTGGTGTCTTCATAGGCCTGATTGACCAGCGCGGAGTCAACAAACCGGTGCCGCTCCACGGCCTGCAACGCGGCCAGCACCGCAGCGTCGTCAATGCCACCGGCAGCGATTTTCTGCACCATGCGGTTGCGCACGGCCGCCGAGTCCATGCCCAGCCCTCGCGGTATCGCCAAAGCGACGGGCGCCGGCAACACCCGGCCCACGGCAGCGGTCGATGCGGGCTTGTGCACTGAAGCGGACGGGGCGGCAGCCCCGCGCTGCGGCACCGCACCACCGGCTGGCGTCGCCGGACGCGGCCGCCCGGACTGCAGATCGAGCCGTGCCGGAAAACCGGGGCGGCGCGCCGTCATGCCCCGCCCTGCCCGCCGGTCTGCAGCGCAGCGGCCGCCTGCGCCCACCAGGCCAGCCGGTCGTGATCGGTCAGATCGACCTTCAGCGGGGTCATCACCACATGGCCGTGATCGCTGGCATGGAAGTCGGTGCCTTCCGCTTCGTCCAGCGCCGGGCCGGCGGCACCGATCCAGTACATGGTCTCACCGCGCGGACTGACCTGGGTGATCACCGGCTCGGCGGCATGGCGCCGGCCCAGCCGAACCACCTTCAGCGGCCGGATCTGCTCCAGCGGCAGATTGGGAATGTTCACATTCAGCAGCCAGGGCGCGCGGCCGATCAAGCCGCCGGCCGCACACTGCTGCACCAGTTCACGCGCCTTGGCCGCGGCGGCGTCGATATGCGCCCAGCCTTTTTCAATCTGAGAAAACGCGATCGCCGGAATGCCGAACAGGTAACCCTCCATCGCCGCGCCCACGGTGCCGGAATAGATGGTGTCGTCACCCATGTTGGCGCCGTTGTTGATGCCGCTGACCACCAGATCGGGCCGATAGCCCAGCAGGCCGGTCAGCGCAATGTGCACACAGTCCGCCGGGGTACCGTTGACGTAGCGGAAGCCGTTGGCCGCCCGGTGCACATACAGCGGCGCATTGAGCGTCAGCGCGTTGGACTTGGCGCTGTTGTTGTGCTCCGGCGCCACCACCTCGACATCCCCAAGGGGTTTCAGGGCCTCATAAAGCGCCACGATGCCTGGCGCCTGGTAGCCGTCGTCATTGCAGATCAGAATCTTCATGAATAAATGCCGCCACGGGAAGCGGCCCATTGTAGAAGCGCGCGCCCGCGCCGTCGTTTGGTCCCGCAGGGGACATTGCCGCCCATGGGCCGCGCCCTATCATGCGGCCCTTTTTCACCCTCTGCTGGAGACTGGCCCGTGCACGCTTGGCTTTGCGAAAACCCCGTGGGCGTCGACGCCCTGACCTGGAAAGAACTGCCCACGCCCGCGCCGGGCGCCGGCGAGGTGCTGATCCGCATCGAAGCGGCCAGCCTGAACTTCCCGGATCTGCTGATCGTGCAGAACAAATACCAGATGAAGCCGCCCCTGCCGTTCGTCCCCGGCTCGGAATACGCCGGTGTCATCGAGGCGGTGGGTGACGGCGTGAAGGGCCTGGCGGTGGGCCAGCGGGTGGCCTGCCTGTCGGGCACTGGCGGCTTTGGCACCCACACGCTGGCCAAGGCGGCGCTGTGCATGCCGCTGCCACCCGGTTTTCCGGCCGTGGACGCCGCTGCCTTCATCATGATCTACGCCACCAGCCACCACGCGCTGGTGGACCGTGCGCAGCTCACGGCCGGTGAAACCGTGCTGGTGCTGGGCGCGGCCGGCGGCGTGGGCACCGCCGCCATCCAGATCGCCAAGGCAGCCGGCGCAAAAGTGATCGCCGCCGCCTCCACCGACGATAAGTGCGCGCTGTGCGCCCGCATCGGCGCCGACGCCACCATCAACTACAGCCGCGAAAACCTGCGCGACGCGCTCAAGGCATTGACCGACGGCAAAGGCCCGGACGTGATCTACGACCCGGTGGGCGGCGACTTTGCCGAGCCGGCCTTCCGCTCCATCGCCTGGCGCGGCCGCTACCTGGTGGTGGGCTTTGCCAGCGGCCCGATCCCGTCCCTGCCCCTGAACCTGGCGCTGCTCAAGGGTGCGTCCATCGTCGGGGTGTTCTGGGGCGATTTCGCCCGCCGCGAGCCCCAGGCCAACGCCGCGATGATGATGGAGCTGGCCCGCTGGTATGGCGAAGGCAAGGTCAAACCGGTGATCGACCGCACCATGCCCATGAGCGAGCTGAAAGCCGCTTACGCCCACATGGGCTCACGCGGGGTCATGGGCAAGCTGGTGATGGTGAACTGAGCCGGCGCAAGGCACGGCGCGGGCCACCGCCATCCGCACCGTACCTGGCTGCACGGCTCAATGGCTGTGCGCCAGTCCGCTGACCACGGTCACCAGAGCAATGCCCGCCACCAGCCAGGCCACCTGCGCGGCGGTTTCGCGGGTGGTCAGGCGCTTTTGCAGCTGCGGAATCAGATCGGCCAGCGCCACATAGATGAAGCTGCTGCTGGCCACCACCAGAAAATACGGCAGCCAGTCGTGCAACTGCCCCACCAGGGCATAGCCCACCAGCCCGCCCAGCGCGGTCACCGCACCGGCCAGGGACACCTTGACCACGGCCATGCGCCGGTCGCCGCCACTGCCGCCGCGCAACACGACCAGGTCCCCCATATGGTGCGGCACCTCGTGCGCCAGCACGGCCAGCGCCGCAATCACCCCCAGGCGCAGATCCGCCACAAAGGCCGACGCGATCAGAATGCCGTCGCCAAAGCAGTGCACGCTGTCGCCGGCCAGCACCGCCCAGCTGCCGGGGCGGTGACCGTGGGTTGACCGGCCGTCCGGCGCCAGGGCGTGGACATGGGCGTGGACATGGGCGTGCTGCCCGGCATGGTGATGGGCGTGCACAGGGTCGTGTGCGTCACCGTGAGCGTGCGCGTGGTCGTGCGCAGGGTGGCGCGGCGCGGGCCCATGGTGGTGCTCATGGCCGTGATGCCACAGCTCGGCCTTGTCCAGCAGGAAAAAGAACACCAGCCCCACCAGCAGCACCAGAAAAAGATCGTGCGCACCCGCCTGGCTCTCGAACGCCTCGGGCAACAAATGCATGAACGCGGTCGCCAGCAGCGCACCCGCGGCCAGACTGAGCATGTGCTGCGTGTAGCGCGCCAGCGCGCCAAAGCTCAGCAGCGCCGCCAGCCACACACTGCCAATGCCGGCCACCAGGGTGCCGACCAGAATCGCTATTAATGCCATAGCTTTAGAAGACCGATTTCTTGTAGGTATCGGCCATTTTGTACAGGGAATTCGATTCCGGAGCTTCTGCCACCCCACCCGGCGCACCGGCGGTGCCATCCAAATGCCGGACGGCCGGAAAAGGCGTCATCTTAGGGCTTGCGCAGGTTCCAGCTGTCCCAAGCGGACAGCAAAGCCACCAGCGCCTGGACGCCCACCACCTGCAGCGCCATCGACGGGTCCACCGCCGCACGCGGTCCGGCCAGTGTCCAGACCAGCGGGATGACCCCCCCGACCGCCACGAACGCTGCAGGAATAAAAAACAACAGGGCACTGCGTCCGCGTCCCTGCATCCACTGGCCCAGCCCGGGTAGCAGCAGCGACGCGAGCACTGGTCGCCAGTCACCTCGCGCGGCGACCGTCCCAGCGGTCGGACCCCTCACGGACGACGGCCCGGGGGTGGGGTCTTCAACCCGATCGGCCCCCACCCCACCCGCCCGGGGCCGTCGCATCGACAGCAGTTCGGCCACTCGACGGGCGGTGCGAGGCGAGTGGGACAAGCCCTCGGCAAAGACCTGGCCGGCGCGATCGGTGACCCGCAAGTAGGCCTGTGCCGCGGAAATCCACGCCAGCACACGCCACCCGGCCGATGCTTTCGACGCCCGGCGCAGGGACACCCGCCCAAGCCCATCGAGTGCCAGAGATTGCCTCAGTTGCACTTCCAGCTTGTTGGCTCCGAACAAAAGGAGCCGTTGCGTCGTCAACACCAGCAGTTGGCCATTCATGCTGCGCATCAGCATGATCACCTCACGTACCCGCTCCTGGGGCTCCAACGTGGCGGCAAGGCCGGGCGACGGCAGGCGCTGCAGGCCGGCGTGGTTAAGAATCGGCTCCATGTCCGGCCTCCGGGCCAGCCATGCTACGGCGCGTCCGGTCAGCCACGGCGCCACCAGCAAGGCAACCCCGGCGAGCGCCAGCGGCGAGCCCGATACGAGCGCGGTCACCGCCAAAAGCGCCAGCAACAGCATCACGACGGCACCGAACACGCCCGCAGAGAGCAGCTGGGTCTGCCAGGTCGCCGGCGGCATACCGCATTCGGCGGCCGACAGAATCCGTTCCCCGCGAGCCCGGCGCTCGCGTTTTTGTTGCACCAGCGCCAGCACAAATCCAGCACCAAACAGCACCAGGGCAGACCCCAGCGCCAGCAGGTAGGCCAGCCGGTAGCGGTCTTTGGCGTGTTGCAACTCGGCCAAAGCCTTGACAAACGCTGCGTCGCCGAAAGGCGCCAGCGCCTTGCCGTCGGCGCCGAAGCGGCGTAGCGCAAACGGTGCGCCGTCGACCGCCAGCAGGACCCGGCCCTGCCACGCGAGGTCGCGGACCTCCATGCCAGCCGAGCCCTCGAATTCACGTTCGGTTCCATCGGCGAACACATCGACGATGCGCCCCCGACGCATGTCGCCGCCAAAACGCACCAGCGACGCCAGCGGCGCGTCTTCCGTCCCACTGTCGCGCGGCGTGCCGCGCGAGGGCTGCGCCATGGCGAGAAAACTGCCTCCAAGCCCCGACGGCAAGCGCAGCTGCTGGCGCGGCGCCAGTTCCGGTGTCGTCAGCGCCACCAGCGTGAAGGCATTCGTGTTGGTCGTCCACAGCGTATCGCCGGCCCACCACAACCCATTGGTGAATTCGTACAGGCCGGGCGCCGTGCGCGCGATGTAGCGACCATCGGGCCCGAACAGCGCCACCGCATGGCCGCCCCCGGTCGCAATAGCCAGGCGGCCATCGGCCGCGAAGGCAAAGTAAATGGCCCGGCTGCCGTGACGGGCCAGTGAATCAGGCCACTGCGGCCGAATGCTGCCGGTCACACGCCGGGTCGAGGGGTCGAACAGGGCCAGGGTTTCGACGTCACGAATGCCCAGTGCAAGGCGACCGGCCGGGTCGCGAACCAGCGCACCTACACGCCCGGCGATTCCCAACTGCGCGACGCTCAGCCTCTCCAGAAGCTGCCCTTCGGGCGACAGACGCCACAACTCATGGTCGACCGACAGCCAGACACTGCCATCATCCATCACTGCCAACGCCGAGGGCCCTTGGATCTGTACCCGCGCGTTGCTGAACCAAAACGACAGGCCCAACGCCACAATGGCTGCGCCCAGAAAGGCGATGGCCCACTTTTTCATGCGTTTCCTCCCTGGAACCCGATTTTTTGACGCGAGATTGTCCGGATTCGTCCGGCTCTGTCAACGCAAAAGGTCCACAATTCCGCCTGAAACACTATCAATAACGTAGCTGAAGGCGACCAGATACCGCTGGGTATCGGCCAAAAAACCTTCAAAAAGACCAAAAAGCCGCCCGAAGGCGGCCCGTGCGGCTGAATCCGGTGGAATCAGGCCACGCCGTGCTGCGCAAACCAGGCCAGGGCCCGCTTCCAGCCGTCTTCGGCCGGTTCTTTGCGGAAGCTCGGGCGATAGTCGGCATGAAAGGCGTGCGGCGCGTCAGGGTACACCACAAACTGTGACGCCTTGGCCGCCGCGTTGCCGGCCGCCAGTGCCGCTTTCATCTTATCGACCGTGTCAAGCGGGATACCGGTATCAGCGGCCCCATACAGGCCCAGCACCGGGCCGTTCAGCCGGGCCGCGACATCCACCGGGTGACGCGGGTTCAACGGGCTCTGCGCACCGACCAGGCGGCCGTACCAGGCCACCCCCGCCTTCACCGCCGGGTTGTGCGCCGCATACAGCCAGGTCTGACGCCCACCCCAGCAAAAGCCGGTCACGCCCAGTTTGGCTGCATTGCCGCCATTCGCGGCCGCCCATTTCACGGTGGCATCCAGATCGCCCAGCACTTGCTCGTCGGGCACCTTGGAGATTACCTCGGCGATCAGTTTGGCCATCTCGCCATAGCTTTGCGCATCGCCCTGGCGGACAAACAGCTCGGGCGCAATGGCCAGGTAGCCCGCCCGCGCGAACCGCCGCGCGGTATCGGCAATGTATTCATGCACGCCAAAAATCTCCGACAGCACCAGCACCACCGGCAGCCCGGTCTTGCCCGCCGGCGCGGCCCGGTAGGCCGGCATCTTGAAGCCATTGACGTCGATGGTCACCTCCCCCGCCGTCAGCCCGTCGGCCGGCGTCTTGATCGCCGTCTGCGCCATGATGGGCAGCGCGGACGCCGCATAGCCCACGCCCAGCGCCGCTTTCAGCGCCGTGCGGCGCGACGGGCCGGCTTCGGTGGTGGTGCCGGGCAGCAGGGCGTTGAAATCGGCATGTTGATCGGTGCGCAGCATGGTGTCTCCTGAATGGGTGAGGGAAAAAGAACGAACCGATGATCGCGCCCGCAAGCCCGATCGCCGGCCCTTTACTAATGAGACCCTGTCGGGAGCAAGGTTCCCGCAGTTGGGCAGGGGGAAACCCGCATCAGCCCGCGGCGTCGCAAGCCCCTCAATGCGCCGCCTCCCAGTTCGCCCCCACGCCGACTTCGGCCAGCAGCGGCACGCTGAGTTCAGCCACGCCGGCCATCAGGCGGGGAATTTCGGTCTTGAGCCAGTCCACCTCGGCCTCGGGCACTTCGAACACCAGTTCGTCGTGCACCTGCATGATCATCTTCGTGGCGCGTTGTTCGTCGTCCAGCGTGTGCTGGACGGCCACCATGGCCTTCTTGATCAGGTCCGCCGCCGTGCCTTGCATCGGGGCGTTGATGGCGGCGCGTTCGGCGCCGGCGCGGCGGGGGCCGTTGGGGCTGTTGATTTCGGGCAGCACCAGGCGGCGGCCGAACACGGTTTCCACATAGCCCTGGGCCTTGGCCTGGGCGCGGGTCTCGTCCATGTAGCGTTTCACGCCGGGGTAGCGCTGGAAGTAGCGGTCGATCCACGCCGCGGCGGCCTTGGTTTCGATGCCCAGGTTTTTGGCCAGGCCGAAGCTGCTCATGCCGTAGATCAGGCCGAAGTTGATCACCTTGGCGTAGCGGCGCTGCTCGCTGCTGACCTGGTCCGGCGCCACGCCAAACACTTCCGACGCGGTGGCGCGGTGCACGTCCTGCCCCTGGCGGAACGCGGCCAGCAGGGCTTCGTCTCCCGAGAGGTGGGCCATGATGCGCAGCTCGATCTGGCTGTAGTCGGCGCTGGCGATCACGCAGCCCGCCGGCGGCACAAAGGCCTCGCGCACGCGCCGGCCCTCGGCGGTGCGGATGGGGATGTTCTGCAGGTTGGGGTCATTGCTGGACAAGCGCCCGGTCACCGCCACGGCCTGCGCGTAGTGGGTGTGCACCCGGCCGGTGCGCGGCAGCGCCATCTGGGCCAGCTTGTCGGTGTAGGTGCCTTTGAGCTTGGACAGCGAGCGGTGCTCCAGGATCTTGGCGGGCAGCGGGTAGTCTTCGGCCAGCTTTTCCAGCACCTCTTCGTCGGTGCTGCGCGCGCCGGTGGCGGTTTTCTTGATGACCGGCAGGCCGAGCTTGTCGAAGAAGATTTCGCCCAGCTGCTTGGGGCTGCTGAGGTTAAAAGGCTGGCCGGCGATGGCGTAGGCGTCTTGCTCCAGCGCCAGGATGCGCTGGCCCAGCTCGTGGCTTTGCGCCGCCAGTGTGGGCGCGTCGATCAGCACGCCGTTGCGCTCGATGCGGTAGAGCACCTCGCTGCTGGCGATCTCCAGTTCGTAGATGGCGCGCAGCTTGTCCTGCGCCAGCAACTGCGGCCACAGGGCACGGTGCACGTCCAGCGTCTGGTCGGCGTCTTCGCAGGAGTATTGCGCGGCCTTGTCCACCGGCACCTGGGCAAACGGAATCTGGTGCGCGCCTTTGCCACACAGGTCTTCATAGCTGATGCCGCTGCGGCCCAGGTGACGCTCGGCCAGGCTGGCCAGGCCGTGGGGCTTGTGCACTTCCAGCACATAGCTTTGCAGCATGGTGTCGTGGGCGTAGCCCTGCACCTCGATGCCGTGGTTGGCCAACACATGCCGGTCGTACTTGACGTGCTGGCCCAGCTTGGGGCGCGTGGCGTCCTCCAGCCAGGGCTTCAGGCGCGCCAGCACCTCGTCAAAGGGCAGCTGCGCGGGCGCCTCCGGCCCGGCGTGGCGCAACGGGATGTAGGCGGCCTCGCCCGGGGTCACGCTGAGGCTGATGCCGACGATCTCGGCCTTCATCTCGTCCAGCGAGGTGGTCTCGGTGTCCAGCGCCACCAGCTCGGCGGCTTCGACCTTCGCCAGCCAGCGCTCGAAGTCCGGCCAGGTCAGGACGGTGTCGTAGCGGGTGTCGCGGGCGGGCGCGGGTGGCGCGGTGGTTTCAGCCAGCGGGTCGGAGAACAGGTCCCGCTCCGGCGAAGCGTGCCGTAGGGCTTCGACCGGCTCCGCGCGGGCGGACGTGGTGCCTTCGCCGCCCCCCAGCGCCTTCGCCAGGCCCTTGAAGCCGAATTTCTCGTAAAAATTCTTCAGACCCAGCGTATTCTGGTCACTGAACGCTATGGATTCGAGAGCAGGCAATGCGGGCAGCCAGCCCGACAGGTCGCAGTCGGTCTTGATGGTCAGCAGCTGCCGGCCGGTGGGCAGCCAGGGCAGCGCCTTGCGCAGGTTCTCGCCGGCCACGCCCTTGATGCTGTCGGCCCTGGCGACCAGCGCGTCCAGCGAGCCGTGTTCCTGCAGCCACTTGGCCGCCGTCTTGGGGCCGACCTTTTCCACACCGGGCACGTTGTCCACGGCGTCGCCCACCAGGGTCTGGAAATCGACCATCAGCCGGGCGGGCACGCCGAATTCGGCCTCCACACCGGCCAGGTCGCGGCGTTTGCCGTTCATGGTGTCGATGATGGTGATGTGCTCGTTCACCAGCTGGGCCAGGTCCTTGTCGCCGCTGGAGATGACCACCTCCACCCCCTGCGCGGCCGCCGTCACGGCCAGGGTGCCGATCACGTCGTCGGCCTCGACGCCAGGCACGTCCAGCACCGTCCAGCCCAGCAGGCGCACCACCTCGTGGATGGGCGCAATCTGCGCGCGCAGGTCGTCGGGCATGGGGCTGCGCTGCTGCTTGTAGGCAGGGTAGATCGCGTCGCGGAAGGTCGGGCCGGAGGCGTCGAACACACAGGCGGCGTAGTCGGCGCGCACGTCCTTCTTCAGCGACTGCATCATGTTGATCATGCCGCGGATGGCGCCGGTGGCCGGGCTGGCGGGGTCGCCCGGCACGGCGCGCAGGTCGGGCATGGCGTGGAACGCGCGGTAGAGGTAGCTGGAGCCGTCCACCAGCAGCAGGGTCTTCTTGTCGGTCATGGGCGCATTGTGCATGGGCCCGCCGCAGCCTGGGGCCTTGCACCCCTACAATGACGGCCGATCGTCCGCCCCGGGCTCCGCACCCGCGTTTCAGCGATAAAAAGTGCCAATACCCAGCGTGAAAAGGTCGCTTCTTGCTATTGTTTTTTACAGATTATTATTGCCCTGACCGGTCCTGGCACCCCACTGCCGCGGCCGCAGTGGCCTGACAACCGATGGCCGTTTTCACCGAAGTTTCCCCGGACGAGGCCCAGCGCCTCCTGACGGCCCTGAATCTGGGCACCCTCAAGAGCCTGCGCGGCATTGAAGGCGGCATCGAGAACACCAACTATTTCGCCACCACCGACCAGGGCGACTGGGTGCTGACGCTGTTCGAGCGGCTGACCGCGCAGCAGCTGCCGTTTTACCTGCACCTGATGAAACACCTGGCCCACCGCGGCATTCCGGTGCCGGACCCGGCCGCCAACCGCGACGGCGACATCCTGCACACCGTCTGTGGCAAACCGGCTGCCGTCGTCAACCGGCTGGACGGCAAGAGCCAGCTGGCGCCGCAACCGGGCCATTGCGCGGCCGTCGGCGCGATGCTGGCCCGCATGCACCTGGCCGGGCGCGACTATGACCGCGAGCAGCCCAACCTGCGCGGCTTGCCCTGGTGGAACGAAACGGTGCCGGTGGTGTTGCCCTATCTGGACGAGAGCCAAAGCCGCCTGATTCGCCAGGAGCTGGCCTTCCAGAACCACATCGCCGACGGTGCCGACTATGCCGCCCTGCCCCGGGGCCCGGTGCATGCCGACCTGTTTCGCGACAACGTCATGTTCGATGGCGAGCGGCTGACCGGGTTTTTCGACTTCTACTTCGCCGGGGTCGATACCTGGTTGTTCGACATCGCCGTGTGCCTGAACGACTGGTGTATCGACCTGCCCACCGGGCGCCATGATGCCGCGCGGGCGCGCGCCCTGCTGGATGCCTACGGCACGGTGCGCCCCCTGTGCGCGGCCGAGCGGCGCCTGCTGCCCGCGCTGCTGCGGGCGGGCGCGTTGCGCTTTTGGGTATCGCGACTGTGGGACTATTTCCTGCCCCGCGAGGCCAGCATGCTCAAGCCCCACGACCCCACCCACTTCGAGCGCGTGCTGCGCGAACGGGTGGCACACCCGGTTTCGCCCTGACGGACCGTCGCCACCGCCGCACTCTTCCTCGCCCTCCGCCCTCCGCCCCCCCGCCGCCATGAAACTCAACATCGTTCCCGCGCGCACCGGCCTGACCTGGGTCAAGCTGGGCCTGAAGACTTTTGCCGGCCAGCCACTGGCCATGGCCGGCCTGTTTTTCATGTACATGGCCGCCGCGTCGGTGCTCGGGCTGGTGCCGATCGTGGGCGTGGTCGCGGCGCTGGCCATCGTGCCGGCCGCCACACTGGGGCTGATGGCGGCGTCGGCCGAGGCCAGCCGGGGCAAGTTTCCGATGCCATCGATCCTGATCTCGGCGTTTCGCGCCGGCCAGCAGCGGCTGCGTGCCATGCTCACTCTGGGCGCGCTGTATGCCGCCGCCTGCCTGCTGATCACTCTGGTGGCCGGGTTGATTTTTCCCCTGCCGGCTGGCGGCAAGGAAGCCGACATGCAAACGGTGGTCACGTCCCCCGCGTTTCAGCAGTCCATGATGCTGACCCTGCTGCTGTATCTGCCGGTGAGCGTGATGTTCTGGCACGCGCCGGCGTTGGTGCACTGGCACGGCATCACACCGGCGAAGTCGCTTTTTTTCAGCTCGGTGGCGATTGTCCGCAACCTGCCGGCCTACCTGGTCTATGGTTTTGGCTGGCTTGCCGTTTTCATGATCGCCGGCCTGCTGGTCACCACGCTGGGCAGTCTGCTGGGCGGGCCCGAAATGATCGGCACCATCATGCTGCCCACGGCGCTGATCATGGCCAGCATGTTTTTTGCTTCCCTGTATTTCACCTTCCGTGACAGCTTTGTCGACGACAATGGCGCCACACCCGAATCTGCCGGAGATGCCCCATGAGCCACCATGAACTGTACGGACGCACGGACTCTGAACTGCTGTGGTTTCAGCGCCGCAGCTTTCTGAAGGCCGCTGCGGCCTGGACCGCCGCCGGTGGCGCGGCGGGCGCCGTGGCCCAGTCGCGTGGCAATGTGGTTGAACTCACCGGAGAGGTGCAGGTCAATGGCAGCCGGCTGTTGCCGGATCAGACGGTGCTGACCGGGGATCGCGTGGAAACCGGGCCGGGCGCCAACCTGGTCTTTGTGATCGGCAACGCGTCGTTCCTGGTGCGGCAGAACTCCCGCCTGGTGGTCGAGCGCGGCAGCAGCCTGAACGTGGCCAGCGTGCTGCGCCTGGTTACCGGCGCCGTCGCCAGCGTCTGGGGCAAAGGCGGCGCGCGGCAGATCATCACCCCCACCATGACCGCCGGCATCCGCGGCACCGGCGTCTACACCGAGGTCTTTCCGCAGCAGAATCACCGCAGCTACTTCTGCAACTGCTACGGCGTTGTCGACATGAGTGCCGGTGCCGATGCGGTCACCAGCCGGGCAAGCTACCACCAGGCCTTCTGGGGCGAGCCCCAGCCCCGCAACGGCCGCATGCTCACCCCGGCCAAAGCGATCAACCACACCGACGAAGAACTGGAATACCTCGCCCGCCTGGTCAACCAGCGCACCGCCTGGCAGATTGCCGGCAAGAAAGGGGTCAAGGACGGCAAAGGGTACATGGAAGAAAAGCCGGGCCAAGGGCACCCGGCCGATCGACCCGCCGGCAGTTGACCTGCCGCGCCCCGCAGCGGGCGAAAAAAAGCCGGCCTCGCGGCCGGCTTTTTTTCGTGGGAACCAGGCGCAAGCGCCCGGCCCCCGGGATGCCGATCAGAGTGGGGCGCCACCCGTCGTGCACTGCAGGTTCGGGAAATTGAAGTTCACCGTCGTGGTCTGACCATTGGTCAGAGTGATCGCCTGAGTCACCCACCGATTGGTGTAGCGGTTCCAGGCGTATGCGGTTCCGGTGACCGGCGACGACGGCAGGCTCTGGTTACCCAGCGTAATGGTCGCTGCTGCCGTGGTCGCTGCACCGGTCGGACGGTTGGCGGTACCACTGGTCCAGGTGCGGCCGTTATAGACATACACCATCGCGGGGCTGCCACGCAGACCACCGGTACCGTTGGCACAGGACTCGGTCACGTTGACCACGGCCGTGGCCGGCGGCGGCGGGGCGGGGATCGTCAGCGGAATCTGGGTTCCCGTCGAGCAGGTGCTGATGGGAGAAGACGTACCGCCAACCCGAACACCGGCACTGTTGAATACCGCAACATTCAGCTGGGAGCCGCCGGGCGAACGCAACAGGTTCTGCACGGAATCGGTCACATTTGACAAGGTGCGGCTGAAGTTCCAGCCATTGGCGCCGGTGATGACCACCCGCAGGGGTTGTGTATCCGTTCCACGGTTCAAGGTGAACGTTGTGGTACAGGAATTCTGGTAGTAGTCCAGATTCCACGACGACAAGTGATTGGATTCAAACACCACTTCGAAGTTGGCCGGATCCACCGGGGTTTTCTCCCGGACCTTGCCCATTTTTTCGAATTTCCAGACCCCGGTCACCTCATCGAAGCTCCACACCGGGAAATCGTCCCCGGCGGCGATGGCGCCTCCGGCGGCATTGCGGGTGGATTTCGGCAGGGGGATCGTCAAGGTCAGCGGCTTGTCGAAGGTCTTGAGCGCATTGCCCGCCGAGTCCGTCATGTTGAACTGGGCAAAACCACCGGAAACGAAGGATCCGCCCGACGTGTTCGACGCACCGGAGCCGAGGTTGGCGGCAGGGCTGCCTGCCGGCACGTTGACGTTGGCGGCAAAACCACCGGGGAACGCCTCCAGGCTACCCTCGGTATTCGGCGAATAGGCGGTCACCGTGAGGCTCACCGTGCCAACCGGCGTGATCGGCTGTCCCTGCGCGTTCAGCGCCCGTGTTCCGGCCGGCACGCTGACACCGGCCGAACCGGTGTTGGTGGTGATGCCTTCTGTTGTGGAAATCTGGCGGTTCACCGACGCCACCTGGGTGGCATTGATCGCGCCACCCGTCGTCGACGCAACACCGGCAGCAACGGCAACACCCACGGTGCTGCTGCTGTTGACCGCCGCAATATCGGCCGCCGTGCCGACCTTCACGATCGGAATCGTGACGTTGAGGTCGCCGGCGCGCGAAGTGGCCAGCGTGAATTGTTTGCCCGACTCGTTCCACCCCAGCAGGCGGTTTCCGGCAACAACGCTGAAGGACGTGGTTTCCGTCAGTTCGGCACCCAGGGCCAGCAGGCCGTTGGTCACCGTCAGGATACGCCCCTTGACGCTTTGGCCGGCGGCATCGACCACCTTGTCGGCATCGACCGCAGTCCCTTTGACTTCTACCTGCAGCGTGTCGGTGATCGCCGCGCCGCTGAGCGCATTGGCCAGGACCAACTGGTAACGGAAGGTGGACGCGAGGTTGGCCGGCGCGGCGGTGGTCGGAACCTGCTCGGTCGACGGCGTTGACGACGAACTGCACGCGGCCAGCACAGCCAGTGCAACAGCCCCCAGCGCGGCATGGGCCAAGTAAGACTTTTTCATGAATAAACCCTTTCAGACAAACAAGAATCACCGCGCAAGCGGGCTTATCCCATTTTTGCACGGGAAATTGACTGCATCAAGGGAAAAGTTTGCTTACATGTCGGTCGGTGGCGACATCGGGGCAAGGGCCTGGGCAGCCCGGCGCATGACCTCAGGGACTACCCTCGCGCCAAAGCCGAGCAAGCCAGTAGGCGCCGGCGACCACATTTCCCAGTGCCAACAAGCCCAGCACCCACCGACCCGCCGGTGCCGGATCGGCCAACTGAATGATCAGCACCAGCAGGGACGACAAGGCGTTGAAGACCAGCACCAGCCAGAAAGCCGGCCGGTGCGGCCGCCAGAGGCGGCGCAGGGTGTCCGCAAGCGGGTTCATGGAATGGGGGTGAGCTTGGCCACCGACAGCGCCAGCCACTTGGTGCCGTGGCGCGGAAAACTCACCTGCGCCCGGGCGTCGTCGCCGGCGCCCTCCACCGCCAGCACCTTGCCTTCGCCGAACTTGGCATGGAACACCGCGATGCCGGCCCGGATGCCGTGCGCGGGCTCGGCTTTTTGCGCCGGCACCGGCGGGCTCTTGAAGCTCTCGCTGTTCAGGCCGCTGTTGCCCCAGGCCGGCCGCGCGCCGCCGCGCCCGCCCGCACCGGCGCCGAAACCCGCCCCGTAACCGCTGCCATGGCCACCGCCGTAACTGCTGCCAAAGCCGGCCGAACCGGTGCCGAAACCGGGGTTTTTCGGTGTGAGCCACTTGAGCGTCTCTTCGGGCAGCTCGTCAAAGAACCGGCTCTTCACGTTGTACCGGGTCTGGCCGTGCAGCAGCCGGGTCTGCGAGTGGCTGAGGTACAGCCGCTGGCGCGCGCGGGTGATGGCCACGTACATCAGGCGGCGCTCTTCCTCCAGCCCGTCGCGGTCGCTCATCGAGTTTTCGTGCGGGAACAGGCCTTCTTCCAGCCCGGTGATGAACACCGCGTCGAATTCCAGCCCCTTGCTGGCGTGCACCGTCATCAGCTGCACCGCGTCCTGCCCGGCCTGGGCCTGGTTGTCGCCGGCCTCCAGCGCCGCGTGGGTCAGGAAGGCGGCCAGCGGCGACAGGGTTTCACCGGTCTCGGCGTCGGGCGCGAGCGCCTGCGCGAGCGCCTCAGGGGGGGCGTCCGGGTCCAGCCCCTGGCTGACCGGGCTTTGCGTCAGCGGCGCGCCCAGCTCGTCCACCGGCAGCGCCACCGCGTCGCGGCCGAAACCTTCCTGGGTGACAAAGCTCTCGGCGGCATTGACCAGTTCGTCCAGGTTTTCCAGCCGGTCGGCGCCTTCCTTGTCGGCCTTGTAGTGGTCGACCAGGCCGCTGTGCTCCAGCACCTGTTCGATGATCTCGCGCAGCGTCAGGCCCGCGGTCTGCTCCCGCAGCACGTCGATCTTCGCGACAAACGCGCCCAGGTTGGCGCCGGCCTTGCCGGGCACGGCGCTGACGGCGTCGTGCAGCGCGCAGCCGGTGTCGCGGGCGATGTCCTGCAGCTGCTCGATGCTGCGAGCGCCGATGCCCCGCGGCGGAAAGTTCACCACCCGCAAAAAGCTGGTGTCGTCGCGCGGGTTCTCCAGCAGGCGCAGGTAGGCCAGCGCGTGCTTGATCTCGGCGCGCTCGAAAAAGCGCAGGCCGCCATACACCCGGTAGGGCACGCCGGCGTTGAACAGCGCGGTTTCCATGGCCCGGCTCTGGGCGTTGCTGCGGTACAGCACGGCAATCTCGCTGCGCGCCAGGCCGTCGCCCTTGACCAGCTGGCGGATTTCGTCCACCAGCCACTGGGCCTCGGCCAGGTCGCTGGTGGCCTCGTACACCCGCACCGGCTCGCCCGCGCCCTGCGTGGTGCGCAGGTTCTTGCCCAGACGCCGGCTGTTGTGGCTGATCAGGGCATTGGCCGAATCCAGGATGTTGCTGTGGCTGCGGTAGTTCTGCTCCAGCTTGATCTGGTGCGCCACGGCAAATTCGCGCACGAAGTCGGCCATGTTGCCCACCCGCGCGCCGCGGAAGGCGTAGATGCTCTGGTCGTCGTCGCCCACGGCCATGATGGCGCCGCCGCCCTCGCCCGGCAGGCCGGCGATCATCTTGATCCACGCGTACTGCAGCCGGTTCGTGTCCTGGAATTCGTCGATCAGGATGTGGCGGAAACGGCGCCGGTAGTGCTCGCGCACCGGGTCGTTGTCGCGCAGCAGCTCATAGCTGCGCAGCATCAGCTCGCCGAAATCCACCACGCCCTCGCGCTGGCACTGGGCCTCGTACAGCGCGTAGATCTCCACCTTCTTGCGGGTTTCTTCGTCGCGCGCCTGCACGTCGGCCGGGCGCAGGCCGTCTTCCTTGTTGCCGGCGATGAACCACTGCAGCTGCTTGGGCGGGAAGCGCTCTTCATCGACATTGAACTGCTTGCACAGGCGCTTGATGGCCGAGAGCTGGTCCTGGGTGTCCAGAATCTGGAACGCCTGGGGCAGATCGGCCAGCTTGTGGTGGGCGCGCAGGAAGCGGTTGCACAGGCCGTGAAAGGTGCCGATCCACATGCCGCGGGCGTTGACCGGCAGCATGCCGCCCAGGCGGGTGAGCATTTCCCTGGCCGCCTTGTTGGTGAAGGTCACCGCCAGCACACCACCGGGGGAGACCTGGCCGGTCTGCAGCAGCCAGGCGATGCGGGTGGTGAGCACGCGGGTTTTGCCCGAACCCGCCCCAGCCAATATCAGGGCATGCTCCGCAGGCAGTGTGACGGCCTGGTGTTGTTCCGGGTTGAGCGACTGTAAGAGCGGCGAGCCGACCGCGACATCTGAAATCATTGCTGCATTGTAGAAAGCACCATGTCCCGATCTCCGCTCCTCCCCTCTTGCCCCGGTTCTGGCCAATACCCATCGCGCGGCGTTCGCATGGCTGCGGCGGCCCGAACCGTCACGGCGGCGCTTCTGGTCCTGCTGCCAGCGCTTGCCCCGGCCCAATCGGTCTGCACCAACGAAGGCCAGCCCGCAGCCGGCCGATGGCTCGAACGCTTCGTCTCAGCCGATTGCGCCGATTGCTGGACGGATCCTTCGACACCCGCCGCAGGGCATGAGACGCAGGTTCTGGACTGGGTGGTGCCCGGAACCCAGGGCGATGACGCGCCCCTGTCGGCCGTGGCGCGCCGAGAAGCATCGGAGCGCCTGGAGGCGCTGCGACTCGATCGACCGCCGCGCACCACCACCCAGTCCGCGACATTGCCCCGCAGACCGGTGCCGACGCTGCGGATCGCACGAGGGCCCGCCCTCAATGGTTACATCGGAATCGGCCTGCGGATCGGCCCCGTCCCCCGGGCTCTGGAAGGAGCCCAGATTGCCATTGCGTTGATTGAAACACTGCCCGCGGGCACCGAAGGCAGCCCGGTGGCCAGAAATCTGGTCAGGAATGTGCACTACCCAGCGTGGAAAGGTCACTTCTCGCTATCAAAAACGAAGAAGTCGGTTTTCTCCGAAACCCGAACCATGAACATTCCCGAAGGCGCGCAGCCCGACCGCTTGCAGTTGGTGGCCTGGGTCTGGGATCGTCACGGGCAGGTTATCGCGGCGTACCAAACCGCCTGCCGGGACTGAATCACCGCCCGGGCGCAGGATAATCCGGGTATGAATACCCAAGCAGCACCTATTGATCGCAATCTTGCAGCTTTGCAGTCCGCTCGTCTTGCGCTGCATGAAAATCGTCTTCGCGACGCCGCCGAAACACTCAACGCCGCACGCAGGAAATTCCCGCGCGATCCTCGGGTCTGGCTGCTCGCGGCGCTGCTGGCCGAAAAAAGCGGCCGCACCGACGAAGCCGTCCGCGCCCTGGAAACCGCCAATCAGATGGCGCCTGACTGGGCACCCGGCCTTCTGGAACTGGCACTGCTGCACGCACGTCTGGATCAGAGCGAGAAATCCATCGCGCTGGCCCGCAAAGTCCACGCACTGGAACCTGCGAACCCGATCGTGCTGGGTGGTGTGGTGGACATTGCCCGCAGGGCGCGCGACTACAGCCTCTCGGTTCAATGGCTGAACGAAGCCCTGGCGCTGACGCCGTCAAACCCGCAGTTGCTTGACATGCTGGCCCACGACTACCAGGTTTTGGGCCGGTTTGAAGACAGCTTGTCGGCGCTCAACCAGCTTGCCACGGTGACCGAGAACGGTTCCCGGGCCTTGCTGGGCCGTGCCCGACTGCTGATCGAAATGGGCCGGGGTGGCGACGCGCTGGAGGACTTGCGTGTTCTGCAGCAGCGCGAACCCGATCAACCCACCTACGCCTACCTCCAGGCGCTGGCCCGCGGCGAAACACCGCCGCAGCTTCCGCCCGGCATGGTGGAGCAGGTTTTCAACGGCATGGCAGCGGTCTTCGACGAGCATCTGGTGCGGGGGCTGGGCTACCAGCTCCCGCGCATGGTTGCCGACAGGATCCTCGCAGAGCACCCCGACAGGCGCATCAACGTGCTGGACCTCGGTTGCGGCACCGGATTGCTGGGAGCTTGCCTGGGCCGCCTCTCCGGCGCGCTGGTCGGCGTGGACCTGTCAGAAAAAATGGTCGACCAGGCAGCACGGCATGGCGTCTACAACAAGTTTCACCTGGTCAGCGTCCAGGACGCCTTGACGTCAACCCCCGACGGCCTGTACGACGTGCTCGCCGCACTCGATGTACTGATTTACATCGGCGACCTGGAATCCATTTTTCCCCATGCGCTGCGGCTGCTCAAGCCAGGCGGCACGTTCTACTTCTCGATCGAAACCGCTGCCGCTGATGCGGCGGCCAACTACCAGCTGCTGCCGGCACAGCGCTACGCCCATCGGGCCGACTACGTGATGGGACTGGTCGAGGCGGCCGGTTTCGTCGTTGAATCGCAACCCGTCACTTTGCGCAAGGAGCGCGGCGTACCGATCGCCGGGCTGCTGGTACGGGCCCAGCGCCCCGCCGTTCATCACTGAGCGGGAGCGATTCGGCCGCCATCAATTTGTCACAGGGGATCGGCAGGATAGGGGCTCCCTCCCATCCGGTCCGATTCCCATGAAACTCCGTCGTTCCCCGCCCTTGCTCGCCGTACTTGCCGCCGCTGCGCTGCTGACCGCCTGTTTCGGCGATGATGAGCCTGTTTTCCCGCCGGTTTCCGTGACACTGGCGCACATCAACGATCACCATTCCCAGCTGGACCCCTTCGCCAACACCGAGTTGCAGCTTGGCGGTGTGGCAACCCAGGTCGATCTCGGCGGCTTCGCGCGGGTCACTGCCGCGTTCCGGCGTTACGACGGCCGCAGCGACGTCATCAAGCTGCACGCTGGCGACGCCATCACGGGCTCCCTCTACTACACCTTGTTCAAAGGTGCTGCCGACGCCGCCCTGATGAACACCGTCTGTTTCGATGCCTTCGCGGTGGGGAATCACGAGTTCGACGACGGCGACGCAGGCCTGCGAACTTTTGTCGACGAGCTGCACAAGGGCGCTTGCAAGACGCCCATCCTGTCGGCCAACATTGCGCCGGCCGCCGGCACACCCATGAGCGGCCGGATTGCGCCGTCGACCGTCAAGACGGTCAACGGGGTCCGCATCGGCATCGTGGGCCTGACCATCAAAGGCAAGACTACCAATTCGTCCCGGCCCCTGGCAAGTACGGTGTTCGAAGACGAAGTGACGGCAGCGCAAACCGCCATTGACGCGCTGAAGAGGCAAGAGATTCGCCACATTGTGCTGCTCAGCCACCAGGGTTATGAAGCCGACAAGGCCATTGCCGCGCGGCTGACCGATGTCGACGCCATCATCGGTGGCGATTCGCACAGCTTGCTGGGTGACTTCAGCGCCCAGGGACTCAGCAGTTCAGGCCCCTACCCCACCCGTGTTGTCAACAAAGACGGCAAAACGGTGTGTATCGGCCAAGCGTGGGAATATGCCAAAGCCATCGGCGAGATGGCAATTCAGTTCAACGACCGTGGCGAAGTGGCATCCTGCACCGGCCAGGCGTCCTTGCTGCTGGGCAGCAGTTTCAAGCGCAAGAATGCCGCCGGCGCATGGACAACTTTGCCCGAGGCGGATCGCCAGGGGCTGCTGGCCAGCCTGTCCGCGGCGGGCAACCTGAAGGTGATGGAGCCCGACACGGCGGCAGCGGCCCAGCTGGCCAACTTTTCCGGCCAGGTGGAGTCCCGCAAAGCCGAGGTGATCGGTAGCGCGGCCGAAGCCCTGTGTCTGGTGCGGGTGCCCGGCGAATCGACCAACCGCAGCGCAGGTGTTGCGGGGTGCGAGGCGGCCAATACCCTCGCCCGCGGCAGCGACGCCGCTCAGGTGGTTGCCGAGGCCTTCCTCGCCGGCAGCCTGGCGGCCGATGTTGCGATCCAGAACGCCGGGGGCGTGCGCGTGGCGCTCCCGGCGGGGCCGCTGAGCATGAACAGCGCGTTCACGCTGCTGCCCTTCACGAACGTCCTGGTCGAACTCAAGCTCACCGGCTCCCAGATCGCCGCCGTATTGGAAGATGCGGTCGCCAATCACCTGGACAATGGCCAAAGCAACGGCTCCCATCCCTACGCCGCAGGCCTGCGCTGGAGTCTGGACCTGAGCAAACCCAAGGGTCAGCGCTTTTCGAATCTGCAGGTGCGCAGCCGCACCGCTGGCACCTGGAGCGCCCTGGAGCCAGCCCGGACCTACACGGTCGCCACGAACGACTTCATCGCCAGCGGCAAAGACGGCTACACCACCTTCGGCACCGTTTTCGCAGCGGGCAACTATGTCAACAATTACCTGCTCTATTCCCAGACCTTTGTGGACTATGTGAAGGTGCGCTCCACCATCCGCCGCCCTTCCGCCGCCGACTACTCGCACCAATCGGTGCGTACCGCCGCGGGCGTCACCTTGCCCTGAGCGCACGGGTCGTCCCAAAGCCGGTAGAATCAGTCACCGGGCCCAAGTTTCTTGCGCCCGGTTTTTTTCTGCCTTTGGCGCCGGCCGGGGCAGCGAAAGCCGGTCTCAAGCCAAGCGCTCACTCGTTCTGCAACGACTTCTCCGGAGCTTGGTTTTTCATGGAAATTTTTGACTACGACAACATCCTGCTGCTGCCCCGCAAGTGCCGCGTGGAAAGCCGCTCCGAGTGCGACGCCAGCGTCGAATTGGGCGGACGCAGCTTTCGCATCCCGGCCGTCCCGGCGAATATGAAGACGGTGGTTGACGAAGCCACCTGCGTCTGGCTGGCCAAAAACGGCTACTTCTACGTCATGCACCGATTCGACCTGGACAACGTCCGGTTCGTGCGCGACATGCGTTCCGAAGGTGTCTACGCTTCGATCTCGCTGGGTGTCAAAGGCCCGGACTACGCCACCGTGGACCGTCTGGTTGCCGAAGGCCTGGCACCGGAATACATCACCATCGACATTGCCCACGGCCATGCGGACAGCGTGCAGCAGATGATCCGGTACCTGAAGGAGAAGTTGCCCTCCTCATTCATCATCGCGGGTAATGTCGCCACGCCCGAAGCCGTGATCGACCTGGAGAACTGGGGCGCCGACGCCACCAAGGTCGGCGTGGGGCCGGGCAAGGTCTGCATCACCAAGCTCAAGACCGGGTTCGGCACGGGCGGCTGGCAGTTGTCGGCGCTCAAGTGGTGCGCCCGCGTGGCGACCAAGCCCATCATCGCCGACGGCGGCATCCGCAGCCATGGCGATATCGCCAAGAGCATCCGTTTCGGCGCGACGATGGTCATGATCGGATCCCTGTTTGCCGGCCATGAGGAATCCCCCGGCAAGACGGTGGAGGTCGACGGTGAGCTCTACAAGGAGTACTACGGCTCCGCCAGCGATTTCAACAAGGGCGAGTACAAGCATGTGGAAGGCAAACGCATCCTGGAGCCCATCAAGGGCAAACTGGCCGACACCCTCATCGAGATGGAGCAGGATATTCAAAGCTCGATCAGCTATTCCGGCGGCAAGCGGCTGATGGACATCCGCAAAGTCAACTACGTCATTCTGGGCGGCGACAACGCGGGTGAACACCTGCTGATGTGAGCGCCTGTGCCGGCGCCAGCGGTCTCAGGCCAGCTGGCGCCCGGCATGGACCAGCAGCACCAGCCCGCTGAGCACCAGCAGGCCGCATATCACCCGCCGCAGCCCCTGCACCGGCACCCGGTGCGCCAGCGTGTGACCGGCCACCACCGCCACCAGCGCCGGCACCACCAGCAGCACCCGCGGCCACAACTGGGCGGCGGCCAGGCGGCCGTCCAGCGCCATCAGCACCAGCACGAATGACGCCACCCCGACCATGGTGACCGGCGTGCTGGCCCGCATCGCGTGTGCCGGCACCCCGCGGCGGGCCAGCCAGGCCAGCACCAGCGGACCGGCGGTGCCAAACAGCATCTGCACCAGACCGACCCCGGCGCCGTACAACAGCGCCGGGCCGTGGCGCCACCGGCGCGGTTCGGGCGGCGCGGCCGCCGCCTCGGCGACCGGCGGGGCGCGCAAGGCCCGCACCCCCACCCAGACCACATACAGGCCCAGCGCAGCCATGGCCCAGGCCGGCTGCGCGAGGCGGCCGACCCAAAGCCCCAGCAGCGCGCCGAGCAGCAGACCCGGCCACAGCGGCAGCACCACGTCCCAGCGCACCTGTCGCAGGTTCAGCCGGCCCAGCAGCAGCGAGGCCGCGACATCCATCGCCAGCACCAGCGGCACCACTTCGGACAGTGGCCAGTGCCAGGCCAGCAGCGGCACGATCACCAGCGCCGAGCCGAAGCCGGTCAGCCCCAGCACGGCATACCCCAGCAGCACCACGGCGCCCACGCCCAGCAGTCCGGTGATTGAAGAGTCCATGGGTGGCGTCCGGCGGTGGTTTCAGTCCCGCAGCCGCTGCGCCACAAAGTGGCGCAGGATGGCCATGGCGGGCGCTTCGGTGCGACCGGTCAGGGTCACATAGGCAAAGCGGGCACCGGCGCGCAGTGGCGGCTGCACCGTCAGCTCCACCAGCGTGCCCTGTTCCAGCCGCTCGCGCGCCGCCGCCACGATGCCCAGGTACACGGCATCGGTGTCGGCCACGGTCTCGACCAGGGCGGCGATGTCCTCGCACTGCAGGCTGGTGAGCTGGCCCGGGTCACCCGCCTCGCCATAGTGGTCCACCAGAATGCGTGCCACCTCATCCGACAGCGGGGTGGACGCCACCGGGAAACGGCACAGCGACGCGAACGGCACCGCCTTACCGGTGGCCAGCGGGTGCCCGCTGCGGCAGATGAAGCCGGTGCGCAGTTCGGCCAGTGATTCGATGCGCAAGTCTGGCGCCGGCGCGATGCGGCGCACGTCAATGACCAGCGCGTCCAGCTGACGCTGGCGCAGTGCGGTGAGCTGCAGTTCGGTCGACCCGCGGGCAATCTCCACCTTCACCCCCGGATGGTGCCGGGCGATGTGCTGCAGCAACGGTGTCATCAGCAGTGCACCGGGCCCCGAGCCCAGCCCGACCCGGATCGCGCCCAGGCCGCCCTGCTGCATCTGGTTGGCGCTGCGGCGCAGCTCCGACGCCTCCAGCGCGATGCGCCGGGCGCGCAGCAGGGCCACATGGCCCAGCGGCGTGAGTTCGTTGCGGCGCCCGACGCGGTCGAACAGCCGCCCGCCCAGCTCCGCTTCCAGCGACAGGATGCTGCGGCTGAGCGCCGACTGCGTCAGGTGCCGCTGCTGGGCGGCACGGCTGAACGAACCGGCTTCGGCGACCGCGATCAGGTGCTCCATCTGTTGCAGGTTCATCGGCAAATTCCATGAGTTTCAGTCATGACATTCAAGAGAATAAACCATTGGACACATGAAATGGCACCCCCTCGCATGAGACCGCCTGACCCAAACCCTCTCAGAGCGGAGACAACATGACCACCCGCAAGCGCCATTTCCTCAAAACCGTTGCCACCCTGCTCGGCAGCGCCGTGCTGGCCGGCGCTGCCTTTGCGCAGACCTTCCCGGCCAAGCCTGCATGGTCCACAACCCGGGCTATGACTTCAACGACGCCGCCCTGCCGGTGGGCGCCGCGTACTGGGCGCTGCTGACGGAGCGGTTTCTGGTCGACTGAGCCATCGCCCGCGCGGCCAGCACCCGATTTGTTCCTGAATTCATAGCAAACAATGACCTTTCCACGCTGGGAATCGGTCATTTTTGCTCGAAAGGTCGCGGCCAGCACGCCCGGGCGGTGAAAGCGTCAGGCCAGGCCGCTCAGCGCCAGCGTGTGCAGCCGGTGACCGGGCTCGGCCAGCGCTTCCAGCACACTGAAGTGGTTCAGGCCCGGCAGCGCTTCGCACACCGGCACCACCCGTTCGCCCCAGGCCGCGCGGATCAGGGCGTTCTGGCGCAGAAACTCGGCACTTTCGTCCCCTCCCACCACGCTGGCCAGTGTGCCCCGTCCGCGCCAGACCGTCGGCGCCGGCAGGCCGGCGGGGCTGGCCTGCCGCACCTGGGTCGGCGTCAGCCGCAAGGCGTCCTTCAGAAACGGGGTGAAACGCAGCGGCGCCAGGTCGTACAGCCCGGAAATCGACAGCGCATGACGGATCAGACTCGCCGGCAGGTCGCGCCCCACCTGCTTCCAGCGACAGGTCAGCAGCAAGGCGGCCAGGTGCCCGCCCGCTGAATGACCGGCCACCGTGATGCGGGCCGGATCACCGCCGTGGGCCGCGATGTTTCGCCAGGTCCAGGCCAGCGCCTGCACCATCTGCATCGTGATACCCGGGATCGTGGTGGCCGGGCACAGCGCATAGTTCGGCACCACCACACAGACGCCGGCCCGGGTGAACGCGGGCGCGAGAAAGGCGTGGTCCGACTTGTCCAGACTGCGCCAGTAACCGCCGTGCAGAAACACCAGCACCGGCGCCGATCCGGGGTGCGCCACCCCCTGTGCCGGAAAAATGTCCAGCCGCGCGGTGGGGTCGTCCCCGTAGGCCAGATCCAGCACACAGGGCTGGGTGGCGCGCACGCGGGCCGAACCGTCCGCCCAGCGGGCGAAATGGGTTGCGTGCCCGGGCACCAGGGCCCGGTTGTTGTACATGCGGTCAAACCAGTCGGGGTCAGGGCGGCGCACGGGCATCTCCGGGTCGGGTTGTTTGCCCCGATCTTGGCACAGATAACATCGGAGACACCCCTCCGCGCGATGGAAGACCGATTTACAGCAAAAAAGGCCGGTACCCAGCGTAAAAATGTGCTGTTGCGCTATAAAAAAGGAACCTACATGAACCCTGATCTCAACGTCGCCGTGCTTGGTATCGGGCTGATGGGCTATCCCATGGCAAAACAGCTCTGCCAAGCTGGCTATCGTGTGCATGCCTGGAACCGCAGCGCTGCCAAAGCCGAGCGGCTTGTGCCGTTTGGCGCGACCGTTCATGACAGTGCCGCCGCAGCAGCAAAACACGCCGACATCGTCATTACGATCCTGGAGAGCGGCCCCGTCGTTGACGCAGTGCTGTTCGGTGATGGCGCCACCACGCAGGGTGCCGCGTCGGCCTTGCGCCGCGGGGCGCTGGTCATCGACATGTCATCGATCAAGCCGCGCGAAGCGAAAGAGCATGCCGCGCGCCTGGCGGCCGGTGGCCTTGACTATCTCGATGCACCGGTTTCCGGCGGTACCGTTGGGGCGGAGGCTGCAACCCTGGCCATCATGGCCGGCGGCAGCGCGGCTGACTTCGAGCGCGCCTTGCCGCTGTTGCTGACCATGGGTCGCGCTACCCATGTCGGGCCGGTGGGCAGCGGACAACTGGCGAAACTGGCCAACCAGATGATCGTCGGCATCACCATTGGCGCGGTCGCCGAGGCATTGCTGCTGTGCGAAAAAGGCGGCGCCGATCCGGCCATGGTCCGCAAGGCGATCTCGGGTGGCTTTGCCGAAAGCCGGGTGCTCCAGGTTCACGGCGAGCGCATGGTGGAGCACGACTTCGCTCCACGCGCCCGCATGACCGTACAACTCAAGGACCTGCGCAACGCGCTCGACACCGCCGCCTCGTTGCAGTTCGACGCGCCGGTGACCGCCCTGTTCGCGCAGCTGTTTGCCGATGGGGTCAGTCACGGACTGGGCGAACTGGACCATGCCGGGCTTTTCGTCGAACTGGCCCGCCGCAACGCCCTGCTCCCGGCCGGTTTCGGAGATAAAGGGAAATGATCGATGCCTGGAGGGTCCGGGTTACTTGATACAATCAGGCGCGCTTTGAGATGGGGGGGTAGCTCAGCTGGGAGAGCGTCGCGTTCGCAATGCGAAGGTCGGGAGTTCGATCCTCCTCCTCTCCACCATCCAACAGCGGCCGGTTTACGGGGGTTCTTAGCTCAGTTGGTAGAGCAGCGGACTCTTAATCCGTAGGTCGTAGGTTCGAATCCTACAGGACCCACCAATCCCGCATCGCAGCCGTAGCGCCGATCACCCAATGGCCTCCGACACACCGTTTCTGTCCTGGCTCGAACCGGGTGACGCGTTTCCCGATGTCCATGCGGCGTGGAGCCAAGGCAGCGCAGCGCCCGGCCTGCTCGCTGCGGGCGGCGCACTTGATGTCGACAGCCTTCGCCGGGCGTACGCCAGTGGCATCTTTCCCTGGTTCAGTGCGGGACAGCCGATTCTGTGGTGGAGTCCGGATCCCCGCATGGTGCTGCGGACCGATCGATTCAAGCTGCATCACTCGCTGCGCCGGAAAATCCGCAGTCTGCTGCGACAGTCGCGACTTGAAGTGCGCTTCGACTCCCGCTTCGATACCGTCATCGAAGCCTGCGCGACTTCGCCCAGGGCCGGGCAAAACGGCACCTGGATCGTGCCCGAAATGATTGCTGCCTACAGGGCCTTGCATCGTTCGGGCGACGCCCATAGCGTCGAAACCTGGATAGACGGCGAGATCGCTGGCGGCCTGTACTTCGTCGCCCAAGGGCGGGCGGTATTCGGGGAGTCCATGTTCGCCCGGGTATCCGATGCATCCAAAATCGCCCTGGCGGCCTTGGTTGCGTTCAGCCGCCATCACGCCATCGACCGGATCGATTGCCAGCAAAATACTCGCCACCTGGCCTCGTTGGGAGCCACGGAAACTGCACGGTCGGAGTTTCTGGAACACCTCGCGATTGACCGGCGCAAACCGAGCCCCGCGTGGCGTTTCGCCGCCGTATACTGGGACACACTGCTGCACCAGCCTGACCGCCATCCGTGACGCGTCTCAAAGACCTCCCCCTCCAGACACTGCAGTTCTACGCCACAGCGCCGTACCCCTGCAGTTATCTCGCTGACCATGTCGCACGGTCGCAGGTTGCAACACCCAGCCACCTGATCCGCAACGACCAGTATTCTGAATTGGTCGAAAGAGGCTTTCGCCGCAGCGGTCTTTTCACCTATCGGCCGTACTGCGACGGCTGCATGGACTGTGTACCGATCCGGATTCCGGTGGACCGGTTTGCGCCAAATCGAAGCCAGCGGCGCGCCTGGAAACAGCATCAGGGTTTGCAGGCCCGAGTGCTACGGCTTGGATTCGATCCCGAACACTATGCGCTGTATCTGCGCTATCAGACGAGCCGCCATGCGGGAAGCGGCATGGACCACGATAGCGTGGACCAATACAGTCAGTTCCTGTTGCAAAGCCGGGTCAATTCCCGCTTGGTGGAGTTCCGCGAAGCAGCGGAACCCGGCACTCTTGGCGCGCTGCGCATGGTCTCCATCCTTGACGTTCTCAACGGCGGACTTTCTGCCGTATACACATTTTTCGACCCGGCGCCGCAATCGAGCCTGGGAACGTTCAACATCCTGTGGCAGATCGCCCAAGCCCGTCAGCTGGGTTTGCAGTTCGTCTATCTCGGCTACTGGATCGGTGCGAGCAACAAGATGGCATACAAGGCCCGCTTCCGGCCACACCAGCGTCTTGTCGGCGAGCAATGGATTGACGCGACGGACTGAATCCGCCGAACCCGCGGTGATACGGACCCTTCGGATCCCGCATCGTAAAATCAAGACCCCTTCGCGCCCGCCCTATGCACAAGAAAAACGATCCGAACCTGTCCGTCCCGACCATTCAGGTGCTCGAACGGGCTTTTGCATTGATTGACGTCATGGCTTCCCGGGAAGATGCGCTTTCGCTCAAGGAAATCAGCGAGAAAACCGGTTTGCATCCGTCAACGGCTCATCGCATCCTCAATGACCTTGCCATCGGGCGATTCGTTGACCGACCCGAGGCCGGACACTACCGCCTTGGAATGCGTTTGCTCGAACTGGGAAACGTCGTCAAGGGCCGGCTCAATGTCCGAGATGCTGCGGTCGGGCCAATGCGCGAGCTGCACAAACAGATTCAGCAGCCAGTCAACCTGAGCCTGCGCCAAGGCGACGAAATCGTCTATATCGAGCGGGCTTTCAGCGAACGCTCAGGCATGCAGGTGGTTCGTGCCATTGGTGGCCGCGCGGCATTGCATCTGACGTCTGTCGGCAAATTGTTCCTTGCGGCCGATGATCCAGAGCGCGTGCGCAACTATGCAGCCCGCACCGGCCTGAGTGGTCAGACCCGCAACAGCATCACCCAGCTCAGTGCGTTGGAACGCGAACTGGCAAAGGTACGCCAGCTCGGCATCGCACGGGACAACGAAGAACTTGAACTTGGGGTTAGGTGTATGGCCGCAGGCATCTACGACGACCAAGACAAACTGATTGCAGGCTTGTCGATCTCCGCGCCGGCCGACCGACTTGACGAGGGATGGCTGCCACGTTTGCGATCCACGGCCGAAGCCATCTCGGCAACCATGGGTATGCATTCCGCCGGGACACCCAAACGCTGAAAGGCCAGCAATGCGGGCGCCCGTACTGCCCCCGGTTTCAGCCTTGTTGCACGGGGTTGCGCGCAGGCGCTGAAGTGACAGGACGATTGGTTTCAACCCACCGACGAACGCGCTCCGCGTCGCCGAGCCGACTGAGTTTTCCCGCCGAATCCAGAAAGACCATGATCAGTTTGCGGCCGGAGATTTTCGCCTGCATCACCAGGCATTGACCGGCCTCGGAGATGTAGCCTGTCTTTTGGAGGCCAATTTCCCATTCCGGGTTCTTGACCAGCCGGTTGGTATTGTTGAACTGCAGCGTCCGGTGTCCGACCGTGACCTCACGTCCCGGCGATGTCGAAAGATCCCGGAGCACGGCATCCTGGTAGGCGGTCGCCACCAAAACGGCGAGGTCCGACGCACTCGACTGGTTGCGGCTCGAAAGCCCGGTCGGCTCGACAAACCGGGTGTCCTGCATGCCCAATGAACGCGCCCGTTCATTCATCCGTTGTACGAATACACCCGATCCCCCCGGGTAGGTCCGACCCAATGCACTGGCGGCCCTGTTCTCGCTCGACATCAATGCCAGGTGCATCAGTTCGCCACGCGTCAGGGTGCTACCGACGGCAAGTCTTGAAGTGCTTCCCTTTTCCGTATCGACATCCTCGGCCGTGATGGTGACCGGTTCGTCCATCGGCAGTTTCGATTCACTGATGATCAACCCCGTCATCAGCTTGGTAATCGACGCGATCGGAAGGACCGCATGGTCATTCTTGCTGAACAGAACCTCGCGAGTGTCCTGATCCACAATCAGCGCCACGCTGGAGCGCAGGTCCAGAGGATCCTGCATTTCATGGAGGCCAGCGAGCTTTCCGTAAGAAGGACGAGCCGGGGCGACAACCCGCACGATGGCTTGATTGCGTTGCCTGGCCTTGGCGCCCCCTGCCAAGCGCGCCTCGCGTCCGCCGGAAGCTTTTCGCTGGGCGCTTCGCGCTTTCTGGGCAACCGGTTTGCGAACCACGGTCGCCTTGGTGGCCTGCTTTGTGACTGCCTGATTTCCGCGCGATGACGCTTCAGCCGAAGCGGCGATGGACAGGCTAGCGACCATCAACGCGCACCCCGTACAAAACCCGATCGTCCTGCGACGAAGCGATTCAGTCAATTTCACTTCATTTTTCATAGTGTCGGGCCACGCTTCTTCGGTCAATGGCCAGCAATATAAACGATGAATCCACGCAAGTTCAACAACTTGCGTGGATTTACTAGAAAAAAAATGAAGTATCGGCGGTCAGCCCTGCGCAGCCACCCGATCAGACTTGTCCTGCAGCTTGTTCAACGCGCTGAGGTAGGCTTTGGCCGATGCCACCACGATGTCGGGATCGGCACCGACGCCGTTCACAACCCGCCCACTGTTTTGAAGCCGGACGGTCACTTCGCCCTGGCTTTCCGTGGAACCACTGATGGCATTGACCGAATACAGCACCATTTCCGCACCGCTGCGGACATGCTGCTCAATCGCCTTGAGGGACGCGTCCACTGGCCCGTTGCCATCGGATTCCCCCCGAACCTCCTGCCCCCCTACGGTGAAAACGACACTGGCATGGGGGCGCTCGCCGGTTTCACTATGCTGGGACAACGATACGAGACCATAGTGCTCCCGCTCGGGCGTCACGCTTTCATCACTGACCAGAGCCAGGATGTCTTCGTCGAAAATCTCGCTCTTGCGATCGGCCAACTCTTTGAACCGGGTAAATGCGGTATTGATCGCGGTTTCACTGTCAAGCGCCGCACCCAGTTCCAACAAGCGCTGCTTGAATGCGTTCCGGCCGCTGAGTTTGCCCAGGACAATCTTGTTTGCGCTCCAGCCAACGTCTTCCGCTCGCATGATCTCGTAGGTATCACGGGCCTTGAGCACGCCATCCTGATGTATTCCGGACGCATGTGCGAACGCGTTGGCACCGACTACTGCCTTGTTGGGCTGCACAACGAAGCCCGTGGTCTGGCTGACCATCCGGCTGGCCGCCACAATGTGATGGGTATCAATTCCGACCTCAAGTCCGAAGTAATCCTTGCGCGTCTTCACGGCCATGACCACTTCTTCAAGCGAGCAATTGCCCGCCCGCTCACCAAGCCCGTTGATGGTGCACTCGACCTGGCGGGCGCCACCGATCTTCACGCCAGCCAGGGAGTTGGCCACTGCCATGCCCAGATCATTGTGGCAATGCACAGACCAGATCGCCTTGTCGCTGTTCGGAATGCGCTCCCGCAGTGTCTTGATGAAGTTCCCGTATAACTCGGGAACGGCATATCCCACCGTATCGGGCACATTGATCGTCGAGGCACCTGCGGTAATCACAGCCTCGAGAACACGGCAAAGGAAGTCCATGTCGCTACGGTAACCATCTTCTGGGCTGAACTCGACATCAGCGACCAGATTGCGTGCAAAACGAACCGAAAGTCTGGCCTGCTCAAGCACCTCTTCCGGTGTCATGCGCAGCTTTTTTTCCATGTGCAAAGGCGAAGTGGCAATGAAGGTATGGATACGCGCATTGGCCGCACCCTTCAGAGCCTCGGCGGCCCGGGAGATATCACGATCGTTGGCACGCGAAAGCGAACAGACCGTGGAATCCTTGATTGCATCTGCGATACAGCGCACCGCCTCGAAATCACCGTTGGAACTGGCAGCAAAGCCGGCCTCGATCACATCAACGCGAAGGCGCTCCAGTTGCCGAGCAATACGCAGCTTTTCGTCGCGAGTCATCGAGGCCCCGGGCGATTGTTCGCCGTCGCGCAAAGTCGTGTCGAAAATGATCAGCTTTTCGGTCATGGTTGGCTCCTGAGGTGCACGTTGTTGATGGAAAACGCAAGAATGTAAAAAGAAAAAGGCCCGTTGCAGGTGCAAACGGGCCTAGGTTCTGAGAGCAACTGCGCGCTACTGATCCCGCCCTGCGGACGAAGTTAGTAGCGAGAAAGGTGCGCGGCTCATGGCGTCAATGTAGCACAGTTCAACGCCAGACACCGAACGGACGGTCTTGCTGACCTTGCATACCTCTGTAATTCTGTCGTCCTGCAACGACGAGGGCTACAGGTCACAAAGCACTCTCTCGACTGCAAATCAGTTGCGGGTCTGGTCCACCAGCTTGTTCTTCGCAATCCAGGGCATCATGGCGCGCAACTGGGCACCCACCACTTCGATCTGGTGATCGGCGGTGTTGCGGCGGCGGGCTGTCATGCTCGGGTAGCCGGTGCGACCTTCCAGGATGAACATCTTGGCATAGTCACCGTTCTGAATGCGTTTGAGGGCGTTGCGCATGGCAACGCGAGACTGCTCATTGATGACCTCCGGGCCCGTCACGTACTCGCCGTACTCCGCGTTGTTGGAGATCGAGTAGTTCATGTTGGCGATGCCGCCTTCGTAGATCAGGTCCACGATGAGCTTGAGTTCGTGCAGGCACTCGAAATAGGCCATTTCCGGCGCGTAGCCGGCCTCGACCAGGGTCTCGTACCCCATCTTGATCAGTTCGACGGCGCCGCCGCACAGCACGGCCTGTTCGCCGAACAGGTCGGTCTCGGTTTCTTCCTTGAAGTTGGTCTCGATGATGCCGGCCTTGCCGCCGCCATTGGCCATGGCGTAGCTCAAGGCCAGGTCGCGGGCCTTGCCGGACTTGTCCTGATGCACCGCGATCAGGTGGGGCACGCCGCCGCCCTGCGTGTAGGTGTTGCGCACCGTGTGGCCCGGCGCCTTGGGCGCGACCATCCACACGTCCAGATCAGCGCGCGGCACGACCTGGTTGTAGTGCACGTTGAAGCCGTGCGCGAACACCAGGGAGGCGCCCTGCTTGATGTTGGGGGCCACATTGTTGTTGTAGACCTCGGCGATCTGCTCGTCGGGCAGCAGGATCATGACCACATCGGCCGCCTTGACGGCGTCATTGACTTCCATCACGTTCAGGCCGGCCTTGCCGACCTTGTCCCAGGAAGCGCCACCTTTGCGCAGACCGACCACGACCTTGACGCCGCTGTCGTTGAGGTTCTGGGCGTGCGCATGGCCCTGGCTGCCGTAGCCGATGATGGCGACGGTCTTGCCCTTGATCAGGCTCAGGTCACAGTCTTTGTCGTAGAAAACTTTCATTTTTTCTCCTGGTTGAGTATTGGTTCGGCGAAATTTCAAACGCGCAGGATTCTCTCACCGCGGCCGACTCCACAGGAACCGGTCCGAACGGTTTCAAGAATCGCGCTGCGATCAATCGCATTGAGGAACGCATCGTTCTTGGTCTGGTCGCCCGTCAATTCGATCGTGTAGCTCTTTTCGGTCACATCGATGATGTGCCCCCGGAAGATGTCAGCCATACGCTTCATTTCTTCCCGCTCCTTGCCCACCGCGCGCACCTTGACCAGCATCAGTTCGCGCTCGGTGTAGGCGCCTTCGGTCAGATCCACCACCTTCACCACCTCAATGAGGCGGTTCAGGTGCTTCGTGATCTGCTCGATCACATCATCCGATCCGGTGGTCTGGATGGTCATGCGAGAGAGAGACGGATCTTCCGTCGGAGCGACGCTGAGCGATTCAATGTTGTAGCCGCGAGCCGAAAACAGGCCCACGACCCGGGAGAGAGCGCCTGCTTCGTTTTCGAGCAGGACGGCAATGATGTGTTTCATAAAGAAGATTCCTCTTTTCTGAGCCCTCACCTGCGCACGGTAATGCGCAGGCTCGGCTGCAAATAGATTCGTCAAAAAGGCCGGCGGCAACAGCGGCCACCGGAAGGGAGAAAAAGCTTGGCGCTTAAAGGTCTTCCGAACCCAACAGCATTTCGGTGATGCCCTTGCCCGCCTTGACCATGGGGAAGACGTTTTCGGTGGGGTCGGTGCGAAAGTCCATGAACACCGTGCGGTCCTTGAGCTTGCGCGCCTCATGCAACGCCGCTTCGACATCCTGTGGACGCTCGATCAGCATACCCACGTGGCCGTAGGCCTCAGCAAGCTTCACAAAATTGGGCAGCGCATCCATGTAGCTGTGGCTGTAGCGGCCCTCGTAGTCGAGCTCCTGCCACTGCCTCACCATGCCAAGGTAGCGGTTGTTGAGCGCCACGATCTTGATCGGCGTGTTGTATTGCAGGCAAGTGGAAAGCTCCTGGATGCACATCTGCACCGAACCTTCCCCTGTCACACAGTAGACCTCGCTGTCGGGTTTGGCCAGCTTGATGCCCATCGCGTAAGGAATGCCAACGCCCATCGTGCCCAAGCCGCCCGAATTGATCCAGCGACGCGGTTCATTGAACTTGTAATACTGGGCGGCCCACATCTGGTGCTGACCAACGTCAGACGTGATGTAGGCATCGGCATCGCGGGTCATGTTCCAAAGAGTCTCGATGACCCGCTGCGGCTTGATGACATCGCGGCTTGAACGGTCATAACTGAGGCAGTCCCGCTTGCGCCATCCGTCAATCGACTCCCACCAGCTTGCGAGAGCCTGAGCATCCGGCTTCAGGCCGCTTTCGCGAATCATGGCCAGCAATTCGGTCAGAACATCGCGTACATCGCCCACAATCGGAATATCGACTTTGACCCGTTTGGAAATGCTCGAAGGGTCGATATCAATGTGAATGATTTTGCGTTCGTTCTGGGCGAAATGCTTCGGATTTCCGATCACTCGATCATCGAAACGGGCGCCGACGGCCAGCAGCACATCACAGTGCTGCATTGCATTGTTGGCTTCTATCGTGCCATGCATACCCAGCATGCCAAGGAACTTTGGATCGGTCGCCGGATAGGCCCCCAGGCCCATGAGCGTATTTGTGCAGGGATAGCCCAGCATATCGACCAATGCGCGCAACTCGTTCGAGGCGTTGGCCATCAGCACGCCGCCACCGGTGTAGATGTAGGGCCGCTTAGCCGACAACAGCAGCTGCAAAGCCTTGCGAATCTGTCCGCCGTGACCCTTCCGTACCGGGTTGTAAGAGCGCATCTCAATGCTGGACGGATAACCGGAATACGCCGTCTTGTTGAAAGATACGTCCTTCGGAATATCGACAACGACTGGGCCGGGCCGGCCGCTGCGGGCAATATGAAAGGCCTTTTTCATGACCATCGCCAGGTCACGAACATCCTTGACCAGGAAATTGTGCTTGACCACTGGGCGGGTTATTCCCACCGTGTCGCATTCCTGAAACGCATCCAGCCCGATGGCGGCTGTGGGAACCTGCCCTGTCACGATGACCATCGGAATGCTGTCCATGTAGGCGGTGGCAATTCCGGTCACGGCGTTGGTCACACCCGGCCCGGACGTCACCAACGCTACACCGACTTCGCCGGTTGCGCGGGCGTACCCATCAGCCGCGTGCACCGCAGCCTGTTCATGACGCACCAGCACATGCTGGATCGTGTCCTGCTTGTAGAACGCGTCGTAAATGTGAAGTACGGCCCCTCCGGGATATCCCCAGATGTACTTCACGCCTTCAGCCTGCAGAGCCTTGACGAGGATTTCCGCGCCGCGCAAATCCTGCACGCCGTTGCTGCCCGACGCCGCTGCGGCCGAGGCCATTTCTGCTTTTGTGATTTCCATTTTGTTCAACCTTTGCGAATTTCTCTGACGAAAAACCTTGGGTGCCCCTCGGCGGAACTCTTGTGGAGCAGCGTCGGGACTTTGGACCAAGACCATGGGCGTGCAGCTCGCACCGCCGGATCAGGATCCGTTTGCTTCTTGATGATGCAGCTCGCATTATCGCACTGCAACACGGAATGGCGAAATCCGGCCGCAGATCGCTCGTGCAAATGCCATAATTCCTTCAAAAAATGGGGGCTTGAGCCCCGAGAAGAGCCCCACAACCGAGACCTCCTTGGCCACAGAAAAAGAACTCTCCGACTTCCTCAGGGGCGTCGAGAGAAAGGCATTCAAGCGTTCGCTCTACCATGTGCGGGACGACGAAGCTGCGCTCGACATCGTGCAGGACAGCATGATGAAACTGGCTGAGCACTACGGCGACAAGCCGCCAGAGGAACTGCCGCTGTTGTTCCAGCGCATTCTGTCCAACACCACGCTCGACTGGTTTCGTCGTCAGAAAACGCGCCAGGCATTGTTCTCGAACGCCAGCGACTTCGAATCTGCCGATGACGACGGTGACTTCGACATTCTGGAAACTTTTTCCGGCCCTGAGGGCTCTACCGCTACGGAAAGTGCCGAGGACCACGTCCGGCGACGCCAGGTACTGATCGAAATCGAAAAGGAAGTGCAGGCATTGCCGGCACGTCAACGAGAAGCCTTCCTGTTGCGTTATTGGGATGAGCTGGACGTTGCCGAGACCGCTGCAGCGATGGGCTGCTCGGAGGGCAGCGTGAAGACACATTGCTCGCGTGCAGTTCAGGCCTTGGGGAAAGCCCTCCAGGCCAAAGGAATCAAGCCATGACAACCATTTCCCCAAACCAGACCGATTGCCTGCAGGATCGCTATGGCCGTCGGGTGGCGGCGCGGCTGACCGACAGCACCGACACGCTGCCCCATGACATCACCGAGCGACTTCGCGCGGCGCGTGTTCGTGCCGTCTCGCACCGAAAGATCGCCCGGGTCCAAAGCGCCCCGGCGATCCAGGTCTCTGGCGGTGGCGCCACACTCGGTTTCGACACCGAAGGTTTGAACCTCTGGAGCCGTCTGGCATCCGCACTGCCCATCGTCGCTCTGGTGATCGGCCTGGCGGGGATTGCCCAGTACCAGGGGGATGATCGTGCGCAAGAGTTGGCTGATGTTGATGCGGCATTGCTGGTTGACGATTTGCCCCCGGCTGCCTATACGGATGCCGGCTTTGCCCAGTATCTCAAGATTGCCAGCCTGACGCCGGTGACCGGATCGCACCAGCAGCCTTGAACGCCACGCTTATCCTTGCCGGTCTTCGAACGACCATGCGTGTCGGGCTTCGCATTGGCTGCGTGACCACCTTCTCGCTGGCAGCGATCGCGGCACATGCCCAGGTGGACACACGAACAAGCACAACGACAATGGCGAATGGCAGCAAGTCGGCGGTCGGCGCAGGTTCGGCAACGCACAGCAGCCGCGCTGCCTGGGACCAGTTGACGCCCGAACAGAAGTCCGCTTTGGCCCCGTTGAGGGCCTCATGGGCCGGATTGACCGACGGCCATCGGAACAAATGGCTGGCCTTGACCCGCAATTTTTCAGCGATGCCCGCATCCGAACAGTCAATCCTGCAGGGGCGGATGCGCGAATGGGCGGCGCTGACACCCCAGCAGCGTGCGCAGGCACGACTGACTTTCGGCGAAACACGCAGGCTTTCGCCCGATGATCGCCGTGCCAGCTGGGAGGCCTACCAGGCCCTGAGTGAAGAGGAAAAGCGACGCTTGGCCGCGAGCCGACTTTCACCCCGCAGTGTTGCGACGGCGCCCCGACCGGTCGCATCAGGCAAGCTGGCGCCCGTGCCCCCTCAAACGACCCACAACCTCAATCCTCCGACGGTCGTTATTCCGACACCACAGGTTGATCCGCATACACTCCTGCCCCGTAAGGCGGCTTCGTCTGCGCGCGCGCAAACTCGGTAATCCGTGACGGGCGCGCCTGCCGCGCCTGCAACCGAGCGCCCGCAACCATGTCCGCATCCCTGTCATCCGCCACTCCGGAACCCGCCTTGTCCGAACTTGTTGCGCCGAGCCTGCGACGGCGCCTGGCCTGCTGGCTGTATGAAGGCATGCTGATGTTTGGTGTCGTCTTCATCGCCGGTTATCTGTTCGGGACACTCAGCCAGACCCGTCATGCGCTGGACAACCGGCATCCCCTGCAGGCTTTCCTGTTTGTGGTGTTCGGCATCTATTTCACCTGGTTCTGGTCCAAGGGGCAGACGCTGGCCATGAAGACCTGGCATATCCGCCTCGTCGATCGGACGGGGCGGCCAGTCCGCCAGGGACGCGCCTTGCTGCGCTACGTGCTCTCCTGGGTCTGGCTCCTGCCACCGTTGGCTGCCGTGGCGCCTTTTTCCCTGCCAGCCGGGGAAGTCGTCCTGCTGACCGTCGGCTGGGTGCTGGTCTATGCCCTGCTGAGCCGTTTTCATCCGCAGCGGCAATATCTGCACGATGTCTGGGCGGGAACGCGGCTGATCAGTGTCGAAACGCGCTCCGCCACAGCAACCACCGGTCGGTGACCACCGAACAAACCGTGAAGTCCAACGTCATGCCCGAGGCACCCGATCCCGTCAACCCCCAAAAAGCCCGCCGTGGTCTGCATCGCATCTGGCACGCCACCGGGTACTCGCTGCAGGGACTGCAAGCCGGCTGGCAGGAAACGGCATTCCGCCAGGAGGCCATCGCCGCGCTGCTGATGCTGCCAGCAGCCCTCTGGATCGGGCAATCCTGGGTGGAGACGGCCCTGCTGGCCGGTTCGGTGCTCCTGGTGATGATCGTCGAGCTGCTCAATACCGGGATCGAAACCGCGATCGACCGTATCGGAACCGAGTGGCATGACCTGTCCAAGCGCGCCAAAGACATGGGCAGCGCGGCCGTCTTGCTCAGCCTGGTTCTCGCGGGGGGTGTCTGGTCGGCGGCCATTTTTCACCGCTTCTTTCCATGAAAACGATTCAGTTCTCTGTGTGTGTGTACTGCGGTTCCCGGCCAGGCAACGACGCCCGTTATGCCGAAGTCGCCCGCGAGGTCGGTCACTGGATCGGCTCGCGCGGGGGCCAGCTGGTCTACGGCGGCGGGCGCAGCGGCCTGATGGGAATCGTCGCCGATTCTGCGCTGGCGGCTGGGGGCACGGTGGTCGGCATCATTCCGCAGGCCCTGGTCGACCGCGAGTTGGCCCACAAGGGCTGCCAGGAGCTGCTTGTCGTCGAGACCATGCACGAACGCAAACGCCTGATGGCCGAGCGCGCCGATGCCTTTATGGCGTTGCCCGGGGGCATAGGCACCTTCGAGGAATTCTTCGAGGTCTGGACCTGGCGCCAGCTTGGCTACCACGACAAGCCGGTGGGACTGCTCAACACCGGCGGGTACTACGACGGCCTGGTGCGGTTTCTGGAATCAACCGTCACCCACGGATTCCTCGCAGACTGGCAGATGGACCTGATCCGCGTTGACTCCGCAGCCGACCGGCTTTTGCCGGCGCTGGTGCAAGCGGCCGGCTTTTCCGCCGCTGCACACCTGGACGCCATCTGACCGCGCCCCGACAGGGCCCGCCTCAGACGGCCGTGTCGTTTTCTTCGCCGGTACGAATGCGCACCACCCGTTCAACGGTGGTGACAAAAATCTTGCCGTCCCCGATCTTGCCGGTGCGGGCGGCACTGACGATGGCGTCGACGCAGCGGTCGACATCCTCGTCCTTGACCACCACCTCGACCTTGACCTTGGGCAGGAAATCCACCACGTACTCGGCGCCGCGGTACAGCTCGGTGTGGCCTTTCTGACGGCCGAAACCCTTGACTTCGGTCACCGTCAGGCCGGTGACGCCGCATTCGGCCAGGGCTTCACGCACTTCTTCCAGCTTGAAGGGTTTGATGACGGCGGTGATCTGTTTCATGAAGTGATGTCCTGCTGAAAGATGGAAAACCGGGCCCATTCAAGCCCGGAACTTGCTGGTTATAGGATAACGCCAATCCTTGCCGAAGCTGCGGTGCGTGATCCGGATGCCCACCGCAGCCTGCCGGCGTTTGTATTCGTTGATCTTGATCAGGCGGGTGACTTTCTCCACGTCAGCCCGGTCGAAGCCGGCAGCGATCAGTTCGGCGATGCCTTCGTCGTTTTCCATGTAGCGCTCGATGATCGCGTCCAGCACCTCATAGGGCGGCAGGCTGTCCTGGTCTTTCTGGTCCGGGCGCAGTTCGGCGCTCGGGGGCCGGGTGATGATGCGCTCGGGAATGGGATTGGCGCCGGTGCCGTACGGGTCATGGGCATTGCGCCAGCGGGCCAGTCGGAACACCACGGTCTTGGCCACGTCCTTGATGACGGCAAAGCCGCCGGCCATGTCGCCGTAGAGCGTGCAGTACCCGGTGGCCATCTCGCTCTTGTTGCCGGTGGTCAGCACGATGGCGCCGAACTTGTTGGACAGCGCCATCAGCAACGTGCCGCGGATGCGGGCCTGGATGTTTTCTTCGGTGGTGTCCTCCGGACGGCCCTCGAACAGCGGCCCGAGCGAGCCGCGAAACGCGTCGAATTCCGGGGCGATCGAGATTTCGTCGTGCCGGACACCGAGGCGGTTGGCCATCTCGCGGGCATCGATCCAGCTGATGTCGGCGGTGTAGGGCGAGGGCATCATCACGGTGCGCACCCGATCCTTGCCCAGCGCATCCACCGCAACCGCCAGCACCAGCGCCGAGTCGATGCCGCCCGACAGACCGATGAGGGCGCCCGGGAAACCGTTCTTGCCGATGTAGTCGCGCACACCCAGCACCAGCGCGTCCCACAGATCGGCGTCGGCACTGCGTTCCGGTACAACATCTGCTTTGATTTCGAGAGCAGACAATGACCGTTCCACGCTGGATACGAACAGTTTTTCTTCAAAACTCGGCGCCCGGCCGGCCAGCGAGCCGTCGGCGTTCAATGCAAACGAGTGGCCTTCGAACACCACCTCGTCCTGGCCACCCACCAGGTGGGCATAGACCATGGGCAGCCCGACGTCGCGCACGCGCTCGCGCATCATGGCCTCGCGCTCGTAGCCCTTGCCCACATGAAACGGCGACGCGTTGATGACCGCCAGCAGCTCGGCGCCGGCGGCGCGCGTTTCACGGGCCGGCGCTTCAAACCAGGCGTCTTCGCAGATCAGCAGGCCCACACGCACGCCCGCGACCTCGAACACACAGGGCGCCGTGCCGGGCGCGAAATAGCGGCGCTCGTCAAACACCTGGTAGTTGGGCAGCTCACGTTTGGCATAGGTGGCGATCACCTCGCCGCCGCGCAGCACACTGGCGCTGTTGAAGCGCTGTTGCACCGCCACACTGCGCGAGCGGTGCCCGCCGCCGGTGGGGTGGCCCACCACCACCGTCAGGTCGGGCAACCCCGCCAGCTCGCGGGCCACCGTTTTGACGGCATCATCACAGGCGGCGATGAACGAGGGCCGCAAAAACAGGTCTTCGGCCGCATAGCCGCAGATGGACAGTTCGGGGGTCAGCAGCAGGCGGGCGCCGTCGGCATGGGCCTGACGGGCCGCTTCGACGATGCGCCGGGCGTTGCCAGCCATGTCGCCGACCACAAAATTGAGCTGGGCGACGCAGATCGGGAGAGTCATGGGCATGCAGAAAATGGGTTCGGACGATTATGTCATCCGGGTTTGCGACCAGCCGGCGCAGGTCGATGCGGCGGCCTGGGACGCCTTGCTGGCCCGGCAGACCCACCCCACCCCGTTCATGCGCCATGCCTGTCTGGCCGCCCTGCACACCAGCGGCAGCGCAACTCCGGCCAGCGGGTGGACCCTGCGCTGGATCACGCTCTGGCGCGGCGGGCAGCTGGCGGCGGCCTGCCCGCTGTACGTCAAGGATCACTCCTACGGGGAATACGTGTTCGACTGGGCCTGGGCCGAGGCCTACGCGCGGCACGGCCTGGATTACTACCCCAAAGGCGTGGTCGCGGTGCCGTTCACGCCGGTGCCCGGCAGCCGGCTGCTGGCCGACAGCCCGCAGGCCCGGGCCGCGCTGCTGCAGGCGCTACTGGCGGAGGGCCAACGGCTGAAGCTGTCGTCGCTGCACCTGCTGTTTGCCGCCGATGACGACCTGGCCGCCTGCGAAACCGCCGGCCTGATGCGCCGCGACACGGTGCAGTTTCACTGGTTCAACGCCAACTGGCCGGATTTCGACGCTTTTCTGGCCAGCCTGACGCAGGACAAGCGCAAGAAGATCCGGCAGGAGCGCCGCAAGGTTGCCGAAGCCGGTGTGACCTTTCGCTGGGCGCGCGGCACGGACATCCGCCCCGCCGACTGGGATTTTTTCTACCGCTGCTACGAACGCACCTACCGCGAACACGGCAACCCGCCCTACCTGACGCCGGATTTCTTCGCCCGCATGGCGCGCGAGCTGCCGCAGGCCTGGCTGCTGTTTGTGGCCGAGCGCGACGGGCAGCCGATTGCTTCCAGTTTGATAGCAATACAAGACCATTTGACGCTGGGTAACGGCCAAAAAGACTCCAAAACCGTCCCGGACCACCCGCCCGCCGTGGCCTACGGCCGCTACTGGGGTGCACTGGAGCGGGTGGACTGCCTGCACTTCGAGGCCTGCTACTACCAGCCGATCGACTGGTGCATCGCCCACGGTGTGGCCCGCTTCGAGGGCGGCGCCCAGGGCGAGCACAAGATGGCGCGCGCGCTGCTGCCGGTGCAGGCCTCCAGCGCCCACTGGCTGGCGCATCCGGGCTTTGCCGACGCGGTGGACCGCTTTCTGGACCGCGAGCGCGACGGGGTGCGCCACTACCTGGACGAGCTCGCCACCCGCAGCCCGCTGCGCCGCCCCGGCTGATCCCGGGGCCCGCTCAGTGCGCGTGCAGCAGCGCCACCACCGCTTCGCCGATGGCCAGGCAACTGGTCAGACCGGGCGATTCGATGCCAAACAGGTTCACCAGACCCGGCACACCATGCACGGCCGGGCCCTGGATGACAAAGTCCGCCGCCGCCTCGCCCGGGCCACTGATTTTGGGCCGGATGCCGGCGTACCCGGGCTGCAGGGCCCCGTCGGGCAGCGCCGGCCAGTAGCGGCGCACCTCGGCGTAGAACGCGTCCCCCCGCGCGGCGTCCACCTCCAGGTCGTCCGGCCCGTCCACCCATTGCACGTCCGGGCCGAACTTGGCCTGCCCGCCCAGGTCCAGCGTCAGGTGCACGCCCAGGCCGGCCGCCTCGGGCACCGGGTAGATCAGGTGGGAAAACGGCGCCCGGCCCGCCAGGGTGAAATAGTTGCCCTTGGCGTAAAAGGCCGTCGGAACATGGCGGACGTCCAGACCCTGAAACCGCCGCGCCAGCGCCGGCGCCTGCAGACCGGCGGCGTTGACCACCGTTCGCGCCGCGATCTCCGTGCCGTCATTCGCTACCAGAACAAGAGCATCATGCGACCTTTCCACGATGGGTAGGGCCGATTTCAGCGGTGAAAGCAGCGCCAGCAGTCCGCCCGCGTTCTCCAGGTCGCCCAGCAGGGCCAGCATCAGCGCGTGGCTGTCCACAATGCCCGTGGACGGCGAATGCAGCGCCGCCACACAGGCCAGCGCCGGCTCCAGTGCCCGGGCATCCGCGCCGGTCAGCGGCGCCAGATCGTGCACGCCGTTCGCCGCCGCCCGCGCGGCAATCCGTTGCAGCTCGCCCGCCTGCGCATCGCTGGTGGCCACAATCAGCTTGCCGCAGCGCTGGTGCGGCACGCCGCGTTCGGCGCAGTAGCGGTAGAGCAGTTCGCGCCCGCGCACACACAGCCGGGCCTTGAGCGAGCCCGGTTCGTAATACAGGCCGGCGTGGATCACCTCGCTGTTGCGCGAGCTGGTGCCGGTGCCGATGGCGTCGGCCGCCTCCATCACCAGCACTTCGTGCCCCGCCAGCGCCAAGGCGCGCGCCACGGCCAGGCCGACCACCCCGGCACCCACCACCACCGTCTCGATCTGGTCCATCGGGGAATCCTCTCCTCAGGCGGCGTCGAAGGCTTCGATCACGCGAACCGCGTTCAGGCCGAGGTCGGCCGCCGCGTAGCCGCCCTCCAGCACCAGCACCGTGGGCAGACCCAGCCGCGCCAGGCGCTGGCCCAGGCGTGAAAAGTCGTTTGCCTGCAGCGCAAAGGTCGAAATCGGGTCCCCCGCGTAGGTGTCCAGCCCCAGCGACACCACCAGCGCGTCGGCCCGGTGCCGGTCAATGCGGGCGCAGGCCTGCTCCAGTGCGTCGAACCAGCGCGCCACGTCACTGCCGGCCGGCAGCGGCAGGTTCAGGTTGAAACCCTCGCCCGCCCCCTGCCCGCTTTCGTCGGCATGGCCCAGGTAGAACGGATATTCGGTGCGCGGGTCGCCATGGATGCTGACAAACAGCACGTCGTCCCGGTGGTAGAAGAGGCTCTGGGTGCCGTTGCCGTGGTGGTAGTCCACGTCCAGCACCGCCACCCGGCCGCAGCCGCCGTTGCGCAAGGCCTGCGCGGCCACGGCGGCGTTGTTCAGGAAGCAGTAGCCGCCCATGAAGTCGGCGCCGGCATGGTGCCCGGGTGGGCGGGTGGCGCAAAACACCGCCCTCACCCCCTCGGCCAGCCGGGCCGCCGCGCTGGCGGCCGCATCGGCAGCGGCCTTGGCAGCCGCCCAGGTGCCGGCGCACAACGGGCTGCCGTTGTCCATCGAATACAGGCCGAGGCGCGCCGTGAAGTTCAGCGGCTCGACATCGCTGCGCAGCGTGCGCACCGGCCAGACCGACGGAAACGGCTGGCGGGTGGCGTTGCCGGGCTCCAGCGCCAGCCACTGGTCCCAGGCCGTCTGCAGAAACTGCAGGTAGCGGGCATCGTGCACCTGGGCCAGCACGGGGCGGCTGTCGGTGTCCGGCTCGTGCAGCGCCAGGCCGCGGGCCAGCAGCGCCTCCCGCACAAAGCCGGCGCGCGCGGGCGATTCGAAGCAGGGCACGCGTTCGCCGCGGAAGAATTCGGTTTCTGGCGCGTGCAGCGCCTGCGCCGACGGGAAATAAGTCAGCATGGCGGTTCCGGGTTCAGAGGGTGCGCGGATCGAGCGCCAGCAGACGGGTCACCAGGCCCGACAAGGTGGCCTGGAGCGGCACAAAACCGTCGTGCACCGCCAGCGTCGCCTCGTCCATGTAGAGGCGGCGGTTGATTTCCAGCTGCACGCTGTGGCGGTGCCGGGCCGGTTCGCCATACCGCCGCACCAGCTCCACGCCTTTGTAGGGATGGTTCAGCGCCACCGAATAGCCCTGCTCACGCAGCCAGTCGCCCATCCACGCGATCAGCGCCGGGCTGGCCGTCTGGCCGTCGCGGTTGCCGATGACAAAGTCGGCATGTACCAGCCCGGGGAAATCGGTCGCATGGCTGGACGCCACCGCCGGCATCGAGTGGCAGTTGATGTGCAGGCTGTAGCCATGGCGCGCGTGGGCGGCGTCGATGGCCTGCGCCACGGCCGCGTGATACGGCTGCCAGCAGCGCGCGATGCGCTGCTCGATCTCCGCCACGGACAGCTGGCGCTGGTACAGCGGCACACCGTCGTCGGTGCAGCGCCAGATCAGGCCTTTGCCCAGCCGCACCTTGGACAGCACCGCCGGGTCGCTCGCCACCGGATGCGGCCAGGGGGCGTCGAGCAGGCCGGTGTCGATCTCCGTGGTGTCGCGGTTGGCGTCCAGGTAGCTGCGCGGGAAATGCGCTTCGATCCAGGCCACGCCCAGGGCCGGGGCAAAGTCGTAGAGCTTTTCGACGTGGGTGTCTTCCGCGCGGCGCAGCGTCGCCAGGTCGCAGGCGTGGCCGAAGTCGTCCGGGTAGTCGACGCCGCTGTGCGGCGAGTCCAGCACCAGTGGGGTGGTGCCGGCATGGTAGGTCACAGTCTCCATGCGGCCATTGTGACCCAAGCCGCTGCGGGCAAAAAAAAAGGCCCCGCAGGCGGGGCCGTTTCGGGCCGGGGGCAAGACCCCGGACGGGGCGATCAGCCCATGTGCAGGCCGCCGTTGACCGAGAAGTCGGCGCCGGTGGCGTAGCCACCTTCTTCGCTGGCCAGCCAGGCGATGATGGAGGCGATTTCGCTGGGCTTGCCCAGACGCTTGACCGGCACGGTGGCCACGATTTTTTCCAGCACGTCCGGACGGATGGCGTTGACCATGTCGGTGCCGATGTAGCCCGGGCTGACGGTGTTGACCGTCACACCCTTGTTGGCCAGTTCCTGGGCCAGAGCCATGGAGAAACCGTGCATGCCGGCCTTGGCCGCCGAATAGTTGGTCTGGCCGGCCTGGCCTTTTTCACCGTTCACCGACGAGATGTTGACGATGCGGCCCCAGCCCTTTTCCACCATGTCCGCCACGACCTGCTTGGTCACGTTGAACATGGAATTCAGGTTGGTGCTCATGACCGCGTCCCAGTCGTCCTTGGACATCTTCAGGAACATGCGGTCGCGGGTGATGCCGGCGTTGTTCACCAGCACGTCAATGACGCCATGCTCGGCCTTGGTCTTGGCGAAGGCTTCGACGGTGGAATCCCAGTCGGCCACGTTGCCGACGCTGGCGTAGAAGGTGTAGCCCTCGGCCTTTTGCTCGTCCAGCCACTTCTGGAAATCGCGGGTCGGGCCGCAACCGGCGATGACTTTGAAACCGTCCTTGTGCAAACGCTGGCAAATGGCGGTACCGATACCACCCATGCCACCGGTGACGTAGGCAACTTTCTGACTCATGGAAATGCTCCTCTGTGTTGGCCTCTAGGGCCGTTGAAATGAAGGGTCGTCCGATCCGTTCGAGACCCGACCCCCCGATTGAAACCCGAAATCAGCGCTCCAGCGCGAGGGAAACCCCCATGCCGCCGCCGATGCACAAGGCTGCCAGCCCCTTTCTGGCATCCCGGCGCTGCATCTCGTGCAGCAGGGTGACCAGGATGCGGCAACCCGACGCGCCAATGGGGTGACCGATGGCAATGGCGCCGCCGTTCACGTTGACCTTGGCCGGATCGATGTCCAGCGCCTTGTTGACCGCGCAGGCCTGTGCGGCAAAGGCTTCGTTGAGCTCGAACAGATCCACGTCCGACGCGTTCCAGCCGGCGCGGGCCAGCGCCTTCTGCGACGCCGGCACCGGGCCCATGCCCATGGTGGCGGGGTCCAGACCGCTGGTGCCGAAAGCGGCAATGCGCGCCAGGGGCTTGAGGCCCAGCGCGGCGGCCTTCTTCGCGCTCATCACCACCACGGCAGCCGCGCCGTCGTTGATGCCCGAGGCGTTGCCGGCGGTCACCGACCCGGCCTTGTCGAAGGCGGGGCGCAGACCGGCCAGGGCTTCCGCACTGGTCTTCTTGTTGATGAATTCGTCTGTGGCGAAAACGACCGGGTCACCCTTGCGCTGCGGAATGCTGACCGGAACGATTTCGTCCTTGAACTTGCCCGCATCCTGCGCAGCGGACGCCTTTTGCTGGCTGCCCAGGGCCAGGGCGTCCTGCATGTCGCGGGTGATGCCATGGGCCTTGGCGACGTTCTCGGCGGTGATGCCCATGTGGTACTGGTTGTAGACGTCCCACAGGCCGTCAACAATCATGGAGTCGACCATCTTCCAGTCGCCCATGCGCTGGCCATCGCGCGAGTTCAGCAGCACGTGCGGGCTGGCGCTCATGTTTTCCTGGCCACCGGCCACCACGATCTCGCTGTCGCCCCAGGCCACGGCCTGGGCCGCCAGCATCACGGCCTTCAGGCCCGAACCGCAGACGGCGTTGATGGTCAGCGCCGGGGTTTCCTTGGCAATGCCGGCCTTCATCAGGGCCTGGCGGGCGGGGTTCTGGCCCGCACCCGCCGCCAGCACCTGGCCCATGATGACTTCGCCGACCTGGTCCAGGCCGACATTGGCACGGGCCAGCGCCTCGCGAATGACGATGCTGCCCAGTTCCGCCGCCGAAACCTTGGCCAGCGAGCCACCAAACTTGCCAACGGCCGTGCGTGCAGCCGAGACGATGACGATATCTTGCATGCGTGTTCTCCTTGAATGCAGGTGCGAAAGGCAGGGCCGGGCCGGCCCCGATCAGGCTTTCGCCTTGACGTACCGGCCGGGTGCCGACTCGGTCGCCTTGTATTTTGGCGCCTTGCCATAGGTTTTCGGCGCCGCGACCTGTTTGCCGGCGTTTTTCTTGAGCCAGTTGCCCCAGTCGGTCCACCAGCTGCCGGGCAGTTCGGTGGCGCCGGCGATCCACTCATTGACATCGGCGGGGAACTGTCCGTCTTCCCGCAGCCAATGGCTGCGCTTCTTGGCAGCCGGCGGGTTGATCACGCCGGCGATATGGCCGGACGCGCCCATGACGAAGCGCTTCTTGCCGGGCAGGACCTGGGTGGTGCCATAGGCGCCGCCGATCGGAACGATATGGTCTTCGCGCGAGCCATAGATGTAGACCGGAATATCGATCCGGGTCAGATCGATTTTTTCCCCGCAAACGGTGCACTTGCCCGGCTTGATCAGGTTGTTTTCCAGATAGGTGTTGCGCAGGTACCAGGCGTAGAACGGGCCGGGCAGGTTGGTGCTGTCACTGTTCCAGTACAGCAGGTCGAACGGCGGGGGAGTCTCGCCCTTGAGGTAGTTGCCCACCACGTAGTTCCAGACCAGATCGTTCGGACGCAGGAAACTGAAGGTGGAGGCGAGGTCCTGACCCTTGAGCAGGCCGCCCTTGCCCATCTGCAACTCGCGGAACTTGACGAAATTTTCGTCAATGAAAATGTCCAGGATGCCGGTATCGGTGAAGTCGATCAGTGTTGTCAGGAAGGTGGCGCTGGCCACCGCCTCGTCGCCCCGCGCGGCCAGCACGGCCAGCGCATTGCTCAGGATGGTTCCGCCGACACAGAATCCCAGGGCGTTGATCTTGGGCGCGCCAGTGATGTCCTGAACCGTCTTGATGGCCTTGATCGCGGCGTTTTCGATGTAGTCGTCCCAGGTCTTGTGGGCCATCGACTGGTCGGGGTTGCGCCAGCTGACAACAAAGGTGCGGTGACCGAGCGCGACCGCGTTGCGGATGAAGGAGTTCTCCGGCTGCAGGTCAAGAATGTAGAACTTGTTGATGCACGGCGGAATCAGCAGGAACGGCCGCTCGTAGACCTTGGCGGTCAGCGGCGTGTATTCGATCAGCTGGAAATACTCGTTTTCGAACACCACGGCGCCTTCGGTGGTGGCCACATTGCGCCCCACTTCGAACAGGCTTTCGTCGGTCATGGACACATGGCCCTGCCGCAGGTCACCCAGCAGGTTCTGCATGCCCTTGGCAATGGTTTCGCCCTTGCTCTCGATGGCCTTTTTCTGCGCGTCGGCATTCATCGCCAGGAAGTTGCTGGGCGCTGCCGCAGCCAGCCACTGTTCGACCGCGAACCGGATGCGGTTCTGGGTCTTGCCATCGGACTGCACGGCCTCGGCCAGACGCATCAGCGTGCGGGCGTTGAGCAGATAGGTGGCCGCAGAAAACGCCGAAACCGGGTTTTTCGCCCAGGCATCACCGGAAAATCGCCGGTCTTTCGGCACCACCGAGCCCGACAGGCTCTGGTTCCACAGCTCGGTCATTTCCTGCAGGTAGGTTTGCTGGATTTCCTGCAGCTTCTCGGGCGCAATGCTCACCTGCGGCATGTTCACCTGCGGCGCCGGCAGACCGCCGACATCCATCTGCTGAAAGGCCTCGAAGACCTTACCCCAGGTGTCGCCAAACTGCTGGCCAAGCGGCGCGGTTGCCTGTTTCCAGATATCTTCGGGCTTGAAATTCACGCTGTCTCCTTGGGTATGGTTCAACCTTGGTGTAAACCCTAGTTTTACTTCAGAAACCTTCTGGTGCCTGACAACACCGATTTTGCCTGCAACCATGTATCTCGTCGCAATCGGCTGGCTCTATGTCGCCCTGATGATGGCGGTGGCCGAAGCCACCCATTCCAACGGTTCCGTGCTGGGCGCGGTGATCACTTTTGTGCTGTACGGGCTGGCGCCGACCGCGCTGGTGCTCTACATCCTGAACACCCCGCACCGCAAACGCGCCCTGCGCCAGCGGGAGCTGGACGAGGCCCAGGCCGCCTCAGCCGCCGCCGCGGCCGCTGAGCCAGATGCAGGCGGCGAAGCGCCCGCTGCCGCCCAGGCGGGCGCTGTCGCGCCGGTGCGAGAAGAAGCGCTCCGACTCACCGACGGTGCACCAGGCCGCTGAGCCGTCATTGCCCCCGATGGACCCAATCCCCAGGGCCTGCAGGCGCAGGCGCGCCAGCGCCGGCAAGCTGGCCAGGAAGCGCCCGCCGCCGCCGGGCTGAAACGCCGCTTCGGCAGCGGCATGGCCCCGGACAAAGGCGTCGCGAACCTCCGCGCCCACCTCAAAGCGCTCCGGCCCGATACAGGGCCCCAGCCAGACCAGCAGCTCGGCAGCTACTTTTTCAGGAGCATCAAGTGACGCTTTTACGCTGGGTATGGCACAAAATTGCTTGAAAACCGCCTCCAGAACGCCTGCACCGGTGGCACCCCCGGCTCCGGCCAGCCCGCGCCAGCCGGCATGGGCCGCCGCCACCGCCCTGCCCTGCCGGTCGGTCATCAGCACCGGCAGGCAGTCGGCCACCATGACCGTGCAGGCCAGCCCCGGCCGGTCGGCCACCGCCGCGTCGGCGCGGGTGCCGTCGGCGGTGTCCGGCTGCAACATCACCACATCCACCCCATGCACCTGCGACAGGAAAACCGGACGCACCCCCAGCGCCGACTGCAGCAGCGCACGGTTACCCGCAACGGCCGCAGGATCATCGCCGACATGGTCGCCCAGGTTCATGCTGGCATAGGGCGCGGCCGACACACCGCCGCAGCGCGTGGTGCACAGCGCCCGCACGTGCGCCGGCGCCGGCCAGTCGGGAATGATCCAGTCGGGGTGCGGCACTACCCGCTCAGCCCTGCGCGTCCGGACAGGCCGACGGTTGCGCCTTCTGGAACGCCTCCAGCGCCATGCAGGCGTCGAACGCGGCCATGGTGCGTGGCAGGCCGTCGAGGGGTGTGTCAAAGCGCCGGGCGTTGAAGATCTGGGGCACCAGGCAGCAGTCCGCCAGGGTCGGGCTGTCGCCGTGGCAGAACGCACCCGCCGGCCCCTGGGCCAGCTGCCGCTCGAACGCCTCCAGCCCGGTGCGCACCCAATGCCGGTACCAGGTGTTCTTGACATCCTCGCTCACGCCCAGCTCCTTGCTGAGGTATTTGAGTACCCGCAAGTTGTTCAGCGGATGGATCTCGCAGGCGATGGACTGCGCCAGCGCCCGCACGCGCGCCCGCGCCACCGGATCGGCGGGCACCAGGCGCACTCCACCATGGGCCTCGTCCAGATATTCGATGATGGCCATCGACTGCGACAGCCGCGTGCCGTCGGGCAGCTCCAGCAAAGGCACGAGCTGATCGGCGGACACCGCAGCGAAGGCCTCGCGCAGATGCTCGCCCTGCGCCAGGTGAACCGGAACGTACTCATAGGCCAGGCCCTTGAGCTGCAACGCAATGCGCACCCGGAAGGACGCGGAGGAACGGAAGTAGTTGTAGAGCTTCATGGGCGCAAGGATAAACCGGGCCGGGCGGGCGGGCTTGCTGGCCCCGCGTTCACTGGCCGTTCGCATCCGCTTTGATAGCATCTGATGACCATTCCACGCTGGGTACCCACCAAAAAAATGCCTGATTTGCCCGAACCGCCCGCTCCGCGCAGCGTTGCCGACGTGGACGGCTTTGTGGATCTGCTGCGCGCCGCCTGTGACGAGCCCGCGATGGCGCGCACGCTGCTGGCGCTGCTGGACCAGCCCGCAGACCGTCGCGGCCACGTCATTGAACGGCTGGCGGCCCACCTGCGCCGGCAGGGCGCACCCGCCCGGCTGGTGGCCGCGATCAGCTGCCTGGCCGACGATGCGGTGGCGCAGCAGGCCCAGGCGGTGATCCGGCGCGGCGGCGCCTGACCGCGCCCCCGGTGAACGCCCTCAGTTGGGGCTGCGCACCAGCCGCATGGCCGCCGGAAGCGTGCGGGTGTTCTCGCCGACATCCGCGTCCTTGAAACCCACGTACATGAAATAGTGCGGGCCGGCCGAGCTGGAGGTCCAGAACCGCAGGGCCGGGGTGCCCGGAAAGGCCGTCGCGTCAATGGCCGCGACCCCGCTGGTCGGGTCTGCTTCGGCGACCGACGCAATCGCCGACAGCTCTTTCATGGTCGGCAGACGCCAGGCTTTGCCGGAGCGCGCCGCCTCGTCGGCCGCGCGGGAGACTGCCGACGGATGCGGCACCGTCAACGCTTTGCCGTCACAGCGACCCGCCTTCCAGGTCATGCCCTCGGCGCAGCGGCGCCAGACCAGACCGGAGCGCGCATCGCGAATCTCGTCGCCGTCCGGCAGTGGCTGAAACCGCCCCTGGGCCGCCGCCCCGCCCGAACCGATGCCCGCCAACAGCGCAAACCCAGACAACACCCAAGAACGCCACATCATCGACAGCCTTTCTGTTTACTTACAGCGCACTATCGTAGGGAGAAAATCCGCGCCCTCCATGCGCAATCTCACGTAGAGGGTTGCACGTAAGAAATTGGTACGCACGCTCCCGGGCCCCGGCAGCGAGGCCTTTTCCAATTTGACCATCGCCCCGGACCACGACAGTAACTGCGGGCGCAAGCAAAGGGGCACGATTCGCGCTGGCGTTCAGACTGAGCCGCTCATCGGACGTCGGCCAGAAGGCTCTCGTAGGGAATGTTCAGCGCGTCATGCAGGTTCTTGACCATGCGCAGGCTCAGGCGCCGCTTGCGATTGAGCACTTCGGACACCCGGCCACTCGGGCCGATGAAGGGCTCGAGGTCCCGCGCCGACAGGCCCTGTTGCTCCATCCGGAACTTGATGGCCTCCACGGGGTCGGCGGGGCCAAAGTCGTAGTGCTTGTTCTCATAGGCTTCGACCAGTGTCACGAGCACGTCGCGCTCGTCCGCCTCCGGGGTCTGTTCCTCGGCCTGGAAGATGGACTCCAGCCGGCGGAACACCGCCTTCAGGTCGTCGTCGTTTCGAATCGGCTTAATAGTCATTCACGTTCTCCACATCGATGCGGTCGTATTGGGCATGGGTGCCGACAAACTTCACCCAGGCGATGCCCGCCCGGTATTGCATTTCCACCACCAGCCGGTACTTGTTGCCGCCAATGTTGAACACCACGCGGTTGTTGCCGCAGATGCTGGCGCTGGCGTACTGGTCCTTGACATCCTGGGGAGACCGCCAAGTCGCCTTGATGGCTTCGCCGTACCAACTGTGCAGCGGGCCGCGCGCATCACCGCACCCGGGTTGGTCCCAGAACTTCTTCAGACTGCTCTTCGCGATCACCCTCATCGGGCTCAGTATCTCCCATTTTGGGAGCACCGTCAATCGTTTCACAAGACTTGGTCAAACCACGCAGGGCGGGCAGCTCATCGGCTCGCTGGCGCGCAACTTGCATCACGTTGGGGCCCACAGCCGCCGCTGAAACTTGACTGACATCAAGTGATGCAAGGCTCGGCAATTCCGGAGTCACCCACGAATGGAGACCGACGCCTCGTTCGAACAGGCCGTTCAGCGCCACGACGCGCAGGTGGCGGCGCTGGGCCTGCCGCTGTGGGTGGGGTCCGAGCCCACCTTCACCGACCGGCTGGCCCAGACGCCGGCCTGGCTGCACGCCGCGCTGGGCGACGACAAAGAGCCCCGCGCCCGCGCCCTGACCGCCACCCTGAGCCGGCTGATGCCGGGCGCGCTGGTGTTGCGCAGCGTCGGGCGGCTGTATCCCGGTGAAAAAGCGCCCCGCTGGAACCTGGGCCTGCTGCGGCGGCGCGACGGCGAGCCGCTGTGGAACGGCCCGCCGGACCCGCTGCTGGCGACCGAACCGCTTGCCGCCGGGCCACCGGACATCGCCGCCTTCGCCCACGCCCTGGCCGACGCCTTCGCCCGCCAGCCGTGGGCCACCGAATGCACTGAAGCGGCCGAGGCCGAAGACGGCGCGGGCGGCGCACCGGCCTGGACGGTCACCACCCGCTGTGACACCGCCGCAGAGCCGCTGCGCTTTGCCGTGCGCCCCCATGCCGACCCGGCCCGCCCGCAGCACGGCGAAACCGACGCCGCCACGCCGGCCAGCATCGCCGCCGCCGATGACGCCGCCGCTGCAGCCGCCGATGGAGCGCCCGGCGCGCAAACCCAGCCCGCCGCCGCCCACCCCGCCCCACCCGCCTGCGCCGCCATCGACCTGCCCGAGATCGCCCGCGTCGACACGCTGCTCGCCGTACTGCCCTGCATCGCACACGGAGCGCGGGCCTGCGGATTGGGCGCGCTGGTGATCGCCGGCGCCAGCCCGCCGGTGGACGCCACGCTGGAGCTCACCACCGTCACGCCCGACCCGGCCGTCATTGAAATCAACTCCGCCCCCAGCCGCACCTGTGCCGAGTTTTTCTGGCGCAGCCAGCAGGTCTATGCCGCCGCTGCGGCGCACGGGTTGTCGCCCTATCGGCTGTATTTCAACGGGCAGGTGGCCGACTCCGGCGGCGCCGGCCAGATCACCTTCGGCGGCCCGACGCCCGAGGCCAGCCCCTTCGTCACCCACCTGCAGCTGCTGCCTCGGCTGGTGCGCTTTTTCAACCGGCACCCGGCGCTGAGCTACCTGTTCGCGCACGATTTTGTCGGCGGCAGCGGCCAGTCCGTCCGGGCGGATGAGCGCGGCACCGGTGCCTTCGACGACCTGGTGCTGGCCCTGGCGCTGCTGGAGCGCGGAACGGTCACGGAGCCTGAACTGCTGTGGAAAAGCCTGGCGTCGTTCCTGTGCGACGCGGTGGGCAACAGCCACCGCGCCGAGATCAACATCGAAAAGCTCTGGAACCCCTATCTGCCCGGCCGTGGACGCCTGGGCCTGGTCGAATTTCGCGGCCTGCGCATGCAGCACACGCCGCAGCGCGCCACGGCCATCGCCTGCCTGCTGCGCGCCGTGATCGCCCTGCTGGCCACGCGCCCCTACGCGCTGCCGCTGATCGACTGGGGGCGCGAGCTGCACGACCGCTTTGCCTTGCCGTTCTACCTGCAGGCCGATCTGGACACCGTGCTGGCCGAGCTGGACGCAGCCGGCCTTGGCCTGGAGGCACCCATCCAGGCCGTGCTGCGCCACGACGCGTTCCGCTTTCTGGGCCAGGTGGACTTGCCCTGTGGCACGCTGGAGCTGTGGCGCGGCCTGGAGTTCTGGCCGCTGGTGGGCGACGCCGCCAGCCCCGAGCAAAGCGGCAGCTCCCGCTTCGTCGACGCCAGCACCACGCGCATCGAAATCCGCTGGCGGCCACCATCAACCGGCGCAGTGGACACGCCGAATGCCGCCCACTGGCAGGACTGGGCCATCACCGTGGACGGCGTCACCCTGCCGCTGCGCCCCGAGCGCGAAAACCGGGGCGACCTCAAGGTCTTCGGCGTGCGCTATGCCAGCTTTGCCCCCCGCTCCGGCCTGCATCCCGTGCTGGGCAGCCAGGCCCCGCTGACGCTGACCCTGGGCCATGTCGACCACGACGTGCAATACGACATCACGCTGCATGAATGGCGGCCGGATGGGGAGGCCTATCCCGGGCTGCCGGCGGATCTGCTGGAAGCGGGTGAACGGCGTGCTGCCCGCATGACCGTGGTCGCGAGGGAACGGCCCGAGAAGGCTCCCCCGGGCGATTCTTGCAGCGAGGCCAGCCCCGCTAGCCCGGGGCTGACGGCGTACAGCCTGGATCGGCGATACCGGTGAACAGTTTGCGGGCTGAGGACGTCGGAAACCGCGTTTGTGACGTGTGTTCAGAACAAACCCATCAGTTCTAGTTTGATAGCGGATAGTGACCATTCCACGCTGGGAACAGGCTATTTTTGTATGAAATTGTGATTGAAAAATTCATTGCAGGCTGTTGCGTAACGCCGAGCATGTCCGCGAATAGCAAAGGCCAGCTATAGGCCGTTGGCCATCGAGCTTCCACCATCTAAGGACTACTCTCGGCAAGGCACTGAAGTTGGCAAAGGGCGGCTTTCGAGCTGCCTACATGTTGATAGGCATTGCATCCAAACTGCGAAGCTGAGTCCGGAGACCCGGACATCTGGTAAGTTACTGTTGTTTCCCTGAGCCCCACGTGCGCGGCGGCATGGGCCCCGCCCTCATAGTCCATCCGCGCTGCGATCGGAATTGCTGGCCGCGCGGGTGCGAGAGCATTCCATAGTCGAAGGATATATCGCATGACGCGTTTCGCCGAATGGTGCACAGAGGTCGTCGTTGGGTGCGGAGTGCCGCACAGCCACACGATGCTGACCGCGGATACATCAAAGTTTGATGCATCGGTCGCCATCGTGGCAGATGTGATACCTGATCATTTCTTGCCGCCGAGCCGCCTGGCCGAGATGTTCGCTCGCCTGCAGCGGCACGAAGTTGCGGAGTTAATTCAGAACAGACTGCCGGAGAGTGCGCAGATCAAGTCCGGCGATCTCGGCGAGGTGTTGTGCACAACTTTCGTCCGTGAGAAGACGCCGTTTACGCAGGGCATCAAACGCCTACAGTTCAAGGACCACCGCAACATGTCGATGCGAGGTGACGACATGCTGGGCTTCAACCTGAACCCCATTACTGGAAAGCTCACTGTGCTCAAGGCGGAATCCAAGAGCAATGCGGTCATGCCCGCTTCCACCGTGACGACCGCTCGCAAGGCGCTTTCCGGCTTTGGCGAGCTTCCTTCGCCCCATTCAATGGGATTCGTCGCCGACCGGCTGCTTGACCCTGCTGACAAACCTCTGCGTGACGCTATCGACGATGCACTGCTGAAGAAGTCGTTAAAGCCAACGGACGTCACGCATATGTTGTTCGCCTTTACCGGCAACGACACCACCAAGCTGCTAAAAGCCAACTTGAGCGGCTACACAGGAGGAGCGACCCAGCACTATGTCGGGCTGCGGGTCGCCGAGCATCAGAAGTTCATCAAAGCCGTTTTCACGGCCGTGGGGGCTTGATGGCATCCACACTCGAGGAGCTGCGCTCCAATATAAGCGAAGCGGTTGAGGCGGGTTATCGTCAACAGCTACTTGCACGAGGGCAAGCGCGCGGCATGATTTGGCGCGCGGGCGAGCTGCCAATCGATGCGCCGGATTTCAGCCCGCTCCTGTCGGAGGACCTGCTCTCGTTCGGATACTCGCTGCTGCTCCATGGCTTGCGGTATCTCGATCTGGACGGCGACTTCGCGACTGCACGACAAGCTTTCGAGGTTGCGGCGGAGTCCATCGAGGCGGTCGTTGCCCGAGGGGCGCCGGATGAGACGCGGGATTTCCACCGCCTGGTCGCAGGCTGCGCGTACCACCTGGGGCGGTTCTCTGCGCGCTCCTACTCACTCCTGAGATCGGATTTCGAGCAAGCCAACCTGTCTGTCGTTGAGAGATGCCTCGCACAGCTGGTGCTGCGCGACCTTGCCGGGGTGAACCGTGCGGTCTCTGGCTGGTTCGAGTCCGGCGCCGGTTCCGACGAGACCGTCATTGCTGCGCTGGATCCCCTTTTCGGAGTAGACGGGCAGGGGGATGCCCTGGAAGACGGCGAAGGTGTGGCTGAGGCCCTCTTGCTTGGCTTGGAGGGCAACTTCATGTCGGCGATGTCGCAGACGCTGCTCGCTCTGGAGCGGGGCGAACAGCAACTCATCGGCGAAGCGCAGGCGCGTCTCAGACAGGGCCTGGCCGTTGCGGGGGACATGAACTTCGTCGGCCAGTGGTGGGTGCATCGCTTGGCGCTGTACATCGTCGACAGCCTTTGGTCCAGCAGCTTTCACGCGATCCTGCCCATGTCCGGTCCCGATGGTGCACCAATCGGCGATTGGGTATCGTTGCGCAAGCTGTTCATCAGCTCGCTGCACTGCCGAGGTCGGTCGGAGATTGAGCTCTGGCCGTCTCAGATTGAAGCGGCGAAGCGTGTGCTGGAGTACGACGCCAATCTTGTGCTGTCACTGCCTACAAGCGCGGGAAAGACGCGCATCGCAGAGCTATGCATCCTCGCGTGTCTGGCGGCTGGCAAGCGAGTCGTTTTCGTGACGCCCTTGCGTGCGCTGTCTGCCCAAACAGAGGTCTCGCTGCGCCGCACGTTTGGCGCGCTCGGCAAAAGCGTCTCAAGCCTCTATGGCAGCATCGGTGCCAGCAGTAGCGATGTCGACACGCTCAAGTCGCGCGACATCGTGGTGTCGACGCCCGAAAAGCTCGATTTCGCCCTTCGGAGCGACCCGACGCTCTTGGACGATGTGGGGTTGGTGGTCCTTGACGAAGGCCACATGATCGGGCTCGGCGAGCGGGAGGTGCGCTACGAAGCACAGATTCAGCGGCTGCTTCGGAGACCTGACGCAGCTTCCCGGCGCATCGTCTGCCTTTCCGCCATCCTGCCTGATGGTGACCAGCTCGCTGACTTCACCGCTTGGCTCACCGCCGACCGGCCCGATGGACTCATCAAGAACGGTTGGCGTCCAACGCGGCTTCGATTTGGTGAAGTTGACTGGAACCCCGAGTCCAAGGTCGCGCAGTTGAACGTGGTGGTGGGGGACGAGCATCCGTTCATTCCCAAGTTTGTCGTCGGCAAGAGGACATCCAATCGCGCAAACGCGGCGATAGTCCCCGGATCGCAGACCGACCTGTGCATTTTCACGGCGTGGCGTCTGATTGAAGATGGTCAGTCGGTGCTGGTCTTCTGTCCGATCCGCGCGTCGGTCATGCCATTCGCCAAGCGCATCATCAAACTAAGCACCGGGGGACTGCTCCCGCCGATCATTACGCCTCCGGCCTCCGCTATCGCGTCCGCTTTGGCCGTCGGGGCCGAGTGGTTTGGTCCGGATCACGACATTTTGAAGTGCCTTCACATGGGCGTGGCGGTCCACCATGGCGAGTTGCCCACCCAGTTCCGCAAGGAAGTGGAGCACTTGCTCAGAGAAGGGATTTTGAAGCTCACGGTGTCGTCACCGACCCTCGCCCAGGGTCTCAACCTGGCGGCCACCAGCCTCATCTTTCACGGGCATTTCAGGCATGGCGAGGCGATCGACGAGTCGGAGTTCCGAAATGTTGTCGGTCGGGCTGGCCGCGCCTATGTCGACATTGAAGGTTTGGTGCTCTACCCGATGTTCGACGAGCATAACAAGCGCCGAGAAGCATGGAAGGGGCTCATTCGCGGCGATAAACGCCGTGAGATGGAGAGCGGCATCCTGCGTCTGCTTTCCTGGTTACTCGTACGCATGGCGAAGAAGCTCGGAACTACTGACGTCGCTACCTTGGTGACATATGTGGCGGGGCAAAGTGCTTGGAGTTTCGCGGCGGTGCCTGGCGAACGTGCAAGGTTGGCAGAGGCTGCAGCCGCCGATTGGCCGCGTCATCTCATGAGCCTGGACACTGCCATATTCAGCTTGCTTGGGGACGCACAAGTTAGCGATGAAGAGCTCGAGTCAAAACTCGATGAGGTGCTGACGTCATCGCTGCTGATGCGCCGGCTTGCTCGAAAGAGCGAGGGTGTTCAAAAGGCGCTTCTCGCTGGTTTGAAGGCCCGCGCCAAGCTGATATGGACCAGTTCCACAGCGGCGCAACGGCGCGGCTATTTTCTCGCCGGAGTTGGCCTTGAGACAGGGCAGAAGCTCGATGAAAAGGCCGACGAGCTTGAGTCCTTGCTGCTCAGGGCGAATACAACAATAGACGGCGGACAGACCGATGAAGCCGTGCAGGCGATCATCACTTTCGCGGAGATTGCCTTCGAGATCACCCCGTTCAGGCCGAGATCGTTGCCCCTCGATTGGCGAAATTTCTTGGATAGGTGGCTGAGGGGCGCGCCGGTCACCGAGCTGGGGGATGAAGATGCTGACGAGGCGATATCCCTCATCGAGCATGCATTCGTCTACAACTTGCCGTGGGCAATGGAAGCCGTGCGGGTTCGCGCGCAAGCCCACGCGCCTGTAGAGGATCCATTCGACATGGACGTCGACCTGCAGCCGAGTTTGGGCAGCGGCAGCGCCGTTGCTGCAGTCGAGACGGGAACGTTGTCCATCCCGGCTGCAGTGCTGATCAAGGCCGGTTTCGCGTCAAGGCTTGGCGCCATCAGCGCGGTGGTCTCGACAAGCGCAAATTTTGACGATGGCAGGGGCCTACGGGCTTGGCTTGCCTCAGACACCGTGCGGGCTTGGAGCGTCATACCCTCCTGGCCGACCGAAAACTCGCACGCGCTGTGGAAGGAGTTCACTGCTCCGCACGGAGCAGGCAACGTAGTACCGTGGACCACAACGGCGTACACCGGACCGGTTAAGTGGAACGGTGGCGTGCCGATACCACCCGGGATGCCCCTGCGCATCGCCGGCTCCGGGCCGAAGGCCGGCGTGATCTACAGCAGCGACTACCGAGAGTTGGGCAGAGTTCGTTATTCCTTCAGTCAGACGGCCGTCGGCCTCACAGTGGCAACGTCGAACGGCACGGCAGACCAGTTCTCGTTCGAGTACACCGGACCGAATGACCTGATTCCGTCCTGATGTACTCGCGTCGGATCTAGGCGCTGGCGCTTGCGGCCATCAATTAGCCGTGAGTAGCTAAGCTTCAAAGGCGCCATTTGCCCCGGCTTAACCTGTCGGTGCAGCTAGAGTTGCATACGAGCCTTTGAGTCGTAACGCATAAGGCCACCGATGGGAGGGGCACACTCGCGAATCTCGCCGGCCGCACCGGGTCGATACGTGCCGGCCAACCCGTTCCGCCCAATCTCCACTTCCGCTTTGGACCTGCCGGCCTTTTCGGCTACCCTCGATCGACCGCCCCCCGACGACGCAGATCGACGTCGAGAGGATGGCCCACCAGCGAGAGGACGGCGTCTTTGCTCCAAACGAAGCTCCCCTCGGCGTTGATCTGCTTGGGGTCTTTGCCCTCGCTGCGCATGCCGTCGAACATGCGTCGGCGCTGCGGCGAGAGAGTCTGAGCCGAAGGGGTCATGATCGCGCTCCTGTCGAAAAACGAGGCCAATGGCCTCATTCGCCAACATGAAGACGGTGCAATGTTTACCCTCCATCAGGGGCGTTTGGCCGCCAGGCGACCCACCCTCAATACACCGGCCGCCCCAGCCTGTGGCTCGCCCGTGAGATGGCATAGTTCACCAGGCAATACAGCACCGCCACCATCAGGTACACCGGCACGAGCGAGCGGTAGTTGGCGATGAGCACCTTGGCGTTCTGCATCAGTTCGCCGTAGGTGACCACATAGCCGAACGTGGTGTCCTTGACCACGATGACCAGTTGGGCCACCAGGGCCGGGACGATGTAGCGGAAGGCCTGGGGGAAGACGATCAACGCGAACACTTGGGCCTGGCTGAGGCCCAGCGCGCGGGCCGCATCGGTCTGGCCGCGGGGAACGGCGAGCACGCCTGCGCGGTACACCTCGGCCACCACGGCGGCGGTGCTGAGGCCGACGGGCAAGGTAAGCATCCAGTAGGCACTGAGCTTGATGCCGACGGAGGGCAGCACCAGAAAGCACACATAGATGAGCAGCAGCGTGGGCACGCCGCGCAGGAATTCGATGACGGCCACCGCGGGCCAGCGCACGATCCGCGACGGTGAGAGGCGGCCGACCAGCAGCACCAGGCCCAGCACGAGCGCGATGACGGCCGCTGCGGCCGCGGAGGCCAGCGTGCCGAGCAGGCCTTTGCCGAGAAAGGCCCAGGTGGTCTGCCAGGCGAAGAATTCCCACAGCCGTCCGGCGAACTGCCCCGCATCATGAAAGCGGTACACGATGGCCGCGACAAGCGCCAGCAGCGCCGCCGCGACGCTCACGCTCACGACGCGGGTGATGGCCTGTGCCTTGTGGGTCAGGTCACCGAAGAGAACGTCTTCCAGGGCGCGGCTCATCGCAGGATGCGGACCTTCCGGTCCAGGGTGGCGCCCGCCCAGGCGATGACCAGGCCAGAGGCCAGGTACATCGCCGCCGCCACGGCGAAGGCGGCGATGCCGGCGGCGGAGTCGTTGGCGATCTTGGCCACCAGCGCCGTGAGCTCCTTGCCGGGCAGGGGCACCTGGGATGCCAGCGCCGTCGAGAGCATCAGCGCGATGAGCAGCGAAGTCATGGGCTGCACCACCGAACGCAGCGCCTGCGGCAGCACCACCGAGGTGATGACGGTCATGGGCCGCATGCCCAGGCTGCGCGCCGCGTCGATCTGCCCGCCACCGACGGTGTTGATGCCCGTGCGCAGGTAGTCTGCCGTGAAGGCAGAGCACACCAGGCACAGGGTCAGGATGACGCTCGGCTCATAGTCGATCACGACGTTGAGATCGGGCAGCGCGAACACGATGAAGATCAGCAGCGCCACGCTGGGGATGTTGCGAAAGACCTCGACGTACAGGGTCAAGACGATTCGAAGCGGCCGCAGCGGCAGCAAGCGTGCCACCGTGATGACGATGCCCAGCGCGAAGCCGGCCACGAAGGACAGCACCGTGAGCTTCCAGGTGAGCAAAAGGGCCTGCACGAAGGCAGGCCCGTACTCGGCCCAGAGCGGCGACACGCTCCCCATCGTCGACTTACTGAACGGCCGGCGGCGTGGGAACGTTGGTGCTGCCGGTGCGCTGGCCGATGCTCACCGTCCACAGCTTGGCCCAGGTGCCATCGGCCTGGATCTTCTTCAGAAAGGCATTGACAAACGCCACACCGTCCGAACCCTTGGGCAGACCGATGCCATACGGGTCTTGCGGCCCGAACGGCGCACCCGCGAGTTGCGCCTCGCCGGTGCCTTGGCTCAGCACATTGAGCAGCAGGGTGTAGTCGGTCACGTAGGCTTCCACACGGCCCTGGCGCAGGGCATCGAGGGCTTCCTGGTGCGTCTGGAATTCCTGCACGGTGGCCTTGGGCGCAAACTGCGCCAGGATGGCGGGGCCGGTCGATCCGGCCTGGGTGGCGGTCCGCTTGCCGGCGAGATCGTTGTAGGACTGGATCGCCTTGTTGCTGGACTTGACCAGCACGCCGGCCTGCGAGCTGTAGTACGGCCCGGCAAAGGAAATCTTCTCGGCGCGCGCCGGGGTGATGGAATACGTCGCCAGCACCATGTCCACCTGGTCGTTGATGAGCACCTGCTCGCGCGTGGACGAAGTCACCTGCGTGAATTTGTACTTGGACCCATCGCCCAGGATGTAGCGGGTGAGCATCTGGGCCAGGCCCGCATCGAAGCCGCGGATCTTGCCGTCCTTCTCGTTGAGCTGCGAGAACAGGTTCGAGGTCTGCGTGGCACCCAGGCGCAGCGTGTCGGCCTGCTTGATCTTGCTGGCCCATTTGTTGGCGGCAATGGTCGCAGCGTCGGCGACCGGCCCCTGCGCGACCAGCGCGTCAAACGCCGCCGCGTTGATGGGGGTGCCTTGCGCATAGGCTGACGCACCGGCGGCGACGGCAAATGCAAGCACGGTGGTCTTCAGCATGGATGAAATGGACATATGGTTTCTCTCGGTTGGTGAGTCACGCCAAGAATGAATAGCAGTCCTGCGGGGGCTGCACATCAGACGGATGGCCTGCCTGCAGGACAAAGACGGGTGCGCGGCGCAGCGGGGGGCGCGCCGTCAGGTGCGTGCTGTGTCTGGCTTCACCAAGGCCCACAGCCAGCCCTTGAACTCGGGATGGGCCGCGCGCAGCGTTTCGATGGGGGATGGCCGGGGAATGTCCTGCCCGGCGTCCAGCGTGGCTTCGATCCATCCGGTGATGGCTGCTTCGGCCTGCGTCATGGCGTCTTCCAGCGTGTCCCCCGCCGAAAAGCAGCCCGGCAGATCAGGCACGACCACGCCCCAGGCCGTGGCGTCGGTTCCGGGTTCAATGGCGATGGGGTAGCGCATGGGGTTCAGGCGGCCACAGAGTGCGCAGTCAGGCGGACCTGCAGCTTTTCGCGCACCGCCGCAAAGATAGCGGCCAGGTTGTCCATGCTGGGGTTGCCGGTGGGCGACAGCATCCGGTGCAGACTCTTGCTGGGTTTGGCGGTCAGCGTTGCGAGTTGCTCGAAACCCAAGGTCGCGTTCACCAGGTCCCGCAGGATCAGGCGCGCGGTCTCGGGCTCGCCGTTGAGGAACAGCGTCGCGGCCTCATCCAGGAGTGCCTGTGCAAATGCCGGGTCACTCTGGACGCGCTGGATGACGGTTTCTTTGTTGCTTCTGGTCAGTGCCATGGTCTTACCCCTTGTGAAATGAAGCCAACAACGCCCAACCCAAAATAATATCGATTCAATAGCAAACTATGACCATTCCACGCTGGGTAATGGCCATTTTCATGCATATTCCGCCCCCAAACCCGAATGTGGGGCCCTTCCCCGCTACCCCACCACCAGCCGGATCCCCGGCATCACCTGCTCCGCCTGCGCGCGGCGCTCCAGGGCCAGGCGCATGTTCATCTGGGCGACTTCGGTGTGTTCCACCGCCAGGTTCTGGGCACGGGTGCCTTCGCCGCGCTGGAGCGCATCGAACAGCATGTGGTGCTGGCGGTGGGCGTAGAGCATCCAGTCCCGGTCCAGCGCCACGGTGCCCTGCATGGGCAGCATGGCGGACGCTGGGGCGAAGGGCAGTTTGTCGTTCAGCGCCACGGCGCGCTGCAGGGCGCGGTTGCCGCAGGCGTCCAGGATCAGCGCGTGAAAGCGGTCGTTCATGCCGGCGTAGGCGGCGTAGCTTTCCAGCGTGAGCGGGTTGTCGGCCAGCAGGCGGTCGCCCGCCTCCAGGCAGGCCTGCAGGTCGCCCTGCAGCTGGCGCGACACGCCGTGCTCGGCCACCAGGCGCGCGGCCATGCCTTCCAGGTGGCCGCGCACGGCAATGGCATCGGCCACTTCTCGCGGGGTGAACTGGCGCACCAGGTATTTGCCGGTGTCGCTGGCTTCGATCAGGCCCTCCTGCTCCAGCGTGACGAGGGCGCTGCGCACCGGCGTGCGCGAGGCGCCCAGGCGCTCGGCCAGTTGCTGCTCCGCCAGGCGCTGGCCGGGCTCGAACGTGCCGCGCAGGATCAGGTCGCGCAGCTGCATCAACACGGTTTCTTGCAGGTTCATGGGGCGAACTGTACACTGGCTGCACATTTCGGTATACCGTTTTTGATTGACAGGACACCATCATGAAAGCCGAGCACAACGAACTTCTCACCCGCGTCGGGCCGGGCACGCCGGGCGGCACGCTGCTGCGCCACTATTGGCAGCCGGTGGCGCTGCTGGACGAGTTTGACCCGGCGTTGGACCCGCGCATGGCGGTGCGGCCGGTGAAGGCGGTGCGGGTGCTGGGGCAGGATCTCGTGCTGTTTCGCAATGCCGACGGCAGCTTTGGCCTGCTGGACCGCGACTGCCCGCACCGCGGCGCAGACCTGAGCTTTGGCCGGCACGAGGGCGACGGCCTGCGCTGCCCGTTTCACGGCTGGAAGTTTGACGCTGGCGGCCAGTGCACCGACACCCCGGGCGAGCCCACCGGCAGCACGCTGTGCCAGCGGGTGCGCCAGCGCAGCTACCCGCTGGTGGAAAAGGCGGGTGTGCTGTTCGGCTGGTTCGGGCCCGAGGGCAGCACGGCGCCGCCCTTCCCGGCGCTGGACTGCTTCACCGCGCCGGCCAGCCACAGTTTTGCCTTCAAGGGGCTGTGGCACTGCAACTGGCTGCAGGCGTTTGAGGTGGGCATCGACCCGGCGCATGCGTCGTTTCTGCACCGGTTTTTCAACGACGAATCGCTGGACGAGAGCTACGGCCGCCAGTTTCGCGGCGCCAGCCTGGGCGAGCTGGACGGCCAGCGCCTGCCGATGACCAAGGTGATGCGCGAATTTGACCAGCCGGACATCTCGTTCGAGTCCATGCCCTGGGGCCTGCGGCTGACGGCGCTGCGCCGCATCAGCGAAACCATCACCCACGTGCGGGTGACGAACGCGCTGTTTCCGCAGACCTTTGTGATTCCGCTGTCGGAAACCATGACCATCACCCAGATGCATGTGCCGGTGGACGACACCCGCAACTACTGGTATGCCTTTTTCACCAGCTTTGCCGAGCCGGTGGACAAGACCACCATGCGCAACCAGCGGCTGGAAGCCGTCACCCTGCCCGACTACATCCCCAAAATGGGCCGCCACAACCACTGGGGCTTCAGCGCGGAAGAGCAGATCTCGCGCACCTACCTGGGCATGGGCGAGAGCGACATCAACGTGCACGACCAGTGGGCCTGCGAAAGCATGGGCGCCATCCAGGACCGCACCCGCGAGCACCTGGGCACCACCGACAAGGTGATCATGGCCAACCGCCGCCAGCTGATGAAAGCCATTGAATCCGTGCAGGCCGGCGGCCCGGCCCCCGGCCTGGCCGACCCGGCCGTGGCCGCGCAGCGGGTGGGCCCGGACACGGTGGACGGCATCGCCCCGGTGGCGGGCTGGGCCCAGTGGTGGCGCGACGCCGTCAGCGCCAAACGCGCCGGGGCGCCCTGGCCAGGCGCGGCCGATGTGCCGGCGCCTGCACCCGCAGCACCCGCCACGGTGGCCGGGAGCCCGGCGTGAGTGCTGACGGCGGCGCGCCCACGGGGCCGGCCAGCTTCGCCCACCGCTGCGGCCAGTGGAGCGCCGGGCGCGAGGTGGCGGCGCTGGAGACCGCGCGGCGCATCCACGACAGCGGCGTGGAGCTGGTGCGGGTGGGCTGGTGCGACACCCACGGCGTGCTGCGCGGCAAGACGCTGACCGCCCGCGCGGCCATCCGCGCGCTGCACGAGGGGGTGGGCCTGGTCAGCACCCTGCTGCTGAAGGACACGTCCGACCGCACCGCGTTCAAGGTGTTCGAGCCCGGCGGCGCGGACGAGCTGCCCGGCTTTGCCTTTGCCAGTAACCTGATCCTGCTGCCCGACCCGGCCAGCTTCACCCTGCTGCCCTGGGCGCCCGGCACCGGCTGGCTGCGCGGCCAGCCGTGGTTTCAGGACGGCACACCGGTGCCCTACGACACCCGCCGGGTGCTGCAGCTGGCGCTGGCGCGGTTGGCCGGCCAGGGCTTTGGCCTGACCTGCGGGCTGGAAGTGGAATTTCACATCTACCGCCTGAAGGACGGCGCCCATGGGCCGGACCTGGACCCCGATCTGTCCGCCTGGCCGGGGCTGCCGCCGGCCGTGAGCCTGATCCACCCCGGCTACAACCTGCTGGCCGAGGGCTGGATCGACCTGGCGGACGAGCCGCTGCGCATCGTGCAGCGCACGGCGCAGGCGCTGGGCCTGCCGCTGCAGTCGCTGGAGATCGAACTCGGCCCCAGCCAGGTGGAGGCGGTGTTCGACGCCACCGACGCCCTCACCGCCGCCGACAACATGGTGCTGTTTCGCAACGGGGTGCGCCAGGCGCTGCGCCGCGCCGGCTACCACGCCAGCTTCATGTGCCGCCCGCCCTTCCCCGGCATCATGTCCAGCGGCTGGCACCTGCACCAGTCGGTGTCGCGGCAGGCCGATGGCAGCAACGCCTTTGTGCGCGCCGCGCCGGCGCCGGGCACCACGCCCGCCGACGCCACGCACACGCTGTCCGACACCGGCGCAGCCTGGCTGGGCGGCCTGCTGGCCCACGCCCAAGGCATGACAGTGCTGTGCACACCCACGGCCAACGGCTTCGGGCGCTTTCGGCCCAACGCGCTGGCACCGCAGGCGGTGGTGTGGGGGCGCGACAACCGCGGCGCGATGCTGCGCGTGGTGGGCGGCGCGGGCGACGGCGCCACCCGCATCGAAAACCGCATCGGCGAGCCGGCGGCCAATCCGTACCTGTACATGGCCGCACAGATCCACGCCGGGCTGGACGGCCTGGCGCGCGGCCTGCTGCCGCCCCCCGCCACCGAGGCGCCTTACGCACTGGACGCCGAACGCATCCCCACCCACCTGCCCGACGCGCTGGCCGCGTTGCAGGCCGACGACGCGCTGGCGGGCGGCCTGGGCGCGGACGTGGTGCGCTGGTTCAGCCGCGTGAAACAATCGGAACACCAGCGCCACGCCCAGGCCGAAGACAAGGCCGATTTCGAGCGGCGCGAGTACTTCAGCCGGTTCTGAGCCCGTTCCACCCCCGTCACCGCACCATGATTACTCTTCATTTCATAGCAAACAATGACCCGACGGCGCTGGGTAGTTCCAGTTTTCCTTCAAAACCCGGCCGCAGCCTGATGCAGGCGGCCCAAAGCGGCGGTGTGGAGGGCATTGCGGCCGACTGCGGCGGCTGCCTGACCTGCGCCACCTGCCATGTGGTGGTGCGCGAGCCCTGGGCCAGCCAGCTGCCGCCACCCGCCGCGGACGAGCTGGCCATGCTGGAGTTCACCGCCGTGCCCCGCCAGCCGGGCAGCCGCCTGTCCTGCCAGATCCCGCTGACCGACGCGCTGGACGGGCTGACGGTAGACTTGCCGGCCACCCAATACTGAGCCCGACGCGGGAATACACCATGATTCTGGAAATCGCCGACATCCGTATCCAGCCCGGCCAGCAGGCCGCCTTCGAGCAAGCCATCCAGCGCGGGCTGGACACCGTGATCCGCTCGGCCACCGGGTTTCAGGGCGCCAAGGTGAACCGCGGCATCGAATCGCCCGAGCGCTATGTGCTGCAGATTCTCTGGGCCACGCTGGAAGACCACACGGTGGGCTTTCGCCAGTCACCCGCCTTTGCCGAGTGGCGGGCCATCGTCGGGCCGTTTTTTGCCGCCCCGCCGCAGGTGGAGCATTTCGAGCTGGTGACCAAGGTCAGCTGAGCGCCGACCGGGCGCAGCGGTCAGTAGCGCGTCGCCGGGGCGCGTTCCGCAAGGAAGATTTCGACCCGGCGGTTGCGGGCGCGGCCGGATTCCGACGCGTTGTCGGCCACCGGCTCGCGCGCACCCCGTCCGTCGATCGCCACCCGGCGGGAATCGACGCCCCGGCTGCCCAGGTAGTTGCGCACGCTGGCGGCGCGATTGACCGACAGCGGGTCGTTGATGGCATCGGTGCCGGTGCTGTCGGTATGGCCGACGATGCGGATCTCCAGGCTGGGCTGATCGGACAGCCCCTGGGCAAACGCGTTCAGGACCGGCTGCAACGCCGGCTTGATGTCGGCGCGGCCGACGTCAAAGGAGACGTCACTGGGTACGTGCAGCTTGAGCTGGTTGTCCGCCGTCTGGGTCACGGTAACACCGGTGCCCGCTGTCGCTCGCTCCATGGCCGCGCGCTTTTCCTGCATGTTGCGGGACCAGACATATCCCCCTGCCGCGCCCAGCCCGGCGCCGATCAGCGCACCTTGCTTGCTGTCACCGATGGCCGCGCCCGCCAGGGCACCGATTCCCGCACCAATGGCGGCATGGCGCTGCGTTTCCGTCATGTTGGCACAGCCGGCCAACACCGCCACCGACACGGCCAGCGCGCTGACGCGCCGGATACGGCTTCCGAATTTTTCCATAACGCCTCCTTGCAAAAAATGTCCGTCAGGCCATCGTGGCCCGCCCGCCAGCTTAACTGCTTGCGCCGGCACCGTCATCTGCGGCAGCGCCGGCCCGCCCTGGATCCTCTTGCAGCAAGCGCTCCAGCAGCCGCAGGAGACTGGCCTGCTCCTGCGGTGACAGCGGCGCCAACATCACGGCCTGCGCACGGGCCACGACCGGCTGCATGGCCAGGGCCAGTCGTTCGCCTTCGGGTGTGAGCCACAGCAGCTTGCGGCGACGATCTCCGGGGTCGGCCTGGCGCCGCACCCACCCCTTGGCTTCCAGACGACCGATCACCGAGCCCGAGGTCGCTGCATCGAATGCCACACGCCCCGCCAAGGTGACCTGGTCCACACCGGGTCGGTCCATCAGGGCATTGAGAATGGCAAATTGCACCGGGGTGACATCGAATCCGGTCGTTTGTTCGGCAAACACCGCCACGGCCAGTTGATGGGCGCGACGGATCAGGTGGCCCGGTGCCTGCTCGAAGGGAAACGGCCGTTCAGCGCTCATGACGGCGCAAGTGTAGCGGCCGGCTTGTTCGGGAACCGACGCACCCGCCACCCCGGTCCATCGTGATGCAGGCGCCCGTTGCCAAGACCAGCCATAACGAACAGGGATATCAGCAAGGGCCCTATGCATCTTTCGTCAGTGCGCGGACATGGCACACTGCAAGGGCAAACAGCCGCGCCCGGCTGGACAAGCCCTTCAGGAGCCCTGGTCCCATGAGCACAGAAACCCTCTTCGCGCCCCCGCCGCCCGTGACGGCTGCCATCGTGGGGCACCGCGCCCGTTTTCCGGTTCACCGCATCTACTGTGTCGGGCGCAACTACGAAGAACACGCCAAGGAGATGGGCTTTACCGGCCGCGAACCCCCATTCTTTTTCCTCAAGCCTGCGGACGCCCTGGTGCCGCTGGAGGCGGGGCAGACGGGTTCGATCCCCTACCCGAGCCTGACGAAGAATCTTCATCACGAAATAGAACTGGTGGTCGCCATCGGCCGTGGCGGTCGCGACATCCCGGCCGCGGACGCGCTGTCGCATGTGTACGGCTTTGCCGTGGGCCTGGACATGACCCGTCGCGATCTTCAGAACGACATGAAAAAGCAGGGGCGGCCCTGGTGCATCGGCAAGGCGTTTGACCAGTCCGCGCCCATGGGCCCGATCCAACCCGCCGACGGCGTCGGCGACATCACCCGGGCCAGCATCAGCTTGACGGTCAACGGACAGTTGCGTCAACGCAGCACGATCGACAAGCTGATCTGGAACATTGCGGAAACCATCGAACATCTTTCGGCGGCGTGGACACTGCAGCCCGGCGACCTGATATTCACCGGCACCCCGGAAGGAGTCGGTGCGGTGGTTCCCGGCGACTTGCTAGTCGGCAGTATTGATGGTCTGGCGACGTTGGCCGTGCGAATCGATGGCGCTTGATGCCGGGTCGTGGCTACCGATGCATGCACAATAATGCAATAATCGATTTCGCATGAAATAACTCGTTTACCTATTCGAAACGGCGACCATGAATCTGTTGACACCTCTTGCGAAGGCTTGTGCGATCCTGGCGGGAGTCCTTTTGACGTTCATCACCTTGATGACCTGCGTCAGCCTGATCGGGCGCAACACCATCGGCCAGACGCTTGTCGGCGATTTCGAATTGACCGGTGTGGCCGCCGGTGCAGCCATTTCGCTGTTTCTGCCGTGGTGCCAGATTCGACGAGGCCACATCATCGTGGACTTCTTCACGGCCAAAGCCAGTGAGGGCACCCGCAACGGCCTTGACCGCATCGGTCTGCTCTGTACCGCCCTGCTGTTCGGGGTTCTGGCCTGGCGCACCGGCATCGGGGGCTGGGATGCCTGGGAAACAAAATCGGGGACCATGATGCTGGGCTTTCCCGAGTGGCTGGTGTATCTCGTCATGACCCCAGCGCTTGCGCTGACCACGGTGATTGCCCTCTGGCAGGCCGCCATCGGTCATACCGCGTCCCTGGAGCATCCGGCATGAGCTCCATACAACTGACCCTGCTCATATTTGCCGTCATGCTGGGCTGCATGGCGCTGCGGGTGCCGATTGCCGTGAGCATGTTTGCCGCAGGCTTTATCGGCTATGTGCTCCAGGCGGGCTGGATGCCGCTGGCCAATTTTCTCAACGGCCATGTCTATGCGCGTCTGGCGAGTTTTGACCTGTCGGTGATCCCGCTGTTCATTCTCATGGGCAATTTCGCCACCCAGGGCGGCATCTCCAAAGCACTGTTCGAGGTCGCCAGCGCACTGATGGGGCGATTCCGTGGTGGCCTGGCGATGGCATCCGTCGTCGCCAGCGCAGCCTTCGGCTCGATTTGCGGCTCGTCGGTGGCCACCGCCGCGACGGTGACGTCGGTGGCACTGCCCGAGATGCGTCGGCATGGATATTCCGGCCGCCTGTCCACCGGTACGCTGGCTGCCGGCGGCACGCTGGGCATCCTGATACCGCCGTCGGTGCCCCTGGTGATCTACGCGATCCTGACCGAGCAGAACATTGCCAAGTTGTTTGCGGCAGCGATGATTCCCGGCATCATCGCCATGCTGGGCTACATCGCGGCAATTGCCGTGTATGTACGTCTGGTTCCCGGTCAGGCACCTGACCATGACACCGAACCACCCCCCGCCCTGACCGGTGCGGCGCTGCTGGGTGTGGTTCCGATCGCCCTGGTCTTCGCGCTGGTCTTCGGAGGCATCTACGGCGGGCTGTTCTCCCCGACCGAGGGGGCCGCCGTCGGCGCCGCCGCCACCTTTGTGGCGGCGCTGCTCAAGCGCGAACTGACCTGGGACAAGTTGAAGCAGTGCTTTTACTCGACCGCGGAAAGTGCCGCGATGATTTTTCTGATCTTCATCGGCGCCGACCTGATGAACTCGGCCCTGGCCCTGACCCAGGTACCGACCCAACTGGCCGAGGCGGTCGGCTCCTGGGGGCTGTCTCCCTGGACCGTCATCGCCATGGTTCTGCTGCTGTACATCATGCTTGGGTTCATCATGGATGAGCTGTCGGTGCTGCTGCTGACCATTCCGATCTTTTTCCCCATGATCATGGCGCTCGACTTCGGCATGCCGCAGGAGTCGGTGGCGATCTGGTTTGGCATTCTGGTCCTGATGACCGTGGGTTTCGGGCTGTTGTCCCCGCCGGTCGGCTTGAACGTCTATGTGGTCAACGGACTGGCACGAACGGTACCGATTGCAGAGAGCTACCGCGGGGTTCTGCCCTTCCTTGTCAGCGATCTGCTGCGTCTGGTTCTGATCTTCGTGTTCCCGCCGGTTGCCCTGTGGCTGGTGGGCATTCTGACCTGAGCTGCGGGTAAGCCCGATCTCCCAATTTCAACCGTCTGCGTTAACTTCCTGTCAACACCAACCCGGAGACTTCTTCATGATCCAACGACGCACCCTCTTGCAATCGACCGCTGCGGTGGCCCTTGGCGCCCCCGCCCTGACCGGTTTTGCCCAGCAGACGGTCACCCTGAAGTTCCACACCTTCATGGCACCGCTGTCCAACGTCTGGCTGAACATGCATAAAGCCTGGATGAACAAGGTGGAGAAGGATTCCGGCGGCCGGATCAAATTCGAGGCGTACCCCGCCATGCAACTGGGCGGCACGCCGCCCCAGCTCTACGACCAGGCCAAGGATGGCGTTGTCGATATCGTCTGGACCTTGCCTGGCAATACCGCCGGACGCTTCCCCCGGATCGAGGTGTTTGAGCTTCCCTTCATGATGAACAATGCGGAGGCAACCTCCAAGGCCTATTGGGAGTACGTGCAGACCGTGGCCCCCGACGAATTCAAGGACACCCATGTGCTCGCGCTGCAAGTCCACGGGCCCGGTATGTTCCACACCAAAACCCGGCAAATCAAGACGGCAGATGATCTCAAGGGTCTGAAAATGCGCGGGCCGACCCGCCAGATCACGAAGATGCTGGGCTACCTGGGCGCCACTCCGGTCGGCATGCCGCTGCCGGGCATTCCCGATGCCCTGTCCAAGGGCACCATCGACGGCGCGGTGATCCCGTGGGAGGTCGTGCCCTCCGTCAAGGTCAACGAACTCACCAAGTTTCACAGCGAGTTCGACCCCGCAGGTGGCGCGCTCTACACCACCACCTTCGTGATGGCAATGAACAAGGCCAAGTACAACAGCCTTCCACCGGACCTGAAGAAAGTCATCGACGCCAATTCGGGCCTTGAAACGTCGGGCTGGCTTGGCAAAACGCAGCAGGAGGGCGACATCGCCGGCCGCAAGTCGGCCACGGACCGCAACAACACGGTCTACACCATTCCTCCGGCAGACGCCCAGGAGTTCCGCCGCAAAGCCCGCCTGGTGGAAGTGGAGTGGATGGAAGACATGAACAAGCGCGGCTTTGACGGGCGCAAGCTCCTCGACACGGCCCGTTCGCTGATCGAAAAACACGGCAAGTCCGCAGCGGCACCGGCCAAGGCGCCCGCCAAGAAGGGCTGACCCCACATTCGGCATCGGCTCGGGGCTTCCCATGGAAGCCCCGTTTCGTTTCGGCCTACACTCCGGTGCATGATGGGCCGCTCGATCAAACATTGCCGCGCCTGCGGCGCCGCTGTCACGTATCGCCTGCCGGACGACGGGGATACCCGGGAGCGGGCGATCTGTACGGTCTGCCAGACGGTCCACTACGAGAACCCGCTCAATGTGGTTGGCACCGTGCCGTACCTGGGCGAACGGATCCTGCTGTGCAAGCGCAATATCGAACCCCGATGGGGGAAATGGACGCTTCCCGCCGGTTTCATGGAACTCGGCGAGACCACGTCCCAAGGCGCGGCGCGGGAAACGCAGGAAGAGTCTGGCGCCACATTCGAACTGGAGTCGCTTTTTTCGGTACTCAGCGTTCCGCGTGTGGGGCAGGTCCACCTTTTCTACCGTGCGCGACTGCTGCACGACCGCTTCGACCCGGGGCACGAAACCCAGGAGGCGCGGTTGTTCAGCGAGGCGGAAATCCCGTGGGACGAGATCGCTTTCCGGACGGTGAAGGAAACCCTGGAGCGGTACTTTTCGGATCGCCGCCGCGGCCAGTTTGGCGTCCATACGGTTGACATTGCCTGAGCCCCCAGAGCCTTTCGCGCCTGGACGGGGGGACACGCCCAGTCGCGCTGGCGACGGATTTGAAGGGGGAATACTCTAATCCGGCCGCCCCGGCGCGAATCGGTGCAGGGGACTGCTACCGTACGCGGTTGTCCCCTTCTCTGATTCCGGGCTTTGTGCCGTGGAACCGTAATTCATGGCAAGCATTCGACCCCGATCCGCCGCTCCCGCCAAACCGAAACAGCCGGCGCCTGCGCCGTCCGAAACCGATCACAAGGATCAGCGCCATGACGGGCCGCCACCCAGTCCACTGCTTCTGGCCTTGGAACTGCGTGCCTTCTGGGAACTCGGACTGATTTTCCCGACCTGGCCCCTGCTGCAGCGCGCGCCCGCGGGCGACGGACACAGCGTGATTGTTTTTCCCGGCCTGTCCGCAAGCGACGGCTCAACCATTCCGCTGCGCAACTATCTTTTGACCCGGGGATATCGCGTCAGTGGCTGGAACCAGGGCCACAACTTCGGCCCGCGCGCAGGTGTACTGGAAGCCGCGTCGCTGCAGATTCTGGAAACCTACCAGGCGGCTGGCAAGCGAAAAGTCAGCCTGATCGGCTGGAGTCTGGGTGGCATCTATGCACGCGAGTTGGCAAAACTGCACCCGGAGCTGGTCCGCAGTGTGATCACGCTGGGTACCCCGTTCTCGGGCGCCCCGCAAAGCACCAACGCGTGGCGCCTGTTTCGGCTCACCAGCGGCCGGGATATCCGGACCGAGACGAACCGTTTCGACTTGCCCACCGCACCGCCGGTGCCAACGACCAGCATTTTTTCGCGCTCGGATGGCATCGTGGCATGGCAAGGCAGCATCCAGAGGCCCTGCATCCAGCAGCCGCAGACGGAAAACATCGAAGTCATCGCCAGCCACCTCGGCATCGGAATGAACCCCAGTTCCTTTTGGGCCGTCGCCGATCGGCTGGCACAGCCGGAAGGGGCGTGGCAGCCGTTCGACCGCAGGGCCGGCGCACTGCGAGGACTGATATTTCCGGACCCCGACCGGTGAACCGCCGCGCCTACAATGGCGCCCTGATGGACGATACCGCCCGCTTCTTCACCAGCACCATCGTCGGTCCGCCGCGCAGCATGGTCATGGGCCGGCGAATCACTGCTGCGCGGATGGAAATCGCCGGTGTGGAAGTGGATCTGCGGCAGGGGACCCATCGACTGGGTGACGCCTGGCGCGAGGATGTATTGATACTTCCTGCCGACGACCCCTGGCAGATCGGGCGGCCCCAGCCCCACAGAAACGGCTTGCAACGCTGGTTGCGCAGCCACTCCCTGTTCCTGGCTTTGTCGGGGTGGACCGGCCTGCTCGCCCTGGCCGGATACCTAGTGGCGCGCCAGTTCTGAGCTGAACGGACGAAACGATGGGCCCCCAGGACACGCTGACCATAGATCCCATTGCGATGAATGTCGTCAGCCGCATTGCGTCCGGCTGCCGAGTCGATGGCCATAATGTCTTCGAAGGTGGCCTGCTGGTTCAGGGCGAACTGGGCGGAAGCAGCGAAATCCGCGGTCGCCTGATCGTATGGAAAGACGCGGTTGTGACCGGACGGATCCGAGTGCTGGGCGACCTGTACCTGTTCGGACAACTGGGTCAATCCGACGCCGCCGCCGGCGAAACGGTTCTGCATTGCCATGGCACGGCGTGGGTCGCCAGTACCGGTGTTTCGACCGGTACCCTGCATGCCCAGCGCCTGCAACTGTACGAGGGGGCAGACCTCCAGGGGCCTTTCCATACCTTGCCACGGTCCATGGCACTGCCGGTGCTTGATGATCGTCCCGCTGACCCCCGCTCCGTGGCCTCGACCCCACCCACAGCGCATCCGAAAAGCCGCGCGAACGCGCCCACATCATGAGGAAACCTGCGATGAAGGAAACAGCCCCCGCCGCCCATGAAGCGGAGACACCGTTCGAGCCCTACCCTGCGGACGGATCGTCCGAGCCCTTTGGAGCTGACGCCACCCCCACCGAAGGCCTTGCTGTCGACCTGGGCTCAGCCATGCCGTCTGCGGTCGCCTCGCGGCTGCCGATGCTCAGTCCGCAGACTCAAGGCGTCGCCACCGAATCGTCGGACGACAGCGGGCGTCACAGCCGCATCGCCGCCGGAATTGCCTTCAAAGGCAACGCGACCCTTCAGGGTCCGATGAGCATCAGTGGCCGGTTCGAGGGCAACATCGCACAGGCCACAGGTTGCCAGGTCAGCGTCGTCATTGCCGAGGAAGGCGAAGTCCGGGGTGACATTCGGGCCGACAAGGTCTCCGTGATGGGGCTTGTCGATGGGCTGATCGATGCGGGCGCCGGACAGGTTTCCCTGCATGACGGGTCCAGCGTCAGCGGTCACGTGCGCTACGGCCGCATTCAGGTCAATGGTGCTGACCTGAATGCCACGCTGGAACGCGTCGGCGGGCCGTCGACGGGATCGCGCCGGAGCAGCAACTGACGGTTCGCCCGTGTTTCGCCGGACCAGCCCCCCGCCAGGCCCCGCCGGCCTGGTGCCAGACCCTGACGCTTTGCGCCAGGCCGCACTGCGAGCCAGTTGGGCCAGGGACCGGAAGGTTCGTCAGCGCCGTATCGCCTGGCGATGGCTTCTGTGGGCGCTGGCGCGATATGTCCTGCCGGCAACTGGAGTCATCACTGTGATTGCCGTGGTGGTGCACCAGTTGGGATGGTGGCATGGTCCCGAATTGCCGCCATGGTTCCGGAAGGACCAGGCGCCGCAGCAATCGCAACCGGCAACAACCGGTTCGAATGCGCTGCCGCCCTTGGCTCGCGATTCTTTTGGTACCATGCCTTTGAAAATCGATTCCCGGCTCGGCCCGGGCCCCGCCTCTGCCACAGTGCCCGATCGGGTATCTGCGACGGTGGCGGAAGAACCGGCCCGACTAAGAGCGGCACCGACCCTGCTGACGAACAAGGAACCCTGACGATGTCCCGCAACGAACCCGCATCCACCCGCCTCGTCCCTGCCGACCGGCTGACCGCCATCAACAGCCTCCTGGCCGAGGGTGCCGTGTTTGAAGGATCGTTCCATACCGCCAAAGACCAGGGCATCAAAGTCGATGGACTGCTCAAAGGCGGCATCAGCTTCGAGCAAGGGGGAACGATCCACGTCGGCGCGACCGGCCAGATTGAGAACACGACCCTCGAAGCCGATTACATCTTCATCGAAGGCAAAGTCACCGGTACCATCGTGGCGCGCAAAGCCCTTGAAATCGCCGGATCGGCCACCGTCATCGGGGACGCCAGCTACGACGAAAATCTGGACATCCACCCGCGGGCGCGGGTGCGCGGAAAAATCGAATACCGAGGCGATATCGAGGCGCCATCGGCCCGCTGACCGGCGACGCTGCAGGCAGCCCACAAAAAAAGCCCGTGAACGGGCTTTTTTTGCGTCCGACCGGACAGGCGGCCCCGTCCGAAGGGCCTTTTATCCCTCGGGATGAGCCTTCTTGTAATTGGCGATGCCTTCGATGATCTCCTGGTGGGCCGATTCCGGCCCTTCCCAGCCCAGCACCTTGACCCACTTGCCTGGTTCCAGATCCTTGTAGTGCTCAAAAAAGTGGGCAATGGTCTTCAGGCGGATCGGGCTCAGGTCCTCGGGCTTGAGCCAGCGCGTGTAGAGGGAAAGAATCTTGTTGATCGGCACGGCCAGTACTTTGCCGTCCAGTCCAGCCTCGTCTTCCATTTTCAGGATGCCGATGGCTCGGCATGGCACCACCACGCCGGGAATCAGCGGCACCGGGGTCACCACCAGCACATCCACCGGATCGCCGTCACCCGAAATCGTCTTGGGAACATAGCCGTAGTTGGTCGGGTAGTGCATGGCCGTGCTCATGAAGCGGTCGACAAAAATCGCCCCGGTCGCCTTGTCCACTTCGTACTTGACAGGATCGGCATTCATCGGAATTTCGATGATGACGTTGAAGGATTCGGGAGCGTTGTTGCCCGGGGTGACATTGTCTAGGGACATGAGAAAACCTGTGAAGTTTGCGTTGGATCAGCGAACTGCTGCGAAGAGCCTAGGATTAACCCGCATTTTACTTTCACCGGCCTTTCTCGGCGCTTTCTGAGCAGTTTTTCACGGTAAATTCCCGGTGTTGGCCAATCAGCTCCCGGTTCAGGAGCGAGGAAGCAACGCAGCGGGGGTTCCTCGACGGCGTTGAACCCCTTCCACGCGAAACAACGATTCGAGGAGTAAGAAATGGCAGGCAACTCGGCGCTCATTCTGGCGCTTGTCTGTGGACTCATTGCCGTGATCTACGGTTTCTGGGCCCGCGGTTGGATTCTTTCCCAGGACGCGGGCAATGCCCGCATGCAGGAGATCGCAGCGGCCATCCAGGCCGGCGCAGCGGCCTACCTGGCCCGGCAATACAAGACGATCTCCGTGGTTGGCATCGTGCTGGCGGTGTTGATCGGCGTTTTCCTCGACGGCAAGACTGCCGTGGGCTTCGTCATCGGCGCGGTGCTCTCCGGGGCTTGCGGTTTCATCGGCATGAATGTCTCGGTGCGGGCCAACGTGCGCACCGCGCAGGCCGCCACCCGCGGCATCGGCCCGGCGCTGGACGTCGCCTTCCGCGGCGGCGCCATCACCGGCATGCTGGTGGTGGGCCTGGGCCTGCTGGGCGTGGCCGGTTTCTTCTGGTTCCTGGTCGGCAACGGCAACCTGACGCCCGACCGCAAGCTCGCTGACCTGCTGAATCCGCTGATCGGCTTTGCCTTCGGCTCCTCGCTGATCTCGATCTTTGCCCGGCTGGGTGGTGGCATCTTCACCAAGGGCGCCGACGTCGGTGCCGACCTGGTGGGCAAGGTCGAAGCCGGCATCCCCGAGGACGACCCGCGCAATCCGGCCGTGATTGCCGACAACGTGGGTGACAACGTGGGCGACTGCGCCGGCATGGCCGCCGACCTGTTCGAAACCTACGCGGTGACCCTGATCGCCACCATGGTGCTGGGCGCGCTGCTGGTGGCCGCCGCCCCGATGAACGCGGTGCTGTATCCGCTGGCCCTGGGCGGCGTATCCATCATCGCTTCCATCATCGGTTGCTTCTTCGTCAAGGCCTCGCCCGGCATGACCAACGTGATGCCGGCCCTGTACAAGGGTCTGGCGGTGGCCGGCGTGTTGTCGCTCATCGCCTTTTACGGTGTGACGCTCTGGATCATCCCCGACAACGCCGTCGCCGCCAGCGGCAGCCAGATGCGGCTGTTCGGCGCCTGCGCCGTCGGTCTGGTACTGACTGCCGCGCTGGTGTGGATCACCGAGTTCTACACCGGCACCCAGTATTCGCCGGTGCGCCACATCGCCCAGGCGTCCACCACCGGCCACGGCACCAACATCATCGCCGGCCTGGGCGTGTCGATGCGCTCCACCGCCTGGCCCGTGCTGTTTGTCTGCCTGGCCATCATCGCCGCCTACGGACTGGCCGGCCTGTACGGCATTGCTGTGGCGGCCACCTCCATGCTCAGCATGGCCGGCATCGTGGTGGCGCTGGACGCCTACGGCCCGATCACCGACAACGCCGGCGGCATTGCCGAGATGTCGGAACTGCCCTCGAGCGTGCGCGACATCACCGACCCGCTGGACGCGGTGGGCAACACCACCAAGGCCGTCACCAAGGGCTACGCCATCGGCTCCGCCGGTCTCGCCGCGCTGGTGCTGTTCGCCGACTACACCCACAAGCTCGAGACCTACGGCAAGCAGATCAGCTTCGACCTGTCGGACCCGATGGTGATCGTGGGCCTGTTCATCGGCGGCCTGATCCCCTACCTGTTCGGCGCGATGGCGATGGAGGCCGTGGGCCGCGCCGCCGGTTCCGTCGTGGTGGAAGTGCGCCGCCAGTTCCGCGAGATCAAGGGCATCATGGAAGGCACGGCCAAGCCCGAATACGGCGTCGCCGTGGACATGCTGACCAAGGCGGCGATCAAGGAGATGATGATCCCGTCGCTGCTGCCCGTGGTGGTGCCGATTCTGGTGGGCCTGATCCTCGGCCCGAAAGCGCTCGGCGGCATGCTGATGGGCACCATCGTGACCGGCCTGTTCGTGGCGATCTCGATGTGCACCGGCGGCGGTGCCTGGGACAACGCGAAAAAGTACATCGAGGACGGCAACCACGGCGGCAAGGGCAGCGAGGCCCACAAAGCCGCCGTGACCGGCGACACCGTGGGCGACCCCTACAAGGACACCGCCGGCCCGGCCGTCAACCCGCTGATCAAGATCATCAACATCGTGGCGCTGCTGATCGTGCCGCTGGTGGTGAAGTTCCACGGCGGCTGAGCCGCGCCAGGCGACCGGTTCGCATGGGGCGACCCGGCATGGCCCCAAAAGCCCGCTTCGGCGGGCTTTTTTTCGCCCTGGCCAGCGGAGGAAGGTCTGGTGACGAGGTCAGATCAGGGGAGCATCCGGGGATCGCGCTCATCACCGGCGCTGTCGGCGGCGACCGCGCGAAGCAGGTCGGCGGCAGGCGCGGCCAATCGCTGCAGCTCGGCCAACTGGTCACGCTCGATGCAATGCAGAACCAACTCGTGAATGCCGCCAATCACCGCCAGGGCCATCGGTCGGCTCAGCGGCGCTGGGCGGCGGCGCGCATTGATCACCGAGAGCAGGAAATCGGCGATCCCGTCATTGGCCCGGCGCCGGGCAAGCAGGCCCTGCGGACCCAGGGCCAGGATCTCGATGAAGAGGGTCCGCAGCAATGTGGGGTTTTGCGCCAGACTGGCCAGGTAGGCCTCCAGCACCCGCTGCGCCTGGGCAGCCCAGTCCACCGCCGGGTCCAGCGAATCTTCCAGAACCCGCAGACTGTGCCGGCTGGCGTTTTCGTACAAGGCAATCAGCGCTTCACTTTTGCTGTCAAAGTGTTCATAGAACGTGCGTCGCGATACGCCCGCCTCGCGCACGATGTCCGCGATGGTGGTTTCGGCATACCCCTTGCCGGCCACGCTGTGGGCGAGCCCCTCCAGCAAGCGCTTTCGATGCTCCGTACCGCGTGAACCGTCCGGACTCTCCATGGTCATGGCGAACCATGCTATCGGGCCGGGGAAGAAATTCGCATCCGGCAAGACCCTGAGACAGCCTTGCCCGAGCGACGCGGCATGCGGCTGGTACTTGACAGTACCAAACGGAAGCCGCACTATTGCCTCTTTGGACCGGCGACCTTCTGCGACGGCCAATTCGTGAGGATTTCGTCATGACCGAACTGGTGGTGCGCCGATTGCTGATTGACCTCAACACGCCGGTCGATCGCCATTGGTGCGGGGGCGACGCCTTCCGCAGCGCGTTTTTCGGCGCACTTTCGATGAGTTTTCCGATCGGCGAGCAGTTCTTCATCGATTCCGTGCGCGCCGCCCACAAGGCTTTGCCGCCTGAGCAGCGAGCCCAATTTACGGCCGAGGTGCAGGGCTTTGTCGGCCAGGAGGCCACGCACCGGCGCATCCACAGCCTGTTCAACGCCCAGATCGAAAAACATGGCCTGGTCAACGCATGGGAGCCCCGCGCCCGCCCGCGCATGGTGAAGGTGCTGTCCATGAACCCGTTGCATGGCGTCGCCATCACCGCCGCCAACGAACATTTCACCGCCTTGTTTGCCGACTGGATGCTGACCCATCCCGAATGGCTGGACGGAAGCGAACCGCGCCTTCGCACCCTGTGGCTGTGGCACGCCGCAGAAGAATCCGAGCATCGGTCGACCGCCTTCGACCTGTACCGGGCCCTGGGGGGCAACGAAGCCTGGCGCCGGCGCTGGATGCGCCTGGTGACCGTGTATTTCCTGGTCGACGCCGCGCGGCAGACCGTCAACAACCTGCAGCGTGACGGAACCCTGTGGCGCGGGTCCACCTGGCGAAGCGCGGCCTCTTTCCTGTTTGGTCCCAGGGGTCTGGTGCGCTGCACTTTCCGGCCGTGGCTGGCCTGGTTCCGCGCCGATTTCCACCCCAGCCAGCATTCCGCCGAACGATCCGAGCGCTGGCTGCGCGAAAACGCCGCCAGCTACACACCGGTCGGACGCGCTGTCTGACCCCTGCGCCCGCGACCGCCAAACCACCCGGGGGCTCAGGGTCGCGGATGAGCTTCAAGGCCACGGATGGGCGGCCAGGGCGCCACCGCTGAGGTAGTAGGAATGCCCAGCGGAAACCAGGACGCGTTCAAGTGCCAGATCGAACTCGATCATGCGCTGGCTGTCAGAAGGACCCCCATCGAACACGGTCGACACCACCATCGGGCGGGCGACCAGACTGCCGGTTGTGGTGTCTATTTCGTAGCGCAGCAAGCCCTGACGACTGAGGTTGATGCCGCCGCGCACGTTTTCGTACAGGCGAACCGGCAACGCCACCCGAGCCGAATTGCCCTCCTCGCGAATGGCAATCGCATGGCGGCTGAACGCCATCGCGTACTGGCTGCCACGCGCGCCCATCAGCTGTGACGATTCGATTCGCGGCTTCGCCGGGTCACGCACGTCGAACACGGCCACTTTCAGGCCTTGCTGGAAACCCCGGTCATCGGCGTCTTTTCCGACGCCCAGCAGTCGCCCGTTCGCCAGCGGGAAAAGGTAATCCGAGAACCCGGGCACGGCCAGTTCACCGGCGACTTTCGGGTCCGCCGGGTCCGACAGGTCCAGGACATACAGCGGATCGGTCAACCGAAAGGTCACCACGTAAGCGCGTGCCCCGGTGAAGTGGACCGCGTAAACCTGCTCGCCCGCATGGCCGATCGCGGCCGGACGCTTGCTGTTGGGCAAGGTCCCAATCGCCGCCAGCGCGCGTTTGCCGGCATCTTCACGCAGGACGGTCAACGTGGCTGGCGAGGCCTTCGCGGCCGTCGGCGCGGGCGCCGGAAGAGGAATGCCAACCCAGCCCGACTCACCCGTGAACGTGAGCACGCGCAGGTCGCCGTTGTACTCGCTCATGCGGTACGGGGCTTTCTCCCGGTCCCATCCCAGGTGTCCGGCCACATCGCCCGAACCGCGGTAGTCGATGTTCTGTGCCTGAAGGGCGAATTTGTGAATATCCGTGCGCGCCTGCGGTGCCACCAGCGACACCGTCGACTGCCCCCCGGTCCAATAGCTGCGGGAGCTGGCCAGGTACACGGCGGACGCCGACATGTAGATCGTCTCGGTGCCGCCGATGAAGCAGCGGCTTTTTCGCGGCGGCACCCCGAAACCACTCAGATCCCAGGCGGTGATCGTCGTGATCTGCAGGTTGAGCGCCTGATTGGCTGGCTGCAACAGGCAATCCGTTTCGGTGACCAGTGGCTGGGCCGGCGCATTGCCCACCCGCAGTTGCGGCAGCAGTGACGCCGCAGACAATGTTGCCAGCGTGCGCGACACCTGGTCCGGCGTGCTGCCCACCGGCACCCCGAAGTTGCTCAGGTTCGGCGCATGCGTCGTCACCGTGTACAAGGTGCTGCCGATCACCCGCGTGCCAACCAGCACGCCGTCCAGTTCGATACGTTCGGAAAGCACCGGAACGCCGCTGTCAGCCAGCGCAAAGACCCCCATGCCAAACACCGGCGGCCGGTACGGGTAGAGGAAATCCGTGGGCGGAAACGCATCGGACGCCACCGCATTGCCGCGGCTCAGCACCACCAGCCGGCGCGCAGACGACAGGACATGCATCCCGGTGTAGGCCCCGCCCGGTGTCATGGCCACGGTGGACAGGTTGTTGCGCGACACCGGCACCAGACCCCCGTCCGCTGCCACACGGAAGGTTTCCAGCGACGGCACGGTGGGGCTCGCGCCGACCTGCCGCTGCGGATGCAGCGCATACACCAGCGAACCGTTGCTCTTGAGCAGATCATCCTCCAGCACACCGGCTTCCTGTTGCGGCGCGCCGCCCAACGCCCCACCCCCCGCCTGCGGAGACGCGCTGAACACGAACTGGGAGCCAGACGAGACATCGCCGACCGGAACGTAGACCGTGCCATCGAGTCCGCCGGCAACACGCTTCTGGATCCGATCGACGAAAAACTTCGTCAGGTCGCCCGGCTGGGCGGGCACCAGAGCGGCCGTCGTGACAACAACCGGCGGTGGTTCGGGTGCAGGCGCACCCCCTGTGGTGCCCCCGCCGCCCCCGCAACCGGCCAGGCTCCCGACCGTCGCCACAGACGCCGCCCACAGCGCCAGCGCCCTCGGCCCGGTCGCCTGCGGTGTCCGGCTGCGCGGCGCGCCAACCGCGCGCCAGGTTGTCTTCCACCCCATGATCACCTCCTTGTGAAACCCAGAACCCATTGACCCGAACCACGGGCCCCACCAGGGCGCACCGCAGAATCGTTCGTCCCCGGTCGCCTCAGTTTGTGGGATAATATCCCACATTCATGCAAACCGGTCAAGTTCCTGCCGCCGCCAAAACCGCCGATCCGGGTGGTACGCGACCCGCCATCGTGCTGGACGCAGCGCTGCAACTGCTGCGTCCGCTGGTTCGCCTGCTCGTTCGCCATGGCGTGGGCTACCCGGCTTTCGCCGCCGCACTCAAAGCCGTCTTCATGCAAGCTGCCGAGGACGAACTCGCCCGGGAGGGGAAAAAGCGCACCGACAGCGCCGTCAGCCTGCTCAGTGGGGTGCACCGGCGGGATCTGCGCACGCTGGCCCGCCCGGATACGGCCGCCCAGCGGCGCCATGACGCACCCATGAACATGGCCAGCCAGGTCGTGGCCCGCTGGCTTCAGGAATGCGGTGATTCCGACTCCGAAGGCTTGCCCGCCGCGCTGACCCGGGCCGAATTCGACCATCTGGTCAGCCGCATCAGCACCGACACCCGATCCCGCGCCGTGCTCGATGAACTGCAGCGCCTGGGCCTGATCTCTGTTTCGGCCGAAGCCGACCGGATCGAACTGCTGCAACCCGGCTTTGCCCCGCGCCAGGGCTTTGCTGAAATGGCCGCGCTGCTGCGCGACAACCTGCACGACCACCTGGGTGCGGCGGTCAGCAATATCGACGGGGGCGGCAACTACCTCGAACAGGCGATCTTTGTCGATCAGCTGACCGAGGCGTCCGCCCGGCACCTGCACCAGACATCGGCCCGTGCCTGGCGCACGGCATTTCGGACCGTGATGCGCGAAGCCCAGGTGCGCTTCGACCACGACCAGATCCACGAACCCGCCCACGCCCGCGTTCATCGGGCCCGTTTTGGAGCGTATTTTTATGCCACCGAAGAACCATCCCCGCCCCCACACAACCCGTGACCCGCTGCTGCCACGCAGCCTCCAGCGGCTGGCCGGCATCGCCTTGGCGCTGGTGCTGGCCGCCTGCGGCCCGGGCACCGGCGGCACCGGCACCGGCCCGATCGCGGCCACGTCCCTGCCGGCGGGAACCAGCCTGTATTTCGGCGCCTCGCAGCCCGGTTTCTCGGCCTCGCCGTCGAACTGCATCGGCAGTCAGTGCCTGGTCCAGAGCCTCACCCTGGAGGCGCAGCGCATCGACTTGCGCGCCGGTTGCATTCGCTTCATCCGCACTGACGCGTGGAGCATCGACGAGACCCAGCTGGCCATCGTCCGCGGGCAGATCGAAACCACCACCGCCGCGGGCGTGACCCGAACGGACGGCACCCTGCGCCTGCAATTTGACGGCCCCTGGCAATCCGCCCCGACCCTCAGTGTCACGCTGACCGACGACCAGGGGCGTGTGCTGGTCGGCCCGACCGCGCTGAGCCGGTTGGGCACCACCGCGGCGCCCGCATCCGGTGTCTGTAACGCCTAGACGCACGGGCGCCCGCGAGGCCCCCATGCGGCGAGCGACTGCCGCACAATGCGGCCATGCAGCACAACTTCATTGCCAATGCCGCCGTGCCCGGCGCCAGCGGGCGGCTCATTGACGTCATCGACCCGTCCGACGGCCAGCCCTTCGAGCAGGTGCAGCGCAGCACCGAGCACGATATCGACCAGGCCGCCAGCGCCGCGCGGCAATGTCTGGAGGCACTGTGGCGCCACACCGGCGCGCAGGAGCGCGGACGCCTGCTGATGAGACTGTCCGCTGCCGTGGCGGACCATGCCGACGAACTGGCCGCCATCGAACAGCGCGATTGCGGCAAGCCCACCCGGCAGGCCCGCGCCGACGCGCTGGCGCTGGCCCGCTATTTCGAGTTCTACGCCGGCGCCTGCGACAAGCTGCACGGCCAGACCCTGCCCGGCACCCAGGACACCAGCGTGTTCACCTGGCGCGAACCGCATGGCGTCACCGGCCACATCATTCCGTGGAACTACCCCCTGCAGATCTTCGGCCGCAGCGTGGGCGGCGCGCTGGCCGCCGGCAACTGCTGTGTGGTCAAACCCTCCGAAGATGCTTGCCTGTCGCTGCTGCGCGTCGCCCAGCTGGCGGCGGAAGCCGGCTTTCCGGCCGGCGCGCTGAACATCGTCACCGGCTACGGCCATGAAGTCGGCGACGCATTGGCCCGCCACCCCGGCATCGACCACATCAGCTTCACCGGCAGCCCGCGGGTGGGCACACTGATACAGCAGCGTGCCGCCGAGCGCCACTGCCCGGTCACGCTGGAGCTGGGCGGCAAAAGCCCGCAGATCGTTTTTGCCGACGCCGACCTCGACGCCGCCGTTCCCGCCATCGTCAACGCCATCATCCAGAACGCCGGCCAGACCTGCAGCGCCGGCTCGCGGGTGCTCATCGACGAGCTGATCTACGACAAGCTGCTCGACCGCCTGGGCGCCGCCTTCGACGCGCTGCGCGTCGGCCCGGCCGCGATGGACCTGGACCTCGGCCCGCTGATCCGCGCCAGCCAGCAGCAGCGGGTGTGGGACTTTCTCTCCGACGCGCAGGTCGCCGGCATCCCGCTGGTGGCGCAAGGCCGTGTCGTCGACTCCGCGCCCGAAACCGGCTTCTACCAGGCGCCCACGCTGCTGCGCGACGTGCCCCCTGAGCACCGCCTGGCGCAGGAAGAAATTTTTGGCCCCGTGCTGTGCGCCATGCCCTTCCGCGACGAGGACCATGCCGTGGCGCTGGCCAACGCCACCCGTTACGGCCTGGTCGCCGGTGTGTGGACGCGCGACGGTGCGCGGCAGTTCCGCCTGGCGCGGCGCATCCGCGCCGGCCAGGTTTTTGTCAACAACTATGGTGCCGGCGGCGGCGTGGAACTGCCCTTCGGCGGCGTCAAGTCCAGCGGCCACGGCCGCGAAAAGGGCTTTGAAGCCCTGTACGGCTTCACCACCCTCAAGACCGTGGCCATCCGGCACGGCTGAGGCACCCCCTGGGGCGATTTCGGGCCGATTTCAAGCGAAATCTGCCCATACCCAGCGAAAAAAGGTCGTTTTTAGCTATTGTTTTTATAGTATTTCGGAGGCATTGACCATGCGTTTGGCCCACAAATCCGTCATCGTGACCGGCGCTGGCAGCGGCATTGGCGCGGGAATTGCGCGCCGGCTGGCGTCCGAAGGGGCGCGGGTGATCGTCAACGACATTCATGCCGAGGCGGCCGGGCAGGTGGTGGACGAGATCCGCCGCGCCGGCGGCGATGCCGCGTTCTGCCGGGCGGACGTCACGCAGTCCGCCGACGTGCAGGCGCTGGTGGCGGCGGCGCTGGCCCGCCACGGGCGGCTGGATGTGATGGTCAACAACGCCGGCTGGACGCACCGCAACCGCCCGGCGCTGGAGGTCAGCGAGGCCGAATTCGACCGCTGCTACGCCGTCAACGTCAAAAGCATCTACCTGGCCACCCTCCACGCCGTGCCGGCCTTCCGGGCGCATGGCGGCGGCTGCTTCATCAACATCGCCTCCACCGCCGGGGTGCGCCCGCGCCCGGGCCTGACCTGGTACAACGGCTCCAAAGGCGCGGTCATCACCACCAGCAAGTCGCTGGCGGCCGAACTGGGGCCGGAGAACATCCGCGTCAACTGCATCAACCCGGTGTTCAACCCCACCACCGGCCTGGCGGCCGAATTCGCCGGCGGCGAGCTGACCGAGGATCGCCTGGCCAAATTCCGCGCCACCATTCCGCTGGGCCGCTTTTCCACGGCGCTGGATGTGGCCAATGCGGCCCTGTTCCTGGCCAGCGACGAGGCCGCCTTCATCAGCGGTGTGTGCATCGAGGTGGACGGCGCGCGCTGCGTATAGCGGGGCCGGCCGCAGGGCTTTGCGCCCTGCCCTACAGTGGCGCCATGAACGCTGCACACCGCTTTTTCGCCCTGCCGCTGGCAGCCTGCCTGCTGGCAGCGCCTGCTGGCGCACAAACGGCCAGTTTCTGCGCCGGGCTCGACAGTTACAAGGTCAACCCCATCATCGGCGGCACGCCGGTGGATCTGTGCCGGGTCGACGCCCGGGCCGTGCTCCTGGTCAACACCGCCAGCGCCTGTGGCTTCACGCCGCAGTACGAGGGACTGGAAAAGCTGCACCGGCGCTACGGCACCCAGGGCTTGCGGGTCGTGGCCCTGCCCGCCAACGATTTCGGTGCCCAGGAGCGGGGCAACAACCAGCAGATTGCCGAGTTCTGCCAGATCAACTATGGCGTGACCTTCACCGTGGGGGAAAAACTCACCACCCCGATCCGGGCAGACCGGCTCTACAGCCAGCTGATCCGCCGCACCGGGCAGGCGCCGCAATGGAACTTCCACAAGTACCTGATCACCGCGGACGGCGAGGTGCAGAGCTTCGATTCCGCCGTCACCCCCCAAAGCCGCCTGCTGGTGCAGGCGGTCGAAGCGGCGCTGAAGCCGGCGGCTCGCTGACCGGCCGCCAACCCCGTCCTCAGTGGACCGCCACGGAAGAACGGGGCGGTGAACCCGGGACGGGCCGCATCCGCAGGTGCTCCAGCACGTGACCGGTCATGCCGCGGGCAAGCTCCTCCGCACCGAGGAACACGGTGCCCAGGTTCTCCCCCCGCAGCAATTGCGCCTCGGCTTCACTGCGGGTCCGCAGCACCACCACAATCGCCGGATTGAGTGTGCGGGCGGTCTGCACCATCTTGCGCACGTCCACCACATCGGGGATGGCGATGACCAGCATGGCGGCATGGGCCACATGGGCCTGAACGAGCACCTCGGCCGTCATCGCGTCGCCACTCACCGCGGCGATGCCTTCGCGACGAAGGTCTTCCACGCGTTCGCGGTTCTGTTCCACCACCACCAGGGGAATGTTGCGCTCGCGCAGGGCATCGGAAATCCGCCGTCCGACGCGGCCGTAGCCGACCAGCACCACCTGCCCGCTGAGCACGCGGCGGTCGGTCGAGGTCGGCAGCTCCGCCAGGGGGTCGTCGCGCATTTCCAGGCGCCGGGCCAGTTCGGAGCGCGCCAGAATCCAGCGGCGCAGCGGCTCCACCGCCGAGAACAGGGCCGCGTTGGCGGCAATCGAGATCAGCGCGCCGGCCAGCACCAGGCTCTGGCCCTCCCGCGGGAGCAGGTCCAGCGCGACCCCCAGCCCGGCAAGGATGAAGGAGAACTCGCCGATCTGCGCCAGACTGGCGCCGACCGTGAGGGCCGTGTTGAGCGGATACCGGAAAAGCAGCACCAGCGCGACGGCCGCCACGGTCTTGCCCACCAGAATGATGGCCACCACCGCCAGCAGTTTGAGGGGCTGCTGCACGATCACCGCCGGATCGAACAACATGCCCACCGAGACAAAAAACAGCACCGCAAACGCATCGCGCAGCGGCAAGGACTCGTCCGCCGCGCGGTGGCTGAACTCGCTCTCGCGCATCATCATGCCGGCGAAAAACGCCCCCAGCGCAAAAGACACATCGAACAGCTTGGCCGCGCCGAATGCCACGCCCACGGCTATGGCCACCACCCCCAGGGTGAACAGTTCCTGCGAGCCGGTGCGCGCGATCCACCACAACAGCTTGGGCAGCAGCCGCCGGCCCACCACCAGCATCAGCACCACAAACGCGGTCACCTTGGCCAGGGTCCAGCCCACGGTGCCCCAGATCGAACCGGCATCGGCCACGGCGGCGGCATCGGTGTTCGCCTTGAGCAAGCCCGCCACCGCCGGCAGCAGCACCAGCACCATGACCATGACCAGGTCTTCCACCACCAGCCAGCCGACTGCAATCTGGCCGTTGACCGACTTGAGCAGGCCCTTGGCCTCCAGTGCCCGCAGCAGCACCACCGTGCTGGCGACCGAAAGACACAGCCCGAACACCACCCCCGAGCCCAGGTCCCAGCCCCAGGCCATGGCAACCACCGCGCCCAACAGCGTCGCCACACCGATCTGCACGATGGCTCCGGGCACGGCAATTTTCTTGACCGCCATCAAGTCGGCCAGCGAGAAGTGCAGCCCCACGCCGAACATCAGCAACATCACGCCGATTTCCGCCAGTTGCCCGGCCAGGCCCACATCCGCCACATAACCCGGCGTCGCCGGACTGACCACAATGCCCGCCAGCAGGTACCCCACCAGCGGCGGCAGCTTCAGCCGCGCCGCGCCCAGCCCGAACACCATCGCCAGGCCAAAAGCCGCGGCGATGGTACTGATCAGGCTGATGTCATGGGGCATGGGCGGGGGACCTCGGGTGTTGCCCCGATCGTAGTGCGGTCTCGCCCCCGGCGCCGGGCCTCGCGGCGAATACACCGGCCGGAAGCCGGAAATGCGCCTGCCGATTGGCGATGCTTCGGATCAGCCCAGCCAGCGCACGAGCTGCTCGACATCCTCGGCGAACATCTGGCCTTTTTCGGCCTGCAGCACCCGCCCGTCGCGGCCTCGGACCACGGTGATGGGCAGCCCGCGCGGCTTGGGCAGCGCCCGCTGGAATTCGGGCGTCACCCACGCGGCGGGGAAGGTGTAGCCCTTTTTCTGCAGGTAGGCCGTGGCGTCCTCGGGCCTGCGGTCCACGGACAGCGCCAGCAGGCGCAGACCACGCGGTCGCGCCACGGTCCAGAGTTTTTGCATCTCCGGGCTTTGCAAGGCACAGAAGGGGCAGGTGCTGGCCCACCAGTACAGCACGGTGATCTGGCCGTCGGCCTGCGCGGGGACAAAAGTGCTGCCATCGACCAGCGTCACCGCCGGCAGGCGCAGGGGCGACCCCACGGCGGGCAAAGCCGGGGCAACCGCTTCGCTCGGTGGTGGTGACTGGGCCAGCACGGGCAGCCCGGCTGCGGCGGTCGCCAGGCCGGCGGGCAGCGCCAGCATCAGCTGTCGTCTTCGGGCTTTCATGGGCTCTCCTTCCGGTCTCGGGTGCAGTGCCCCATGGTAGCGCGGACCGGCGGGATCGACCAAGGGCCTGGCGGTCGTTTGCCCGCGTCGCCGGCAGGGCTACGGCCGGACCATTGCGCCGGCAGTGGCCCGGCATAATGCCGCGCATGTCCGAACGCGTCATTCCCCTGGTTGACCAGCGCATTGCCGCCCTGTCGGCACCACGGCCCGCCCATCCCGTTCCCGCCACCGGTCTGCTGGGCGATGCGCTGGGCCGGCCGCTGCGCGACCTGCGCATCAGTGTCACCGACCGCTGCAACTTCCGCTGCAATTACTGCATGCCCAAGGAAGTGTTCGACAAGGACTACCCCTACCTGCCCCACAGCGCGCTGCTGACATTCGAAGAAATCACCCGCCTGGCGCGGCAGTTCATCGCCCACGGTGTGCAGAAAATCCGCCTGACCGGCGGCGAGCCCCTGCTGCGCAAGAACATCGAGGTGCTGATCGATCAGCTGGCAGCATTGCGCACGGTGGACGGGGAGCCGCTGGACATCACACTCACCACCAACGGCTCGCTGCTGGCCCGCAAGGCCCGCGCGCTGAAGGACGCGGGCCTGCGCCGGGTCACCGTGAGCCTGGACGGGCTGGACGACGCGGTGTTCCGCCGCATGAACGACGTGGACTTCCCGGTGGCGGACGTGCTGGAGGGCATCGCCGCCGCGCGGGCCGCGGGTCTGGGCCCGGTGAAGGTCAACATGGTGGTCAAGCGCGGCACCAACGAGCATGAAATCCTGCCCATGGCGCGCCATTTCCGGGGCAGCGGTGTGGTGCTGCGGTTCATCGAATACATGGATGTCGGCGCCACCAACGGCTGGCGCATGGACGAGGTGCTGCCGAGTGCCGACGTGGTGCAGATGATCCGGGCGGAACTGCCGCTGGTGCCGCTGGAGCACACGGCCACCGGCGAAACCGCCGAACGCTGGGGCTACGCCGGCGCCGACGGCCGGCACGACCCGGCCCTGGGCGAGATCGGTGTCATCAGCAGCGTGACGCAGGCTTTCTGCCGCGACTGCAACCGCGCCCGCCTGTCCACCGAGGGGCGCCTGTTTCTGTGCCTGTTTGCCAGCAACGGCTACGACCTGCGCGCCCTGCTGCGCGGCGGCGCCGACGACACGGCCATCGCCAGCGCCATCGGCGCCATCTGGCAGGGCCGCAGCGACCGCTATTCCGAACAGCGGGCCAGCCTGCCGCCCGACGCCGGCACCGGCGCCCGGCGGGTGGAAATGAGTTACATCGGCGGCTGAGCCGGTTGCGCAGGTCGCCCGACGGTGCCCAGCCCCCGGAGCCGCCGCGCATTGTTGGCCCCTCTGTCACCCTTTCACCCGTCCACGGACCTGTCATGACAACTCCCGCCGTCCTGGTCATCGACGTGCAGCAAGCCCTGTGCGAGGGACCTGGCGCCGCGCACGACGGTGCCGGCACCATCGCACGCATCAACGCGGTCACCGCCCGGGCCCGACAGGCCGGGGTGGCGGTGATCTTCATTCAGCACGAAGGCCGCGACGGCTATCTGGAACACGGCACACCCGGCTGGCAGCTGGCCGCGGGCCTGAGCGCCCTGCCGGGCGACCTGCGCCTGCGCAAAACCACACCCGACAGTTTTCACCACACCGGGCTGCAGGAACTGCTGCAGGCGCGCGGCATCGACACCCTGGTGATCTGCGGCATGCACACCGAGTTCTGTGTCGACACCACCACCCGCCGCGCCATGGCGCTGGGCTACCCGGTGACGCTGGTGGCCGACGGCCACACCTCGGCCGGCAACCCCCACCTGAGCGCGCCGCAGGTGATTGCGCACCACAACGCCACCCTGAGCAACATCTCCAGCTTCGGCCCGCGCACCCGGGTGGTGCCGGCCGAGGCCATCGACTTTTCGCCACCGGAGTCCCCTGCCCCATGATTGAACCCTTTGACATCACCGCGCTGGTCCTGGCTGGCGGACGCGGCTCCCGCATGGGAGGCGTGGACAAAGGCCTGCAGAATTTCAACGGCGTGCCGCTGGCGCTGCACACGCTGCTGCGGCTGCAGCAGCAGGCAGGCGGCCTGATCGGGCAGACGCTGATCAACGCCAACCGCAACCTGGCCGCTTACGAGGCCTTCGGCGCCCCGGTCTGGCCGGACGCACTGGCCGACTACGCCGGGCCGCTGGCCGGCTTCCTGACCGGTCTGGAGCACAGCGAGACCCCGTGGCTGCTGACGGTGCCGTGCGACACGCCGCTCTTCCCGCTGGACCTGGCCGAACGCCTGGCCGAGGCGGCCACCCGCGAACACGCCGACATCGCCATGGCGGCCGCGCCGGAAGAAGACGGCAGCGTGCGCCCGCAGCCGGTGTTCTGTCTGCTGCGCACCAGCATGCTGGAAAGCCTGGTGCGCTTCACCCAGGCGGGCGGTCGCAAGATCGACCGCTGGACCGGCGAACACCACACGGTGGTGGTGCCGTTTGACCGGCCCGGTGACGACCCCCGCGCCTTTTTCAACGCCAACACCCTGGCCGAACTGCGTTCGCTCGAAACATGAAAACCCTGGAACAGATTGCCGCCGAACTCCAGGGCTACGACCCGAAAGCCCTGGGCGCGGCGCAGGTCAATGAGTTTCTGGCGCGGCTGGTGGAGCCTGTCACGGACGTGGAAGACGTGGGCATTTTCCAGTCGCTGGGGCGGGTGCTGGCGCGGGACGTGGTCTCGCAGGTGAGCGTGCCGCCGCACGACAACTCGGCCATGGACGGCTACGCCTTTGACGGCGCGGCCTTGCAGCCCGACGGGCCGCTGGCGCTCACCGTGGTGGGCACCGCGCTGGCCGGCAAAGCCTGGCAAGGCCGTGTCGGCCCGGGCGAGTGCGTCAAGATCATGACCGGCGCCATCATGCCGGCCGGGCTGGACACCGTGGTCCCGCAGGAGTTCACCCGCGTGGAGGGCGACACCGTCCACATCCCCGCCGGGGTGCTGCAGCGCGGCGACAACCGCCGCCTGCTGGGCGAAGACCTGATGGCCGGCCGGCCGGCGCTGGCCGCTGGCAGCCGCATCGGGCCGGCCGCCTGCGGCCTGCTGGCCAGCCTGGGCGTGGCCACGGTGCCGGTGCTGCGGCGCCTGCGGGTGGCGTATTTCTCCACCGGCGACGAAATCCTCAGCATCGGCGAGGCGCCGCGCGAAGGCGCGGTGTACGACAGCAACCGCTACACCGTGTTCGGCCTGCTCACCCGGCTGGGCGTCGAGGTGCTGGACCTCGGCGTCGTGCGCGACGAGCCCACGCTGCTGGAAGCCGCCTTCACCCGCGCCGCACGCGAAGCCGACGCCATCATCACCAGCGGCGGCGTCAGCGTGGGCGAGGCCGACTTCACCAAGACCATGATGAAACAGCTGGGCGACGTCGCCTTCTGGCGCATCGCCATGCGCCCGGGCCGCCCGATGGCCGTGGGACGCATTTCAGCCATGAAATTGGCCGATACCCAGCGTGAAAAGGTCGTTTTCAGCTCTGATTTCGGGAGCAATCATGAGGCCATCCTCTTCGGATTGCCCGGCAACCCGGTGGCGGTGATGGTGACCTTTCTGGCCTTCGTGCGACCCGCCCTGCTGCGCATGATGGGTTGCACCGCCTGCACGCAGCCGTTGCTGAAAGCGCACAGCCAGGAGGCGCTGCGCAAGAAACCCGGCCGCACCGAATACCAGCGCGGCATCGTCAGCACCGCGGCCGATGGCACGCTGCAGGTGCGCACCACCGGCAACCAGGGCTCGGGGGTGCTGCGCTCGATGGTCGAAGCCAACGGCCTGATCGTGCTGCACCACGACCAGGGCAACGTGGCGGTGGGCGATGCGGTGGACGTGATGATGTTCGACGGCATGGTCTGATCGGCTTTTGGCCAAAATCAGCCCCTACCCAGCGCAAAAGCGTCCTTTTGCGCTATTTATTTTGAACCTTCAGTCGGCGTGGGTGCACGGCGCTTCGGCCTGGACCCGCGCACCCGGGCCTGCCCCGGCCGCGGTGGCCATGCCCGACACCGCACCGCCCAGCACCCGGCAGACTTTGCCGCTGTGCCCGCGCGCCAGGGTGACGGCGCGCTCTTCATGGATCGGCAAACCCCGCAGACCCTGACTGGCGGCAAATGCCGCCAGCGCGCTGCGGCAGCGGGCGAAGGCGGCATCGGCGGCTTCGCCGCTCAAAGGCAGGCGCAGCGTCAGGCTGTGGTCGTCACGCTGCACCAGCTGGAAGTCGAAAACGCCGGCCTCCTCCTCCAGCACCGTGGTCAGGGCCATCGGCAGCAGGGTCACCGTTTCGCCGTGGCGGCCACGCAGCACCAGGGGCTCGTCGTCGCGTCCACGCACCTGGATGATCGGAAGCGGCGAACCGCAGCGACAGGGCTGGTCGGACAGCATGATCTGGTCACCCAGGTCGTAGCGGATCAGGGGCTGCACCGTGTTGGCCAGGTGGGTCAGCAAGACGCTGGCCGAGGCAGCCCCGGGCGGCACCGGCTGGTACTGTTCGTCCACCGGCTCCAGGATGACCCAGTCGGCGTTCAGGTGCAGCTGGCCGTGCGCGCATTCCCAACCCATGGCCAGAAACTCCGACGCACCATAACTGTTGCGCACATTGCAGCCCAGTTGCTGCTCGACGTGGCGTCGCATGCCGGGACTGAGGGTTTCACCGCCCGTCCAGACTTCGCGCGGGCGCACCCGCAGCCGCCCGGCGGCCGCCTCGTCGGCCAGCAAGGCCGCCGCCGTGGGGTACGTGGCCAGAACGGTCGGGTTCCAGGTATTGAGTGCGTCCACCAGGCGGGCGGTGGGCTCCAGCACGGAGAAACTGCGGGTGGCCCCCCCCATCCAGGGGTTCAGCGCGCAAAGCCGCTGCAACGACACGATACTGGCGAAGTGCCCGCCGATGGCGCCCACAAAGGCCATGCGCTCCGCCAGATACCACGGGTCCATCCAGCGGCTGAGCGGCCGGGGCGCGCTGCGGCGCAGCGATTCGAGGGCGTCATACACCGCCATGCATTCGGCGTCCTGCACAAACAGTCCGGGCTGGCCGCTGGTGCCTGAACTTTCCCAGACGATGTAGCGGCCGTCATAGGGCACAGCAATGTTCGCCGGTTCGGCCATGAACGCCGCCAGCGCGCTGCGACGCAGGCGCGGATCAGTCACCCAGTCGTCAAACTCCGCCATCAGCTGGGCGCGGTGGGTGACTGGCAGCGCGGCCAGCGCGGCATCCGAGGCCAGGCCGCCGGGGGCGTGGTTCGCCACCAGCCGCCGGTACAGCCGCGAATCCCGCAGCGCCGCCGCAACGACGCGTTCCAGACGCCGCCGCTGCCGGTCCGCCACAGCCCGGGCGCCGCCCCGGTTGACCGCCGCGATGTCCAGCGACACCGCCGAAAGCCGCAGGGAGTCAAAAACCCGGCTCATGCCAGCGCCCGCCCGGCGCGAAGCGCGCCAGCGCCCACACCCCCGCCGCGCGTGCCCGAGTGGCAAAACGCAAATTGCACCATGAGCCGACGATGCGGCGAGAGCACGGCGCTGTCAAGCGCGTTGGTCAAAAGGCTGCCGGAAAGCCGACAACTATCGAAAACATAGCCAAAAGCGACCTTTTTGCCGTGGGTACGGTGACTTTTCACGGAAAACCGGCGGCCCACGGCCCGTATGCAGCCTCTTGATGTGTGTCATGTCGATGTCACGGCCCAGCCCGGACAATGGCCGCCATGAAAACGCCCGCCCCCCACCCCAGCCAGGACCCGCCACGCGCTGCCGAAACCGAGACCGAGCGGCTGGACCGCCTGCTCCATGCCGCTGCGGCGCCGCTGTTCGGCAGCCTGTCTCCCGTTTCGCTCAGCCTGGCGGCAGCCGACTGGGCCTGGCACCTGGGTGTTTCGCCCGGCCGGCAGATGGAACTGGCGGCGCTGGCGGCACGCCTGTGGCAGGACACGCTGACACAGCGCGACAGCGTGTCGGAAGGCGCGGGCGCCGCCGACGATGACCCGCGCTTTCGCCACGAGGCCTGGGCGCAGTGGCCCTTCAGCCAGATGCGGGCCGGCTTTCGCAACGCCGAAGCCTTCTGGCGCGAGGCTTCACGCGTACCGGGAATGACGGCGCATCACGCCAACATGACCGAGTTCTTCGCCCGGCAGTGGCTGGGGGTGATGGCGCCCGCCAACTGGCTGGCCACCAACCCCGTCGTACTGCGTGACGCCATCGAATCGGGCGGCGCGCACCTGGCGCAGGGCGCCCGACACTGGCTGGCCGACGTGACCGGCGTCGCCGAACCGGACCAAGGTGCGACCGAGGCGAAGTACGTCGTGGGCCGCGACGTTGCGGTAACCCCCGGCGCCGTGGTCTACCGCAACCACCTGATCGAGCTGATCCGCTACGACCCGCAGACACCGCAGGTTCACCCCGAGCCGGTTCTGGTGATCCCGTCGTGGATCATGAAGTACTACATCCTGGACCTGTCCCCGCACAATTCGATGGTCCGCTACCTGGTCAGCCAGGGCCACACGGTGTACATGCTGTCATGGCGCAACCCGGATGCCAGCGACGCCGAGCTGACGCTGGACGACTACCTGCGCATGGGCGTACTGGACGCGCTGCAGGCGATCGGCCAGCACAGCGGCCCCGGCACGGAGGTGCATGCGATGGGCTACTGCCTGGGCGGCACGCTGCTGGCCATTGCCGCCGCCGCCATCGCCCGCAAGGGGGGCGTGCGTGGCGCGCGAGCCCTGCCGCCGCTGGCCACCCTGACGCTGCTGGCCGCGCAGACCGATTTCTCCGAGCCGGGCGAACTGGGCCTGTTCATCGACGAAAGCCAGATCGGCTATCTGGACAACATCACGCGCGGTCAAGGTTACCTGTCCGGCAGCCAGATGGCCGGTTCGTTCCAGTTCCTGCACTCTCGCGACCTCGTCTGGACGCGCCGCATGCGTGAGTACCTGATGGGCGAGCGCGAGCAACCCAACGACCTGATGGCCTGGAACGCCGACACGACACGCATGCCGGCACGCATGCACCACGAGTACCTGACCTCGCTGTACCTGCACAACGCGCTGGCCACCAGCACTTACCGGGTGGAGGGACGCACGGTGTCGCTGGGTGACATTCGCCAGCCGGTGTTCATGGTGGGAACGGAGCGGGACCACATTTCGCCCTGGCGCTCGGTCTACAAGCTGCACCACCTGTGCGACGCCGAGATCACCTTCGCGCTGTGCAGTGGCGGCCACAACGCCGGCATCATCTCCGAGCCCGGGCACGCAAACCGCCGCTACCGAATGGCGACCCGCCCGGCCCACGGCGACTGGGTCGAGGCCGACGAGTGGGCGCGCAACGCGACGCCGTGTGAGGGCAGCTGGTGGACAGCCTGGCAGGCCTGGCTGGCCGCGCGATCCGGCCCCCGGCAGCCCGCCCGCCGCACAGCCCGCGCCGCGCGACTGAGCGAGGCGCCCGGCACGTACGTGCTGCAGCGCTACGCCGAAACCTGACCAACCGCCCCCTGCGGTTCGGGCGGGGCTGCGGCCGTGGCGGTCGGCGCTGCTCCGCGTCAGTGCGCGGCGGCGCCGGTGGCCGCCGGTACACCTTCACCCGCTACCGGGGTTCGTATGGCGCCCGGCGTGCGCCGGCGGGCCAGCAAGGTGTACATGGTGGGCACCACAAAGATGGTCAGCACCGTGCCCAGACTCATGCCACCGACAATGACCCACCCGATCTGGCGGCGGCTTTCGGCGCCGGCGCCGGTGGCCAGCGCCAGGGGAATGGCGCCGAGCACCATGGCGCCCGTGGTCATCAGAATGGGGCGAAGGCGCTGCACGGCGGACTGGCGGACGGCATCCAGCATGGCATGACCTTGCTCCCGCAACTGGTTGGCAAATTCCACGATCAGAATGCCGTGTTTGGTGATCAGCCCGACCAGGGTGATCAGCCCGATCTGGCTGAACACGTTGAGTGTGCCGCCCGTGAACTGCAGCGCCAGCAGCGCGCCGGCCATGGACAAGGGCACACTGAGCATGATCACCAGCGGATCCACGAAGCTCTCGAACTGCGCCGCCAGCACCAGGTAGATGAACAGCAAGGCCAGCACAAACACCATCGCCAGCGAGCCGGAGGCGTTGCGGAATTCGCGGCTGCTGCCATTGAGGTCGGTGGCATAGCCGCTCTTGAGCACTTTCTGCGCCGTGCTGTCCATGAACGCCAGCGCCTCACCGAGCGAATAGGTCGGCGCCAGGTTGGCCGTGATGGATGCCGAACGCCGTTGGCCGAAATGGTTGAGTTCGCGGGGAACCACCACTTCGCGGGTGCGCACCAGTGCCGAGAGCGGAATCATGGTGTCGTTGCGGCCACGGACAAAGATTTTCTCGATGTCATCGGGGGTGTCGCGCCCGCTGGCGGTGGTCTGCACCACCACGTCGTACTGCTCGCCCTCTCGTTTGTAACGGGTCACGTTGCGTCCACCCAGCATGGTTTCGACCGAGCGGGCCACGGCCTCGACGCTGACGCCCAGGTCAGCGGCCTTCTCGCGGTCCACCTCCAGGCGGATTTCAGGCTTGTTCAGGCGCAGGTCGGTGTCCACCTGAACAAAGCCGGGGTTCTTGGCCAGTTCGTCCTGGAAGGCGCGGACCACCTGCGCCAGATTGGCATAACTTTCGCTGGTCATGATCACAAAGTTGACCGGCCGCTCCCGAAAACCCTGGCCCAGCGAGGGCGGCGTGATCGGGAAGGCCTGCACACCCGGCAGCCCGGCTACCTTTGGGGTGATCTCGCGGGCAATGTCGAGCGTCGTGCGGGTGCGCTCCTCCCACGGCAAGGCCCGCAGGAACACGTTGCCTTGCGCCACCGAGGGGTTGCCGTTGACCACAAATACCCGGTCAAACTCGGCGTAGGACTGGCCGATTCGCTCAATGGCCTGCGCATACCGGTTGGTGTAGTCGAGGGTGGCACCGTCGGGGCCGTTGATCACAGTGAGGATCACCCCCCGGTCTTCCAGCGGCGCAAGCTCGCTTTTGATGCCGGACAGCAGGTGCCAGGTCAATACGCCACTGCCAACCATGACCAGCACAACCAGCCAACGGGCGGCCAGCGCCCAGCCCAGCAGGCGGGCATATCCGCGTGTGACAGCCTGCAGGAAACGCTCGATGGTCCGGTCGAACCAGCCATGCTCGCTTTGGTGCCTGAGCAGCTTGGAGCACATCATGGGCGACAGGGTCAAGGCCACAAAACCGGACACGATCACCGAGCCGGCCAGTGCCAGCGCGAACTCGGTGAACAGCCGCCCCGTCCGCCCCGGCGTGAAGGCCAGCGGCGCATACACCGCCGCCAGCGTGAGCGTCATGGCCACCACGGCAAAGCCGATTTCCCGCGCTCCCTTGATGGCGGCGGCAAAGGGGCTCAGACCCTCTTCAATGTGTCGGTAGATGTTCTCCAGCACCACAATGGCGTCGTCCACCACCAGGCCGATGGCCAGCACCAGCGCCAGCAGGGTCAGGGTGTTGATGGTGAACCCGGCCAGAGCCATCAGGGCAAACGTGCCGATCAGCGAGACCGGGATGGTGACCAACGGAATGATCGATGCCCGGAAGGTGCGCAGGAAAAAGAAGATCACCAGCGCGACCAGCACCACGGCTTCGGCGATGGTCTGGTAGACCGCCTTGATCGAGCGGTCGATGAACACCGAGTTGTCATTGGCGACATCGACATCCACACCCGGCGGCAATTCGCGCTTGACCTTGTCCAGAAGCTGGCGCACCCCGGCGGACAGCTCCAACGGGTTGGCCGTCGCCTGGCGGATCACCCCCAGCGAGACGGAGTCGCGACCGTTGAGACGCACACTGGTGCGTTCGGCGAGCGGCCCCTGCTGCACACGTGCGACATCACCGATGCGCACCGGCTGGCCGTTGACCGTGCGTATCACGACCTGGGCGAACTCCTGCGGGCGTTGCAGGTCCGTTGCGGCCGTCACGTTGAATTCGCGGTTGCGGCTTTCGATCCGGCCGGCGGGCACCTCCAGATTGCTGCGGCGCAGCGCGTCCTCCACATCCTGCACCGTCAGGCGGTAGGCCGCGAGGCGGTCGGGGTCCAGCCAGATGCGCATGGCGAACTTGCGCTCGCCGAAAACCCGCACATCGGCCGCGCCGGGCGCGGTCTGCAGCACCGGCTTGACCACGCGGTTGGCCATGTCGGACAGCTGCAGCGCACTGTGGGTATCGGAACTGAGCGCCAGCCAGATCACCGGAAAGGCGTCGGCCTCGACTTTGGCAATCACGGGCTCATCGATGCCCTGCGGCAGACGCTGACGCACGCGGCTGACTTTGTCACGCACATCGGCGGCTGCCGAGTCGGCATCGCGGGCGAGCGAGAAACGCACGGTAATCTGGCTCTGTTCCTGGCGGCTGATGGACGTGATCACGTCCACCCCCTCGATGCCGGCCAGCGAGTCCTCAAGGATTTTGGTCACCTGCGATTCGATGACTTCGCTGGAAGCACCGCCGAAGCGGGTTTCGACCGTGACCACCGGTTCGTCGATTTTCGGGTACTCGCGCACCGACAGGCGCGTGAAGGACACATAACCGATCAGCACGATCAGCAGCGACAACACGGTGGCGAACACCGGCCGGCGAATGGAGGTTTCTGCCAGTTGCATGCGCGCTTCCCCTTACCGTGCGGCAGAACCGGTGCCGGCCGGTGGTGCCGCGGCTGCCGGAGGGACCGCCGCTGCGGAGGCAGGGGGCACGGGCACGCCAGGCGAGCCGCCAGCGGAAGAACCCGGCCCTGCCGCGGGAGTGGCACCACCGCCGGGACCCGCGCCAGCGCCTGGGGCCGGGGCTCCAGGGCGTCCCGCCTCGACGATACGAACGGGGGTGCCGTCCCGCTGCAGGCGTTGCTGTCCGGCAACCACCACGGTTTCACCGGCTTTCACACCGTCGAGCAATTCCACTTTGCCCTGACGGCGTACCCCAAGGCGGACTTCCTGGCGCAATGAAACAGACTTGACTTCTGGCGGCAGGGCCGCCGTGGCGGTGCCTGGCACCGCCGAAGGCTCGACCACCTTGATGACAAACTGCCGCCCGCCCTGTGGCACGATGGCTTCTTCGGGCACCATGAGGGCGGCCTCGCGCACATCGAACACCGCCGTCACGCGGGCGAACATGCCCGCTCGCAAGGGCCCGGTGCCACCGGAGCCCGAGCCGCGCGCGACCGGCCCACCGGAAAGCGCAACACGGCGCGCCGACGAAGCGGCAACGGCGGCCGGTAAGCCCGGCCCCGCAGCGGCCGTCGCACCACCCGGGCGAGCGGCCGCGCCGCCACCACCGGCCGCAACGATGGCCACGCCGCCGGTGTTGGGCAAGGTCGCGCGGACCGCCACCGAGCGACCATTGGCGTCCAGCAACGGGTCGATCGCCTCGACCCGGGCCTCGAATTGCCGGCCGGGGAAGGCATCCAGCTGCAATTCCACCCGCTGGCCACGGCGCAGCCGGGTCTGGAAACGTTCGGGCAGGCGGAAATCGACCAGCATCGTGGACAGATCTTCCAGATTGACCAGGTCGGCACCGTCCTTGACGTAGTCGCCGAGGTTGACCGAGCGAAGGCCCAGCACACCGTCAAACGGCGCAACGATGCGCATCCGTGCCAGGCGGGCGTCGGCCAGCGCCAGTTGGGCCTGGGCCACCTGCAGCGCCGCGGCACTTTCGTCAAGCACCCGTTGGGCAACGAAGTTCTGTGCCACCAGTTCCTGGTTCCGTTTGAAGTTGGCCTGGGCAATCGACACCTGCGCCTGCGCCTGGGACCGTTCGGCCTTCTGCAGCGTGTCGTCGAGCTGGACCAGCAACTGCCCGGCCTTGACCGCCGCGCCATCGGCAAAGCCCAGGCTCACCACCCGTCCGGCCACCTCGGGCCGCAGCATCACGCTCTGGCGGGACCGCAATGTGCCCACGGCCTGGGCATCGTCCTGCAGGCGGGTCGCTTCGACGCGGGCCACTTCGACACCAGCCGGTCGCGCCGCCGGGCCGCCCGGTGCGGACGCACCCGCACGGGCTGCTGCAGCGGGCGGCGCGCCGACTTCTTTGGGCGCGACAGGGCGGGACTGGTACCACCAGGCAGCAGCGGCGGCCGCTGCAATGCCAACGGCGGCAACGCCGGTATAAAGGATTCTGGATGCCATCGGACGGTGTCGCTGAAGCGAATGTCGAAAAGCGGCCAATGTAGCAGTTCAAACCGCACCGCGTGCGTCACACCCGCGTCGGCTTCGCGCGCGCGGCGCCGGCTTTACCCCGGCTTTACACGCGCTGTGCCCGGGCCTGGTCGACACCAAGGTTGGCCAACGCGTCGGCGCGCTCGTTGCCCGCGTTGCCGGCATGGCCTTTGACCCAGTGCCATTCGATCTGGTGGGGCCCGCTGTGGACCAGACCGTCCAGCACCTGCCACAGGTCCGCATTCTTCACGGGCTGTTTGGAAGCCGTACGCCAGCCTTTGGCTTTCCAGCCATGTATCCATTCCGTGATGCCTTTGCGCACGTACTCGCTGTCGAGATACAGGGACACCCGGCACGGCCGCTTGAGCGCTCGCAAGGACTCGATGACCGCCGTCAGCTCCATGCGGTTGTTGGTGGTTTCGGCTTCGCCGCCGAAAAGCTCGCGCCGCACCGCGCCAGACTGGAGCACCACACCCCAGCCGCCCGGGCCCGGATTGCCCTTGCAGGCGCCGTCGGTATGGATTTCAACGTGATTCATCGTCTTTTCGTTCTTTACCCGTTGCGGAAAGGTGATAGTTTGCTACAGAAACAGAAGCAGGCTGAACCACCGGCGCCGCCTTCCACGGATTCGCCAGCGGGCGCATACCCCGCACCCGCTTGCAGGCGACCACAAAATAGGCGGCGCCCAGGATGGGCCACCAGCGCGCGCCAGCCCGGTCCATCCAGGCCAGCCGCTGCAGCCAGCGCTCGGAGCGGACCGCCGCCCGGTAGCAGCCGAAGCGCACCACCTCGACTTCAAATCCCAGCAGGCGCAGCCAGTCGCGAAGGCGCCAGTAGGCAATGAACTCGCCGGCATCGGGCAGGTACAGCGAACCGAATCCGAGGCGGCGGCACAGGTGGGCCCGTTGCTGGCGCAATCCCCACAGGCTGGCCGGATTGAGCCCGCTGATGACCACCCGCCCTTCCGGCACCAGGACGCGCTCGACCTCGCGAAGCGTGGAATGCGGGTCCAGGTTCAGTTCCAGCGCGTGCGGCAGGGACACCAGGTCAAGACTGTGTTCGGGAAATGGCAAGGCCGCGTGGTCACACAGCAAATCGAGGCCGGGGCCGCGTTCTGCTTCGTCCGCTGGCAGTCCGCAGCGGGGTGATTCCAGTGCAAGCCAGCGATGGGGCATGCGGTTGTTGCGCAAGGTATCGAGATCGTCCAGGCCCAATTGGAGCGCGTGATAGCCGAACAGATCCGCCACCGCCTGGTCGAACTGATCCTGCTCCCATTCAAGCAGATAACGCCCCGACGGGGTCTGGAACCAGTCGTGCAGGCGAACAGGGGTTTCTATAATCTGGGCTTTCATGGACCTGACTGCACTACCCGCCTACTCCGACAACTACATCTGGCTCCTGCACGACGGTCACCGGGCGCTGGTGGTCGACCCCGGCGATGCGGAGCCGGTATTGCAGGCGCTTCATCGATGGCAACTGCAACTGGAGCAGATTCTAGTCACCCACCATCATCCCGATCACACCGGTGGCATCGACCGGCTGCGTCACGAAACCGGTGCCCTGGTGCGCGCGCCCGCTCGGGAGTCGGTTTCCCCGCCAGTCACGGGCCAGATCGGCGGTGACCGATTCGACGCGCTGGGCCTGCGCTGGGACGTCCTGGATGTACCCGGCCACACGGCGGGCCATGTGGCCTATTTCTGTGCCGACGTGGACGGTGCACCGGTGCTCTTTTGCGGCGACACCCTGTTCTCCGGCGGTTGCGGACGCCTGTTCGAAGGCACGGCGGCGCAGATGCTGTCGTCGCTGGACCGCCTGGCGGCGCTGCCGGATGCAACCCAGGTCTGCTGCGCGCACGAGTACACCCTGTCGAACCTGCGTTTCGCGCGGGTCGTCGAGCCACACAATGCCGATCTGGAAGCGTATCAGAAGCGGTGCGAGGCACTGCGAGCGACCGGCCAACCGACCCTGCCAGCTCGGCTGTCGGTCGAGCGGGCAATCAATCCGTTCTTGCGCAGCCGCGAGCCATCGGTCCGGCACGCACTGGCCGGCCAGTGTGACACCGGCGACGATATCGCCGCCTTCGCCGCGCTGCGCGAATGGAAGAACCGTTTCCAATGAAGACTATCGCTTGTTTTCTGCTTCTGGGCGCAAGCCTGCTGGCGGGCTGTGCCGCACCGATGGGCAGCGTGCGGGCGAACGTGAACACGGCCGCTTCAAGCGACGCCATGCCATCCCCGGCCGTGATGCCGGCCGACCCGAAACCGACGCCCACCACCGCCCCGGTGTCCGCGCCAACGCCCGGGCCCTCCCGTTTTTCCCTGTCTGCGCCCTACCTGGCACCGCCGGGGTCTGCCGCCGACATGCGGCCGATTGAAGCCGTCGCGCTGCGTGCATCGGCCGTGGCGGCGCTAGAGCCTCCGGCCGACATCTGGGACCGGATTCGGCGGGGATTTGCCATGCCGGATCTGGAGACCGACCTCGCCCAGGACCGCACCGAGTGGTACGTCAGTCGCCCGGACTACATGCAGCGCATGGCGGAACGTTCGCGCAAGTACCTGTTTCACATCGTCGAAGAGCTGGAGCGGCGCAACATGCCCAGCGAGCTGGCCTTGTTGCCCTTCATCGAGTCGGCCTTCAACCCCCAGGCGGTCTCCCATGCGAAAGCCGCCGGCATGTGGCAGTTCATGCCGGCGACGGGGCGGGATTTCGACCTGAAGCAGAACATGTTCCGGGACGATCGGCGCGATGTGCTCGAATCGACGCGTGCCGCACTCGACTATCTGCAAAAGCTCTACCGCCTGTTCGGCGACTGGCACCTTGCGCTCGCCGCCTACAACTGGGGCGAAGGCAGCGTGATGCGTGCCATGGCACGCAACCGTTCGGCGGGTATGGGCTTGCGCTACACGGAACTGCGTATGCCGGACGAAACACGCTATTACGTCCCCAAGCTGCAGGCCGTCAAGAACATCGTCGCCCGTCCGGACTACTACCGCACACGGCTGCCGGACATTCCGAACCACCCATTCTTCGACACGGTCGATATCACCCGCGATATCGATGTGGCGCTGGCTGCGCGGCTCGCCGAAGTCGCGGTCGATGACTTCCGGGCGCTCAACCCGTCGGTCAACCGACCGGTGATCCTGGCAGCCGGCACACCCCAGGTCCTGCTGCCGTGGGACAACGCAGCGGTATTCAAGCAAAACCTGGCCCAGCACGGCAATGCCCGACTGGCCAGCTGGACCGCCTGGCAGGCGCCCGTCAACATGACCGTCGCCGAAGCCGCACGTCGCGTGGGTACCAGCGAAGCCCAGTTGCGGGAGGTGAACGGCATACCGCCAAGGATGCTCATCAAGGCTGGTTCAGCCCTGGTGGTCCCCCGCAAAGAGTCGCAAGAACAGGACGTTGCCAGCCATGTTGCCGATAACGGCCAGCTCGCGCTCGCACCGGAAGTGGTCCTGCGGCGAAGCACCGTGAAGGCCCGCAAAGGTGAAACCGTCGCCAGCCTGGCGGCGCGGCTGCGGTTGAGTGCCACCAGCGTCGCTGAATGGAACCGCAGCAGCCCGTCCGCAGCGCTCAAGGCAGGCCAGGCCGTGGTCGTCTATCTGCCGGTTCCGGCGCGGGCTGCCGCACGTGGCCCCGCGGGTGCCCGCAAGGCAGCGCCTGCGCCGACCCGACGGCCCCCCGCGCGCCCCACCCCAGCGCGCCCGCGTCGCTGAGCGACGCATCGCTGCAGGGCGCCCGGGGTGCCCTGCAGCGGTGTGCGTCGCGGCCGCTGCCCGGCGGCGGCAGCTGGGGTTGGCCCTCAGAGCCGGAATTGCTCGCGCGCCCGCAACGCAAAACTCCCCGACCATGTCTGCGACAGGTCGATACGGCCGAGACGGACCTCGGGATCATTGGCGGCCAGGTGCCGCAATGCAGTCCAGGCGCCGTCCTCGGCCAGAACACCGTCGGTGGAGAAGCCTTCCTGGTTCTTTGCCAGTGCTGCAAGGTAGACCGCCCGATCCCCCAGGAACATGCGCTCGGGCAAGGTTCGCACCAGATCCCGGGGTCCCGCCGTCTGCAGCCAGCGAAGGGCGTGGACCACCGCGTTGGCCAGGGCCTGGGCATGACGGGGGTTGCGCTGGAGAAACGCCGACGTGGCATACAGGCACAGGCCGGGCATGGGTCCGCCGAAAAGTTCGGCCGTTCCCCGCAAGGTGCGGGTATCGGACAGCACCCGCACTTCGGAGCGCTGCTCCAGCTGGGTCATGGCCGGATCCCCATTGCACCAGGCATCGAGTTGCCCGCTTCGCACGCCATGCAACCCGGTCACTGCGTCGGCAACCGCCTGCCATTGAACCTCGGTCGGGCGCAGTCCGGCCCGACTCAGCACCTGGCGGGCGACCAGCTCGGACGTGGTGCCCGCACCGCCGTAACCGACGAGTTGGCCCCGAAAATCTGTCAGAGCACGCAAGGTGGCGTGCTTGCGGGTTGAGATGCCAAAGACCACCTTCGGCACCCGGGCCAACATCACAAACGCCACACCGGGTTTGCCGCGCGCCTGCAACCGCATCGTCTGCTCGTACGGACCACAGACCAGCTCGGTCCCGCCCGAAAGGAAGGCCTGCTGGGACTGCGCTTCGTCCAAGGATTCGACGAAATCGACGTCCAGCCCTTCCTGGCCAAAGAATCCCCGGTGTAACGCCACGCTCAGTGGCAGATTGGCCAGCGACAGGCCCCCGGCAACGGTCACAGTGACCCGGTTGCGCTCGGTGCCGGTCTGGCTGCGGACCATCGGCGCGCCCACAACGGCCAGGCCCGCACCCGTCCAGCGGAGAAAACGCCTTCGCTCCGGCATCCACAGCGCTTGAGCCACCCTCACCCTCACCTCTTGAAAACTGTTCTTGTGACAGTTCCGAGCTTAGGCGCAGTTCGGGTGGCAGACCATCGGTAGCTACCCCGTTCGGGTTTTCACGACTCACCGGGGAAACCCCGATGACGAAACGGTTCAGCGGAATCCGGCAAACAGGATCGCGATATTGGCGCCCAGCCCAACCATCCAGGCAATCGAGCGAAAGGTCGCCAGGTCACCCACGTACATCAGGATGTAGAACAACCGCGCCACGATGAAAATGAACGCCAGCAAATCCACCCGCAACTGGGGAGCGCCCATCTGGTGGGCGATGATGACAGCGCCGATGAAGAACGGCAGGGCCTCGAAACTGTTGGCCTGCGCCGCGTTCGCCCGGGCCCGCCAGTCGGTCTGTCGGGCAAGCCACGCCCTCGGGTTGTGGTTGTCGTAGCCACCATCACGCCGGGCCTTCCTGAACATGCCCCATTTGGCAATGCCGGCGCAGGCCAGAGGCAGCAGCGCGGCCACGAGGACACACCAATAGGCCACGGAAAAACGAACCAGCGACAGGGAGGTATTCATGGGTGTTTCCTTTTCCGCCGGTTTGCCGGCAAACGGGGTGCGGAGAGCACGGGGGAGAAAAACTCAGGTCTGACGACGATCGACCATGGCGTGGGCAATCGTTCCAAGGTCGACATATTCAAGCTCGCTCCCGGCCGGCACGCCGCGTGCCAGGCGCGTAACCTGCAGGCCCCGGCGGCGCAGCGCCTCGCCCAGAACGTGGGCGGTCGCCTCGCCTTCGGCAGTGAAATTGGTTGCCAGGATCACCTCCTGCACCACGCCGTCGGCAGCCCGTTCCAAGAGGCGGGCCAGTCCGATCTCACGCGGGCCGATCCCGTCCAGCGGACTCAGCCGCCCCATCAGAACAAAATACAGCCCGCGGTACGCGGCAGTCCGTTCCACGGCGGCCTGATCGGCCGGCGTCTCGACCACACACAGCTTGCTGTGGTCACGCGCCGGGTCCATGCAGGTGCGGCAGATCTCCGATTCCGTCAGCGTGTAGCAGCGACTGCAGTGGCGCACGTTGGCCTGCGCCTCGTTGAGGCTGTTTGCCAGCAAGCGCATGCCCTCGCGGTCATGCTGCAACAGGTGAAACGCCATCCGTGCCGCCGAGCGTGCGCCCACGCCGGGCAGCCTGCGCAGCGCCTGCACCAGCAACTCCAGTGATCGGGTATCCGACAAAGGGTCAGCGACCGATAAGTGACAAGGCCTCCGATACGCGAGCGACGCGCATCAGAAAGGAAACTTCATGCCAGCAGGCAGGCCGGGCATGCCGGCTGTGAGTTTCCCCATGCGCTCTTGCGCCGTGTCATCCGCCTTGCGCACGGCCGCGTTGAAGGCCGCCGCGACCAGGTCTTCCAGCATTTCCTTGTCATCAGCCAGCAGGCTCGGATCGATCGTGACACGCTTGACGTCATGTTTGCACGTCATCAGAACCTTGACCAGACCGGCACCGGATTCGCCCTCGACTTCGACAAAAGCGAGTTCATCCTGTGCTTTCTTGAGGTTGTCCTGCATGGCCTGCGCCTGCTTCATCAGACCGGCGAGTTGTCCCTTGTTGAACATGAACGAATTTCCTTCGCAATGGAGGTTGGTGATGGCGCCCACCCCGACAATGGAGCGAGCGCCGGATAGAAATCAGCTGCGGTCCGGTCCCGCCTTGATGCTGCCGGGCACAATTTTCGCCCCAAACTCGCGCATCATCTCCTGAACGAACGGATCGGCCTGAATCAGTTCCTGAGCGGCACGCTGGCGGCGCGCCAGTTCCATCGCCAGCCGCCGCGCCGGAGAATCGCTGACCTGACCGATTTCCACGGTCAGGCTGACCGGGTGGCCGGCCGCGTGCAATGCGGCCTGCAGCCGCTCGCGGGTGCTGGCCTGATTGAGCGATTCACGCTCTACCCGCAGCACCCAGCGGTCGCCGTCGCGACCCACCAGTTGGGACTGCAGGGCCAACTCCCGCACCAGCGCACTGATGGCGTCGCGATCCATCAAGGTCCGCACCGTCGCCTGCCAGAGGTCACCCGCATCATCCGTGAAGGGCATGGACCTCGACGGCGTTTCGGCACGTGGTGCGTCATCGGCACCCGCCTCAGGCGCACCGAGGCCTGCAAGCGCTGTGCGCGGCCCTGGCCGGGGCTGTTCACGCACCGGAATCGATACGATTTTTGTAGCGCCAGAAGACCTTTCCGCGCCGGGTATCGGGCTATTTTTATCGTTTTCCGGTACTTCGCCACGGCTGACGGTGCTTTCACCTGCCGGTCCCGGCATCGACGGCACTCCGGCCGCCTCAGGTGCTGGCTTCAGGCTTTTTTTTTCCACCCCGGTCCCTGCGGTCGCCGGCTTGAAGGCCAGCAGACGCAGCAAGACCATGGTCAGGGCGCTGTATTCATCGGGCGCGAGCCCCAGTTCGGCACGCCCGTGCAGACACAGGCTGTACAGCAACTGGGTTTCATCAGCGGGCATCAATGCGGCCAGACGAGCCACCTCTGCCGCCTCGGGGTCCGGATCGGACAGGTCAGGGCCGGCGCCACTTTGGGCTACGGCCATGCGCTGCAGCAGCGTGACCATGTCCTCCAGCGTGCTCACCGCATTCAGCCCGTGTTCGCGCAAGAGGTCCACCGTCTCGACAAGCACCCGCCCCTGCCCCAGTGCCGAGGCTTCGATCAGGCGCAGCACATGGCCGCGGTCGGCGCTGCCCAGCATCTGCCGAATGACCGGCAGCTCGATGCGGCCGGCACCGAACGCAATCGCCTGGTCGGTGAGGCTCAGCGCATCCCGCATCGAGCCGCGCGCGGCGCGGGCCAGCAGATGCAGCGAGGCCGCATCGGCCGGCACGTTTTCGCGAGCCAACACCTGCTGCAGATGCTCACGCACGGTATCAGGGGCCATCGGGCGCAGGTTGAACTGAAGGCAGCGGGACAACACGGTCACCGGCACCTTCTGCGGATCGGTCGTCGCCAGCACGAACTTGAGATACTCGGGCGGCTCCTCCAGCGTCTTGAGCATGGCGTTGAAGGCATGGTTGGTCAGCATGTGCACTTCGTCGATCATGAAGACCTTGAAGCGACCCTGGACCGGCTTGTAGACGGCCTGCTCCAGGAGCTGCTGCACCTCATCGACGCCGCGGTTGGACGCGGCGTCCAGTTCGGTGTAGTCGACAAACCGGCCGGCGTCGATGGCCTGACACGCCGGACAGACCCCGCAGGGCTCCGCCGTAATGCCGCCTTGGCCATCCGCACCCTGGCAGTTGAGCGACTTGGCCAGAATCCTCGCTACCGTGGTCTTGCCCACCCCCCGCGTACCGGTAAACAGGTAGGCATGGTGCAGACGCTGCCGCTGCAGCGCGTTGACCAGTGCCTGGACCACGTGGCCCTGCCCCACCATCTCGGCGAAATTGCGCGGACGGTACTTACGGGCGAGCACAAGATAGGACATGACCGGATTCTAAGTCGCCCCCCCTGATCAACCGGTCGGGGTCAACCCCGCGGCGAAATAGGGCGTTGTCTCCAAAACATCGAAAAAACCGGGCCGGCGAAAGGTCCGGTAAGGTTTTATTGGGTATGCTGCGACGCACCAACCGGGAATCACACTGCTTCAAAGCCAAACAGCCATGCTGCAACGTGTCCACTGTCTGCCGATCGGATGTTCCGACGAACTGCTCGCCTTCGCCAGTCCGGAAGTTATCCGTCTTGTCAATGCGCTGGAGGGCTGTTGCCACCCCAAGCGCGAACGGCTGCTGGCGCGCCTGGCCCTGGACCCTCGCGATGAGGAGCTTGCCAAAGCCCGATACGACGTTCTGGAACTGCTGACGCTTTCCTTCGGACCGGCCGAAGCCCGTCGTCGCCTACAATAGACCCCGACGGGCCTTCCCGCATGGTGAAGCGGCCAACCGGGTCAGGTGGGGAACCAAGCAGCCCTAACTGTGGAGTCAGTGCCGGGGTCAAGGCTCGTCACCCCTTTCAAACCTTCAGGTCATGCGCATTGGGCTTTCAGGACCCGTGCCGTAACGCAGGCTGAACGCCAATTCCCCTTCTTGCATCCCCGGAAATGTGACTGATCAGTCGCAACTTGGGCGACCTGGTGCACCATGGTGACCCTTATCACCTTCACCGGAATTGCACATGATTCGACGACGCGACCTGCTTGTAGGCGGCTCTGCTGCCACCGCCGCCTATCTGGCGGGCTCATTTCTGCCACTGGTAGCCCAAAACGCGCCCAACTTCGGCGCCCCTTCCGTCGTGCAGGTCGGATTTCGCCGGCAAAAGCTCGGCGACATCGAAATCATTGCACTCAATGACGGTGTTCTTCGCCGCCCGCTGGCGGCGGAGTTCGTGCGCAATGCCCCACTGGCCACCGTGCAGGAGCTGTTGCGCTCCCAGAACATGCCGGTCGAATACATCGACATTCCGTTTACTGCCTTCCTGGTCGTCGCAGGCGGGCGCCGCATCCTGATGGATACCGGCTTTGCCGACAACGGACCAGCCACGACCGGACGTCTGCTGGCCAACTTGCAGGCCGCCGGACTGCGCGCAGAAGACATCGATACGGTCCTCATCAGCCATTACCACGGCGACCACATCAACGGACTGCGTAACCGGGCCGGCCAACTGGTCTTCCCCAAAGCCCGCATTCTGGTCCCGTCCATGGAACACGGATGGTGGATGGACGATGCCCGTATGGCCGCCGCGCCCGATGCCATGAAGGGCGCATTCCAGGCGGTCCGACGCGTTTTCGGTGGCCTGGGTGCCGATGTGCTGTCGACGTTCGAAGCCGGCGCGGAGCTGGCGCCGGGGGTGCGCAGCATGGCGGCCTATGGCCACACGCCCGGACATACCCTGTTCACCGTGCACAGCGGCAACGAGAAGTTTGCCTATGTCGCCGACATCACCAATGTGCCCCAGCTGTTTGCGCGCAATCCGGACTGGGCCGTTCAGTTCGACATGGATGCCGATGCCGCGCGTGAATCGCGCCGCAAAGTGTTCGACATGGTGGTCCGCGACAACATGGTCACCGGGGGCTACCACTTCCCCTTCCCGGCTTTCGGCAAGGTCGAAAAGCTGGGTGCCGGCTTCGACTTCAAGCCGGTCGCCTGACCCAGGCGAGGAAGAATGCTGCCTGCATCGTCCGATCGGTTGCCTGTGCCTCGGTTCTGGTTGATGAAATCCGAGCCGGAGGACTGCTCGGTCGACGATGCTCTGGCGGCGCCGCAAGCGACGGTGCCGTGGACCGGAGTACGCAACTACCAGGCCCGCAACTTCCTGCGAGACGCCATGCAAGTGGGTGATGGAGTCCTGTTTTACCACTCCGGGTGCGCCCAGCCGGGCATTGTCGGGCTGGCACGCATCGCTTCGGAAGTGCTGCCAGACCCCACCCAGTTCGATCCGGCCTCACCGTATCATGATCCCGCCGCCAGGCCCGAGGCCCCCCGCTGGTTGCTGCGTGAAGTGCAAGTTATCCGGCGAACGCGGCTTCTGTCCCTGACCGAGATGCGGGCCGACCCCGCCCTGGTCGACCTGCCGGTGTTGCGCCGCGGCAACCGCCTGTCGATCACCCCCGTGACCGCAGCCCAGTGGCACCACATCGTCAGCATTGTGGACGCCCCCCGCTGACGGTGGTCAGCGTGCGATACTTGTTTCGCACTTCGCAGGGGATTGTCGTATGGAGTTCCTGAAATGGGTCGGCGTGGCTGTTGGCGCCGCTGTCGGTGGTTACTACGGCCAGCAGCTGATCGGATGGTGGGCCGGTGGCGCCGCGGGCTTCGTCGGCGTAGCCATTTTTCTGAGCTTGTTGCTCAAAGGTCAGTGGCTCATGTCCATCCTTGCCTTCGTTGCGGGCTTTTGGGCGCTGTTTTCCCTGATCGGAGAAGCTCCGCCGGCCGCAAAGACGCCGTTGTCCCCCGCGTCCCAGGCCGCCACACCCGGCTCCGCACAACGTGCGGCCCAGGAAAGCTTACCCGCCGTCGCGCCGGCCTCACGCGCTGTGCGCAGCGACGAACCCAGCCCGCGGCCCACGGCCCTGCCCGAATCGGTCACCCGCGACGGCGCCATTCGGGACTGCCCACAGTGCCCCGAACTGGTGAATATTCCACCTGGGAGCTTCCAGATGGGCAGCACGCCCGGCAAGGCCATTGCGGGTCGCACCGTGGATGCCCGTGAAGGCCCGGTTCACCGGGTATCGGTAGCGTCCTTTGCGGCCGGCCGACACGCCGTGACACGGGCTGAGTTCTCGGCATTTGTGCAGCGCACCGGGCACAAGACCGATGCCGAGCGGGACGGCGGCTGTTTTGTCTGGTCCAGCGGCGAGTGGGCGCTGCGCGCGGGCACCTCCTGGAGAAACAGCCTGTTGAAGCAGGCCGACAACCATCCCGTTGTCTGTGTCAGCTGGGACGACGCCCAGGCCTATGTGAAATGGCTCAGCCAGGAAACGCGCCGGAACTACCGGCTGCTCAGCGAAGCAGAGCGGGAATATGTGGCCCGCGCGGCAACCACAACCCTGTTCTGGTGGGGCGACGAGCTCACACCGGACAAAGCCAACTACCAGACAAGTGCGCCGGATTTCCAGGGCAGCGCCAAAGGTCCCTGGCGGCAATCGACGACACCGGTCCATCAATTTGATCCGAACCCGTTCGGCCTGTACCAGGTCCACGGCAACGTCTGGGAGTGGGTTCAGGACTGCCACCATGACTCTTACCAGGGCGCGCCGGCAAACGGCAGCGCCTGGACTGAGAAATGCGCGTCGCCCGCCCGTGTCTTGCGCGGCGGCGCCTGGGTGGGAGACCCTGCCGATCTGCGCGCCAGCAGCCGGCTATGGCTTTCGCCGGCGATGCGTTTGCAGGCGGCCGGCTTTCGGGTCGCCCGCGACCTCACCAAGCCGTAATTCGGGCAAAAATCGCCCGTACCCAGCGTGAAAAGGTCGCTTTAAGCTATCTTTTTCATATCGTGGCAGGTCGGCTCAGAGGGTTCCACCGAGCCGCTCGACCGCCTGGCGCAGTGCGTTTTGGGCTTCGGCCGCCACAACACGCAAGCTGTCAGCCGCCAAAGGGGCCACCTGCCCGGCGCGCGCCTGCTCTTCGATCTGCTCGCAACATGCCGCCAGTGCGGCGAGGCCGATGTTTTCGGCCGCACCGCGCAGCCGGTGCGCCGCCGACGCAAGGGCCGGCGCATCACCCGCCTGGGCGCTCAGAACAATGGCGTCGACACGCTCGGTCACGGTCTGCAGAAAGTCTGACGCCAGGTCACGGCGGACCGTCCCCAGGGCGTCATCGATCTCGCCCAGCAGCCGCCAGCGCCCGGCATCCATGGCCGGTCGCGGCGACGTCACGGCGTCGTGCGGCGCGGCCGAGGGTGACGAACCCGCGGTCGGGCCGTGCCTCTCCAGAACGCGGGCCAGCAATGGCAATTCCAGAGGTTTGGACAGGAACTCGACCAGACCCGCTTCGCGCGCACGATCCAGGTCCTCGCCCAGGGTCGATGCCGACATGCTGATCAGCACCGGTGCCCGCGTAGTCCATCGGGCGGCGATGGCCCGCGCCGTGGCAAACCCGTCCATCTCGGGCATGTGGCTGTCAATCAGTGCCATGGCGTACGGACGTCCGTCCTCGAAAGCACGCTCCAGCGCCAACAAAGCCTCGGCCCCACCGGGCACCCCGGTATGCGAGTAGCCCAGGCGCTCCAGCATGGCGGCCGCGACCTTGAGATTGATCGGGTTGTCATCGACCACCAGAACCCGCACCGCATGGTGCCTCTGGCGCGGCACCTGCGGCTCGGGTGTCGGCACGCCCGCCGGATCGGCGGGCACGGCATTGACGGTGAACCGGAATGTCGAGCCGTGCCCCGGCTCGCTGGCCACCGTAATCCCGCCGCCCATCCGTGTGACCAGGTGGCGACAGATCATCAGACCCAGGCCGGTGCCGCCATAGACCCGGGTTGTGGAGGTATCCCCCTGGGCGAAGGGCTGAAAAAGGCCCGCAATGCGCTCTGGCTTGATGCCCACTCCCGTATCGGTCACTTCCCATCGCAGCTGGGGCGTGCCACCGACCGGTGACAGGGCCGGGTCGACCCGCAATGTCACGCCACCGATCGCGGTGAACTTGATGGCGTTGGACAGCAAATTGAGCAGCACCTGGCGCAGGCGGGTCACGTCGCCCCGGATCGCCACCGGAACGTCCGGCGCGACCTGGACATCGACGCTCAGGCCTTTTTCCTGCGCTTTCAGGCGGATCATGTCCACTGCCTGGCCGATGGTGGCACGCACGTCCAGAGGCTCGTCTTCCAGGGTCAATTTGCCGGATTCGATCTTGGAGAAATCCAGAATGTCGTCCACCACCGCCAGCAACTGGTCGCTGGAAACCCGCAGGACGCCGATCAGGTCCCGCTGCTGGGTCGTCAGTGCCGATTCCGCCAGCAGCTGGCTCATGCCGACCACGCCGTGCAAGGGGGTACGGATTTCGTGGCTCATGACCGCCAGGAAACCGGCCTTGGCTTTGACAGCAGCCAGCGCTTCCTCGCGGGACGCGGCCAGTTCGGCCGTGCGCTCCTGCACCCGGCGCTCCAGTGACAGGGCTGCGTCCTGCAGGGCTTCGTTTTTCTCCTGCACCTCGACCCGATAGGCGGCCAGACGTACGGCACTGTCGTGCATCACCTGCGACAGGTGGTGAACTTCACGAAAAGGCGTATACAACTGCACCGCAGGCACATGGCCGGACCCCAGGCGCTCGGCCGATGAATTGAGCAGGCGAAAGCCCCGCGACAGACGGGCGGCCACCCAGATCGCCAGCAAGGTTGACACCAGAATCAGGGCAGCCATGGCGGCATAGGCCCATTGACGGGCCTGGATCACCTGGCGGGTGAAATCGCTCTCCGGCGCCACCACGACCAACTGCCAGGCAAGCCCATAGCGATCGCCGAACGGCCGCTGCAAGGCAATCAGACGGCCGCTGTCCAGCCCCAACGAGCTGCGCCAATCCCCTTCGCCGCCCATCCGCATCATGCCGGGCACCCGGACGTTCACGCGCGGGTCAGCGACACGAACAAACCCCTCGTAGGCTGCGCGGACCAGCGGATTGGTACTCTCCTGCGGACGGATTCGTTTGTATCTGTCGCCCTCCAGACGGTCGAGCGGCTCATCGAGGGAGGTCGCCACCATCAGCCCCTGGGCGTCGACCAGGAAGGTCACCGCGTTGTCGCTGACGCGGGTGCTGCGGATCAGGTCGGTCAGCCGGGCCAGACTCATGTCCACCGCCATCACGCCCAACAGGGTTTTCTGGTCTTCGGCGTAGATGGGATGGGCCAGGGTGAGGTCAAACTGCTTCTTGACGGCGGACCGGTAAACGTCGGTAAACACCCGTTGCCCCGTACGGGTCGCCAGACCGTACCAGGGCCGCTGTCGTGGATCGTAGATTCGGTCTTCCACCTTGATCAACTGGCTGCGGTCGCCGGGCGCGGCGATCCGGTAGTGGCGACGCCCGGTGTCTCCGGGGCGGATGGTGCGTACGACCGTGGCGTCCCCTTCGCGCTCGACGCCCAGAAAGGTCCCGTCCTGTGTGCCGAAATACAGGTACGGGACATTGATCGACTGGCGCGTGAGCGCGTAGGCCATGTTCTCGAACAGCGCGTGGTTGCGCAGCCAGTTGCGGGTGCGTTCGGCCTCGGTGCCTTCGGTCGTCACCGGGGGAACCAGCGCATTCACGATGGTGTGGGATTCGCCCAGATGGGCCATGGCACCCACCTCCACCCGGTGCGCCGCCTGGCCCATCGCGTTCTCCGCCAGGGTTTCGATGGCCCGCGAGCTGTTGGACGACAGCAGCCAGGACACCAGAACGGCGGGCATCAGCGTGGCCAGCACCAGTGCCGCAACAACCGCCGGCCCCAGCGGAATGCGCCGGGCCAGCCCAATTTTGAGTGCTCTGGCATTCATTCCCGGCCCCACGACACTGGCATTTCAGGTGCCATGGGGTTCCACCGAGCAGACATCCATCGGCCCGGTCCGGTTGGGCAGCGTCAGCAGATACCGCGCGCAAGGCCGCAACGCACCGGTAACCTGTCGCAACAACGGAATCGACACGGTGACATTGCCCAGCGCCGGATTGGCGTTACGCTGCATCGCCAGCACGTCAACGACCACTTCACCCACCGGAATCAGCTGGGGATTCCCCCCCAGGTACCCCTGCAGCTTCATCATCGCGACCGGGCCGCCATGAAGCGCCACATCGACATCAAAAGACGGCAGGTTGCGACCGGGAAAGGTCCGCTGAACGAAATCCGCCATGCCGGATGCCGACTTCTGCAGGCCGAAGGCTGCCTTGATCGCCCGCAGCGCGTGGGGCGCGGTTGCCGAGGGCTCGGGATCGGCGAAGACCGCCAGCACCCCTTCGCCGACAAACTGCAGCACACTGGCGCCGAACAGATGAACGGTGTCGCCGCTTTGCTCGTAAAAGCGGGTCAGCAATTGCGCCATTTCGGCGGGATCGAGCTGGGCAAGCCAGGCACGGCAATCGCGGATGTCGGCAAAAAGCACGGTCGCTTCGTCATATTGCGAACTGACATCAGATTCGGAGTGACCCGGCCAGCGCTCGCTGAGCTCGCGGGCGAGACGCTTTTCATAGCGGTCTTGGAGGTCCCAGGAGTGTTCCTCCAGCGCTTCCGACAAGGCTGTCTTGACGTGCAAGGCCTGCGCCGCCTGGCGCATCGACTGGCGGTTGAGCTGGGCGGCCACGGCGTCCAGCACCTCACGGGGGCGAAGGGGTTTGGTGATGTAGTCGTCAGCCCCCAGTGTCATGCCCTGGCGCATCGCACGACGCTCCTGCAGCGAGGTCAGCAGGATGAAAGGCGTCAGGCCCACCCCGGCATGCTCGCGCACCCGGGTCAGCAATTCGAAACCGGTCATGCCCGGCATGTCCACGTCGCTGATCACCACATCCGGTTGGTGTTCGACCAACTGCGTCCAGGCGCTGGCACCATCGGTTGCCGTCAACACCTTGTACCCTTTGGTCTGCAAGGCCACGCTCAGCAACCTGAGCGTTCCCGCGTCGTCTTCTGCCACAAGTATCCGAGCCATCTTGATTCTTTTATACGAAAGTATTCCATACTACGAGCATTGCCCCGCCCAGATTGGCGCCGCGGCGACAAAACCAGGCCGTTCAGCCACTGCGCTGTGACATGCGACCGTTCTCCGTGGCGGTCGGCAACACATTTCATGTCGTCCGGCCACACGCCGGACGCGCCCTGACCACCGGCCGGACCGCCACGGTACAGTCGGAGCCACCCACAACGGACCCGTCACGCGCGCCGCATTGCCATGAAACCCGCAGAAACGTTCTCGATCACCGCCGATGACGGTCACCGGTTTGAAGCGTCCCTGCACGCCACGGCCGACCCGACCGCACCCGTTCTGCTTTTCCTGCCGGCGCTGGGCACGCCCGGCCGGGTGTATCGCGGCTTCGCCACCGCATTGGCCGCCCAGGGCGTGCAGGTATGTATTACCGACTGGCGTGGCATGGCCAGCAGCAGCGTGCGGGCATCCCGCGGACACAACCACGGCTATCAGACCTTGGTCGAAACCGATGTGACCGCGCTGCTTGCGCAGCTCGCCCGGCGGGTTCCCCAGGCGGCGCTGTGGGTCGGCGGCCACAGCCTGGGCGGACAGCTTGCGACCTTGCTGGCGGCCCGCCAGTCTCCGCCCGTGCGGGGCCTGGTCCTGGTGGCCAGCGGCAGCGTCTATCGACGGTGTTATTCGCCGGGCTTACAGATCGGCATCCGTTTTCTGGGCCTGATGGCGGCAATCACCGGCGCGCTGATCGGGCATTTTCCGGGGCGGCGGTTCGGTTTCGGCGGCCGGGAAGCACGGGGCGTGATGGACGACTGGCTTCACGTCGCCCGCACCGGACGCTACGAGCCCGCCGGCTCCACTTTCGACTACGAAACCGCATTGCGCCGTCTGACCCTGCCGGTGCTGGCGCTGAACTTCCGCCGCGACACCTGGGCACCCGAAGCCGCGGCGCGGCATCTGCTGGACAAGCTGGCCGCCGCGGACCGGCATCCCTGGATCTGGGGCGATGCCGAAACGGACGGGCAGCCGCTGGACCATTTCTCCTGGGCCCGCAAACCCGATCTGGTGGCCGCGCCAGTCGCGCAGTGGATACACCAGCACCGCACCGCTCACTCGCGGGAAAGCGCCCCGAATAGCTATGTTATTTATAGCTATAAGTGACCTTTTTACGCTGGGTATCGCCCGAAAACGCCCAAAAACCCTTGCTGCGGGCGTTTGCGGGGGGTCAGCTGCGGCTGTGATGTCGCAAAAGGGCCTTCTCCAGCTCCAGCAGCACCAGCACTGCCACACCGGCCAGGGCACATAACAACACCTGGTCGGGCCGCAGCGCACGGGTGTCGAACCAGTTCTGCATGAACGGCGCATAGGTCACACGGCCGACACCACCCGGTCGAGCGAGCCGGAGAACATGGCGATGGCACAAAGAGCAGCATGCGGCACCGTGGGTCCGGGGCCTTCCTGCCCGATCGCCCGAGGCAGGTGCTACGGCGCGACACCCGCACCGTATCGGCCCACCCAGGTTTCAATCCATCGCCGGACCTCGGCGGGCTGCTCGGTCACCGGCCAGTGGTGGCAATTGATCGTCTCGACGTGGCACCGTTGCAATTGCCCCAAGCGTCGCTTGACGGCCGTCTCGTCCTGAAAGTCGGCAAAGGCGGAGCGCAGTACCAGCACCGGCGCGGCAATCGCTGCCAGTGAGGCAATCGGCCGAAAAATCTCGACCCAATCCTGAAGGTAGTTGGCCAGGGGAATATGTCGCAAATCTTCCCGCGCGGCGCTGTAGCGCCGAACAAAGGCGTCCCGCGCGGCCGGATCGGACAGTGCGGCACGCGCTTGCCGGTCCAGGTGCTCCAGATCGAGCGCCACAAGCCGGCGCCGATACAGGCCCAGGGCATTCAAGCCGCGGACCGCACGCGCCGCTGCATCAAAAACCGGGCCGGCCCGGACGTAGTGGCGCTTTCCGGCGACAACGGCCTCCCGGAATACCGGGTCGACCAGCACCATGGCAGCCACACGCTGCGGCGCCACGGCAGCGAACTGCATGGCAACCGTTGCGCCCAGGCTATGACCGACCAGAACGGCTTGCCGCGCCTGTTCGACGTCCAGCAATTGCCGCAAGTCGTCGCACCAGTCCGACAGGACAAATCGCCGCCGGGTCATCGATTCGCCATGCCCCCGCAAATCGACCCGGATCAGGTTGTGGCGTTCGACCAAGCGGGTAACGCGGACCAGTTCAGCCCAGCGCGACATATTGCTGGCCAGGCCATGGATGAACACCACCGGATTGCCAGGCTGGGCGTTCGGGGTGGGACGGACCCGGTAGACCACCTCCCCATCCGGCCGGGGCAGCACCTTGCGCACTTCGGATGGGATAGGCGAGACCGGTGCCGGCGATCGGATCATGGAGCAATCTCGACAAATCGGAGTATCAGGATCACGGATTCAGCCCGCAGAGAAAACCGCAAGATACCTCACGCCACGGAAGGCAGAAGACCCGGCGGTCTCGGGGTCGCTGCCAAAAAACCCCGTTGCTAGAATCAGCCGCTGATCCGGACGCGGCACGCGCCCCCCCCCCCCTTTCTCCCCTCCGATCCCCTGCCTCCACGGACCCCTCCCCATGCAACCCACGGTCAAACCCCGCAATCCCAATTTTTCTTCCGGCCCCTGCGCCAAGCGCCCCGGCTACGATGTGGCCGCCCTGCAGCTCGACGTGCTGGGCCGCTCGCACCGCTCGGCGCTGGGCAAGAAGGCGCTGGGCCTGGCCTGCACCGAGACGGCGCGCCTGCTGGGCCTGCCCGAAGGCTACCGCGTGGCCGTGGTGCCGGCCTCCGACACCGGCGCGGTGGAAATGGCGATGTGGTCGCTGCTGGGCCCGCGCGGCGTGGACGTGCTGGCCTGGGAATCGTTCGGCTCCGGCTGGGTGACCGACATCGTCAAGCAGCTCAAACTGCCCAACGTGACCAAGCGCGAAGCCGGCTACGGCGAGATCGTGGACCTCTCCACCGTCAACTTCGACAACGACGTGGTGTTCACCTGGAACGGCACCACCTCGGGCGTCAAGGTCCCGAACGGCGACTGGATTCCGGCCGACCGCGCCGGTCTGACGATCTGCGACGCCACGTCGGCCGTGTTCGCGATGGCGCTGCCCTGGGACAAGCTCGATGTGGTCACCTACTCGTGGCAGAAGGTGCTGGGCGGCGAAGGCGCGCACGGCATGCTGATCCTGAGCCCGCGCGCGGTGCAGCGCCTGGAGAGCTACAGCCCGCCGTGGCCGATGCCCAAGATCTTCCGCATGACCTCGGGCGGCAAGCTGACCGAGGGCCTGTTCAAGGGCGAGACCATCAACACCCCGTCGATGCTGTGCGTGGCCGACTACCTGGACGCGCTGGCCTGGGTGGAGCGCCTGGGCGGCGTGAGCGCCACCATCGCGCGCAGCGAGGCCAACCTGAAGGTGATCGAAGACTTTGTGGCCGCCAACGACTGGATCTCCTTCCTGGCCAAGGACCCGGCCACCCGCTCCAACACCAGCGTCTGCCTGAGCCTGAAGCTCGCCGAAGACCAGGTGAAGAAGGTGGTCAAGCTCCTGGAGGCCGAGGGCGTGGCCTATGACATCGGCGCCTACAAGGACGCGCCGGCCGGCATCCGCATCTGGTGCGGCGCCACGGTCGAATCCGCCGATCTGCAGGCCCTGATGCCCTGGCTGGCCTGGGCCTATCAGACCGTCAGCGCCTGACCCCCGGCAGGCACCCCGCCTGCCCCGACTGCGGGCCATCTCCCGCGCCAAACGCCCCCCAAACCCGACGGAGCCGCGCCATGTACAAGGTCAGAACCTACAACCAGATCTCCGTCAAGGGCCTGGAGCGGTTTCCCCGCCAGTCCTATGAAGTGGGCAGCGATATCGGCCACCCCGATGCCTTCCTGCTGCGCAGCCAGAAGCTGCAGGGCGTGGAAGTGCCCGCATCGCTGGTGGCGGCCGCGCGCGCCGGCGCCGGCGTCAACAACATCCCGGTGGCCGACTACAGCAAACAGGGCATCGTGGTGTTCAACACGCCGGGCGCCAACGCCAACGCGGTGAAGGAACTCGTCATGGCCGGCATGCTGCTGGCCACCCGAGGCATCCTGCCGGGCATGGCCTATGTGCAGTCGCTCACGCACCTGACGGACGCAGCCGAGATGTCGGCGCTGCTGGAGAAGGAGAAGGCGCGCTTTGCCGGCGGCGAGATCAAGGGCAAGACCCTGGGCATCGTCGGCCTGGGCGCGATCGGCTCGATGGTGGCCGAGATGGCGCTGGCCATGGGCATGAAGGTGGTCGGTTTCGACCCGGCGCTGTCCATCGACGCGGCCTGGCGCCTGTCCAATGAAGTCACGCGCATGGAGAACCTGGCCACGCTGCTGGCGCGCTCGGACTACGTTTCGCTGCACGTGCCCGCCATGGACGCCACGCGCCACCTGATCAGCGCCGATGCGCTGGCCGGCATCAAGCCCGGCGCCGTGCTGCTGAACTTTGCGCGCGAAACGATTGTCGACTCGGCCGCGGTACAGCGCAGCCTGGACGCCGGCCGGCTGGGCCGCTACGTCTGCGACTTCCCCGAGCCCGCGATGCTGGGCCACGCCAAGGTGATCGCGATGCCGCACATCGGCGCCAGCACCGAGGAGTCGGAGGAAAACTGCGCCGTGATGGCCGCCAACCAGCTGATGGACTATCTGGAGCACGGCAACATTACCAATTCGGTCAACTTCCCGGCCGTGCGCATGGAGCGCACCCCGGGCGCCACGCGCATCACGTTCTCCAACGACAACGTCGCCGGCGTGCTGGGCCAGGTGCTGTCGGTGCTGGCCGAGCGCCAGGTCAACGTGATCGACATGATGAACAAGAGCCGCGGCGAGCTGGCCTACAACGTGATCGACGTCGATGGTGCACCCGACCCCGCCGTCACCGCCGCCATTCAGGCGGTGGCGCACGTGATCCGTGTGCGTGTGGTGTGAGCAGTTCGGCGAAAATCGACAGGCCAGGCGCCGGCCGGAAAACACGCGAACAAGGGGGAGGAAATGAACCGGACTCTCGTTCAACTGTTCCGTGTCGGTCTGCTGGCGTGGTGCGCCGCGGCGCTTCCCGTTTCGGCGGCCACCGGCTTCGCACCCGATCCGACGTTCGGTACCGCAGGCGTGATGCGTGTGCCGTCCGCTCCCGACATGACGGGTCCCCACTACCTCGTCGATGTTCAGGCCGATGGGGATGGCGCGTTGCTGATCGCGCGGCGGGTCTTATTCCAGCCGATCCCCGCGCCCTCCGCCACGAGTTCGATCAGAGTCCCGAGCTCACAGATTGATCTGGTCCGGGTCTCCCATCGCGGCGTTTTCGACACCACTTACGGAAACCGTGGCCGAACCGTTCTGGAAGACGGCTATTTTCGGGCTGCGGCATCTCGTATCAGCGTGCGGCCCGACGGGTCGGCGGCATTTCTGTCCCACATCTGCATGGGCTCGGCAGGGCTGACTTGCGATGCCAAGGCCGGTACCGTGGCTGCCAACGGGACCATCCTCCAACTCGCCACATCGACATTGCCCTTCTCGGCCAACGGCGGCCATTGGCCGGGTTCCGTCGCCGCTGCCGCCGACGGTGGCTTCCATGTCGGCGGCGCACAACGGGTCGGCACGGGACTGCCGGCGGGTAACGCCAACCTCGTCAGGTTCCGAACCGACGGAACCGTTGAAGAGCGGTTCGGAACATGGGGAACCGTTTCCCGACCGTTGCGCAGTTCTCAACCGTGCAACGAACAGGTCTGTGGCGCGAACCAGATTGCGGTTCAACTGGACGGCTCGATTTTCTTCTCGGCCGTCGTCGGCGGGGGACTGATGATCTACAAGATGGACACTTGGGGTCTCAGGGACGACTCGTTCGGCGAAAAGGGCCAGGTCCTGCTACCGATACCTATAGACGAGTCCCGAAGCACCTTGTCGCAGGTGATCGTGCTGGCGCTGCCCGATGACTCAGTCGTCATCGCGACCCTGTCCCGCCTGCGCTGGACCGCAGCCAATCCCGATTCATATGTCTACGAGGGCACGCTGACCCGGTTGGATGCACGGGGAAGGCTGCAGCAGGCTTATCCCCTGGAGGGCAACGGCATCGCCGAAATCCGACTGCTCCCTTTGCGCGACAGCAGCGTTCTGGTCGTGGGGACCGGCGGCCCCCAGGTGTCGATGTTTCGAATGACGCCAAGCGGCGCATTGACAAGCCGACTCGGCAACATCGACCTGAACGAGACCCGGATTACCGGCAGCGCGACCGTATTCTTCGACCGGGCCGATCGGCTTGTGACGGTGGAGCCGGATACGGCCGACCCACGGGAATGGGTCGTTCGCCGTTTTCTGCCCGCAACCGAGCCCGTGCCGCAGCCGGTGACGGAGTTCTTCAACACGGCGCTGAGGCACTATTTCATCACCGCCGGGCCGGGCGAGGTGCAGTCCATCGAAACCGGCGGCGCCGGCCCCGGCTGGACCCGGACCTTCAGGGACTTCAAGGCCTACCTGCCGGAAACCGGAATTCCAGGGGGCGCAATGCCCGTCTGCCGGTACTATGGCACTCCGGGTGCGGGGCCGAACTCCCACTTCTACTCCATCGACAGCGCCGAGTGCGCCGAGGTGTCGCGCGACCCGGGTTGGACCTATGAGGGAATTGCCTTCTACCTGTTTCCGCCGACCCTCTCCGGCACCTGCCGCGCGGGTACGCGACCGGTCTACCGGGTCTACAATCGCCGATTCGCTCAGAACGATTCGAATCACCGCTACACGACCGATCCGGTCCTGTACGCGCACATGATCAACGAGGGCTGGGCGGCGGAGGGGGTCAAGCTGTGCGCTCCGTCGTGACGCCGGAAATCTGCACGTCGCGTCTGACCGGCAGATTGCGCCTCGGGAGCGGCACTCACAGCCGATGAGAGGTGGAGACACCACCATCGCCAAGCGATCCCGGACAGGACCGGGAAACGCCAACACGGCGTTTCAACCTGGCAAGTCAGGGTCGGGCCGTCCTACGGCTTGCGCTCTTTCAGCAGGTCGCGCAGGCGCTTGGGCGCGGGGACCAGCGGGGTGCGGCTGCGCGTCCAGGCGCCCTGCTCGCTCGGCGACAGCGCCCGGCCGCGGCTCATGAACCAGGAGGCCAGCTTGTACAGCCCGCTGCGGCTGTACACCTGCGCCCAGGCGCCCCACACCGCGCTTGCGGCCGCGGTGCGCCCGGCGCCACTGCCGCGCAGGGTTGCCTCTTCGCTTTCCGGCTTCGCCTGCGATTCATTGCGCAGGCGCACCAGGATGTCGGTGATCGGGATCTTCACCGGGCAGACTTCGACGCAGGCGCCGCACAGCGTCGAGGCAAAGGCCAGCGGATACGTGGCGTCCAGGCCCAGCATGTGCGGTGAAATGATCGCACCGATCGGCCCGGGATAGGTCGTGCCGTAGGCGTGCCCGCCGATGCGGGCATACACCGGGCAGTGGTTCATGCAGGCGCCGCAGCGGATGCATTTGAGCGTCTCGCGCAGCTCCCCGTCGGCATAGGCTTGCGTGCGCCCGTTGTCCAGCAGGATCAGGTGCACCTCTTCCGGGCCGTCCTTTTCGCCGGGCTGGCGTGGACCGCTGATCAGGTTGAGATAGGTGGTCATCGCCTGCCCCGTGGCCGAGCGCGACAGCAGGCTGAACAGCGGGGGCACGTGTTCGAGCTTCTCCACCACCTTCTCGATGCCGGTGATGGCGATGTGAACGCGGGGCACGGTGGTGCACATGCGACCGTTGCCTTCGTTTTCGACCAGGCACAGGCTGCCCGTTTCAGCCACCGCGAAGTTCACCCCCGACAGGCCGATATCGGCATCGGCGAACTTGCGCCGCAACACCTTTCGGCCAATGCGGATCAGCGCGTCGACGTCCTCGGTATAGGCTACGCCGGGGATTTCCCGGGCAAACAGTTCGGCAATCTCCTGCTTGGTCTTGTGGATCGCCGGCATGATGATGTGCGACGGGGCTTCACCGGCGAGTTGCACGATGTACTCGCCCATGTCCGATTCCAGCGCCTCCAGGCCAGCGGCTTCCATCGCGTGGTTGAAACCCACCTCCTCGCTGACCATCGACTTGCCCTTGATGATGCGCTTCGCATTGACCCGTCTGGCAATGTCCAGGGCAATCGCGTTGGCCTCGCCGGGGTCCTGCGCCCAGTGCACCTGAATGCCATTGGCGGTGAGCCGGGCCTCCAGTTGCTCCAGCAGGCGCGGCAGATTGGCCAGGCTGTAGCGGCGAATCTGCGAACCCAGTTCGCGCAGGCCCTGCAGCTCGTCCTGATCAGGAAACTGGGCGCGCCGCTTGGCCTGCAGGAAGTCCATCGCGCCGCGGAAGTTCTGGCGTTGCGCCGGGTCGTTGAGCACGCCGCGGCTGCGCGCCTTGAAATCGTCCATCGGATGGATCTTGATGACCTGGTTCATTGGAAAACCTCCGTGCTGCGCACTGCGGTGCTATTCGCCTTGGGAGCGGCCCGGCGGCTCATTCCGCTTCTCCCGGGTTGGCGGGCTCTGCGTGGCGCAACAGCAGGACCAGTTCCCGCGGCCCGTGCGCGCCAAAGGCCAGCGTCTGCTGGATGTCGGCTGTCTTGGACGGGCCGCTGATCAGCAGGGCATTGGTCGGCAGACCCTGCGCCCAGCCCTCTGCGGTGATCGCGGAAAAAAAGTCGGCATGGATGGTGGCCACGTCCAGCAACACGAAGTGCACCGAGGGCACCAGCGACATCAGGCGCGGCTCGGCGGGCGTGGGCCACAGCACCAGGGCGCCGGTTTCGGCAATCGCGCTTTTCGCCAGGGTGAGCGCGGCATCCACGTCGTCGAACAGCACGTCGCGCCAGCCGTCGATGGACTCGCTGTAGCGCTTGAGGATCAAGTGGGCGGGCTCAAGCGCCTCCAGTTGAGCGCCATGCGGGGTGTCCGATCCGATCAGCAGGTTGCGCAGCCCTTTGGCCGCGGCCAGGCGCAACAGCAGATCGGGCCATCCGTCGGCGGTGGTGTCGTGCACCTCCGTCTTCATGGCCTGCATCGCGTTGCGCAGGCGGCTCACGCGCTGCGCGGTGTCCTCCTGCCGCTGGCGCGCGTCAAACCAGGCCTTGACATCGGGCAAGGGCACCGGCTGGGGCGTGGCGGCGGCACGCAGTCGCGCCAGGATGCTGGCGCGGGCGCTGCCGTCAGGCGCAGGGGTGGAGTTCAAGCGGCTGTTCATTGCGTGACCTCTGTGCGCCGCACCGCGGCCTTGCCGGTCTGGGGAGCGTCCAGGCGACTCATGCGACTTCTCCGGTGTTCGATTGCGCCGTGGTTCGGCGGTACAAAAAGCTCGCCAGGTGTTCGCCTTGCAGCGTGGGCGCGGTCACACCGGCCAGTTCGTCCTGCCTGGCGGCGCGGCCGGTGATGTTGAGCAGACAGCCGCAATCGGCGCTGACCACACGCTCGGCGCCCGTGTCGCGGATGGCGGCCACCTTGTCGTTGACGATGGCCTCGGAGATATCGGGGTAGCGCATGGCGAAGGTGCCGCCGAAGCCGCAGCATTCCTCGATGCGCGCCTGCTCGACCACCCGGACCTGTGCCAGGCTGTCGAGCAGCGCAGCGCTGGTCTCGTGCGCGCCCATCTGCCGGCGGGCATGGCACGAGGTGTGCAAGGCGATGGTGCACGGCGCGCCCAGGTCGGGATGGCTGAAATTGACCACATGCACCAGAAACTCGCTGAGTTCATAGACCCGCTCGGACAGCGCGACGGCCTGGGCGTGCAGCACCGGGTCGTCGGCAAACAGATGCGGATAATGATTGCGGATCATGCCGCCGCAGGAGCCCGAAGGAATCACCACCGGCCACGGCTCGGTGAAAAGGTTCAACTGTTGCAGCGCCACGGCGCGCGCCTCTTCAGGAAAACCGCTGCTGTATGCCGGCTGCCCGCAGCAGGTTTGCTGCTCGGGAAAATGCACACGGATGCCCTCGCGCTCCAGCAGGCGCACGGTGTCCAGTCCGGCCTCCGGCGTGAACTGGTCGATCAGGCAGGTAGCGAACAAATACACGTCCGAGGGCCGGGACGGGTAAACGCGCGCCTGGTGCGTCGCTGTGGTCATCTCGTGTCTCCTTGACTTGAAAATTGGGAAATCACGCTCGGGGGGACACGGACTCGCGCCGCGCCAGGCGTCGGACCTTCAACACCGGTCTTCGCCCACCGAACTGAAAACGACGATACCAGTTCGCCGACACCCGCGAAAGCGGCATGCAGACGATTTCACGCCGGAAAAGCACTTTTCAAAACCGCCAGGCAGGCCTACCCGCCCAACCGCCCGCTCGCCTGGCGGTTGCCGGCGCCCAAAAACGGGACTTCGGTGGCTCCATGACGAGGGCCGGTGGCACATGTCGACGGGGACCTCCCGGCGAGGAAACCCCTGCCCGCCTAGAATAATCGCCACCCTCAACGCGGCAACGCCGCATCAACCCGACAGGTTCTTACCGTGCCCCAGATCAAGCTCAGTTACTTCGACTTCCACGGCGGCCGCGGCGAGCCGGTTCGCCTCGCTCTGCACCTCGGTGGCATCGCCTTCGAAGACAACCGCCTGTCCTACCCGGCGTTCGGTGACTTTCGCAAAACCACGCCCTTCGGCCAGGCACCGACGCTGGAGGTCGATGGTGTGATGGTCACGCAAAGCGACGCCATGCTGCGTTACGCGGGCAAGCTCGCCGGCCTGTACCCGAACGATCCGTTCCAGGCGCTCCTGTGCGACGAGGTCAGTTACGTGGTGGAGGAAGCCGGCGTCAAGCTGGGGCCCACCTTCCGTTTGACCGGTGAGGCCCAGAAGGAGGCGCGTCTGGCCCTGGTCAACGGCTCCATGCCGGTGTACCTGGCCTGGTTGCAAAAGCAGTTGCTCGCGCACGGCGGCGAGTACTTTGCCGACAACCGGCTCACTGTCGCGGACCTCAAGGTGTTCGTCGACGTGCGCGGGCTCAACTCGGGCCGGCTGGACCATGTCCCGACGGACCTGGTGGAGAAAGTGGCGCCGGCGTTGAACGCCCACATGCGGCGTGTCGCCAGCACACCGGCGGTAGTCGCGTACTACGCAAAGTTCGGACTCTGACGCTCAGCGGCCCGTGATCCCGCGCAGCCACTGGTGCGCCGCGCTGTCCCGGTCCAATGGCGGGCCGCGTTTGGCGCTGAGGTAGTGGGCGCTGAACACGTTCAGCCAGGCCCCCAGCACCTCGGCGGCGGCGCCTTCCCCGGCCAGCGACAGACACGCGGCGGCGACCTCGGCGGTGCAGAGGTGGTGGCCGTGGACCGATCGGCGCAGCCGGTAGCTGGAAGCCCCGGCCGGGTGCAGGCTCAGCACAGGCAGCGCATCCAGGTACGGGCTCTTGCGAAACATCTTGCGCGCCTCCGACCAGGTTCCGTCGAGCAGCACGAACAGCGGTCGCCGGCCACTGGCTGCGGTTTCCTCGGGCCCCGGTAGCCTCGTCACAACGCGTCCCGGCTCGGCATATTCGGCCGGGAAAACCAGCCAGGGTTGCCACTGGGAGTCGGCCAGCAGCGCCAGCAAGGACGGATCCACCGCAGTCCGTGCCCAGGCGAACGCGTGGGTGTCTGTCACCACATCAGCTACCAGCCAGCCGGTATTGCTGGGCTTGAGTGCCTCCGTGTCGCCCATGATCAGGCAAACCCCGGCGTTCACCGGCACCGACGGGCGCAGCCCACACACACAGTGGGTTTCCACCAGCCGGCAACCCGGGCAGCGCCCTGCCCCCGAGCCACGCGCCAGGAAAGGCTTGTCGCTGGCAGCCAGACGTACCGCGCGCAGGCGGGCAACGGCGTGGTTCATGCCGCCCGCCGGGAGTCATACGAGTCAATGCCCATGCCCCAACTGTAGGCGAAGCTCCCTAGAGAGGATGCTGCCTCTGGCCCGGTGACCCGAATCGCCGCCGAAAACCATCAATATTCATAGCAACACAGGACCTTTCTACGTTGGGAATTGGCCAATTTGCTCGCAAAAACGACGCCCGGAACGTTGTAAGAAAACGGTCAGGCACCGTTTCTATGCTGCACTGCAACATGACCACCTCGGACACCAACCAACTGGCGCTGGAAGACCTTCTGGCTGACCTGCACCATGCGCGCCGGAACCAGGATCTGGGCCGACTTGCCCTGCTGGCCTATTGCGAGGTGCGTCGCTGGGCACGGCAGGCCGGCAAGGGGGATATCGCCGACTGGGCGACGCGAATGTTCACCGAGAGACCCTGCGCCAGCCGCGACGAGTTCCTCACAAAAATCGACACCCTGATCGCCGCGCTCCAACGCCATCTCCAGCCCCGCGTGGCACCCTGTACCCCGACGGATGTCCCGCCCGTGCCGCCCTGCCCGCAAATGCCGCGCTGACTGGTATCGATCGGGCGGTGAACGAGCGGGCATGGTCATGAAACCGTGAGCGGTGGGGACGTTGAACCTCCCCCGCGCCAAGGTGATTCAGTTTGCCTGCGGCAGGGGAGAAAGCCGTTGCGTCAACGCTGAATACCGCCCGACATTGACCCAAGAAGCAGAGCGACCCATTCGATGGAACAACGCGATGAAGGCCTGAAAAGTTACCTGTCGGTATCGGGAAAAGCGAAATCCTGATCGTCCAGTTGAATACCCATCGTTTCGTACCAGTCGCGGCCCAATTCGTCCACTTCTGTTGTGGGGCAAGGCAGATTGGCAATCAGTTTGCCCTTATGTTCAACGGCCACACCTTGCAGCGCCAAAGGCCGACCTTTCGGCCCCCAGCGCCCGATTCCGGTGTACACCACATAGGCGTAAGCCCCTTTCTTGAAGCGCAACCAACTGCCAGCACCGCCTGCGTAAGTGGCCGTCTCACCCGTTGCAGTCAACCGCGGCGGCGTCGCCTTTTCGGGCAAGGTCATCTCGGGCTGTTGGCCACCAGCGAGCGGGCCAAACCGGTAGTACAGCGCACCCTTGTGGGCCGACGCATCCGGACTGGCACACACGGATACGGTTTTTTTCCCGGGATGACAGGTGAAAACGTTGATCTCCTGCGCGGTACACCATGACTTGGTCAACCTGGCAGTTGGCGCGGCCTGTGCGGCCGCCGTGCCTGGCACCGCACACAGGGCAAGGACGATAGATACCCACATCGCGGGCAGCGCAGGGCGTGAAGTGGGCCAATGGGCGTGTCGGGTCATTGCTGGGCGCAGGGTTGCGTCGAGGTAAGCGACTGTGCGCGGGGTTTCCGTTTCATTTGAGCACCGACAGCAGCTTGCGCATCGCAGCATGCTGCCCCGCCAGAGGCACGGTCAATTCAAGGCGGGTTTTGGCGTCACGGGCATCCTGAATGCTGATGGTCATGGACTGCGTGGTGTGGTCTGCCAGGCTTTCAAGCACGCGGCGTTCTGTGCTGGATTTCAGTCGACTCAGCGCCATCACGCCAAATGTGAAATCGTTGGTATCGGTGAAGCTGCCGCTCACGGCAAACGCGGTGTTCAAGGTCGCTTTGCCCGCCGACATGAGGCCAACGGTCATCAATTTGCGATTACCCGATATGGCGTCCGGGCCATCAAAAGCATTGAAATCGAAACCCCTGAGCTCGTCTGTGCCGCGTACCGTCACGTCCCAGCCCAAGGTGCCATGGATGTCTTTCCTGACCGTGGGAAAGGCAGAAAACCTCACGCTTACTGGTGTGGATTTGCCCAGCAGCATGACCCGGGTGCTGTAGGTCAATGTATGACCGTCGTTGACCGATGCCGCAGTCCAAGTGCCTGTTGCAGGCGGTGTTTGCGCCCGACCGCACAGGGGGAAGCTGAAAATTGACATCAAGAGCAGCGCAAGCGCGTGGCGCCGGTCTGCGCGTAGCGAAACATGGGAGGTCATGCTAGGGCCTCTGAACGGAATGTCGAATCACTGTCATCGGCAGGAGTGTGGCCTGTCCCGCTGGATTCACACAGGTAGTGGCTGCCAGTCGAGCTGCGGCCAGCGTTACCGCTTGACCGCGTTGGGCGCCATGCCTGCCGGCACTGCGCGCGTGACCAGCGCAACCGTGTCTTTCCTGGTGCAACCGATGTTGCCCTGACAAGCAGCCGCCATCACAGTCGCCGTGGTGTAGGAGAGGGTCATCTGGCGGTTCAGCAACTTTTCGGGTGCCTCGCACAGGCGAAAGTCTGCCATTTCCTGGTGAACTCTGCCAGCTGCATCGACCAGCTCGATGTGGCAGGCGGTATCACCGGTGTTCACGTTGATCACGGTTCCCTGGGCCAGCTTGCGCTGGCTGCCCACAGCTACCGTGGGTGAAGGTGGCGCGAGAGTCGCTTTGCGCAAAGCTGCTGCCATGGTCTGTGCGATGGCCGCTTCGGCTTGTGCGAACCGGTCCCCGGGCGGCAACGGTGTCTTGGTCATGCCAGCCAGCATGTGCACCAGCCGGTCTTGCTCGAAGTACAAGCGGTGTTCGTTGCGAGTCTTGACCTGCCCGCTGGCCGTGTAGCCCTGGGTGGTGCGCAGGGCAAAAACCAGCGCTCCATCGCTATCAAAGTACAGATCGGTCAACACGTTGCCTGAATCGTCTGGATCCGTTACCGCGAGTTTCCGCACCTGTCCCTTATCAACCGATGCGACCACCTCACTGACGTACTCGACTCCTGGCACCCGCGCAAGAAAACGCTGCGCGGACATGCGCTGGACGCCCTGGTTCACCTCTGTGTACACGGCGCGTGCCCGAGCCATCGGATCGGGCGGTGCGGCCCCTGTGGGCATAGCCAGTGTGCACGCGAGCAGAAGGTAACGCCAATGGGCGCGGCAGGCGGGTGTGGAGGCGAAAGAAGCGGGCATGAAGGCTCCAATTGGTGTTCCCAGCGGGTTGCGCAAGCGACTGACGCCGGTAGGAAATCCACCCGACCGTGGTTAATTATGGCCCAGGTTTGGGGCAACGAAAGCCAGCTCACCGGGCTTGAATGAGTGCTTGTTCATTGCCAAGCGCCGATGCTGTCAACCACACGCGGGACGGCTGGCGTGAAGGGCAGGCTGCGCCCTTGGGTCAGACACCCTGGCGCCCCACCGATTGACGCAGATCAGTGCGAACCCAGTCCAGAGGCCTAAATTGAACTTGGGCGCAGGTCCCGTGTCACTGCCGGTCGGCGGTGTGCACCGATACCACAAAAGGAAGTATTCATGAACATCAAGTTCACCACGCATGTCAGTGCAGCGTTGCTGACATCGGCCGCTCTTTTGCTGACCGCTGGCTGCGCGAGCACTCCACCGACGGCACAGAAGATGGTGATCAGCCCTGCTGGCACCGTCACCACCTACCACCGCAAGAGCTCGGGCAGCCTGGGCAGCTTTGACGGCCAGGTCGTCTGGACCCATGCAAGCTCCACCTGGGATGGAAAACCCGTCATCGCGTTCGGCGCACCGCAAGCGGGGGTAAGCCTGCACGATCCTGTTCATTTCGGCCAGCTGGCAACGCTCAACGCGAAGGGGCAGCCGGTGATGTCTTTCGACCCGCCGATCGACTACCCCTGGCCGCTTCAGGTGGGCAAGACGTGGGCAACGCAACACACGGTGACGCTGTACCCCTCAGGCAACCAAGTGCCTGTGAAGATCGAAGGCAAGGTGGAGTCCTGGGGCGATGTGACGGTGCCAGCCGGTACTTTCAAAGCCTTCAAGCTGGTCTGGAGCGTGAACCAGAGCGAACTGGAAACCCGCTGGTTGAATCCCGCCGAGGGCTTGGCGACGATCAAACGCCATGTGGAGCGTTCCGCCGCGCACCCGCAGGGTGCCGGTGTGCTGGACGCCGAGTTGCTCTCGCGTGTTGTACCGGCGCGGTGAGGAGGCAAACTTCGCAAGCGATCCTCCGGCTAGCGCCCCGGCAGCACCCGGCGTCAAGGCCGGGGCCGGGGCTTGGGCCGAAAGCGCCGGCGAACGCTATTACAAAAGTAGCAAACAATCACCTTCCGACGAAGGGTAGTGGCCGAAAGTGGCCAAAAACATCAGGAAAGTCCGCGTCAGCCGGCCGTCGGCAAGACCACGGGAATTCGGGTGCCGGGCGGCGTTCCAGCGACACCAGAAACCGGCAGGGAGCGACGAACGTCAGGGCGCCTTGACCGAGACGGCCAGCTCTGTGGCGGTGGAGGTCCCGCCCTCCGGTCGGTCCATCAGCCAGTCGGTCAGACCGGCTCCCAGCCACATCCCGACCAGGGTCAGCCACGCGGTGACCGCAAAAATGGCGCCGCCGGTGACACCTGCGCCGACGGCACACCCCCCGGCCATCATCGAGCCGAAGCCCATCAGCACCGCACCGACGATGTACCGCCGCATGCTGTAGCCATCCTTGAATCCTTCCAGTTTCAGATCCCGGCCCACCACGGCGCCGAGAAACGAGCCCGCAAAGACGCCCGGCAGCAGGCCGAAATCGAAGCCGACTTTCGGGGCGGGTGACGACAGCACCCGCATCAGCCATTCCGCCGACGGTCCGCTGAACGTCAGGCCCTGGATCTGCACGGCCTCGAACGACTGGGTGGACACCAGAAAGCTGAAGGTCCAGGCCGCCGCCACCATCAGGCCGGTGCCAATGCCGCCCACCCACATCCACAAGCCCCGGCTCGGGCTGCGCAGCGAAAAAACCAGCGCCGCCGCAAACCAGACCAGGCCCGACAGCAAGCCGCCCCAGGGGCCGATGCCGGTGAGCGCCAGCAGGTCCCGGGACGGCCCGCCGTCGACGGTCCACCAGCTGCTGATTTCGAGGCGCAACGGCGCCAGCGCACCCGACAGCGAAGCCTGGGCGGCCACGGCAAAGATCAGTCCGGACAGCAGGGCACGCAGGTTGCCATTGGCCGACAGCACCAGCAGGCGGCTGGCGCAGCCGCGCGTCATGATCATGCCCGCGCCGAACAGCAAGCCGCCGATCAGGGCGCCCGACAGGCTGCCACGCGAGGACAGCTGGCGGGCGCTGCTGATGTCCAGCGCATGCATCAGCACCAGCAGCTGCACCACCACCACGGCGGTCGAAAACGCCAGCAGCCAGACGGAGAGTTTTTCACCGAACGAGCGGTGCCAGAACTCGATGACCGCGGCACGCAGGCAAAAGCGTGAACGCTGGGCAAAAAATCCGAACAGCATGCCGATCACGGCGCCGCCCACAGCCAGCACGTTGCCGTCACCGAAGCGCTCCAGAAGGGTTGCCAGGTTCATGGGCTTCCTCGATACATCCGTTGTAACTTATGTGAATGCTAGTCTGTACCGGGGTGTCGCAGGTTGATGACGGTCAAGATGCCGACCGTGCTGCTGGGTGAGGGTGCCGGCCGACCGCTGGATCGACCCCGCGACCTCCCTCACCGTCGGTGGCGTTCGGTTCGACCTGCAGCCGGTCGGTCCGTCGCACACACCGGAAGACTTGGTCGTCTACCTGCCGGGCCAGAGGATTCTGTTTGCGGCAGACCTGGTGTTTCGCAGCCGCATCCCTTTCATCGGCCAGGCCGACTGCGGGTACTGTCGCAACAACAAACAGGAAAAGAAGAAAAGCGCAAAGCGCGAACTGCTGCCAGTTCGGGCTCTGTGAGATGGACCATACGCTGAGGACTTAGTTCCGCGCCGGCGGCACATCGGTGCAGCTACCGTGCGTCACCCGCGCCGCCATGCCAATGGATTCGCCCAGCGTGGGGTACGTGTGGATGGTCTTGTCGATGTCCACGGCGTCGGTCAAAGCTTTCTGCCTGACCAGGTGAACAAGCTACTGGCCTCGCGCATTTGCCCGCGCCAGGCACGCAGGAACGGGTTGGAGGCTCAGCCGGCGCCCAAGACCGGCGGGACCTCTGGCGCGTTGGCAATTGCCCGTTCAAACGCCCACAGGCGCTTGAAGACCGAGATCAGCTCAACGATGGTTTCCCAACTGTTGACCAGGTACTGGAACGAGTTTTCAACCTTGTCGAATGCATTGGAGATTTGCTGGAAGATGCCCAGCGTGATGACGCCCGCCACCAGCGTAGGGCCCAACGCGATGAGCGGGATCAAGACGCTGAATTGCAGGTAAGACCACTTGGCCACGTCGAAGTACAGGTAGTTGAAATACAAGCGAAAGTGATTGGTCCGCAAGGTACCCCACAGCTCGCGCAGCTTGGGCGGGTGGGCGCGGCTGGCATCATCCTCGCCCAGCACCAGTTCCTTGCGGTAGGCCGCCTCGGTGAGTTGGTTGTTGAATTCCAGCCCCGGCAAACGGATGCCCGCCAGCATCAGCAGCGTGGTACCACCAATGGCCGAGAGTAACGCCACGTACACCAGTCCCTGGTCCACCTGGCCCAACAGAGGCAGCTCGGTCACCTTGGCCGATAGACCCCAGAGAATGGGCAAGAACGCAACGAGCGTCATGACTGAGCGCATGAAGCTCACCCCCAGACCCTGCATGATGCGGGAAAACATGGCGGTGTCTTCCTGCACGCGCTGAGACGCCCCTTCAATATGACGCACCTTGTGCCACTGGCTCTCGTAAAACTCGGTCATGGCGGTGCGCCAGCGAAAAATCCAGTGCTTGGTGAAGAAGCCGACAAACACCGCGACCACGATGGCCACCACGGCAATCCTGCCAAACGACCAGAGGAACCCATTGAACTCGGACAAACTGGTCGAGCCGGGTTGGGACAGGATTTTCTGCAGGTAGTCATAAAACCCGCCATACCAATCGTTGATCTGGACGGATACCTGCACCTGGTACCAGACAGCAAACAGGATCAGCACCACACCGGGCCAGGCCCACAAGGCCCATTTTTTGTTGAGGAAAAAAGAACGAAACATTGACTATTCCTTGGTTTCTGAGCCGCCGGTGCGCCCAGGTTGGATTTTTCACCGCCGCGCCACAGGCAGCCCCTAAAGGCTGTTTGTATTATTTTCTGGCCTCCGTTGACCGCAGCGCTGGTAGCAGAATCTTTCATCGACCCGAGTTCGTGCTCCGCGCGTTCGGTAAGCGGCTCCTGCCCTGAGCGTCAACATCAAGCAAGCTGGCTTCATCCGTGACTAACCTGCCATCAGCGTGGCCATACCACCCGCGACGGACCTTGAATCGATCAATGAACGGCAAATGCGGGGAGTGATCTGTCACTGCATCCAGATTGGATCGCAGCTCACGAAAACTGAAACCCTCTGTCCACTTCGCTGCAGATTGGTACGCCACTACGCCACCGCAGTCATCATGCCTCCCCCTCCATGACGGTGCCCACTGACCCGCTGTCGTGACACGGGCACCGGATCCGGCCACCACCGACCAGACCGAAGCGCCTCCAGTGCAAGGAAATCCGATGCGCCGCCAATGAGGCCGTGACCATGACTGACGCCCGCGAACGCCCCACCCTGCAACGGACGTTGCTGGTTGCGATCGGCGTGGCAATTCGCCGGCCGCCCGTGGCTGCAGGGCACCGTGCCGGCGCTCGGTCTGGTGGGCGGCTGGGTGGTGTGGCGCATCCCCATTCGGCGTTGAACCTGGCCAGCGCCATCCAAGGCAAGATCAGCCAAGCAGTTTGCTCCTGAAATGGAAGCGAATGATGACCTTTTTACGCTGGATACTGGCCGAAATGCCTTGAAATTCGTCCCGGAAAGGCTCACACCACCGCCGCCAGCCGGCTGGCATGGTCGATCGCCCGCTTGGCGTCCAGCTCCGACGCCTCGAACGCGCCGCCGACCAGCGTGGCCTTCAGGCCCGCAGCCACCAATTCGTCGTACAACGTCCGCAACGGCAGCTGGCCGGCGCAGACGATGACCGTGTCCACTTCCAGCAGCTGCGGCTCGCCGTGCACGCGCACGTGCAGGCCGGCATCGTCCACCTTCAGGTATTCCACGCCATTGACCATCCGCACGCCGCGGCGCGCCAGCGTCATGCGGTGCGTCCAGCCGGTGGTGCGGCCCAGGGTCTTGCCGACCGGGTCCATTTTGCGCTGCAGCAACGTCACGCTGCGCCCGCTGGAGGCCACCTGCGGCACCACGCCCGTCACGCCGCCGCGCGGGTGATTGGCAAAGTCGATGCCCCACTCGCGGGCGAACACTTGAATGTCGGTCGCCCCCGACGGGCCGGCGTGCGTGATGAGTTCCGCCACGTCAAAGCCGATGCCGCCCGCCCCCATGATCGCCACGCGCTGGCCCACCGGCTGGCGACCCAGGATCACGTCGATGTAGCCCACCACCTTGGGGTGCCCGATCCCCTCGATCTCGGGCTGGCGCGGCGCGATGCCGGTGGCCACGACCACCTCGTCAAAGCCGTCGGCCTGCAGCGCCGCCGCGTCCACCCGCGTGTTCAGCCGCAGGTCAATGCCATACAGGTCAATCATCCGGCGGTAGTAGCGCAGCGTCTCGAAGAACTCCTCCTTGCCCGGGATTCGCTTGGCCAGGTTGAACTGCCCGCCGATCTCCTCCGCGCTGTCGAACAGCGTCACCGCGTGCCCGCGCTGGGCGGCCACCGTCGCATAGGCCAGCCCGGCCGGCCCGGCGCCCACCACGGCCAGCCGCTTGGGCGCCGGGGTCGGCCCGTAGTTCAGCAGCGTTTCGTTGCAGGCGCGCGGGTTGACCAGGCAGCTCACCTGTTTGTAGCCGCCAAAGGTGTGGTCCAGACAGGCCTGGTTGCAGGCGATGCAGGTGTTGATCTGATCCTCGCGGCCTTCGCGCGCCTTGTTCACCCATTCGGGGTCGGCCAGCATCGGCCGCGCCATCGACACCAGGTCCGCATCGCCGCGCGCCAGCACGGATTCGGCCACCTCAGGCATGTTGATGCGGTTGCTGGTGATCACTGGCACCGTCACCACCTGGCGCAGCCGCCCGGTGACCGACGCAAACGCCGCGCGCGGCACCATGGTGGCGATGGTGGGCACCGGGGCCTCGTGCCAGCAGAAGTGCGTGCTGAGGATGTTGGCACCGGCGGCTTCCACTGCGCGCGCCAGCGTCACGATCTCGTCCCAGGCCAGGCCGCCTTCGAGCATGTCCATCGCGGAGATGCGGAAGATCAGGATGAAATCCGGCCCCACGGCCGCGCGCACCCGGCGCACCACCTCCACGGGGAAGCGCATGCGGTGCTCGAACGCGCCGCCCCAGGCGTCGGCGCGCAGGTTGGTCTTCTGCACCAGGAAGGTGGACAGCAGGTAGCCTGCCGAGCAGATGATCTCCACCCCGTCGTAGCCCGCCTCGCGGGCCAGCACGGCGCAATTCGCGAAATCGCCCAGTTGCTTCTCGATGCCGGCCTCGTCCAGCGCCTGCGGCGTATGGGGCGCGATGCGTGACTTCACCGCCGAGGGCGCCACGCAGGCCGGGTTGGGCGCCAGCGCGCCCATGTGCAGGATCTGCATGCAGATCTTCACGTCCGCATCGGCCGCGTGCACCGCGTCGGTGATGAGCCGGTGCTGATCGGCCTCCGCCGGCGTGGACAGCTGGGCACCGAAGCCGCCCTCCTCGTTGGGCGGGATGCCGCCGGTGATGATCATCCCCACCCCGCCGCGCACCCGTTCCGCATAGTAGGCCGCCAGCCGCTCGAAGCCGCCTTCCGCCTCCTCCAGCCCCGTGTGCATCGAACCCATCAGCACCCGGTTTTTCAGGCGGGTGAAGCCGAGGTCGAGGGGGGTGAAAAGGTGGGGGTAGCGGGGGTGGATGGGCATGGCAGTGAGCTCCTTGGGAATGAGGGCGGCGACCGGGGGTCATTCTGGGGCCATGGCGCTGTGGTTCGGAAGAATCCGGCGTGAGTGCTGTGCACCATTTGCCGTCTTTTCGGTGGTTGGTCCGGCATGCAAAGCACCAAGCCCGAACCGTTGCCAGTTCGGGCTGTATCAAGGACGCTGGGTTGCGGGCCTAACTCTTGCCAGGCGGCAAATCGGTACGCGATTTGTCCGCGGCAATCTTCTTGCCATTGGGCGTGCGGCCGACAGCCTGCAGGACCGGGTCGCACATCGCTGGTGTGAGGTGCCGCAACGCGCGGTGGTGTGCTGACCGCAATGACAATCTCCTGCCTGGCCCGCGCGTGACCCTATTCAAAGTGGAAAGAGCTACACTTGGACAACTTTGAGTACAAGTTAGAAATGGTGCTTATGAAAATCGTGACCTATTCCGAAGCACGCAGCGCCTTGAAGGCGGTGCTTGACCGCGTGCATGAAGACGCTGATGTGACGGTGATCAGTCGGCGCGACGGGGCGGACGCTGTGGTGATGTCGCTCGACCACTACGAAAGCATCATGGAGACCATGCACCTGCTTTCCACCCCGGCGAATGCTGCGCACCTGGCCAAATCCATCGCGCAGCACAAGGCAGGCAAGGCCAGACGGCGCGAACTGGTCAAGGACTGAGCGGCGTGGCACGCTCCATTCGATTCACCCCGGCGGCGTGGGGTGATTACACCTGGTGGCAGGGGCAAGACAAGAAGACCTTGAGACGCATCAACACACTGATCGAAGCGGCGGCGCGTGATCCGTTCGCCGGGATTGGCAAGCCCGAGCCGTTGATGGGCAACATGACCGGGTACTGGTCAAGGCGCATTGATGACGTGCATCGACTGGTGTATGCCGTGGATGATGCAGACCTTGACGTGATCGCGTGCCGGGGCCACTACGACGATTAACGATTGACAGTTCGGCTTCGGGCACGCCCTTTTGCTGAGACACAAGGCAAAGTCCGAACGGTTGCCAGTTCGGGCTTTTTCCGGTTGGCCTGGAGACAGGTTTACTTCCGCGCCGGCGGCACATCCGTGCAACTGCCATGCGCCACCTCGGCCGCCATGCCGATGCTCTCGCCCAGCGTGGGGTGCGGGTGGATGGTCTTGCCGATGTCGACCGCGTCGGCACCCATCTCGATCGCCAGTGCGATCTCGCCGATCATGTCGCCCGCATGGGTGCCGACCATGCCCCCGCCCAGGATCTTGCCGTGGCCGTGGGCCTCGGGGGAATCGTCGAACAGCAGCTTGGTCACGCCTTCGTCGCGGCCGTTCGCAATGGCGCGGCCGGAAGCGGTCCAGGGGAACAGGCCTTTTTTCACCTTGATGCCCTGCGCCTTGGCCTGGTCTTCGGTCAAGCCGACCCAGGCCACCTCGGGGTCGGTGTAGGCCACGCTCGGGATCACGCGGGCGTTGAAGGCGGCGGCGGCCAGCTCTTTGTCGCCTTGCAGTTCACCGGCAATCACTTCGGCCGCCACATGCGCTTCGTGCACCGCTTTGTGCGCCAGCATGGGCTGGCCCACGATGTCGCCGATGGCGAAGATGTGCGGCACGTTGGTGCGCATCTGGATGTCGACGTTGATAAAGCCGCGGTCTGTGACGGCCACACCTGCTTGTTCGGCGGCGATCTTCTTGCCATTGGGTGTGCGGCCCACGGCTTGCAGCACGAGGTCGTACACCTGCGGCGCGGGGGCGCTGCCGCCCTCTTCGGCGGATGCAAACGTCACTTCGATACCGGCCGGTGTCGCCTTGGCACCCACCGTCTTGGTCTTGAGCATGATGTTGTCGAAGCGCTCGGCGTTCATCTTCTGCCAGATCTTGAATCAGTAAGGTACTCGGTCTGTCAACGCAGCGGTTGAACGCAGTTGTACTGAATTCCGAACGTTCCCAACAAGAATGCACCGCTGTCCGGGCCGCGACAGGCGCCCCAACGGTAGTCCTGTTTCGCCGATACCTGCCAGCTTCGATTTGGACCCAGAGTCCACGTGCTTCCAATGTCTTTGTCGCACTCCGGTCCAATCGCACACCAGAATGCCTCGATCGTGTAGCTGCACGTGTTGGTCATTACTTTGTTGCCACCATGGATTGCGGCATCGCCAGTACCAAGATTGGTGAAGCGGATGCAGTGCCGCGCGTCCTCGCCTGGAGGTCTCTTCATCTCTGGTGACTTGCTCGGGCGTGCCTCAAAGCCCGGCACCTCGGAAGAGGGGGGAGACCGGTCCGGATTCCGAGAGCTATCTACCAACTTGAGGACCCCGTTGTGCCAGATCTCGGTGAGCCTTCCACCCTCATAGCGTTCCCGACTGCCATTGGGGCGCGTAATGAGGTACATCCCATCTCGGTACATTTCCATGGTGCTGCCATCCTGCAGTGTTTGGCAACTGGGCGCCACACTACTACACCCCTTGGCTGGCGATGAGGCAGCAGGCTGGGATGGTTGGGCAATTTGGGATGCGCCGGCTCGCGAGGCTAGTGGCTGAGTAGGTTGCGCAAGTTGTGGCGCGCCAGAGTATGTGAGAAAGAAGCGGTGGCCGCACAAATCGAGGCGCCGGATGGCGATCCAAGCCTCGGACACGCCTCCATGGGCCGCGTAAGCGGCAATTCTGCCCTCAAAGGCTGAAAGCTGTTGCTGAAGCCTGAGCAGAGCAGCCTCGGGTAGCGGAAAACTCACTCGCTGATAATCAACAAGCACGTTGTTGGTGATGTACACAGGCGGATCCAGAGGCCCGCCCAGGAACTGAGAACCTGCCTGATTCACGGCGAGCGCGGCAGCGTCGACCTCCCGTTGGCACGCTTTGACGATCTGTTGCGCCAACGTCCTGTTCTGAGCCGGTGTTAATGCGCGGACCGTGAACGGATAGAGAGTCGCCAGGATGCAAAGGAGGAAGCGAATCATGTCGAGCCTCGTTCAAACTTGACGGATAAGAAATCCAATCGTATGAGTTCAAGTATGGCAGGCATTCTGGGCGATACCAACTCGATGAAATCCGCAGCTTGAGAGCTCACAGCGATCGAGGAGCGCGGATGCCCCTAAACAAGTCGGCTGTGCAGCGGCAGCGCACACAGCACCGCAACATCCCATTGACTCAAGGGATGTGCCGTTTTCCTTGGTCACCAATTGATGCGCTGATCAAGCTCGCAATCCGGTGCCGGTTGTTCCACCAAGTCTCAATCCTGCCCGATCTGACTGCCGTCGCGAAGGATCGCACCACTACCCCCCACAGCGGCGGCCGGCGCCGGGCAATGCGCGGTGGCTCTGACTCGACTCCGGCGTGCTCCAGGATGTGGCGGATATCGACGCTGGGCATAATGAAAGCGATGATGCGCATCTGCCCACCGCACAGCGGGCACAAAGGCGGGAACACTTCGGTTCCAACCAGATCTTGAAGAACTCGGCTATGGCTTGATACAGCAGTGTGCGCTCAGGGTGCCGCAGGTTGTAGAGCTTTGGTTGAGAAGAATCTGGCATGGAAAGCGCAAAGCCCGAACAGCTGCCAGTTCGGGCTTTGCGAGGTGGCCTGAATGCTGTGGGTTTACTTCCGCGCCGGCGGCACATCCGTGCAACTGCCATGCGCCACCTCCGCCGCCATGCCGATGCTCTCGCCCAGCGTGGGGTGCGGGTGGATGGTCTTGCCGATGTCGACCGCGTCGGCACCCATCTCGATCGCCAGTGCGATCTCGCCAATCATGTCGCCCGCATGGGTGCCGACCATGCCCCCGCCCAGGATCTTGCCGTGGCCGTGGGCCTCGGGGGAATCGTCGAACAGCAGCTTGGTCACGCCTTCGTCGCGGCCGTTCGCAATGGCGCGGCCGGAAGCGGTCCAGGGGAACAGGCCTTTTTTCACCTTGATGCCCTGCGCCTTGGCCTGGTCTTCGGTCAGGCCGACCCAGGCCACTTCGGGGTCGGTGTAGGCCACACTGGGGATGACGCGGGCGTTGAACGCGGCGGCGGCCAGTTCCTTGTTGCCCTGCAGTTCACCGGCAATGACTTCGGCCGCCACATGCGCCTCGTGTACCGCCTTGTGCGCCAGCATGGGCTGGCCGACGATGTCGCCGATGGCGAAGATGTGGGGCACATTGGTGCGCATCTGGATGTCGACGTTGATGAAGCCGCGGTCGGTCACGGCCACGCCGGCCTTGTCGGCGGCGATCTTCTTGCCGTTGGGGGTGCGGCCCACGGCTTGCAGCACCAGGTCGTAGGTTTGTGGCGGGGGGGCGCTGCCGCCCTCTTCCGCTGGCGCAAACGTCACTTCGATGCCCGCCGGTGTCGCCTTGGCACCCACCGTCTTGGTCTTGAGCATGATGTTGTCGAAGCGCTTGGCGTTCATCTTCTGCCAGATCTTGACCAGGTCGCGGTCGGCGCCCTGCATCAGGCCGTCCATCATTTCCACCACGTCCAGGCGCGCGCCCAAGGTGCTGTAGACCGTGCCCATTTCCAGGCCGATGATGCCGCCGCCCAGGATCAGCATGCGCTTGGGCACTTCCTTGAGCGCCAGCGCGCCGGTGCTGTCCACCACTCGCGGATCGTCGGGCATGAAGGGCAAGCGCACCGCCTGGCTGCCGGCGGCGATGATGGCTTTTTTGAACGCCACCACTTTCTTGGTGCCGGTCTTTTCCTGGCCGGTGCCACTGGTTTCCTCCACTTCCAGATGGTTGGCGCCGACAAAGTGGCCGTAGCCACGCACGGTGGTCACCTTGCGCATCTTGGCCATCGCGGCCAGGCCGCCGGTGAGTTTGCCAATCACCTTTTCCTTGTGGCCCCGCAGTTTGTCGATGTTGACCACCGGTGCGCCGAAGTCCACGCCCAGGTCGGCCATGTGGCTGACTTCGTCCATGACCGCCGCCACATGCAGCAGCGCTTTGGAGGGGATGCAGCCCACGTTCAGGCAGACGCCGCCCAGGGTGGCGTAGCGCTCTACGATGACCACCTTCAGGCCCAGGTCGGCCGCGCGGAAGGCGGCCGAGTAACCGCCCGGGCCCCCGCCGAGCACCAGCACGTCGCACTCGATATCGGCCGTGCCACCAAAGCAGGCCGCTGCGGGTGCCGCCACAGGCATGGAATTGATAGCAGAAGACGACGCGTTTGCGCTGGGTATTGCCACTTTTTGTTCCGAAACCGCGGGCGCAGCGGCGCTGGCGGCTCCGCTGGCGCCGGCGGCCACTTCGAGGGTCAGCACCACGGTGCCCTCGCTGACTTTGTCACCGAGCTGGACCTTCAGCGCCTTGACCACACCGGCGTGGCTGGAGGGGATTTCCATCGAGGCCTTGTCGCTCTCCACGGTCATCAGGCTTTGCTCGGCTTTGATCGTGTCGCCGGGTTTGACCAGCAGTTCGATGACGGCTACGTCTTTGAAATCCCCGATATCGGGGACCTTGATGTCGATCAGGCTCATGAACAGTCTCCTGGCAAGCCGCGGCAGGGGCCGGGCGTTACGCTTTCAGTTTGAGGGTTTGCAACTCCACCGGGGCGGCGGAGTTCTTGTCGAATTCGCAGGCGGATTCCAGCGCGGCCACCGCCACTTCACGGGCACTGCGGGCGCGCGGCCAGGCCGCATGCATCGCGCCCAGCGCAAAGGCGCGGCCCGATCCGATGGCCCAGAACTCCTCGAACTCGAACACTTCGCGGTAGCTGTAGACGCCGAAGATGCCGCTGGCATTGGCGATCAGCACGGTGAACTGGCTCGATTCGTAGGGGTCGTGCTCTTCTTCCTTGGTCTGCAGGAAGAAGTTTTCCTTGAGCAGCGGATGCAGCCGGGTGAAGGTGTCGAACACCGCGTCCTTGCTGCAAAGCAGGCGCTGCTCCGGCGGTAGCGCATTCAGGGCCTTGCGCACCACCGGAAAGTGCGCCACGGTACCGGCCATGCCCAGCCAGCTGGGGCCCGCCGGCGTGTCCACCCTGAAGAGCTTGCTGTTGGCCTCGTAGCGACGCGACAGGCGCGTGTCGCCGAAGGTCACCAGCGTGTCGGCAGCGATCGCCACCTGACCCGCCTTCTTCACGACCGCGATTGTTGTCACCGCGCCGTCTCCGCCGCGATCAGAGCAGCACCCGGCGGAAATCCGCCAGGATCTGACCCAGATAGGCGTTGAAACGCGCGGCCGCCGCGCCGTCGATGACCCGGTGGTCCCAGGTCAGCGACAGCGGCAGCATCAGGCGCGGCACAAACTGCTTGCCGTCCCACACCGGCTCCATCTGGCTCTTGCACACGCCCAGGATGGCGACTTCCGGCGCGTTGATGATGGGCGTGAAGTAGCGCCCGCCGATCCCGCCCAGGCTGGAGATGGTGAAGGTGGCGCCGGACATGTCGGCCGGGCCGAGCTTGCCGTCGCGGGCCTTCTTGGCCAGCTCGCCCATTTCCTGGCTGATCTGCAGGATGCCTTTCTTGTCGGCGTCCTTGATCACCGGCACCACCAGGCCGTTGGGGGTGTCGGCGGCAAAGCCGATGTGCCAGTACTGCTTGTAGACCAGCGCATCGCCGTCCAGGCTGCTGTTGAATTCGGGGAATTTCTTGAGCGCCGCGACGCAGGCCTTGATCAGGAAGGCGAGCATCGTCACCTTGACGCCGCTCTTCTCGTTTTCCTTGTTGGTGGACACGCGGAAGGCTTCGAGCTCGGTGATGTCGGCGTCGTCATGGTTGGTGACGGCGGGAATCATCACCGCGTTGCGGAACAGATTGGCGCCGCTGATCTTCTTGATGCGCGACAGCTCCTTGCGCTCCACCGGGCCGAACTTGGCGAAGTCGACCTTGGGCCAGGGAATCAGGTTCAGTTCGCCACCGCCGGTGACCCCCCCGCCGGCGGCGGGTGCCTTGGCGGCCACCGCGGCAATCGCGCGGGTCTGGGTGGCGCCGCCCATCACCGCGCGGGTGAAGGCCTGCACGTCGTCCTGGGTGATGCGACCCTTGGGGCCGCTGCCCTTGAGTTCGTCCAGCGGCACGCCCAGTTCACGGGCGAACTTGCGCACCGACGGGGACGCGTGCGGCAGGCCGACCGGTGCGGTCGTGGGGTTGTGGGCCGGCGCCAGTGGCGCGGCCGCTGCAGCCGTCGGCGCGGAGGCGGAGGCAGAGCCGGCTGCGGCCGGCGCACTCGCGGCCGCCGCAGCCGCGATTGGTGCCGGGGCTGCCGTGCCACCTTGCCCGTCCAGAATGGCCAGCAGGTCGCCAATGTTGACGGTGTCACCGAGCTTGACTTTCAGCTCCTTGATCACACCCGCGGCCGACGAGGGGATTTCCATCGACGCCTTGTCCGACTCCACCGTGATCAGGCTTTGCTCGACCTTGACCGTGTCGCCGGGCTTGACGAACACCTCGATGACGGCGACGTCCTTGAAGTCGCCGATGTCGGGCACACGGACCTCGACCGGGCCGGCGGGTGGCGCAACCGCTGCAACCACCGCAATCGCTATGCTTTCCGTAGCTGCAGGAGACGATTTTGCGCTGGGTATTGCCGATTTATCTTCAGAAACCGTGGCGGCAGGGCTGCTGGCGGCCCCTTCCGCCTCCAGCAGCAGCACCAGGGAGCCTTCGCTGACGGTATCGCCCAGCGCGACCTTGAGTTCACGCACCACACCGGCGTGGCTGGAGGGAATTTCCATGGAAGCCTTGTCGCTCTCCACGGTGAGAAGCGACTGCTCGGCCTTGACGGTATCGCCGGGTTTGACCAGCAGTTCGATGACTGCCACGTCCTTGAAGTCTCCGATATCCGGGACTTTCACTTCAATCAGTGCCATGTTGGTCTCCGGATGGGGTTAGGCGTACAGCGGGTTCACTTTGTCGGCCTTGATGCCGTACTTCGCAATGGCCTCGGCCACCTTGGCCACCGGCACCGTGCCCTCGTCGGCCAGCGACCGCAGGGCGGCCAGCACGATGTAGTGCCGGTTGATCTCGAAGTGCTCACGCAGCTTGCTGCGGAAATCGCTGCGGCCGAAACCGTCGGTGCCCAAAACCCGGTAGCTGCGCCCTTTGGGGATGAAAGGACGGATCTGCTCGGCATAGTTCTTCATGTAGTCGGTCGACGCCACCACAGGCCCCGGATGGGCATCCAGTTGCTGCGAGACAAAGGGCACGCGGGCCGCTTCCTGCGGATGCAGCAGGTTCCAGCGCTCGCAATCCTGGCCATCGCGTGCCAGCTCGTTGAAGCTGGGGCAGCTCCACACATTGGCGGCCACGCCCCAGTCCACCGCCAGCAGCTCCTGCGCAGCCAGGCTCTCGCGCAATATGGAGCCGCTGCCCAGCAGCTGCACACGCGGGGTCATCTTGGGACCTTCCTTGCACAGGTACATGCCCTTGATGATCTGGGCTTCCGTGCCCGGGGTCAGGCCGGGCATGGCGTAGTTTTCGTTCAGCAGGGTCAGGTAGTAGAAGACGTTTTCCTGCTTCTCCACCATGCGTTTGAGGCCGTGGTGCAGGATGACACCGACTTCATGCGCAAACGTCGGGTCGTAGCTGACACAGTTGGGAATGGTCCCGGCCAGGATGTGGCTGTGGCCGTCTTCGTGCTGCAGGCCTTCGCCGTTGAGTGTGGTGCGCCCGGAGGTCCCGCCCAGCAGGAAGCCGCGCGCCTGCATGTCGCCCGCCGCCCAGGCCAGGTCGCCGATGCGCTGGAAGCCGAACATTGAGTAATAGACATAGAACGGCACCATGATGCGGTTGCTGGTGCTGTAGCTGGTGGCGGCCGCCATCCAGCTGGCCATGCCACCGGCTTCGTTGATGCCTTCCTGCAGGATCTGGCCCGCCTTGTCTTCGCGGTAATACATGACCTGGTCCTTGTCGACCGGGGTGTACTGCTGGCCTGCGGGGTTGTAGATGCCGATCTGGCGGAACAGGCCTTCCATGCCGAAAGTGCGGGCTTCATCGACCAGGATGGGCACTACGCGCGGGCCCAAGGCCTGATCACGCAGCAACTGGGTGAGGAAGCGCACGTAAGCCTGGGTGGTGGAAATCTCCCGCCCCTCGGGCGTGGGCTCCAGGACGGCCTTGAAAATCTCGATCGCGGGCACCGTGAAGCTTTCGTCGGCGCGGGTGCGCCGGTGCGGAAGGTAGCCGCCGAGCGCCTTGCGCCGCTCGTGCAGGTATTTCATCTCCGGTGTGTCGTCGGCCGGCTTGTAGAACGGAATCTTCGGCAACTCGCTGTCGGGAATGGGAATGTTGAAGCGGTCGCGGAACTCGCGGATGTCCTCGTCCGTGAGCTTTTTGGTCTGATGGACCGCCATTTTTCCCTGCCCGGCCTTGCCCATGCCGAACCCTTTGATGGTCTTCACCAGCAGCACGGTGGGCTGCCCTTTGTGGCTGACGGCGGCGTGATATGCAGCGTAGACCTTCTGCGGGTCGTGACCGCCGCGACGCAAGGCCCAGATGTCGTCGTCACTCATCTTGGCCACCATTTCCAGCGTGCGCGGGTCACGGCCGAAGAAGTTCTTGCGCACATAGGCGCCGTCATTGGCTTTGAAGGACTGGTAATCGCCGTCGAGCGTATCCATCATCACTTTGCGCAGGGCCCCGTCCTTGTCACGCGCCAGCAGCGGGTCCCAGTTGCTGCCCCAGAGCAGCTTGATGACGTTCCAGCCCGCGCCGCGGAACTCGCCTTCGAGCTCCTGCACGATTTTCCCGTTGCCACGCACCGGCCCGTCCAGTCGCTGCAGGTTGCAGTTGATGACAAAAATCAGGTTATCGAGGTTCTCGCGCGCGGCCAGGCCGATGGCGCCCAGGCTTTCCACCTCGTCCATCTCGCCGTCGCCGCAGAACACCCAGACCTTGCGGTTTTCCGTGTTGGCAATGCCACGCGCATGCAGGTACTTGAGGAAACGCGCCTGATAGATCGCCATCAGCGGACCCAGTCCCATGGACACCGTGGGGAACTGCCAGAACTCGGGCATCAGCTTGGGGTGCGGGTAGCTCGACAGCCCTTTGCCATTGACTTCCTGACGGAAGTTGAGCAATTGCTCTTCGCTCAGGCGCCCTTCCAGAAAGGCGCGGGCATACACACCGGGCGCCACGTGGCCCTGGATGAAAACGCAATCACCGCCATGGCCTTCACTTTCGGCATGCCAGAAATGATTGAAGCCGGCGCCGAACATGTGCGCCAGCGATGCAAACGAGCCGATGTGCCCGCCCAGGTCGCCGCCGTCCTCAGGGTTGTGGCGGTTGGCCTTGACCACCATGGCCATCGCGTTCCAGCGCATGTAGGAACGCAGGCGCTCTTCGATCTCGATGTTGCCGGGGCACCGCTCTTCCTGGTCCGGTTCGATGGTGTTGACATAGCCGGTGTTGGCGGAAAACGGCCGGTCGATGCTGTTTTGCCGCGCGTGTTCAAGCAGTTGCTCCAGCAGAAAATGGGCGCGGTCGGGACCTTCGGACTGGATGACTGCGGACAACGCATCCATCCATTCGCGGGTTTCCTGATGGTCGGGATCGGCCGCAACGCGGCCCGGTGGGATTTCGGACTGGCTTGACATGAGGTCTCCTCGGTGGTTTTTCACGGACTGTAGTACGACAGACGAAGTTTCTCACAGAATATCTGAAATTTCAAATGCTGGATACCGTTTCCGTATCATGAAATATTTTCACAAACTTCCAGACGGTTCGCGCTCCCCTACACTTGCCCCATGGCAGCACAGCGAGACCCCCGGGACGGCGAAGACGCCGCAACACTGCGCCCATGGCACTGGGTGCGGCGCTGGTGGAGCCGCCTTGCGCCCACCCGCCAGGATCGCTTCGCCATGCTGGCGCCGCTGGCGGCGGTCTGCCTGTTCCTGGCAGCGATCGCGTCAGCCTTCTGGTACCTGCGGCTGGAAGAGGTCGAACGCGAGCAGGAGGCGGTCAAGCGGGATGTTGAATATGCCCAGCAGCGCCTGCGACTGCGCCTGCTGGAGCGTCAGGAGCAACTGATGCGTCTGGCACGCGATATCTCGTCGCGCGAGCTGGACCCGGAAGAGTTCATGGCGCGGGCGGAATCGCAGATTGCCCAGTACCCTGAGATACAGGCCATTACCTGGATCGATGACCGCCGCAAGATCATTGCCAGCCAGGCCGCACCATCGGTCATGGCACAGCAGCAGTGGATCGCCGGCGAACTGCTGCCCCTGGGTGAAACCGAGCGCAGCTTCAGCCTGGCGCGCGACCTGGCCCAGCCCGTTTTTTCGCAGCCTCCTCGCGGTACCGGCACCGTGACATCCCTGCAGTTGCACACGCCCCTCACTGACCAGGGGCGTTTTGCCGGTGTGGTCCTGGGCGAATACTCGATCGACGGACTGCTGCGGTACGGCGTACCGCCCGAGGTTTCGGCCCGATATGCCGTGGCCCTTCTTGACGGCCACGAGGGTTTGCTTGCCGGTCAGCAGATTCCGTCCCGCAGCGCCGAAGCCGATCTGATGCCATGGCGGGACGGCGTCAACTCCTACGAAGTCCCGGTATCGCCGGTCGGCAACGGGCTGGTCCTGCGCGCCCAGGCCTGGCGAACTTCCCTGGGTGTCATCGGCAGCGGGCTGTTCTGGCTGGTCGTGGCCCTGAGCGTGATGACCGCATGGATGCTGATCGGCAACTGGCGGCATACCCGTCGGCGGATGCGCGCACAACAGGCCCTGGTGACCGAGACCAACTTTCGCCGTGCCATGGAAAACTCCATGCTCACGGGCATGCGCGCCCTCGACATGGAGGGCCGGATCACCTATGTCAATCCCGCGTTCTGTTCGATGACCGGCTGGTCCGAAGCCGAGCTGGTCGGCTGCACCGCGCCATTCCCCTATTGGCCGGACGCTGACCGCGAAGCGCTGGCACAGCGCCTGGACGACGAGATCAGCGGCCGCACCACACCGGGCGGTTTCCAGGTGCGGGTCAAGCGACGCGACGGGTCTCTGTTTGATGCGCGAATGTACGTTTCTCCCCTGATTGATGCCCAAGGGAACCAGAACGGATGGATGACATCCATGACGGACATTACCGAACCGAACCGCATCCGTGAACAGCTGTCGGCCTCGTACGAGCGATTCACCACGGTGCTGGAAGCGCTGGATGCGTCGGTCTCGGTCGCGCCGCTGGGCAGCGCCGAACTGGTTTTTGCCAACAAGCTCTACCGGCAGTGGTTCGGCGCCGAGGCCAGCGGCCATCTGCGGCTGGTCGAGCAGGCGGGGGTTCCGACCTCTCCCGCAAGTGGCGAGGGCGGCGATGCGGTCGACTCGTTTGCCGGACTGCCCACGGGCGGGTTGACCACTGCAACCACCGAAAATGCCGAGATTCTTGTTTCCGACCTGGGCAAGTGGCTGGAGGTGCGATCGCGTTACCTCAACTGGGTCGATGGCCGCCTGGCCCAGATGGTGATTGCCACCGACATCACCCCCAGGCGCACGGCCGAAGAGCAAGCGGCTGCCCAGGCCGAACGGGCGCAGACGGCCAGCCGGCTGATTACCATGGGCGAGATGGCTTCCAGCGTGGCCCACGAACTGAACCAGCCGCTGACAGCCATCAACAATTACTGCAATGGCATGATCTCCCGAATCCGCCGCCAGCAGATCGAAGAGAAAGAGCTGCTGGGTGCACTGGAGAAAACCGCGCACCAGGCCCAGCGTGCCGGCCAGATCATCCAGCGCATCCGCTCGTTTGTGAAACGCAGCGAACCCAATCGGACGCCGTCATGGGTGCCGGACATCGTGCACGAAGCCGTTGAACTGGCCGATATCGAATTGCGGCGGCGCAACGTGCGCCTCTCGCACTACGTCGCCGCGCGGTTGCCACAGCTGATGGTTGATCCGATCCTGATCGAACAAGTCCTGGTCAACCTGCTCAAGAACGCTGCGGAGGCCGTCGACACCGCTGCCCGCCCGCCGGCGCAACGCAATGTGGAGCTGCGGGTGCTTCCCCGCAACATCAGCGGGCAGGACTGCGTACAGTTCCTGGTCACCGACTCCGGCCGGGGTCTGCCGCCGGAGGTCATGGAGCGCCTGTATGAGGCCTTCTTTTCGACCAAAGCCGAGGGCATGGGCATCGGCCTGAACCTGTGCCGCTCCATCGTCGAGTCGCACCAGGGCCGGATCGCGGCGGAGAACCTCTACAATGGCAACGAGGTGGTCGGCTGCTGTTTTTCGTTCTGGATTCCAGTGTCCGACATGGCACCAAGCCAAGCATTCAAGGATTCCGGGGTGACTGCATGAGTTTGATTCCCAAGCGGGGCACGGTCTACGTGGTCGACGACGACGAGGCCGTTCGCGATTCGCTCCAGTGGCTGCTGGAGGGCAAGGACTACCGGGTTCGCTGCTTTGATTCGGCCGAGACCTTCATGGCCCGCTACGACGTGCGGGAGGTGGCCTGCCTGATCGTCGACATCCGCATGGGCGGCATGACCGGCCTGGATTTGCAGGACCGTCTGATCGAACGCCGCTCGCCCCTGCCTATCGTTTTCATTACCGGCCATGGCGACGTGCCGATGGCAGTCAACACCATGAAGAAGGGCGCCATGGATTTCATCCAGAAGCCCTTCAAGGAAGACGAACTCCTCGGCCTTGTTGAACGCATGCTGGAACAGGCGCGCGCCGCGTTCGCTGACTACCAGCAGGCAGCAAGCCGCGACGCCCTGCTGTCCAAACTTACCGGTCGCGAAGCCCAGGTGCTGGAGCGCATCGTCGCGGGACGCCTGAACAAGCAGATCGCCGACGATCTGGGCATCAGCATCAAGACGGTGGAAGCGCATCGCGCCAACATCATGGAAAAGCTCAACGCCAATACCGTGGCCGACCTGCTCAAGATCGCGCTCGGCCAGAACGCTCCGAAAAACTGAGTGTTTCCCCCTGACGAAACCAACGCCCGAGGGACAATGGCCAACGGGCGTTTTTGCTTGGATAGTCCCCATGACCGCACAAACCATTGACGGCAATGCCCTCGCCCGCGCGATCCGTGCCGAGGTGTCCGGGCGCACGGCCGCCCTCAAAGCGCGCGGTGTTTCCCCGCAGCTGAACATCATTCTCGTCGGCGAGGACCCGGCCAGCCAGGTCTACACCCGGCACAAGGTGAACGACAGCACCGAAACCGGCCTGGGCGCGACACTGGAGCGATACCCGGCCGATATGACCGAGTCCGCGCTGCTCGACCGGATCGACGCCCTCAACCGCGACCCGTCGGTCCACGGCATCCTCGTTCAATTGCCGCTGCCGCGGCATATGGACGCCGGCAAGGTGATCGAAGCAATCGCCCCCGCGAAAGATGTGGACGGCTTTCATGTGGCCAGCGCCGGTGCGCTGGTGACCGGCCTGCCCGGCTTCTGGCCTTGCACACCCCACGGCTGCCTGAAAATGCTTGACAGTATCGGCTATGACCTGCGCGGCAAACACGCGGTTGTCATCGGCCGCAGCAACATCGTCGGCAAACCCATGGCCCTGATGCTGCTGCAGCGCAATGCGACCGTCACCATCTGCCACAGCGCGACGGCCGACCTCAAGGCGCTGACCCGGCAGGCTGATGTGGTGGTCGCCGCGGTGGGCAAACGCAACGTGCTGACGGCCGACATGGTCAAGCCGGGTGCGGTCGTCATTGATGTCGGCATGAACCGCAATGACGAGGGCAAACTTTGCGGCGACGTGGATTACGCTGGCGTTGCCGCCGTGGCCAGCTGGATCACGCCGGTGCCTGGCGGCGTCGGCCCCATGACCCGTGCCATGCTGCTGGTCAACACCATCGAGGCGGCCGAACGGGCATGCACCGCCGCCGAAGGCGCCCGGCCCACCGCCACTTGATCCTGCCGTACACGACCGCATTTCAGTCCCATGAGCAATCCACTCCTCGATTTTTCCGACTTGCCCCGCTTTGATGCGATCCGCCCCGAACATGTCGCCCCGGCACTGGATCAGCTGCTGGCCGACGCCGACGCCGCACTGGCGCAAGTAACGGCAGCGACCTTCCCGGCCCGCTGGGTCGACATCGCGCGGGTACTTGATGTCGCGACCGACCGGCTGGGTCGTGCCTGGGGCGCGGTGAACCATCTCAACAGCGTGGCCGATACGCCGGAACTGCGAGCCGCCTACAACGCTGCTTTGCCGCGGGTCACCGATTTCTGGACCCGTCTGGGTGCCGACGAGCGCCTCTACGCCCGGTACAAGGCCATTGATCCGTCCGAGCTGAACACCGAACAACGCCAGGCTCATCGCAATGCCTTGCGCAACTTCGTCCTCGGTGGCGCCGAACTGGTGGGCGAGGCCCGGGATCGGTTTGCGGCGATCCAGGAGCGGCTGGCCGAGCTGGGGCAGAAGTTCAGCGAGAACACCCTCGACGCCACCGACGCGTACAGCCACTTTGCGACCGAGGCCGAAATGGCCGGTGTACCGGAGGACGTCCGGCAGGCGGCGCGTGCGGCGGCCCAGGCCGAGGGCCGGGACGCCTTCAAGCTGACCCTGAAAATGCCCTGTTACCTGCCAGTCATGCAATTCGCCCACGACGGTGCGCTCCGAGAGCGGCTGTACCGCGCCTACGTGACGCGGGCCTCGGATCAGGCCCAGGGCGACGGCATGCGCTTCGACAACTCGGCGCTCATCCGCGAGATCCTGGCATTGCGCCATGAAGAGGCCCAGTTGCTGGGCTACCGCAATTTCGGTGAGGTGTCGGTGGTGCCAAAAATGGCCGAGTCACCCCAACAGGTCATCGCTTTCCTGCGCGAACTGGCCAAAAAAGCCCGTCCCTACGCGCAGCGCGACATCGATGATCTGCGTGCGTTCGCCGCGAAGGAACTGGGCATCGCCGACCCGCAGGCCTGGGACTGGCCCTACATCAGCGAAAAGCTCAAAGAGTCCCGCTATGCCTTCAGCGAGCAGGAAGTCAAGCAGTACTTCACCGCGCCCAAGGTCGTTGCAGGACTGTTTCGGATCATCGAAACGCTGTTTGAAGTGGCCATCCGGCGCGACGTCGCGGCCGTCTGGAATCCCGCTGTGGAGTTCTACCGTATCGAACGCGCTCATCCGGACGGCCCGGACCACCCGCCCCAACTGGTTGGCCAGTTTTACCTGGACCAGCCCGCCCGCGCGGGCAAACGCGGCGGCGCCTGGATGGACGACGTGCGCGGGCGCTGGCTGCGCCCCGACACCGGGTCGCTGCAAACCCCGGTAGCGCACCTCGTGTGCAACTTTGCGGCGGGCGTCGACGGCGCCCCCGCCCTGCTGACGCACGACGACGTCATCACCCTGTTCCATGAGTTCGGGCACGGGCTGCACCACCTGCTGACCCGGGTCAACGAACGCGACGTCTCCGGCATCAGTGGCGTGGAATGGGACGCGGTAGAACTGCCCAGCCAGTTCATGGAGAACTTCTGCTGGGAGTGGAACGTGCTGCGGCACATGACGGCCCATGTCGATACCGGCGAGCCGCTGCCACGGGCGCTGTTTGACAAGATGGTCGCCGCCAAGAACTTCCAAAGCGGGATGCAAACCCTGCGCCAGATCGAATTCGCCTTGTTTGACATGCTCTTGCACACCGAACAGCAACCGCCGAAGGACTTTCAGCCCTTGCTGGACCGCGTGCGTGCCGAGGTCGCGGTGGTGCAGCCGCCGGCGTTCAGCCGGACTGCCCATACATTCAGCCACATCTTCGCCGGCGGCTATGCGGCCGGTTACTACAGCTACAAATGGGCTGAGGTGCTGTCTGCCGACGCTTACGCCGCATTCGAGGAAACTTCCGCGGAGGATGGCACACCCAGCCTGGAAACCGGCCGACAATACCGGCGGGAAATCCTGGAGGCCGGCGGCAGTCGGCCGGCGATGGAATCGTTCAAGGCCTTTCGGGGCCGCGAACCCCACCTGGACGCGCTGCTTCGGCACCAGGGCATGCACTGAACCGACACAAAAGGAACACCGCCATGATCAACCGCCCTCTGCCGACCGCGCTGGCCGCAGCCCTCGTGTTGACAGTCCATTTCGCGTCGGCCCAGCCGGTTTACCGGGTTGTCGGTCCGGACGGACGCGTTACCTTCACGGACCGTCCACCCCTCGCCGCCGCATCTGCGCCGGTCCGCGCAAGCGGCGGTGGCTCCGGTGGCGTCGCGTTGCCATTCGAGCTGGCGCAGGTTGCCAGCCGCTACCCGGTGACGCTTTACAGCGGACCGCAGTGCGCGGCCTGCGATGCCGGTCGCCAGTACCTGATCGGACGGGGCATTCCTTTCAGCGAACGCACCGTCAGCACACCCGACGACATTGCGGCGCTGCAGCGCCTGGCCGGTGAAGCGGCGCTACCGCTTCTGACCATCGGCGGCCAGCAAGTCCGGGGCTTTTCGGATGTGGAGTGGGGACAGTTCCTTGACGCCGCAGCGTATCCGGCCAGCTCGCAGTTGCCACCGGGATACCGCCGGCCTGCGGCAACCCCCCTGGTCGCGGCCGAACGTCCCGCGGTGCCGGCAGCCGCACCCGCAGCGTCGGCCGCCGCGGCCAGCTCCGACCCGCCGGTTCAGGCGGTGCCGACCCGCCCTCGCGCCGCGCCTCAGCGCGCTCCGGTCGACAACAGCAATCCTGCGGGAATCCGGTTCTGAACTTCGCGCGGGAAACAGCCGCAGGCGCAACGCTGCCACCGGCGGCGATTTACTACATTATTAGTAGCGTAAAGTGACCTTTTTACGCTGGGTATCAGGCATTATTGCGTGAAATCCAGTGTCCGGACCCCTTGCGGGGTGCCCAGCAGGCAAACCGACGCTTTCTGGTGCGCGAAAATACCCACCGTCACGACACCGGGCCATTGGTTGACGGTCGACTCGAAACCCAGTGGGTCGTCAATCTTGAGGCCGGTGACATCCACAATGTGCTGACCGTTGTCGGTGACCAGCGGCCGCCCGTCCTTGAGACGCACCGACGCCTGCGCCCCCAGCGCACCGAATTGCCGCATCACCCGACCCGTGGCCATGGGAATGACCTCAACAGGCAATGGGAAAGCCCCTAATGTGCGCACCAGCTTGGACTCATCGGCGATACAGACAAAGCGGCGTGACTGCGCTGCCACGATCTTCTCGCGTGTCAGCGCCGCGCCGCCACCTTTGACCATGTAGCCCCGGACATCGATTTCGTCGGCGCCGTCGATGTAGACGGCCAGCTCACCCACCTCATTGCAGTCGAACACCGGGATGCCCAATGCGGCCAGCCGCGCCGTAGAGGCCTCCGAACTGGATACCGCACCGGGAATGCGGTCCTTCACTGTGGCCAGCGCCGCGATGAACTGGTTCACTGTGGAGCCTGTTCCCACGCCGACAATCTCGCCGGGCACAACATAGTCAATGGCGGCCCGTCCAACCAGAGCTTTGAGTTCGTCTTGGGTCATTTGCGACAATCCACGGAAGTTTGACGAGAATTATCCGATGTCCCTGATCCCCTATGGCCTCGCCCGCCCCTTTCTGTTTGGCCTGGATCCCGAAGCCGCGCACGAACTGACGCTGCACGCACTCGAACGCGCCAGCGGTACACCCTTGCAATGGGCCTGGAGCAACGGTCTGGTCGATGACCCGGTCAGCCTGGCCGGCCTGCGCTTTCCCAACCGCGTCGGCCTGGCCGCCGGTCTGGACAAGAATGCCCGCTGCATCGACGCGCTGGGTGCCATGGGTTTCGGCTTCGTTGAAGTGGGCACGGTGACACCCAAAGCCCAGAGCGGCAACCCCAAACCCCGCATGTTCCGGCTGCCACAGGCCCATGCGCTCATCAACCGGCTTGGTTTCAACAATGAGGGCCTGGACGCTTTTGTCGCCAATGTGTCGCGTTCCAGCTTTCGCAGCAACGGCCGCATCCTGGGCCTGAACATCGGCAAGAACGCGGTCACTCCGATCGAAAACGCGACGGAAGACTACCTGATTGGCCTGGACGGCGTGTACCCGCATGCCGACTATGTCACCGTCAACATCTCCAGCCCCAACACGAAAAACCTGCGTGCCCTGCAAAGTGATGCGGCGCTCGACGGCCTGCTGGGTGCCATCGCCGAACGCCGGGAACAACTGAACAGCCAGCATGGTCGTCGGGTGCCGGTATTCGTCAAGATTGCCCCGGACCTGGATGATGAGCAGGTTCAGGTCATTGCCGCGACCTTGCGGCGCCACGGCATGGACGGCGTTGTTGCAACCAACACCACACTCAGCCGTGACGCGGTGAAGGGCTTGCCCCACGCGGACGAAACCGGCGGCCTGTCAGGCGCCCCGGTTCTGGAGGGCAGCAACCGGGTCATCCGCCAGTTGCGCGCCGCGCTGGGGCCCGGCTTTCCGATCATCGGGGTCGGTGGAATTCTCAGCGGCGCCGACGCAGTGAGCAAAATCGAGGCCGGAGCCGATGTGGTGCAGCTCTATACCGGACTGATCTACAAAGGCCCGGCGCTGGTGGCCGAGGCGGCGCGTGCCCTGCGGCAGCACCGGCGCTCGCCATGAGCGTACGGCATCCGTGACACCATCGGACGGGCCGGTTACCATTGCACCCGCATGCCGAACCGAGCCGGAGCCCCCCGCCGTGAATGATTTCCAGTCCACCCTTCCCCCCTCGTGGAAGGACTCCGAGCAACAACTGGCTGCCGCTCAGGCCCGCCCCCCCGGCGAACGGGACATCAGCTTTGCCGCGCTGTTCTACCGGCAACTGCAACTGGTCACGACCCGCATTCACGAGTCCCAGAATCTGGATGCGCTGATGCTGGAGGTCAGCCAGGACATCTGCAAACTGCTCAACGCCGACCGCCTGACCCTGTACGCCGTCGGCGAAGACGGCGCGACCATCGTCTCGAAAGTCAAGACCGGCCTGGCGTCCAGCAAGGAACTCAAGCTGCCCATTGGTGGCAAGACGATCGCCGGCTTTGTGGCCAAGACACACCGGGTTCTCAACATTGAAGACGTCTACGACGCTGCGGCCCTCAAACGCATTGACCCGGAACTGAATTTTCTGCAGGAGGTTGACCGTCGATCCGGCTACCGCACCAAGCAGATGCTGGTGGCGCCCATCCTCGACGGCGAGACGCTGCATGGTGTGATGCAGGTCATCAATAACAAGAGCGACTCGCCGTTCGGACCGCTGGAGCTCGATGGTGTCACGCAGTTGTGCCACACCCTGGCGACGGCAATCCGGCAACGCATCGAGAAAGAGCGTAACGCCAAACGCGGCAAAGCCACCAAATACGACGGACTGGTCACCGACGGCGTTCTCAGCCACGCCGATCTGGAAAAAGCCATCCAGCATGCCCGCGAGTCGGCCAAACCGGTTGAGCACGTGCTGATGGCGGAATGGCAGATCCGCCCCGCGCAGATGGGCCCGTCCTTTGCCCGCTTCTTCGGTGTGCCCTACGAGCCGTACTCACCGACCCGTATCCGTTCCGAGATGCTGCACGGCGCGCTCAAACGGGAATTTGTCGCTGCCCAGGCGTGGATCCCGCTGGAGGAAACGCCCGAAGGACTGGTGATCATGTGCCTGGACCCGGAGGCGGTTCGGGGCTCACGGATCGTGCCGCAGGTGTTTCCGAAACAGACCCGGTTCAGCTACCGGGTCACCACACAGACCGAGTTTGAAGAAACGCTGAGCCAGTTGTTCGGCTCGACCGGCGGCGCCGATTCCACCTCGATCGACGACATGCTGGCGGACCTGAGCGCGCCGTCGGACGACGCCGATCTGGGGGAAGATTCCGCCCTGGAATCTGCCGCAGCCGATAACGAACTGGTGAAGTTCGTCAACAAGATCATCATCGACGCCTACAACATGAAGGCGTCGGACATCCATATCGAACCCATGCCGGGCAAGGCCAAGACCGGTATCCGGCTTCGCATTGACGGCAGCCTGCAGCCCTATATCGAGGTACCGGCCCATTTCCGGCAGGCCCTGGTCACACGGCTGAAGATCATGTGTGACCTGGACATCTCCGAGCGGCGCAAGCCGCAGGACGGCAAGATCAAGTTCAAGAAATACGGACCGCTGGACATCGAGTTGCGGGTCGCGACCCTGCCTTCGGCAGGCGGTGTCGAGGACGTGGTGATGCGGATTTTGGCGGCTGGTGAACCGATCCCGCTCGAAAAGCTCGGCCTCACGCCCCACAACCGGGAGCGGGTGGAAAAAACCGTCAGCAAGCCCTACGGCCTGTTCTACGTCTGCGGGCCGACCGGCTCGGGCAAGACGACGACCTTGCACTCGATCCTGAAGTTCCTCAACACCCCGGACACCAAGATCTGGACCGCCGAGGACCCGGTGGAAATCACACAGAAGGGCCTGCGCCAGGTCCAGATCAACAAAAAGGCCGGGATCGACTTTGCCCTGGTCATGCGGGCTTTCCTGCGCGCCGACCCCGACATCATCATGGTGGGCGAATCGCGTGACAAGGAAACAGTCAGCATGGGGGTCGAAGCCTCCCTGACCGGGCACCTCGTGTTCTCCACACTGCACACCAACAGTGCGCCTGAGTCCATCATCCGACTGCTGGACATGGGGATGGACCCTTTCAACTTCGCCGATGCGCTGCTGGGCATCCTCGCGCAGCGTCTGGCAAAGCGCCTTTGCGACTGCAAACAGGCGTACACGCCGGACCAGGAGGAGATCCGCCTTTTCATCACCGAGTATGCCGAGGACTTGCGAATGTCACCGGCGTGGAAAGCCGATCCCGCCGGCGAAGCGCGAAAGCTCTATGAAGGCTGGGTCAAAACCTACGGCGAGGACGGCAAACTGAAGTTCTATCGGGCCGTGGGCTGCGACAAATGCAACAAGACCGGCTACAAGGGCCGGCTAGGGCTTCATGAACTGCTGGTGGCTGACGACGCAATCAAGAAACTGATCCAGGAGCGTGCCCGCGTCGCCGAGATTTTTACCGTTGCCGTGGCCAGCGGCATGCGCACCCTGAAAATGGACGGCATGGAAAAGATCATGATGGGCATGACCGACATCAAGCAGGTTCGTTCGGTCTGCATCCGCTGACCGCCGCCCGCACCGCAGAAAGGGGCCGTGTGGCGCCGTTCTCGGGTCGCGTCCCGTCCTGTCGTCAGTCGGGCACGAACAGGCGCTGGAAAGTCACCGTATCGGCCGGGTTCTCGAAACTGACCAACTGCCCCATTTTCCTGTCTGCAAGCCGGCAGGCCGCAAACAGGCTGCTCCGTCCGGCCAGCGAATACGATGGCAGGTCAATCAGCGCATAGGGATACGGAACAAAGACCTGGTGTTCGAACAACTCCCGGTGCTGGTTGCGCGGCGAGGGGTACAGCTTGTAGTCTGGCGTCTCGATAACCTTCTCGGCCATTCAATGATCTCCCGCAGGACATGGCCCCCAATGGCCGTCCCGATCGACGATCATAGCCGGGCCGCCAGTCGCGCCGCCTGATCGATGGCCCGTTTGGCATCGAGTTCACCCGCTTCGAATGCACCACCGATCACATGGGCCTTCCGTCCCGCCTGCGCCAGTTCGTCGGCCAGATCGCGCAAGGGCACCTGTCCCGCGCACAACACGACCGTATCGCAAGCAATGGTGGTCGGGGTTTCGCGCTTCTCGCCAAAACTGATCATCAGTCCCTCGTCGGTAATGCGCTCGTAGTTCACGCCTCCGACCATTCGCACACGTTTCATCTTCAGCGCAGTACGATGAATCCAGCCTGTCGTCTTCCCCAGCCCGTTGCCGAGTTTGCCGGCCTTGCGCTGCAAGAGGGTCACTTCGCGCGGTGAAACAGGCGGTTGGGGGCCCTGAGGAGCCAGTCCGCCAGCTGCGGTTTCGGGGTCGGTGACCCCCCACTCCGCCATCCATGCTGCCACATCGGTTGCCGTCGAGTGCCCATCGCTGGTCAGGTATTCGGCCACGTCAAAACCGATTCCCCCCGCGCCAATGACCGCCACGCGACTTCCCACCGTCTTGCGCCCGGCCAGAACGTCGATGTAGCTGACGACACGCGGATGGTCCTGACCGGCGATGCCCGGATCGCGTGGCCGCACCCCGGTTGCCACAATCACTTCGTCGAACTCAGCCAGATCGTTCGCGCCGACCTTGCGCCCCAGACAGACTTCGACGCCCGTGATCTCCAGTCGACGCTGGTAGTAGCGCAGCATCTCGTAGAACTCCTCTTTGCCCGGAACCTGCTTTGCCAGATTGATCTGGCCACCAATGGTGTCAGCGGCCTCGAACAGCGTCACCCGATGTCCGCGCTCGGCCAGAATGGTCGCTGCGGTAAGTCCGGCAGGCCCGGCACCCACCACCGCCATCCGCCGTGCGGTCACGCCAGGACCCAGCGGTCGGTAGATCAGCTCGGTTTCATGGCAGGCCTGCGGATTGACCAGGCAGCTGCTCAGGCGGTTGCGAAACACGTGGTCCAGGCATGCCTGATTGCACCCGATACAGGTATTGATCTGGTCGGCCTGCCCCCGGGCCGCCTTGCGCACGAAATCCGGGTCCGCCAGCAGCGGCCGGGCCATGGAGACCATATCCCCACAGCCGTCAGCCAATGCCTGCTCGGCCACATCGGGTGTATTGATGCGGTTGGACGTAATCAGCGGGGTGGTGATGCCATCGGCCAGAAACGCCTGCTTCATCTTGCCGGTGACCCACGCAAAAGCCGCACGCGGAACACTGGTGGCAATAGTCGGGACCCGCGCCTCGTGCCAGCCGATACCGGTATTGACCAGCGTCGCCCCGCCTCGGGCAACGGCCTTGCCCAGGGTGACGATTTCGTCCCATCGACTCCCGCCAGGGACCAGATCGATCATGGACAGTCGGTAGATCAGGATGAAATCCGGGCCAACCGCTTCGCGTGTCCGGGCGACAATTTCGAGCGGCAGGCGCATGCGGTTCGAATAGTCGCCGCCCCACTCGTCCGTTCGGTGGTTCGTCGCTGCGGACAGAAATTGATTGATGAAATAGCCCTCGGACCCCATGATTTCGACGCCGTCATAGCCGGCCTCGCGGGCCTTGACCGCACAGTTGACGAAGGCGCGAATCTGCCGCTCGACACCCCGTGCCGAAAGTTCGAACGGCGTGAAAGGTGAAATCGGTGCCTTGAGGCGAGACGGCGCAACCAGCAGGGGCTGGTAGGCATATCGCCCGGTATGCAGGATCTGCAGGGCAATCTTTCCGCCGGCGCCATGAACCGCATCGGTGACCACGCGGTGCCGCCGGGCAGCGCCGGAAGTTGAAAGCGTTCCGGCAAAGGGTTTCGCCCATCCCGCGATGTTCGGCGCAAAACCGCCGGTCACGATCAATCCCACTTCGCCTTCTGCGCGAGCGCGGAAATAGGCTGCAAGTCGGCTGAGATCGCGGCCGTCCTCCAGGCCGGTGTGCATCGAGCCCATCAGCACCCGGTTACGCAACCGGGTAAAACCCAGGTCCAGGGGGGCGAGCAGCCGGGGATACAAGGATGAGCCAATGGGCTTGCTCAGGTCGGTCATGCGTTCAGCTCGGTACAGGGCAAAGATTAGAATATTATTCTAGAACATCTTTCTGCAGCAAATCCGATGCCTGACGAAACGTCCGTCGCACCCCGCACCAGCCCCGGTACCCGCGGGACCACCCCAGACCGACAGCGCCTGATCCTTCAGGCCGCGCTGGATTGCGCCATGGACTGTGGTGTGGATGCCGTGTCCATCGACGCGGTCCGCGCCCGGTGTGGCGCCAGCGTGGGCAGCATCTATCACCATTTCGGCAGCAAAGAGGGTCTTGTTGCCGCGCTGTTTTTCGACATTTTTGACGAGCAATCACGCGCCATTCAAGATGCGCTGGATCACGCGCAAGGACTGCGCGAAGGCGTTTGTGCGCTCGTGACCGGTTACCTGGACTGGGTCGTCCTGGCGCCCGACCGGGCGCGCTTTCTCTTCCAGGCCCGCAGCCATGTCGCCAGCGGTCCCCGCCGTGCGGACTTGCTGGCGGCGGCCCAAAACCGCAACCGGGCATTGTTGCGTTGGTTTGAACCGCATCAGGCCAGCGGCGCCGTACGCGATCTGCCCTGCGACATCCTGCCCTCTCTGGTCATGGGGCCCGTACAAAGCTATTGCCGCGCCTGGTTGGGCAGTCCGGGCCAATTGCCAGGCCCTCAGACCTACCGGGAGATTCTGGCCGACACGGCCTGGCGCGCGGTACGGAACTGACGCCGCCGCGGCGCCGGACAATCAGGCCAGGATGAACTGCATCCGGGTGCCGGCCAATTCGAGGATTCCGCCATCAGGCAAGGGCATGGCTTCGCCCCCGAGCAATTGCCCGTCCAGCCTGGATGGTGTCTTTCCCACTTCGACCATGGCCACGTAATAACCGCCAATGCGGTTGTACACCGCCATGACCGCGATTCCGGGCTTGCCGAAAGTCGTGACCGCCTTGACGAGTGGCACTTCCAACCCGGAAGTCGGTCCGCTGATCACCCTCAGCCGCGCCGCCGCGGGCGCACCTGCCGCACGCCGGGGTGCGATGTCTTCCGGCCGTAACGGGGTGGTTCGGCTCATCTCCGGCACTTCAGCGCGGCCACGGAACTCTATGCGGTAGATGCCCACCGACAGGCGATCACGATCCTTGAGCAGGCACCGGTTCACCCGGATCCCATTGACATAGGTCCCGTTGGTGCTGTCCATGTCCTGCACCCAGACCTCGTCGGTGTCGGTGCGTTCAAACGCACAGTGCACGCCGCTGACGGAAATGTCACTCAGCGCCAGATCGTTCAGATGACGCCGTCCCACCACCGTACGCTCTTTGACCAGCCGAATCCGCTGCGAAGCGGATCCATCCATCGTAACCACCAGTTCAGCCATGTTCTTGGTACTTCGTCGCGTGCTTTTGCTCGTATGTGAGTACTTTGTAACACATATTCACCTGTCAGCGCCAGCCCGGATCGGAGGTTTCCGCCCAATTGGGGCCCGCGTTTCGGGCTGCGGAATACGTTCAGGCGAGAGCACGCGCCAGTCGCCGCACACCTTCTTCGATCCGCTCCTTACCGACCGTCGCAAAACTGAGGCGGAACGTGGCCTGGTCCGGGTCAGCGCAGTAAAACGGCGCGCCCGGGACAAAGGCGACACCTTCATCGATCGCACGGCGCGCCAACGCGGCGGCGTCGGTTCCCCGACCGTCAGCGCCGGTCAGGCGTGCCCAGACAAAAAGCCCGCCGGCCGGCGGCACAAAACTGACGGCTGCTCCGATTTCACGCCGCAAGGCCTCGCCCATGCTCACTGCCCGCTCGGCATACACGCGTCGAACCGCCGAAAGAGCCGCAGGCAATCGGCCCGCGGCGAGATACTGGGCCGCTGTCGCCTGCGCAAAGGTGCTGGTGTGTGCATCACTGAACTGTTTGCACATCGTTGCCTTCGCCAGCAACTCGGCCGGCGCCACCATCCAGCCCACCCGCAGACCGGGCGACAGAATCTTGCTCAGGCTGCCGCAATGCACCAGTCGCTCACGGCTCCCGGGAACTTCAGCGCTGAGCTGGAGCAGGCTCGGCGGCGGAGGCGCGTCAAAATACAGGTCTCCATAGGGGTCGTCCTCGACGACCACCGTGTCGTATCGTGCGGCCAGTTCCAGCACACGGCGACGCCGATCCAGACTGAGCATCGCGCCGCTGGGATTGCCGAAAGTCGGGATGAGGTAAATGAACTTGGGTCGATGCTCGACGATGAGACGCTCCAGTTCGTCGGTGCGAACGCCCTGCCCGTCGATCGGCGCGCTGACCAGCCGTGCACCGTAAAGCCGGAAACACTGAATGGTCGCCAGGAAGGTCGGGCCTTCCACGATCACCGTGTCACCGGGAGAGATCAGCGTCTTGCCCAGCAGGTCGAGCGCCTGCTGACTGCCGGTAGTGACGATCAGGTCCTCGGCCGCTACCGACTGCGCGCCTTTGGCAGCCATGAATGCAGCGAGTTGCTCGCGCAAGGGTTGAAAGCCCTCGGTCGCACCATACTGCAAGGCGGCGCCCGGATCCGTGCTCAGTGCCGCGTCCACCGACGCACGCATTCCCTCCACATCGAACAATGCACTGTCGGGAAATCCCCCGGCAAAGCTGATGATGCCGGGCTTGCCCAGCAATTTGAACAGTTCGCGAATGGCAGAGGTTTCGACGTTGTCGAGGCGATCAGCAAAACGTATGGGCATGGCAACAGGCGATGAAATCGAAGGTTACGCTATTGTGACGCCTGCGGGAAACCGCCAGAAGGAGCGCGTCGCTTTGCCTCTATGATCAACCACCATCATGCAACTGCCCGACCGCCCTGTCCCCATTCCACCGGAGACGCCGCGAACCGGCGAGGAGACCGTCGAGCGCCTGATCTTCGCCAGTGTGGTGGCGCAGCGCCAGGGCATTTACGCCACGATGGAGACCATCCGCGATGCCGCGTTGCGGCACAACCCGTCCGTCGGCATCCACTCGACGCTGATCTACCAGAGCGGCTGGTTCATCCACTGGGCCGAAGGGCCGCGGGTGGCCGTGCGGGCACTGGCTGACCGCCTGGCCACCGACCGCCGCCATCGGGCCCCCCTGGTGGTGCATTACAGCCTGGGGCCCCGAAACCTCACGTCGCCCTGGTCGATGGCGCTGGGTTCGTCAAGCGAAGGTGCTGCCGAAATGGGCCGGCGGGTCATGCACTTGCGTGCCTGTATGGCCGAGGGTTTGCAGTTTCGTCCGACATCGGTGATCCGCCGCCTGACCATGCCCATGCGGCTGCCACAAGCTCTGCGCCTCCCGGACCCCGAGAAATTCCACCGCGTCGGCCTGGTGGCTGCGACCGGGGCGTCGGCCTATGATCTGGTGGGCTGGCTGTCCAGCTACTTCAAGGCCGAGCGCTATAGCCTGCGGGTTGCCGGCGAACGCGGTCTGGATACCGCCTCAGACTACGTCGACTTTCTGCGTCAGGAACTGCCTTGCCGGGTTCTGGCGGTTTCACGCGTTGACTTGCGCCATGGCATGCGGCGCGCCTTCCTTCCGGAGTGGCGCTTCATCGCCCTGCTGTTCAGCGGAAGCATCAACAAGGACGCCGAACTGGTCGATCTGATCGATTTCTCCTTGCGGGGACTGCCCTCCGCGCCGCAACTGATGGCCTTTGCGCCCGATGAAGCGGCCCTGGAACGGGTGGCGAGCCATGCCGCAGCCAAAGGACTACGCTTTGCGGTCGCCGAGCCATGGCGCGAGCGCGACCATGCCGCCTTGTGGGCCCGCATCGACCGCGAACTGGGCGAAGCCGGAGTGCCGGACAGTTCGGGCTGGTATGAAAGCCGACCCGACCCGACCGCACCATGACACCGACTTCTGTCGAGACATTTTTTGCCACACTGCGGGCCGCCAATCCGCAGCCGGTTACCGAACTGGAGTACACCAGCGTCTTTGAGCTGCTGACCGCCGTGCTCTTGTCGGCCCAGGCCACCGATGTGGGGGTAAACAAGGCCACGCGACGCCTTTTTCCGGTGGCCAACACCCCCCGTAAACTGCTGGAACTGGGCCTTGACGGTCTGGAGCACCACATCCGCACGATCGGCCTGTACCGCAGCAAGGCACGGCATCTGTTGCAAACCTGCCGCATTCTGGTCGATCAGCATGGCGGCGAGGTACCGCGGACCCGCGAGGCTCTGGAGGCCCTGCCCGGCGTCGGTCGCAAAACCGCCAACGTGGTGCTCAACGTCGCGTTCGGCCAACCGACGATGGCCGTGGACACCCATATATTTCGTGTGAGCAACCGAACTGGCCTGGCGCCCGGGGCGACGCCACTGGCGGTAGAGCACCAACTGATGCAACGGGTGCCGCCAGCGTACCGGGTGGACGCCCACCATTGGCTGATCCTGCACGGCCGCTATGTCTGCCAGGCCCGCAAACCCCGCTGCTGGGAATGTGCGGTTGCAAGGACCTGCGATTTCCGTACCAAGACGCCCGCGCCCTGAGCCTCGCCGGCACTGGGGGGCGCCTCCGCGAAGATCGTCCGATGGACCTGGCCCCTCAGGCCAGATGCACCTCACCGCGCATGGTCAGCCGCCGCTCGTGATCACAGGCCCAGACCACCACCGAGCGGCCATCCGCAGCGGGTTGCGCATTCAGTCCGATCGGGTGCCCGTCAAAGGTCGGATGGAGCGCCGTGAAGGCAAACCGCGTCACCGACGCCTGGGGGGCATGTCGCTGCACCAGATCGAGCAGCAAGGTGGCAATCAGCGGCCCGTGCACCACCAGGCCGGCGTAGCCTTCGACCTCGGTCACGTACCGGCGGTCGTAATGAATGCGGTGGGCGTTGAACGTCAGCGCCGAGTAGCGAAACAGCAGCACATCGTCCGCCAGCACGGTGCGCTGCCAGGCGGCCGCGTCGCCGGCGACCACCGAGTGCGCCGGCGCGACCGTGGGTTGATCCCCCACCGCGCCCGGTCCCGGCGATGGCGCTGCCGCCCGGTAGACAATGTCGTGCTCCTCCGTCAATGCAAGGCCGACGGTGTTGTGGATGGCATGCCGCACCAGCACAAATACCAGATCGCCACTGCGCCCGCGCTTGTGGGTGACCGATTCGATCCGAGAATGGCGTTGCACCCGGTCACCGACCCGCAGCGGGTTACCCGGCTGCCACACCAGGCGACCACCGGCCCACATGCGCCGCGGCAGCGGCACCGGTGGCAGAAAGCCGCCGCGGCGGGCGTGGCCATCGGGGCCGAGTTCACTGTGCCGGTGCCGGGGCAGGAAAAACAGCCAGTGTCCCAGCGGTGGCACCACATCGCCGTCGGCCGGTGGCGGATCATCCCGATCCAGCGTCGCGGACAGGCCAAGCAGCGGCGCGGCCGTGATGGTGTCGGTCAGCGTCTCGCATCGGCCCACCCACTCACGCAGGGCGGCCAGTGCTTGCGGACCAGGCAGGTTCGATTGGGCAGATGTCATGACCGTGCATCTTCGCCGATACGTGGCGCCAGCGCCGGCCTGTCCCGCGCCAAACCGCCGCCAGCGTCCGGAAGGACTATGTTTTATATAGCAAAAGAAGACCTTTTTGCGCTGGGTATAGACCGAAAACACCTGAAATCGTGCGCAAAAAGGCAAACCGGGCAACCCGCAGCCCCCGCTAACCTTGCAATCCAACAAACCGGGTCGCGGGAACCGGCAAGGCAATCCAGCGGCCCCAACCGGGTGTCAATGCCGGCCAGTTGCCGGCCCGGGGCAGTTCGGCCGGCCCGTGGCAACGCAACCACAGCGCCGCGCGGATCACTCCGGCGTGGGTGATCCAGACCGCGTCACCGCCGCCTGGCGACCGGGTATCGGCATCAGCATGCGCCAGTGCGGGTGCCACCCGGGTGAGCAGATCGGCAACCGATTCGCCGCCCCCCGGCCGATGCGTCGCGAAGTCGGCCACCCAAGCGTCCAGGTCCGCGCGGGATATGGCGCCCCAGAGCATTCCTTCCCAGCAGCCAAAGTTCAACTCCTGCAAGCGCGGATCGGTGGTCGCGCGCAAGTCGGGCCGCAAGGCCTGAAGGGCCTGCGCCAACGCCCGGGTTCGCCCGGCGGGGGAAACCTGCAAACGCGCGCCTGGCGGCAGCGCCACGGCCAGGGCCTGCGCGGCACGGCCGGTCTCGGCCCGGTCCGCGGCCAGATCGGTGCGGCCATAACACCGGCCCTCGGCGCCCAAGGCACGCGCATGGCGCACCAGCCACAGGCGCCGGCCACAAGGTGAACCGTTCATGCCGCCAGCGCCAGCCCGAGGTAAAAGCCCAGCTCGCTTGCCTGCTGCGTCGCGCCCAGCCCATCCCCCGTGAAGCCGCCCAGTCGACGCTGCAACAAGCGCCACACCCAGGCCAGCCCCAGCGCGGCACCCAGCACCGCCGGCAGCCATTGCAGGTCCGGCGCGGTCGACCCGGCCAAGAGGACCGCTGCGAGCCACCACAGCAGCGCCACGGCCAGACCGCTGGCATCGATGCGATCAGCCAGCGGCTTGCTCTTGGAGGTCGGGGTATCGCCCACATGCTCCAGGGTCGCGATCACCAGCAAGGGCATGAACCGCGATGTGACATGCGCCGCCAGCAAAGCCCAGGCCACCTGGGTAGCGCCCCAGGCCTGCACCAGCAGGCCCAGCAGCAGAACCTTGGTCAGCACCGCCAGGACCAGCGCAATGGCGCCGTACGTGCCGATACGCGAGTCTTTCATGATCTCCAGCGCACGTTCGCGGCTGACATGGCCGCCCAGCGCATCGGCCGTGTCGGCCAAGCCGTCTTCGTGAAAGGCGCCGGTGAGCCACACGCCAAATGCCGTGCTGAGGACCGCTGCCACCCAGGGCGCTGCCGGCTGCGCCACCAGCGCCTGCATGAGCCCCCAGAAGACCAGCGCCACCAGGCCACCCACCACCCAGCCGACACCGGGGAAATGGGCTGCACTGGCGCGCAGCCGGGCTGGCGAAAAACCGACCCAGTCCGCCAGCCGCCCGGTAATCGGAATACGGGTAAAAAACTGCACCGCAATCAGAAAATGGCGAACAGGTTCCATGCGCGCTAGGGTAGCGCGGTTTGCGCCGCGTCCTGCCGCGACACGCCGGCCGATTCGAAACTGGCCATTTCGCGCAGGATGGCACAGGCACTCACCAGCAGCGGCCAGGCCAGCGCAGCGCCGGAACCCTCACCCAGTCGCAGGCCCAGATCGAGCAGCGGCTCGGCCCCGAGGTGGGCCAACATCAGCGCGTGGCCCCGTTCGTCGGAGCGGTGGGCAAACACACAGCGCTGCAGCACCGCCGGCTGCAACTGGCTGACCACCAGCACGGCAGCACTGGCAATGAACCCGTCGACCACAATCACCCGCCGTTCCGCTGCGGCCTGCACCACCGCGCCGACCATGGTCGCCTGCTCGAAGCCACCGAACGCTGCCAGCGCCTCCAGCGGGTCCGTCGCGTCGGCATGGCGCGCGAGCACCGCGCGCAGGATCTCGATCTTGCGATTCACCGCCGGCGTATCGAGGCCGGTACCTGCACCCGTGCAGTCGGCGATGTACAGGCCGGTCAGCCGGCTCATCAGCAGCGAGGCCGCCGAGGTGTTGGCAATGCCCATCTCGCCCAGAAGCAGTGCGTTACCGGGCAAGCCCGCAACAAGCGCCGCGCCGTGCGCCATGGCGGTGTCACACTGAGCCGCCGTCATGGCCGGTCCGTGCAGCGCGTCGGCGGTGCCCGGGGCCTGCTTGCGGATCAGCAAACCCGGTCGGGGGGCAAAGTCGTGCCGCACGCCGCAGTCCACCACCGTCAGGCCGATGCCGTGCTGGCGCGCGAGCACACTCACCGCCGCGCCACCGGCCAGGAAGTTCTCCACCATCTGCCAGGTCACGTCGCTGGGGTAGGCGGACACGCCGTGGGCCGCCAGACCGTGATCACCGGCGAACACCACCAGTTGCGGATCGCGCAGCACGGGCGCTTCATCACCCAGAACAAGGCCGATGCGCAAGGCCAGCTTTTCAATCGCACCCAGCGAGCCCACGGGTTTGGTCTTGTTGTCGAGTCGATGCCGCAACCGGGCCGCCAACGCAGGTTGCGAAAGGTCATTCAGATACGCGATGGGTAAGGCCATGGTCAGGAAAAAGTTCCGGTCCGTCGGGCAGTCAGCGCGGCAGAGCCACCCACTGGCCCTCCAGCGGGTGAATGCGGATGCGTTGCTCAAACACCTGCTCGAGCGCGCGGTGGGTTGCGGGGTCTTCGCAGGCGCCGTGCCAACGCACCGAACCGCCGGCAACAATCACCAGCGCGTCAGCGCCCAGCGCCATCGTCAGTTCATGCAACACGGTGACCACCGTGCGGCCCTGCGCGACCTGCTGGCGCACCAGCGCCAGCCAGTCGGCCTGGTGAGGTGGATCCAGGTTGCCCAGTGGTTCGTCCATCAGCAAGACATCGGCCTGCACGGACAGGGCGCGCGCCAGCAGGACCCGCTGGCGTTCGCCGCCTGACAACTGTCCGACCGGCCGGTCACGCCAGTCCCAGGCCTGGGTGGCCCGCAATGCCTGCTCGACCACGGCATGGTCCACGGGTCCGGGACTGGCCAGCCAGGCCAGGTGCGGAAGACGCCCCAGCATCACCAGATCGTAGGTCCGCAGATCGCCCGAGGGAACTTCGCCCTGGCCCAGCCAGGCCAGCCGGCGACCCCGTTCGCGGCCCCGCCAGTCGGCCAGCGGCCGACCGAGCAGTTCCACCGCACCGCTGCTGGCGACCAGCCCGGCCAAACCCCGCAGCAGCGTGGACTTGCCGGCGCCGTTCGGGCCGACAACGGCGGTCCATCGCCCGGTCGGCAGTGCCAGGTCAACCCCGTGCAGGATTTCGACGCCCCCCAGCCGCACCCGAAGCCCGCGGGCGCAGATCGCCGACGGGCGGCCCGCAAGCGCGGTCACCTCAGTCCCCCGGACGCCGCACCGCGGCGCATCAGCCACAACAGGTAACCGCCGCCCAAAATGGCGGTCAGCACACCCACGGGCAACTCCTGCGGCGCCAGCACACCACGCGCAGCAATGTCGGCCGCGAGTAGCAACACCCCCCCGGTCAGTGCAGACAACAGCAACAAGGGCCCGGCCATGGGCCGGGACAAAGAGCGCACCAGATGGGGTGCCGCCAGGCCGACAAACGCAATCAGGCCGGTCTGCGCCACGGCCGCGCCCGTTGCCAGAGCCAGTACCGCCAGCAAGGCCAGGCGCATGGCCGCCAGCGGCAGACCCAGGCTGCGCGCCGTTGCTTCGCCCAGACTCAGTCCGTCCAGCACCGGGCTGAGCATCCAGCCGGTCAGGACCGCAACCGCCAGACTGACCGCCATGAGGGCGCAACCCGACCAGCCCACCATGGCGGTGGACCCCAGCATGAAGGCCTGCATGGCCGGCAGCGTCTGGGGTGACAACTGGCTGAGCAATGACGCCAGCGCGCCCAGGACCACGCCCACCACCACGCCGGCCAGCAGCAGACGCAGGCTGTCGTGGACGCCCTGCGCCAGCGCCAGGGTCATCGCCACCGCCGCCAGTGCGCCTGCGAAGGCGGCGCCGGTCAGCCCCAGCCCGTGCGGCCCGAATCCGGCGCTCAGCACGCCGCCACCGGCGACGAGCACCACCGCAACCCCCAAGGCCGCGCCCGACGCACTACCCAGCATGAACGGATCGGCCAACGGGTTGCGAAACAGCCCTTGCGCGACCGCGCCGGACAGCCCCAGCAACGCGCCGGCAAGCCAGGCGGCCAGCGAACGCGGGAGACGAATCTCCCGCACGATCTGCCCCGCCGTGTCGTCTGCCCACAAGGCGGTCCAGTGGCTCGCGCCCGTGCTGCCCACCGCTGCGCCCGCCGCCAGCAGCGCGCCGCTGGCCAGCAGCAGGGCCGTCGCCAGCAAGGCCGACTGATACCGCGCCGTGCGGGGCTGGGTCATGGCCGCAGCGCCGGCATGGCCGGCGGCATCGCGCCCGGCGCGACCGTCGGCAGGGTCGGCGCCTTCGACGCCAGGCAAGACGCCAGCAGGCGTGCGGCTTCGGCCAGGCGCGGCCCGGCCCGCACCAGAACATCCCCCTCTGCCGGCGAAAAAGCACAGACCCGCGCTTCGCGCACGGCACGCAATCCGGCCCAGCCCGGGCGGGAGGCCAGGCCCGCAGCCTGGTCGGCCGCGATCAGGATGACACCGGGGTCGGCACGAACGACAAATTCCGGATTGATCTTCGGAAACGGCCCCAGCGCTGCCGGCACGATGCTTCGCGCCCCCAGACGTGCGATCAGTTCACCGATGAAGGACGCTTCACCGGCAGCGTACGGACCGCTGCCCACCTCAAAATACACCGTGCCCCCCCGAGAACGCGGCGGAATGGATTGCGCCGCGTTACCGACACCGGTCTCCAGCCGCACCCAGGCGAGCGTGCCGTCCCGGTCTGACCCGGTGAGCACGCGCGACACCTCCTTGAGCACCCGGCGTGTATCCGCCAGCGTGCGGGGCTCCAGTGCGATCACGGTAAGGCCCAGCGCCTGCAGCCGCTGCGCCACCCGGCCGGAGCCCGAGGTCAGCACCAGATCAGGGCGCAGCGCCACGATGGCTTCGATATCCGGATCCAGGCCACCGCCGACCCGTGGCAGACGCGCGATGCTGGCGGGCCACTGGGTGAACCGGTCGACGCCGACCAGCCGTGGGCAATGGCCCAGTTCGCAAACGGTTTCGGCCAGCGACGGCAGAAGCGTGACGATACGCTGGGGCGCCGCCATCACATTCACCTGCCGGCCCTGGTCATCGGTGACGACCACCGGGAAAGCCAGCGCCGGCACCATGCTGGCCGCCAACGCCGACACGCCGACCCATCGCGCGCACGATCGCCACCACCACCGGGTACCGGAACGGACAAGCCGGACCACCATTACATCAAAAACAATAGCAAAAAGAGACCTTTTCATGCTGGGTATCGGGTGATTTTTCTCAAAAAATGCCAAAAAGACCTCTGACGACTGGCGCACGCGACCCTCAGCCCTGCTGCCGCGCCTGCCAGTCGGCAAACAAGCGGTGCAACTGCTCGACCCCGTCGGTCAGCGCCGCCGGACCGGGCTGCAGAATGTCGGCAGACTTGATCTCGTACAGGGCGCCCTCACGGACCGCCGCCATGGTCGCCCAGCCCGCACGGGCGGCCACCCGCTCGGGACGGAATTTCTTGCCGCACCAGGAACCGATGATCAGGTCGGGTTGCCGCCGTATCACCTCCGAGGGGTCCGACAGGATGCGGTCGCGGCCCAGCGGCTGACGCGCGAGTTCAGGAAACACATCGTCGCCACCGGCCACGGCGATCAGTTCGGACACCCAGCGAATTGCGGAAATCGGCGGCTCGTCCCACTCTTCGAAGTACACCCGCGGGCGGCGGGGCCAACCGGCAGCTTCTGCCGCCAGGGCCCGCAGCCGCTCGCGGATGGCGGCGATCCGGGCCAGCCCCTGGGCCCCCTGCCCCACCATGGCGGCGACCTGGGCCATCATCGAAAAAATCTCCTCGATGCTGCGCTGATTGAACACCGTCACCGGCACACCCGCACGGATGAGTGCCGCCGCGATATCCGCCTGCAGGTCGGAAAAGCCGAACACGCAGTCGGGTTCCAGCTCCAGGATGCGATCGATCTTCGCACTCAGGAACGCGCTGACCTTGGGCTTTTCCTGCCGGGCCCGGCGCGGGCGCACCGTGTAGCCGGAGATGCCGACAATGCGCTCTTCCTCGCCGAGCAGATACAACCACTCGGTGGTTTCCTCGGTCAGGCAGACGATACGGCGCGGACCGTAGTCGGTCCGCGGTGTGCGCTCGGCGAGGTTCATGATCGCGATCGGCCGGATGCTGTCAGCGCAGCGGTTGCCAGCGCAGGCCCAGGTACAGGCTGCGCGGCTGCTGGTGGTAGCCATAGACCGTCTGGTAACGCCGGTCGGCGGCATTGTCCAGGCGGGCACGCAGCTCCACAGCCGACGTCAGGCGCCAGGCCAGCGCCAGGTCCAGCACGCTGTGACCGGCCAGGACGGTGTTCACTGACGCAAAGGTCGCCGGGTCGCTATAGCGATCGTCACGTTTGCCGCCGTAGCTCAGGTCGGCGTCCAGGATCAGGGCACCCCAGCGCTGCGTGGCGCCCAGGGACAACAGCGTCTTGGAACGGCGGATCAGCGGCTTGCCGGTGCTGGCATCCACCGGGTCCTGCAGCGTGAGCGACGAGCGCAGATCGGTCGACCCGACCTTGCCGGTGTAAGACAGCTCCAGCCCGTCATTGCGGGTACGCCCGATGTTGGCAAACGCGAACGTGACCGGGTTGTAGTCGATCTGGTTGCGCACCCGCGTATCAAACCAGGTCGCGCGCAGGCGGTGCGGCCCCTGGTCGAACTGGACGCCGATTTCGTGGCTGCGCGCGCGTTCGGGTTGCAACGCGGGATTGCCGAATCCGGGTGCGTACAGATAGCCCAGCGGCGGCGCGTTGAACGCGGTCGAGGTGCTGGCGATGAGGCGCAGTCGCGGCGATACCGGATAGCTGTAGCCCAGAAAGCCGCTGGTCGCCGACAGCGGGCCCAGTTTGTCGTGGCGCAGGTTGAACTGCAACTGGCCGGACGCGAGCGGGCCTTCGACACCGGCGAAAAGGGCATCGGCGGTACGCTGGACCTTGTACGGCGTCACAAATGCCGAGGTGCTGGCCGTGCGCACCCGCTGACGCTGCGATTCCAGGCCCGCCGTGCCCAGCCAGTCGCCGCCAAGTCCCAGGGTATTGACCCAGGCCAGGGTGGTCGCGCCGGTGCGAAAACGGTCGTCCGAACCGAAAAGTCCACTGTCCGACGTGGCACTGTCGTCATGCTGCGACGACAGGGTCAGGCGGCTGCGCCAGTTTCCCGAGCGGTAGTCGGAATACAGACTGGCCTGCTGCAGACGGCTCTGCGACGTTTGCCGGTCGGTGGCCGCGCCATAGGGGTTGTCGTAGCTGGTATCGCCCCGGCTGCGGCTGGCGCGCAGGCCGATGTCGTGCTGCGGCGTCAATGCGTGCTCCAGCGACAGGTTCCACGACTGGTTGTCGTAGGCGTCTCGATCGGGGTTGGCGCCGGCAAACTGGGCGGTGTCGACCGCCGAGAAGCCGTCGGTCCGGTAGTCCGACAGCCCGGCGGCCAGTCGGGTCGCGCCAACCTGCCCGGATGCCTGCACGGCAACTTTGCGGGTGGAGCGCGGCCCGACTTCGGCGGTGATGGCGACCGCCGGCTCGCGCGAACCCGCACGGGTGAAGATCTGGATCACGCCGCCGATGGCGCCCGAGCCGTAAATGGCCGACACATTGCCACGCACGATCTCGACCCGCTCGATGGAATCGAGCATGAGGTGCTCCAGACCGACCCCCCCCGAGGCGTCTTGCCGGGTCTGGGGCACGCCGTCAATCAAGACCAGCGTCTGGCGCGCCGGCGCCCCGCGCAGGAACATCGTGCCCACCGTGCCGATACCGCCATTCTGGGCGCGCTGCAGGCCCGCTTCACGCTGCAGCAAAGTGGCCAGATCGGTTGCCTGGGACCGCTCTATCGCGTCGCGGGTAATGACGGTGGTGTGCTGCAACGTGGCCGATAGCGGCTGGCTGTTGCGGGTGGCGGTGACCACCGTTTCGGACAGATTCCCCTGCCCGAACGCAGGCACGGCGGCGGCGCAAGCCAGCGGAATGACCGCCAGGCGCGCGCAATGACGAGAGATTTTCATGGAAAACAAAGACACAACGGATGCCCTCACCGTCCTCCCCGACGGTGCGTGGGCGTCATGACCGTGCGTACCAAACTGGCCGCACGACCGCCTTGTTGGCCGGTATCCGGGCTGGTGGAGCGACTTGCCGCGCCTTCCCGGAAGCCCGAAGGCATTTCCAGTGGCATGGGACAACAAGCGGAATCCGGCTGGATTCGTCCACTTACCGTTGCGGGGGCAGCGCAGGTTAGGTCAGTCCGACTGTGAACTTTCCCTCCTGCTTCCCGTTGAACTGCGGCATGAGTACCACACCGCAAGCACCAACACCGGACATTGTAAGCGCCAGTCCCCGCCCCGCCCTAAAATGGGCGGACACATTCAGCGGCATCCATGGCCCCCACCCCTCCCATCGAACAGCTTGCCGACCGCGTCGAGAGGCTCATCCTCCGCCACGAGGAACTCCAGCGCACCAATACCCTGCTCGCCGAAGAGCTGGCGGCAGTCACGCGGGAACGCGACACCTTGCGCTCGCGTCTGAACGCGGCGCGTGCCCGGGTTGATGCGCTTATCGAACGCCTTCCGGTGGAAGACCCGGCCGGAGACCTTGGGCCATGAAACAGATCGAAATTCAGATCATGGGCCAGGGCTACCTGCTCGGTTGCCCTGAAGGCGGCGAATCGCGCCTGCTGGAGGCCGTGGAACGGGTCGATACTGCAATGTGCCGCATACGCGACGCCGGCAAGGTACGCGCCCGCGACCGCATCGCGGTGCTGGCCGCACTCAACCTCGCCTTCGAACTGACCGACCACAGCCTGGGCGAGTGGCAGGCCCGACTGGCCCCCGCAGGGACCGCGCCGGCCGCATTGGCGCCTTCTTCCGGCCCTGCGCAAGGCGCGCCGCCGGGTGAAGCGGCCGATCCACGCATCGATGCGCTCATCCACCGCATCGACGCCGTGCTCGGGCAAGACGGCCAATTGCTCTGACCCGGCGGCGACCGCTACGCTCTACAATGGCAGCGTCTGCGGTGCCTGCCGGGCTTTATATTTCCTTGAACCAATGCTCATTGAGCCCGGGCTTGGAACATCCCCTGGCGAGCGTGATCGTCTCGCGTCAGATGAACCCAACGCCAGGTTGACCTAGCCCACCTGAACCCCGGTTCAGGATGCCGGTCCGGTGGCATTCGCAGACGCCTGTTGCATTCGCCAGCCGTCTCCCTGAAGCCGGCTGGCGATTCTTTTGTGATTGTGCCCACTGTGCTGCTGGAACCATTGCTGATCGCTGAACTGGCTTTGCTGGGCCTGGCCACCGGATTCCTGGCGGGCTTGCTGGGTATTGGCGGCGGCATGCTCATGGTCCCCTTTCTGACCATGATCCTGGCCGGACGCGGCGTCCATCCCGACCTGGCGGTCAAGGTGGCGATTGCCACTTCGATGGCCACCATTGTTTTCACATCGGTCTCCAGTGTCCGAGCGCATCACCAGCGCGGGGCGGTGCGCTGGGATCTGGTGCGCGGTCTTGCGCCAGGCCTCGTTTTGGGGGGCGCCTTGGCCAGTCTGGGCATTTTTGCCCTGCTCAAAGGGTCTTGGCTGGCCTTGTTTTTTGCCGTCTTTGTGAGCTTCTCCGCCACCCAGATGCTGCTTGATCGCAAGCCTGCACCAACTCGGCAGGTGCCGGGAACCGCGGGTCAGTGGGCGGCCGGCGGTGTGATCGGCCTGCTGTCCGGACTCGTGGGTGCGGGGGGCGGATTCGTCAGCGTTCCGTTCATGACCTGGTGCAATGTGGTCATCCATCAGGCGGTTGCGACCTCTGCCGCGCTGGGGTTTCCGATCGCCGCGTCCAACACGCTCGGTTACATCATCGCCGGACAGGGTGTTGCCGGTCTGCCGGAGGGCACGCTGGGCTACCTGTGGCTTCCCGCCTTGGGCGTGATTGCCTGCGCCTCTGTACTGATGGCCCCGGTGGGCGCCAGGGCGGCCCACCGTTTGCCCGTGCGCCAGCTCAAGCGCGCATTTGCGACCATCCTGTACCTGCTCGCGGCCTACATGTTGTACAAGGGCTTGCGCGGCTGAAAGCGGCGACTTGCGCTTCAGACGGGCGGTGTGACACACCACGGGGCCTGGTCGTGGGCCAGATCCATCCACAAAGCCCATCCGGCGGCGCCGATCAGGGCCAGACCCGCCAGGCGCATGGCCCACTCGCCAGCCTTGCCGCCGCGCAGACGCAACAGAAGCCACGGAGCAATCAGCATGGAAACACTGGTGCCGGCCGCAAACAGGGCCATGGTCAGTGCGCCATCCCGAGGCCCATTGGTCAATGCCGCCACCATCAAGCCGGAGTACAGCAAGCCGCAAGGCATCAGGGCCCAGGCAACACCGATGGCCAAAGGCGCGCCACTCCCCCAGCGCGCCTGAAGGGCCCGCACGCGGACCCACAGGCCCCGCGCACCTTCTTCCAGCCATACGGGCTGGCGTGCCTGTACCAACAAAAGCACACCAGTGATCATCACTGCCAGGTGCATCAGCACCCACAACGGCCGAATCGCTGCCGACTGCGTCGTCATCCAGCCCAGAGCCTGCGCGGAAGCGGCTGCCAGCGCACCCAGAGCGGAATACCCTATGACCCGACCGAACTGGAAGGCCCAGAGCGCCCAGGTTGAACGGGGGCCGGCCGCCTGGGCGATCCCGGCGCAGGGTGCGCCACACATGGCGATACAGTGTGGTCCCCCCAGCAAACCCATCAGAAGCGCGGTCAGCGCGAGGGAGCTTTGCATGCGGGCAGATCAGATGATCTTGGAGAACCGCGCTCGCGTCCGGTCGGCCTGAAGATACCGGTCGAACACCATGGCCACACCCCGGACAAAGAACCAGCCGGTCGGTGTGACGCGGATAGCGCCGTCCAGCAACTCGACCAGGCCCCGTTCCTGCATGCCAGCCAGCACGGCCAGTTCGGCGGCAAAGTACTCGCGAAAGTCGATCAGGTAAGCCAGCTCAATCGACTCGAATACCAGTTCACCCTGGCACATCAGCGCCATGATCACGCCGCGCCGAAGTATGTCGTCGCGATACAGTGCCAGTCCGCGGACAATCGGCAACTGCCCCTGGTCGAGGAAGTCGTAATACTCCTCCAGCGTCTTGGCATTCTGACTGTAGGTCGCGCCAATGCGGCCAATGGCCGACACCCCCAGCGCGACCAGATCACAATCCGGCTGTGTGCTGTAGCCCTGAAAATTCCGGTGCAAACGGCCCTGGCGCTTCGCCACCGCAAGTGCATCGTCCGGTAGCGCGAAATGGTCCATGCCGACATAGACGTAGCCGGCATCCAGAAACGCACTGAGAGAGCGGGAAAGCATTGCCACCTTGGAACCGGCCACCGGCAATTCGGCAGCAATGATCCGGCGCTGGGGCTTGAACCGCTCGGGCAAATGGGCGTAGGCGTACAGCGCAATGCGGTCGGGCCGCAGTTGGTTCACCTGCGCCAAGGTCCGGTCAAACGACTCCGGCGTCTGTTTCGGCAGACCGTAGATCAGATCGACGTTCACCGACTCAAAACCCAGCTCCCGGGCGGTTTCGACCAATTCGAACACCTGTTCGGCCGGTTGGATGCGATGCACTGCCTTCTGCACTGCCGGGTCGAAATCCTGAACACCGAAACTGAGCCGGTTGAAACCCAATGCTGCCAGGGTTTCCAGGCGCGCACGATCGACTGTGCGTGGATCGACCTCAATCGAATACTCCCCTCCCGGAACGAGTACGAAACTGCGCCGCAGCATCGCCATCAGGTCACGCAATTCCGCGTCGCTGAGAAAGGTGGGCGAGCCGCCACCCAGGTGCAGTTGACTGACGGCATGACCTGTACCGAGATGCGCCGTGTGCAAATCGACTTCGCGTCCCAGGTAGCGCAGGTACTCCGCGCCCCGCTCATGGTGCTTGGTGATGATCTTGTTGCAGGCGCAGTAGTAACACAGCGACTCGCAAAACGGGATGTGCACGTACAGGGACAAGGGCAATGCCTTGCCGACGCTGCCCTGACGCCGCTGATCAAGCGCCTGGATGTACTGGGTCTGCCCAAAGGCCTCGACAAAGCGGTCGGCAGTCGGATACGACGTGTATCGGGGTCCCGGTACATCAAAACGTTTCAGGAGATCGGGCGATACAGCTTCCATCGGCGCACTCGTGTTTGCAGCAAGCCAGTAATGTCGCCGTAAGTCAACACTTGAACCTTGACAAAGATCAAGTTACTCTTGTGTACCCGCTCGCGGTCATGACCCATGTCAGAATCCGGGTGCGCAACTCCTTCTGCACGGCTACGGTGCGAACCCATCAAACCGACATTTACCTGCCAGCATGACACCCCAATCGATCAAAGTCGCCTGTTCCAATTGCAATCTCCGGGAACTCTGCATGCCGGTCGGCCTTGCGCCGTCGGATCTGGAACGCATCGATGAAGTCGTCGCAACGCGTCGAAAGGTCAAGCGTGGCAGCACCTTGTTCAGCAATGGCGAGCGTTTCTCCTCCCTCTATGCCATCCGCACCGGTTTTTTCAAGACCTGCATCGCGACGGAAGACGGACGTGACCAGGTCACCGGCTTCCAGATGGCCGGCGAGATCATCGGCCTTGATGGCATCGTCAATGACCACCATACCTGCGACGCTGTCGCACTGGAGGACGCCGAGGTTTGTGTGATGCCCTTTGATCGTATCGAGGAGCTCTCGCGCGAGGTCACGGCCCTGCAGCACCATGTTCACAAGATCATGAGCCGGGAAATCGTGCGTGAGCACGGCGTGATGCTGCTGCTGGGCAGCATGCGGGCCGAAGAACGTCTTGCCGCCTTCCTGCTGAATCTGGTGCAGCGTCTGCACGCCCGGGGGTTCTCTCAGCACGAACTGATCCTGCGGATGACCCGGGAGGAAATCGGCAGTTATCTTGGACTGAAACTGGAAACCGTGAGCCGCACGTTCTCGAAATTCGTCGAAGACGGGATTGTGGAAGTCAAACAGCGCCACGTCCGTATCCTCGATACGGAGGCGTTGCGCCACATTGTCAACAACCAGCAGCCCTTGTGCGAATGAGTACGCGACCGCCCCGGCGGCGACGCTGAATCAGCTGCACTGCCCGTTCTTGGGGCAGCCCTCCGGTCGGTCCGTCACAGGCAACGGGCACCGGTTGACCTCGAAGGGTGACAGTGAGAGCAGCGTCGTCAGGGCGCCGGACACCATCGTCAATACCCAGAACACAAAAAAGGCGACGGTGTAGACGCCCTCACGCGACAGTGCCAAAGGACTGCCAAACCAGTGCAGATCCTGGGGGTCCACCATGGCGAAAACCAGCATCTCGATCACGCCGGCCACAAGGAACGCAGGCCAGGCAATCCACATCAATCGTTGGGCTAGCATCTTTTCATCACTCCTGATTCGCTGAAAGTGCCCTGCCAATCAGGGCTTTTTCTCTGCCGGTAAGGGCACACCCGTCTGGGCATGATTGCGCGCCTGGCCGGCGGGAGCATTGGCGGCATAGGTCTTCGGGTCCAGACTCCCCGCCGTTCGGGACTCGTCTCGTATCACCGGATCCGGAGTACTGATTGCCAGGTAAAGCGTCACAAAACCTGCCACGACCACAATCGCCGGGCCGGCAATCACCATCCAGACATGGCCAAATTTCCACCAGGGCTTGGCTGAATCAGACATCACTTCTCCTTAGCGCGGAACAATGAACACCGATTTTTCGGTGAGGTGCCCCGACCCATCGGTGGCTTCGATCTCGAAATGAATGGCATGCGAGCCGGGCTTGGCCCCATCGTAGGGCAAATGCAGCGTGGCAGGAACCCACAGATTCTGGGCCGCCTCGACCGATACCTCCGGTTCGGACACCAGGACCAGCCCGGGCAAACCAGTCGCACGCAGCTTGAAGGTCAGTTTGCGCTCGGTCGCATTCATGACCTGCAGGCGGTAGATATTCTCCAGCTTGCCGCCCTCGACGATCCGCGCCAAGGCCGCGCGGTCGCGAACCACATCGACCTTGAACGGAATACGCATTGACAGACTGACCAGCATGGCCACCACAATCGCAAGCAAGATACCCGTATAGATCATCACCCTCGGGCGGAAGACATGCCGGATGATTTCGCTGGTGCCCCAATGTTCCGCCACCGCATGCTGGGTCGAATAACGCACCAGACCCCGCGGATAGCCAACCTTGTCCATGACCTCATCGCAAACATCCGCACAGGCTCCGCAGCCGATGCATTCGTACTGCAGTCCTTTGCGGATATCGATGCCTGTGGGGCAAACCTGCACACACAGACTGCAGTCGATACAAGAGCCCAAGCCCAGGGCCTTCGGATCCGCCTTCTTCGAGCGGGCGCCGCGCGGCTCACCCCGTTCGGCGTCATAGGTCACGATCAGCGTGTCCTTGTCAAACATCGCGCTCTGGAAACGGGCGTAAGGACACATGTATTTGCAGACCTGTTCCCGCATGTAGCCGGCGTTCCCGTAAGTCGCAAATCCGTAGAAGAAGACCCAGAACGTTTCCCACGGTCCCATACCGAAGTTGACGAAAGACAGGCCCAATTCACGAATCGGTGTGAAGTAGCCCACGAACGTGAAGCCAGTCCACAATGCGACCGCAATCCAGGCGGCCTGCTTCCCCGCCTTGCGGAAAAACTTCTCGGCCGACATCGGCGCAGCGTCCAGCCGCATGCGGGCCGATCGATCGCCTTCGATCTGCTTTTCGATCCACAGGAAAATCTCCGTGTAAACCGTCTGTGGACAGGCGTATCCACACCACAAACGCCCGGCCACCGCGGTAAACAGGAACAATGACAAGGCAGAGATAACCAGAATGCCGGTCAAGTAGATGAAGTCTTGCGGATACAGGACAAGACCCAAGATGTAGAAACGCCGCGCACCCAGATCAAACAACACCGCCTGGCGTTGGCCCCATTCGAGCCACGGCAAGCCGTAAAAGACCAGTTGGGTCAGGAAGACCAGACCCCATCGCCACCTGGAGAACAAGCCCGAAACGCTGCGGGGGTAGATCTTCTTGTGGGCTTGATAAAGAGACACCATTTCGGCGTCTATTTCAGCTGAAAGCGGCTGGTACGCCGCAGCACCGGCCGCGCCGGATGCGGGCGATGAAGGCTTGTCTAAGTCAGGGTTGCTCAAGGTGGTGCTCACAAAAACGGGGGTAAACCCGATTCGCAGAGTCTAGGGGCTGCCATGCCGTGAGGCTTGATTAATATCAAGACCGCAGGACCGTCGCAGCTTTCTTCCGCCTAATGCCGTTGAACTTGAGCAACATCAAATTCCGGGCAAAGGTGGGCTCGCTTTTTCCGCCTCAAAACACAAAGGGCTCCCGCAGGAGCCCTTTTCGAACTCAGGTTTCGCCGGTGAATTACTTCTTGGCGGACAGGTTCAATACGTAGCCGGTCAGCACGTGGATCTGCTCGGGGGTGAGTTTGGCCTCCCACGCCGGCATCACGTTCACTTTTCCATTGTTGATCATCGCAACAATCGCGTTCTCACCGAAACCATGCAGCCAGATGTTGTCTGTCAGGTTGGGGGCTCCCATGGCAACATTCCCCTTGCCATCCGCACCATGGCAGGCCGCGCAGGCGGCAAACTTCTCCTTGCCCAGATTGGCTTTGACCGAATCATGCGGAGCATTGGAAAGGCTCATCACGTAGTGGGCAACATTGCGCACATCGTCGGCAGAGCCCACAGCAGCGGCCATCGGCGGCATGTTGCCGATACGGCCCTTGACCAACGTCTCCTTGATCGCATCGGCGTTGCCACCCCACAGCCAATCTCCGTCGGTCAGATTCGCAAAGCCCTTGCTGCCGCGCGCATCGGACCCGTGGCACTGCGCACAGTTGTTCATGAACAGGCGGTCACCGATGGCCATGGCCTGCGCGTCCTTGCCCAGATCTTCCGGCTTCATGGCAGCAAACTTGGCATAGATCGGCGCCACGTCCTTGTTGCCCTTGTCCACTTCCGCCTGCCACTGGCCGTGGGAACTCCAGCCCAGTTTGCCGCCGAAACTGCCAAGACCGGGGTACATGACCAGGTAGGCCACTGAGAAAACGCAGGTGATGATGAACAGCCAGACCCACCAGCGCGGCAGGGGGTTGTTCATTTCGCGCAGGTCGCCGTCCCAGACATGGCCGGTGGTGTTGTCATGTGACGTCATCGCTTTGGTCTTGCCGCTGAACCACAGCAACAGCAGACAGGCCAAGATACTGACGATGGTGATGCCAGCCACATAGACCGACCAGAAATTACTCGTGAAGTCGCTCATTTTGATTTCCTTATGCTTTGTTGTCGCGCCGGGCGTCGTCTTCCACAAACGGCAGATGCGCGGCCTCGTCAAAGGCTGCCTGGTTGCGTTTGGACCAGGCCCAGACCACGATGCCGATAAAAACGACAAAGACGGTGACTGTGGCGATGCTGCGTAACGTGTTGATGTCCATGGTGATTGCTCCCGGCGGTCGGCTTACTTGCGGGCCAGGCCCAGTCCCTGCAGATAGGTGATCAGGGCTTCCATCTCGGTCTTCCCCTTGACTTCATCACCGGCTTTGGCGATCTGGTCGTCGGTGTACGGAACACCCACCAGACGCAAGGCTTTCATCTTGGGCGCCATGTCGGCGGGATTGACCATCGCCTTTTCAAGCCAGGGGTAGGCCGGCATGTTGGACTCGGGAACCACATCACGCGGGTTCGTCAGGTGGATGCGGTGCCACTCGTCGCTGTAGCGGCCGCCCACACGGGCCAGGTCCGGGCCCGTGCGCTTGCTACCCCACTGGAACGGGTGGTCGTAGACAAACTCGCCAGCCACCGAGTAAGGGCCGTAGCGCAGCGTCTCGGCACGGAACGGACGGATCATCTGCGAATGGCAGTTGTAGCAACCCTCGCGGATGTACACGTCACGACCGGCCAGTTGCAGCGCCGTATAGGGCTTGACCCCTTCGATCGGCTGGGTTGTCGACTTCTGGAAGAAGAGCGGCACGATCTCCACGAGGCCGCCGAAGGCGACGGCCACGAGGATCAGCACGATCATCAGGAAGTTGTTGGTTTCGATCTTCTCGTGCGAGAGACCGCTGCTGTGGGTTTGATTGGCCATGTTGTTGTTCTCCTCAGGCGTGAGCGGCGACGGCAGGAATGGTGACCGGCTGAGCGCGGCCGACCGTTGCCGTCTTGATGACGTTCCACAGCATGATCAGCATGCCGCCCAGGTACAGCAGTCCGCCCAGCAGGCGCAGCACGTAGAACGGATAGGTCGCCTTGACGGACTCGACAAAGGTGTAGGTCAGCGTACCGTCGGCATTGACCGCGCGCCACATCAGACCCTGCATCACACCGGCGATCCACATTGCGGCGATGTAAATCACGATGCCGATCGTGGCCACCCAGAAGTGGATTTCCACGGCTTTCATGCTGTACATCTGCTTGCGGCCGAACAGGCGGGGGATCAGGTAGTACATGGAGCCCATGGACACCAGTCCCACCCAGCCCAGCGCGCCGGAATGCACGTGGCCGACGGTCCAGTCGGTGTAGTGCGACAGCGCATTGACGGTCTTGATCGACATCATCGGGCCTTCGAACGTGGACATGCCGTAGAACGACAGCGACACGATCAGGAAGCGCAGGATGGGGTCGTCACGCAGCTTGTGCCAGGCGCCCGACAGGGTCATGATGCCGTTGATCATGCCGCCCCAGCTCGGTGCCAGCAGGATCAGCGAGAACAACATGCCGACCGACTGGGTCCAGTCCGGCAGCGCGGTGTAGTGCAGGTGGTGCGGGCCCGCCCACATGTACGTGAAGATCAGCGCCCAGAAGTGGACGATGGACAGGCGGTAGGAGTAGACCGGACGCTCGGCCTGCTTGGGGATGAAGTAATACATCATGCCCAGGAAACCGGCGGTCAGGAAGAAGCCCACGGCGTTGTGGCCGTACCACCACTGAACCATCGCGTCCTGCACACCCGCATAGGCCGAGTAGGACTTGAACAGGTTCACCGGAACCTCGGCACTGTTGACCAGGTGCAGCAACGCCACCGTCAGGATCATCGCGCCGAAGAACCAGTTCGCCACGTAAATATGGCGAACCTTGCGGGTACCGATGGTGCCGAAGAACACGACGGCATACGCAACCCAGACCAAGGTGATCAGGATGTCGATCGGCCACTCGAGTTCGGCGTATTCCTTGCCGGTGGTCAGGCCCAGCGGCAGGGAAATGGCCGCGAGCAGAATGACCAGTTGCCAGCCCCAGAAAGTGAACGCCGCCAGCTTGTCACCGAACAGGCGAACCTGGCAGGTTCGCTGTACGACGTAGTACGAGGTGGCAAACAAGGCCGACCCACCGAACGCAAAAATCACCGCGTTCGTGTGCAGCGGACGCAAGCGCCCGTAGCTGAGGAAGGAGATCCCCAGGTTGAGCTCTGGCCAGGTCAGCTGGGCGGCGATGATCACGCCGACCAGCATACCGACCACGCCCCATACCACCGTCATGATGGCAAACTGTCTGACAACGGTGTCGTTGTAGACAGTGGCTTGTGTATTGGCAAATTTCATTTCCACCTCGTTTTTGATGTTCGCCTCGGGAGTGTCCCCGCGTAAACCCTTTGTGAACTTGATGAATATCAATCGTCTTTCAGAATGCGCTGGCCTTCGGCCTCGACATCCTCAAATTGGCCCCGGTAAATGGCCCACCACAACCCCCCCAGGATCAGGAGCACCAGAACAACCGACAACGGAACCAGCAGGAAAAGAATGTCCATGACTTATGCCCTCGCAGGGTCTGACGTTCGGGCAGACAGCCGCAAGGCATTGACCACCACAAACAAGGAACTGGCGGCCATGCCCAGCCCGGCCAGCCAGGCCGGGAGCCATCCGACCACGGCCAGCGGGACACAGACCGCGTTGTAGGCAGCCGCCCAGATCAGGTTCTGGCGCACGATACCCATGGTGCGGCGCGCCAGGTGCACGCTGTCGCCGATCGTTTTCAGCCGTTCACCCAGAACAACAAAATCGGACCGTGCCTGCGTCAGGGGAACGGACTGGCCGAATGCGAACGACGCATGCGCGCCCGCCAGAACCGGCCCGTCATTGAGTCCATCGCCGACCATCGCCACCCGGCGTCCCCGGGCCTGCGCCGCCCGCAGAAAATCCAGCTTGTCCTGTGGCGTGCAGCCACCACGGGCGTGGTCCTGGTCTATACCCACCTGGCGCGCCACCCGGGCCACCGCCGGCGCCACGTCGCCGGACAGCAACTGCACCTCGATACCCTGCGCCGCCAAGGCTTTGACGCTGGCGGCCGCGTCATCGCGCAGATCTTCGAGAAGCTCGAACGTGGCCAGCCAGCCGTCCTCGTCGGCCAGGCAGGCATGCAAGGAATCCGTCGGCGGCACATCGACGCCGCAGAACCGCGCGGAGCCGAGACGCATCGACGCCGGTTCCGCCGTCTGAGCGCCGTCCGCCCGGCGCACCAGGCCCTGCACTCCGGCGCCGGCATGTTCCTGCACCGCATCGGTCACCCAGGCCACGTCATCGCCTGCGGCCCGCACCAGCGCGCGCGAGACCGGGTGCAGCGAACGGCGGGCCAGCGCGGCCGCCATCTGCAGCGCCTGCTGCGGGGAGCAACCCGTCCGCGTCGTCACCGTGCCCAGGGCAAACGCGTCGCGGGTCAGCGTGCCGGTCTTGTCGAACACCACCGTATCGACGGTTGCCAGGACCTCAAGGGCGTGCAGCCGTCGCACCAGCACACCGCCCCGTGCCAGCGTTCCGGCGCCGGCGAGCATGGCCGCCGGGGTGGCCAGTGACAGCGCACATGGACAGGTAACGATCAATACCGCCACGGCCACCATCAGCGCATGGCCCGGGTCATGCCCCCACCAGAAAGCCGCGGCACCCGCCGCACAGACCAGCACCGCGATCAGAAACGGCCGCGCCATCCGGTCGGCCAGTTGGGCAATGTCGGGTTTGGAGCTTGAAGCGCCCTCCATCAGCGACACGATCTGGGCGAACCGTGTCTGGTCACCGGTCCGTTCGATGCGCACCAGAACCGGTGCCCCCAGGTTGTGACTGCCCGCAATGACGGCGCTGCCCTCTCCGCGTGCCAGCGGCCGCGATTCGCCCGTCAGGAGCGACTCATCGACATGGGTGGCGCCCTCGGTGACGGTACCGTCACCCGGGAAAGCTTCCCCGGCCAATACCCGCACCTCATCGCCCACCGCAATCCGGCGCGCCGCGACCCGCTCGAACCCGCCATCGGGACGCCGGCGTTCAACGCTGTCGGGCAGGCGGTTCATCAGTGCCTCCAGGGCGCCGGCGGTGCGGTCACGCATGCGCAGCTCCAGCCAGCGGCCGGTCAGCAGGAAGAACACGAACATCGTGAACGAATCAAAGAAAACCTCCTTGCCGAAAATCCCCTCCGGTTCGAAAGTGCCCAGACTGCTGACAATGAAGGTGATGATCATGCCCAGCGCCACCGGCAGGTCCATGCTGATGCTGCGCTGGCGCAAATCCCGCCACGCATTGGCGAAAAAGGGTTTGCAGGAGAACATCAACACGGGAATGGACAGCACCCACGAAGCCCAGCGCAACAGCAAATCCATATCGCGGGACATGTCGCCCGGCTCGGCCACGTAAGCAGGCCACGCGTACATCATCACCTGCATCATGCACAGCCCGGCGACACCCCAGCGCCAGATCATGGTGCGGGTTTCGGCACGGCGCCGCTCGCTGGCGAACGCGTCCCCGGCGGGCAACGGCCGGTAGCCGACCCGCTCTGCGGCCGCCATCCAGTCCGACGGTCTGACCGCCTGATCCGACCAGACAATGCGTCCGCGATGGCTTGCCGCGCCCACGGTGACCGACTGCACCCCGGGCACGGCGCGCACGGCGTCTTCGATGGTCAGCGCGCAGGCGGCGCAATGCATGCCCTCAAAGACCACGTTGGATTCCCAGCACGAGGGCTGATCCGGTACCGGACGGCTGAAAGACGTCCACTCCTGCGGATCATCCAGCAAGCTCCAGGCCGTGCGGTCGTCGACCGGCCGGCCGCCGGGGGCCGGAGGCAGTGAGGATGGCGCAGAGACAGTGTCGGCCAAGGCGGCCGCAGCGGGTGTGGACATGGAAGGCGAGCGTACCGTCCCGCGCCCGGCAAACACTTGATCTTGATCAAGACAGCAAACGCACCAGACGCTAATCTGACAACCGTGCCCGACACGGGTTGGCCTGTGCGCCCGGCTGGAGGGCACTCCCCCACATCAGGAGAACCGCATGTACACCAAAATACTCGTTGCCACCGATGGCTCCACCCTGTCCAAGAAGGCCGTGAATCACGCCATCGGCCTGGCAGCCCTGAGTGGCGCCGAGCTGGTGGCTGTCAAAGTCATCCCCCGCTATCCGCAAAGCTATTTCGAGGGTTCCATTCCCCTGTCGACCGAAGACGTGGCCCGCGTCGAAAAGCAGTGGCTTGACGAAGGGCAGACCGTGGTGGATGCCGTCAAGAAGGCCGCAACCGCCAAAGGGGTGGCGGTCAAGGCGGTGACGGTCAAGTCCGATCTGGTCTCCGATGCGCTGATCGCTGCCGCCAAGAAGCACAAGGCCGACCTGATCGTGATGGCCTCCCACGGCCGCAAAGGCATCAAGCGGCTCTTGCTCGGCAGCGAGACCCAGCAGGTTCTGACCCATTCCACGGTCCCCGTGCTGGTTTTGCGCTGATTTCAGGCGAAAATGGCCGATACCCAGCGTAAAAAGGTCATTCTCCGCTATCGAAAAAAAAGTAAAAAGCCCGGCTGACGCCGGGCTTTTTTCGGTTCCATACCCCTCGCGTCAGACAAACAAGGTCTTGTACTGGTCGCGCAGCAGGTTTTTCTGCACCTTGCCCATGCTGTTGCGCGGCAGTTCGGCCACGACGAAGCAGCGCTTGGGAATCTTGAAATTCGCCAGTTTGGACTTGAGGTCGGCAATCACGGCCTCGGGTTGCACCGTGGCGCCGGGTCTGGCGATCACCACCGCCACACCGACTTCGCCGAAATCCGGGTGCGGCACCCCGACCAGGGCGCTTTCGGCAACCCCCGGCATCTCGTTGATGGTGCCCTCGATCTCGGCCGGATAGACGTTGTAGCCGCCGGAGATGATCAGGTCCTTGCTGCGGCCGACAATGGTGACGTAGCCGCGCTCGTCCACCTTGCCGACGTCGCCGGTCTTGAACCAGCCGTCGGCGGTGAACTCCTCGGCGGTCTTTTCGGGCATGCGCCAGTAGCCGCTGAACACATTCGGGCCCTTGACCTGGATGCCGCCGATCTCGCCGACGGACAGGTCGGCGCCGTCGTCGCCCCGCACCCGCAGGCCTACCCCCGGCAGCGGAAAGCCCACGGTGCCGCCCCGGCGTTCGCTCTGGTTACCGAAGCGCGGGTCGGCCGCGTAGGGATTGGAGGTCAGCATGATGGTTTCGCTCATGCCGTAGCGCTCCAGAATGGTGTGACCGGTGCGCTGTTGCCATTCGGTGAAGGTTTCGAGCAGCAACGGTGCGGAGCCGGCGATGAAAAGGCGCATGTTTCGGGCCGCCTCGCGGGTCAGCGCGGGCTCGGCCAGCAAACGCACGTACAGCGTGGGCACACCCATGAAGACCGTCGCCTCCGGCATCCTGTCGATGACGATCCGGGGGTCGAACTTGCCCAGCCAGATCATCTTGCTGCCGTTGAGCAGCGCCGCGTGGATGGCGACGAACAGGCCGTGCACATGGAAGATGGGCAGTGCGTGGATCAGCACATCGCCCTTTCGCCATCCCCAGTAGTCCTTGAGCATGACTGCGTTGGAGCGCATGTTGCCGTGCGAGAGCATCGCGCCCTTGCTGCGGCCCGTGGTGCCGCTGGTGTACAGGATGGCAGCCAGATCGTCGTCGCGCCGGAACGCCGGCACCTGCTGGTCGCTGCAGTGGGCGGCCCGCTCCAGCAGACTGCCGCTGCGGTCGTCGCCCAGCGTGAACACATGCCGGGTGCCCGCAGTGAACGCGATTTTGCTGACCCAGCCGAAGTTCTGCGGGCTGCACACCACGACGGCGGGTTCCGCATTGCCGATGAAATATTCGATCTCGGCGCTCCGGTAGGCGGTGTTCAGCGGCAGGAATACGTAACCGGCGCGCAGCGTGGCCAGGTACAGCATCATGGCCTCGACCGATTTCTCCACCTGCACCGCGATGCGGCTGCCATCGGGGATGTCCAGCGATTGCAGCAGGTTGGCGATCATGGCGGTGGCGCGGTCCAGGTCGCGCCATGTGTAGCGCAAGGCGGGCGCGCCGGCCTCGGCGGTTTCCACCGCGATGGCGTCCAGGTCAGCGGGAAAGCCGGCGCGCAGCGCGGCAAAAAGGTTCTGGTTGGCTTGTTTCATGGTCCGGGACTGCAAAGGGAGTCAGAAATCGGGGCGGCGCTTTTCCAGGAAAGCACCGACACCCTCACGATGTTCGGCGCTGTCGGCATAGGCGTAGGCCCCGGAAACTATGTTATCCATAGCATCGGAAGACGCATTTGTGCTGGGTATTGCCTGTTTTAATGCCAGAAGTGTCCGTTTGTTCAGCCGCGCCGCCTGCGGCGCCATGGCGGCGACCCGCACGGCACGCGCATGCACCTCGGCGGGCACGGCGTCATCCGGCACCACACGGTTGAGGAATCCGCGCGCCAGCATCAGTGGCGCGTCCAGCACCGCGCCTTCAAGCAGCATTTCGCGCGCGGTGAGCTCGCCGGCGGCGGATGCCACCAGTTGCGCCTCACGCGGCGCCATGGGAAAGCCAAGCCGTCCTATGGGTGCGCCAAAGCGGGCCGATGCACCGGCCACGCGGATGTCGCAGCAGCTGGCGATTTCCATGCCCGCGCCCATGCAATGGCCCTCGATCTGCGCGATCAGCGGCAGCTCACAGGCCAACATGGCAGAAAGCCCGCCCCAGACATCGCCTTCGTGAAAATCGCGCAGACCGTCTTCGCGGAAGCGGAACGCCGGGTACTCGGCAATATCGCCGCCGGCGCAGAACTGCCCGCCCTGCCCCCGCACGATGACACAACGCAGGTCGCCGGGCGCGTCCGCAAGCTGGACAAAAACCGACCGCAGCTGGCGCCACATGGCCCGCGACATGGCATTGAGCTTGCCGGGATGGGTCAGCGTGACGGTCGCGGTGGCACCGTCACGCGCCAGTTCAATCGATCCGGACACCACCGGACGCCTTCACGACCTTGGCCCAGCGCTGCACCTCCAGCTTGATGAAGCCGCCGAAGGCGCCGCCTTGCAGGTCTGCGAACTCGGCCCCCTGGTTGGCCCAGACCTGGCGGTTTTCCGGGGTCAGGCAGGCGTTGCGAATGGCTTCGATGATGCGTGCCTGCGTGTCGGCGGGCGTGCCTTTGGGCGCCCAGATGCCGTACCAGGTGCTGACGTCGTAGTCAGGCAGGCCGAGCTCCCGCGACGACGGCACGTCCGGAAACGCCGGGTTGCGCGTGCGGCCGGCCACCATCAGTGCCTTGATGCGCCCGCCCTTGATGTGGGCCGCCGACGAGCCCAGCCCGTCGAACATCATGTCCACGTTGCCGGCAATCAGGTCCTGCAGGGCCGGCCCGGCGCCACGATACGGAATGTGCGTGATGAAGGTTCCGGTCTGCTGCTTGAACAGTTCGCCCGCCAGGTGGTGCGAGGTGCCGCTGCCGGCCGAGCCGTAGTTGAGCTTGCCCGGGCTGCGCTTGACCAGGTCCAGAAACTCCTTGAAATTCGCCGTCGTGATCTTGCGCGGGTTGACCACCAGCACCTGCGGTACCCGTGCGACCAGGATGAGCGGCACAAAGTCTGCCTCGATGTCATAGGACAGTCTGGGGTAGACCGAGGGCGCAATGGCATGGTGCACCGCCCCCATGAACAGGCCATAGCCGTCCGGTGCCAGCTTGGCCGCCGCAGCGGCCCCCACCGTGCCCCCGCCGCCGCCTTTGTTGTCGATGATGAGCTGCTGCCCGGTCAGCCGGGAAAACTGGGCCGACATCGGGCGGGCAAAGGCGTCGGTGCCGCCGCCAGCGGGAAACGGCACGACCATGGTCACGGGGCGGGTCGGCCAGGCCGCCTGGGCATGGGCCAGCGGCGCCGCCGCTGCGGCAGCGGTCCAGGCCAGAAAGTCACGACGCGCAAGCAAGTTTTTCATGGTTTGTCTCCGGTGGTTTCAGGGGAAATTTCGCGCAGGCACAAGCCGGCGATGGTAGCGGACGCGGCCGCTTTGCCGCGGGCCAGCACGGCCCGGTTGCGGTCCAGGCGCGGCAGGTCATACAGATAGTTGACCATCACCCCCCAGGACTGGCGCATGCCTTTCGGGGACGGGTCCGCCGCCCAGTTGATTCGCTCGATGCGGGCGCCGTTGCCCAGATGGAAACGCGCCACTGCATCGGCCGGGCGTCCCTGCACACGGGCCTGGGCCAGGTACTGCGCGGCGCAGCGCTGCAGCCACCGCGCCACGGCACCGTCGCTGTCACCGGCCGCCGCCCGGTCCAGCGCCGCCAGCAAGGACACGGGCGTGAGCGGTTCCGGGCCCAGCGCGCGCGCCAGCTCGTCGCGCTCGCGCGGTGGGGTCCATTCCAGCAAGGTGGCCGCTTGCCGGCTAAGCCAGCTGCGCAGCCCCGGTATCGGCGACAGCGTGGCAAAGGTGCGCAGCCGGGGCAATTCCGCCTGCAAGGTCTCGACGACCCGTTTGATCAGCGAATCACCGAAGCTCACACCCTTGAGCCCCGGCTGGGTGTTGCTGATCGAATAGAAGATGGCCGTGCGGGCGCGTTGCAGATCGGCGGGCGCGCCCTTTTCGTCCAGCAGCGGCGTGATGCTGTCGGCGATGTCGGGGGTAAAGGCCACCTCGACGAAGATCAGCGGCTCGCCGGGCAGGCGGGGATGGAAAAAGCCGTAGCACCGCCGGTCGGAGTCCAGCCGGTTCTTGACGTCGTCCCAGCTGCGAATGTCGTGCACCGCCTCATAGCGAATGAGCTTTTCGACCAGCGAGGCCGGCGAGTCCCAGCTGATGCGGTGCAGTTCCAGAAAGCCAACGTCGAACCAGGTCGAGAACATGTACTCCATCTCGACGTCGAGGGCGTACAGGCGGCGCTCGCCTTTCAGCGCCGCCTGCATTTCGGCGCGCAGGTCGACCAGAAACCGGATGCCATCGGGATTGACACTGAAACGCTGCAACAGACGCCGCCGCGGCGAGACGGTGGCCCGGCGCACCAGCACCTCGGCGGCGGCTTCGTCCGGTGTGCCGACAGCGGCCGTGTACTGGGCCTGGGCGGCACGCACCGTCTCGGGGTCCGCCATGAATTGTTCGCTCATCAGCCGCCACAGGTCCTGACGCTGCTCCGCCGGAGCCTGCGTGTACCAGTCGACCAGGGTCCGGGCCCGGCGGCCGCCTTCGACTTCGCTGACGGTGGGGTCGATGATGGCGCGCAGGTCGTCGTGCAGGCGCCGCAACTGGCGCGGCGACAAGGCTTCGCCTGTCTGGCGCAGCGTCGCGGCAAGGCGCTCTGCCGTGGTGCGCGCGGGCACCGCCGTCTCTACTATCTTTTCTGTAGCTGCTGGAGACTGTTTTACGATGGGTTTGGCCTGCTTTTGCGGATTTTTCCGCTCCGACAGCAAACCGGCGACGCGGCGGGGTATCCAGGCGGGGGTGTTCATGATTGCGGCGCCATCGGTTTGGGGCTCAGCCCAGCGCCTGCAGGCGCCGCAGGCGGGCCAGCTCACGCAATGCGGCCCGTTGGCGGGTCAGGTGGGTGCGCATCGCCACCTCGGCACCCTCGGCATCGCGGGCCTGCAGCGCTGCAAACACCGCCAGGTGCTCGGCCAGGCTCTGCTCCAGGCGGCCGGGTGCATGCAACTGCTGCAGCCGGGCCAGCTTGAGGAGCTTGCGCAGATCGGCAATCACCAGGGCCAGCCACCGGTTGTCCGCCAGCGTGATGATCGCTTCATGGATGGCCAGGTTGGCGGCGTAGTACTCGGAGATTTCTCCCGCGCGGGCATGCGCCTGCAGCCGGTCGTGGAGACTGGTGAGGGCCCGCAGATCGGCGTCCGTGGCATTCAGCGCCGCCTCATGGGCACAGCGCCCCTCCAGCAGCGCAATGACCGGAAAGATGTCGTCCAGATCCTTTTCCGTGATCTGGCTGACGAAACAGCCCCGGCGGGGCTCATGCCGCACCAGACCTTCGGCCGTCAGCACCTTGAGCGCCTCGCGCAACGGGGTGCGCGAAATGGCCAGGCGCTCGCACAGCGCGGGCTCATCAACAAAACTGCCGGGCTCCAGATGGCCATCGAAAATCAGCTCGCGCAGACGGTCCGCAACCGAATCATGCAGGGATTGCGCAACCGAACGGAGACCGAGGGGGTGGACGGACATGGGGGTAACGATGGTGATAATTTCCTGTAATTACCGGTAATTCTGATCAGTCTGCACTGCAGCGGCAAGGGCATCGTGCTCAGGACAAACCCTGAGAAGCAAAAATCGCTATATTTACGATAGCGTAAAAATACCTTTTTACGCTGGGTATCGGGCAAAAACACCCGAAACGGCCTGTCCGGACCGTCGGACGGGGGGCGGGACGACCCCGCTGGCGCGCAAGGGAGGGCTCAGCGACCGCCTGGCGCTGCGGCGCGCTGGCCGAACCACCACCAGAGGGCTGCCCCACCGGCGATCATCGGCACACACAGCCACTGGCCCATGCTCATCCCCAGCGAGAGCAGGCCGAGATGGGCGTCGGGTTCACGGAAAAACTCGGCGATGAAGCGGAACAGGCCGTACCCGCCCAGGAACGCCGCCGCCACCTGGCCCGGGGCACGCTCTTTGCGGGCGTACAGCCACAGCAGAACAAACAACAACAGGCCTTCGAGCAGAAACTGGTAGATCTGCGAGGGATGCCGGGCCGAACTGCCGGCACCCCGGAACACCATGGCCCAGGGCAGCGACGGATCCGCCACACGGCCCCACAGTTCGCCATTGATGAAGTTGCCAATCCGCCCCGCCGCCAGGCCGGTGGGAACACAGGGGGCGACGAAGTCCATGACCTGCAGGAACGGTTTGCTGCGCGAACGCGCAAACCAGGCCATCGCCGCCATCACGCCCAGCATGCCGCCGTGAAAGCTCATGCCGCCCTGCCAGACGGCAAAGATCTCCAGCGGATGGCTGGCGTAGTAGCCGGGTTTGTAGAACAGGCAATAACCCAGACGTCCGCCGGCGACGACACCGAGAACGCCCAGGAACAACATGTCTTCGACATCCTGGCGAGTCCAGGCGGAGGAACCTGCCAGCGTCGCAAACGGCGGGTGACGCAAACGCCGAAAGCCCAGGTACAGGAACAGGCCGAATGCGGCCAGATAGGTCAGGCCGTACCAATGGATGGCCAGGGGCCCGATCTGCAGGGCAACCGGATCAATTTGCGGGTGGTTCAGCATGGGCTGCGATTGTGCCGCAAGCCATGCCGGGCCGACTCCCCACGATCAGGAATGCTCGATGCGCACGTACTCGAAGTCCTGCGGCTGGTTGTTGATGCCCACGCGGGGCGGCGCAATCCAGCTGGCGTATTTTCCGGGCTCGAAGCAGGGCTTCATCAGCGCGTTGATGTGCGCGTAGTCGTCGTCGTTGCACAGCCACTCGCCCTGCCCGGCCTGCCAGGCTTCCTCGGTCAGGATCTCGCCGGCCGGATTCACCCGCACCCGCGAGAACTCGCCGATCTTGCGGTTGAACGCCTTGTGCGGCTGGGTGAACCGGAAGTCGATACCGGCCTTCTCGATCACCTTGTTCCAGCGGTCAATGCCCCCCTGGCAGTCGGCGATGTAGTCGTCCAGCAGGCGGCTGTTGATGGAGCGCAGCGCCGGCACCTCTTCGGTCACCAGCTTGCCGTCCACCACACGCAGCACCGGGTAAGTGGCGTTTTCCAGCTGGTGGTCGTCCTGCAGCGCGCTTTCGTTGAAGCGGCCCTTCAGGCCGGAGCTGAAGGCCTCGGCACCGTTGGAGGAAATTTCCGAGCCAAACAGGTCGCGCGTGACCGACATGTGGAAGTTGGCCTTCTTCTGCAGCGTGGGCAGGTCCACCACGCCGAGCTTGCGGATTGCGGCCTTGTCGTACGGGTCGCTGATGCCGGCGGCCTTCATCGCGTTGCAAGTGGCTTCGATGGTGCGGCCGACGCCGGTTTCACCGACGAACAGGTGGTGCGCCTCTTCGGTCAGCATGAAGCGGCAGCTGCGCGACAGCGGGTCGAACCCGGACTGCGCCAGCGCGGCCAGCTGCATCTTGCCGTCGCGGTCGGTGAAGTAGGTGAACATGAAGAACGACAGCCAGTCGGGCGTGCGCTCGTTGAAGGCGCCCAGGATGCGGGGGTTGTCCTCGTGGCCGGAGCGTCGCTCCAGCAGCGCCTGGGCTTCTTCCCGGCCGTCCTTGCCGAAGTACTTGACCAGCAGGTAGACCATGGCCCACAGGTGGCGGCCCTCCTCGACGTTCACCTGGAACAGGTTGCGCATGTCGTAGAGCGAGGGCGCCGTGGCACCCAGGAAGCGCTGCTGCTCCACAGAAGCTGGCTCGGTGTCGCCCTGCACCACGATCAGCCGGCGCAGCAGCGAGCGGTATTCACCCGGCACTTCCTGCCAGGCGGGCTGGCCCTTGTGGCGGCCGCAGGGGATGGTGCGGCCTTCTTCCTTGGGCGCCAGCAGGATGCCCCAGCGATACTCGGGCATCTTCACGTGGCCGAACTTGGCCCAGCCGCTCGGGTCCACGCCCACGGCGGTGCGCAGGTAGACCTCGGCCTCCTGGAAGCCGTCCGGGCCCATTTCCTTCCACCAGTCCACGTAGTTGGGCTGCCAGGTTTCCAGCGCGCGCTGCAGCTGCTTGTCGCTGGACAGATCGACGTTGTTCGGAATGCGGTCGTCGTAATTGACCGCGACAAACGCGTCGCTCTGGACGGCGGCGGCTTCTTCAACAAGTTCGGTGGGTTCGCTCATGGGGTCTCCTGATGGTCGGGGGTGAATCCAGTGAAATGCACTATGTTGCTTTTCGTGAATTTCAATGCATGCATTTTTATGCACGCCATCCCGAAAAAGTTTGATCCAACGCAAAGACCGCGCGCCTTCACCCCGCCGGGAGACGAAAAAAAGGGGCCGATGGCCCCTTTTCAAGTTCGAAACGCCGATCAATCCAGCAGCGACAGGTCGCGCACGGCGCCTTTGTCGGCCGACATCACCAGCTTGGCATAGGCCTTGAGCGCGGCCGACACCTTGCGTGGCCGGGGCTGGGCGGGCTTCCAGCCCCGCTTGTCCTGCTCCACCCGTCGCGCGGCCAGCTCTTCGTCCGACACCAGGACGTTGATCGTGCGGTTCGGGATGTCGATACGGATGCGGTCACCGGTGCGGACCAGGCCGATCGCCCCACCCGCCGCGGCCTCCGGCGAGGCGTGACCGATCGACAGGCCCGACGTGCCGCCAGAGAAGCGCCCATCGGTCAGCAGCGCGCAGGCCTTGCCCAGGCCTTTGGACTTAATGTAGCTGGTGGGATAGAGCATTTCCTGCATGCCAGGGCCGCCTTTCGGGCCCTCATAACGCACGATCACCACATCGCCCGCCTTGACCTGGTCGTTCAGGATGTGATCGACCGCCTCGTCCTGACTCTCGACCACGTGGGCGGGACCTTCAAACACCAGCAGGCTGTCGTCCACCCCGGCCGTCTTGACCACACAGCCGTCCAGCGCGATGTTGCCGCGCAGCACCGCCAGGCCGCCTTCCTGGCTGAAGGCATGCCCGACAGAGCGGATGCAGCCTTCGGCGCGGTCGGTGTCCAGGCTGGGCCAGCGCGCATTCTGGCTGAAGGCCACCTGGGTCGGGATACCGCCAGGGCCGGCCATGTAGAAGGTCTTGACGGCATCCGAGGGGTTGCGCGCCACGTCCCATTCATCCAGCGCGTCTTTCATCGTCTTGCTGTGCACCGTGGGCACGTCGGTATGCAGGCGTCCGGCGCGATCCAGCTCGCCCAGAATGCCCATGATGCCACCGGCCCGGTGCACGTCTTCAATGTGGTACTTGTTGGTATTGGGCGCCACCTTGCACAACTGCGGCACGAGCCTGGACATGCGGTCGATGTCGGCCATGGTGAAGTTGATCTCCGCCTCCTGCGCAATCGCCAGGATGTGCAAAATGGTGTTGGTCGAGCCGCCCATGGCGATATCGAGGGCGATGGCGTTCTCGAACGCCTTGAAACCCATGGACCGCGGCAGGATGCTGGTGTCGTCCTGCTCGTAATACCGCTGGCACAACTCGACCGCCAGGCGCCCGGCGCGTTTGAACAGCTGCTCCCGGTCGGCATGGGTGGCCACCACCGTGCCATTGCCCGGCAACGAGAGGCCCAGCGCTTCGGTCAGGCAGTTCATCGAGTTGGCGGTGAACATGCCGGAGCAGGAGCCACAGGTCGGGCACGCGGAACGCTCCACTTCGGCCAAGTCGGCGTCGCTGACCTTGTCGTCGGCGGCCATCACCATGGCGTCGATCAGGTCCAGCTTCTTGAACTCGATGGTCTGCGTGGCCGGGTTGGCCAGGCGCACCTTGCCGGCCTCCATGGGGCCGCCAGAGACAAACACCACCGGGATGTTCAGGCGCATCGCAGCCATCAGCATGCCGGGCGTGATCTTGTCGCAGTTGGAGATGCACACCATGGCGTCCGCGCAGTGGGCGTTGACCATGTATTCCACGCTGTCGGCGATGACGTCGCGGCTGGGCAGCGAATACAGCATGCCGTCGTGGCCCATCGCGATGCCGTCATCGACGGCGATGGTGTTGAACTCCTTGGCCACACCGCCCGCCGCCTCGATTTCGCGGGCGACCAACTGCCCCAGGTCCTTGAGGTGCACATGACCCGGCACGAACTGGGTGAAGGAGTTGACTACGGCGATGATGGGCTTGCTGAAGTCGCCATCCTTCATGCCGGTGGCGCGCCACAGCGCACGGGCGCCCGCCATGTTGCGGCCGGCGGTGGAGGTCTTGGAGCGGTATTGGGGCATGTTCAGGAGCCTTGACAAGTCCGGGAGGGAAGAAAACGCGCTCGGATTATCGCGCAGCCCTCTTCTTGTCGACGAAGCCCCTCCGACTGAGCGGGCTTCGCCGCGCGGCTTGGCCCGGCGAAACCGCCCACTGAAATGTCAACGACGTTTGCGTGGCGCGATGCCCAGAGATTCGCGCTGCTTCTCGATCCGATCCTGCTTGCGTTTCTCCATGGCTTCCATCGCCTTGCGTTTGCTGTAGCCTGTGGCGTCGGCCACCGCCCACCAGGCCGCTGCCAGCCCGAAAGGCGTGAGGATCCACGCCCAATGCCAGCCGGCAACGGGCGCGACCTCCAACACCTTCAGCAACAAAAGTATGACTCCGATACCCAGCAAATACATGGCGGTCTCCGAAGCAGCATCCCCGGGCAAACGTCAAGTCCACGTCAACCGGCAACACTACAATTGCGTTCAGACTACTGTACCCCAACCCCAAAAGGAAATCACGATGAAACGCGCTCTGTTTGTTCTGGCTGCCGCTGTCACGGTTGCCACCCCCGTTCTGGCCGACGAAGCTCTGGCCAAGGCCAAAAACTGCATGGCTTGCCACGCGGTTGACAAGAAGCTCGTCGGCCCGGCTTACAAGGAAGTCGCTGCCAAATACAAGGCCGACAAAACCGCCGCCGACAAGCTGGCTGCCAAGATTGTCAAGGGTGGTTCCGGCGTCTGGGGTGCGGTGCCGATGCCCGCCAACCCGCAGGTCAGCGAAGCGGAAGCCAAGAAGCTGGCTGCCTGGGTGCTTGCCGCCAAATAATCTGCGCATTCGCACAAAGCAAAAAGCCCGCTTCTGCGGGCTTTTTCTTTGGCCTGCGCACAGGCCGGCGGGACGAGCCCGCCGCCAGGCTATCAGTAGTTTTCGCCCAGTTGCTCCAGGATCGCCGGGTTTTCCAGCGTCGAGGTATCCTGCGTGATGGCCTCGTTCTTGGCAATCGAGCGCAGCAGACGGCGCATGATCTTGCCCGAACGGGTTTTGGGCAGGTTTTCGCCAAAGCGGATGTCTTTGGGCTTGGCGATCGGGCCGATTTCCTTGCCGACATGGTCACGCAGCTGCTTGGCGATCGCCTTGGCTTCGTCCCCGGTGGGGCGCGGGCGCTTGAGCACCACGAAGGCGCAGATGGCTTCCCCGGTCGTATCGTCCGGGCGACCGACCACCGCCGCTTCAGCCACCAGTTCGGTGCAGGACACCAAGGCCGATTCGATTTCCATCGTGCCCATGCGGTGCCCGGAAACGTTCAGTACGTCGTCAATGCGGCCCGTGATGGTGAAGTAGCCCGTATTGACGTCGCGGATGGCACCGTCACCGGCGAGGTAGTACTTACCCTGGAAATCAGCCGGGTAGTAGCTCTTCTTGAAGCGCTCGGGGTCACCCCAGATGGTGCGAATCATCGAAGGCCACGGCTTCTTGACCACCAGAATACCGCCCTGGCCGTTGGGCACGTCCTTGCCGGTTTCATCCACGATCGCCGCCTGAATACCGGGGAACGGCAATGTGCACGAACCCGGAATCATCGGTGTGGCACCAGGCAGCGGCGTAATCATGTGGCCGCCGGTCTCAGTCTGCCAGAAGGTGTCGACAATCGGGCAACGTCCGCCACCGACATGTTTGTGATACCACTCCCAGGCGGCCGGGTTGATCGGTTCCCCGACCGAGCCCAGCAGGCGCAGGCTGGAAAGGTCGTAGCTCTTGGGATGCACGGCGTCATTGGACTCGGCAGCCTTGATCAGCGAACGGATGGCGGTGGGCGCGGTGTAGAAAATGCTGACCTTGTGGTCCTGGATCATCTTCCAGAAACGGCCGGCATCCGGGTAGGTCGGCACACCTTCGAAAACGATTTCGGTGCCGCCGAGCGCCAGCGGGCCGTAGGTGATGTAGGTGTGACCCGTCACCCAGCCGATGTCGGCCGTGCACCAGAACACGTCGTCTGCCTTCAGGTCGAAGGTCCACTTGGTGGTCAGCGCGGCATGCAGCAGATAGCCGCCGGTGGAATGCTGCACACCTTTGGGTTTGCCTGTGGAGCCCGATGTATAGAGCAGGAACAGGGGATGCTCGGACTCGACCCATTCTGGCTCACAGGTGTCGGCCTGACCGGCGACTACATCGGCCATCCAGCGGTCACGTCCGGCCGTCATGGCGACTTCGGCGCCGCTGCGCTTGACAACAAGCACATTACCGACCGTGTCACAGCCGCCCAGCGACAATGCTTCATCGACGATGGATTTCAGCGGCAGCTGCTTGCCGCCACGAATCTGATGGTCGGCCGTGATGACCGCCTTGGCGCCGGTATCTTCAATCCGGTCACGCAGGGACTGCGCCGAGAATCCGCCGAAAACCACCGAGTGTGTCGCGCCGATACGGGCGCAGGCCTGCATCGCTGCCACACCGTCAATCGACATCGAGATGTAGATGATGACGCGGTCGCCTTTGCCGATACCAATGGAGCGGAGACCGTTGGCAATCTGGCAGGTCTTGGCCAGCAGGTCCTTGTAGCTGATCTTCGTCACTTCGCCGCCGTCGGCTTCGAAAATCAGGGCGGTCTTGTCACCCAGGCCGCGTTCGACATTGCGGTCCAGGCAGTTGTAGGAGGCGTTCAGGCGTCCGTCGGCAAACCACTTGAAGAACGGCGCGTTACTGTCGTCCAGAACCTGCGTGAACGGCGTTTTCCAGCTGATCAGTTCACGGGCGAGGCGAGCCCAGTAGCCTTCGTAATCCGTTTCGGCTTCCTTGCACAGGGCATGGTAGGCATCCATGCCGGAAACCGTCGCATTCTTGACAAACGCTTCGCTGGGCAGATAGAAATTTGCGGCGCCTTCACCGGATGTTGCACTCATTGGAATCTCCTCAGGTAGATGGGTGGCGGATAAGAACCCGTGAACTGTCGTTTCCAGCTCTTACAAACTACTGACTGTCGGCCAGATTACAAATCGATGATATCGGGAACGGCGTCACGGCCCAGCCCTACAATCGCCCACCCGTTCACCACCCCCAACCACCCATGCGTCCTTCCGATAACGGCAACAACTCCCCTTTGCGCCCGCTCCCGAATCTGATTTTTGCCAGTCGTTGGCTGCAGTTGCCGCTCTATCTGGGTTTGATTCTTGCCCAGGCGGTTTACGTTTTCCATTTCTGGGTAGAGCTGGTCCACCTTCTGGAGGCCGTTTTCGGCAGCCAGAAGGCCTTGCAGGCGTTGATCACCAGCATCGGCTACAAATCCGACGTACAGATTTCAGCATTGAACGAGACCATCATCATGCTGGTCGTGCTGGCACTGATCGATGTCGTGATGATCTCCAATCTGTTGATCATGGTCATCGTCGGCGGCTACGAGACCTTCGTCAGCCGCATGAATCTGGAAGGCCACCCGGATCAGCCGGAATGGCTCAGTCATGTCAACGCCTCGGTTCTCAAGGTCAAACTCGCGACGGCGATCATCGGCATCAGCTCGATCCATTTGCTCAAGACCTTCATCAATGCCGCCAACTACGACCTGAAAGTGCTGATGTGGCAAACGATCATCCATATCGTGTTCCTGCTCAGTGCGCTCGCCATCGCAATGACCGACCGTTTGATGTCGGCGCCGTCCGGGTCGAAATCGCACTGACCACGGTACGGCCCCAGTCCCGCCGTCCGGCTCCATAACCGGTCCTGCGCGTCAGGTCCGGGTCATCCGCGCTGTCAAAATAGCGGCCTCTCCACACGCCCAGCCTGCAAGTACCATGACCACGACCATCCAGCAAGCCGACCTGATCGAGTCCATCGCGGCCGCCCTCCAGTACATCAGCTACTACCACCCGGCGGACTACATCGCACATCTGTCGCGCGCCTGGGCCCAGGAACAGAGTCCGGCCGCCAAGGATGCGATGGCGCAGATACTGACCAACAGCAAGATGAGCGCCATCGGTCACCGCCCGATCTGCCAGGACACCGGCATTGTCAACGTGTTCCTGAAAGTCGGCATGGATGTGCGCTGGGAGGGCTTCACCGGAAGCCTGGACGACGCCATCAACGAAGGTGTGCGCCGCGGATACAACTACGCCGAGAACATGCTCCGCGCCAGTGTGGTCGACGATCCACAATTTGCGCGCAAGAACACCAAGGACAACACCCCGGCCGTGATCTTCACGGAGATCGTTGCCGGCAACACGGTGGACGTCACCGTCGCGGCCAAAGGCGGCGGCTCGGAGAACAAATCCAAGATGATCATGATGAACCCGAGCGACAACCTGGTTGATTGGGTACTCAAGACCGTGCCGACCATGGGTGCAGGATGGTGCCCGCCGGGAATGCTGGGCATCGGGATCGGCGGAACGATGGAAAAGGCGGCGTTGCTGGCCAAGGAAAGTCTGATGGACGAGCTCGACATGTACGAGCTTCAAGGCAAAGCGGCGCGCGGCGAGAAGCTGTCTCAGGTCGAAGAGCTCCGTCTGGAACTGCACGAGAAGGTCAACGCACTGGGCATCGGCGCGCAGGGCCTCGGAGGCCTGACCACGGTACTGGACGTCAAGATCAAGATGTACCCGACCCATGCGGCCAGCAAACCTGTGGCAATGATTCCCAACTGCGCCGCGACCCGGCATGCCCATTTCGTGATGGACGGCTCCGGCCCCGTGTATCTGGATCCGCCCAGCCTGGATCTCTGGCCCAAGGTCGACTGGGCGCCGAATACGGAAACCAGCAAACGTGTCGATCTGAATACGCTGACCAAAGAAGAAGTGGCCAGCTGGAAGCCGGGTCAGACCCTTCTGCTCAATGGCAAGATGCTGACCGGCCGTGACGCCGCGCACAAACGCATCCAGGACATGCTGGCCAAGGGCGAAGCCCTGCCGGTCGACTTCACCAACCGGGTGATCTACTACGTGGGGCCGGTCGATCCGGTCCGCGACGAGGTGGTTGGTCCGGCCGGACCAACCACCGCAACCCGCATGGACAAGTTCACCGACATGATGCTAGCAAAAACCGGTCTGATTGCCATGGTCGGCAAAGCCGAGCGGGGTCCGGTAGCCATTGAAGCGATCAAGAACCACCGGTCGGCCTACCTGATGGCGGTCGGGGGAGCCGCTTACCTGGTGTCCAAGGCCATCAAAGGTGCCAAGGTCGTTGGTTTTGCCGATCTGGGCATGGAGGCAATCTACGAGTTCGATGTTGTCGACATGCCGGTGACGGTGGCCGTCGATGCCGGTGGCACAAGCGCCCATATCACCGGCCCCGCCGATTGGCAGCGGCGCATTGCCACCGGGGAATTCAAGGGTATTGCCGTCGCCACGTCCTGACGTGGTGTTGGCCCGGCAGCGCACCCCCATGGATCACCGTCCGGTCGGCGTCTTTGACAGCGGCATCGGCGGACTGAGCATCTTGCAGGCGCTGCGCGCGGAGCTTCCGGCCGAGCCTTTTGTCTACGTCGCCGACAGCGGGCACGCGCCCTACGGCGAGCGCGATGACACCCATGTCATCGCTCGTACCGAGTCCATCCTGACGTACCTGCGCCGCCACCATCACATCAAGGCCCTGGTCGTGGCGTGCAACACGGCGACGGCGGCGGCCATTGCGGGGCTGCGGCGCCAGCATGGCGATATGGCATTGGTCGGCGTGGAACCGGCCCTCAAACCGGCACGGTCGCTGACCACCACAGGAGTGATCGGGGTGCTGGCTACGCAAGGAACACTGGCCAGCGAGAAGTTCAACCGGCTGCTGGCGGCGTTGGAAGGCCCGGTCCGGTTTCGGCTTCAACCCTGCAATGGCCTGGCCGAAGCGATCGAACAGGCCACCGTCACGACCGATAACGAAAAAACCATAGCACTTATCGACCGATATACAACGGGTATTGGCCCTTTTGGCACAAAACCGGGTGAAATCGACACCGTGGTCCTGGGTTGTACCCACTACCCCTTGGTCGCCGACATCATTCAGGCCGCCGTCGGCCCTGGCGTGCGTCTGCTGGAGCCGGGTCGCCCTGTCGCCCGTCAGTTGCGTCGGCTTCTGGAAGAGTCCGGCTCCCTCCATCCAGCAAGGCCCCACGGTCAGCCGGGCAGTGCCTCATTCCTCAGCACAGGCGAGCCCTCCCTGCTTGCGCGAGCCGCGCAACAGTGGTTAGGACTCGGTTCTGCTTCGGTTCAATACACCCCGATTGGCACAGCCCCCGCCAAGAACTGACAGCACTCGGGACACCGCGCGGATCAATCCGCCTTGCTGCTCGCTGGCACGCCCTCGGGCCACGCTCGCCAAAGTGGGCCGCCGCCTGCCGCCAGGTGCGTCAGGTACAGGCGAACATCCAGCTCGATCTGGTGATAGTCAGGCTCCATGTGGGCACAAAGCTGGTAAAAGGCCCGGTCGTGGTCCGGATGCCGCAGGTGCGCCAGCTCGTGCACCACGATCATCGACAGAAAAGGCAGCGGGGCATCACGAAAAAGCGCTGCGATACGAATGTCGTGCCGCGCCTTGAGCTGGGCACCGTGGACCTTCGTGGACCGAACGTGCAAGCCCAAAGCCTGATATGCCAATTGCACCTTGCTGTCGTAGACCACTTTTGCGATGCGACCGGCGGAGCGCAGGTGCCTTGCCCGGACTTGCTCGACAAAATCGTACAGCTGCCGGTCAGAACGCAGGCCATGGGCATGCGGGTAGCGGTCCAACAGACGACTGGACAGGCCATCTGGCTGGCTCAGGAGCGATTCAACCTGTCGGAGCAGTTCCGGAGGATAGCCTGACAACGCCGACAGATCAGGCATCCGATGGATCGGCCAGTGCTGCGGCGCGGCCGCGCTCAATCTGGATCGGGATCAGCAAGACGAGACCGATCACAAACAAGGCTGCCGTGGAAGCAATCGCCAGCCGCTGGTTTCCGCCAGTTCCCCAGGTGATCAGCCCGTACGCCAAGGGCCCGATGATGCTCGCCAGCCGGGTTGCGAAGGTCCACAAGCCGTAGAACTCGGCCAGTTGGCGGGGTGGCGCCAGCAGGCCGGCCAGCGCTCGGCCGCAGGATTGGCTGGAGCCCATGCTGATGCCCGCAATGGCTGCAGCCCACCAGAAGCCCGCCTTGGTCGTGGTCGCAGCGGCCAGAAAACAGGTCGCGGCCCAGGCGACCAGAGTGATCGCCAGGGTCCGCTTGTGACCCAGCAGGTCCTGAAGGTAGCCAAAGGCGAATGCCCCGAGCGCCGCGGCAATGTTGAGCACGAAAATAAGCACCATCGTTTCCTGCTGCTGGAAACCGATCACCTGCTCCGCATAGATGGCAGCAAGCGTGATCGCGACGGCCACCCCTCCTTGATAGGCGGTCGCGCAGGCCAGCAGCCAAGCAAAATCAGGATAGTGACGCAATTGCCGAAACGTCCCGTGCAACTGGCGAAGGGCGGCGCGAAGGCCCTTGTCGCCATCGGCTCGCGGACTCGGGGTGGCTCGCTCCCTGAGCCAACGAAAAGTCACCAGCGATGCCAGGCCATAGATGGCGGCAGTGATCAGCATGGTCACCGGAACAAACATCGCGGCAGGTTGTCCCTGTCCTTGCGCCCAGATTACGTAGGCCAGTGAAAGGCCCAAGGCCAACATTCCCCCAAGGTAGCCAAAACTCCAGCCCCAGCCGCTGACCCGGCCTAAGGCATCCGCGCGAGCAAGCTCCGGAAGAAAGGCGGCCGAAACAGATTCCCCATAGGAGAAAAAGAGGTTGGAAGCAATGATCAACACCACAGCAAGCCAGACATCGCCCGGCTGCACCCCGCCTAACGCCGCGGTTGAAACCACACAACCGGCCGTGACCATCATCAGAAGTGGCTTCTTTTTGGCCCGTTCGTCCGCCCAGGCCCCCAGGCCAGGCATGGTCAACATCACCAGGGCATACGAGACACTCAACGCAGCCGACCACGCAAGGGGCCCCCAATCAGCCTTGCCAGCGACAGCACCGGCAAAGTACGCCGAAAAGACAGCCGTGAGAACAACGGTGGTGTACCCGGAGTTCGCAAAGTCGTACATCGCCCAGGCAAACACTTCACGGCGTTGCACACCGGGATTGAGGGACTCTTCGCTTGCGAGGGAAGCCATGCTGTCTCCTGACCCTTGCGCCCCTTGACCTACCAATGCCAAATCACCCGGTCAGGAGCAACCGCCCGGTCGATACGTTCTTTCAGTGCAGATGGCGCGGACGCCGGCCACCACCACCTCCGTGACCGCCGGAGCCAGTCCCACCACCCCCGCTGCGGGGAGGTTTGCCCAACTCCAGCGAAGTGACCAAAGCATCAAACCGCTGGTTGAACAAACGGTCGATTTCGCCGACAACGCCGCCGAGTTCGCTCGCATCGAAATGGCGCTCCATCAGGCTGATGACGTCCTGGACCAGGAGATCGCGCTGCGCCTGCATGATGGCCGCCGGCGTGGGACCGACAAACAGCAGGACAAAATCGTCGCGGGCTTCTTCCTCCGCCGACTCGTCTTCCTCATCGAACTCGGTATCGTAAAAGGTCACCTCGATCGCGGCACCGGTTTCGGTCAGGTCATTGAGCGCCATACACATTTCGTCGAGAACCTGGCGGAAATCCTCGTCACCGGACACCGTCCAGCAAATCTGCAGGACATGGTTTTGCGGATCGAAACGTATGCCCGGTTCTTCCTCGTAGGCACTGGCAGCACCATCGGCCAGAGAGCGAGCACCCGCGTACTTCCACAGGGGCTTGAGGGCATCCTGAATCGCGTCGTACCCGACATCGGCGCGCAGGCGGATGTCCCCGTGAACATGGATTTCGAAAGGGGCGTCGTAGCTGCTCATGATGGGGTTCCTTCTGGTGCCTCGAGCCGGAATCGAACCGGCACGCTCCCTTTCGGGCAAGCGGCGGATTTTAAGTCCGCTGTGTCTACCTGTTTCACCATCGAGGCGGTGGAGGAATTGTCGCAGGGACCGATGCTGAAAAAAATCCCCGGCAACCAAACGATGCCGGGGATTTCTGGAGGCGCGGGCCGGAGTCGAACCGACCTACACGGATTTGCAATCCGGTGCATAACCGCTTTGCTACCGCGCCAGGGTTTCTGCGAACTCTCTGACAAAAAAGGGAAGCTAGGCTTCCCTTTCAGCGGAAGATGTTGGCACTTCTTCCTGAATATTGGAGCGGGAAACGAGGCTCGAACTCGCGACCTCAACCTTGGCAAGGTTGCGCTCTACCAACTGAGCTATTCCCGCGTAACCGCAAACTATACATCGAAGCATCGTTTGCTGCAATAAAGAAATTATAACCTGAATTTCCGCCCTTTTGCGCCGACAGTGTCACTTTCCGGAAAAAGCAGCCTCATCAATGCTTCACCGAGTCATCCACCGGCGCGACCACCGAAGGCGTCGGGGTTGCAACAGGCGTGGCAAGGTCATCGACGGGCAGCGGGGCCGGCTTGCCGCAAAGTGCAATCTCCAGAACCTGATCAAACCAGCGAACCGGAACAATCTCAAGGCCGTTGCGGACATTCTCGGGAATCTCCTGCAGGTCCTTTACGTTCTCGTGAGGAATCAACACCGTACGGATTCCACCGCGCAACGCAGCCAGAAGCTTTTCCTTCAGACCACCAATCGCCGTAATTTCACCGCGAAGCGTAATTTCACCGGTCATCGCAACATCGGCTTTGACGGCAATCCCCGTCAGCGTAGAAACCAGGGCGGTCGCCATGGCGGCTCCGGCACTGGGCCCATCCTTGGGCGTCGCACCATCGGGTACATGGATGTGAATATCCTTTTTTTCAAAGGCGTCATCACGGATTCCCAGCCCCCGCGCGCGGCTGCGGACCACGGTGCGGGCCGCTTCGACAGACTCCTTCATGACATCGCCAAGCATCCCCGTACGCGTGATCGCTCCTTTGCCTGGCATGACTGCAGCCTCAATGGTCAGGAGATCCCCACCGACTTCCGTCCACGCCAGACCAACAACCTGTCCGACCTGATCTTCCTTCTCCGCACGCCCGTAGGTGAACTTGCGCACACCAAGCAGCTCATTCAGGTTCTCGGCGTCAACAACCACGCCCGGCTGAAGGGTGCGCAGTTGAAGTCCTTTGACGACCTTGCGGCAAATCTTGGAGAGCTCGCGCTCGAGCGACCGCACCCCGGCTTCGCGGGTGTAGTAGCGCACGATATCCCGAACGGCAGCCTCGGTTACCTCCAGCTCACCGGATTTGACCCCGTTGTTCTGCATCTGCTTGGGCAAGAGGTACTTGGTGGCAATGTTGGTTTTTTCGTCTTCCGTGTAGCCGGAGAGACGAATCACCTCCATTCGGTCGAGCAAGGCGGGCGGAATGTTCATGGAATTCGACGTTGCCACAAACATAACGTCGGACAGATCGAAATCCACTTCGACATAGTGATCGGAGAATGTATGGTTTTGCTCCGGGTCCAGCACTTCCAGCAAGGCACTGGATGGGTCCCCCCGGAAATCCATACCCAGCTTATCAATTTCATCGAGCAAAAACAGCGGGTTGCGAGTCTCCGCCTTGCTCAGGCTCTGCAGAACTTTGCCTGGCATGGCGCCGATGTAGGTGCGGCGATGGCCCCGAATTTCTGCTTCATCACGCATTCCGCCCAAGGCCATCCGGACATACTTCCGCCCGGTCGCCTTGGCCACGGACTGCCCCAGCGAAGTCTTGCCCACCCCGGGGGGGCCGACCAGACACAAAATGGGCGCTTTGACCTTGTCAACCCGCTGCTGAACGGCAAGGTACTCGAGAATGCGGTCCTTTACTTTTTCGAGTCCGTAGTGGTCTTCATTGAGGACTGTCTCGGCGTACGAAAGGTCGTTTTTTATGCGGGTTCGCTTGCTCCACGGCAGGTTGACCAGAACATCAATATAGTTTCGAACGACGGTCGCCTCGGCCGACATCGGCGACATGAGTTTGAGCTTCTTGAGTTCGCCTTCTGCCTTCTTGCGCCCTGCAGCCGGCATCCGGGCCGCCTTGATCTTCTTTTCGATCTCTTCGATGTCGGCCCCGTCTTCCCCTTCACCCAACTCTTTCTGAATCGCCTTGACCTGCTCGTTCAGGTAGAAGTCCCGCTGGTTCTTCTCCATCTGCCGCTTGACGCGCCCGCGGATACGCTTGTCGACATTGAGAATTTCTACCTCGCGGTCGAGTTGCCCGAACAGATTCTCAAGGCGCGCTTTCACCGCCGCCTGATCCAGGACCAGTTGCTTGTTTTCCAGCTTCAGCGGCAAGTGGGCCGCAATCGTATCGGCGAGGCGCCCCGCATCATCAATGCTGGCAATCGAGGTCAGGATTTCGGGCGGGATCTTCTTGTTCAGTTTGACGTACTGATCAAACTGCTGCATGACCGCACGACGCAGGGCCTCAATTTCGGGATCGCGATCCCCCTGCTCGACCGGGAGCGGGCTCAGGGAGGCAGTGAAATGGGTCTCGCTTTCGTCGATCCGCGTCACGCGGGCTCTCTGTTGTCCTTCGACCAATACCTTGACCGTCCCGTCCGGCAGCTTGAGCATCTGCAGGATCGTTGAAACACAGCCGACCTCGAACATGTCGCCGATCTCTGGTTCATCCTTCGCGGCGGTTTTTTGGGCCACCAGCATGATGCGCCGCTCTGCCGCCATTGCTGCTTCCAACGCCTTGATGCTCTTGGGGCGCCCGACAAAAAGCGGAATGACCATATGCGGGAAGACGACAACGTCCCGCAAGGGCAGCAATGGCAGTTCGATCGGGTCGATAGGCAGCGGTGTGTTTCCGGACATGGCGATTCTTTCTATGACCCTGTCATATGGTTGTCGGGCTGGTATTTTCAACCCTGCCCCGGCACAACGGGTCAGCAGTTCGAAAAAAGCTGCGGGCAACGGGCAAATGCCCGCGCCCGCGTTTCAAGCCTTGCGGGCAACCTCGCGATAAAGCAGCAGCGGGGCCTTGTTCTCTTCGATCGTGGCCTCGTCGATCACGACCTTTTCGACATTCGCCGAGTGGGGCAGCTCGAACATGGTGTCTATCAGAGCCAGTTCGAGAATGGACCGCAGGCCCCGTGCGCCGGTTTTTCGCGCCAGTGCCTTGCGCGCGATCGCCTTCAGCGCCGAAGGACGAATTTCCAGCTCCACCCCTTCCATGGCCAATAGCTTCGCATACTGCTTGGTCAACGCGTTACGGGGCTCGGTAAGAATCTGGACCAACGCTTCTTCAGTCAGTTCGGCAAGGGTTGCGACCACCGGCATCCGTCCGACCAGTTCCGGAATCAGACCGAACTTGATGAGGTCTTCGGGTTCGATCTCGGAGAAAAGATCTGAAATCGAGCGCTGCTGCTTGCTGCGCACACTCGCCCCGAAACCGATTCCGGACGCTTCCGTCCGGTTTTCAATCACCTTTTCCAGACCGGCGAAGGCACCGCCGCAGATAAACAGAATGTTGGTGGTGTCAATCTGCAGGAAATCCTGGTTCGGGTGTTTGCGCCCACCCTGAGGCGGCACACTCGCCATCGTCCCCTCGATAAGCTTGAGCAACGCCTGCTGGACCCCTTCGCCCGAAACGTCACGCGTAATGGAAGGGTTGTCCGATTTGCGTGAAATCTTGTCGATTTCGTCGATGTAGATGATTCCTCTCTGGGCCCGTTCGACTTCGTAATTGCAGCTCTGCAGCAGCTTGGAGATGATGTTCTCGACATCTTCACCCACATAACCTGCTTCGGTCAGCGTGGTCGCGTCGGCCATCACGAAGGGAACATCGAGCATGCGCGCCATGGTCTGCGCAAGCAAGGTCTTGCCGGAGCCGGTCGGTCCGATCAGCAAGATGTTGCTCTTGGCCAGTTCGACATCGTCCTTTTTGCCTTTTTCCCGGTGCCGAAGCCGTTTGTAGTGGTTGTAGACGGCCACAGCCAAGGTCCGTTTGGCTTTCTCCTGCCCGATCACATACTGGTCGAGATTGGCCTTCAGGTCAGCAGGGGTCGGGAGATCGCCACGACCGTCGGACTCCGCCGCGGCAGCGGGGATTTCGTCGCGAATGATGTCGTTGCACAGGTCAATGCACTCGTCGCAGATAAACACACTCGGGCCGGCGATGAGCTTCTTGACTTCATGTTGGCTCTTGCCGCAGAAGGAGCAGTAAAGGGTTTTTTCCGACGAAGAGCCTTTTTTTTCGGCCATGGGCAACGCCTGTCAATTGGGATCACGAATGATAGCGAAAACAAAACGGCGTTCTCCCCGGGGAGAAACGCCGCCACAAGGCATCCCGATCAGGGGCGCTTGGCAATGACCTGATCGACGATGCCGTACTCGCGGGCTTCGTCAGCTGTCATGAAATAGTCGCGCTCGGTGTCGCGCTGGACCTTCTCGAGCGGCTGCCCGGTCCGCTCCGCCAGGATGCGGTTCATCTGGTCCTTGGTACGCAGAATATCGCGGGCATGGATTTCTATGTCCGTCGCCTGTCCCCGCGCACCGCCCAGAACCTGGTGGATCATGACCTTGGAGTTAGGAAGCGAAAAGCGCTTGCCCTTGGCCCCCGCTGCGAGCAAAAAAGCCCCCATGCTGGCTGCGAACCCACAGCACAGCGTGGAAACGTCGGGCTTGATGAAGTTCATCGTGTCGTAAATGGCCATGCCGGCCGTGACGGAACCGCCCGGAGAATTGATATAGAAGGAGATGTCCTTGTCAGGGTTCTCGCTTTCCAGGAACAACAACTGGGCCACCACCAGATTGGCAGTCTGGTCATTGACTTCGCCGACCAGGAAAATCACCCGCTCCTTGAGCAAGCGGGAGTAGATGTCATACGAACGCTCCCCGCGCCCCGATTGCTCGATGACCATCGGAATCATGCCTAAACCCAAAATTTCCTGTGCGCTCACTGCGTGTTCTCCATTGAATGACGGACTGTAACGAATTTTCAGCCCCGACAAGAACATAGGGCCTGTGCCCTTCGACACAAGCCCTGTTTCGATCAGAACTGAAAGGCAGAAGGTCTGCGACTGATCAGCCCTGACCCATCAGTTCGTCAAACGACACCGCCTTGTCGGTGACCTTGGCCTGCCCGAGCACAAACTCGGTCACATTGTTTTCGATCACGATCGCCTCGACCTCGGACATGCGGCGGTTGTCGCCGTAGTACCAGCGCACCACGTCGGCCGGTTTCTCATAGCTGGCGGCCAGCTCTTCAATATGCGCGCGAATCTGCTCCGGTTTTGCCTGGAGGTTGTTGGCACGCACCAGTTCAGCCACCACCAGACCCAAACGGACCCGGCGTTCGGCCTGCTCCTGGAACAGCTCGGCAGGAATCGGCGCCTTGTCGGCATCCTTGACACCGCGTTGCTTGAGGTCGGCACGGGCACCCTCGATCAGGCGGTCCACTTCAGCCTGGACACTGGACTTGGGCAGATCCAGCTCGGCCTTGGCGATCAGCGCGTCCATGACCGCCTGCTTGTTTCGGCCCATGAGGCGGAACTTCACCTCGCGCTCCAGATTCTTCTTGATGTCGGCGCGCAGTCCTTCGACCGTGCCATCGGCGATGCCCAGTCCCCGGGCCAGGTCGGCGTTGACTTCGGGCAGGTTGGCCGCCTCCAGCTTCTTGAGCGTGACCAGGAAGTCTGCGGTTTTGCCAGCCACATCCTTGCCATGGTATTCCGCCGGGAAGGCCAACGGAAAGGTCTTGCTTTCCCCGGTCTTCATGCCGCGCACGGCGTCTTCGAACTCCTTGAGCATCTGGCCTTCGCCGACGTGGAACTGGAAGTCCTCCGCTTTGCCTCCGGCAAAGGCTTCGCCGTCGATCTTGCCCTCGAAGTCCACTGTGACCCGATCACCATCCTGTGCCGCCTGGTCATGGGCACGCTGGGCGAAAGTCCGACGCTGCTTGCGCAGGATTTCGATGGTGCGATCGATCGCCGCGTCGGACACCTCGGCCGAGACGCGTTCAATCTCGGCACTGTTCAAATCACCGATCGTGACGTCCGGGTACACCTCGAAAATGGCGTCGAACGCCATTTGCCCCTCTTCGGCGCCGTCCTTCTCGCTGATTCGGGGCTGACCGGCAACCCGCAATTGGGCCTCATTGGCGGCCGAGGCAAATGCTTCACCGACCTTGTCGTTCATCACCTCGTAGTGCACCGAATAACCGTAACGCTGGGCGACGACATTGAGCGGCACCTTGCCGGGGCGGAAACCATCCATCTTGACGGTACGCGCCAGCTTGCGCAGACGGGCCTGGACCTCGTTCTGGATGTCCGTGACCGGAAGGGTCAGCGTCATCTTGCGTTCAAGTTTTTCGAGCGTTTCAACAGTAACAGCCATGGTGTTCTCAGCCTTCAGAGGTCAGTGGTGCGCGGGGGGGGACTCGAACCCCCACACCCTTGCGGGCGTCAGGACCTAAACCTGGTGCGTCTACCAATTTCGCCACCCGCGCGGGTCCAAACGAAACGGGCGCGTCACCCGAAAGGATTCAGTGCCTTCCGGACCAACCGCCCGCATGAAATCGGTCAACCTTTTATTTTACCCTCAAGCGGACTCCCGCCGTACCTTGAACCAGGCAGCGTACATGGCCGGCAAGGCCAGCAGGGTCAGGATGGTGGCGACCACCAGCCCTCCCATGATGGCCACCGCCATCGGCCCCCAGAACACGCTGCGCGACAACGGGATCATCGCCAGCACCGCGGCCGCCGCCGTCAGCACAATCGGGCGCAGGCGGCGCACGGCCGATTCGACGATGGCCTCCCAGGCGGGCACCCCGCGGGCACGGTCCTGCTCGATCTGGTCGATCAGAATGACCGAATTGCGCTGGATCATGCCCATCAGCGCGATCACCCCCAGCAACGCGACAAAGCCGAACGGTCGATCGAGCAACAGCAATGCGGCGGCAACGCCGGCAATGCCCAGGGGCCCGGTCAGGAAAACCAGCATGGCCCGGCTGAAGCTGTGCAACTGCAACATCAGCAGCGTGAAAGTGATGAACAGCATGATCGGCATTCCGACCACAATCGATGCCGAGCCCTTGGAACTCTCTTCGACAGCGCCCGCCACCTCGATCCGGTAGCCCGGCCCCTGGCGAGCCCAGTTTGCCTCCAGCGCGCGCAAAGCGGGCAGGAGCTCATTGGTCACCGTGGCGCCTTGCAAGCCTTCGACCACTTCGCTTTGCACGGTGATGGCAAACTCCCGGCCTTCACGCCAGATCACCCCCGGCTCCCAGGTGAAGGAAACCTTGGCAATCTGGGTCAGGGGAATGGCGCGTCCCGTCGCGGTCGGCAGGTACGCATTGCCCAGATCGGACAGGGTGTCGCGTTCCGATTCCGGCTGGCGCAGGACGATTTCGATCAGACGGTCGCCTTCGCGGTATTGCCCGACCGTTGCGCCGCTGAGCTGCACCCGCGACGCCTGCGCAATGGACTGGCTGGAAACCCCCAGCGCACGCGCCTTGGCCTGGTCGATCTCCAGGCGGAGGACCTTGACCGATTCATTCCAGTTGTCGTTGACACCCCGGGTATTGGGGCTGCCGCGCATGGCCAGCTTGACCTCGTCGGCCCGCTCCCGCAGGACCTGGGGGTCCGGCCCGACGACCCTGAACTGCACCGGATACGGCACTGGCGGCCCGTTGGGCAGAAGTTTCACCCGTCCCCTCACCTCCGGAAACTCCTGCGCCAGCACGGCGGGCAGGCTTTGGCGAATGCGCTCCCGGGCCCGCAGGTCCGACGGCATCACGATCAGCTGAGAAGCATTCGTCTGGGGAAAAATCTGGTCCAGCGGCAGGTAAAACCGCGGCACGCCCGAGCCTACCCATTGACTGACCGACACCACGCCGGGCTCAGCGCGCAGGCGGCTTTCCACACGCCGGGCCACCTCCTCATTGGCCGCAAATGCGGTGCCCTCCGGAAACCACAGGTCGACCAGTATTTCGGGCCGGCCCGAATCGGGAAAGAACTGCTGCTGCACCTTGCCCATGCCCGCGATACCGAGCACAAAGGTCAGCACCGTCGCGCCAATGGTGATCCAGCGGTGCTGCACACACCAGTCCACGGTCCGTCGGAAGACCCGGTAGAACGGGCTATCGAACACCTCGTGCAACTGCGCGCCGGCAGACGCATCGGTGACGTGGGGCGGATGCCGAAGCAACCGGGTCCCCAGGTAGGGCACAAAATAGACCGAGACCACCCAGCTGATGACCAGGGCGATGACCGTGACCGCAAAAATCGCAAAGGTGTATTCGCCGGTGGTCGACCGGGCCAGACCGATCGGCAGGAAACCGGCTGCGGTGATCAGGGTGCCCGTCAACATCGGCATCGCCGTGATTTCGTAGGCAAAGGTCGCGGCACGCACCTTGTCATAACCCTCTTCCATCTTGCGAACCATCATTTCGACCGCAATGATCGCGTCGTCCACCAGCAAACCCAGGGCGATGATCAGCGAACCCAGCGAGATCTTGTGCAGGCCGATCCCCCAGTAATGCATGGCCAGAAAGGTCATTGCCAGCACCAGGGGAATGGTGATGCCCACCACCAGACCCGGACGCAGGTCCAGCGTCCAGCGGCGCCACAGGGGATGAACCCCCTCGCGCCGGTGCAGACCCAGCGCCAGCAGGCTCACGCCCAACACGATCGCCACCGCCTCGATCAATACCTTGACGAATTCGTTGACCGAACTGGCCACCGCGCGAGGCTGGTCCTGGATCTGCGACAGCTGCACACCCGCCGGCAAGGAGGTGTCCAGCTCCCGGACGGCCACCGCCAGCGCCTTGCCCAGGGCAATGATGTCGCCCCCTTTGGTCATGGACACGCCCAGCGCTATGACCTCATGGCCATCGTGACGTACCTTGACCACCGGCGGGTCGACGTAACCGCGCCGGATCGTGGCAATGTCGCCCAGCCGCAATTGCGCGCCGGAGGCTCCCCGAATCGGCATGGCCCGCAGTTCATCGGGGGAGCGGAAGGCGCCGCCCACCCGGACCTGCACCGAATCCGCGGGGGTCTGCAGCACACCGGCGGACTCCACCGCGTTCTGCTGGCCCAACTGGGCGAGCACCGCGTTCATGTCCAGCCCCAGCTGCGCAAGCCGCTGCTGGCTTACCTCGATGAACAGCTTTTCGTCCTGGACGCCAAACAGCTCCACCTTGGCCACATCGGGTACCCGCAGCAGGCGCTGGCGTACGGTGTCGGCAAAGTCGCGCTGCTCGGCATGGCTGAAGCCATCGGCCCGCAAGGCATAGATCACGCCGTAGACGTCGCCGAAATCGTCGTTGAAAAACGGACCGACCACCCCTTGCGGTAGCGTACCCCGCATGTCGCCGACCTTCTTGCGCACGGAATACCAGACGTTGGGCACATCGGCCGGACGGGAAGAGTCCTTGATCTGGAAAATCACCTGGGACTCACCGGGCTTGGAATAGCTGCGAATCTTGTCGGCGTAAGGCACCTCCTGCAAGGTGCGCTCGATCTTGTCGGTAACCTGTTCAGCCACCTGCTGCGCGGTGGCGCCGGGCCAGTAGGTGCGCACCACCATGGCGCGAAAGGTGAACGGGGGGTCTTCGTCCTGGCCGAGCTGGAAATACGCCGCGACCCCCAGCAGCATCAGCACCACCATCAGGAATCGGGTCAGTTCGGCATGCTCCAGCGCCCAGCGCGAGAGGTTGAAACCGGCTTTGGGTTCGACTGCGTTCATGACGCTCACCGCTTCGCCGAGGCTGCCGGGGAGGCGCCATCAGATACTTTTTCGATAGCAGAAGAAGACCTTTCTGCGCTGGGTATCGGCTGTTTCTCCTTATAGACGGTCACTTTCTGCCCCGGCGCCAGCACGTGGACCCCGGCAACGACGACCTGATCGCCGGGTTGCAAACCGCCAGCGACCACCGCCCGGTTGCCGTCCACACCGCCGATCTGCACCGTGCGCGAGCGCACCGTCGTGTCGGACGGGTCAAAGACCCACACCGCGGTGTCCTTGCCTGCTTGCCACAACGCGCTGGTGGGCAGGCGGATGGCCTCCGCGCGGGCCCCCTCTCCCGCCCGCTGGGCCACAACCGTCACGGTCGCGCCCAAGGGCGGCAGCCGCTCGCCGGCGATGGCCACCTTCACGCCAAAGGTCCGGGTCACCGGGTCGGCACTGGCGGCAAGCTCGCGTACGGTGCCCGCCAGCGCCTCACCACCACCCCAGGGACGCACCAGCACCCGCTGGCCGACCGTAACCGACGCCACCCGGTCCTCCGGCACGGCAAAAACCACATCGCGTGGCCCGTCGAGCGCAAGCCGGACCACCGGCGCACCGGCGGCGACCACCTGCCCCACCTCGGCATCCACGGCCGTGACGACCCCCGCCCCGTCCGCAAGCAAACGGGTGTAGACGGCCTGGTTGCCCTGAACCTGCATCTGCGCCTGCGCCTGCTCCAGTGTGGCCTGGGCCGAGCGCAGCGTGGCTTCACGTCGCTCCAGCTCGGCGCTGCTGATGAAGCTCTGCTCCCGCAAGGCCTTGAAGCGCTGGAAGTCGGCCTGCGCCAGGTCCCGCTGCGTCTGCGCGGCGCGCACCTGCGCCTGCGCCGCGGTGGAGGCCAGTTGAAGATCCTGCGGATCGAGCTGCGCCAGCAACTGGCCGGCCCGCACCCGTTGGCCGGGCTCGGCGGGCCGGGCCGTCAACTTGCCCCCGACCCGAAACGACAGGCGGGACTCCACCCGGGCGCGGACTTCGCCCGCATATTCGGTGCTGGTGGACACGGCCTCCGGCGCCACGGTCATCAGTTTGACCGAACGGACCGGGTCCGGCTGCGGCGCCGGACGGCTGCAGGCGCCCAGCGCGATGGCGACCGCCACACCCACGGCGGGGATGGCAAGACGGCGGAACGTCCGAGCCGTGGCAACGGCAGAGGGACGGGTTGGAAACGGCAACGGACCCATGGCAGCGCCTTTATTAATGACTGACTGGTTAGTAATCTACTGAAGAGCCTGATCCATGTCAAGCGACAATGTCGATGTGAAACACACCGAGTCCGCCGCCCCGCTCCGCAGTCCCGGCTCAGGCCAGGCCGGGGACGGCGCCGGTGCGCCCACCCCGTTGCCCCCTGCGGTGACCCATTACGAGAACTTCCCGGTTGCCTCCTGGCTGTGCCCGGCGCCCTTGCGCGCCCCGATTGCCGCGATCTATCACTTTGCCCGCACCGCCGACGACCTTGCCGATGAAGGCGACGCCACGGCCCAGGAGCGCCTGCAGGCGCTCGGCAGTCTGCGCCAGGCGCTGGACGACCAGTTGCAGGGCCGCCCGGTCATGCCACGCTGGGCAAGCCTGCTGGCGCCCCTGGGCGAGGCGGTGAACCGGCACGCCTTGCCGCATGGACTGTTCACCGACCTTCTGGATGCCTTTGAGCAGGACATCCGCCGCACCGATGCCGGCCAGGGCTATGCCGACCTGGCCGATCTGCTGGACTATTGCCGCCGCTCGGCCAACCCGGTGGGTCGCCTCCTGCTGCACCTGTACGGCGTGCGCGACGAACGGGCGCTGGAGGCCAGCGACGCGATCTGCACAGCGCTGCAGCTGATCAATTTCTGGCAGGACCTCAGCGTCGACCTGTCCCGCGGCCGGTTTTACCTGCCGCAGGACCGCTGCGCGGCGCTGGGAATCGACCCGCGTCAGCCTGCGAGCGCCGGAAACGCTTCTAAATTGATAGCAGAATATGACCTTTTCACGCTGGGTATGATGCAAAAAGGCCAAAATCTGGTCCATCAGGTGCCCGGACGGGCCGGCTGGGAGCTCCGCCTGGTTGTCCAGGGGGGTCTGCGGGTGCTGGAGAAGGTTCGCCGCCTCGGTCCGGAGGTACTGGCGCGGCGCCCGCGCCTGCACTGGTGGGACGCGCCCTTGCTCGTCTGGCGCGCGCTGTGGATGTAGGGCCGCCGCCGCGATGGGACAATCGGCGCCGACCGAACCATGACTCCGCAAGACTACGTCCAGCAAAAGGCCGCCGCCTCCGGCAGCAGCTTCTACTACGCCTTCCTGTTCCTGCCGCCGCCCCGTCGCGCGGCCATCACGGCTTTTTACGCCTTTTGCCGCGAGGTGGACGACGTGGTCGACGACGTGCAGGACCCGGGGGTTGCCGCCACCAAACTGGCCTGGTGGCAGTCCGAGGTCGACCGCGCCTGGCGTGGCCAGGCCAGTCATCCGGCCCTGCTGGCGCTGATGCCCCATGCCCCCACCTTCGGGATCGAGCCCCGGCATCTGCAGGCGGTGATCGAGGGCTGCCGCATGGACCTGGAGCAGACGCGCTATCTCGATTTCGTCTCACTGAAGCGGTACTGCCACCTGGTTGCCGGGGTGGTGGGGGAAGTGTCGGCCCGGATCTTCGGCCAGATCGATCCGGCCACCACGCAGTACGCCCATACGCTGGGGCTGGCGTTCCAGCTGACAAACATCGTGCGGGACGTCGGCGAGGACGCCGGCCGCGGCCGGATCTATCTGCCCATCGACGAATTGCAGCGCTTCGACGTCAAAGCCCATGAACTGCTCAAACGCCAGTATTCGGACCGTTTCGAGGCGCTGATGCAGTTTCAGGCGACACGGGCCCATGCACTGTATGACGAGGCGCTGGCCCTGCTGCCCGCCGCCGACCGGCGCAGCCAGAAGCCGGGCCTGATGATGGCCAGCATCTACCGCACCTTGCTGCGCGAGATCGAACACGAGCGTTTTCAGGTCCTGCACCAGCGCGTCGCGCTGACGCCGCTGCGCAAACTGTGGCTGGCCTGGAAGGTGCAGGCGCTGGGGCGGATGTGAGCGGAAACAACCGGCGAAATCACATCGCCGTGGTGGGCGCCGGCTGGGCGGGTCTGGCAGCGGCCATAGCCGCCCACGAGGCCGGGCAGGCCATCACCGTGTTCGAGGCCGCCCGCAGTCCCGGCGGGCGCGCGCGAACGGTTCAGCACCACCATTCGCAAGCCCCGACCGCGGCCCTGGACAACGGCCAGCACATCCTGATTGGCGCCTATACCGAAACGCTGGCACTGATGCGCCGGGTCGGCGTCGATCCGGATCAGGTCCTGCTGCGCTTGCCCCTGGCACTGGTCGATGCACGTGGCCAAGGCCTGGCTCTGCCGGACCTGCCGCCGCCCTGGGATGCCCTGGTCGGAATCGCCCGAACGCGCGGATGGTCCTGGTCCGAACGTCTGGCGCTGCTGCGGTGCGCCCTGGACTGGCGCCTGGGCGGTTTCACCTGCTCGCCGGGGGAAACCGTCGCCGACCTGTGCCACGGTTTGCCCGCGCGGCTGTGGGACGATTTCATCGAACCGCTGTGTGTTTCCGCCCTCAACACCCCCGGCGACCAGGCCAGCGGCCAGGTTTTCCTGCGGGTATTGCGCGACGCCCTGTTTGGCGGCCGGGGCGGCTCCCACCTGCTGCTGCCACGGACCGACCTGGGCGGCCTGCTTCCCGATGCGGCCCTGGCGTGGCTGCGCGCGCGGGGCGCCTCGGTCCACCTGGGCCGGCGCGTGCAGTCGCTGTGCGCGGCCCGGAACACTGCCTGGGAAATCGATGGCGAACCCTTTGATGCCGTGGTGCTTGCGACTCCCGCCTGGGATGCTGCGCGCCTGTGCCGGCAGGCCGCCGAGTCGCGCCCTGACGGCGGTGCAGCGGCCCGCCTGCGCGCCTGGTCCGAACGGGCCCGTGCCCTCACCCATACCGCCATCACCACGGTCTACGCCCTGGGGTCGACGCCCTTGGCGCGGCCGATGCTGGCGCTGCGCGCGGCGCCCGGTGCCCCCGCGCAATTCGTGTTCGACCGCGGCCAACTGGGCGGTCCGAGCGGCATGCTGGCCTTTGTGGTCAGCGCCAGCGCAGGCGAGCGCACGGTTCTGGCCGAGCAGGTCACGCAACAGGCCCGCGATCAACTGGGTCAGACCGTCCGGCCGGTGCAGGTGCTGTGCGAGCGCCGGGCAACCTTCGCCTGCACCCCCGGCCTGCAGCGGCCCGCGACCGCCGTGGCGCCGGCGCTGTGGGCCGCCGGCGACTTTGTGGCCGGACCTTATCCCGCCACCCTGGAGGGCGCGGTGCGCAGTGGCCTGGCCGCCGGCCGGGCCGCGTCCGGGCGCGAGCGCCCGTAAAGAATCAGCGCCAGCGCCGCAAAGATCAGCGGCAACGCGGCCCAGACCCAGCCGGTGAGCAGCTCGCCGCCCACCACCGTCCCCACCAGCAACGCCACCGCCGGGTTGACAAAGCTGTAGCTGCCGGCCAGCGCCGGCGCGGTGTTCTGCAGCAGCCACAGGTAGGCGTTCAGCGCCACCAGCGTGCCCATCACCAGCAGGTAGGCCCAGGCCAGCCAGGCGCTGGCGCCCGCCTGCAGCAGCGGCGCGGGCGACTCCAGCGGCGCGGCGACCGCGGCGCACAGCAGCCCGCCGACCAGCCACTGCACCCCGGCAGCCATGGCCGGTGCCGGCTGCTCCAGCTTGCGGCTGGCATAGGAGCCCAGGCTCCAGGCCAGCGGCGCGCCAAAGGCCATCAGGCCCCCGGCGAGCGTGGTCGAGAAATCCCGCTCCAGCGCCAGCAGCAGCGCGCCCACCACCCCCAGCACCAGCCCGACCCAACTGGCCGCGGGCACCCGTTCGCCGCCGAGCCGGCTCCACAGGGCCAGCCACATCGGCATGGTGGTGACCACGGTCGCCATCAGGCCCGAGCCGATGCCCGCGCGCTGCGCCAGCACCACCAGGTTCATGGCCCCGAACACCATCAGCGCGCCCACCAGGGCCGCGTTGCGCCACTGCCGCGTCGTAGGCAGGCATTGACCTTGCATGCGGGCCCACAGCATCATCAGCAGCCCGGCGGTGACGAACCGGCTGGCGTTCAGCCACAGCGGCGGCATCTCCTTGAGCGCCACGCCGATGGCGAAATAGGTGGTGCCCCAGACCACATAGACCAGAAACAAGGCCGCTGCCGTGCGGCGGATCAAACCAGAAAAGGAAAAACGGTTGAAAATGATCGACATGGAAGCTCGATGTCCGTAAATTTTTCGACGCGATTCGCCGTTCAGTCGATTTTATTCAAAACTCATACCGATGCAAGCAAATATTCAGCTCGACGACATGGATGCCAGAATTCTTTCGGCCATGGGGGCTGACAGCCGGCGTTCGTACGCCGACGTCGGTGCCGAGGTGGGCCTGTCCACCGCGGCCGTCCACGAACGGGTGCGCAAGCTGGTCGAGCGCGGCGTGATCCGGCGCTTTTCGCTCAGCGTGGACCCGCTGGCCCTGGGGCTGGCCTTTACCGCGTTTGTGGCGATCCGCAACGACGGCGGCACCCACTGCCGCGACGTGGCGCCGCGGCTGCGCGACATGCCCGAGGTGCAGGAACTGCACAGCGTGGCCGGGGAGTACGACTTCCTGGCCAAGATCCGCGTCACGCATCCGCGCGCGCTGGAGGACGTGCTCTACGCCATCAAGTCCATTCCCGGCGTGGCGCGCACCACCAGCACCGTGGTGCTGAACACCGAATTTGAAGACCGCCCCCTGGTCCTGGCCCGACCCCACCCTGCCCCGTCGGCCACCGCCGGTGGCGGCTGATTGCCCCCTGATGACCCGTATTGCCCTCCAGCTGGACCTCTCCTACCAGATCGACGCCCAGGGCGCCGACTTCGTTTTCAACATCCACGCCGCGCAGACGGCCGGCCAGAGTGTCAGCGGCGAAAACCTCTGGCTCAGCCAGCCGCTGGCCACCCGCATCCACACCGACCCCGTCACCGGCACCCGCTTCATGCGCCTGCGCGCCGGCCCGGGCGAGCTGCGGGTGCACTACGCGGCCACGGTGGACATCCACCACCACTTTGCCGACCCGGCCACGCTGGCCGAGGTGCCGGTCTGCGACCTGCCGCCGGAGGTGTTTCCCTACATCCTGCCCAGCCGCTATTGCCAGTCGGACCGGCTGGGCAAACTGGCCATGGCCGAATTCGGCCGCCTGTGGCCGGGCTACGCCCGGGTGCTGGCGATTCAGCACTGGGTGCAGCGCCAGGTGGTGTTTACCTCGAACACCACCAACTCCAGCACGTCGGCGGTGGACACCCTGATCGAGCGCGTGGGGGTGTGCCGCGACTTTGCCCACCTGATGATCGCGCTGTGCCGGGCGCTGAACATTCCGGCGCGCTTCACCACCGGCACCGATTTCGGCGCCGACCCGGCGCTGGGCCCGCCGGATTTCCACGCCTATGTGGAGGTCTACCTCGGCCACCGCTGGTACCTGTTTGACCCGTCGGGCACCGCCATCCCCATGGGCCTGGTGCGCTTTGGCACCGGCCGTGATGCGGCGGACGTGGCCTTTGCCACGATTTTTGGCGGTGTGCAGGCCCGCGCCCCGGTGATCCAGGCGTTCGACGTGGCCGACGCCAGCGGAGCCCGCCACCCTCCGTACCACCGCAGCGAGGCCATTTCGACCGACGCAGGCGGGCGGGCGCCCATGGGGCCAGGGATCGGCCCGGCTTGAGCGATGCCGTGCCGGCCGGGGCCGGGCTCTTCAATCCTGCGCCAGGATGGTGCAGAGCTGGGTCAGATTGCTCACGGTAATGTGCGGCACATGCGGCTCAGGGGTCCAGACGCCGCCGGGGCGGTTGACCCAGGCGACCTGCATTCCGGCCTCCAGGCCGCCCACGCCATCGAGGTGTGCGTCATCGCCGACATGCAAGACGTCTCCGACCGCGACCCCGGCCAGATCCGCTGCGGCATGGAAAATCGGGGCATGGGGTTTGCCAATGCCGGCGCTGCGCATGCTGATCGCGGCGCTGAAAAAGCGGCCGATGCCGACACGGTCGACGTCGGCATTGCCATTGGACAGTGCCACCACCGGGAAACGGTCGCTGAGAAACTGCAGCGCCGGCAGGGCATCGTCGTACAGGTCCACCCGCTGGCGCATGTCGTAGAAAACCTCGAAGGCGGCCTGGTCCAGCGCCGGGTCTTCCCCGGCGTGGAGCAAAGCCAGCCGGATGGCCTCGCGCCGCTGCGCGCCCAGGTCATGGGCCAGATCCGGGCGATTGACCCGCACCTGGCGCCGCAGTTCCTGCTGGCGGGCGGCGTCCTCGCACCAGAGCACCGCCTGCGGCGCGTGGTCGGCCAACCAGTCCCGCAAGGCCTTCTCGGCGCGTTCGATGGTGGGGGCAATCGGCCACAAGGTATCGTCCAGGTCGATGGTGATCGCCCGGATGCGCGCGCGGTCGAGTACGGGGGCGCGAAGGCCAGGGGCCGGGCTTGTCGAGGGTTCGGGCAGGGCATTCATGCTTGACCGAGAATACCGCATGTCCTTTCGCCCCGAACCCCCCTATTCCCATGGTCAGCCCGCCCGAACCGCCGTGCTGCTGTGCAACCTGGGCACCCCTGACGCCCCTACCGCCGCCGCGCTGCGACGTTACTTGGCCGAATTCCTGGGCGATCCGAGGGTGGTGGAAATCCCCCGGCCGCTGTGGTGGCTGATCCTGCACGGCATCATTTTGCGCACGCGGCCGGCAAAGTCGGCGGCCAAATACGCCAGCATCTGGACGCCCGATGGCTCACCGCTGGCCGTCTGGACGGCTCGGCAGGCCACCTTGCTGCGGGGCTGGCTCGGTGAGCGCGGCCATCAAGTCACGGTGCGACATGCCATGCGCTACGGCAATCCGTCCATCGCATCGCAACTGGACCAGCTCAAGGCCGAAGGCGCCACCCGCGTCCTGATCTTGCCGCTGTACCCGCAGTACAGCGGCACCACAACCGCCAGCATGGTCGATGCAGTGACGGACTGGAGCCGGAACATACGCCAGCTGCCCGAGCTGCGGTTCGTCAACCGTTTCCACGATGACGCCGGCTATATCGGGGCGCTGGCCGACCGTATTCGTGCCCACTGGCGTGACCATGGCCAGCCCGAGCAGCTGGTGATGAGTTTTCATGGCGTGCCCGAACGCACCCTTCACCTGGGCGACCCCTACCACTGTGAATGCCTCAAGACCGCCCGGCTGCTGGCCGAACGGCTGGGTTTGCCGCGGGAGCGCTGGCGGGTCACCTTCCAGTCCCGGTTCGGCAAAGCCAAATGGCTGGAGCCCTATACCGAGCCCACCCTGGTGGAGCTGGCCCGCTCCGGTGTTCGACATGTGCAGGTGGTCTGCCCCGGCTTTCCGGCGGACTGTCTGGAAACGCTCGAAGAGATCGCGCAGGAGGTCCGTGAGGCCTTCGTGCATGCCGGGGGCGAGCGTTTCGAATACATTCCCTGCCTGAACGACAGCCCGGCGTGGATCACCGCCCTGGCTGACCTGGCCGAGCGCCACCTGGCCGGCTGGCCGACCCGTGAACCAGCCGATCCCGCCGCATTGGCCGCGTCCCGCGCAGCCGCGCTGGCGGCCGGCGCGCCGCGCTGAACCGCATTTTTCGCCCTTTTTCGACACCATGAGCCTGAACGACAGCACCCACGACAGCAGCGCCCCCCTCGCCTGCGCCCATCCTCTCGACAATACCGCCATGGCGCCGCTCCAGGACACCGCGCCGGAAACCGCCGACGCGTCGCCCCCGACGAAATCATCGACCGCGCCCGCCCGCCAGGCCAGCCCGGCGGTGCGGGCCGCCCTGGCAACCCTTGCCGAGCGCTTCCCCCAGCTGTTCGGACCGGAACCGCGCCCGCTCAAACGCGGCGTTTTCGAAGACCTCGCCGGTGCCGGCCTGGAGGGTCTGGACCGGGACACCCTCAAACTCGCTCTGGCCCAGCACACCCGATCAACCCGCTACCTGCAGGCCGTCGCCCACGCCCAGCCCCGGCACGACCTGCAAGGCAAACCGGTCGAGGCCATGGCGCCGGAGCACACGGCGCAGGCGCTGCTGGAAGTGTTTCGCCGGCGCCAGCGACGGGACGGCACCCTGGCGCACGAGGCCCTGGTGCGCCGACTCGTCCACCTGATGGTGACGTCCGACCTCAGCGTCGCGCAATGGGCCGACTGCGTGCAGACCCGGGACGAGGGTCTGGCGCGGGCCATGACCGAGGCCCGCGACAACTTCGCCATGCAGCTCGCCCGCGACGAGGCCCTGCTGCGGGCGTTTGACACCAGTGGCACCGCCCTGGAAGACTTCGCGCACCAGTACGGGCTGCCCGTCCATACCGCCCGGATGCGCCTGGCCAGCGCCCGTCGCCGACGGACTGCGACTGCAGAGAGCACCTGAGAACTTTATTTTTTATAGCTGAAAAGCACCTTTTCACGCTGGGTAAGCCCCTGTTTCGCGTGAAATCAGCCGCCCCGCACCGCGTCGCGCCGCTCCCGCTCTGGCGCAGCGGCTTTCGCGGTCGGCGGCGGTGCGACCGCGGCGGTGTCAGGCCGCCGATTTGGCCAGAAAGCCGCTGACCAAGTCCAGCTGGGCGGCGACGTTCAGCGCCGGGGCATGGCCACAGCCGGGCACCTCGATCACCGTGAGCTGGCCGGTGCGGCCGGGGCCGCGACCGACCATTGCCGACACGGTCTCGGGCAGCACCAGGTCGCTTTCGGCGCCGCGCAGGCACAGCACCGGAATGTCCAGCGCGTCATAGTGGTCCCAGATTCGGTAGTCGTCGGGGTACAGCACAAACTGCTGCACCATCGCCGGGTCGTAATGCGGCGTGACCCGGCCGTCGGGCAGGCGCCGGGTGGAGGTTTCGGTCAGGCGGCGCCACTGGGCGTCGCTGAGCCATCCGTAGGGCGCATAAACCTGGCGAAAAAATGCTTCCAGCTCACGCACCGTGACAAACGCCGGCGGTTGGCCGGCGTAGGCCTTGATGCGCTCGATGGCCGGCTGGGCCAGTTCGGGCGCGTTGTCATTGAGCACCAGCGAACGGATGCGGCCCCGCAGTGACGGCTCCAGCAACCCGGCCGCGCAGACGGTACCGATTGCACCGCCCATGGACGTCCCGACCCAGTGCACGGTGGCCAGTTCCAGCTGATCCATCAGTTCGCGGGCCTGGCGGGCGTAGAAGGCCAGGCAGTATTCGTCACGCGGCGCCGGACTCCATTGCGACAGGCCGCGGCCCAGCGTGTCCGGGCAGATCACCCGCCAGCCCTGGCGGCTCAGGTGGACCGCCAGCTCGTCCATGTCGCGTCCGGTGCGGGCCAGTCCATGCCAGGCGATGACGGTGCCCCGCGAACGGGTGGCGACCCCCTCGCCCGGCCAGGCGGGCGCGGGCGCGGCCGAGCCGGTAGCCGGCCAGTCCAGGTAGTGAATCTCGCGGCCGGCGCAGGTCAGGTAGGCGGATACGGGGGTCATGGGGTCAATCCTTGGTCAGGGCGGACGCCGGCCAGCGACCGGGTCCGCATCCGGGGCCGCGCCTTGCAGCACGGCCCCATCGCGACGCACTCAGTTGGGAACGTTGATGGCGGTCCCGGCGAAACCGATCACGTTGCCGGCCGCTGGCGCAGCCACGGCAGCGGGCACCTGCGCAGCCGTAATGGCCGGCGCCGCGCCCGCGGCACCGCCACGCGGGGTGGCGCGAACCACCTGGCTGGGTGGCAGCGCTGCGCCCGACTTCAGATTCGCCCAGACCGCGTTGAGCGCCTGGTTGAAATACGGGTGCAGGGGCACGAAACGATTGTCGAAACCGGAGAACGGCAGGAAGGCGTCGAAATGCTGCGCGTTGGTCACTTCCCAGTAGGTCAGGCGGGTATTGGGCCCTTCCGTGACGCGGTTATAGGCCACATAGGCCCGGGAGGAGTGGTTGACCGGCACCAGGGCGTCGTTGCGACCGTGGACGATCACGGTGGGTTTGCCACGCAGGTTGCCGCCCAGCTGCACTTCTGCCATGCCCGCCCGAACCGCGTCGCTTTGCGCTTTGGTCGGGGTGCTGGCGGCGTTCAGCTCGGCGCCCGTCATCGGGTCGCGGCCGGTCACCAGCGCGCGCTGGCACAGGGCAGCGTCCAGCGCGAAGTCGGAGCGGGTGGAGCTCTGCGATACGCCAAACTGCCAGGCCTTCGCGCCACCCACCGAGTTGTTGAACACCACCGTGGCCGGAACGCCATTGGCGGTGCCGTTGCCAGTGGCGTAGGACGTCGCCTTGACTGCCGCAACGGGGGCGATCACATCTCCGGTGGCGTTGGTTTGCGCCAGGCTCGTGCCACACAGGTTTTCCGTGACACTGAAACGCCCCAGCGCGTTGGTGTACATCATGGCGATGATGGGCGAGTTGCCCAGCCCGTAGTGCGCGGTGTGCATGGTGTCGTGGACCGCGTCGTAGCCATAGGCCCGCAGCTTGGCCAGCGCGTCGGACGCGCGGGCCGCTGTGGTGGCGCCGGTCACCATGCCTTTTTCGGCCAGTGAGGTACAGCGGTTCTCGGCACGGCCGGACATGCCCAGCAAGGCCATGTAGTTGTAGATGCTGGCCTCGGCCATCGCCGCCTCGGGCGCCAGCGCCGCGCAGGGCTGGAAGATGTTGCCATAGGTGAAGTAGTCGATCAGCGCCAGGCCATGCCGGCCGGCCGCCACCCCGCCCTGTTGCACGCCGTAACCGGCGGTCGACTTGGGTTGGGCGCTGGGCTCGGACGCCACCACCGCATCGATCAGGCCGGCGCCGTCCTGTTCGGCCGCCTGCAGCACGGCCGCGCCCCCGTTGGACACCGAGGCGGCAATCACCAGGGTGTTGTCCGGCTTGAACTTCACCTGTTTGCCCGAGCCGCTGGAGTGCGCCGGGGCGTATTCCTGGTTGAGGACGTACAGCGCGTACTGGATCGATGCCAGCGTGTCGTTACCCCAGTCTTTCTCGGGGTTCTGTTGCGAGTGGGCATGTTTGAGCGCCAGCCGGTTGGGGAACGCGGCATTGAAGGCGGCGCGTGCCGCGTCGGTCACGTTGGCCGCAAAGTGTGCCAGCACCCCGGCTTCGGCCCGCGTGGCGCGAGTGCCGTCGATGCGGTGAACGCTGTCGTCGCCCAGGTCATGCAGGCCCATGCCTTTGCCCGAATCGGTCAGCGCGACCGCGCAGCCGCGCTTGAGGCCCCATTCGGCCGCACTGCCGATCGAGCCGTACACCCCCCGCGAGCCCGACGAAGGCCCGGCCACGATACAGGGGTTGTTGACGTCAAAGCTGGCCGGAACCTGCACCGCCATGGTGACGTTCTTGCGTCCGGTGCCGTCGTCCAGGCGGGCGACATATTCGACCCCTGGAATCAGGCCTTCGCCCAGCGTATTGTTGCCGGCAAGGTCGATATTGGGGCCGTACAGCGTGCCATAGCCGCCATTGGCGGACGGGTCCAGGATTCCCCGGTAATTGGCATAGATTGCATTGCGGCGCAGCTCCATTGCGGTGGGCGCAGCGGCATTGGCGTAAGCGGGCGCGGCGGCGGCCCCCAGCCCCGTGCGACCCAGGCCGCCGGTCAGCAGGTCCTGCGTGTCCGCACTGGTGCCCGCACCCGGTGCGGTCGCGGTATAGGCCGTGCGCGACAGCTCGACCGATCCGGCCGGCGCGCTGGCGCGTGGCTCCGGCGAATCACTGCAGGCTGCCAGCGCGGCGGCGGCAAGCAGGCTCAGTCCCAGGCGGGTGGTGTGGTCCTTCATGGTGTCTCCTTGTTGATGGACGGGTGGGGGGAATCGGGTGGAAACGGTGTCACGGTAAGGCACGCGCGGGCCGCTGGCGGAGGGCTCGTTCGCGCAGCCGCCCGACAACGCCCGTCGGGAAGTAATAGACCGACAGCACAAACAGCAGGCCCAGCCACAGCAGCCAGCGATCGGGCGAGAGCAAGGCTGCAAGCAGGGGCACGGCCGCGGCGGCCTCGCTGGCCAGACGCAGCAGGTCCTGCAGGTAGCTTTGCGCCACGACAAAAATCACCGCACCGATGGCCGATCCGTAGATCGTGCCCATGCCGCCGATCACCACGATCAACAGCACGTCCATCATGATTTCGAAGGACAGCGAGGTATCCGGTCCGTTGTAGCGCAGCCAGATGGCCAGCATCGCCCCGGCCAGTGTGGCAAACAGCGCCGACAACACGGCGGAGGTGGTACGGTAGACGACCACACGGTAGCCGATGGCTTCGGCGCGGAATTCGTTCTCGCGAATGGCCTGCAGCACCCGGCCGAACGGGGAATTGACCACCCGCAGCAGGGCCAGCATCAGCACCACGGTCAGCACAAACAGTCCGTAGTAGGTCAGCAGCCGGCCATCGAGCGAAACGCCCAGCAGCGGCTCCTCGCGAAACACCGTGCCGGGCGACAGCAGCGCCGGGAGCTTGAAGGTCAGACCGTCCTCGCCACCCGTGATTTCGGACAACTGGGACGCCAGCGTCTGGAAGGCCGCGGCGACCGCCAGGGTGATCATGGCAAAAAAGATCGCGCGCACCCGCAGGGAAAACAGGCCGATGACCAGCGACAGCAGCAGCGACAGGCCCAGCGCCACCGCCACGCCGGTGCCCAGCGCCGTCCAGGTCGGCCCCAGGGCGGTGCTGGCGATCGCCACCCCGTAGGCGCCGATGCCGAAAAACATGGTGTGCGCGAAACTGACGATGCCGGTGTACCCCAGCAACAGGTCAAAGCTGGCGACCAGGACAATGAAAATCAGAATCTTGGCCGCCACACTGAGTGCCTTGACACCAGGAAAGAGGAACGGCGCGAAAGCCAGTCCCAGCAGCACCGCCGCCAGCACAAGGGCCAGCACAAGGCTGCGCGGGAAGTCGTTGGAAAGAATCCGGTTCAGCATGGGAAAGCCTTCATTCGGAGGAGCCGGCGAACCGCTTCAGCGGTTGGCCACGGGGTACACACCCTGCGGACGCCACAGCAGCACCGCCACCATCAGCGCGATGTTGGAAAACAGCGCCACCTTGGGCGCCAGAAATCCGGTGTAGTTGGCCATCAGTCCCACCAGCAGCGCCCCGATCAGCGCGCCACCGGTGCTACCCAGGCCGCCGATGATGATGACGATGAAAATCAGCACGTTGACCTGCGCGCCCATCTGCGGCACCACGTTCTGCTGGTACAGCCCCCACATCACGCCGCCCAGGCCGGCCAGCGCGCTGCCCACCACAAACACCCCGACAAACAGCCGGCGGATGCGGTAGCCGAGCGACTCGACCATCTCGCGGTCCTGCACGCCCGCGCGAATGAGCAACCCGATCTTGGTGCGCGACAGCGTCCAGATCTGCAGCCCGAACACCAGCAGCCCCACAACCACGGCAATCAGCCGGTATTTCTCGACCGAGGCGTCGCCCAGCAGCAGCGACCCGCGCATGCCCTCGGGCAGCGGCAACGCGATCTGCAAGGGCCCCCAGATCACCTTGATCAGCTCTTCACCGATGATCATGCCGCCCATGGTGATCAGGATCTGCTTGAGGTGCTGGCCGTACACCGGCCGGACGATGAAACGCTCGAAGGCCAGCCCCACCGCCGCCGCCACCGCCATGGCAATCACCATGGCCGGCACCACCGCCACCAGGTTGCGCCACAGCTCGGCCGAGCCGGTCCAGTCGCCCATGGCGCCCAGCACGCTGGTGGCCACAAAAGCGCCCAGCGCAATGAACACGCCGTGGCCGAAATTGAGCACGTCCATCAGCCCGAAAACCAGCGTCAGGCCCGACGCAATGATGAAAATGATCATGCCCATGGCCAGACCGGCGACCGTCAGCGTCACCCAGGTCGAGCCCGATCCCACCGCCGGCAAAGCGGCCAGCGCCAGCAGCGGCACCAGGGCCAGCGGCTTCCAGTCCAGTTCCAGCGCCTTCATGCGGCACCTCCACGGAGTTTCATTACTACAAACCTGATAGCAAAAAAGCACCATTTTGTGCTGGGTATTGCCACTTTTTCCATGAAATCGCTCATAAGGACAGCCCGAGCAGCGACTGTTGCAAGGCCTCGTCGTCCGCCAGCGCCTGCATGGCGCCGGCATGGACCACCACACCGTTGTCCATGACCGCCACGGTGTCGCCGAGCCGCTTGGCAAACGACAGGTTCTGCTCCACCAGCAAAATCGTCACGCCCTGCGCCTTGAGCTGGCGGAAAGCGTCGATCATGTTGTTGATGATGGCCGGCGCCAGGCCCTTGCTGGGCTCGTCCACGATCAGCAGCTCGCGCGGCTCGACGATGGCGCGGCTGACGGCCAGCATCTGTTTCTGCCCGCCCGAGAGCTTGCCGGCCGGGTGGTTCCAGAACTTTTCCACCGCCGGAAACAGGCTGAAGATCCACTGCAGCCGGGCCTGGTCGATCTGGCCGGCGTTTTTTGCCTGGCGCGCGGCCAGCAGCATGTTTTCCTTCACCGTCAGGTCGGCAAAGATGCCCATGTTCTCGGGAACATAGGCAATGCCACGTCCGGCGATCTGCGGTGTCGCCTGGGCCGTGATGTCATCGCCCTGGAACCGGATGCGCCCCCTGGACGCTGGCCACAGCCCCATGATGGTGCGCAGCGTGGTGGTTTTGCCCGCACCATTGCGGCCGAGCAGCATGGTCAGCTGCCCGCGCGGCACCACCAGGTCCACCCCGTGCAGGATGTGGTAGGCCCCGATGTGGGTGTGCACCCCTTCGAGGGTGAGCAGCACGTCGTTCATGCGGCCTCCTTGCTCACGCCCAGATACGCTTCCTGCACGACCGGCGAAGCAATCACCGCGGCCGGCTCGCCGTCGGCCACCAGCGTGCCGTTGGTCAGCACGATGATGCGGTCGGCGAGTTCGCGCACCACATCCATCTTGTGTTCGACCAGCAAGATGGTCTTGGTCTTGTCCTGCTTGAGCCGGCGGATCAGGTTCAGGATCACCGGCGCCTCGTCATGGCTCATGCCCGCCGTGGGCTCGTCGAACATGTACACCTGTGGCTCCAGCGCCATCAGCAGGGCCACCTCCAGCTTGCGCTGGTCGCCATGGGGAAGGCTGGCCACCGGCATGGTCTGGCGGTCGGCCATGGACACCGACTCCAGAAGCTCCTGCGCGCGCCGCGTCAGCGCCGTATGGTCGCTCCAGATGCTCCACAGGTTCAAACCGCGCCGGTGCGGCCCTTCGCGGGTGGCCTGCACCGCCAGGCGCACGTTTTCCAGCACGCTCAGGTTGGGAAACAGGTTGGTCAGCTGAAACGCCCGCCCCAGCCCCGCCCGCGTGCGCGCCGAAACGCTCAAACCCGAGAGGTCGCGGCCGTTGAGGCTGACACGGCCTTCACTGGCGCGCAACTGGCCGGAGATCAGGTTGAAATAGGTCGTCTTGCCGGCTCCGTTGGGGCCGACGATGGCCGTCAACGTGCCGGGCTGGAACGTGCAGGTCACCCGATTGACGGCCACATGGCCGCCAAAGCGGATGGTCAGGTCCTGGGTTTCAAGCATGGTTTCCTTGAAAAATGCGGCCTTCAGGGGCAGGTGCCAATCACGTAGTAATTGGTTCCGGTCATTTTGAGGGTGGTGGTGGTGAACACATTCCACAGCCCCATGTTCTGGTTCGATCCCTTTGCATAGGTGTAGCCGCCGGACTGCGTTGCCCGACCGGCGGTGGTATGGGCATAGTTGCTGGCTGTGAAACAGGTGGCCGGCGGCGGCGGGTTGGCACTCGCGGTGGTTCCCGTCACCGTGGCCGAGGCCGGGCCCTCGACGCCGTTGGCATCCGCAGCGCGGACCGCCCAGTTGTAGGTGGTGGCCGCAGCCAGTCCGGTATCAGTGAAGCTGGTGCCATAGACCGGCAACGCGTTGGTCTTGTTGCTGTTTCGGTAGACGTTGTAGCTCGCAGCGCCCCCGACCGGATTCCAGGTGATGTTCATGGAACTGGTGGTGGCGTTCGAGCTTGCGACGCCCGTCGGCGCGGTCAGGGCCGTTCCGCCGCCACCACCACCGCCACCGCCGGAGCCTGTGCCTGACGAGATGCGGTCGACCATGGCCTTGATGGCGCTCATCTGGGGCCCGGTCTTCTGCGCGAAGTTGGTGCCGTACCAGCCGATCCAGTCCCAGCAGGCGTTGGCGTTGGCCAGCGAACCGCTGGCGGCCGTGCTGCGGCTGGTGTTATCGGTCTTGGTCTGAGGGAACAGCACAATGATGTTGTTGGTGTCGGCCCAGCGGGCGTAGCCGGTGTTCCTGACGAATTTGTCGCCGATCTTGTCGGTACTTTGCTGGCAACCATGCAGCGCCACATGCACCTTGCACTGGGTGCCGCTGGCACAGCTGCTTGGGACATAGACCCAGCCGGTGGACGCCATCCCGGGGTTGGCCGTGAATTCACTCTGGTTGAACTCGATGAAGTTGCTGGCCGCCGGCGCATTGTTGCGGGCATTCAGCGGGCCGTAGAACTTGGTCAATACCGCCTTGGCGCCGTCGTAGCTGCAGTTGCTGATGTAGGGCGACGCAGCCGTGCCGCAACTGTTGTTGCCGGTGCTGTCGAAGTCGGTCGGAAAGGTGTGCGAGGCGCCACTTCGCACCACATGCTCCAGGTTGGCGGCGGAAACCCCGTTGTTGGTGTACTGCGTCTTCAGCGCCGTCACCGGGTTCTGACCCACGGTGGTATCGCTGGTGCCGATGAACAGATAGACCTTCTGGCCGGCGATGTTGGCCTTGTTGTCGATCTGCGCGCCGCTCCAGGTGTCGATGCGGTTTTGCATGTTCGTCAACGCGGTGCTGCTGATGCTGGCGTTGTACATGCAGGCGGTGTAGTTGCTCAGGCCGGCGCACATGTAGGGGCCAGCCGCGAACACGCCCACACCCTTGAACAGCGACGAGTAGGCAATGCCCAGCTGGTTGGCCATGAAGCCCCCCGAGGACAGGCCGGATACCGTGGTCTGGCTGGTATCGACGTTGTAGGCCGGGAGGTTGATGGCCGCCGACGCCGCACCCGACGCGAAAACTCCAAGAAGAACCGCCGCACGCACATGTTTCATGGTCATTGAATGTCTCCGGTAGTTGATGGAAAGAACACAAATGACTCCCGTGGGTTCGGGGGTTCCTGAATAGGTACATCGCAACGACGGACCGCCGTGAAGGTCATGCGCGGCCAGCCCATCGCGTGTACCGTCTCCCTGTCCATACGGTCAGCGGGCCAGCGCACCGGCGGCTTCGGACGCGAGTTGCGTCCGGTTGCGCAAGGGAACACTGATCTCCGACGCCTTGATTTCCTTGACCAGAAACAGGTCGGGAATGGCTCCGGGGCGCGCGCCGGGAGCGACGCGGAAGTGGTACATCGCCTGCATGGCCTGGTGGTCTTCCTTGCGGAAGGTCATGGTGCCCTTGGGTGTCTCGAAGCTCATGCCTTCCATGGTGGCCAGCAATCGGGGGGTGCTGGCATCGCCCTGCGTCTTGCGCAGCGCCGTCACCAGCGCCATGGCCGACGAGAAGCCCCCCGCCGTGAAGAAGTCCGGCGGCGACTTGTAGCGGCTGTAGTGGTTGGTAACCAGCCACATGTTCGACGGATTGCGGGAGAACGCGTAGTAGTAATACGTGGCGCCCTGCATGCCCGGGAAGTTGCCGAACTGCACCATGGCCGGCAGGATGTTGCCGCCGGTGGCGATCTCGATGCCGTAGCGTTTCAGATCGAGGTCGGCGATCTTGAACGGATTGCCTGCCCCGGCCCAGTTGATGAACACGACCTTGCGTTCCGCCGCGACGGGCTTGAGCTTGTCCACGATGCGCTGCGCTGCGGCGGTGAAGTCGGTGGTGGCGGGCGGCAGGTACTCCTCGTGAACGATGCGGGCCGATTTGGCCGCATCCCTGAATGCCGTCACGAAGTCACGCCCGAACGCGGAATCTTGCCCGAGCGTGGCGATCACGACACCGGGTTTGTCCAGCGCTACCGCGTTGGCGATGGCGTCCTGCGAGCTGTTGCGACCCGTGCGGAAAACGTACTTGTTCCACCGCTCGCCGGTGATGCTGTCGGCCACGGCCGGTTCGACCAGCAGGATCTTCTTGAATTCTTCGGCCACCGGCAGCATCGCCAGCGCGACGCCGGACGAGGTGGGTCCGACCGCAATGTCGGCCCGGTCATCCGCGTAGGCCGCCGCGAGCAAGGACTTGCCCAGGTCGGGCTTGCCCTGGTCATCCTTCTCGATCACCACCAGCCGCTTGCCCGCGACCATCATCGTGCCCTCGGTGGCGTACTCCAGACCCATCATGAACCCGGTCGACGTCTGTTTTCCGTAGGCTTCCAGCGGACCGGTCGCGCTGCGGATATGGGCGATGCGGATCTCGCCGCCCGGAGACGGCGTGGCCGTTCGGGATGCGCTCCCTTTGCCCTGCGCCAGAACCAGTGAACTGGCCACCAGCGCGGCCGCCAGTAGGCCGCTGCGGCGCGTGTTGCGCCAGAAATCAGAAGAAGTCATCCGTGGCATGCGTGGTCTCCAATGGTGTTTTGAGGCAAACCATCCCTGACCCCGAACGAATCGGGGTTCTTTTTTTCTTTGTGGGAATCCGGATTGGCGGACGGCGGCTCGGCCCCCGTCGCGCGCACAGCACCGTGCGCCCGGGTCCGGACGGACCCGGCGCCGGGGTGGTCGATCAGCGCTTGTTGCGGATCGGCACGTTCATCTCGGAGGGTTTGATCTCGCGAACCAGCTCGGGCACACCCCAGGCGAAGGCCGGGTCAACCTTGATCCTGAAGTGGTACATGCTCTGCATGGCCTGGTGGTCTTCCTTGCGGAAGGTCATCGTGCCCTTGGGGGTGTCAAAGCTCATGCCTTCCATGGTCTTGATCAGCGTCTCGGCGCCGGTATCCCCATTGGTCTTTTTCAGAGCGGTCACCACGGCCATGGCGGCCGAGAAGCCGCCGGCAGTGAAGAAATCGGGCGGCGACTTGAACTGGCTGTAGTGGCGCGACACCAGCGCCTCATTGACCGGGTTCTTGGGCATGCCGAAGTAGTAGTAGGCCGCGCCTTCCATGCCCGGGAAGTTCTTGTAGGCCACCATGGCCGGCAGGATGTTGCCGCCCGTGGCAATCTCGATACCGTGGCGCTTCAGATCCATGTCGGCCACCTTGAACGGGTTGCCGCCCGCCCAGATGATGAAAATGATCTTGCGGCCCGGCAAGCCCTTGAGCTTGTCGATCATGCGCTGGCCACCGGCAGTGAAGTCGGAGGTTGCCGGCGGCAGGTATTCCTCGTGCACGATCTTGGCCTTCTTGACCGCTTCGCGGAAGGCCTTGACGCCATCGCGGCCGAATGCCGAATCCTGCGCCATCGTGACAATGGAGACACCCTCCTTGTCCAGCGCGACGGCGTTGGCAATGGCGTCCTGGCTGCTGTTGCGGCCGGTGCGGAAGATGTAGCGATTCCACTTGTCGCCGGTGATGGAGTCGGCCACCGCCGGCTCGACCAGCAAGATCTTCTTGTATTCCTCGGCCACCGGCAACATCGCCAGGGCCACCGGCGAAGCCGTCGGGCCGACCGCCAGGTCGACCTTGTCGTCGCCGTAGGCGGCGGCCAGCAGGCTCTTGCCCAGATCGGGCTTGCCCTGGTCATCTTTTTCGATCACGGTGATCTTTTTGCCAGCGACGGTCATGGTGCCGCCGGTGGCGTAGTCCAGACCCATCATGAAACCGGTCTGCGTCTGTTTGCCGTAGGCCTCCAGCGGACCGGTCTTGCTGTAGATGTGGGCGATCTTGATGTCTTTGGACTGGGCGAAGACCGGCGCGGCAAAGGCGGCAGCCACAACGGCCAGAGAAATCACGGAACGGCGATGCATGGAAAGGTCTCCTTGAGTGGTGCGACAGATATGCAGACACCGTGCCAGCACGCAAACCCTTGATTTCAATGATTTTTTCCAAACCACCCCCATCAAAACGCCTGAATTTCAGACACTTGACATGTATATTTTTCAGTCAACTGTCTGAAAAAGAATCAGGGTTTTCCAGACGTTGATACAAGGTCGCACGGGAAATGCCCAGCAGGCGCGCGGTGGCCAGCTTGTTGCCGCCGGTGGCCTGCAGGGCGGCATCGATGGCGCGCCGCTCCAGCGCCGCCACCTGTTCGGCCAGCGGGCGCAGCAGGTCCGAGCCGGCATCGCGCGGCGCCTCGGCCGCCGCCAGGGCGGGCGCAATCTGCGCCAAGCCCGAGCCGCGCAGCACCGACGCCAGCTGGCTCGCGTCGATACGCGCCGTGTCACAGGACATGGCGGCCTGCTCCAGCACATTGCGCAGCTCGCGAATGTTGCCGCGCCATGCCTGGCCGGCCAGCAGGGCCAGCGCGTCGGGCTGCCATTCGGGCGGTGGCATGTTGCTGCGATGCGCCAGGTCTTCGGTCAACGCCTCCACCAGGGCGGGGATGTCACTGCGCCGCTCGCGCAGTGACGGCACGCGGATGGGCAGCACATTGAGGCGGTAAAACAGGTCCTCGCGAAAGCGCCCCTCGCGCACCAGCGCGGGCAAGTCCCTCGAGGTGGCCGCAATGACGCGGGCATCGAACGGCACCAGCCGGTTGGAGCCCAGCGGCTCAATCTCGCCCTCTTGCAGGGCGCGCAGCAGCTTGGCCTGCAGGCTGGGCGGCATGTCGCCAATTTCGTCCAGAAACAGCGTGCCGCCGTCGGCCAGCTTGAACTTGCCATCGCGCCCCTTGCGGTCGGCGCCGGTGTAGGCACCGGGCGCGACACCAAAGAACTCGGCCTCCAGCAGGGTATCGGGCACGGCGGCGATGTTGACGCCCACAAACGGCCCGCCCGCCCGCGCCGAGGCGGCGTGAATGGCATGGGCCAGCACTTCCTTGCCGGTGCCCGTCTCGCCCAGCAGCAGCACCGGGCTGGATGACTGCGCGGCACGTCGCGCCTGGCGTTTGACCTCCACCGCCGCCGCGCTGGCGCCGACAAAACTGGCAAAGGTGTAGCGCGACTGGCGCTGCCCCGCCACCGCCGGGCGGCTGCGCTGCACGGCCAGCTCGCGCCGCGCGTCGTCCAGGTCGCGCTGCAGCAGCGAGAACTTGTCCATCAGCGGCTGCAGGTTGGTTTCCGCATGGTCGAACAGCACAATGCCCAGCGCGCCGATCACCGCCCCGGCGCCATCACGCAGGGGAATGCGGCTGACGACAAAGGTGCCGGCACGGTTTGTCAGCAGGTCGATCAGGATCGGCTTGCCGGTTTCCAGTACCTTGTGCATCTGCGTGTTCTGCACCACCCGCGAGACAGGGTGGCCGACAAAGTCTTCCTCGCGCTCGAAGCCCAGCGCGGGCAGGTAACGCCGGTACTGGTCATTGATCCAGACCACACGGGCCTCGCGGTCCACCAGCAGCATGCCCTCGCTCGCCGTGGCAAACAGATCGAACATCGACCGCGCGGCCAGCTCCAGAATGCTGGCGGCATCACGCGGCAGCGCCGCCTGAGCGCCGCCCGCCCGGGGTTCGGTGGCAGACATGGCGCGGATGTTACCCAAGCGGCTGCGGCCGGGGCATGGGCGCAGGGGTTGCTCGCACCCTCTTTACTATATTTTTTATAGCGCAAAGTGACCTTTTTACGCTGGGTATGGGCATTTTTCGCCATATTTTCCCCAACCAGAGCCATTGCGGCCGGCCCCCCCTCCCGTCCGCCCGCCGATGCGTCACCACGGGCGAGGCGGGCGCCCCCGAAACCACTCACTCAATACCGCAGACGACCGTCGGTATCCACGGTCGCCAGTTCGACAAAGGACAAGCCAGCCCTTCGCTGGGGCGTGTAGCGAAGTACCAGGCCGGCAAGATCAATCTCCGCGTCGCGCAGTCCATCAATGAACCGTCGGCGCGTGAGGCTCGGGCCCGTCCGTTCCAGGGCCTCGGTCAGGGCCCAGGCCGTCAGATACCCCTCCAGGCTCGCATAGGTTGCGACCCCACCCGGATATCGCCTGTCAAATTCCGCCCTGAATGTCCGGATGACCGGATGCTTCAGGCTGCCGGGCGGCGGTGTGATGGTCGCGAACACCATACCCGCCGCTCCTGGGCCCAGCCGCTCGACAATCTGGGAGATGCCGGAGTTGACGGCATACACCCGCACATGGGGAGCCAATCGCTGCAAGGCCTGGAACAGGCGCACGTAAACGTCCGGGCTTCCATGGTTCATCACCATCTGTGCGCGCGAATCCAGAATCCGGCCCGCCACGGCTTGAAGCGCCGCATCGCTGACTTCCCCTCGGAAGGGCAGATCAGCGACAACCGACATGCCCAGTTCACGGCTTAACGTGCGGACATTGCTGACGTGTTTTTCACCCGTGGGGCTGTCCGCACGAAAAAAGGCCAGGCGGGTGAACCCGGAGGTTTTCGCGTGCTGCATCATCTTCCGAAACTCGTCCTTGTGCTCGGCGCGCACAGGCACCACCAGGGGGTCGTAAACCTCGCGAAAATCCGGCGACCCCGCCATGGGGCCGAACAGCGGCACGCCCAGACTCCTGGCAACTTTCAACACCGCCGTGGAGGGCCCTCCCTCCAGCGTGCCAAAGAGAACAAAGGCCTTGTCGCGTTCGACAAGCGTGCGGGCGTTGTCCTCGGCAAGCGCAGCTTTCCCCTGATCGTCAAGTGTTCTCAGGACCAACTTTCGCCCGTGGACACCGCCAGCCCGGTTGACGGCATCAAGCTTGAGCCGGATGCCGTCCATCACCGCGGTTCCATAGGGGTCGCGGCCTTCTTTGAGGCTGAGGGTCTGTCCGATGACGATGGCGTCTGCCGAAACACCTTCGTTTGCCCGCACCTGGCCGGCAAGCATCCCGGTCACGCCGACAAAAAGGGCAAATCGAAGGACCCGCCGACGGGTCCATGGGAAAAGTGGAAATCTCATGGTGATCAAGGAATTCACGTTCCGGTTGCCGTGACCAGACAATCGACGACGAACCGGACCACCCCCCCTGCAGGAAACGAAGGCAGACTCGTCCCGCCAGGAGTCAGGATGTCCGCGGGTGTCGCCGGACACGTAGCCGCCGGCAGTCCACCCGCCGCGGTACAAGCCGAAACACTGCAGCCGCCAAGGCCGGGGCCGGGGGTATCGACAACGATGGCGTTATCGGCTGCGGAAGGCCCCAGGTTGCTGAAGGTCACCGTGTAACTGGTTGTTTGGCCCGAATACAGCTGGGTGACGTTATTGGTCTTGGTGACCTGCAGGTTCGCGCTGCAAATGAGGCTGGTAACCGCCGTCGCGGTGTTATTGGAAGGCGCAAGGTCGGCCAACGGGCTGCTGAAGCCGGAAATCGTCACCGTGTTGGTCGCGGGTCCGGCACAGGCGGCCGAGGAAACACGGGTCGTGAGCGTGATGGAGTCGAGCGAGGTCGCGGCCGAAATCGGGGCCACAGGCCCAACGCGGTCGCAGGTGATCGTCTGTCCAGCTGGCGTGCAAGTCCAGTTGAACGGCGTCGGAGCCGCGGTGAGCGTTAACCCGACAGGCAACGTATCGCGCACACGAACCGTACCAAGGGCCAAGGTCTCAGTGCCGGTGCGACTGGTGGCCTGATGGGTGGCGTAGTTCAGGTCGCCGATACCCCTGCCGTTGTTGCGGGGTGTGAGGGTATAGCTCAGCGTGGCGCCGGCAGTCACGCTGGCTGGCGCGGACTTGGAGATGGAAAGGTCGCCGTTCAGGCACACATCCTCGGCAGAGGGGCCGGCCTCCAATCCGGAATAGTTGGACCCGCCCACCGTGGTACCCGGCCCGGGATTCGTCTGATAGGCCGTAGTGACGGTGCCCCCGACCATCGCACCGGCGCGATTGGCCGTGTTGTTGGCGGCAATCGTTACGGTCCGGTTGATGTCCGAACGCGTGGGATCGTAAAAGTTCAAACCTGCCGGGTTGTGGTAGCAACCCACCGTGGCCGTTGCCGGTATGCTGACCGCAAAGCTGAGCGTAAGCCGTCCCGGCGAGCCGTTGACCTGGCCAGGCACCGTAAATCGCCCCCACACAGGTGCCGCAGCCGGCGTGCCGTTCACCGAGAGATTTGCGGTACCGCCGGGCGAACCGGTGACAGCGGGCAACCCGGGCGTGGGGCCCTCGACGAATCCGCCGAAAACGGTGGCCGAAAGGGTGGGCGAAAACGTGATGCCCGTCGATTGCGCGAAGGTCCAGCCTGGCGGCAGGGCATTGTCGACCAGACTGGCACCGATGGCCGCGCCGCCAGCGTTTGTGATCACCAAGGTGTAACTCGCCGATGCCGCCCCCAAGGCGCTGATGCTGGGTGTGAGCGTCGCCTTGGAAACGTTCAGCTCCGGCAGGCAGCGCGCGCCGGGGCGAGTACCTGGCGGTGTGCCCGCGTCGATGATGTCAGTGCCGCTTCCGCCCGGGGTCGCACCATGCGCGGCACCGCCGACCGGGTCACTACCCAGGTTGGTTGTGCCGTTCGGTCCACCGGAGACATCGACGGCCGCCCCGGACGCACGGATCACAACACCGCCGGCACCACCCCCACCCCCCGCGTGGGAATCCGGACCTGCCAGGTACGAATCACCGCCGCGGCCTCCCCGCGCCAGCACCACCAGATTCCCTAACGCACCGGACTGGCTCGATATAACAACGGAGCCTCCCGCACCTCCTGCGCTCGCCCCGTCGTTATCCGGGTTGTTGATTCCGGCCAAACCGTTTGCGGTAATGGTTCCGCTTCCCACCGCAGAGCCGACGTGCACCAGCACGATACCGCCGCCCGCCCCTCCTCCAAAAGCAACCGGGTCACCCGAATTGTTGGCGCCACCCGCTCCTCCACCTCCGCCCATCACCAGCCGGTTCAGGCCCGCCGCCGCAAAACGTGCGCCCCCAATGCCACGCATGTCGAAATCAGCGACCGTGAAGGTCCCGCCCCACCCGGAGTCTTTCCACCCATAGCCGCCATAGCCGCCGATGCCACCATTGCCGCCGCCACCGCCGCCACCGTTGTCCCTGCCGCCATCACGGTTGTTTCCACCACCGCCTGCGGTGGCCGGTGCGCCCCGCCCGTCATCGCCGTTGGCGTATCCACCCCACGCGACACCGTTGTCCGTGCGAAGGTTCGTCGCAGGATCAAACGTGAAGCGCGGAGTCCCACCAATGCCCTCACCTTTGGTGGCGTGGGCATTGTTGGCGACGGTTTCCACCCAATCGGGTAGCACATCGTCGTCATTCGACAGCTCCCAATCCAGCGACGCCCCCCCGCGAAACCCGAAACCGCTGACGTTGATCGTCTGACCATTCCAGTTGAGTTGGCCTGTCACATCAATGGCCACTACCCCTCCGACGCCCTCGGACGCCACCCAGTAGAGCGGCGTGACCGGACCACTGAGCGCAAGTGCGGAGTACTGCGGAACCCGGATGACCTGAAACGTCCTTCGGTTGAAACTACTGGTGTCCTGCTGAACGTATGCTGCCAAAAGCTGGTTTGTGCCGCCGTCCAAACGCAGATTCAGCACCGAAGCACTGGAGCCGGGGCTCGCCCGAACATATTGGTATCGGCCGGCTGCACAGGTACCGGGTTCGGTGTACCCGCGCCCTTGTGTGCCGCCTTCACCATAAGCACTGGTATTCGAAGTATTCAGCGTCGCGCATTGCATCTGAATCACGAGCACAAGGTCGCCCTGAGTGATGTCGGTGCCGCCACCCACTTTGGTCAAGCCGATCGTCGTACTGCTTGCGTCGTACGTACCGACCGCAGGGCGGTAATAGGTGTTTACCTGCCCAGCCGTCGGACCGATGGCGTCACGCCCGGGGATCGCGCAGGTTTGGGCTTGAACCCAGCCAGGAAAAAAAACAAATAAGAAAACCGCAAGCGGAGGAAATGCCCGAAAAATAACTTCGCGTAAAAGAAACGCCGATAATCTTCGATAGAGAAAGTCTCGAATAGAAGCGCCAGTTTGCATTCGCACATGCTAATTGCGCAAGGCATCTGCGTTATGTGCAATCGAATCGATCCGCGTGTCCAAGGGAACTGATTGGTCGTGCCAAAACGGCAAAAACACCTACCGCACGAATTTTCCGCCACGACTGATCATGGTGAGCTCCGTGAATCGGGAACCTTCGTGATTCTGTGGTGTAAATGTGATGCGGAAACCACCGATATCAAATTCATACAGTGATTCGAGGCCAGCCACAAAGGACTCGCGCGTCAGGCCGCGACCAGCTCGCCGTAATCCTTCGGTCACAACCCGTGCAATGAGATAACCCTCCATGCTGGAAAAATCGATCTCTTTTTCCCCCATGGCGGCCATATGACGTTGATAATCCCGAACCACCGGCAAGGCCGACTGAAACGGCGAGGGCACCACCTGCGAAATCACCACGCCGATCCCGCTTTCACCAAGCTCATCTGCCAATGCCTTGGAACCCACAAAACTCACATTGAAAAACTGCCCCCCGTAACCCCGCTGACGCGCCGCCTTGATGAATGCGGCACAGGATTTGTAGGCGCTGACCTGGACAATGGCCTCCGGTTGGGTTTTGAGAAGCTGGTCCAGTGCCTTGGCGACATCCACACTGTTGCGCTCGACGGTCCCCAACCCCGCCGGCTCCATCTTGCGCCGTTGAAGCGCACGGCGCACACCGGCCAGGCCCGCCTCGCCATACGAGTCGTTCTGGTAAAACACACCGATCTTCGTGACGCCGAGGGTTGTCAATTGCTGGACGATGCGTTCCATCTCATCGAAGTAACTCGCCCGTACATGAAAAAGATTGCGATTGAACGGCTCACGCAGGCCTTGCGCACCGGTAAACAGACCGATGAGCGGTATGCCGGCTTCGGAAATCACCGGCACCGCCGCAAGGCCGGTGGGCGTACCCACTGAGCCCGCCAAGGCAAATACCTTGTCCTCGTTGATCAGTGCGTTGACGGCCGCGACTGCCCTGTTGGCTTCATACCCGTCGTCCCGGGAAACAAGGCGGATGGTGCGCCCGCCTACGCCTCCACCGGCATTGACCTGCGCAAAACAGGCTTTCATACCCGCTTGCAAACGCAAGCCCAATTGGGCGGCGGGCCCACTCAAGGCAGCAAACTGCCCGAAAACCACTTCCCTATCAGTAACGCCAGGAGCGCTTGCCCAGGAATGCGGCAGGTGGGCAAAAGTAAGCGGCAACGAATAAAAAAGGCGGCGTGAAAGAAACATGGTACAAACCTCATTCTCACCAGGACATCAATGCAACAGCACTGAAAAGGCCGCAGCAATAGGCATCAGCGACAGTCAAAACCGAAATTAATCGGAAAAAACCGGCCAGATCCGAATCAACCTCGACCGACGTCGACTGAATTGCTGAAATTCAGCGTAGAAACATCAAAAATCATGGAATCATCATGATAGATTTTCGCCTCACGTATGGAACGTCTATCTGCAGACTTCCAGTGGTCCAGACAATAGTCAAGTCTTGTAAATATCTCATGACGTTTCATCTGCCCGCCACTGGATGCAACCCATGCAATCCGCGGGGAAAGATCAACCTTCTCCTGATTCTCGAATACATTCAGTCGCAGCAAACCTGAAAGAACCTTGGATGCCGTCGCCTTGATATCGTCGCTCTTGCCCAGCGTCTCAACAGCAACATAGAATTCTGTATCGGAAATACGGCCCGCCATATTGAACTCGCCTGCTGTATTTTCAATCACCCGGGCAACGGACTGAATATTCGTCAAACTCAAAACGACATTACTTGCAGCCTTGATACGAATTTGGACCTTTATCAAACCGTACGAATGCCCGTTTCGCCGGCTTCTTTCAATCATTTCATCGACGAACTTTGCCAATCCGACCTTATTCAACAAACCGGTCAATGCGTCCCGAGTATGTCCGTAATACGCAGCAACGCGATTCCGATGCTTGCTCAAAACACGGACAAAAAGCAATGCAATGCCGATGGTGATGTGCACACAAAAACCGAACTCGACAGCACCTTTCACCCACCACTCCTCATTGCTCACGACACCAGAGTCCCGAAGCGCGGCAACAAATGAACCACAAACGAGAGGAATGCCACTCAACGCGGCGGCGACAAGATGACGATTGCCCAACTTGATCGCAGTGAACAGGATTCCGCCGGTGACAACAACGGCCACGGCAAATAAAAGCCCCAGCAAAACCGACGGATTAGAGCCGAAGAAAAAGACAACAAATACCGGCAAAACAACCGAAGCAAGGGAAGCGGAATTCGCAATATCCACAGCGAAGGGATGCCTCTGCCCCTTCGCCGTAAGCGCAAGGACAATTTGAATCGCCATCGCAATGGCCGCGCCGGATAAAAGTGCATCGAAGAGATAGACACTGCCTGGCCCGGGCCGCACCAAAGCCGGCAACGGCAATCCGTTGTAGTGATAGAGGAAAAGAAAGGCGATGAATGTTCCGCCCAAGTAAAGCAGATTCAATCGATCGGGAAGGAAATACAGAAGCGAAAACAGAATCAACGTGGCGAGTACACCGTAGCCAATCAGAATGCCAGCGTACAAATTATCAATGCCTTCATGCATCCGCCCTTCCAGACCATCTTTCTGGAGTTCAACTTTCATGATGATGGGCAGCTTGTTGCTGATTCGCACAAGATAAACGTTCGAATACTCACTGCCTGGATTGCCAGAAACCTGAAGATGGGGAAAGCGAAGTTGCGGCAATGCCCAGGATTCCCTGGGGAACAACAGGCCCGTCAGGCCAATTCGCTCTGCCGCCCCGGCACGATTGATCCTGTACAACTCGGCCTTTTCCAGTCGAACGTAGTCAAGATACAGAAAAGCAGGGCCGGACAAGCGGGGTATCTTTCCAACATCGATCGCAAGCCACAGACTTCGCTCATCACGAGGAATCTGCACGACATTGGACGTGAGGGGGACAAAAGAAGCTATTTGCTTCGCCGCATCGCTGGCGCCGACTTCACCAACGTAGGATGCAGGCAAATGGGAAAGCGCCGGATTCGGTGCCGCATCGTGAGATCGTGGCGCAATGAAAAAAAATACCGCCGCAACAATGATGACAAAAATCGGTGAGTACCTCATTACCTCGATGGCCAAAAGTGACTTCAAATAGCCAGATTCTTTCCATGATTTCATGACTCGCGCTTCCTGATAATGATGTCTTTATCGGTCACCGTGCGCCAGAAGAATAGACATCGGAAACTCGGTCATACATTTCTTCTGCGAGATCCTGATAATGTTCTCGGGAGACCATTTCGTAGACCATGGTTCGAACTATCTCAATATCACGCCGACCATTCGCCTGAAGAACCTTCAATCTTGCTCCATGGGCCTCTTTGCACGCACAGGTCTCTAGATATTCAAGAATAATTTCCTTGGCCTGTTCATTGCGATCCAGAATCCTTTTCCCTGTTGTATTTTCGTCCTTCTTCAACCAGAAGCCGATGAGATTAACAAAACCAATGACTATGGAAGAATTCGGTTTGATCAGGGATTCCTTTTCATTTTTTTTCATTGGTGTCGTCACTCGACCTCCGTTTGAAAGCGTCGTGTTTCTGAAAGGTAGGCGACTCACTTGGAAAACTGAACGGTTCAGCAAAGGGCCTCATACGACCATCGCGAAATTAAAAAAAATCGCCAGACATACCCGCCATGCCCTTCAGCTTGCTCGGACACAGGCAAAGCCCCGAGTGGAGCAATTAATCCGCGGGAACCGTCAAATTTTGAGTCACCGGGGAGCGCCAGAAACCGAGAGGACATTTGCATTTTCCCCATAACGATGCACGCGCTTACAGAGCCCTTGGAACGCGCGAAAGAAATTCCGCTTAACTCATGCGAAGGTCCGAAACTTCGGGCCTGATAGCAAATTTCAAGGAGAATTCGCTATCAAGTTCAATTTCCGATCTGTGACCGATGAGCGATCAGGTTGTGCTTCAGAATGTCATTTCTTTGTCAAGCTCCATGATCTTGCGCCGCCCAAGCGCCAGATTGGACCGGTTCTTATCGAGGACGACGTAAATGAATACCCCCTCTTTTCTTGTCGACGGCCGAAGAATGTGGTACTGCTTCGACAAAGTAATAAGCATGTCTTCAATCTCGTCGTTCAGCCCAAGCGCTTTCATGGTCTTGTTTTTCGCCCGAACCACTTCCGTGTTGCCCGCAGCCGCGATCTCCAGATCCAATCCGGCGCCGACACTGCCGAGCATCATGCCGCTTTGACTATCGACCACTGCCGCACATAGCGCGCCATCGATGTTGAGAATTTCATCCAGGGTTTGTTTGATTGTTGCCATATTTGCCGTTCACGTTCGCGGATTGAGAATGGGTAAATCATATTGCCGCGAACACCAATATGAATTACTTTCATGGCGAGAGGGGTATCGCTTTCTGCGACACGTCATCAGGCCGACCGAAACACCATTTTCCAAAGTTACGGATGGAATCCCTGCTTGCTGCGTACTGCAAAGGGAACTAGAAAGTTGAATTTCCAGCAGCTGAAAATTCCTTTGCCAACTGGTTGGCTCTATACATCACCTGCGCGAGGAGGCCAAAACCATCTGCCACGACAATCATGACAACCTCGCGTTTCTCTATTTCAAATTGACGTACGACGGCAAACCCGCGTTCGGTATTCAATATCATGTTCGAGCAGTGCCCGAGACCAGCCTCCTGCGTTGCCACCGAGCCGATGCTCGCTATTGAGCTGGCAAGTGCCGCAATTCGTTCCGGCTGGGCGGGCCCGGAAACGGCAGAGACAATCTCAAACCCATCAATCGTCGCAACCACGACGGCTTCGAGGCCCACCTCGCTGGCCATAGCCACTTGCGCACTTTGCCTGCACTTTCGAAGGCATTCTTCGGAAAAAATTTGGTTCGTATTCATTTTTTATTCAGTTCAGGACAGGTCTGCTTCGGCCTGGGACAGTAAAACATCGATGAGCAAAACAACATCGTCACGCAATCTGACATCTACGGGTATGACAGGGAATACGTATCCTTCGCTTTCCAGCAATTTGGCATAATCTTCGATTGTCGGAAAGCTACTGTTTTCAGTACGTCCGACCCCGATCACACAGGGAACCTTTTTCAACTCTTCGGCAAAGCCCTGCAGGTAGACCGACAGATCGCTCAGCGGCTCCGCCCGGGAGTTGTCAATAAGGATGATGATTCCGAGTGCGCCCCTGGCAACAATTTGCCAGACAAAGCGAAAGCGAGACTGCCCGGGGGTTCCGAACAGGCGAATTCGGTCCCCGTTATCCAGCGTAAGAAATCCATAATCGAATCCCACCGTTGTGGTTGCCTTGGCAACCTCGACATCATTATTGGTGACGTCCGTCAGGATGGGCGGCACCTCACTGACGGCGGCAATAGCCGTTGTTTTGCCAGCGCCAACGGTGCCAGTAAATATTATTTTGTACTCTTTCATGGCCTCAGATTCCAAGGCGCCGTCGAATTCTTGAAATCAGGGAAACTCCCTGAGTTTCATTCTTCGTTTCCGGCTTGCGGCTTTCGCTGCCATAAATGGAATCGAGGAAATTTTTATTTGGTGGCGGCGAAGCGTCTTGCATTTTTCGCAATAAACCTCGCCGGTCCAGCTCCACAACAAATTTTTCACATTCGCTGAACGACACATTCGCATGACCGGATATCGAATTCAGATCAAAATATCTGCGGGTCAACAACGTTGCGATCCGTATCCGGTTGTGATCACCTTGTATCAGGTCGGGCCCGGGCCAGCGAATCAGTTTGAAGTACGCTTTTCTGCCTCCGCCCTCGGGGTTGTGTTTCGAAGGCGTACCTGCACCGTTAAGCCAGGAATCCGCACCAATATTTGCCGATTCGGGGGCCGTGGATTGCGGTTTGGCCTTCCAGCGGCTCAATATTCCCTTGTCAATCTGTCGGGTTCCTTCGATCTCAAGCTGAACCTGACCGAGCCAATCAACAAGTTGCTCTGACCGGATGGGCCGTCGCATACCGTCATCGGCTTCCTGGCCGAACGGCGCTACTTTCATGACTGATCGCCCGTAGGTATTTTTGTTCAGATCGTCGGGCCAGTATCGGTAATCAATCAACAGGGCATCGTAAGGGGGATTGGTAACCAGGTGCCATCTGAATTCCGGCTCGACACCGTATAGACGGAACAAAGTTTTTATCAACGCCTCTTCAGCGGGATGCAATTCGATGACCCCGAGCCTCAGGATTTTCATGTTGCCGCTCACCGAAAAGGATTCTTGCGCCGTGTTATTGATATTTCGACTACCCATTTCTTTTCCTTTGTTGGCTTCCGCCTTTTTCAGCACTTGATTTTTTTATAGTCCCGTTCGATGCCAGTTTTAGCTTTCAAGGCGTCGGTCGTCTTTTCTCAACCGGATGGAGTCTACGTTTTCATTGGTGCGGATTCATGCGCAATCGGCTTGATGTTCATGCTGGTTCGGATATTTTTCGAGATCAGTTCGATGTGCTGCGGCTACTCTTTTTCCGGATGGCGTTTAAAATGGAATGTGCTTTTTCCGCACGGCTCTCCGCCTTTGTTTATTGAACTCTCTATGCCTATCAAAAGCTTCGATGCCGGCTGCTCGGGTCATCCGATTGAATTGCTATTGGCTTTGGCCAGCTGTTCATCGCCCGAGGTTCGGACCCTGACATTGACGCATTTGGGTTGGGTGCCATCGGTTTCGGAGGACGCGGCCGGGTTGCGTCTGATCTGGGTCGAGCGCGGACACTGCAGCATCCAGACTCACGACGGGCATTCGGTACTTTTGGAGCCGGGGTCGGCTTGTGCCTTGCGGCGTGACGCACAGGTCAAAGTCAGTGCCACCGCGTCCAGGCCAATGCCCTGGCTGATGGTGGTGGAGGTTCCCACCACCGGATGGCTGCAAGAGCAACTACTGCGCGTAGATCGTGTTGCTGGCCTGGACCTGTGGCATTGGAATCATCCTGAGGCTGAGTCCTTGCGGATGTTGCGCCTGGTCGTTCAGGACCAGATCCTCGCGGAGAACTCGCGAGAACAGCAGCAGTGGCTTGCTCCCGCCGCCATGGCGCTGATCAAATGCGCCGCCAGCGAGCTGATCAATCAGCCTGGGCTCAGCCCCCTTTCCGCGCTCGTCGCTGATCGAAGGCTTGGGCGCGCCATTTCATCCGTCCTGATGACGGAGGGGCCACTTGCGGATATTGATAGGCTCGCTCAGGTTTGCTATTGCGCTCGTGCGACCTTCACCAACAAGTTCAGTGACCTGACCGGTGACAGCTACCTCAGTTATCTGACGTCGTGGCGCATGAATCTGTCCAGTCTCCGATTTCGCCTTCAACGGGCAACGGTCGCGGACGAATCGGCCCGATACGGATATCGCAGCGAGGCGGCCTTCCGAAAGACGTTCAGCCGCGTCAATGGAATCGCACCCGGCAAAGTGCGGCGGGCGCTCGATGCAGGATCAGCGTCCACGCCCGCAACCACAGCGGCAAAGTCACATGCCAAACTGTTGCCGCCCGTCATCCATGTGGGTCACCATGCCTCTCCCCCAGACCTGCAGCAGCTGATTTCCCAGGTGATTACGAGACTCTGATCCGGGCTTTGGGGTGGGCGTCCCCATCACCCAGCCAGCGGAACCGGACCGGCACGCCCTTTATCGCTTTTGACTGCGGGTGATTGCGAGAAATACCGGCTCGCCGTTGACCAGCAAATGGCTGAGGGTAATCTCCACGTTGATCAGGTCACCACTCTTGCAGGACAGGTCGGCACTGTAGACAACCGAGTCGTTCAACTTCATGGATTGGGTCAGCGCGCGCCATGCGGCGGCATCCGTGACCGCTTTGTTGATATCCGTCACACCCATTTGAGTCACTTCGCTCAAATTGAATCCGAGTTGATCGATGGCTTCCCCGTTTGCATCCAGAAAGCGGGAAGTGGCCGGGTCAATCACCCACGCCGGCTCTCGAATGTCCTGCAGCAATTGAGCAAAGTTTCCCGAGGCCAGGAAAGGCGACTTTTGCAGTTCATCCCGCATGAAATGTCTCCGATTTTTTGTGTTTTGAAAGGCCCCCAATGTATCCGCCGTGACCCAGAGGGAGACGTCCCATCCGGAAAGTTGCTTGGAATGAACATGAATCTGCATCCGATCAGACGCACTTTTGTTGCCGGGCACACCACGGCGGCCGGTTGCTTGCTGCGGCTACTTGCGGGGAGGCCCAGGGTGACCAGCCCGACTCACCGGAATGGACCATGCCGACTGCAGGCAACTTTGCGGATCAGTTGGCGAGGTTTCACGGAATGGTCTCTTTTCGATAGCAAGGAACGACCTTTTTACGCTGGGTACGGGCACAAAACGCCTGTAATTGGCCCAAATGGCCTGTTTTCGGACGGCCGGGGCAGCCGCGCAAGGGGCGCGGGGCTGCGTCACCGTGCCAGGCGGGTCATCAGCAGGCCGAGCCACTCGTGCAGGGCGTTTTGCCAGGCCAGCAGGCTCTTGGCCAGGGAGTATTCGGTCAGTGGGGTACTGGCGCCGGTGCGAAAGTCCACCGGATAGGGGGTCACGGTACAGGGCACGGCGGCAAATTCGGCCATGGCGCGCGGCATGTGGGCGGCCGAGGTGACCAGCAGCCACGGCTGGCGGCAGCGCGGGCCCAGCAGGGCCGCCACCTCACGCGCGTTCTCACGGGTATTGCGCGAGCCGCTCTCCAGCAGCACCCGGCGTGGGTCCACTCCCTGTTCGCGGTAGAAGGCGCGCGCCAGCTCGGCTTCGGGTACGCCGGTGGGCAGCAGGCGCCCTTCCCCGCCGCTGAACACCACGGTCATGCCGGGGTACTGCCGCAGCAGGGCCAGGGGCACGGTCATGCGTTCGGCGGCCTCGTTGAGCGGCACCTGCGCATGCGCGCGAAAGGTGTCTGTGGGGCCAACGGCGCCACCGAGCACGATCACCCCCGCGTACCGCGACAGCGATTCGGCGGGTGGCACCGGGTAGCGGTTTTCCAGCGGACGCAACAAGGCATCGGGCAGCGCCCGAAACCCCAGCAGCCCCAGCAGCAGCAGCCCCACCCAGAGCATCACCGTCGCGGTGCGGCGGCGCCGCGCCAGCAGCAACAACGCCAGCAGCCACCACAGCGCCAGCCAGAAAGCGGGCTGAGTGATGGCGGTCAGCAGTTTGGAGAGGGCGAACATGCGCGGCGAAGTCCGGCGGCGACGTTTGACGGCAGCGACGGCGCCGGTGTCGGTGTCGGGTGCTTTTCAGACGGGGGCACCACCGGCGGCGTTTCGGCGTTGCCACAGCCGCGCAAGTCGGGGCAGCAGGAGCACCAGGGCAACCACCACCAGCAGGAACAGGGATGCCGGCCGCTCCACGAACACGCCCCATTTGCCTTCGCCGATGGACATGGCGTTGCGCAACTGGGCCTCGGCCAGCGGGCCGAGAATCATGCCGACAATGACCGGCGCCACCGGGAAGTCGTACCGGCGCATCAGCACACCCAGCAGGCCGATGCCGTACATCACGAACAGGTCGAAACTGCTCTGGCGCATGCCGTACACGCCCACGGTGGCGAAGATCAGGATGCCGGCATACAACTGCGGGCGCGGGATCTTCAGCAGTTTGACCCACAGGCCCACCAGGGGCAGGTTGAGGATGAGCAGCATCACGTTGCCGATGTACAGCGAAGCGATCAGCGCCCACACCATGGTCGATGAGGTTTCGAACAGTTGCGGCCCGGCCTGGATGCCGTAGTTCTGCAGCGCCGACAGCAGGATGGCGGCAGTGACCGAGGTGGGAATACCCAGGGTGAGCAGCGGCACCAGCGTGGCGGTGACCGCCGAGTTATTGGCGGCCTCCGGGCCGGCCACGCCTTCGATGGCGCCCACGGTGCCAAATTCGTTCTTGTGTTTCGAGAGCTTCTTTTCCGTGGCGTAGCTCAGGAAGGTGGGGATTTCCGAGCCGCCGGCCGGGATGGTGCCGAACGGAAAGCCCAGGGCCGTGCCGCGCAGCCAGGCCGGCCAGGAGCGGCGCCATTCGCTTCCGGTCATGTGCACCTTGTTCAGGCGGTTCATTTCGGTGACGCTGCGGCCCTCGTACATGGCGTTGTAGATCACCTCGCCCACGGCAAACAAGCCCACCGCGATCAGCACCACTTCGATGCCGTCCATGAATTCAGGGATGCCGGCGGTGTAGCGCACCTGGCCGGAGATCTGGTCCATGCCGATCAGCCCGGCGCCCAGACCGAGGAACAGCGCCGTCAAGCCACGCAAGGTGCTTTTGCCCAGCACGGCGCTCACGGTCAGGAAGGCCAGCACCATCAGCAGGAAATACTCCGGCGGCCCGAGTTTGACGGCGTGCTCGGCCACGATGGGGGCGAACAGCGTCACCAGCACGGTCGCAATGGTGCCCGCCACAAACGAGCCGATGGCCGCCGTGGCCAGCGCGGCACCGGCGCGACCGCTGCGGGCCATCTTGAAACCCTCCAGCGCAGTGACCATGGTGCCGGTCTCGCCCGGCGTGTTGAGCAGGATGGACGTGGTAGAGCCGCCATACATGGCACCGTAATAAATGCCGGCGAAGAAAATCATCGAAGCGGTCGGCTCCACCTGGCTGGTGATGGGCAGCAGCATGGCCACGGTGACGGCCGGCCCCAGGCCGGGCAGCACGCCGATGGCGGTGCCGACCGCGCAGCCGACAAAGGCCCACAGCAGATTGACGGGACTGATGGCGGTGGCAAAGCCACCCATGAGATGGGTCCAGGTCTCCAGCATGGCGACTCCCGAAAAAAGGAAGGTGTGGCGCGCGGGCGCGCGCTCAGATCCAGCCGGTGCCGGTGAGCCCCGGCAGATTGATGGCCAGCAGCTTGGTGAACAGCCAGTAGACGGGCGCGGAAACCAGCATGCCGGTGATGGCGTCCATCACGGTCTGGCGGACACCCCCGGCGGGTTTGCCTTCGGACAGGCGCAAACCCCGCACGGCGAGCGCAAAACACAGGGCGCAGCTCAGCACAAAACCGGCGGTGGTGATCAGCGTGGCGTTGGCCAGCACGCCTGCAGACACCCAGGCAAAGGCTGGCCAGTCACCGCGCTCGGCTCCCGAGGGCTCTTCCAGTTGCCGGAAACCGCCGGTTGCCGCCTCCCACAATAGCCAGACGCCGCAGACCGCCAGCACCGCTGCCACCACCCAGGGCAGGAAGTTCGGTCCGACGCCGGCGTAACCAGCATCGGACGGGATCGAGGCCGCACCGTAGGCCAGCACGCCGGCCACACCCAGAGCCCCCAGCGCGATGAGCCAGTGGGCTCGACGGTCGTGGCTGGAATGCGACCGCGACGGAGACACGGCGGCGTGGTCCATGATCAGATCATTCCGGACTTGACCATCGTGGCCCGCAGGCTGGCGAAGGAGTCGTCGACAAAGTTGTCGAAGTCCTTGCCAGTCAGCACCGCAGGCGTCCAGCCGTTCTTTTCCAGCGCCTCGGCCCAGGCCTTGGACTTGGTGGCCTTGACGATCATGTCGGTCAGGGCCTTGCGTTGCTCGGGTGTGATGCCGCCAGCGGCATAGACGCCGCGCCAGTTGCCCAGTTCGACGTTGAAGCCCTGTTCCTTCATTGTGGGCACATTGACACCCTTGATCCGCGTGGCGGAGGTCACGCCGATCGCCTTCATCTTGCCGGCGGTGATGTATTGCTCGAACTCGCTGTAGCCGCTGCCACCGACAGTGACGTTACCGCCCAGGATGGCGGCGGTGGCTTCGCCACCCCCACGGAAAGGCACGTAATTGATTCTGGTCGGGTCCACGCCCACTTCCCGGGCGAGCATGGCAATGGCAATGTGTTCGGTGGAGCCGCGCGAGCCACCGCCCCACTTGACGCTTCCGGGGTCTTTCTTGAGCTGGGCCACGACATCGGCCATGGTCTTGAACGGCGAATTGGCCGGCAGGACAAAAACGTTGTATTCGGTCGTCAGCCGGGCAATCGGCGTGACTTTGTCCAGCCCGACCGGGGGTCTGGTCTGGATGATGCCGCCCAGCATGACGGCGCCCATCACCATCAGCGCATTCGGGTCCCCCTTGGTGGCGTTGGCGAACTGGGCCAGACCGATGGCGCCGGCCGCGCCGCCCTTGTTCTCGAAGGTGACCGACGATGCCACACCGGCGTCCTGCAGAGCCTTGCCCAGCGCACGGCCGGTGCTGTCCCAGCCGCCACCCGGGTTGGCGGGAATCATCATTTTCACGTTGGCGGCGGCCAGCGCGGGCAGCGGCAACGCGCCTGCTGCAGCCAGGGCGGCCATGGATTTGAGGAAGGTGTCACGGCGCATGGGAGGTCTCCTGAGTACGATGAACGATGACCCGATGTTGCCGCATCGCGCTGTCAGATACCTGTCCTTCGACCTAGGGGAAACACCGATCCGGGACTTTTCGAAGTCCGCCAATCCGTCCGAGAATCACGCATGCGCAAACCCGGGCACCCATGCTGATCAAACTGCTCCTGATCGAAGACGACCCCGCCATGCAGGCGACCCTGGCGCGGTCACTCAGCCGCAAGGGGTTCGATGTGCGGTCTTTTTCCACGGCACGCCCCGCGCTGCTTGCCTGGCCGTCGCTGTCTCCCGACGTGGTGGTTCTGGATCTGAGCCTGCCGGACCTTGACGGACTGGAGGTCCTTCAGCATGCCCGTAAATCGGGCTGGACCGAGCCTGTCCTGATCCTCACCGCGCGTGGCACCGTAGGTGACCGGGTGCTGGGCCTCAACACCGGCGCGGACGACTATCTTCCCAAGCCTTTCGACCTGGACGAGCTCGAAGCGCGGGTCCGGGCCCTGGCGCGCCGGCGCACCACCAGCCCAGCGGACGCCAGTGCTCAAGGGGGGGGCCAATCCACGCGACTGGGCTCACTTCGGCTGGACGGATACAGCGGCGCGGTCTACTGCCGCGACACGGTGATGGACCTGACGCCCCGCGAGCTGGGCCTGCTGCAGGCGCTGATGGCCCGCCCCGGGCAGGCAGTGACCAAGGAGCGCCTGTTCGACCGGGTCTTCCCGGGCGAGGAGACAGTCCACCCGGAGGCTATCGAAGTGGTGGTCTATCGCCTGCGCAAGAAGCTGACGGACTCGGGCACTCAGCTGGTGACGCTTCGAGGGCTGGGGTACCTGCTGAGGGCAGACCCGTGAGCCTGGAACAATCGTGGCTGCGTCGCTACGGCGCATCGCGCGCTTCTTTGCGGAAACAGCTGCTGACCGGCATTCTGGTTCCGCTGGCCCTGATCGGGCTGGTCGGGGCGTGGAGTCTTTACGATCAGGCTTTCGATGCGGCCAATCGAGCCTATGACCGCACCCTGCTCGCGTCGGCCAAGACCATCAGCGAACAGATTGACGTCCAAGGCTACGACGCGGCGGCCCGGATCAGGGCGCTGGTACCCTTTTCCGCACTGGAGGCGTTCCAGAACGACAACCAGAGTCGAATCTTCTACCGGGTTTCCGGCCCGGACGGCAGCACCGTCTCTGGCTATGCAGACTTGCCTGTCTGGCAGGGGTCCGTGCCGGACCGTCCGAACTATGACTCCCTGGTCGACTTCTATGACGACCGGTACCAGGGTGTGGCGGTGCGGGTCGCCGCTTTGCTGCAACCGGTGGTCGGACCGGACGGCCGCGGCATGGCGCTGATTCAGGTTGCAGAAACGCTGGAGCTCCGCAAGGCCATGGCCCGCCAACTGTTGACCGATTCACTGTGGCGGCATGCGGTACTGGCGCTGGTGGTGGGCGCGGTGGTGGTGCTGGTGGTCCAGCGGGTCACCCGCCCGGTGCGCCAATTGTCGGCCGACCTGGACGCTCGCCCGGAAGGTGACCTGTCACCCTTGTCGGCCGAGGACGCGCCCCGGGAAATGCTGCCCCTGATTGACGCGACCAACACCGTCATGGCGCGCCTGCGGCACCTGCTGGAGCATCAGAAGCGTTTCGTTCGGGATGCATCGCACCAGCTGCGAACACCGCTGGCGGTGCTGAAAGTCCAGGTGCAGTCTGCGCGGCGGGGCGATCTGCCGTCTGAACTGGCATTGGCCGAAATTGCCGCTACGGTCGAGCGCGCCACCGAACTGGCAAACCGCATGCTCTCGCTGGCACGCATTGAGCAGCTGCGCCATCAGGGCGACTCCGAGGTGACCGAAGCCAGCGACGAGGTTCGCGCTGTCGCGCTGGATCTGGCGCCCCTGATCGCGGAGCGTCGAATCGATTTCGACATCCATACGGAGTCGGCCCCGGTACGCGCCCATGCCTGGATGCTGCAGGAGCTGACCCGCAATCTGTTGCATAACGCCGTCCGGCACACCCCGCCGAACGGAAGGCTCACCGTACGGCTGGTCAGGGAGGGGAACACGATGGTCCTTACGATTGACGATGACGGACCTGGCATCAGCGCAGAACTGGCGGCACGGCTGTTCCAGCCGTTCTCGGCCGGTGATGAACGGCGCGGCTCCGGCCTGGGGCTGACGATCTGCAGGGAAATCACCAACGCCCTGGGGGGATCGGTCTCGGTCAATAACCGCGTGGAGGGCGACAGGGTCAGCGGACTCACGGCGACGGTTCGCCTGCCCATGCCATCCCGCCTGCGAAACGGGGCTCCCTGATGGATAAACTGCGTATCGACAAATGGCTGTGGGCCGCCCGGTTCTACAAGACGCGCAGCCTGGCGGCAGATGAAGCGGACCGCGGGCGCGTGCAGATCAACGGCAGCGATGCCAAACCGTCCCGCGAAGTTCGGCCCGGCGATACCGTCACCTTGCGCCAGGGGGTGGTGCTGCGCTCAGTGATCGTGCGGGGCATCAGCGCCATGCGAGGCCCCGCCGCGATCGCACAGGCCTTGTACGAGGAAACAGCCGACAGCGTGGCGGCCCGGCTGCGAGCCGCAGAACAGCGCCGCCTGGCACCGGAACCCGCCGAAAGCCTCACCCAGGGCCGCCCGACCAAACGCGACCGCCGCGACATGACGCGCGCCACCCACAACTGGGATGACCGCTGGAGCGCGTCGCTGGATGACTGATGCAATGGCGACAGCCGGCCCACTGCGGTGTGCCGTCTTCGCACAACCTCCACGCCCAAAGAAAAACCGCACCGGACAAGCGCCCGGCGCGGTTGGTCTTGGCGGAAACGGAGGGATTCGAACCCTCGATGAGGCTCTACACCCCATACTCCCTTAGCAGGGGAGCACCTTCGGCCACTCGGTCACGTTTCCAATCCCGCCATTATGCCAGAAGGGCGGCGAATTCAGCCCCCCGGCACGCCCCGATCAGGCCTGGTCAAGATCGAACGCGCGGTGCAGGGCCCGGACGGCCAGCTCCATGTATTTCTCGTCGATCACGACGGACGTCTTGATCTCGGAGGTCGAAATCATCTGGATATTGATCCCTTCTTCGCTCAATGCACGGAACATCTTGCTGGCGATGCCGACATGGCTGCGCATGCCGATACCGACGATGGAAACCTTGCAGATCTTCGCGTCCCCCGCAACTTCCTGTGCGCCGAGCGCGGGGACGACTTTGTCCTTGAGCAGATCAATGGTCCGGGCGTAGTCGTTGCGATGCACCGTGAAGCTGAAGTCGGTCTTGCCGTCCTTGCTGACGTTCTGGATGATGACGTCGACTTCGATGTTGGCGTCGGCCACGGCACCCAGAATCTGGTAGGCGATGCCAGGCTTGTCGGGCACACCGAGTACAGAGACTTTGGCTTCGTCGCGGTTGAATGCAATGCCGGAAACGACGGCTTGTTCCATTTGTTCGTCTTCCTCAAAAGTGATCAGGGTACCGGAGCGGGCTTCTTCACCCAGATCGATGTCCCAGGGGGTGAAGCTGGAAAGCACCCGCATGGGCACTTTGTATTTGCCTGCGAATTCGACGGAGCGGATCTGCAGCACCTTGGAGCCCATACTGGCCATCTCCAGCATTTCCTCGAAGCTGACCGTGTGCAGGCGGCGAGCCTCGGGAACGATGCGCGGATCGGTGGTATAGACCCCGTCGACGTCGGTGTAGATCAGGCATTCGTCGGCCTTCATCGCGGCCGCAACAGCCACCGCAGAGGTATCCGAGCCTCCCCGGCCAAGCGTGGTGATATTGCCAGCATCGTCAACACCCTGGAATCCGGTGACGATCACCACGCGGCCAGCGGCCAGATCGGCGCGGACCTTCTGATCGTCGATGGACTCGATGCGGGCCTTGGTGTAGGCGCTATTGGTCTTGATCGGAACCTGCCAGCCCGCGTAGCTCACAGCCTCCAGACCCTCGGCCTGCAGGGCAATGGCCAGCAAGGCCGATGATGCCTGCTCACCCGTTGCGGCGAGCATGTCGAGTTCGCGGTTGTACGCGGTATCCGGGCGCGGGGGGGCCAGATCCTTGGCCAATGCGAGCAAGCGGTTGGTTTCGCCGCTCATGGCGCTGGGAACGACCACCATCTGGTGTCCGGCCCGCGCCCATTTGGCCACGCGTTTGGCGACGTTGCGGATGCGCTCGGTAGAGCCCATCGACGTACCGCCGTATTTGTGAACGATCAAAGCCATCGTGTTCGTATCTCAGGGGAACATAAGAAAGCCGGCTGTCGCCGGCAAAACCTTGCAATTGTATCGGCACTTTTCGCCCTGTTCAGCGCTGGAGGTGAGCCCAACGGTCCGGCAACTCAGGCCCCCACCGGGTCGGGCACCCAGCGCAGGCGTTCCCCGTCGCGCAGAATCCGGCCGCCACCGACCTTCAGATTCAACCGATGTCCGCGTGTGGTGCAGGCCGCAATCTGTTTCTGCAGTTGCGCCAGTTGCGCCTCCGCTGGCATCTGGTTATGGCTTCGCTTGAGCCAGAACCGAAGAACGTTCGCCTGTCGATCCGCGCTGTAACACTGCAATGCGTGAATGGACGGGGGATCTCCCACGACTGCCAGATCTTGCCCGGCCAGCTCATCCAGCAGGCGAACCGCCTGCGCCGCATGGCGTGCTCCGCGGGCGACGGTCTGCCGAAAATGAGGAAAGGACGCATCGATGCCCGGCACCAGAAGCTGGCGCAACCGGTTGCGAGTGAATCGGTGATCGTCGTTGCTTGGGTCATCCACCCAGGCAATACCCTCTTGCGCCAGCCATTGGCGCAACTGCGCCCCGGTGACCTGCAAGAACGGGCGGTGAAAAGTCATGTGGCCACGGGTCCAGACGGCCGGCATGGCGGCCAGTCCCGGCAGGCCGCTTCCGCGCAGAAGAGCCAGCAAGACGGTCTCGGCCTGATCATCGAGATGCTGCCCTAAAGCTATATTTTTTATAGCTAAATGCGACCATTCTGCGCTGGCTATCTGGTCAAAAGCTGCATATCTCGCCCGACGGGCGGCATCTTCGGGGCTGACCCCGTTGCGCGCCGTCGCATCGACATGTCGCACGACCAAGGGAACCGACATCGCGGAGCAGAGCGACTGGCAGTGCGACACGAACAGGTCTGCCGCCGGCTGCAGTCCATGGTGAATATGCACGGCATGCACCTGCCCCGGCCAACGCCGCACGCAAGCCAGCAGCAAAGCAGTGGAGTCCGCGCCGCCGCTGAACGCCACCCCGAATGGAAGGTCCGGGCGAAACGCGTCCAGGGCCGCAGCAATCGGCGCCGGCAACGCGCCGCGCAAGTTGACAGGTTGGTGACCGGGCCCCGGTTCAGCGCCCTGTTGCCTTGGTGTCGGTGAACCGGCCATAGGCGCGAATACGCTCGTAGCGTCGGTCAAGAAGCTCGGGCGTCTTCAGATCTGCCACCTGGCGGAAGGCATCGGTCAACGCCCGCTTGAGAAATGCAGCCATCTGGGCAATGTCCCGGTGGGCGCCGCCTACGGGTTCGTTGACGATTTTGTCGACCAGGCCCAGGGCCTTGAGCCGATGGGCGGTGATACCCAGCGCATCGGCCGCTTCCTGGGCTTTTTCGCTGGTTTTCCAGAGAATCGACGCACATCCTTCGGGGCTGATGACGGAGTAGATTGAAAACTGCAACATCAGTACCTGATCGGCCACCGATATGGCCAAGGCGCCGCCAGACCCACCTTCGCCGATGATGGTGGTGAGTATCGGAACGCGTAACTGCGCCATTTCGAAAATGTTGCGTCCGATCGCTTCGGACTGCCCGCGCTCCTCCGCATCTATGCCGGGGTAGGCGCCCGGTGTGTCCACAAACGTGAATACCGGCAGGCCGAACTTTTCGGCGGTTTTCATCAGACGCAACGCTTTGCGGTAGCCCTCGGGTTTGCTCATCCCGAAATTTCGCATGGCGCGTTCTTTGGTATCGCGCCCTTTCTGGTGCCCGACCACCATGCAGGCCTGCCCGTTGAAACGCGCCAGGCCGCCAACAATCGAGAGATCGTCCCCGAAATGGCGGTCGCCGTGCAATTCCACGAAATCGGTGAAGATTTCCCGTACGTAATCCAGCGTGTACGGACGCTCGGCATGGCGGGCAATCTTGGTGATCTGCCAGGGACTGAGATCGGAATAAATGTCCCGGGTCAGCTGATGGCTTTTTTTGCTGAGCTGGTCGATCTCCGCAGAAATGTCGACCGCCGACTCGGTCTGGACATAACGCAACTCTTCGATTTTTCCTTCGAGCTCCGCGATCGGTTGCTCGAAATCGAGAAAGGTTCGTTTCGCCAACGTAATTCTCCTAGTGGTGGTGCGCGCGACGGTGCAACCGGACCGGCAAGGTCAGTACGCGACCGGCACCGGATCGAGCGATCGCCAAATATACCAAGTTGCCACGCTGCACCAGGGCTGCCAGGCCTGTGCGACCTCGCGGGCGTCGCTGCGGCTGACAGGCTCGCCGGAAAAGTAATTGAGACTGATGCCCTTGATCAGCCCCACATCGTCCAAGGGCAGGACGTTCGGGCGCAGCAGATGGAAGATCAGGAACATCTCAGCAGTCCAGCGACCGATGCCGCGGATGGCCACCAACTCCTTGATGATGGACTCATCGTCCATTGTCGTCCAGCGATCGGGTTTGAGCTTTTCGCCGTCAAAATGCAAGGCCAGATCGACAAGATACTCGACTTTGCGGGCGGACAAACCGGCCGCCCGCATGTCATCCACCTTGAGACGCAACACAGCCTGTGGCGTCATCCGACGCGCCAGGCTCTCAAAACGCCCCCAGACCGATTGCGCCGCCTTGACCGAAATCTGCTGGCCGACCACGCTTCGTGCCAATGTGGTGAAGGCATCGCCGCGCGATTCGATACAACCCGCGCCAAATTGCGGAATGATCCGGCCCATCACCCGGTCCTGATCGGTCAACTGGCAACACGCCTGATCCCAATACCCGGGACGGCTTGACACAGAGGACGAGGCCGGCTTATTGCTCATGTCTGCGGGTCAACGGATCTGAGTGGGTCGGGTGAAATCGAAAACGTCAGGCGACGTTCAGGATACCGCTTCCCAAGTGGTCCCGGAGGGAGAATCTTTGAGCACGATGCCCTGCTCCACCAGGTTTTGCCGGATTCGGTCGGCTTCGGCAAAGTCTTTCGCCTGTTTCGCTTGGCGGCGGGCCTCGATGAGGCGCAGGATCTCGGCCTCATCGACGCGTGCACCAGACTGGAGAAAGGCGCGCGGATCGCCCTGCAGCAAGCCGAGATGCCCCCCCAGCGCGCGCAACAGGCCGGCATCGGCGGCGGAGTGGCTGCGGTTGACTTCCGATGCAAGATCAAAAAGCACCGCGACGGCCTCGGGGGTTCCAAAATCCTCGTCCATCGCTGCCTTGAAGCGCCTGGCGTACGGATTGGCCCAGTCGACCGGCACATCGGATGGCGGAGCAGAGTCCAAGGCGGTGTAGAGGCGGCGGAGCGCACTTCGGGCATCCTGCAGATGCACGTCGCTGTAGTTGAGCGGGCTTCGGTAGTGACTACGGACAACAAAAAAGCGCAAAGTCTCCGGGTCAAACGCCTTGAGCACCTCGCGAATGGTGAAAAAGTTGCCCAACGACTTGGACATTTTCTCGTTGTCAACATTGACGAAACCGTTGTGCATCCAGAAACGGGCCAGCGGCTTTCCATGCGCCCCCTCACTCTGGGCTATTTCGTTTTCGTGGTGTGGAAACTGAAGATCGGCCCCACCGCCGTGGATATCAAGGGTTTCGCCGAGTATTGCGCAGGCCATGGCGGAACACTCGATATGCCAACCCGGTCTACCTTTGCCCCAGTTGCTGTCCCATTTGACATCGTCCGGCTCCGACTCTTTGGCGGCTTTCCACAGCACAAAGTCAAGCGGGTCCTGCTTGCCGTCGGCCACTGCGACCCGTTCACCTGCATGGAGCTCATCCAGTGACTTGCCAGACAACTTTCCGTAGCCGAAGAAACGGCGAACCGCGAAGTTCACGTCCCCCCCCTCGGCCTGATAGGCAAGGCCTCGCTCTTCCAGCCGCGCAACAATCTCCAGCATGGAGGGAACGAAATCGGTGGCTCGCGGATCGAAAGTGGGTCGCTCGACACCCAACGCATCGAAATCGCGGTACATCTCGTCGATCATCCGGGAGGTAAGCGCTTTGACCGACTCGCCGTTTTCGACCGCCCGACGAATGATCTTGTCGTCGATATCGGTGATGTTTTTCACAAACGTGACGCGGTAGCCACTCGCTCTGAGCCACCGCTGAACCACATCAAAGGCGATCGCCGAACGGGCGTGCCCGATATGGCAATAATCATAGACCGTGATTCCACAGACATACATCCGGACATGACCGGACTCGATCGGCGTGAATTCCTCAAGGCCGCGCGAAAGTGTGTTGTGAATGCGCAAAGACATGTATCGGGAAAAGTGGCGTGTTCCTTGACGACCTTGGGTCGCTTGCGCATCGCGCCAGAGCCCACACGGTCAACCCGCCGAAGGTCCGCAAAGACGACCCTCAGCTACAATCAAAGCCAGTATATCGTTCAGCGATGCGCGCGATTGAGGCGTGGCGCGGCTGACACCACAGATTCCGCGAGCGCCCATGAAAACTCTGACGTCACCGCCTTTTGCTCCCGTTCGGATTGCCATGCTGAGCGCAGTGTTGCTGGGGGCACTGAGTGTCGGCGTATCGGCCCGGGCCGACGAGTTTTCGGATGTCAGCCAACTGCTTCGCGCAGGCAAACCGGGCGAAGCGCTTGCCAAAGCCGATCAGTTCCTCGCAACGAAACCCCGCGATCCGCAAATGCGCTTTCTCCGCGGCGTGATTCTGACCGAATCGGGCCGCGCCAGCGACGCGATTGCCGTCTTCCTGAAGTTGACGGAGGACTTCCCTGAGTTACCTGAACCCTACAACAATCTTGCCGTGCTCTATGCGGGCCAAAGCCAGTTCGACAAGGCGCGTGCCGCGCTGGAAATGGCCATTCGCACCAACCCGAGCTACGCGACCGCCCACGAAAACCTGGGCGACGTTTATGCAAAACTGGCCAGCCAAGCCTACAGCAAAGCGTTGCAGCTGGATGGTTCCAATGCCGCCGTTGCTCCCAAACTTGCGCTGATCCGGGATTTGTTTGCCCCTGGCAGCAAGGCGCAACGCCCGGCGGCATCCGCACCGGCCACCGCGCCTAGGCCCGCGACATCCGTCGCTGCAGCGCCGGCGGTTACGCCGCCTGTTCGTCCCGCGTCTCAACCGGTGGCGGTGCCTGCACCGGGCCCCGTCGCCGCACCACCCGCTGCGCCGGCACCCGCGCCCGCTGCTGGGGGTGCCGACAAAGAGATTGAAGCGGCCGTCAGGGCCTGGGCAGCAGCATGGTCGGCAAAGGATATGAGCGCCTACCTGGCGGCGTATGGGAAAGATTTCGAACCGGCCAACAAGCAGGCCCGCAAGGCCTGGGAAGAGGACCGGCGCTCCCGCATTGTTGGTAAGTCCAGGATATCCGTGACCGTGAGCGACCTGGCTGTTTCCGTTAATGGCGACAAGGCAACGGCGCGTTTCCGGCAAGCCTACTCGGCCGATAACCTGAATGTCACCAGTCGAAAAACACTGGAATTGGCCAAGCAGGCCAACCGCTGGGTTATCGTCCGCGAGTCCACCGGTTCGTAACAATGGGACCGCTGGCCGCCCGCAATCCCGCTTCCCGGGCTACACCTCAGCAACGCCATAGCGCGCCGTGAGGCTCTACGTTCTGATCGTGCCGGCCCTGGTGGCTGGTGCCGGCGCAATGTGGGCTGCGGGTTCAGAGGCTCAGGTCGTCCGAACGGAAAGATCTGTCGGCTCTCAATCAACATCCAAGCCACGTGAATCGGTCCGGCAGAAGGGGCGCAAAGAAGCGCCCCGCTCCGGACGAGCCAGCGGCGCGCGCAAGACGGCCGCCGCAGGCGCTGCTGCCGGAGCCATTGCCGCGGCGCGTTCCAATGTGATCTCAGCCAAATCCACTGAAGACGGTGCTGCCGAGGCGCGACTTATTGAGGTCTATCGACTGGTCGGACAAGGTCGTGGCGAGAGCGCTTTGCGCAAAGCGGAAGAATTGGTGCGCGATCATCCTAACTTCCAACTCGCTCAACTGGTGTATGGCGACTTGCTGAGCAGCCGTACGCGATCGCTCGGACGTTTTGGGGATGTCCCTGACGCTCTCGCTTTCCGCGGAGCCACGACTTTGGTGGACCTGCGTGAGGAGTCCCAATTGCGGCTCCGTGCCCTGCGCGAACGCCCCCCAATCGGTAGTGTTCCCGCCCAGTTTCTGCAGTTGTCCGCCCGCGTGAAACACGCCATCGCAGTCGACACGTCCCGGTCGCGTCTTTATCTCCTTGAGAACAACTCTTCGGGAACCCGGCTCATTGCCGATTACTATATCTCGGTAGGGAAGCTGGGTATCGAAAAGCAGGTCGAAGGCGATCAACGGACACCGCTGGGCGTCTACTTCATTACCAGCAATCTTGACCCAGCTTCGTTACGGGACTTCTACGGATCCGGCGCTTTGCCCATCAACTACCCCAATCCGCTCGACATCAGTCGCGGCAAGACGGGAAGTGGCATCTGGTTGCATGGTTCTCCGCCAAACCAGTTCGCTCGCGCGCCCCGCGCGTCGGATGGCTGTGTTGTGCTAGCGAATCCCGATCTGGAGCGCCTCCTTCGCACGGTGGAAATCCGGACAACCCCGGTAGTCATCGCACAATCCCTTCGATGGGTGTTGCCAAACGTCATCCAAGCGGACCGAAAGCCCTTTGAAGACCAGTTCGAAGCATGGCGTCGGGCAAAATCGTCGGGCGATCTGACACGAACTCTTGCACACTATCACGCGAACTTTTCCAGCAATGGTCGCTCGCTGCGGGAATGGACGCCATTACTCAAGCAAGAGCTTTCCCGGGCGGGAGGTCAATCGGTCAACGTCAAAGACCTTTCCATCATCCGATGGACCGATCACGCCGATGTGATGGTTGTGACGTTCGGTGAAGTGCTGTCCGGGGCTCGCACCGGAGCCGTAAAGCGGCAATACTGGATTCGCGAGGGCAGCAATTGGAAAGTTTTTTTTGAAGGAGTCATCGGATGAGAGCGAGAAGCCTGTTTCCTGCACGCCGGACGGCCGTACTGCTGACCTTGGCCGCGAGCCTTGCGGCAAGTCCGGCCATTGCTCAGGACGCCCCGAAGGTCAGACTGGTTACTTCCATGGGGGACATTGTGGTCGAGGTGTACCCCGACAAAGCGCCCAAGACCGTCGAAAACTTCCTTCAATATGTGCGGGACAAGCACTACGACGGTACTGTTTTTCACCGGGTCATCGAGAACTTCATGATTCAGGGGGGCGGATTTGACGGGAAGTATGTGCAGAAACCAACCCGACCGCCGGTGACTCACGAAGGCCGGGAGGCCCTGGGCAAAGGGCTGAAGAACGCCGTTGGCACGCTGGCCATGGCCCGGACAAATGATCCAAACTCGGCGTCTTCCCAGTTTTTCATCAATGTCAAGGACAATGCGTTCCTGGACCCGACACTGATCCCCCCCGGCGATCCGGTTGCGCGCTTCGAGTTCCGCGGCCGGGTATACGAGAACATCCCTCGCGCGAGTTTGCTTGGAGCGGCCGAACTTTACGGCTACACCGTTTTCGGCAAAGTCGTCAGCGGAATGGATGTAGTCAACAAAATCAAGTCGACCCCGACCGGACCAGGGGGCCCCTTCCCGACCGACGTGCCGAAGACACCGGTGATTATCCAATCCGCGACCATCGTGAAATAGGAACTGACCATGACAAACCCCCGCGTTGAGCTGCACATCACCAGTTTTGGTGTCATCACACTCGAACTGGACGCGCAGCGCGCACCGAAATCGGCTGCCAACTTCCTTGCCTATGTCGCAAAAGGCCACTACGACAACACCATCTTCCATCGGGTGATTCCGGGTTTTATGATCCAGGGTGGTGGGTTCGAGCCGGGCATGAGCCAAAAAGCCACCGATGCGGCGATAGAAAACGAAGCGAACAACGGGCTGCTCAATGATCGCTACACCGTTGCCATGGCGCGCACCAATGTGCCTCACTCCGCAACGGCACAGTTTTTCATCAACGTGAAGGACAACGCGTTCCTGAACCACACGGCCCCGACCGCCCAAGGCTGGGGCTATGCAGTATTCGGTCGGGTTGTCGCTGGCTCCGATGTGGTCGACCGGATCGAAGCCGTTGCGACGGGTCGCAAAGGGTTCCATGATGATGTACCGAAGGCAGACGTGGTGATAGGCAAAGCCGTGGCCCTCTGACCTGCGACCTGTGGCCGTGTCCGACCTGGACCAAGCCAATTTTTCGCAGCTGGTCGCCATGAACAGCTGGCGGCGGGTTGAGTTCATATCCGATCTTCACCTGGACGAGCCGGAATCCCCCACTTTCCAACTTTGGCGGGATTACATGGCCTCTACGGCGGCGGACGCGGTGTTCATTCTCGGTGACCTTTTCGAAGTGTGGATCGGCGACGACTCGATGGACATGCCAGGGGTCGGCCGGGCCGCTTCTTCCGTTCTTGCCAGCGTGAGGCCCGGTACGTCCGTCTATTTCATGGCGGGCAACCGGGATTTCCTTGTCGGCGAGGTCTTTCTCCGCTCCTGCGGAGTCATTCGACTGCAGGATCCAACGTGCCTGCACTTTGCAGGATGCCGATATCTGCTGACGCACGGCGACCAGCTGTGTGTGGACGATCGGGCCTACCAGGAATTCCGGCGAGCCGTCCGAACGCCGAAATGGATCGATAGTTTTCTTGAAAAGCCCCTGTCGGAGCGGCATTCCATCGCGCGAAGCCTGCGGCATGCAAGTGAGGAACGTCGCCAGAGAGGCACGGTGGAGGCTCTGGCCGATGTCGACGATAGGGAGGCCAGCAGCTGGTTAAGTCACGCCGACGCGAACGTCCTTATCCACGGCCATACTCATCGCCCCGACGATCATGATTTGCCGCAAGGTCGGCGCCGTGTTGTGTTGTCGGACTGGGACGGTTCGGCCAAACCCGCTCGTGCCGAGGTGCTGGGCCTCGACCAAAACGGCCTGACGCGGCAGAGCGTGCCGTGAAGGCCTCCTGGCTACGGCGCCTGTTCAGCGCCCCAATTCCTGCCCTTCAGCAGCGCTCGACCATTCCCGACAGGCTGTGGACCACGCAGCTTGCCGCCTTGCCTTTCATCGCGGCCCGCGACCCGTCGATTCACGAACGACTGCGTACCTTGTGCGAGCGTTTCCTGGCATCCAAGGAATTTCACGGAGCCCAAGGTTTGGCGGTTTCGGACGAAATGGCGCTGTCTGTCGCAATGCAGGCCTGCCTGCCCTTGTCCACCATGCCGACGGGCTCCTCGGCTCACTCTTTGCTGGCCTGGTACGACGATTTTGTCGGCATCGTCCTTCAGCCTGGTGAAGTGGTGGCCCCACGCAACATTACCGACGACAGCGGGGTCGTTCATGAATGGCAGGAAGTCATTGCCGGCGAAGCGATGGAACTCGGGCCGGTGATGCTCAACTGGAACGACGTTGCTCAGGCGGGAGAATCGGCGGCCGACGGCTACAACGTAGTGGTTCACGAATTCCTGCACAAAATGGATCTCCGCGACGGCGTCGCAGACGGGTGTCCGCCCCTCCCATCCGGGTTTTGTGGCGCGGGCTCCTACCGCCAGGCGCGCCAATGCTGGGCGGCTGTCTTCGAGCCCGCCTACCAGCGATTCCGCGAAAGGGTGATCCGCGCCGAGCGCTTTGGCAGCCCCGCGCCATGGCTGGATGCCTACGGCGCAGAATCGCCAGACGAATTTTTTGCCGTGACCGGCGAAGCATATTTCGTCAACCGTCGCCGTTTCGACGAGGAATTCCCCGAACTTGCGCAGCTGTACGACGCTTTTTTTGCTGCAACCGTATCACCGCCTGATCAGCGCTGAAACCGCGTACCCGCCACCTTGAGCCCCCAGAAAAGCTCCACCAGTGCCGGGTTGTTGACCAAGGGCTCGCCCCCGAGAATCAACCAATAACCAGTCCCATCTACCCAGAACGGCATGAACGAAACACTGGGCAACAGAAACTCGGCGTCCCGATGGAACGAGACAAATCCCGTCGCCGCGCCGTCCCACCCGCGCCGCGCCTGTCGAGTCGAAAAGTCCCCGAAATCGGCCGCAGCTGCGCTGAGCGCATCGGCCTCGTCCTGCTCGATCCCTGCACGCCCCAGGCAGAACCCCTCCCCGGAGGCCAGTACCGCGCGCCGCTCGCCTGAGAGCGCCGCAATGACGTGCTGCAAAAAATCATCGAGATTAGCGTCCGGACCTTGCATTGGCCGGCCCAGCGACTGAATCCAGCCTTTGGCGAGCGCCTCCGAGTGCAACTGCGCCGCCAAGGGCGAAGCCCGAGTCCAGTCTGACAAATCCAGCGCACGATCACCGGTCAACAAGGACTGCAAACAGGTTTGCTCGGGGGTTGGCTCGGACTGGGAAAACGCATGCAATCCACCCGCCGGCGTCAGCATGAACCATAGTGCGGTGTTGGTATCCATTACGAGTCCTCGATAGGCGAATGAAGTGTGCCGGCTGACCGCTGGCAACAAGCTGAGCTAAGTCAAGATTTTTCACCGAACGAGGCCTTTTCGAGCCGCGCCAGAAACGGCTCCAACGGCTCGACCGGCAAACCCAGACGGTGTGCGCGGCCGAGTGGGTCCTCATCGTCCAGCACACGAAAGTTCACCACCGACGCCAGCGCGCTGCTTGAGCAAAGGCGCTCGATGACAGCCATCGGAGTATTGGATGCGACCCAGCGGTCCGTTGCGTCAACAATCACGACATTGTTGACGGTCAGCCGCATTTCGACAGCGGACGCCCCCGAAAGCGCCTGCAGCAGCGCACCCAGAAAGCGGGGGCGCTCCTGAGCCGCCGTCCGTTCCAGACGCTGACGGATCGCGTCGAGTCCGACTTCCCGGTCCGTCGGCAGGGACTGAGGCGGCTGCATACCCTGGTCAACAACCGGGACTGCAGGCATGGCCGAAAGGCGGACGGATGCCAGAACCGGCTTGCCCAGGCTTTCCGGTTGTCGTGATGGTGGCGCCGAAACCGGCTGAGCCACCGGCATGGCAGCCGCCTTGCGGGCAAGCCCCTCCAAAGCGGCTCGCAGTTCTTCGGATCGGATCGGCTTGTTCAGTACCGCGATCATTGCGTTCTGCGCCAAGGGGCTCTCCGGCCCATTCCAGCTGGTATCAAATGCAGGGGCCAACAGGACGGTTGGCCGTCCATTGAGATACGACGCCACGTCCCGGTCGCCCGCCTCCAAGTTTCGCTGGAGTCCGGCCCCAGCGAGGTCAAGCACATACACGTCGGCCTGCGCCAAAACGACACCGCGGGTGAATGACACGGGCTCGCCGCGCCATCCCTTCATGTTGCGAGAAATGTAGAAACGGAGAGCCGCTTCCTCCCGGGCAGGTAGCGCCACCAGGCCGACCAACATTGCCGAACTACCCAGCCTGTTCGAGTTGGCCGCTGACCACTTCCCATTCGGGCGGGAGTACCGCGCCCGATTTCAGCAAGGCCCGGCGGGCAAGCATGAAGGCCAGGTTGTCATGGCAGGTCACGCAATGGTGCAGAAAGGCCTGTACGGCGACTTCGTCGCCACGATCCATTGCCGCGATGGCATTTGTCGCCAGCGCACGCGAGTCATCCACGCTGCAACGGCGGGCCCGAGTGGAAATGTCCGCAGACGGCCGAGCCAGCACACTCCAGCGTGTTGCAAGCGCATTGATCTGCGGCAAAGGCTCCGCCTTGGCCTGCGCGTCGAACCAGCGAGCCACATGACCCGCCAGCCGCCCGCTGGCCAACTGCAAGGCGCTGTGTTTGAGGGCATGCTCGCGCGCGCCAAATTGGGTAAACAGATCGGCCAAAGCGCCTTGAACCGGTTCGGAGCCGCCCATTTCCAGCGCAGCATGAAGTCGGGAAAGATGCGCTCCCACATCTCGGGGATCACGTTTGATCCGCCGGGCCTGCACGCGGAATGCGCGCCGTGCCAGCATGGGGTCGGAATGGGCGGGATTCACAGGCATCGTCCTCAATCGAGCAAGGTGTCCATCAAATCGATCATGAACTCCGCATCCTCCTGCTCCATTGATTCAAAACCTGCGGGCAAACCCAACGCATCGAGGATCTCAGCATCGCCCGCAGTCGCGCCAATGCCCAACAGTGCCGCCTTGATTCGAGGCAATTCGCCAGCAATCCGAGGATGCGCAAGAACAACATGGGAGATGTCACGTATCCGCGATTCGACCAGAACCTGCAGTTGCGAGCGCGTCATCCGTGAAAGCGAGGCAAATGCATCGGCCAGGAAGAACGCCGCCTGAACTTCACCTTTGATCGCCATCCGGGCCGCGGCCTGGTAACTGTCGACCGCCACCCATTCCAGCAGCGATTCAGTCAGATCGGCCGGCTCAAGCAAGCGCAGACCAATGAGCTTCACGTCCTTGTTGTCGGTCATCGCAATTCGATGCCCGGGGCGAAGGTCTTCGACCCTGCCAAGACCGGATTCGGCACCGGTAGCGATCACCATTTCGTCGAACCGCTCAGCCGGCCGCGCGAACGGGATGAAGCCTCGCGCACGGACCATGTCGGCGGCATCGAAGGGATTGGCGTAAATGACATCGGCCTGGTCGGCGGCAAGCACCGCAGCCTGTTCGGACGCACCGGACGGCGTCATCAGATGCAAGTGGATGCCCGAGCGGCGCTGCAACGCGGTGTTCAGCATGTGCCAGCCGGCAAAACGTTCTGGCGCGAAATCAGGAGCGATAAGGAAATTGAGCGTCATGATGGCGACTTCTCCTGCTCAAGCCATTGGCGGTACACCGGGATCAGTTCATTGATGCGTGTTCGTGACGGCTTGCGGCGCACCGATGTGTATCCGACGATCTGACCGTTGCGAATATTGGGCACCGCCGTGGCATACACCCAATAGTAAGAGCCGTCTTTGCGAAGGTTTTTCACGTATCCGTGCCACTTCTTGCCGGCCGCGACGTCATCCCACAGGCCCTTGAAAGCGACAGCGGGCATGTCCGGGTGGCGCAGGATATGGTGCGGCGCGCCGATCAGCTCGTCTCGCTGCCAGCCGCTCATTTCAACAAAAGCATCGTTGGCGTGCGTGATGACACCCGCCAGATCGGTTCTGGAGACAATCAGGCGACCTTCCGGGAAGGGCACCTCCACGTCCGTCGTGAATACCGTCCGCGACGTACCGTCGCTATAGTTCAACCGGGCCTCGACCGCGTCGGGTCCGGGCCGCGTCATGTCGGGTATCGCCATGTCCCGCCTCCTCAGATCATCTGGGACAGCGCCTGCGCTGCCCGCTTGATGTCCAGAAAGATGAGTCCCAGCTTGGCATTCGGTTTGGCCAGCACGGTCAGCACCGCTTCGGGACCTGCCGCGCTCATGATCACATAACCGCGCTCACCCTGAATCAAAACCCGCTCCAGAGAACCCCGCGCCAGTTCTTTGGCGGTACGCTCCCCCAGCGACAGCAAGGCCGCCGACATCGCGCCGATCCGGTCTTCGTCCATGCCCTGAGGCAGGGCCGAGGCAATCATGAGGCCGTCGGTCGAAATCAGCGCCGACGCTTCAATGTCGGCAGTCGAGCCGTTGAGTTCTTCCAGCGACTGCTGGAACATGTCGGTGCGCATGGTCTTCCCCTCTTTTCGAAGATTTGTTACGAACCTGCCGATTTGACAGGACTGCGACAGCCTCAACCTTGACACGGATCAGCATTGACAGCAATCAATTTACTGCCCGCAACAGGGGCTTCGACGGGCCCGGACAACACCCGCTTCCAAACCGAATACTTTCCCATGACATCGTTTCCCGCGTGCAGAAGAACGGGCCCCGAGGGGCCCGTATACCTTCACAAGAAATCCAGAGTACGCCTTACCGGCGCAGCAAGACCTTGAGTACGTTCTGCAATCGGCGGCCGTCACGCGGGTCATGGGCCGCACGCAGGACAGTGGCCACATCCTGGGCCCAGGTTTGCGCGGGCGCAGGCTCATTGCGTCGGGTCAGCAGCTGCAACTGATAAGCGCGTCGGGCTTCGAGTTGTTCGGCCGGTGTGGGTACTTCGGCAGCCATTTCCAGGCGCATCAATGGCTCTGCCGTACTGCCGGTCGGCACTTGCGCCAATGCCTGCCCCCAACTGTTCCGCACGCCCGGCGGAACCGCCTTCCCCAGCTCCTGCACGGAAGGCAACTGATCGGCATTGCGCGACTGCCAGGCATCCAGCAATTGGGTCAAGGCCTCGCCGTGCGCTTGCGCGGCGAGCTTGCGCAGCGTGGACTCCGCATGTTCCAGTGCCTCACGCTGCGCCCGGAACGCGGTGTCACCAAGACGTGGACCGCGATCTTCCCGCGGAGCCCGGTCGGTGAATCGACCGCCATCGCGGGCCGGACGGTCACCAAAACGCGCGGTCGCCCGATCGTCGCGACGGGGTTCGAACCTGTTGTCGCCTGGACGGCCAGGACCGCGAGGGCCGTCCTTTCGGTCACCGAATTTGCCACCCCGACCTGCGGCGGCTGGCTCAGCCTTCTTCATGCCGGGACGGTCATCCCCGCGCATCGCCACAACCCGTTTGGGTACTGGCGTCGGCGTCGCGGGAGAAGAAGCCTCGCCATTCACCACCTGTTCAGGTCTATCGACCGCTACGTCATCGATAGCATAAGACGACTCTTTTGCAGTGGGTACGGGCTGTTTTTCATCCGAATTTGCCGGTGCGACGCCTGCCCGCTCTACCTGCGCGGCTGCCAGCGCCTGTCCGCGAAGCGCGGCGTCCAGCGCAGCCATTGCTGCACGAATTTTCTGCGCATCACCGCCAGAATTGGCGGCCTCCAGCGCTTTGGCCGCGTCGAGCACGATACGGTCCCGTTCGCTCAAGGCGGCGGCCGCCTTGTCACGTTCGGCGTTCTTGCGGCTGAAAGCCTCGTCCAGCGGTTTGCGGAAGGCATCCCAAAGGCGCTGCTCGTGTTTGCGATCGAGCGCAACGGACTGCGCCTCGTGTTGCCAACGCTGCTGCAAGCCTTTGACCGCATCGATGCGCAGGATGGGCGATGCGCCCAGTGCCACAGCTTCGGCGATCAGGGCCTGGCGCCGCGCCACACTGTCCTTCTGGGCCGTCTCCAGGGGCAAGGCGGCCGCATGGATTGCGTCCTTCCACTGCGCCTGCAACTCTGCAAACGCTTTTTCACCCAGGTGTCCGGATTCGCGCCAGCGTTCGGAGAACTGATGTATCGCCCGCATCTGCGCCTTCCAGTCGGTGCTGGACTGATGGTCAGCCGTCCATGCGCGGACTTCCGCAATGAGGGCCAGTCGGCGGGCGCGGGTCTCGGCCGACTCGGCCTTGAGCTTGTCCAGCCAGATGTCGACAAAATGGTGCGCACGGTTGCAGGCTTCGTCAAATCGTCGCCACAGCGCATGGTTGGGCGTGCCGCCCTGGTCGGTGGCCTTCCATTGCTCGCGCAACTGGCGAATCGCCTCCTGCAGTTTGCGCCCCCCCAAAGCGGGGACCCCTTCGCCAGCCGCCGGGACCGCAGCCGTCTGTTCGACCGTGCCTGTGTCCTGCGCCTCCTGAGCGGCCACAGTAGCCGGAGCCGCCTGGGTGGGCGCGTTGCGAACCAGTGCCTCCGCCTTGTTCACCAGCTCTTCGCGGATCTGGTCCGCACGCCAGCGCTGCCAGCCTTCCAGTTCCCCGGCCTGAGCCAAAGCGGCATGCACTCGGGCTTCGAGGGCAGAATCGATCAGTCGGCCCTGCGTCTTGACCGCATTGCGCAACTCCGCCGCGGCACCCGCACTGGCACGGGCATGTCCCTGTGCCAGCTCAGCCTCCACCCGGGCCAGGGCCGCACCGACCAGCCGCGCCGCCTGCTCACGCGCCGCAGCCCTTTCCGCCACATCCACAGCCGAACGCACGGCCGCAGTTCGGCCATCATCGGCCGGCGCGCGCCCGGCGGCAATTTCTTCCGACCAGACCGGCACTGAGGGCAGCGGCGCCTGCGGATCCTCGGCCGCAGCCGCCGCCTGGGTCAGCGCCGCATCAAACGCCTCCCAGACCACCAGCAGTTGCGCTCGCGCACCGTCGATCTGGTTGTGAAAGCGTACATCCACATTGACCCAGTCAGGATGCGCCGCCAACTGGCTGGCCTGGTCCTGCCAGTGGCGGACGTCCGTGCCCAAACCCGACTGGGTTCCTTGCGCATCCCGCCAGCTCTTGGTTGACAACAACTCGATACGCTGGGCCAGCAGCACGGCAGCCTCACGCTGCACCATGACCTGATGCTGCAGGTCCTCGACCGCCTTGACCCGTTCTGCCAGACGCGCCTTCATCGATGCCAGGGGTTCCCGAGAAAGCGGTGCGCCCGCTTTCGCCGCGTCGCGCTGCCAGGCCATCGCATCGGCAATGTTCAGCCGCGCGCCGTCCAGCAGGAGTTGCCCTTTGGCGGCCCATTCGGCCGCCACCGCCTCCTGTCCCTTGGCCCGCTTGATGTCATCCAGCCGTTCGCGCAACGCCCGGGCAGCACCTTTGTCCTTGACGCTCAGTTCACGAAAAACTTCCTGCATCAGGTCAAGGCTCGGATCGGTGGCCAGCCATTCCCGGACGCGGGCGCCCCGTTCACCGGAGGTTGCCGCCGTAAAGGCGCCGCCCGTGAGGGCGTCGAGCTGATTCAGATCATGTTTGCGGGGCAAAGCGTTCGTCACGGGGAAACCTGATGCGAGGAATGGGATGGACAAGAGCCTGGATGGGCCAAACGGATATTGTCGCCGGGAAACGGGCCTGCGCGAGAACGATCCATGCGGCCGGGCTTGGTATCAGCCCCGCGTCGGAACACGGTGAACCTAGGGAAAACACCCGGAAAAATGTTGCGAATCCTCATTGAATTGATTATTCAACATAACCAGAATAGCGCCATTGAGGAGTTTCCATGACCGGTGCCAAAGACCTAGACCTGCAGATCCGTGACGATGTCGCGGTCGTCCGCCTGACCCGCCCGCACAAACGCAACGCGCTCAGCGACGGACTGATATTCGCTTTGCGCGACACCTTCCAGAATTTGCCGGGCACGGTGCGCGCGGCTGTCCTCGACGGCGAGGGAGAGCATTTCTGCGCCGGCCTGGATCTGTCGGAATTGAAGGAACGCGACGCTGGACAGGGCCTGCACCACTCGCGTTCGTGGCATGTCGCCCTGGAGGCACTGCAGTACGGCCCGGTTCCCGTAGTGGCAGCGCTACACGGTGCCGTGGTCGGTGGCGGCCTCGAACTGGCCAGCGCCTGCCACGTGCGGGTGGCGGACAGCACGACGTTTTATGCATTGCCCGAGGGTTCGCGCGGCATCTTCGTCGGCGGCGGCGGCTCGGTGCGCATTCCCCGCCTGATCGGTGTGCCGCGCATGATGGACATGATGCTGACCGGCCGCGTCTATAACGCCGCAGACGGCGAGCGCCTGGGCTTCGCCCAATATCTGGTCGACGAAGGCACCGCCTTCGACAAAGCGCTGGAACTGGCGCGCCGCATCGCCGAAAACGCCCCGTTGACCAACTACTCGCTGATGCACGCCCTGCCGCGTATTGCGGAGCAGCCCGCCGACCACGGCTTCCTGACCGAAGGCCTGATGTCTGCGATTGCCCAGGCTGCGCCCGAAGCGAAGGAACGGGTTCGTGCCTTCCTTGAGGGACGTGCGGCGAAGGTCAGCCGCGGTTAAGCCGACGGCACCGACTGCACCGCGAACAGACCATTCCCATTGAGGTATCCATGAACGCCCCATCACCGCGATTTCGGCCCTTGAAGTTCGGCGTGACGCAAGTCAGCCTGTCGGGTGACAAAGGCGCCGTGCAGTACCTGCGAGCCCAGCAGCCACTGCAGTCATGGTCGCCCCGCATGGCCGATCGCCTCTTGCATTGGGCCTCTGAAGCACCGGACCGAAGCTTCCTCGCCCAGCGCGTCAGAAGCGCCGATGGCACGCGTGGTGACTGGCGCCACGTTACCTTTGCCCAGGCACTGGATGCCGCACGGCGCATCGCACAGGCGCTGCTGGACCGCGGTCTTTCGGCCGCGCGCCCGGTGGTGATCCTGAGCGAAAACGACATCGAGCACGCCTTGCTCACGCTCGGATGCCTGCTTGCCGGTGTGCCCTGGTGCCCGGCATCCCCGGCGTACTCCACCATCAGCCAGGACTACGGCAAGCTGCGCCATGTTCTGGATACCCTGACCCCGGGCCTGGTTTTCGCCAGCGATCCGCACCGCTACGGACGCGCCATCCTCGCGACCGTCGGCGAAGACGTTGAGGTCGTCACCACGGAGTCCAGCGTTCCCGGTCGTGACACCACCAGCTTCGCCCGTTTGCTGGCCACCGAGCCCACGCCGGCCGTGGACGCCGCGATGGCCGCCACCGGGCCGGACACGATCGTGAAGTTCCTGTTCACGTCGGGCTCCACCAAGCTGCCCAAGGCGGTCATCAACACCCAGCGCATGTGGTGCGCCAACCAGCAGCAGATGCGCCAGTCCATGCCGGTGCTGACCGAAGAGCCGCCGGTGCTGATCGACTGGCTGCCCTGGAACCACACCTTCGGCGGCAACCACAACTTCGGCCTGACCCTCTACAACGGCGGCACGCTGTACATCGACGAAGGCAAACCCACGCCGGCGCTGATCGGCGAGACGCTGCGCAACCTGCGCGAGATCGCGCCCACGCTGTACTTCAACGTGCCCACCGGCTTCGAGGCGATTGCCGGCGCGATGAAGACCGACGACGCGCTGCGCCGGAACTTCCTGTCGCGGGTCAAGATGTTCTTCTATGCGGGTGCGGCGCTGGCCCAGCCGGTGTGGGACAGCCTGTACGAGAGCGAAGAGCGCGAAATCGGCGAGCGCATCGTCATGACGTCCGGGCTGGGCATGACCGAATCCAGCCCCTACGGCCTGTTCGTCACCAGCCCCAACGTCAAGGCCGGCGACCTGGGCGTGCCCACGCCCGGTCTGGAGCTCAAGCTGGTGCCGGTCGACGGCAAGCTGGAGATCCGCTACCGCGGCCCCAACATCACGCCCGGCTACTGGCGCTCGCCCGAAGCCACGGCCGAGGCTTTCGACAACGAGGGCTTCTTCTGCACCGGCGACGCGGTGAAATGGATCGACGAGAACGACCCGCACCAGGGCCTGCGCTTTGACGGCCGTATTGCCGAGGACTTCAAGCTGGCCACCGGCACCTTCGTCAGCGTGGGGCCGCTGCGGGCGCGGATCATCGGTGCGGGCGCGCCGTACATCCAGGACGCGGTGCTCACCGGGCTGAACCTCAAGGAAGTGGGCGCCATGATTTTCCCCACCGCCGCCGTGCGCACGCTCAGCGGACTGGGCCCGGACGCCAGCATGGACGAGGTGCTGGCCAGCGAACCGGTGCTGGCGCATTTCCAGAACGTGGTTGACGACCTGGCCATTCTGGCCACCGGCAGCGCCAACCGCATTGCGCGCCTGATCGTGCTGGCGACACCGCCTTCGATCGACCTGGGCGAGATCACCGACAAAGGCTCGATCAACCAGCGTGCGGTTCTGAAACACCGCGACGCGCTGGTCACGGCGCTGCACAACGACACCGCCCCGAACATTCTCAAACCCCGCGTCCGCCAGGGCGCCTGAAAGGAACACGGCCATGGCCACCAAGGGATTTTTCAACGCCTTCGACGACGTCTGGATGCTGGACGGCGTGCGCACGCCAATGGTTGACTACTGCGGCGCGCTGGGCCACATCTCGCCCACCGATCTGGGCATCAAGGCTGCGCGCGAAGCGCTCCAGCGCGCGGGCGTGCCGGCCAGCGACATCGGCTCGGTGGTCACCGGCAACATGGCGCCGGGCGACTTCGACCAGTTTTTTCTGTCCCGCCACGTGAGCCTGTACGCCGGCGTGCCGCTGGAAGTGCCTTCGATCAACGTGCAGCGCATCTGCGGCACCGGCTTCGAGCTGTTCCGCCAGGCGGGTGAACACGTGCAGGGTGGCCAGGCCGAGGCCGCACTGGTCGTCGGCACCGAAAGCATGACGCGCAACCCGATCGCCGCCTTCGACCACCGCACCGGCTTCAAGCTGGGCGCGCCGGTGGGCTTCAAGGACTACATGTGGGAAGCGCTGAAGGACCCGACGGCCGGCATCAACATGATCCAGACCGCCGAGAACCTGGCAAAGAAGTACGGCATCACCCGCGAAGAGGTGGACCAGTTCGCCAGCGACTCGTTTGCCAAGGCGGTGGCGGCGCAGCAGGCGGGCTTTCATGCCGGCGAGATCGTGCCGGTGGTCACCGAGAAGTTCGAACTCGACGGCTACAAGCCGCGCGGCATCAAGCTGCAGGGCAAGCTGACCGAGGTGGCGCAGGACACCCATGCCCGCATCTCGCCGGTCGAGGTGCTGGCCAGGCTCAAACCCGTTTACGAAGGCGGTGTGCAGACCGGTGGCAACAGCTCGGCGCTGGTGGATGCGGCGGCGGCGGCGGTGGTGGCCTCGGGCGCCTACGCGAAGGCGCGAGGCAAGAAGCCGCTGGCGCGCCTGGTGGCAGCGGCGGCGGTGGGCGTGCCGCCCGAGATCATGGGCATCGGCCCGGCGCCGGCGATCCGCCTGGTGCTGGAGCGCGCCGGCCTCACGCTGGACCAGATCGGCCGTTTCGAAATCAACGAAGCCCAGGGCGCGCAGACCCTGGCGGTGGGCCGCGAACTCGGCCTGGACCTGGCCAGGCTGAACGTCAACGGCGGCGCCATTGCGCTGGGCCATCCGCTGGCCTGCACCGGCGTGCGCCTGACGATCACGCTGGCGCGCGAGATGAAGCGTGCCAACGTGCGCTGGGGCGTCTCCTCGGCCTGCATCGGCGGCGGTCAGGGCATCGCCCTGCTGCTGGAGAACCCGGACGCGGCCTGACGAGGCCTGGCGGCGGCGGATTTTGAATAAAAAGTGCCGTTACCCAGCTTCAAATGGTCATAGTTTGCTATTAATTCATGAGTTAACCGGAGTCATGCGATGAACATTCAAGGACAGGCCGCCCTGGTCACCGGCGGCGGATCGGGCCTCGGCGAGGCCACCGCGCGCGAACTGGCCCGCCTGGGCGCCAAGGTCGCGGTGCTCGACATCAACCTGGCCAACGCCCAGAAGGTGGCCGCGGAGATCGGCGGCGTGGCGTTTGCCTGTGACATCACCGACAGCGCCAGCCTGCAGGCCGCGATCGATGGCGCAGCCGCCGCCCACGGCGCGGCGCGCATCCTGGCCCACATCGCCGGCATCGGCGCGGCCAAGCGCGTGATCGCCAAGGACGGCAGCGCCGCCCCGCTGGAAGACTTTGCCCGCATCATCAACGTCAACCTGATCGGCACCTACAACGCGGCCCGCCTCTTCGCCGCCGCCTGCGCCAAGCTGGAGCCACAGGAAGACGGCGAGCGCGGTGTGATGGTGTTCACCGCCAGCGTCGCCGCCTTTGACGGCCAGGTGGGCCAGCAGGCCTACAGCGCCTCCAAGGCGGGTGTGGCCGGCATGACGCTGCCGATGGCGCGTGATCTGGCCCAGCACGGCATCCGGGTCTGCACCATCGCGCCGGGCCTGTTCGCCACGCCGCTGATGCGCACCCTGCCCGAGCCGGTGCAGGCTTCGCTGGCGGCCAGCATCCCGTTCCCGCCGCGCCTGGGCAAGCCCGAAGAATTCGCGGCCCTGGCGGCGCACATCGTCACCAACACCCACCTGAACGGTGAAGTGATCCGCCTGGACGGCGCGCTGCGCATGGCGCCACGCTGAACGCTGGAACGTCATCCATGACCAAAACCACCGTCTACGACATCAAGGTGCAGTTCGGCGACTGCGACCCGGCCGGCATCGTGTTCTTCCCCAACTTCTCGAAGTGGATGGACGCGGCCTCGCTGCATTTCTTCATGGAGTGCGGCGTGCCGCCCTGGCGCGAGCTGAAAAAAACCACCGGCATCATCGGCACGCCGCTGCTGGAGATTCATACCAAGTTCATGCGACCGGCCACCTACGGCGAGACGCTGCACGTGCACACCAGCATCGAATCCTGGGCCGCCAAGACCTTCGTGCAGAAGCACGTGGTGATGCGCGGCGACACGGTGCTGTGCGAAGGCCGCGAAACACGCGCTTTTGTGGTGCATCCCGAAGGCGAACCGGACCGCATCAAGGCGATTCCGGTGCCCGAGGACATCAAGGCCCTGTGCAGTTGAACTTCCTTCCGTTTTCCCACCCCGCACCTTCCCTTCAACAGGAGACACTCATGAGCACCCGTCGTCAATTCATTCAGGCCAGCGCCGCCAGCACCTTGCTCGGCAGCCTGGGTTTGCACCCCGCCTTTGCCCAGGGCCTGGATCAAGTCAAGATCGTCAACGGCTTCCCTGCCGGTGGAACGGCGGACACCACCAGTCGCCGGGTCGGCGAGCGACTGGCCGGCACCCAGTACACAAAGAACGCGGCCGTGGTCGAGAACAAGACCGGCGCCGGCGGCCGCATCGCAGTGGAAACGGTCAAGAATGCCGCGCCGGACGGCGCCACCCTGCTTCTGACCCCCTACTCGATGATGGCGGTCTACCCCCACATCTACCGCACGCTCAGCTACGACCCGTTCAAGGACTTCGTTCCGGTCGTCATGGGCTCGATGCTGACCCACGGTCTGGCGGTCGGACCGCTGGTTCCAGCCTCGGTAAAAACCGTCAAGGAGTACCTGGCCTGGGCCAAGGCAAACCCCAAAGATGCCAGCTACGGCTCGCCGGCCGCTGGCTCCACGCCCCACTTCCTGGGCGCGCTCATGGGCTTGAACAACAACGTTGACCTCAAGCACGTGCCCTACCGGGGCTCGGTACCTGGCGTCGCCGACCTGATCGGCGGCACCCTGGCCAGCATGGTCACCCCACACGGCGATTTCCTGGCCAACCACAAGGCCGGCAAGATTCGTATCCTGGCCACCTCCGGCAAGGCCCGCTCTCCTTTTGTGCCGGAAATCCCGACTTTCGCCGAGCAGGGATTCCCCGAACTGACCGTGGAAGAGTGGTTCGGCTTCTTCGCGCCGGCCAAGACTCCGGCTGGCGTGATCACCAATGCCAATGCCGCCATCAACGCTGCGCTCAAGGAAAAGTCCGTGATCGACAGCCTCGCCGTTTCGGGCCTCGTGCCGATCGGCGGTACTGCGGACGCCATGGCCAAGGACCTGAAAGCCCAATACGACGCCTGGGGTCCGATCGTCAAACGCATCGGCTTCACGGCCGAATCCTGATCGGCCTTTCTGCGGAGACAGCGCATGTACGACGAACCCGGCAGGACACCCCCGGGTTTTCCGCGCGATCCGTGACGTACTGCGTCGTCCCGTAGCCTGGTGCCCGCATCGCCACGGTGGACGCGCGGGGGCGCGACCACGTGGCACCCTGCAGCCAGTTCCGGAAAATCTCGCTGATTACCCATTTCTTTTCGCTGCCGTGAACCACTACCAGCCCCGAACCGACGACATGTTTTTCATCCTGCAGCAGGTGCTGCAGGCTCCAGCCCAGTTGCAGGAGTTGCCCGACTTCGGCCCTGCAGGGACCGCGGTCGACACCGAACTGATGCGCCAGGTCCTCGACGAAGCGGGCAAGTTCGTCGGTGACGTGGTCGCTCCGCTGAACCGCGCCGGAGATCAGGTCGGCGCCCGATGGCAAGACGGCGTCGTCACGATGCCGCCCGGCTTTCGGGATGCCTATCAGGCCTTCTGGCAGGGTGGCTGGCCGGCGCTGTCCGCCGCCAGCGAAGACGGCGGACAGGGTTTGCCTGCCGTGCTGGAAGCGATGCTGTACGAAATGCTCTCCGCCGCCAACCATGGCTGGACGATGGCACCAGGGCTGCTGCACGGGGCGTACGAGTGCATACGGCACCACGCCAGCGACGAACTCAAGGCACGGTACCTGTCCAAGATCGCCACCGGTGAATGGCTCGCGACGATGTGCCTGACCGAACCCCACGCCGGCTCGGACCTCGGACTGTGCCGGTCCCGGGCGGTGCCGCAGGCCGATGGGAGCTACCGACTGTCAGGCACCAAGATCTTCATCTCCGGTGGCGAACACGACTTGACGGACAACATCATCCATCTGGTCCTGGCCAGACTCCCCGACGCCCCGCCGGGACCCAAAGGGCTATCCCTGTTTCTCGTGCCGAAGTTCTGCCCCGACGGATCGCGCAGCGCCGTGGTCTGCGAACGGATCGAAGAAAAAATGGGTCTGCACGGCAGCCCGACCTGCGTGATGCGCTTCGATGAGGCATCGGCCCGGATCGTCGGCGAGCCGGGCAAAGGCCTGAACGCGATGTTTGTCATGATGAATGCGGCCCGACTGCACGTGGGGCTGCAAGGCATCGGCCTGCTGGAGGCGGCCTGGCAGAAGGCCGATGCCTATGCCCAAGAGCGCCGCCAGATGCGCGCGCCCGGTGCCCGCAGGGCCGCCGATCCGTCGCACGGGGCCAGCGTCCCCGCGGACGCCCGCGCAGCAGCGAGCGCCGGCGCACCCCTGACGCCCAGCCCGATTGCCGAACACCCCGCGATACGGCGCATCCTGGACACGCAGCGCGCCTGGATCGACGCCGGGCGGGTAGTCGCCTACCGCACCGCGCTGGAGCTGGACATCGCCCATCGTCACCCGGACGCAAAGCGCCGCGCTGCGGCCAGCCGATGGTGTGCGCTGGTCACCCCCGTGCTCAAAGCGGCCTGGACGGATCAGGCGTTTCAGGGCGCCAGTGCCTGTCTGCAGGTTTTTGGTGGCCACGGCTACGTGAGCGAATGGGGTATCGAGCAGATCGTGCGCGACGCGCGAGTGGCCATGATCTACGAGGGCACCAATGAAATCCAGGCCATCGATCTGCTGCTGCGCAAAACCTTGCCCGACGGCGGCGCTGCGATGGCCGATCTGCTGGGTGACCTGGCAGCCGATCTGGCCGGGCGCGGGGGTGCGGCAGCGACCGTAGTAGCCCACCTGGAAGCGTTCTCCCGTTTCCTGCGCGAGCGCTTGTTGCCCCGTGTTGCCGCACCCGACGCGCCGGCCGACCTGCCTTACTGGCTGGCCGACGACTTTTTGCGCGCGGTGGGGCTGTTGCTCCAGGCCTGGGCCTGGGCACGCATCAGCAACGCTCCGGGGTGCGACCCGTATGCCGCCGCGGGAACGGCCTTCTGGCGCTGGATATGGCCCGAATCGTCCATGAGGCTCGCAATGATGGAAGCCACGCTGGCCGCCTGAGCATCAAACAGCAACGGAATTGCACCGGCCACGGAGGCGGTTATGCTTGCCAGCCATGCCTGAAACCACTGTCGCCAACACCCTCCGACGTCCACGTGCCGTGCGCAAGAGCCCGATCCGGCAGGCGCGCCCTCCGGAGCCGGACGGCGGTGAATCGCGTATCGACACCCGCTATCTGGAAACACTGCTGGGCTACAACGCCCGCCGCGCGGCGCTGGCCATTATCGAAGTCTTCCTGGAGCAGATGTCCGTATATGGCCTCCGGCCGGTAGATTTTTCGGTGCTGTCTCTGGTGCGTCACAACCCGGGAATCACCTCCCGCCAGCTGTGCCAGGCGCTGGGGCTGTTGCCGCCCAATCTGGTGGGACTGATCCAGTCACTGGAGCGCCGAGGCCTGATCGAGCGTCATCCCCACCCCCACGACGGGCGGGCCATGGGCCTGCACCTGACCGCATCCGGCGACAAGATGATGCAGGCGGCGGAGATCACGGCGACCGAGCTGGAGATCAGTGCCGCCGCTCGCCTGAGCATGGCAGAGCGCAAAACCTTGATCCGCCTTCTGCAAAAGGTCTATCTCTGAGCGCATGCCGCCCAGCGATCAGGCGTTCGTTGGCAATCAGGGTTAACCCCCGCCCTGCAACCAAAGCTACTAAACTTGTAGCGACCGATGAACTGCGCTATAGTTCTCGCCAACATCGCCGCCGCTGGCACCCCATCGCCTGAACCCCTTGAGGAGTCCACCCGAATGAGTTCCAAAGAAAACGCCAACGTCAACCAACTGCTGGCCCTGCTGGAGGCTCGCTACGCCCTGCGAGTGCTCTGGGCACTGCGTGATGGTCATCCGCAGACCTTCCGCCTGCTCCAGGACAGCGTCGGGGGCATCACGCCCAACACGCTCAATACCCGCCTGAAAGACCTGCGGGCTGCGGGGCTGATCGTCCACGGCGGCGACGGCTATGGCCTCACGCCCTCGGGGCTGGACCTGCTCAAGCGCCTGTCCGACGTCCAGGCTTTTGCGACCAAGTGGGTCAACGCGCAGGCCCGCAAGAAGGTCTGAGGCTGCCGCCACGGCTCCCACAGCAGCTGCGGCTGCTTTTTTTTCGCCTGAGGGTGCCAGCGGGCGGGCTGGTATGATCTCGCCCGCAAATTTGCCGCCTTTTTGTGCCATACCCAGCGTAAAAAGGTGCTTTCAAGCTATATTTTCAATAGTGATTCGGAGACCGGAATGATCACAACCCCCAGCGGCCTGCAAATGGAAGACACCCTTGTCGGAGGCGGCGATGAAGCTCGCCGTGGCCAGCAGGTGACTGTGCACTACACAGGCTGGCTGTGGGTCAATGGTCAGCAGGGCGCCAAATTCGACTCCAGCCATGACCGACGCGACCCGTTCGAGTTCACGCTTGGCGCCGGCATGGTCATTCGCGGCTGGGACGAAGGCGTCGCCGGCATGAAAATCGGCGGCCAGCGCACACTGATCATCCCCGCCAACCTCGGCTACGGTGCCCGTGGTGCCGGTGGAGTGATTCCGCCCAACGCCACGCTGAAGTTCGACGTCGAATTGATCGCCATCAAGGGCTGATCGGCTCGACTGCGGCCCCGGCCGATCGGGGCTGCCTTCCGGCGGGCCGCACTTTCTGCGGCTATGCCCCCTTGAAAACCGGAAAATTGTCGCCACCTCAGGCCCAAGTTCAGGTCTTCTTCCCGCATGTCCATGTCCGATACACCATCCCCAAGCGCAAATCCCCCTGTCGACGGCGACGCGTTCGCCCAATCACCCGACGCCGAGAGCCGGCCGGGGGATCCGTTGGCCGAGGTTCAGGCCGAGTTGGCCGAGCTGAAAGCCAAAAGTGCCGAGCTGGCCGACCAGTACCTGCGCGCCCAGGCGGATGTGCAGAACGCCCGCCGCCGCGCCGAGGACGAAATCGCCAAGGCACGCAAGTTCGCGGTCGAGAGCTTTGCCGAAAGCCTGCTGCCGGTGACGGACAGCCTGGAAGCCGGCCTGGCCATCAGCAACGCCACCCCGGAGCAGATCCGCGAGGGCGCGGAAGCCACGCTGCGCCAGCTCAAGAGCGCGCTGGAGCGCAACAAGGTCATCGAGATCAACCCCGCCGCCGGCGCGAAGTTCGATCCGCACCAGCACCAGGCCATCAGCATGGTGCCGGCCGAGCAGGACGCCAACACCGTGGTCACGGTGCTGCAAAAGGGCTACCTGATCGCCGAACGCGTGCTGCGCCCGGCCCTGGTGACCGTGGCCGCCCCGAAATGAGATGACTTGAAAAACCGCAAGTTATCCACACGTTATTGACATTCCAACTTTTTCAGATCTCGGAGAACACACATGGGACGAATCATCGGCATTGACCTGGGCACCACCAACAGCTGCGTGTCCATCATGGAAGGCAACACCACCAAGGTGATCGAAAACTCGGAAGGCGCCCGCACCACGCCCTCCATCGTCGCCTACCAGGAAGACGGCGAAGTGCTGGTCGGCGCCAGCGCCAAGCGCCAGGCCGTCACCAACCCCAAGAACACGCTGTACGCGATCAAGCGCCTGATCGGCCGCAAGTTCACCGAGAAGGAAGTGCAGAAGGACATCGACCTGATGCCCTACTCCATCGTGGCCGCCGACAACGGCGACGCCTGGGTGGAAGTGCGCGGCAAGAAGATCTCGGCCCAGCAGGTCAGCGCCGACATCCTGCGCAAGATGAAGAAGACCGCCGAGGACTACCTGGGCGAGCCGGTCACCGAAGCCGTGATCACCGTGCCGGCCTACTTCAACGACGCCCAGCGCCAGGCCACCAAGGACGCCGGCCGCATCGCCGGCCTGGAAGTCAAGCGCATCATCAACGAGCCCACCGCGGCGGCCCTGGCCTTCGGCCTGGACAAGCAGGAAAAGGGCGACCGCAAGATCGCCGTCTACGACCTCGGCGGCGGCACGTTTGACGTGTCCATCATCGAGATCGCCGACGTCGATGGCGAAAAGCAGTTCGAGGTGCTGTCCACCAACGGCGACACCTTCCTGGGCGGCGAAGATTTCGACCAGCGCATCATCGACTACATCATCAGCGAGTTCAAGAAGGATCAGGGCGTGGACCTGTCCAAGGACGTGCTCGCGCTGCAACGCCTGAAAGAAGCCGCGGAAAAGGCCAAGATCGAGCTGTCCAGCTCGGGCGCCACCGACGTCAACCTGCCCTACATCACGGCCGATGCGTCGGGCCCGAAGCACCTGAACATCAAGCTCACCCGCGCCAAGCTCGAAGCCCTGGTGGAAGAGCTGATCGAACGCACCATCGCGCCGTGCCGCACCGCCATCAAGGACGCCGGCGTGTCGGTGGGCGACATCCATGACGTGATCCTGGTCGGCGGCATGACCCGCATGCCCAAGGTGCAGGAGAAGGTCAAGGAGTTCTTCGGCAAGGAGCCGCGCAAGGACGTCAACCCCGACGAGGCCGTGGCCGTCGGCGCCGCCATCCAGGGCCAGGTGCTCTCGGGCGACCGCAAGGACGTGCTGCTGCTTGACGTGACGCCGCTGTCGCTGGGCATCGAGACGCTGGGTGGCGTGATGACCAAGATGATCACGAAGAACACCACCATCCCGACCAAGTTCGCGCAGACCTTCTCCACCGCCGATGACAACCAGCCGGCCGTGACCATCAAGGTCTACCAGGGCGAGCGCGAGATGGCCGCCGGCAACAAGCTGCTGGGCGAGTTCAACCTCGAAGGCATTCCGCCGGCCCCGCGCGGCCTGCCGCAGATCGAGGTGAGCTTCGACATCGACGCCAACGGCATCCTGCACGTGGGCGCCAAGGACAAGGGCACCGGCAAGGAAAACAAGATCACCATCAAGGCGAACTCCGGCCTGTCCGAGGCCGAGATCCAGCAGATGGTGAAGGACGCCGAGCTCAACGCCGCCGAAGACCACAAGAAGCTCGAACTGGTCCAGGCCCGCAACCAGGCCGACGCCACGGTGCACAGCGTCAGAAAGAGCCTGACCGAATACGGCGACAAGCTGGAGTCGGGCGAAAAGGACAAGATCGAGGCGGCGATCAAGGAGCTGGAAGAAGCCCTCAAGGGTGACGACAAGGCCGCCATTGAGAGCAAGGGCCAGGCCCTGATGACCGCCAGTCAGAAGCTGGGAGAGAAGATGTACGCCGACATGCAGGCACAGCAGGCGGCAGCCGGCGCTGGCGCGGCGGGCGGTGGCGGCCAGCAGGCTGGTAGCGGCAGCGCGGCACCCGACGACAACGTCGTCGATGCCGAGGTCAAGGAAGTCAAGAAGGGTTGATTGCTGCGGCGCAAAGCGCCGCCAATCCTGCGCCGCGCGTGAATGATTCCACCCCGGAATCGACCGCGCGGCGTTTTCGCTGAAATGGTTTGAGAAACACGATGGCCAAGAGAGACTTTTACGAAGTGCTGGGGGTTCCCAAGAACGCCTCGGACGAAGAGATCAAGAAGGCGTATCGCAAGCTGGCGATGAAGTACCACCCGGACCGCAACCAGGGTGATGCCGCCAAGGAGGCCGAGGTCAAGTTCAAGGAGGCCAAGGAAGCCTACGAGATGCTGTCGGACCCGCAGAAGAAGGCTGCCTACGACCAGTACGGGCATGCCGGGGTCGATCCCAACATGCGCGGTGGCCCCGGTGGACCGGGCGGCGAAGGCTACGGCGGCTTCGCCGAGGCGTTCGGTGACATCTTCGGTGACATCTTCGGTCAGGGTGGCAGCCGCGGCAGCGGTCGGGGCGGCCGACAGGTCTACCGTGGCGCCGATCTGTCCTATGCCATGGAGGTATCACTCGAAGAAGCGGCGCTGGGCAAGGACGCCCAGATCCGCATCCCCAGCTGGGACGACTGCGACACCTGCCATGGCACCGGTGCCAAGCCAGGCACCCAGGCCAAGACCTGCCCCACCTGTCAAGGCGCCGGGGTGGTGCAGATGCGCCAGGGATTCTTCAGTGTTCAGCAGACCTGTCCGCAGTGCCACGGCAAGGGAAAGATCATTCCCGATCCGTGCACCACCTGCCACGGCCAGGGCAAGATCAAGAAACAGAAAACGCTGGAAGTGAAAATTCCCGCCGGTATCGACGATGGCATGCGCATCCGCAGTGCCGGCAACGGCGAGCCCGGCACCAACGGCGGCCCGCCGGGCGACCTGTACATCGAGATCCGCCTGAGAAAGCACGACATCTTCGAACGCGACGGGGACGACCTGCACTGCCAGGTGCCGATCAGTTTTGCCACCGCGGCGCTGGGAGGCGAAATCGAGGTGCCCACCCTCGCGGGCAAAGCGGCCATCGACATCCCCGAGGGCACCCAGGCGGGCAAGCAGTTCCGGCTGCGTGGCAAAGGCATCAAAGGGGTCCGCTCCAGCTACCCGGGTGACCTGTACTGCCATGTCCTCGTCGAAACACCGGTCAAACTGACCGAACACCAGCGCAAGCTGCTCAAGGAATTCGACGAATCGCTTCGAAAGGGCGGTGCCAAGCACTCTCCGGGCGGCGAGAGCTGGACGGATCGCCTCAAGGGCCTGTTCGGCTGAGCGATCCAGGCAGGCCCGGCAGTATCATGGGCCCATGACTGTTTCGATTACGTTCCTGGGCGGAGCCGGCACTGTCACCGGCTCGAAATATCTTGTTCGCCATGGTGACCAGACAGTACTGGTCGACTGCGGGTTGTTTCAGGGCTACAAGCAACTGCGCTTGCGCAACTGGAGTCCGCTGCCTGTGGTGCCAGCCCAGATCAACGCGGTCCTCCTGACCCACGCCCACCTCGACCACAGCGGCTACCTGCCCTTGCTGGCGCGAGAGGGTTACCGCGGCCGGGTCTTCGCAACGGCCGGTACCCGCGACCTCTGCGGCATCCTGTTGCCCGACAGCGGCCACTTGCAGGAGGAAGATGCCGCATTTGCCAACCGGCATGGGTTTTCGAAACATGCGCCGGCACTTCCCCTGTACACGCGCCAGGATGCGCTGTCCTGCCTGAGGCTGATCAAACCGGTGCCGATGGATCGCCCTTTCCAGCCCTTGCGGGGCTGGCAGGCCCGTTTCTCTTCCGCCGGTCACATTCTGGGCGCGGCCAGCCTGACGCTGGAGGTTGCCGGTCGCCGCATCCTGTTCTCCGGCGACCTGGGCCGGCCGGACGATGCGCTCATGAATCCGCCGGCCCCGCCCCCGCCGGCCGACACCGTGCTGATCGAGTCCACCTATGGCGACCGCCTGCACCCGCCGACCGACCTGGTCACCGAACTGGCGCCCGCGTTGCAGCGGGTGGCCGCCCGCGGGGGCGTGGCAATCCTGCCGGTGTTTGCGGTCGGCCGGGCGCAAGCGGTGCTGCATGCGATCGCACAGATGAAAAGCCGCAAACTCATTCCCCGGTCCCTGCCGGTCTTTCTCGACAGCCCCATGGCCATACACACCACCGAGCTGTTCGGCCACCATATGGATGCGCATCGGCTCAATGCGACCGAGGTCCGCGCGATGGGAAAGGTCGCCACGATGCTGGAAACCACCGAGCAGTCCAAGGCCCTGGCACGACGACATGGGCCCAAAGTGATTCTGGCCGCCAGCGGCATGGCAACCGGCGGGCGGGTATTGCACCACCTGGCGCTGTACGCGCCCGACCACCGCAACATGATCGTTCTTACCGGTTACCAGGCCCCCGGCACCCGCGGTGCCCGACTCGCCGCGGGCGAATCCAGCCTGCGCATTCACGGCCAGGAAGTGCCGGTACGCGCCGAAGTGGTCCAACTGCAAGCCGCGTCGGCACACGCCGATGCGAACCAGATTCTCGACTGGCTGCGCCTGATGCCGGGGCGACCCGACCAGACCTACGTCATTCATGGCGACATGGCGGCGTCGGACACATTGCGCCAGCGCATCGAACATGAACTGTCCTGGCGCGCCCTGGTTCCTGAACATGGCTCAACCTGGCCCTGTTGACGCGCCAGTTTCGCCCCCCGCCCCGGTTGGGCACACTCCCGGCCTGAGATGGGAGATTTTTTGTCGGGTGATCGACAACCACGGCGATATCGGGGTGTGCTGGCGTCTTTGTGCCGATCTGGCCGAGCGCGGTCACCGTGTCCGGCTGTGGGTGGACGACCCGTCGGCTTTGGCCTGGATGGCCCCGGGTGCGCTGCAGGGCCTGTTGCCGGGCATCGAGGTTCGTCACTGGATGCGGCCCGACCGGGAAAAGGAAAATGCCCCTGCCGAACCGCCAGACGTGCTGGTGGAGGCTTTCGGATGCGACATCGAGGAAGAACGCCTTGCCCAGCTTTTTCCCAACCTGCCTGCCCGGGACGGCACGGAGTACGCCCCCCCCGTCTGGATCAACCTGGAATACCTGTCCGCAGAAGCCTGGGTAGAACGCTGCCACGGCCTGCCATCGCCGGTACAACGCGGGCTTGCAAAAGGCCAGGTGAAAACGTTCTTTTTCCCGGGCTTTCGCGCCCAAACCGGTGGCCTGCTGCGTGAGCGTGACCTGCTGGCTCGTCAGACCCGGTTCGATGGGCTTCAGTGGCTGAGCAAGCTCGGCCTGTGCGGGGAACAACAACTGCGCCTGTCCCTGTTCTGCTATGAGCCGGTGGCGCTGCCTGCCTGGTTGAACCGTCTGCACCGGTGGCCGTGCCCGGTCCACCTGCTGGTGGCCGCCGGGCGCCCGACAGCCGCCGTAAAAGCCCTGGAGCCGATCGATTCGAAGGAAAACAACACGCACCCAGCGCAAAAAGGTCACTCTCCGCTATCAATTTCGTACTTGCCGAATCTCACACAACGGGACTTTGACCACCTGCTGTGGAGTTGCCACCTGAACTTTGTCCGCGGTGAAGACTCGCTGGTACGCGCCCTATGGGCGGGCCAGCCGCTGGTCTGGAACATTTATCCGCAGGACGACAACGCCCATCACGCCAAACTGGAAGCATTTCTTGACTGGCTTGAGGCCCCCGATTCGCTTCGGGACTTTCACCGGATATGGAACGGTCTCCAGCCCGGCGAGCTGCCGGTCCCGGAATGGGGTGCGTGGCGGGCCTGTGTCGGGCGGGCGCGCGAACGATTGCTGTCCCAGGACGACCTGACCACCCAATTGCTCCGAACTGTCGCGGAAAAACGCTAAAATAGACGGTTTTGCAAACTTCGCCAGCCTAAAACTGGTCGGTTTCGCCCAGCTGGTGCGCCTTGACTGTCCGCAGCATCGGCAACCCAACCTCAGGAAAAGCTCCATGAAAATCGCCCAGGAAATCCGCGTCGGCAACGTCATCATGCATGGCAAGGATCCAATGATCGTTCTGCGCACCGAATACGCCCGCGGCGGCCGGGGCGCTGCCACCGTGCGCATGAAACTCAAAGCCCTGCTCAACAACATGGGCACCGAAGTGGTCTTCAAGGCCGACGACAAGATGGACCAGATCATTCTGGACCACAAAGAGTGCACCTACTCGTACTTCGCCGACCCGATGTACGTGTTCATGGATGCCGACTACAACCAGTACGAAGTTGAAGCCGAAAACATGGGCGACGCCCTGAACTACCTGGAAGACGGCATGGCCGTGGAAGTGGTGTTCTATGACGGCAAGGCCATCTCCGTGGAACTTCCCACCAGCGTCGAGCGCGTGATCACCTGGACCGAACCCGCCGTCAAGGGTGACACGTCCGGCAAGGTGCTCAAGCCCGCCAAGATCGCCACCGGCTTCGAAGTGGCTGTGCCGCTGTTCGTGGCCCAGGACGACAAGATCGAAATCGACACCCGCACTGGCGAATATCGCCGCCGCGTCTGAGCGCCGAAGTACGTCTGGCAGATTCAGGGCTCCTTCGGGAGCCTTTTTCATGCGCCACAGAACAATCCGGACCTGCCGTGCGAAACTTGTCCCATGAAAGCCACCCAAGACATTTCCGAGCGGCGCATCGCCGATGCCTGGGCCGACCTGCAGGCACACTCCAGCAACGGCAACCCGATCGCGGCCGACGCCTACCGGCTGGCCTTCGCCGACCCTGAATTCCTGCTGCGCCGTGAAACACGGGGCATTCGTTTCCAGCTGGAGATGCTCAAGCCAGACCTGGCGCAGTCCGAGCTGGGGATTGAAAACACCATTGTCGTCTTCGGCAGCGCTCGGGTGCGGGACCCGGACGAAGCACGGGAACACCTCCGCGTTGCTCAAGCCAGCGGCGATGCGGACGCGATCGCCCGGGCACATACGCTGCTCAGAAACGCCCACTACTACCAGCATGCTCGCGAGTTCGGGCGCCTCGTGGCTCGCTACAGCGCCCGTTGTCCCCGCGAAGATCAACTTTTCATTTGCACCGGGGGTGGCCCCGGCATCATGGAAGCCGCCAACCGGGGGGCGCACGACGAAGGGGCGCTGAACGTGGGCCTGAACATTGCGCTGCCGCACGAACAATCGGGCAACCGCTTCATTTCACCCGCCCTGAGCTTCAAGTTCCATTACTTTGCGCTGCGCAAGATGCACTTCATGATGCGCGCCAAAGCCCTGGTGGCATTCCCCGGCGGCTTCGGCACGCTGGATGAACTGTTCGAAGTCATCACCCTGGTTCAGTGCAAAAAGGCCAAGCCGGTTCCTATCGTGCTGTTTGGTACCGGCTACTGGAAACGGCTGATCCACTTTGACGTGCTGGTCGAGGAAGGCATGATCTCGCCGGAAGACGTGAAGCTTTTCGTTTTCGTCGACGACCCCCAGGCGGCCTGGGATCACATAGTCTCCTTCTACGACCTGCCCGCCTGAGCGCTGTCCGGGTACCTCTCCCGTCCTCAGAGACCCGGCGGCAGATCGGTCGGCTCAGAGGCTCGCGAAGGCAGGCGCAGATGCAGTGCCGCTTGCGCCAGCAGGTTCGCCGAAACCGGTGCTGTCACAAACACGAACAAGGTAATGAGCAGTTCGGCCACGGCAAGCCGCTCCTGCGACCAGCCCAGCAGCAAAGACGCCAGCAAAACCCCGCCCACGCCCAGCGTGGAAGATTTGGTGGGCGCATGCAGCCGCATGTAAAAGTCCGGCAGTCGCACCATGCCGATGGCACCCACCAGCAGAAAGAACGCGCCGATCAGAATCAATGCGGCAGCGAGCCATTCGACGACGGGATTCAGTGTGTCCATGGTCTCACTCCACCACGTCGCCACGGCTGAGGTAGCGGGCCAGCGCTACCGTGCCGACAAAGCCCAAGAGCGCGACGATCAGCGCGGCCTCGAACAACAGCGTTGTCTGCCAGCGCAGACCCAACATCACGACCAGCGCCACCAGGCTGAGGTACAGCGTGTCCAGCGCCAGCACACGATCGACAACCGTGGGGCCGAGCAACAGGCGCCAGCCACACAGCAGCAAGGTCAGGGTCACCGCGCCGATTCCGATGGTCAGTGCCAGGTCCAGAACGTTCATGTCAGCCCTCCCCGTCCAGGCGGAACACCGCCAGCAGTGGCGCTTCGTAGCGGGCCTTCATCTCGCCCACCATGCCGTCCGTGTCGTCGCAGTTGAGCGCGTGCACCCAGATGCAGCGGGCCTGTTCATCCACCACGGCAGAAACCGTGCCCGGCGTCATGGTGATGATGCTGGCGAACAGTGCGTTGACCCGGGGGTGATCGCTGGCCGTGGGCACCCGCAGCCAGGCGGGTTGGGGTCGGCTCATGGGGCCGAGCACCAGCTTGGCGACGGTGATGTTGGACATGACGATGTCCCAGGTCACCACCAGCATCAGCCGTGATGCAGCGCCCCAGTGGACTGCGTTCCCCTCGGGCAGAAGGCCACGCAGCAGGCGCGGCACGATCAGGCCCAGCAACGCGGCGGAGATGAGGTGCACCGGCTCCAGGCTTCGCGACAGCGCCAGCCAGCTGGCGGCCAGCAGCAGGGACAGCACGGGGTGGTCGAACCAGCCGCTACGGCGTTCCGTGGCTTCGGATGTCATGGTTGTTTCTCCTGCGCAGGCGCGGCGCGACGTCCGTCGTAGTCCCGCGTCGTCGGTCGGCCAGGCGCATCGCTGCCAAGTACGGCGCGCACATAGTCGGCCCGGGTCGAAAGCTGTACGGCGGAGGCATCGGTGTAACGCTTGACCGGCGATGCCATCACCGCCAGCACCAGGGTCAGGGCCATGAAACCCCAGACGGGTGCCAGCAGGCGCGGGCTGGAACCGCCCGCGCCGGCGTGGGTCGCCGGCTGAACATGCCAGAAGACGATCACGCCGGCGCGCGCCAGACCGACAATGGTCAGAAAACCGACCGCCAGCACGACACTCCAGACCCAGGCTTGGGCCGGCAGACCTGAACTGGATTGCAGCACCATCAGCTTGCCAAGAAAGCCGGGCAACGGCGGCAATCCGGCAGCCGAGGCAGCGCCGAACAGCATCATCACCCCCAGCAGCACCGGTTCACGGACCGCGTGAGCCGGTTGCAGACTGTCCGCGGCCTCGCCCCGCTGCGCGGCGATCAGTTCCACCAGCAGGAACAAGGCAGCGATCACGATGGTGCTGTGCAGGGTGTAGTACAGGGCTGCAGACAGCGCCTGCGGCGTGAACAGGCCGACACCCGCAAGAATGGTACCGACGGAAGAGACTGTCAGATAAGACACCAGACGCCCCATCGAATGAGCCGCCAGCGCCCCCAGCACACCCAGCACGCTGGTGGTCAGGGCCAGCGGCAGCAGCCAATCCGCCACGGCCAGCGCAGCGCCGCCCGCCTCGGTACCAAACAGCTGCCAATGCACGCGTACGATGCTGTAGACACCCACCTTGGTCATGATGGCAAACAGCGCCGCGACGGGCGCACTGGCCGCGGCGTAGGTACCGGGTAGCCAGAAGTACAGTGGCAGCATGGCCGCCTTGAGCCCAAAAACCACCAGCAGCACCAGTGCTGCGGTCCGGGCAAAAACCAGTTGGTCACCCTGCAGCTGCGCCAGACGCTGCGCCACGTCGGCCATGTTCAGCGTGCCCGTCGCCGCGTAGACCAGCGACAGGCCGATCAGGAACAGCCCCGAAGCCACGAGGTTGAGCACCACGTAATGCACACCCACGCGGAAACGCTCCCGCCCCTGACCGTGCACCAGCAGGACATACGAGGCGATCAGCAACACCTCGAAGAACACGAAAAGGTTGAACAGGTCACCGGTCAGGAAGGCCCCGGCCAGGCCCATGAGCTGGAACTGGAACACCGCATGGAAGTAGCGGCCATGACAGTCCCAGCCACCAGCCGCGTACCAGAGCACCGGCAGGGCCACCAGGCAGGTCAGCAGGACCATGAGCGCCGAAAGGCGGTCCACCACCATCACGATGCCGAACGGCGCCGGCCATTCACCGAGGCGGTAGACCAGCAGCTCCCCCGTGGCCGCATGCTGCACCAGGCCTGCGGCCATCAGCAGGCCAAGCATGGCCGACGCCAGGCTGATGCGCCGGCGCCAGCGCAGCGGCGCATCGTCGTGGGCCCCACCCTGCCCGGCCATGCCGCCCTGGTCGCCGATCAGCAGCAGAACCACCGCCGTCAGCATCGGCAGCACCACCGACAGCACCGGGGCGTGTTGCAGCCAGAAGCTCGTCAAACCCCCGGTCATGCGCGTGGCCCCCCCGGCTCGTGACCGTCCACATGGTCGCTGCCGCTCTCATGGCGACTGCGCAGCGCAAGCTCCACCACGAAACCGGTGGTGGCGAAACCGATCACGATGGCGGTGAGCACCAAGGCCTGTGGCAGCGGGTCGGCCACGGGGCCCTCGCCGACCAGAATCGGGGAGGCATTGGTCCACAAGCGGCCCATGAGGAAGATGAACACGTTGACCGCGTAACCAAACAGCGACAGTCCCAACACCACGGGAAAGCTGCGCCCTCGCAGCATCAGATAAATACCGGTGGCGGTGACCATACCCACACCCGTCGCAACAAGAAATTCCATGCTCATGACAGGCTCCGGTGGGGAGAAACCGCGGGCGCCTCCCGGGACGCCTGGCCCAGCACCGAAAGCGTCAGCAAGGTGCTGCCGACCACGGTCAGATAGACACCCAGGTCGAACAGGGCCGCCGTGGCCAGCGGCAGCTCACCCAGCAGCGGTACGTGGGGGTGACCGAAGGCGCTGGTGAGGAAAGGCCGGCCCAACACGAAGGCACCCACCCCGGTGAGCCCGGCGATGCCCAGCCCGGCGCCGATCCAGCGAACAAAGCGTCGACCTCCGCCAGCGCGCAGCAGCTGTTCGGCCCGCGCCTGCCCCAGCGACATGAACTGCAGCACCAGCGCCACTGCCGTGATCAGCCCGGCGATGAAGCCCCCGCCGGGCAGGTTGTGCCCGCGCATGAAAATGTAGAGGCTGAATACGAGCGCCAGCGGCAGCACCACCGAGGCGGCCACCCGCAGAAGCAAGGGGTGTTGGGCGAACGTCCAGGCCCTGCCCTCCGGGTCCATGCCGGGCTTGCGAGCACGCATGCCGTCCATCAGGGCGAGCACGCCGATGGCGGCGATGCCCAGCACCGTAATCTCGCCCATGGTGTCATAACCGCGGAAGTCCACCAGGATCACGTTGACCACGTTGGAGCCACCGCCTTTAGGCAGCGACTGCTCCAGAAAAAACCAGGAAATCGACTCCTGATCGCGGGTCAGCACCAGCCATGTGACAACCGACATGGCCGCGCCGCCCGCCAGTGCCAGCGCAGCATGCAGGCTCTTGCGAAGCCATGGCGTCTCCCTGGGGCTGGTCTGCGGCAAAAGGGCCAGGCCCATGAGCAACAACACCGTCGAGACGATGTCGACCGACAGCTGTGTCAGTGCCAGATCGGGTGCCGAGAATCCCAGAAAGGTCATCGAGGCCGCCACGCCGACCACCCCCACCAGCACCACCGTCACAAAGCGCTGGTGGTGCATGCGCACGATGGCCAGGCAGGTGACCAGCAGCAACACCCACATCGCCCAGGCCAATGGCGTGGCGGGCATTTGCGGTCGGGCCCCTGTACCCATGCCGCTGCCCACCAGCGGCAGTGCACCCAGCACCAGTGCGGTCAGCAACAGCCACCCGACGTAACGCTGCAGCGAGCCGGTCTCCAGCCTTGCCGTGATGCGGCCGGCCAGCCCGAACAGGTGGTCGATCAACCCCTCGTAGATCGCCCGTCCCGTGGCGGCGCCAAACCAGTCCTCCGAGCGGATGCGGTGCAGCCGCCTGCCCTTGGCCAGCCACAGGTAAAGGCCGACACCCACCGCGAGCGCGATGGCACTCATCAGCAACGGCAGGTTGAAACCATGCCAGATGGCCAGGTAATAGTCAGGCAAGGGCTGGCCCGCCAGGGCGGTGGCGGCCACGTGCACCAGCGGCCCGAAGGTGACAGCGGGCAGCAAGCCGACCACGATGCACATGACCACCAGCAGCACGGTAGGCAGCTTCATGCCCAGCGGCGGCTCATGGGGATGCTTGTTGGGCACATCGCCCAGCTCACCGTTGAAGTAGGTGTCGTGCACAAAGCGCAGCGAGTAGGCCACGCTGAACACACCGGCCAGCGTCACGAGCACCGGCACCAGCCAGGCATACGGGCCGCTTGTACCGGCCACCGCTTCGGTAAAGAACATCTCCTTGGACAGGAAGCCGTTGGTCAGGGGCACACCCGCCATCGACGCGGCGGCCAGCATGGACAGCGTCGCTGTCCAGGGCATCAGCTTGTAGAGGCCGCCGAGCTGGCGCATGTCCCGCGAATGGGTTTCGTGGTCGACGATGCCCGCGATCATGAACAGCGAAGCCTTGAAAGCGGCGTGGTTGAGCACATGGAACACCGCGGCCACGGCGGCCAGCGGAGAACCCAGCCCGATCAGGAACACGATCAGCCCCAGGTGGCTGACGGTCGAATACGCGAGCAATCCCTTGAGGTCATGTTTGAAGATGGCAATGAAGGCCGCGAACAGCAACGTCGCCAGGCCGGCTGCGCTGACAATAATCTCAAAGTGGCCGGTGCCGGCAAGCACCGGGTACATGCGCATGAGCAGGAAAACACCGGCCTTGACCATGGTGGCCGAATGGAGGTAGGCCGAGACCGGCGTCGGCGCCGCCATGGCGTCGGGCAGCCAGAAGTGGAACGGGAACTGCGCGCTCTTGGTGAAGGCGCCCAGCAAGATCAGCAGCAGCGCCGGGACAAAGCGCGGATCGGCCTGGATCGCCGCCACGTTGGCGGCCATGGCACTGAGCTCGAAAGTGCCGGCAATCTGCCCCAGCAGCACGAAACCGCCCAGCATGGCCAGCCCGCCGCCGCCGGTGATGGCCAGGGCCTGACGGGCGCCGGCGCGTGCGTCGGCACGATGGCTCCAAAAGCCGATGAGCAGGAAAGACGAGATGCTGGTCAGTTCCCAGAACACCACCAGCAGCAGCAGGTTGTCCGACAGCACCACGCCCAGCATGGCGGCCATGAACAGCATCATGAAGCTGAAAAACTTGCCCGCGGAGTCCTCGGAACTGAGGTAATAGTGTGCGTACACCACGATGAGCAGGCCGATGAACAGGATCAGTCCCGCAAACATCATCGACAACCCGTCGAGACGGAAGCTCAGCTGCAGACCGATCTCGGGCACCCAGGGCCAGGCGTTCATCAGCGTGGCGCCGCCCATGACCGCTGGCGCCTGCGACAGCAGCACCGCCAGCGAAGCGGCAGTGACCCCGCCGGCGGCCATCGCGGCCAGAAGGCGGGACTTCGAGCCGAGCCAGGCGCTCAGCAAGGTCCCGACAAGCAGCGGCAACACGACAATGAGAAGGAGCACATCAACCTTTCGTACTGCCGGGTATTCTAGGAAAGCGGGCCATATCCCCCGGAATGGGAGGGCGTCTGATCTGCCACTGGCGGTCTCACTCCTTCGAGCGCGACCCGGGGTCGATGCGCGCGGCGACCACGGCACCGAGTCCGACAACGCTACCCACAAACCAGAAGACGCCGCCGGCGCCAATCACCAGGCCAGCCGATCCGAACAGCAGGGGCATCAGTACGCTGGACCCGTTGATCGCCATGGAACGAAGACCCAGCGCCTCGCCGTGCCGGTTCCGTGGGGTGATCTGGTGCAGGGTGCTCATCACCATCGGTTGAACGGATCCCAGCGCCAATCCCAGCAGCACGGAAAGCGCACCCATGGCCCAGGCGGCCTCAACCAGTGGATAGACCCCAAAAAGCACCGCCGTACTGACCATGGCACCGGCGATGACCCACGATTCGCGCAGACGCGCAGCCATCAGGGGAAGGACCAATCGGATCAGTGTCGCGGCGATGGCAAAGGCACCGAGGATGGTCCCGATGACCGTGGCGGAATAGTCCCGATCGTGGCCCAGGACGGGAACCAGAAAAGTGTGGACATCCCAGCACGAGGAGAGCATCCAATTGACCAGCATCAAATTGCGAAAGGGCCGATTGCGCAGAAGGCCCCAGGCTGACCCCTGGGATGCGACCGTTATGTCGGGTTTGCTGCGATGCTCCGGAATCTTGCGTATCCACCACCAGGCCAGCGAAGGCAGCAACGCCAGGAGCAGATAAGCGGCGCGGAAGCCGCTGGCGTCAATGAGGAGCCCGGCCAGAAATGGCCCCAGGAAATTGGAAATCGAAGGCCCGATAGCCACCCAACTGAAAACCTGACGCAGTTCTGTCGCGTCCGCCGCGAGGTGGCCCACATGGCGCTGGAGTGCAATCATCGCCAGACAGACGCCGGCCCCCCCGCACAAAGCCGTGAAACACAAGACGCCAAAGTGCGGCCACACCACCGCCGCCATGCCGCCGCCCGTCGCCACGGCGCTGGCCAGCACAAACGGCTTGAACAATCCGTGCCTTTCCGCGTAGCGCCCGGCGGGCAAGGCCAGAAACACCTGGGCCAGGGCAAAAAGGGCCAGCAACACGCCTACGGCGGCGGCGCTGTAACCCTCGCGCAGCGCCATGAGCGGCGCAGCCATGCGAAAACCGGTCATGCCCGCATGGACACAGATCTGCGCACCGATCAGGCGCGCTACCGCAGCGCGGGTGCCGTGTTTCAAGCCCGGTCGGCGTCGGGCGCCTCCGTGGGGTCAGCCGGCAGCAAGGCCTGCGCCTTGTCCTGGGGCAGCGCCTCCACCGTCTTCAGGGCGCGGCCCATGGCGCGACTGCGGGTTTCGGCGGCGTCCAGCGTGTTGAGCACGGTCTGGGTCTGGCTCTTGACCCGGGCCAACACGTCGCCGAACTTGCCGAACTCGGTCTTGACCGCCCCCAGCACCTGCCAGACTTCGCTGCTGCGCTTTTCCAGGGCCAGCGTGCGAAACCCCATCTGCAGTGCGTTGAGCATGGCCATCAGCGTGGTCGGGCCGGTCAGCGTCACGCGGTGCTCGCGCTGCAGCGCCTCCATCAGCCCCGGGCGGCGCAACACCTCGGCGTACAGGCCTTCGGTCGGCAGAAAAAGGATGGCGAAGTCCGTCGTGTGCGGCGGCTCCAGGTATTTCTCAGCCATGGATCGGGCTTCCATGCGGATACGCTGCTCCAGGGCACGCGCCGCCAACTCGGCGCCTTCGGCATCGGCGCGTTGCTGGGCGTCGAGCAGGCGCTCATAGTCTTCATTGGGGAATTTGGCGTCGATCGGCAACCAACACGGCGCGCCGTCGTCGCCGCGGCCGGGCAGCCGGATGGCGAAATCGACCGCGTTACGGCTGCCAGGCCGGGTGGCGACCTGGGTGGCGTACTGGTCCGGCGCAAACACCTGCTCCAGCAGCGTCGCCAGCTGCGCCTCACCGAACATGCCCCGGGTCTTGACGTTGGACAGCAGGTGCTTGAGATCGCCTACACCCTGCGCCAGGTTCTGCATCTCGCCCAGGCCTTTGTGCACCTGCTCCAGGCGTTCGCTGACGAGCTTGAACGACGCCCCCAGGCGCTGCTCCAGCGTGGCATGCAGCTTCTCGTCGACGGTGCGGCGCATCTCCTCCAGCTTGGCGGTGTTGTCCGCCTGGATCGCGGCCAGCCGCTCATTGAGCGCGGACCGCAGCTGTTCGGCGCTGTGCTGCGTGCCCTGCACCAGGCCGGCGAGCTGTTGGGACACGGCATCCTGCAGCACGGTGAACTGGTTGCGGATCTGCTGACCATTGCCGGCGAGCTGGTCCGCCAGCGCGCCGGACATCGTGCCCAGCTGGCCCTGAAGGTCGGCTTTGAGCGAATCGAGGGTCTGCCGCGTAGCCGCCGTCAGCGACTCGAAGCGCTCCTGGATGCGCTGCTCGAACAGGGCCGTGCTCTCGGCCATGGCCGTGCGCGACCTGACGCTGTCGGCGGTCAGCGCGGCGGCCGTGGTGGTCAGCTCGGCGCGAAATCCCGCCAGCATCTCGGACAGTTCGCGGCGGGCCACCGCGGCATCGGCCTGGCCGCGTGCCAGGTTTTCCGCCAACGATTTTCCGTTGGCGTCGAGTCGCCCGGCGATCAGCTGTTGCAGACCGTCCAGACGCCCCGTCAGGGTCACCTCGAAACCGGCCAGGCGCTGGCTTTGGGTGCTGCCCAGGGCTCCCATGTGTTGCGCCAGCTGGGCCTCAAACGACCCGAAGGCGCTCATCAGCTCGGCGCGGCCGGCGCGCGACTCGCCGATGGCCTGGGCCAGGCGCTCGTCGACCGCCTGGCGCAGTGCGCCGAGATGGGCTGTGGACGTTCCGGTGAAATCCTGCAACCGCGCTCCCATGGCCGACAGCGCGCCATCGCTGCGGGCCACGCCCTGCAGCGTCCCCTGGGCGGCGCGCTCCAGCGCCTGCAGCCTGGCGTCCCACTCCGGCGGAAACTCGACGCGGGGACGGCGCAGCAACAGCACCAGTTGCAGAACCAACACGACCAGCACAGCCAGCCCAAGCGCCACAAGGGCGGGATCAGACCCGTTCATTTCCGACTCCTGCGCCCCGAGAAGGGTGCATGATTACTATAAGAACAATAGCTAAATATGACCTTTTCACGCTGGGTATTGCCACTTTTTCTTCAAAACTCCAGTCCGCGGGCCGCCGGGGCGGTTCCGGCCAGCCTCAGGGCGTCAGAACTTCGGAGTTCAGGGGTGTCAAGGGCTTGCCGTGGACCAGAAAACCGATCAGGTTGTCCGCCGCCAGCATGGCCATGGCCCGGCGCGTGGCCAGCGTGGCACTGGCGATATGCGGCGTCAGAACCACATTGGGCACCGTCAGCAGATCCGGATGGACGGCCGGTTCGCCCTCGAAAACGTCCAGGCCCGCCGCCGCGATGCGCCGCTCGCGCAAGGCCGCCGCCAGCGCGGCGTCATCCACAACGCCCCCGCGCGCGATGTTGACCAGCGTGGCGGTAGGCTTCATCTGCGCCAGCTCCGCAGCGCCGATGGTGTGGTGCGACTGCGCCGAATAAGGCAATACCAGCACCAGGTGATCTGCCGCGCGCAGCAGCTCGTCTTTGCTCACATACCGCGCTTTGCAGGCTGCCTCCCGATCCGGGGCCAGGCGGGACCGGTTGTGATAGAGGACATTCATGCGAAAGCCGTGGGCTGCGCGCCTTGCGATGGCTTGACCGATCCGCCCCATGCCCAGAATGCCCAAGGTGCTGCCATGGACTTCGGCCCCGGCAAACAAGTCCAGGGACCATTCTTTCCAGCGACCGGCCCGCAGGAAATGTTCGCTCTCGGTGATGCGCCGAGCCGTTGCCATCAGGAGCGCAAAGCCGAAGTCGGCGGTGGTCTCGGTCAGCACATCCGGCGCATTGGTTCCCAGCACCCCGGCCGCCGTCATGGCCACCAGGTCGAAGTTGTTGTAGCCGACAGCTAGGTTGGCCGCAATCTTCAGACCCGGACAGGCCGCAAGCAGCCCGGCATCAATGCGCTCGCCGCCGGTGGTGAGCACGCCGACCTTGCCTTGCAGGCGGTCAACCAGCTGCGCAGGGGTCCACACCACCCCGGGTGGCGTGGTTTCGATTTCAAAGAATGGCCGGAGACGATCTTCGATCTCCGGAAAAACGGCGCGGGCGATCAGGATGGCAGGGCGAACAGTCGACATCCGTCTATGGTAAGCCCCGGCCGGCCCGGGCCGCGGACGATTACAGGAAGAATATCCAGGTCATCAGGATGAACAGCGGCACCAGAATGGCAATCGACCATGCCATGTACCCGAAGAAGCTGGGCATCTTCACGCCGCGGTCTTCGGCGATCGCCTTGACCATCAGGTTGGGCGCGTTGCCAATGTAGCTGTTGGCACCCATGAACACCGCGCCGGTCGAAATCGCCACCAGGGTGGGCGCCATGGTCGTCATCAGCACCTGCGCATCACCGCCTGCCGTGTTGAAGAACACCAGGTAGGTTGGTGCATTGTCGAGGAACGAACTCAGAATGCCGGTTGCCCAGAAATACATCGCCGGATTGGGCGTGCCATCCGGATTGGTCACGGCCCGGACAACAGCGCCGAACGGACCGTCGACGCCGGCCTTGAGCATCGCAATGACCGGAATGATGGTCAGAAAGATCCCCGCAAACAGCTTGGCCACCTCCATCATGGGGCCCCAGTTGAACTGGTTGTCGGCATGCACACTGCCAGGCGTGACCTGCAACGAAACCACCGTGATCAGGATCAGGCCGACGTCTCGAATGATTCCGGGCAGGCCGACCTCCGTGCCCGCGATGGTGAAAACAATGTCCGATTTCCACAGGCCACTCATCAGGACGAGCCCCACCACGCCACCAAGCAACAGGAAATTGATCGCACCGTCGAAGCCGAACTTCTGGTCGTCGGGTGTCGGATCCTGGGGCTTGATCTCTTCCTTCTTGTGGTAGTACCACCAGTCCATCGCATAAAAAAGCGCCAGCAGGATGCCGACGAGGAACAAGGTCTCCGGGAAGATGTGCAACAGAGTCCAGCTGAAATCCACCCCTTTCAGAAAACCCAGAAACAAGGGCGGATCACCCAGGGGAGTCAGGGAACCGCCAGCGTTGGACACGATGAAGATGAAAAACACCACCACATGCACCACGTGTTTGCGGTTGTCGTTGGCCCGAATCAGGGGACGGATGAGCAGCATGGACGCACCCGTCGTGCCCATGAAACTCGCCAGGATAGCGCCAATGGCCAAAATGGCGGTGTTGAGCGCCGGACTCCCATGCAGATTGCCCCGGATGAAAATGCCGCCGGCTACGGTAAACAGCGCCGTCAGCAAAATGATGAACGGGATGTACTCGGCCAGCAGCGCATGGACGACGCCGGCACCGGCAGCAGCTGGCCCGAACACCATCGCAAAAGGCAACAGAAACGCGAGCGCCCACGCCGCGGCGACCTTGCCGAAATGGTGATGCCAGAAAATAGGCGCCAGAAGGGGCATCAGCGCAATGGAAAGCAAAATCCCTGCAAAAGGAACCCCCCACAGGACGGAAAGCGCCCGTCCGTCCAGGTCAGCTGCCAGTCCCACGGTTGGCACAAGAAGCGCCAGCACAAGGGCGGCCGATCGCAAAAGTCGCTGACGTGGGGTGATGAGGGCCATCATGCCATCCGTTTTCATGTTGTTCGGTGAAAGTCGCGCTTGCCGGCGAACCGGTCACGCACTGTGGGGCGAATCAATTTCAAAAACCTGACGCAGGTAGGCCAGATACTTCTCGTCATCGCACATTCCTTTTCCGGGCGAATCGGAAAGTTTGGCCACCGGCTGTCCGTTGCACCGGGTCATCTTGATCACGATCTGCAAGGGCTCATAACCAAGGTCATTGGTCAGATTGGTACCGATACCGAAGGCCAGCTGGCAACGGCCCCGAAACCGGTTGAACAGTTCAATGGTCTTCGGAATGGTGAGGCCGTCGCTGAAGATCAGGGTCTTGGTGTGGGGGTCAACCCGGTTTTTCCGGTAGTGCTCGATCAGCCGTTCCCCCCATGCGAACGGATCACCACTGTCGTGGCGGGCGCCATCGAACAGCTTGCAGAAATACATGTCGAAGTCGCGCAGGAAGGCGTTGAAGCCGTACACGTCCGACAACGCAATTCCCAGGTCGCCCCGGTATTCCTTCGCCCATGACTCAAAGGCGAAAACCTGACTGTCGCGCAATCGGGGACCCAGTGCCTGGCACGCCTGCAAGTACTCATGCGCCATCGTCCCCAGCGGCGTCAGCCCCAGCTTCATTGCCAGCAGCACGTTGCTGGTTCCGGCGAAACGTCCGGCCGAGCCGGTCCCCAGACGTGCCGCCAGTACCCGCAGCACCTCTTCTTGCCAGGCTTTGGAGAAACGCCGGCGGGTGCCGTAATCGGCAATTTTCAGTTCGCCCAGGCCTGCGTCTCCCAAACGGGTGATTTTCTCGTCCAGGCGTTTGCGCCCCTCGACGAAATCGGGAACCTGATGAACATTGCGGAAATACACCTCGTTGACGATGGCCAGCACCGGAATCTCGAACAGGATGGTGTGCAGCCAAGGCCCCTGAATGGTGATGTCGATCTCGCCCGAAGGCAAGGGCGAAACGGAAATGCACTTTTCATTCAGGCGAAAAAGCCCCAGGAAATCGACAAAGTCGCTTTTGATGAACCGCAGCGAACGCAGGTAGGTCAGTTCCGCTTCCTGGAAATGCAGGCTGCACAAGGACCGGATCTCGTCGCGGATTTCCCGAACATAGGGTGCCAGCGCAACCCCCGGGTTGCGGCAACGGAAGCGGTACTCCACCTGAGCACCCGGGAACTGATGCAGGACAACCTGCATCATGGTGAACTTGTAGAGGTCTGTGTCCAGCAAGCTGGTGATGATCATGAACGCGGTCCCGGACAACTGCCGGCGGCAGGCGGCAGACCCGATTGAGTGTACGTGAGCGGGCGACGCAATCGACCGGACCGCGCCCCGGAAAAACCCCTGCCTGGCGGAGGCGCTGCGAGTGCGACGGGCCTGGCGCCGCCAGCAGATTTCGGAATATCGCCGCAGCCCCTTTTCCCGGCGACGGGTTCAGGCACCGACCCGGCCACTGACCAGGGTGACGACCCGATCAGCCCGATCGGCCAGGATTCGGTTCTGCTCGGCGACCAGCATGGGCATTCCCTGGGCCTTGAGGTGCAGCAGCGCATCACGTATGGCGACGACCAGCAAAGGGGCAATACCCTCACAGGGCTCATCGAGCAGGAGCAAGCGCGGCGAGGTCATCAGCGTTCGCGCAATGGCCACCATCTGCTGCTCGCCGCCACTGGTGTGGCTGGCAGGTCGGCCCATGAAGCCCGCCAAGGGCGGGAAAAGCTCCAGCACTTCGCGTTCCCGCCGCGCCACATCGCCCCGTGCGGCAAGGTGCAGGTTCTCGCGAACCGTCAGCGCACCGAACAAGCGCCGGTCTTCGGCCACGTAACCGAGTCCCGCCTGGGCACGACGGTACGACGGCCAGTGCGTGATGTCGGCGCCGTCCCACGTGATGGTGCCCGACGCCCGATCCGCGAGCCCGATGATCGATTTCAGCAGGGTGGACTTTCCCGCTCCGTTGAGGCCCTGGAGCACCACCATCTCACCGGCTTCCACGCGCAAGGACACATCAAAAAGCGCCCGCGCCGGACCGTACCAGGCGCTAACGGACTGCAGATCAAGCACCGCCACCGCTCCCGAAGCCAAAATCATGGCCGAGATACCGGCCCCGCACCCGATCGTCCTGCGCCACCGCATCAGGGGGTCCGCTGGCCGCCAGTTGGCCGTCAATCAACACCAGGACCCGATCGGCAACGCCGAACACGGCATCCATATTGTGTTCGGTGTACAACACGGTCACCCCCTCTGTCACCAGGCTTCGCACCAACGCCATCAGTTCCTTGCGTTCGGCCGCCGCCAGACCCGCGGCCGGCTCATCCAGCAGCAAGAGGCGCGGTCCGGTTGCCGACAAACCCGCCAGCGCAATTCCCAGTTCCAGACGTTTGCGCGCGCCGTAGGGCAAATCCGCAGCGGCCTCATCGGCGAGCGGCGTCAGCCCCAGCCGCTCCAGGATGCGGTCGGCCGCCCCGACCTCAACACCCGCCAGGGCCCGCCAGGCAGACAAGGCCGGCGCGGCCAGCGCCAGTTGCACGTTCTGCCGAACGCTCAGTGCCTCGAACGTCTGCGCAACCTGAAAGGTACGCGACACGCCATGCCGAAGCCGCGCTGCGGGCGCCAGATGGTCCAGCCGAATGCCATGCCAATGGACCTCTCCCGCCGTCAGCGGGTGTTGTCCGGCGATACAGGCGAACAAGGTACTTTTGCCGGCTCCGTTGGGCCCGATCAGCGCCGTGCACTCGCCCTCGGACACGGAGAAACTCACGTCATCCACCGCATGGACGCCGCCAAACCGCTTGACCAGGTGGGTGACCTGCAGCCCCACGCGTTCTGCCGTCACACCCCACCTCCGCCGTGAGCTTTTCGGCGCAATCCACCCGAAACCAGTCCCAAAAGACCCGACGGGGCGAGAACCATGATTACCATGACCAGGACGCCGAGCGCGCCACGCCAATAATCGAAGCCCCGGCCCAGCTCGGCAGCAAGGCCCGTCAGCAGCGCGCTGCCGACGGCCACGCCCCACAGCTGGTGCACGCCACCGAGCAAAACAACCAGCAGCGCATCGACCGAAGTCGCCACGCTGGCCACCGAGGGGAAAACCGACCCCTTATGCGCCGCAAACAGCCCCCCGGCCAAACCGGCCAGTACCGCGCTTTCCACGAAGATCCGATAGCGCATCCAACCGAGCGAAAACCCCGAGGCAGCGGTCCGCTGGGGCGCATCCCGGCCCGCCTGCAAGGCCCCGCCGAAGACCGAACGGGAGAGTCGTCCCAGAACAAGGACGCTCAGCAGCGCCAGTGCCAGCAACAACAGATCAAACACCATTCGGGTATCCGCCGTGACCAGGCGCAGCCCGATCAGGCCGTTGTCACCGCCCGTGAGCCCGATCCATTGCGTCGCGGTGGCCCAGATGACCTGCGCCAGGGCCAGAGACATCATGGCCAGATACACCCCGGCGCTGCGGACCGCCGCCGCACCGAACACAAGGGCAACCGCCATCGCCGCCGCACAACCGACCGCCAACGCGGCTGGAAGGGAGAAATCCCACATCCGGTGTGACAGGGCGGTGCCATAGGCCCCCAAGGCGAAAAACGCTGCGTGCCCGAAACTGACAAGCCCGCCCAGCGCCATCATGGCCTGCAGACTGATGCCGAACATCATCAGGATCAACGCATCGGCGGCAAGCAAGCGCCAGTACTCACCCCCACCCCAGGCCAACAGAACCGGACCACAAAACGCTATCATATAAATAGCGTTAGATGACGTTTTTACGCTGGGTACGATGAATTTTTGCGCTATTTCTCGCGGTCCATCGGCTAGGGGCTTCCCCAGCAGCCCCTGCGGCCGGATCGCAAGCACCACCGCCATGGTCAGAAAGACCAGTACCAGGGTCGCCTGCGGGAAATAACCCACACCGAAAGAATGCACCAGCCCGATCAACAGGGCCGCCAGAAAAGCGCCGGTAATACTGCCCAGCCCCCCGGTGACCACCACCACAAAGGTCTCGACCACAACACTCACGTCCATCTGCAGGTGGGCAGGCTCGCGGGGCAATTGCAGCGCCCCGCCCAATCCCGCGAGACCACAGCCGATGACCACAGCGGCCAGCATGAGAGGCTTGGGATTGACCCCCAGGGCCGCCAGCATGGCGCGATCCTGCGTGGCCGCGCGCAGGCGACGACCGAAGACCGTCCGGTTCAGCATGGCGTGCAAGCCCAGCCAGACCAGCGGCCCAAGAACCAGCGTAAACAGTTGCCAGGTCGGGAAAAACTGGTCGGGCGCGATTTCAACCGCGCCTTTGAGCCCCGGAAAGCGCGGCGCGAAGACTTCCTCCGGGCCGAAAAACCAGCGCATCAGGTCATGCAGTGCCAGGGTCAGCCCGAAGGTTGCCACCAACTGATACAACTCGGGCACCCCATACATCCGCCGCAACAGCACCCACTCGACCAGGGCACCGACCAATGCAGCTGCCACAGCCCCCAGGACCATGGCCCCCGCATACAACAAGGCACTCTCGGACCAGGTGGGGAACCACTCGGTGACCCAGTGGGCGCTCAGCAACGCCCCCAGCATGAAAAAGCTGCCATGCGCGAAGTTCACGATCCGTGTCACCCCGAAAATCAGGGTCAGACCGGCCGCCATGAGAAACAGGGTGGTCGCGTGGCTGAGGCCGTTGAGCAGCGGAAGGAGGAAAGCTTCGGTCATGACAGAAGTCCGCCCGGGTCAGGACAGTCCGGCACCGCAAGGGCAACCGGGCGGAGAACGCAACATCGTTGACGCGAAGGCCCGCTCACCCGACCCAATGGGTGAAATCAACCGGATCGACCCGGGTGGTCTGGTAATGATTCACCGGCTCCGATTCGTCCGCATAGCCGAGCGACATCCCGCAGACCAGCATTTCATTCTCGGCGGCGCCGATCAGGGGCAGCACGATGGAGTGAAAGCCGTTCCAGGCAGCCTGGGGACAGGTATGCAAACCGCGGGCCCGCGCCGCCACCATGATGCTCTGGAGGAACATGCCGTAATCGAGCAGGCTGCCCCGGCCCATGATCCGGTCGATGGTGAACATCAGACCGACCGGCGCGTCAAAAAACCGGAAATTGCGCTGATGCTGCTGATGCATGCGATCGCGGTCCCCTTTGCCGATGCCCAGCACCCCATACAGGCCAAAGCCACATTCGCGGCGGCGGTCGATGTAGGGGCTGACCCATTTTTCCGGATAGTAGTCATAGGGTTCGGGGTGTCCGGCCGCCAGCGCCGGGTTCGCCGCAATGGCATCGTGGGCGGCGCAGACCTGGCTGACCAGTTCGTCCTTTTTGCTCCCTTGCAGCACGTACACCTTCCACGGCTGGGTGTTGGTTCCGCTCGGCGCTCGCGAGGCAACCCGAAGAATGTCCTGCAGAACGGTCTTCGGGACGGGCCGGGGCAGAAACGCACGGGCCGAAAAGCGGCTTTCAATGGCGGCATCCACGCTGGCCGGATCGTGGATGACGGTGCTTACCTGCACAACGGTCGAGGGGTGTTTCATGTCAGTCCTTTCAATACGGAAAGCAGATCCGGTGGCAGCGCCGCAGGGCGACGCGTAGAGCGATCCACATACACATGGACGAAATGCCCCCGTGCGGCGCACAGCGGCTTGTCCCTGGCAAACAGCCCCACTTCATAACGAACACTGCTGCTGCCGATCCTGGCCACCCGGATACCGGCTTCGATGGACTGGGGAAAGGCCAGCGGCTCGAAGTAATTGCACTGGGTTTCGATGACCAGGCCAATCGTCTCGCCACGTTCAATGTCCAGAACCCCGCGCTCGATCAGATACGCGTTGACCGCCGTATCGAACCAGCTGTAATAGACCACGTTGTTCACATGCCCGTAGGCATCGTTGTCCATCCAGCGGGTCGTGATTTCACGGAAAACGCGATAGTCGGCACGAGAAGCCGGCGTGGGTCGGTGGAAAGTTGGCAATTCGCTCATGCCCGCGGATTCTGCCAGCCCGGCTCGGCAGGGGCTGACGCAGGACCGACAGGCACCGGGGCAATCACGCGCCGCCATCGCCGCCAGTACTCCAGCGCGACACGAAAGGTCGTCTCCTGGATCTGCAGGGTGCTCTCCAGGCGCTTTCCGTATCCCCCCGCCATCACAAACGCCAGTGGCAGCCGGCGCTGCCAGGCCCAATCGAAAACCCGCCGGTCCCGCGCCTCCAGCCCTTCGAAGCTGAGGGAAAGCCGGCCCAGGCGATCGTCTTCGTGCGGATCGGCACCGGCCAGATAGATCAGCAAGTCCGGATCGAAGCGATGGCTCAGTTCATCGAGGGCGCCATCGAGCGCCTGCAGGTATTCCGCGTCGCCGCAGCCGTCGGGAAGTTCACAGTCCAGGTCGCTGCGCGCCTTCCGAAACGGGTAGTTTCGCGCGCCGTGCAGCGACAGGGTGAACACGCACGGGTCGTCGGCGAATATCCGCGCGGTGCCGTCGCCCTGGTGGACGTCCAGATCAATGATGGCAACCTGAAGTACTTGCCGGCTCTGGCGGGCGTGTTCGGCTTGCGCCAGCCGCGCCGCAACAGCGACGTCGTTGAACACACAAAATCCGGCCCCGCCAGCCACACCCGCATGGTGGGTGCCTCCCGCGAGGTTGGCGGCCAACCCCTCCGTTCGGGCCACCCGCACCGCTGAAATGCTGGCGCCGACGGACAGCCGGGCACGCAGCGCCATGGCCGGTGACCAGGGAAAGCCAATTTCACGAACCACGGCGGGCGGCACCGTGCCGTTGCGGATCGCTTCGACATAGTCTGGCGCATGCACCAGTGCCAGTTCTCCGGCAGTCGCCTCCGGTGCTGGCCGCAGTTGCAACTCGGGGAGTGAACCGAGCAGACGATCACGCAGGAGCCCGTACTTGGCCATCGGAAAGCGGTGGCCCGGTGGGAGCGGCAGGACAAACTGATCGGCGTAAAAGGCGCGCACGGACGGTGAACAGCAATCGACCGCGCATTGTGACGCGGGTACGAAACGGAGCCGATTTAGGGTTTTCCGCCTAGATGTTGCACCGCAACAAAAAAGCACTTGCAATTGCCGGGCAAGTCCATAAAATACGAACCATGCTGCACTGCAACATATCGTCATTCTGACGGGTTCAGCGTGGCAGAAGATCCACCATCACCTTTTGGAGAGCCCTATGCTGACCCCTGAACAACTCGTCGCCGCCCAGAAAGCCAACCTCGAAACCCTGTTTGGCCTGACCAACAAAGCCTTCGAAGGCGTCGAAAAACTCGTCGAACTGAACATCACCGCCACCAAAGCGGCCCTGAACGAATCGGCGACCCACACCCAGGCCGTGCTGAGCGTCAAGGATGCGCAAGAACTTCTGGCTTTGCAAGCCAGCCTGTTCCAGCCCCTGGCTGAGAAGACCGCAGCTTACAGCCGCCACCTGTACGACATCGCTCAGGGCACCGGTGCCGAATTCACCAAGGCGTTCGAGGGCAAGGCCGCTGAAGCCCAGCAGCAGTTCGCCGCTCTGGTTGACAACGCCGCCAAAAACGCCCCCGCCGGCTCCGAAACCGCAGTTGCGGTGGTCAAGAGCGCTGTCGCCGCTGCCAACAACGCATTCGAATCGGTGCAAAAGGCTGTCAAGCAAGCGTCCGATGTCGCCGAAGCCAACTTCAACGCCGTGACGACCACCGCCGTCAATGCGTCCAAGACGGCCACGAAAAAGCGCTGATCGGTCCCCGCGAGGACCCGCAGTGGAGGGGAACCTCTACACCCCGGGCCCGCGAAACCTCATACTGCCGGTCAACGAGATGTCGCTTTGAAGCGTTTTCTCAACCAGTTGTCTCCTCGGGTCCTTTCGTAACCTTCAGGGTTCAGGGATCCCTTGAAGGCCCAGTCGCAAGACTGGGCCTCTTTTTTTTGTCCGCCCGTCAGTCCACCGCGCCAATTCCCGGGCGGATTGCTGCCCTGGCGGCTCGACTCTTCAACCGGCGGACCACGGAAATACCTGACCGGATTACTGGATTTTATTAGGAATGATTCGCGTTTGCTTTATCATCACGCCATTCGCTTCAACCCTCTCTCTGCCTTCACATGACCACACTCCCCACCGTCCGCCCCCTGATGTTCGGCCTGCTCGCCGCTTTGCTCGCCAGCGGCACCGCATTGGCGCAGGAAAAGGTACTCAACATCTATTCGGCCCGGCACTACCAGACCGATGACACGATGTACGACACATTCACACGAACCACCGGCATCAAGATCAACCGGGTCGACAGCGACGATGCCGGACTGCTCAACCGCCTCAAGACAGAAGGCGCCGCTTCGCCGGCCGACATCGTCTTGCTGGTGGATGCGGCGCGTCTGGCCCGCGCCGAAAGTGACGGTCTGTTCAAACCTGTCACGTCCAAAGTGCTGGAAGAGCGCATTCCTGCGCAGTACCGGGGCCCGGCATCCGCTGATGGCACCGCCTGGTTCGGCTTTTCCACCCGTGCCCGGGTCGTGGTCTATGACAAGCTCAAAGTCAGGAAGGACGATGTCGACACGTACGAAGAACTCGGAGACCCGAAGAACAAAGGAAAACTGTGCACCCGCTCCGGCTCACACCCCTACAACATCAGTCTGTTCGCCACCATGGTCGAGCATGTCGGTGAGGCCAAGGCGGAAAGCTGGCTCAGGGGCATGGTGGACAACATGGCGCGCCCGCCCAAAGGCGGCGATACCGACCAGATCCGCGCCGTAGCCTCGGGCGAATGCGCCATTGCCGTCACCAACACCTACTACCTCGCCCGTCTGATGAAGTCGACCAAACCCGAGGACCGTGCCGTGACCGAGAAAATTGGGGTGGTTTTCCCCAACCAGAGCAGTTGGGGCACCCACATGAACATCGCCGGTGGAGCCGTGGCGCGTCATTCGAAAAACCCGCAGGCCGCCATCCAGTTCCTGGAGTTCCTCTCCAGCGACTTCGCCCAGAACCATTTCGCCAACGGCAACAACGAATGGCCCACTGCCAAGGGCGTCGCAATCGACAACCCGGCGCTCAAGGCCATGAGTGGCGGCCAGTTCAAAGCCGAGACCATCCCGCTGAGCGTGGTATCGAGGAACCTGACACGGACCCAGCAGATGCTGGACCGCGTGGGCTACAAGTAACCGGGGTTTGCGCTGCCGGCGACCGGCGCAATCGGGATGACGGAATCCAGCCAGAGGCATTGGGGCGCCGTGAAACCCCTGCCTGCGCAAAGCCCGTCATCGGCGCCGAGGTGACCGCCAACGCGATTCCTCGGCCACCAGCCCTGACTCTCGTCGGTATCTGCCGGGGAGTGCGAGAGGAGCGAATGCTTGCCCAACTGCCGCGGGGTGACGACCGGAACAAATGCGATCAATTCGCATTTGAAAACCTCGGATCAGGCATAATTGACGTTTACGTCAACGTCAACTCTTTCAGGAGACTCCCCATGCAGATTCAAGGCAAGGTTTTTATCGTCACCGGCGGCGCTTCCGGCCTGGGTGAAGGCACGGCGCGCATGCTGGCGGCCCACGGCGGCACTGTGGTGATTGCCGACATGCAGGTTGAAAAAGGCGAAGCCGTCGCGAAAGAGATCGGTGGCGCTTTCGTCAAGTGCGATGTCAGCAGCGAGGCCGACGGCCAGGCCGTGGTGGCCAAGGCCGTTTCGATGGGCAAGCTGATGGGCCTGGTCAACTGCGCCGGCATCGCCCCGGCGGAAAAGACGGTGGGCAAGAACGGCGCGCACAGCCTGGCCCTCTACACCAAGACCATCATGGTCAACCTGGTGGGCAGCTTCAACATGATCCGCCTGGCCGCGGACGCCATGTGCAAGAACGAACCCGAGGCCACCGGCGAGCGCGGCGTGATGATTTCCACCGCCAGCGTGGCCGCCTACGACGGCCAGATCGGCCAGGCGGCCTACGCCGCCAGCAAAGGCGGCGTGGTCGGGATGACGCTGCCGGTCGCGCGTGACCTGGCGCGCAACGGCATCCGCAACATGACCATTGCCCCCGGCATCTTCGGCACGCCCATGCTGTTCGGCATGCCCAAGGAGGTGCAGGACGCGCTGGCCGCCAACGTGCCCTTCCCCAGCCGCCTGGGCACGCCGGAAGACTATGCCAAGCTGGCCAAACACATCTTCGAGAACGACATGCTCAACGGCGAGGTGATCCGCCTGGACGGGGCCATCCGCCTGGCACCGCGATAACGCCCGAACAGCCCGGCGCATCGGTCCTGATTTCGTAGCAAAGAGTGACCTTTTCACGCTGGGTATTGGCCGTTTTTTCTTGTAATCGGTGATTTCGATCGCCCGGCGCCTGGTGCGGCGTAAGATGGTGCATCCACAACCAGGAGACACCATGTTGACGCACCATCGCCCCCCTCTGACCCGCCTGCACTGGCTTGCCGCGCTGATGCCGCTTGTTCTGGCGGGCTGTGCCAGCGCTCCACAAGCGACGTTCCAGTACACCGTCCCCGCGCAGCCCGAGGGCTCCAGCGGTTACCAGGAAAAGCCGGGCTGGACAACCCGGAAATTCGCCGTGGCGGCCGCCAATCCGCTGGCCACTGACGCCGGCTACCAGGTCCTCAAGGCCGGCGGCTCCGCAATTGACGCCGCCGTGGCGGTGCAACTGGTGCTAGGTCTGGTCGAACCGCAGTCCAGCGGCATTGGCGGCGGTGCCTTTTTGCTGCACCACGACGGCAAACGCATCGAGGCGTTCGACGGCCGGGAAACCGCACCGGCGGCGGCGGACGAAAAACTGTTTCTGGGCGCTGACGGCAAGCCCCTGCCCTTCATCGAGGCGGTGGTCGGTGGACGCTCGGTGGGGGTGCCGGGCACGATACGGATGCTGGAGGTCGCGCACCGGCAACATGGCCGGCTGCCCTGGGCCGACTTGTTCAAACCCGCGATTGCCCTCGCGGAAGGCGGCTTCAAGGTCAGCGCGCGCCTGAATACCCTGCTGGGCAACGAGAAGAACCTGAGCAAAGACGCCACCGCTGCCGCGTATTTCTACGATGCGGCCGGCAAGCCCTGGCCCGTTGGCCATGTCCTGAAAAATGCGCAGTATGCCGCCGTCTTGCGCGCCATCGCCGCGCAAGGATCCAAAGCCTTGCATGAAGGGCCGATTGCCCAGGCCATTGTCGACAAGGTCCGCAGCCACCCCACCAATCCCGGCCGGCTGAGTCTGGCTGACCTGGCGGGCTACCAGCCGAAAAAACGGGAAGCGCTGTGCCACGACTATCGGGCCCGCGATCGCGACTACCGCATCTGCGGCTTCCCGCCGCCCAGTTCGGGCGCGCTGGCGGTGGGCCAGATTCTGGGCATCCTGAACCAGACCAATGCTGCCAGCCTGCCGCTGCAAAACGGGCTGCCCTCGGCCGACTGGCTGCACCTGTACACCGAAGCGTCGCGGCTTGCGTTCGCAGACCGCGCCCAATACGTCGCCGACCCCGACTTTGTTGCTCCGCCCGCCGGCAACTGGATGAGCCTGCTGGATCCGGCCTATCTGGCCGAACGGGCCCGCCTGATCGGCCAGGGTCCTGCCGCCCCGTCCATGAAAACCGCACGGCCCGGCACCCCCGGCGGAACGAGGACCAGCCACGCGCCCATGCCAGACCAGCCGGAATACGGCACCAGCCACATCAGTATCGTGGACGGATTCGGCCATGGTCTGGCCATGACCACAACCATCGAGGACGCCTTTGGCGCCCGCCAGATGGTTCAGGGCTTCCTGCTCAACAACGAACTGACCGACTTCAGCTTCACGCCGGCCGATGCCAGCGGCGCACCCATTGCCAACCGCGTCCAGCCGGGCAAGCGCCCGCGCTCGTCCATGTCGCCCACCCTGGTGTTTGACAAAGCCACCGGTCAGCTGGTCATGAGCGGCGGCAGCCCCGGTGGCGCGCTCATCATCCACTACACGGCCAAGACGCTGTACGGCACTCTCAACTGGGGCATGACCCCCCAACAAGCCATCAACCTGCCCAATTTTGGTTCCCTGAACGGACCGAGCCTGATGGAAGAAAAGCGCTTCCCCGCCGCAACCGTTGACGCTTTGCGCGCCCGCGGTGCCGAAGTGCGCGAGATGAACATGACCAGCGGCTTGCAGGCCATCCAGCGCCTGCCGGGCGGCGGATGGTCTGGCGGCGCCGACCCTCGACGTGAGGGTATCGTCATGGGTGACTGAGCGACACGACACGCTGCCATGCCCCAGGCGCCACCCGCCCCGGGGCACAGGCGGCGTCGAAGACCTTTCCGGGGTGCCGCCATTTCGCATTCCGGGATCTGGTTGCAGAATAATGGCCGAAATTCAGCCTCGCGAAAGCCGGGGCTGGAAAGATACCGGCCCACACCGGCGCCCGGGTCCCGGCGCCCGGCACGACCCACACCGACAACAGGAGATATGCCATGAGTACCTCGCAGCAGTCCACCATCATCTACACCCTGACGGATGAAGCGCCGCTTCTGGCGACCGGCTCGTTCCTGCCCATCATCCAGGCGTTTGCAGCCCCGGCGGGCGTCAAGATCGATACAGCCGATATCTCCGTGGCCGCACGGGTGTTGGCACAGTTTCCCGAATTGCTGCGCGAAGACCAGCGCGTGCCCGACACCCTGGGCGAACTGGGCAAGCTCACGCTGCGTCCGGACGCCAACATCATCAAGCTGCCCAACATCAGCGCCTCCGTCGCGCAGCTGAAGGCCTGCATCAAGGAACTGCAAAGTCAGGGGTTTGCGCTGCCCGACTATCCCGAAGACCCGAAAACGGATGAAGAAAAGGCCATTCGGGCCAAGTACGGCAAGTGCATCGGCAGTTCCGTCAACCCGGTGCTGCGCGAGGGCAACTCCGACCGCCGCGCACCCAAGGCCGTGAAGGAATACGCGCGCAAGAATCCGCACAGCATGGGCGAGTGGGCCCAGGCCTCGCGCACCCATGTGTCACACATGCATCACGGCGACTTCTATCACGGCGAGAAGTCCATGACGCTGGACCGCGCCCGCAACGTCAAGATGGAGCTGATTACTGCCAGCGGCCAGACCATCGTGCTCAAGCCCAAGGTCGCTTTGCAGGACCGCGAAGTCATCGACAGCATGTTCATGAGCAAGAAGGCGCTGTGCGCCTTCTATGAACAGGAAATCGAAGACGCGCGCAAGTACGGCGTGATGTTCTCGCTGCACGTCAAGGCCACGATGATGAAGGTGTCGCACCCCATCGTGTTCGGTCATTGCGTCAAGATCTTCTACAAGGAAGCCTTCGAGAAACACGGCAACCTGTTCAAGGAGCTGGGCATCAACGTCAACAACGGCATGGTTGACCTGTACACCAAGATCGCCACACTGCCCCAGAGCCTGCAAGACGAAATCAAGCGCGACCTGCATGCCTGCCACGAACACCGCCCCGAACTGGCGATGGTCGATTCCGCCAAGGGCATCACCAACTTCCACTCGCCCAACGACATCATCGTCGACGCCTCCATGCCCGCGATGATCCGCAACGGCGGCAAGATGTGGGACGCCAACGGCCGCCTCAAGGAAGTCAAGGCGGTCATGCCCGAATCGACCTTCGCCCGCATCTACCAGGAGATGATCAACTTCTGCAAATGGCACGGCAACTTCGACCCGAAGACGATGGGCACCGTGCCCAACGTCGGGTTGATGGCCCAGCAGGCCGAGGAATACGGCTCGCACGACAAGACCTTCGAAATTCCCGAAAACGGTGTGGCCAACATCACCGATCTGGACACCGGCGAAGTGCTGCTGAGCCAGAACGTCGAAGAGGGTGACATCTGGCGCATGTGCCAGGTCAAGGACGCAGCCATCCGCGACTGGGTCAAACTCGCGGTCAATCGGGCCCGCAACTCCGGCATGCCCGTGGTCTTCTGGCTCGATCCGTACCGTCCGCACGAGGCGCAGCTGATCACCAAGGTCAAGATGTACCTGCACGAGCACAACACCACCGGGCTGGACATCCAGATCATGAGCCAGGTGCGCGCCATGCGCTACACGCTCGAACGCGTGGTGCGCGGTCTGGACACCATCAGCGCCACCGGCAACATCCTGCGCGACTACCTGACCGACCTGTTCCCCATCATGGAGCTGGGCACCAGCGCCAAGATGCTGTCCATCGTGCCGCTGATGGCTGGCGGTGGTATGTACGAGACCGGCGCCGGCGGCTCCGCGCCCAAGCATGTGCAGCAACTGGTCGAAGAGAACCACCTGCGCTGGGACTCGCTGGGCGAATTCCTGGCGCTGGCGGTGTCGCTGGAAGACCTGGGCATCAAGACCGGCAATGCGCGCGCCAAGCTGCTGGCCAGAACACTGGACGCCGCCACCGGCAAGCTGCTCGACAACAACAAAGGCCCCAGCGCCCGGACCGGCCAGCTGGACAATCGCGGCAGCCAGTTCTACCTGGCGATGTACTGGGCCCAGGCACTGGCCGCGCAGACGGAAGACGCGACCCTGGCGGCAACCTTCGCCCCGTTGGCCAAAACGCTGGCCGAGCAGGAAGCCGTCATCCTGGCCGAACTGGCCAGTGTCCAGGGCAAGCCCGCCGATATCGGCGGTTACTACCGGCCGGACTTCGCCAAACTCGCTGCCGTCATGCGCCCCAGCGCCACCTTCAACGCGGCGATTGCAGCCCTGACGGCCGCCTGAAGCCCCCTGTTGCCCGCCCCGCCGCAGCGCAGGGCAGGCGACCCGGTGAAAAGTGCTCTGTTATTTATAGCTATAGAACACCTTTTTACGCTGGGTATCGCCTGAAATCAAGCAAAAACCGGTCCCAGGACCGGTTTTTGCGCTTCAGACGTCGATCGCCCGGGCCGACCCCGCCTGTTTGCGCAGCTCGAACTTCTGGATCTTGCCGGTGCTGGTCTTGGGCAGTTCGCCGAACACCACGAAGCGCGGCACCTTGAAGCCCGCCAGGTGTTTCTTGCAATGCGCGACGATCGCCTCGGGTGTGGTCTGCGCGCCAAGTTTCAGCTCCACGAAGGCGCAGGGCGTCTCGCCCCACTTCGGGTCGGGCCGCGCCACCACGGCGGCGGCCAGCACATCGGGGTGGCGGTAGAGCACATCTTCCACCTCGATGGACGAGATGTTCTCGCCGCCGGAGATGATGATGTCCTTGCTGCGGTCCTTGATCTTGAAGTAACCGTCGGGGTATTGCACCGCCAGGTCGCCGCTGTGGAACCAGCCGCCGGCAAAGGCCTCGGCCGTCGCCCCGGGATTCTTCAGGTAGCCCTTCATGGCGATGTTGCCCTTGAACATGATCTCGCCCATGGTTTCACCGTCCTGGGGCACGGGCAACATCGTCTCGGGATTCAGCACCCGCACGTCGCGCTGCAGGTGGTAGCGCACGCCCTGGCGCGCGTTCAGGCGGGCGCGTTCACCGATGTCGAGCGCGTCCCAGGCCTCGTGTTTGGCGCAGACCGTGGCCGGGCCGTAGACCTCGGTCAGGCCGTAGACATGCGTCAGATCGAACCCCATCGCCTCCATGCCCTCGATCATCGAAGCCGGCGGCGCGGCCCCGGCCACCATGGCCTTGACCCCGGCGGGGATGCCTTCCTTCATCGCGGCCGGTGCGTTGACCAGCAGGCCGTGCACGATGGGCGCGCCGCAGTAGTGGGTGACGCCGTGGTCGCGGATGGCGTCGAAGATGGCCTGGGCCTCGACCCGGCGCAGGCACACGTTCACGCCCGCGCGGGCCGCCACCGTCCACGGAAAACACCAGCCGTTGCAGTGGAACATCGGCAGTGTCCACAGGTAGACCGCGTGCTTGGGCATGTCCCACTCCAGCACGTTGGAGATCGCGTTGATCGCCGCGCCGCGGTGGTGGTAGACCACGCCCTTGGGGTTGCCGGTGGTGCCGCTGGTGTAGTTCAGGCAGATGGCGTCCCACTCGTCCGCCGGCAGCTGCCAGGCGAAAGCCGGGTCACCACCGGCCAGAAAGGCTTCGTAGGTCGCACTGCCGATCGGCGTGGACTCGCCAGTGAACAGCGCGTCTTGCACGTCGATGACCAGAATGGGCGCGGCGGACTGGCGCAGCGCCAGGGCTTTCTTCATCGTCGGCGCAAATTCGGGGTCCACGATCACCACCTTCGCCTCCCCGTGGTCCAGCATGAAGGCGATGGTCTCGGCATCCAGCCGGGTGTTGAGCGCGTTGAGCACCGCGCCGGCCATCGGCACCCCGAAATGCGCCTCCACCATCGGCGGCGTGTTGGGCAGCATCACCGCCACCGTGTCGTTCTTGCCGATCCCGGCGCGCTGCAGCGCGCTGGCCAGGCGCCGGGCTCGGGCATGGGTCTCGCCCCAGGTCTGGCGCAGCGCACCGTGCACGATGGCGAGACGGTCCGGATAGACCTCGGCGGTGCGCTGGATGAAACTCAGCGGCGAGATGGGCGCGAAATTGGCCTCGTTGCGGGGCAGGTCCTGGTCGTAGATGCTGGGCATGGCGGGGCTCCGGTCGGGGATTGGCGACCCCGATTTAACCAAAAGCGCCGCCGGCCCGCCCGCGCGTGATCGGTCAGAATAGGCCCGTGGCCATTCCCCCGTCTTTCATCACCGAACTGCTCTCCCGCGTCGACGTAGTCGAGGTGGTGGGCCGTTATGTGCAGCTCAAGAAGGGCGGCGCCAATTTCATGGGTCTTTGCCCGTTCCACGGGGAAAAATCACCCAGCTTCAGTGTCAGCCCGACCAAGCAGTTTTTCCACTGTTTCGGCTGCGGCAAAAGCGGGGACGCCATCGGTTTCCTGATGGAGCACAACGGTCTGAATTTTGTCGAGGCCGTCAAGGATCTGGCGCAGCAGGTCGGCTTGCAGGTTCCCGAGGAAGAACGATCCCCCGCCGAGCGCCAGCGCGCCGCGGCGGAGCGCGAGCACCGCGATACCTTGACCGACGTCCTGGAGAAAGCCGGCGCGGCCTGGCGCGCCCAACTCAAACGCGCACCACGTGCCGTCGCCTACCTCAAGGGCCGGGGCCTGTCGGGCGAGATTGCCAAACGCTTCGGCCTGGGCTATGCGCCCGAGGGCTGGCGCGGCCTCGCCAGCGTCTTTCCTGCCTACGACAGCCCGCTGCTGGTCGAAAGCGGCCTGGTCATCCTGAATACCGAAGAGGGCGCCGAAGAACGGCGGTATGACCGCTTCCGGGACCGTGTCATGTTCCCGATCCGCAATGTCAAGGGCGAATGCATCGGATTCGGCGGACGGGTGCTGGGTGACGAAAAACCCAAGTACCTGAACTCGCCGGAAACCCCGGTGTTCCACAAAGGGCGTGAACTCTACGGCCTGTACGAGGCGCGGCAGGCGATCCGCGAGTTTGGCTACGTGCTGGTCACCGAAGGCTACATGGACGTGGTCGCCCTGGCCCAGCTGGGTTTTCCCAACGCCGTGGCCACCTTGGGTACCGCCTGCACACCCGAACATGTGCACAAGCTTTTTCGCTTCACCGACGCGGTGGTGTTCAGTTTTGATGGCGACGCCGCCGGCCGGCGGGCGGCCCACAAAGCCCTGACCGCCGCCTTGCCGCTGGCCACGGACGTGCGGTCCGTGCGTTTCCTGTTTCTGCCCCCCGAGCACGATCCCGACAGTTTCATCCGGGAGCGGGGTGTCGACGCATTTGCCCAGTGTGTGGCGCAGGCGGTGCCCCTGTCGCGCTTTCTGTGCGAAGCGGCGGGCGAAGACTGTGATCTGGGCAGCGCAGAAGGCCGATCGCACATGCTCGCCAATGCCCGCCCGCTGTGGAACGCCTTGCCCGAAGGCGCCTTGCAACAACAAATACTGACCGAACTGGCGAGCCTGGCGCATCTGGAGCGCACCGACCTGGCCCGGCTATGGGCCGGGGGTTCTGCCACCGAAAGCCCCGGCGGAGCACTGGCAACGCCGCGCGGCCGGACGGCCGGCTCCACCGGCACGCGAACCGCGCCGTGGTCGCGGCGCCGGCCGGGTGGACGCAATCAGCCAGCCAGCCGCGCGGACCATGCCGCCCGCCTGCTGCTGGCACGGATGGATCTGTGGGAACGCCTCGCCCAGGCGGACCATGACCTTCTGTGTACCTTGCCGGATCCCCATGGCGAGCTGTTCCGCTGGCTGGACAGCCGCTTTCATGACCAGGGGCCACTTGCCTGGGGCGGCCTGCGGGAAGCCCTGGCCGGTCAGGGACTGGAACCCTTCGCCGTCGCGCTGATGGAAACCGTCCTGCTGGCGCCAGCCGATGCCACGGCGGCGCCTCCTGCACCGGCCGCCGGCTCGAACGAAGCGTTGCGTGAACTGCGCGACCTGCTCAACCGGCTGCGTATCGACGGCCTGATGGAGGAAGAAAACCAGGCGATGGCGGATGCCGCCCACGACCCCGAAGCCCTGCAGCGCTGGCGGGCGGCGCACGAACTGCGGCGCGAGCTGACGGCGGCACTGGCAGCCGCTGATATGGGACAGCGTTGAGACCGGGCGGCCCAGGACCGCCAAGGACAATGCTGGCCCCGCTATAATCGGGGGTTTTGCGATCCGCAAGAGCGACAGCAGCACCTCCGGTCCCGGCCACCGCTGAACACCAGCGCACCCGCAACGGGCAGGCCAATTTCCCGCAAGGACTGCATCCCAAATGTTCGCCCCACCATCTTGCGCTCGTCAGCGTGCTCTCGCGGCACGCGAGGTTGCCCTGCCCGCGCCGGTAGTTTGCGGCGCCAGTGTGTTTTCTGTCCGAGTTTTCTGATCCGAGGTCGCCCGATGCCCGCTCAAAAGCCGAAGAAGCCCGCTTTGCCCGCTACCCCAGCCCCTGTGGCAGTCAAAAAGCCCGCCACCGCGGCCGCGCCCCCCAGGGCGGCGGCCAAAGCCAAACCGTCTGAACCGAAAGCTGCTCCCGTGCCTGCATCAAAGAACAAGAGTCCCGAAGCCGCCGTCAAATCCCCCAAGGCCGCCAAAGTGGCAACGGAAGAGAAAGTCACCAAAGCGCGCAAGGCCGCCGAACCCGAAGCCCCTGCGGCCGATGCCGAATCTGCGCCCGCGCGCAAGAAGCCCGGCCGCCCGCCCAAGAGCGACGCCGCCGCAGTCAGCCCCGCAGCCGGTGGCGCCAAGCGGGGCCGCAAGCCCAAAACTTCCGAGGCACCCAAGCGAGAGATCGAAGAAGAAGATCTCGGCGACATCGAAGAGGACCTGGTCGGTGATGTGGAGGTGGAAGCCGACGTCGAGACCCCGACGGCCGAAAAGGCCAAGCCGCTGCGCATGAAGATCAGCAAGGCCAAAGAGCGGGCCTTGATGAAGGAGTTCGGTCTGGACGAAGCGGTTCTGACCGAGGAGGAAATGACCAAGCGCCGCCAGCGCCTGAAGACCCTGATCAAGCTGGGCAAGACCCGCGGCTACCTGACCCACGCGGAAATCACCGACCACCTGCCCGAGAAACTGGTGGACGCCGAGACGCTGGAAGTGGTGGTCTCCATGCTCAACGACATGGGTGTGGCAGTCTACGAACAGACCCCGGATGCCGAAACGCTGCTGCTGACCAATACCGGCCCAACCACCGCCACCGAAGAAGAAGCGGAAGAGGAAGCCGAGGCCGCCCTGTCGACCGTGGACAGCGAATTCGGTCGCACCACCGACCCGGTGCGCATGTACATGCGCGAGATGGGCACGGTGGAACTGTTGACCCGCGAAGGCGAAATTGTCATCGCCAAGCGTATCGAAGGTGGTCTGATGGACATGATGGAGGCCATCAGCGCCTCCCCGGCCACGATTGCCGCCATCCTGGAAATGGCCAACGAGATCCGCGAAGGCAAGGTGGTCATCTCTGCCGTGGTCGACGGTTTTTCCAACGCCGGTGAAGCGGACGACTATGTCGCCGAAGAAGACTTCGATGAATTCGACGAGGCCGACGACGACGACGGCAAAGGCGGCTCCAAGGCGCTGACCAAAAAACTGGAAGAACTGAAGAACCAGGCGCTGGAGCGGTTTGACCGTATCGCCATGCTGTTCGAGAAGGTGCACAAGATCTACGACAAGGAGGGCTGGGGCACCCCCGCCTACCAGAAGGCGCAGCACGCCCTGTCGGAAGAGCTGATGACCATCCGTTTCACCGCCAAGACCATCGAGAAACTGTGCGACATGGTGCGGGGCCAGGTCGACGACGTGCGCAAGAAAGAGCGTGAACTGCGCCGCATCATCGTCGACAAGTGCGGCTATCCGCAGGAGCTGTTCATCGCCGACTTCAGCGGCCGCGACAAGGCCGGCAACCGGGTTCCGTCCCACGTCCTGGACCTGACCTGGATCGAAAAGCAGGCCGCCGCCGGCAAGCCATGGAGCGCCATCATGGGCCGCAACATCCCGCCGGTGCAGGACCTGCAGCAGAAGCTGATCGACCTGCAGGCGCGCGTGGTGGTGCCGCTGGAGGAACTCAAGGGCATCAACAAGCGCATGAACGAGGGCGAAGCCTCGTCGCGCGACGCCAAGAAGGAAATGATCGAGGCCAACCTGCGCCTGGTGATTTCCATCGCGAAAAAATACACCAACCGCGGCCTGCAGTTCCTGGACCTGATCCAGGAGGGCAACATTGGCCTCATGAAGGCGGTGGACAAGTTCGAATACCGCCGCGGCTACAAGTTCTCCACCTACGCCACCTGGTGGATCCGCCAGGCCATCACCCGCTCGATCGCCGATCAGGCGCGCACCATCCGCATTCCGGTGCACATGATCGAAACCATCAACAAGATGAACCGCATCTCGCGCCAGCATCTGCAGGAATTCGGCTTCGAGCCCGATGCATCCATCCTGGCGGCCAAGATGGAGATTCCGGAAGACAAGATCCGCAAGATCATGAAGATCGCCAAAGAGCCGATCTCCATGGAAACACCGATCGGCGACGACGACGACAGCCACCTGGGTGACTTCATCGAGGACAGTTCCAACACCGCGCCGATTGAGGCCGCCATGCAGGCGGGCCTGCGCGACGTGGTCAAGGACATCCTCGACAGCCTGACCCCGCGCGAGGCCAAGGTGCTGCGCATGCGCTTCGGCATCGAAATGTCCACCGACCACACCCTGGAAGAAGTCGGCAAGCAGTTCGATGTCACGCGCGAGCGCATCCGGCAGATCGAAGCCAAGGCGTTGCGCAAACTCAAGCATCCCAGCCGGAGCGACAAACTGCGCAGTTTCATTGACACCCTGTAAGTCCCCGGAAAGCTTTCGGACCCTTGCGGGAGCGCGAGGGCGTTCTTACCGGACGAGCGCTTTCGCGGCACCAAAAAAAGATCCTGACCCATGTCAACGGCAGGTAAACCCGCCGCGTTGAGAGCAGGCCCTGCGCTTTCACGCGGGCAATCCATTCCAACATTGCAATCCAAGGACAGACTGTTCATGAACTTCAAACTCGCCCTCCTCGCCCTGTTCGCTGGCGCTTCCATGGTCGCCACCGCACAGACCCCCGCCGCTGCTCCGGCTGCCAAAGCCGAAGTGAAGGCCGAGAAGAAAGAAGAAAAGAAAGAAGAGAAGAAGGCCGAAGCCAAGGCCGAGAAGAAAGCTGACGCCAAGGCCGAGAAGAAAGCCGACGCCAAAGCTGAGAAGAAAGCTGACGCCAAGGCTGAGAAGAAGCCCGAAGCCAAGGCTGAGAAAAAAGCTGAAGCCGCTGCTCCGGCCGCTGCTGCCGCTCCGGCCGCTGCTGCCAGCGCCAAGAAGTAATCCGGCAGCGTCCGCGATTACACCGAAAGGGCCCATCGGGCCCTTTTTTCATTTCGGGGTCGCGCCCGCACCAACGTGCCGGCGGCATGGCGCCCCGGTCGGCCCGGCCTGCGGGCGCCCGAGCCCGCATCGCCCGCCCGAACCCGCAATCTGAGGCGGCTGTCCGGACGGCGACAGCGCAAGCGGGCTCGGTCGCCGTAAGGTCACTGTCTGACAACCCTCCCTACCGACCGAAGACCAGGAGACCTTGATGCGCGCTTTCCCCATTGTCGTTGCGGGCCTGCTGTCCGCCCTCCTCGCCGGCTGCGCGAGCAGCCCGCCCGCCACGCCCATCCCCGCTGACAAGGACGTGCCCGAAATCCGTCCCGGCATGATGGCCGGCTATCTGGACCGCAAGCAGCTGCCTGACAGCCGGGCCCTGCTGCCGCCCCCGCCCGCGCCGGGATCGCCCGCCCAGGCGGCCGACGATGCCGCCTTCCGCGCCACGGTGGCGCAGCGCAACACGCCGCGCTGGGCGCTGGCCCGGGCCGACAACGAGCTGCGCTTTCCGCAGGCCGCCGGCACGTTTGCCTGCGCGCTGGACGTGACCATCAGCCCCGACACCACGCCCCACCTGCACACCCTGCTGCGCCGCACGCTGGTCGACGCCGGTCTGTCCACCTACGGCGCCAAGGACCACTACAAGCGCACCCGCCCGTTCGTCGCGGAAAAAGCGCCGCTGTGCGCACCGGAAGAAGCCGAGCGACTGGCCAAGGACGGCTCCTACCCCTCGGGCCATTCGGCACTGGGCTGGGCCTGGGCGCTGGTGCTGACCCAGATTGCCCCGGAGCGCGCCGACGCCCTGCTGCAGCGCGGCCACGCCTTCGGCCAGAGCCGGGTGGTGTGTGGCGCGCACTGGCAAAGTGATGTGGACCAGGGCCGGGTCATGGGCGCGGCGGCGGTGGCGCGGCTGCAAAGCGACCCGGTGTTCCGCGCCCAGCTCGACGCCGCACGGGCCGAGGTGGTGGCCCAGCGGGCCAAGGGCGCCCGGCCTGCGGCCGCCGCCTGCGCGGCCGAAGCCGCCGCACTCAAGCCCTGACCGCGGCACGGCACCGCCCGAGACGGCCCTTCGGGGCCGTTTTCAGGCAAAAAGTGGCCTTACCCAGCGTCAAATGGTCGTTTTCAGCTCCTGTTTTGATACCGATTGTTCGCCTGAAAACCGCCCTCACCGCACGGCCGTGACCGCAATGCCGCGAAACTGGCCGGCCTGGGCCGCGCGAGGCGGGGCCGGGAACCGGTTAGGGTCCCAGCGGTGCAGCAGCTCGACTTCGCGCGTGTGCATGCGGGCGGCGGCCGCCTCCTTGACGGGGCCGTAGCCGCGCACCGACTGCGGCAGCGCCGCGATCTGCGTCGCCAGCGGCAGGCGGTCGGCATCCAGCGCACCCAGCAGGTCGTCCAGCCGGGCCTCGTAGGCCGCCAGCAACGCGCGCGACAGCCGGGCCTCGGCGCCGAAACGCAGCGGATCGGCCCAGCCCCCGCGCAGCGCCCGGCCACGGGCCAGCAGGCGCAGCAGCGGCAGCACCCAGGGACCGAAGCGGCGTTTGGCGGGCCGCTGGCCGTTTTTCGCCCGGGACAGGAAGGCCGGCGCGAAGGCAAATTCCAGCCGCAGATCACCTTCGAACTGCGCCTCCAGCGCCCGCTGCAGGCTGCCGTTGGTGATCAGGCGCGCCACCTCGTATTCGTCCTTGGGGCTCATCAGCCGCAGCAGGCTGCGCGCCACGGTGGCGGTGAAGCGCCCGTCGCCGCCCACGGCCTGTTCCCGCGCGGCCACCGCCTGCACCCGGCGGCGGTAGCGTTCGGCCCAGTCCGCGTCCTGCCAGGCGCGCAGGTGCTCCCCGGCGCGGCTCAGGAAGGCGTCGAGCGGCTCGTCATCGGGCTCGGCCGCCGGCGCGGGGGCGTCGCGCAGCGCGGCCAGGGCGGCCGGATCACCCGCCGCCAGCCGCCCGAGCGAAAACGCCAGCTGGTTGGCCGCCACCGCCACGCCGTTGAGTTCGATGGCACGCTGCAGCGCCGGCAGCGCCACCGGCACCAAGCCGCGCTGCCAGGCATAGCCCAGCGCCAGGATGTTGGCCGCGACGGTGTCGCCCAGAAAAGACTGGGCCAGCGCCTGCGCGTCAAAGGTTTCCAGCTGCGTGTCACCGGCCGCGTGCGCCAGCTTGGCCAGCAGCAGCGGGGTCTGCAGCTGCGCGTCGGGGTCGCGCAGCGCGCCGGCCACCGGCGTTTCGTGGGTGTTCACCAGCACCCGCGTGCGGCCGTGGCGCACCGCCTGCAGCGCCTCGGGCGAGGCGCCGACCACCGCGTCGCAGGCCAGCAGCGCGTCGGCCTGCTGGGTGTCGATGCGCACCGGGTTCAGCAGCTCGGGCCGCGCGGCCAGGCGCACAAAACTCAGCACCGCCCCGCCTTTTTGCGCAAACCCCATGAAATCGAGCACGCTGGCGCTGTGCCCCTGCAGGTGCGCGGCCATCGCCACCACGGCGCCCACCGTCACCACGCCCGTCCCGCCCACGCCGGTGACCAGCAGATCCCAGGGCGCCGCGCCGTCCGGCACCGGCGGCAGCGGCAGCGCAGCGACGCGGCGTTCGAAGTCCGCGCGGCCGGTCCCCGCCAGCACCCCCGCGTGGCGGCGCAGCCGCGCGCCCGTCACCCGCACGAAGCTGGGGCAGAAACCCTGCTCGCAGGTGGTGTCCTTGTTGCAGGCGGTCTGGTCGATGCGGCGCTTGCGGCCGAACAGGCTCGCCGACGGTGCGCGGTCGTGCGGCAGCACCGCCACACAGTTGCTCTGCACGGTGCAGTCGCCGCAGCCTTCGCAGACCGCTTCGTGGATGAACACCCGCGCCTCGGGCTCGGCCAGCTGGCCTTTTTTGCGGCGTCGGCGCTTTTCGGCGGCGCAGGTCTGTTCGTAGATCAGCACCGTCACGCCCGGCACTTCGCGCAGCCGGCGCTGCACCGCGTCGAGTTCCGCGCGGTCGTGGAAGGTGGTGGTGGCCGGGAAGCGGCTGCGCTGGCCGTCGTAGCGGGTGATGTCGTCCGAGACCACCACCACCTGCTTCACGCCTTCGCTGTCCACCTGGCGGGCAATGGCGTCCACGCTCGTGACCCCGTCCACCGGCTGGCCGCCCGTCATGGCCACGGCGTCGTTGTAGAGGATCTTGTAGGTGATGCTGGCGCCGGTGGCCACCGCCTGGCGGATGGCCAGGTAACCCGAGTGGTAGTAGGTGCCGTCGCCCAGGTTCTGGAACACATGCGGCACGCGGGTGAACAGCGCGTGCGACACCCAGTCCACGCCCTCGCCGCCCATCTGGATCAGGCCGGCGGTGTCGCGGTCCATCCAGTTGGCCATGAAGTGGCAGCCGATGCCGGCGCGCGCCGTCGAGCCTTCCGGCACCCGGGTCGAGGTGTTGTGCGGGCAGCCGGCGCAGAAATACGGCAGGCGCCGCACCGCGTCGGCCGCGTTGGAGAGCACCGGCGGCGCGGTGAAGTCGCGCACCCGCGGCAGCCGGTCGGCAAAGTGGTGCGGGAAATGCCGCACCAGCCAGGCCGCCACGGTCTCGATCAGCCGCGAGGGCCGCAGCTCGCCCAGCGCAGAAATCAGCGGCGCGCCGTCCGCCCCGCGTTTGCCCAGCACGGCCGGGCGGGCACCCGCCGGCGCGTCGTACAGCAGGTCGCGCAGCTGGGTTTCGACCACCGGGGCTTTTTCTTCGATCACCAGGATTTCGCGCAGCCCCTGCGCAAAGGCGCGCAGCCGCGTGGGCTCCACCGGCCAGGCCAGACCCACTTTGTACAGGCGCACGCCGGCCGCGGCCAGCATCTCGGGGCTGATGGCCAGCCGGCGCAGCACCTCCAGCAGGTCGCGGTGCGCCTTGCCGCAGGTGACGATGCCCACCGTGGCCTGCGGCGACACGATCACCTCGCGGTCGATCGGGTTGACGCGCGCAAACGCCGCCACCGCCGCCAGCTTGGCGTGCACCCGCTCCTCGATGGCCAGCGACGGCAGATCCGGCCAGCGGTAATGCAGCCCGTCGGCGGGCGGCTGGTGGCCGGTGGCCGCGCGCACCGCGTCGGCCCCCTGCCAGGCGGCCACACGGGCGGCGAGTGTGTCCAGGTCCACGGTGGCGGCCGATTCGACCACTTCCGACAGCGCCGCCAGCGCCACCCAGTTGCCGCTGTAGCGCGACAGCGCCCAGCCCCACAGGCCGAACTCCAGCAGCTCGGCCACGCTGTCGGGCTGCAGCACCGGCATGTGAAAGGCCTGGAACAGGCCATCGCTCTGGTGCGGCATGGACGAGGACACACAGCCGTGATCGTCTCCCGCCACCACCAGCACCCCGCCGTGCGGCGAGCTGCCGTAGGCATTGCCGTGCTTGAGCGCGTCGCCGGCGCGGTCCACGCCGGGGCCTTTGCCGTACCACAGCGCGAACACGCCGTCGCAGGTGCGCTCAGGATCGGACTCCACCCGCTGCGTGCCCAGCACCTGGGTGGCGCCCAGCTCTTCGTTGACGGCCGGCACAAAACGCACACCGGCCTGCGTGAGCCGCTCGCCGGCCTCCCACAGCGCCTGGTCCAGCGCGCCCAGCGGCGAACCGCGGTAGCCGCTGACAAAACCGCGGGTGTCGAGCCCGGCGGCGGCGTCGCGCGCCCGCTGCATGCGCAGCAGCCGCACCAGCGCCTGCGTGCCGGTGAGGAACACCGTGCCGGCGTCGGCCCACAGGGCATCGTCCAGGCGGTAGTCGGGGCGCAGCAGGTCCAGCGGTGCGGCCGCAGCCAGGTCGGGTTCGCCCGGTCGGGGGGTGAGCACGTCGGTGAGGGTGGATTCGGGCAGTGTCATGCCGCCAGTGTGTTCGCATTTTCCGAGAGATTTTTCCTTCTCTTTCTTGCAAACGGCACAATACAGACCGATCCATTCCTGAAAATCGCCATGAACGAGGAAATCCATCTCGACCGCTGGAGCCTGCACATCCTGCAGGAGCTGCAGCGCGACGCGCGCCAGACCGTGCAGCAGATCGCCGACGCGGTGGGCCTGTCGGCCACCCCCTGCTGGAAGCGCATCAAGGCGATGGAAGACGCCGGCGTGATCCGTGGCTACACCGCGCTGGTGGACCGCCGCCGTGTGGGGCTGGACCTGCTGGTGGTGGTGGAGGTGAACCTGACACAGCACAACGAAGAGCTGGTGCAGGGCTTCGAGCGCGCCGTCGCCGCCGAGCCCGCCATCGTGCGCTGCCTGTCCACCACCGGCGGTTCGGACTACATCCTGACGGTGATGGTGCCCGGCATTGCCGAGTACGACCGGTTCCTGCACGGCACGCTGTTCAAGCTGCCCGGTGTGACGCGCGTGCGCTCCAGCATCGTGCTCAAGGAGATCAAGGCCGAGGTGCGGCTGCCGGTGACGGCCGCCGCGCCACCCCTGACGACCACCACCGTCGCCGAAGTGCCGAAAATCTCCCGCCGGTCGGCAGGCAAAAACCGCTGAACCGTACACTGGCGCACTTCACAACCCGATGACCAGACCACCATGCCCCTGACCTCCGCTGCTCGACGCCGCGCCCTGCTCGCGGCCACTTTTTCCGTCATCGCCCTGGCGGCCTGCGGCAAGAAAGAGCCGGCTCCGGCGCCCGCTGCGGCGCCAGCCGCGCCACCGGCGCCGGTGGTGAAAACCTATACCGTCGGCACCGACGCGGCCTACGCGCCTTTCGAGAAGCTCTCGGCCAGCAATGAGGTGGAGGGGCTGACGGCGGATCTGCTCAAGGCCGTTGCCGCCAAGGGGGGCTTTGAAGTCAAGTTCGTCAACACCCCGTGGGAAGGCATCTTCAAGACGCTGGAGTCGGGCGAGCGCGACATCGTGGCCTCCAGCGTGACCATCACCGACGAGCGCAAACAGACCATGGATTTCTCCAAACCCTACTTTGACGCCGTCCAACTGATTGCGGTCAAAGAGGATTCCAAGGTCACCCAATTCGCAGATCTCAAGAAGCTCAAGGTCGGTGTGCAGACCGGGACCACCGGCGACGAAGTGGTGCAAAAGCTCCTGGGCAAGACCAACCCCAACATCAAACGCTTTGAATCAACGCCCTTGGCCCTGCAGGAGTTGTCGGCCGGCGGCGTGAGCGCGGTGGTCGCGGACAACGGTGTCGTACAGCACTACATTGCCAACAACCCGGCCGCAAAGTTCAAGTCGGTCAGCGACGCCTCGTTTGTGCCGGAGCAATACGGCTTCGCGGTGAAAAAAGGCAATGCCGAACTGCTGGAAAAAATCAACAAAGGCCTGGACGCCATCAAGGCCGACGGCAGCTATGACGCCCTGATGGCGAAGTATTTCGGCGCCAGACCGGCAGCCGCCTCGGCTGCACCAGCGGCGTCGGCCACACCCGCCGCCCCACCGGCTTCGGGCGCCGCCAAGTAAACTGCGACATCTCCGCGCCAGGGCGCATCGACTGCGGTTGATGCGCCCTGTTGCTTTTTCGGCCCCTTCAGGACTTGATTCCCCATGGATCTTCGCTGGGAAATACTGGCGCCCTACGCCTCGCTTTTTTTCACCGGCGCCTGGATGACCGTCCAGCTGACGACGATCGCGCTGGCGCTGGGACTGGTTGCGGGGCTGGCGATTGGCCTGGTCACCGCCCGGCGCCAGGCCGGCTGGCGCCAGCCATTGCGCTGGCTGTGCCTGGCCTATGTGGGCTTTTTTCGCGGCACGCCGCTGTTCGTGCAGATTCTGCTGGTGCACTTTGCCTTCATGCCGCTGCTGATCCACCCCAGCGACGGGCTGCTGATCAGCGGCGAGGCCGCACGCGAGTTGCGCCAGAACCATGGCGCGTTTGTCTCCGGGGTTGTGGCGCTCACACTCAACGCGGCCGCCTACATCAGCGAGATCGTGCGCGCGGGCATCCAGTCGATCGCGCGTGGCCAGCTGCAGGCTGCGCAGAGTCTGGGCATGGACGACCGCCAGGCGATGCGGCTGATTATCCTGCCCCAGGCACTGCGGCGCATGGTGCCACCGCTGGTCAACGAAGCAATCACCTTGCTCAAGGACTCTTCGCTGGTGTCGGCCATCGGCCTGGCCGAACTGGCCATGGCGGCGCGAACGGTGGCGGGCGCGTATTCCCGCTACTGGGAGCCCTATCTGGCGATTTCGCTGGTCTATCTGGTGCTTACCGGCGTCCTGACCCTGCTGGCCCGACGGCTGGAAACCCCGACCGAGATGCGGGGGCGGTGATCGGTCAGCGCCCCAGACGCCCGACGTGGAAGTCCTGCACGGCCTGGTGAATTTCGGCGGCGGTGTTCATCACAAACGGGCCGTACTGCGCAATCGGCTCGCCCAGCGGACGGCCAGCGATGAGCAAGGCCCGGGCGGGGCCGGTGGTTTCCACCACCACACCATCCGCCTGCGGCTCGTTGGCCAGAATCGCCATGCGCTGCACCGGTACCGGCTGCCCCCCCACCTCCGCGGTGCCCCGGTAGACATAGACAAAGGCGTTGTGATCGGCCGGCAGCGGCTGCACAAACCGCGCGCCGCCGTCGGGGAAATGCAGGTCGAGGTAGAGCGGCGCCGCGGCCTGGCGCGTGACGGCGCCCGTCACGCCGCCACTGGCGCCGGCAATCACCGTGACCGCCACACCGGCCGCGCTGGTGTAGCGTGGCAGATCGGCGGCGCGGAAGTCGCGGTACCACGGCGGCTGCATCTTGTCGCGGCCGGGCAGGTTCAGCCACAGCTGGAAGCCCTCCATCACCCCGGCTTCCTGTTCGGGCATCTCGGAGTGAATCACGCCGCGCCCCGCGGTCATCCATTGCACGCCGCCGTTTTCCAGCAAGCCTTCATGCCCGGCGCTGTCGCGGTGGCGCATGCGCCCGGCGATCATGTAGGTGACGGTTTCGAAGCCACGGTGCGGATGGTCGGGAAACCCGGCGATATAGTCGCCGGCACGGTCGCTGCCAAAGGCATCGAGCATCAGAAACGGATCCAGCCGCCGCTGCAGGTTCTGGGTCAGTACCCGCGTGAGTTTGACGCCCGCCCCGTCCGACGTGGGCTGACCGGCGATGACCTGTTCGACACGGCGCGGCCGGTGCACCGGCGCGTCAGCGACCGCCCCGCACGAGGCCGCCGTCATTTGACTTTGAGGTTGTTCTGGACGCCTTTGACGTCCGCTACCCCGGCAGCGATTTTTGCGGCGGCCTTGATCTGTTCCGGGTTGTCGACGAAACCCGACAACTGGACACGGCCTTCGTAGGTTTCAACCGAGATCGCGGTCGACGGAATTCCCTTGGCCACCAGCAGCTCACCCTTGATCTTGGTCGTGATCGCCGAATCCTTCAGCACCCGCTTGGCGTTGTCCTGTTCCGCCTTCTGAAACTCGGCTTCCTGCAGCTTGCCGTCCTTGTTGGCGTCAAAAGCCTTCAGCCGCTTGGCGATTTCCTTTTCGGCGGCCGCCTCGGCGGCGGTGACCGCCCCATCGCCGTTCTTGTCCAGGCGCGAGAACCCGGATTGGACCACTGCGGCCCCGTCGGGGTTGTTCGGCTGGGCGTGGCCGGTGCCCGCCAGCAGGGTCAGGCCCAGGCCGAGCGTGGCAAGGCGAATCCCTGCCGTGACAGAGGCCCCGGGACGGGCAGAGGAGGTTTGCAACAGACGCGATGACATAAGCAGCTCCGGTTGAAATGTGAACAGGACCCCCACTGTATCCGTGCCGGAGCCAGCACGCCGCGCCGCCGGACCGTCCCCCAACCGGTTTCACCCCTGGCTTCGATCAAAAAGGGGCGATACCCAGCGTAAAAAGGTCATCTTTCGCTCTGTTTTTTGACAGAAAAGGCGCCGACCGGATCGCCTTCCCGCCGGCTCAGCGCTCCACAATCGCCACCACGCCCTGCCCACCGGCGGCGCAGATGGAGATCAGGCCGCGGCCGGAACCCTTTTGCGCCAGCAGTTTCGCCAGCGTCGCCACGATGCGGCCGCCGGTGGCGGCAAAGGGGTGGCCGGCGGCCAGGGAGCTGCCGGTGACGTTGAGTTTTTTCGGGTCGATCTTGCCCAGCGGCCGGGCCAGGCCCAGGCGCTCCTTGCAGAAGGTCTTGTCCTGCCAGGCCTGCAGCGTGCACAGCACCTGGGCGGCGAAGGCTTCGTGGATTTCGTAGAAGTCGAAGTCCTGCAGCGTGAGGCCCGCGCGTGCCAGCATGCGCGGCACGGCATAGGCCGGGGCCATCAGCAGGCCTTCCTTGTTCTCGCCGAAAAAATCCACCGCCGCCACCTCGCTGTGCGTCAGGTAGGCCAGCGGCGCCAGGTTGCGCTCGGCGGCCCAGCGTTCGCTGGCCAGCAGCACGGCCGAGGCGCCGTCGGTCAGCGGGGTGGAATTGCCGGCGGTCAGCGTGCCCTGGCCGGGAGCGACCTTGCGGTCGAACACGGGTTTGAGCTTTTGCAGCTGCTCCAGCGTCAGGCCCGGGCGCAAGTTGTTGTCGCGGGTCAGGCCCCGGAACGGGGTCATCAGGTCGGTGAAGAAGCCCTCGTCGAAGGCGCGCGCCAGGTTGGCGTGGCTCTTCAGGGCCAGCTCGTCCTGGGCCTCGCGGCTGATGCCCCAGTGCTGCGCCATCTGTTCGGCGTGTTCGCCCATGGACAGGCCGGTGCGCGGCTCGCCGTTGCGCGGCAGGTTCAGGCTCATCAGCATGCCCGGGCGCAGTCGGGCCAGCACCGCCAGACGCTGCGCGGGGGTTTTGGCACGCGACAGGTCCAGCAGCACGGCGCGCAGCCCTTCGCTGACGCCGATGGGCGCGTCGGAAGTGGTGTCCACCCCGCCGGCGATGCCCGCGTCGATCTGGCCCAGCGCGATCTTGTTCGCCACCAGGATGGCGGCCTCCAGCCCGGTGCCGCAGGCCTGTTGCAGGTCATAGGCCGGGGTCTCGCGCGCCAGCGTGGTGGACAGCACACTCTCGCGCACCAGGTTGAAGTCGCGCGCATGTTTCATCACCGCGCCGGCGGCCACTTCGCCCAGGCGCTGGCCGTGCAGGTCGAAGCGGTCCACCAGGCCTTGCAGCGTGGCCGTGAGCATCTGCTGGTTGCTGGCCTTGGCATAGGCGGTGTTGGAGCGGGCAAACGGAATGCGGTTGCCGCCCAGGATGGCAACGCGGCGGATGGAGGATTCGGTCATGGTCGGTAGGACAGGCAAGGGTGGATCAAAGTCAGGGGAGAAGGCGCCACTGGCCGCGAAGATGGGGCTTTTCGCCGCGGGCGTCGCGCACCTCGAAATCGGCGCCGCCGGCGCTGCGGCGGCTCCACAGGCTGGCGCGGCCGGGCAGCAGCAGCGGAGCCTTGAAATCCACCGCCACCTCGGCCGCGTTGACGCCGACTGGCGGCAGCAACAAGGACAGCGCCCGTGCCTGCGTCCACATGCCGTGGGCAATGGCGCTGCGAAAGCCGAACAACCGGGCCGACAAGGCGCTCAGATGAATGGGGTTGTAGTCCCCCGAAACGGCGGCATAACGCCGGCCGGTGTCGGCCGGCGCATCCAGCTCGGCCTGGCGCGACAACCCGGGCAGCGTGCCGACGGCACCGGGCCAGGCCTCGCCGGTGGCGGGCGCGCCGATGCGCAACAGGGTCTGGGTGGCGGTCCAGACCGTCTGGCCGCCGCGCTCGATGCGCAGGTCCAGATTCAGCGCCTGACCTTTGTCGTGACTGAACAGCGCGCCGGGCTGAAGCAACACGTCAACCCGGTCGCCGATCGCCAGCGGCGCGAGCTGCACGACCCGGTTGGCCAGATGCACCGTGCCCAGGGCCGGCCAGGGACAGTCGTCCGAGGTGATCCAGTCCATCGCCAGATCAAAGCTCAGCAGCTGGGGATACAGCAGCGGCACACCCATGCGGTCGGCAAAGCCACACAGCGCGGCGTAGCGCGCCACCGCGTCGCGCTCGATGGTCACGCCGTGGCGCGCACGCCCCCGTTTCGGCAGGCGGCGCACAAAACCGGGCTTCTTGCGGCTGGCGGCCAGCGCCCGCACGGCCAGCAGGGCCGGACTGCGCACGGGAGTTTCCTGGGGCAGGCGGCTGGCCATGTCAGGCTCCCAGCAGGCTCTGGCCGCAGACCCGCACCACATTGCCGGTCAGGGCCTGCGAGGCGGGGCTTGCCATCCAGGCGATGGTCTCGGCCACATCGACCGGCAGGCCGCCCTGGCCCATGGAGTTCATGCGCCGCCCGGCCTCGCGGATGGCAAACGGCACGGCCGCTGTCATCTGCGTCTCGATGAAGCCGGGCGCCACCGCGTTGATGGTGATGCCGCGCGCGGCCAGATGCGGTGCGTGGCTTTGCACCATGCCGATCACGCCGGCCTTGGAAAACGCGTAGTTGGTCTGCCCGAGGTTGCCGGCAATACCCGAGATGGACGACACGCACACGATGCGCCCGCCGGCGCGCAGCGCGCCGGCGTCGACCAGGGCGGCGTTGATGCGCTCCTGGGTGGACAGGTTCACGTTCACCACCGCGTCCCAGAAGGCGGGTTTCATGTTGGCAATCGTTTTGTCGCGGGTGATGCCGGCGTTGTGCACCAGCCCATCCCAGCCGCCGTCGGCCAGCGCGGCATCCACCAGCGCCTGCGGCGCCTCGGGTGCGCCGATGTCCAGCGCCAGCGCGCGGGCACCCAGACGTTGCGCCACAGCCTCCAGCCCGGCCTGGGCCTGCGGCACGTCCAGCAGCACCAGATCGGCGCCGTCGCGGGCCAGCACCTCGGCAATCGCCTCGCCAATGCCGCGTGACGCACCGGTCACCAGCATGCGCCGGCCTGCCAGCGGGCGCGCCGGGTCGGCCAGGACCGCGTTCGCGGCTTCCCCGGTCACCGGCGCCAGGCGGACCACCTGGCCCGACACATAAGCCGAACGCGGTGACAGCAGGAAAGCCAGGGTGGAATCCATCTGCGTTTCAGCGTCCGGCGCCAGATACAGCAGGTTGGCAGTGATGCCGCGTTTGAGTTCCTTGCCCAGCGAGCGCACCAGGCCTTCGAGCGCGCGCTGAACCGTGGCCTGCCGGGGTTCGGCGCAGGACTCGGGCGACCGGCCGATCACCAGCACCCGCCCGCCCGGCAGCACCGAACGGGCGGTGTCGTGGAAGAACGCGTACAGCGCGTCGGACTGCTCGCTGGTCTCCAGGCCGGTCGCGTCAAACACCAGCGCGCGCACCTTCACGCCCTTGTCGCCGTCGGTGTTCCAGCGCCCGGTCATCAAAGCGGCCTGGTTGGCCAGCGGAATCCAGCGCGCGGCGCTGGCATGCGCCAGCGTGGCGACGCGGCGCGGGGCCAGGCAGGCAGCCAGTGCCGGCAGCACGCTGGCGCCGGGGCCGGCACCGATCAGCAGCGGCCCTTCGATGTCAGCGCGGCCAGCCTGGTGGCGCGGCAGCGGAACCGGTTGTGGCAGGCCGAGCAGCGTCGTCAGGCGTGCGCCCAGAAGGGAATTGGCAAAATCAAGGTAGGAGTCGGTCATGATGTCGGGGAGTTTCGGCGCGGATTGTTGGGGCTTTTTCCCCGGCCGCGTAGGGTATGGCGTCTAGGAAATGCCGCACTTGCACCCGCCCCGGCCGCAGCCGCCCGCCCGGACACCCCAAAAATTGCCTTAGACTTGGCCCCCGACCATCCGGGTGACATTCGCCCGCCATCCCTACCCATGACCACCAGGCCCAACCGACCCAAGCCGTTTGCGATGATCCGCGAGTTCCATCTTGCGGACTGGTTCACGCTGGGCAACGCCGTCTGCGGCACCGGGGCGCTGTTCGCCGCCATGAGTTACATGCAGACCGGCGACGTGGTGCATATCTACTTTGCCGCGGCGCTGGTGGTGGCGGCGCTGATATTCGACATTCTGGACGGCCGCATCGCCCGCTGGCGGCACAAGAGTTCGCCACTCGGCCGCGAGCTCGATTCGCTGGCCGACGTGATCTCGTTCGGTGTGGCGCCCGCCGTCATTGCCTACGGCTGTGGCATGCAGGGCCTGTACGACCGCATCGTGCTGGTGTTTTTTGTCGCCTGCGGCGTGTCCCGGCTGGCGCGCTTCAACGTCACCGCCGAGGCCATGGCCGATGAGGATGGCAAGGTGAAGTACTTTGAGGGCACGCCGATTCCGACCTCGGTCGTTCTGGTGGCCCTGCTGGCCTACGCGGCCTCGCAGGGGGCCGTAGGCGCCAACCTGTGGGCCGGCTCGACCGAGATCGCCGGCTACACGCTGCACCCGCTGGTGCTGCTGTTTGCGCTGTCGGGCTCGCTGATGATCAGCCGCATCCGCATTCCCAAGCTCTGAGCGCCACCGACTGACCTGGTCCGCTGCCATCGGACGATCCCCAGGTGCGCAGCGCCCCTTTTTGAGATTTTTCAGACCTTTTTTGGGCATACCCAGCGTAAAAAGGTCGCTTTCTGCTATGGTTTTTGACCATTCGCCAACCACCCTGGCGCCCCGGGCTGCGGCCACGGCCTACAAAGGGTGGCGCGTCAGCGACTGCCGGACATGGGCCACCAGCTGCGCCACCGCACGCGGCACGATGCGCGAGGCGGTCACGGCGTAGAGCGGCCAGGCGGGCGTGGCTTCCCCGGGCAGCACGGGCTCCAGCTGGCCACTGGCCAGGGACGGTGCGGCCAGGTGACGTGGCAGCAAGGCCACGCCGTGGCCCTGTTCGGCCAGCACCCGCAGCAGCCCGACGCTGTTGGCCGCCATCGCGCAGGGCCCGGGCGCCTGCGGCCAACGGTGGCCGCCGACGGACCAGGCCATTGCCCCCTGCGCGGTGCGCAGCTCCAGGCACGGTACGGCCGGCAGCTGACTGGCGCGCTCCAGCGGCGCCACGGTGCGCAAAAAAGCCGGCGCGGCATAAAGCCCGCTGGCAATGACGCCCACACGCCGCGCCACCACACGGTCGTCCAGCGCCCGGCCGATGCGGAACGCCAGGTCCACCGGGTCGCGGAACAGGTCGCTGGCGCTGGACGAGAGCGCGAACTCCACCCGCAAGGCCGGCCGGTCCGCCAGGTACGCGGCAATCAGCGGGCCAAGCACCTCCACGCCCAGGTCCACCGGCATCGCGATGCGCAGGCGGGCGGGCTGCTCGCGGCCGGCGTCGAGTGTGTCCCGGGCCTGCTCGGCCGCCTCCAGCACTTTTTCGCAGCGCGCCAGATACGCCTGCGCCAGCGGCGTGAGCGCCAGGCTGCGCGTGGTGCGCTGAAAAAGCGTCACGCCCAGGCGCTTTTCCATCGCGGCAATGCGTCGCGACAGCGTGGAAGCCGGCATGTCCAGCCGCTCGGCCGCCCGCCCGAAATGACCGGCCCGGGCGACCGCGACGAACAGCGCGATGTCGGGCAGGATGCTCCAGGATTCTTTCATGAATGGAATGGTGTTTTCCATCGATGCTACTTCAAGCGGCGGCCGGCCGCGCCTACCATCAGCCCAACGCCCCGCGGTGGGGCCGCTGAGGAGACACCATGACCCGTTTCACCCTGTTCGGCGCCGGCCTGATGATGCTGGTGGTCGGCACGCTGCACCTGCTGGCCCCGCAGATGATGATGAAAGAACCCGGCATCGCCCTGGAGACCGTGAACCACCTGCACGTGGTCCGCGCGGCCTACGGCGGGGCCTACCTGGGCATTGCCGCGCTGTTCCTGGCGGGAGCCTTCCGGGTGGTGGACACCCGCGCGGCGCTCAGCGCGGTGGCGATCATCTTCGGCGGCTTTGCGCTGGGGCGGCTGGTCAGCGTGGTGGCCGACGGCCTGCCGGTGCCGCTGTACCTCGGGGTGCTGGGTGCCGAACTGTTTTTCGCCACCTGTGCGGTGCTGGCACTTCGGGGTGCAACCCCGGCCGGCGCCGGCGGCAGGCACTGAATTCGCCCCATCCGGACGCCCGGAGCCGTTGGCACAGGCCTGCGACCGCACAGCTCCCCCGGCGTCAGGTTCAGGGCAGCCACGGAGGGAACCGGCCTCATCGCCCGCCGGCAAACAGCCCCGCCAGCACCACCCCCCCCAGAAACAGCGTCTCGCCCAGCATCAGCGCCACCGGGCGCCAGCCCACCGTGGCCAGCTCGGCCAGGCGGGTCTTCATGCCGATGGCGGCCATGGCCGCCACCAGGCAGCCGCGCGAGACCTCGCCGCCCAGCGCCTGCACCGGCGCCGGCACCCAGCCGGTGCTGTTCACCGCCACCAGCGCCGCGAAGACGACGACAAAGCCGGGCAGCAGCGGCGGGCGTTCGGCCCCCGGCTCGCCGCCGCTGCGGGCGCGGGTGATGGCCACCGCCAGCAGGATCACCGGCAGCAGCAGGGCCACGCGCAGCAGCTTGACCACGGTGGCCACATCGCCGGTTTCGCGCGACAGGCTGTAGCCCGCGCCCACCACCTGGGCCACGTCGTGAATGGTGGCGCCCAGAAAGATGCCGGCCTGCGCCGCGTCCATCCCGGCCGCCCGCACGACCATCGGGTACACCACCATGGCCAGCGTGGACAGCGCGCTGACACCGATGACGGTGAACAGCGTGGCGCGTTCCTTCAGCGGGTGCGCGGGCAGCGCGGCGGACAGTGCCAGCGCGGCCGAGGCGCCGCAGATGGCGGTGGCGCCCCCGGTCAGCAGGCCGAAGATCGCCTGAAAGCCCATGCGCCGCGCCGCCACCATCGACACGCCGATGGTCAGCGCCATCGACCCCACCACCAGCGCCACCGGCTGCCAGCCCAGCGCCTGCACCTGCGCGACCGTGATGCGCAGGCCCAGCAGCGCAATGCCCAGGCGCAGCACCGTGCGCGCGGTGAACCCGATGCCGGCCGCGCAAGGACCCTCGCCAGCCAAAAAATTCATCGCCAGGCCCAGCAGCAGCGCAAACAGCATCACCGGCGCGCCGTAGTGGCCCGACAGGAAAGCCGCCGCGGCCGCCACCACCGCGCAGGCCATGACACCCGGCGCCAGCGCGCGCGCCTGCTCGCGCCCGCCGGTCCAGATCGTCCGGATCGGTGCCACGCTCAGATCACGCAGCCGCCGTTGGGGCTGATGACCTGCCCCACCAGGTAATGCGGGTCGCACGCCAGGTGCACCACGGTGGCGGCGTATTCGGCCATCGTGCCCAGGCGCCCGGCGGGAATCATCTGCCACAGGCGGTGGCGGGCGGTCTCGTCCAGGCTCGCCAGGTACGCCTCGAAATCCGGGGTGTGCACGCCACCCGGCGCCAGGGCATTCACCGCGATGTTGGCGCCCGCCACCTCGGCGGCCACCGCTTTGGTGAAGGCCACCACCGCCCCCTTGGCGGCGCTGTAGTGCGGGCTGTGGGCGCTCATGGCCGAGATGCCGGCCACCGACGCGATGTTGATGATGCGACCGTAGCGCTGCGGCTCCATCAGGCGCAGCACCGCGCGGGTGCAGTAGAAGACACCGTGCACGTTGACGGCCCAGAAGCGCAGCCATTCGGCGTCGGTCATCGCGGTGGTGAAGCCCAGCGCGCGCCGGGGCTCGGGGGTGGTCAGGTAGCTGTAGTGCGCGCTGCGCCGCTGCTGGTCCGCCGGGCCGGCGGGAATCAGCGCCGCGTTGTTCACCAGCACATGCACGGTGCCGAAATGGCGCGCGGCCTCGTCCACCAGTGCGTCCACCGCGGCGCTGTCCGACACGTCGCACACGCGGGCGAGCACTTCGGCGCCCAGCGCCTGCAGCCGCTGGGTGGTCTGCGCCAGCCGCTCGGGGTCGATGTCGCAGATCACCAGCCGGGCGCCGGCCTCTGCCAGCGCCACCGCCAGCGCGCCGCCCAGCCCGGGGCCCGCGCCGGTGACCAGGGCCACCGGGTTGGGCACTGCCGCAACCGGGCGGCGGGCCGCTGCGGCAATGGCGCTCATTCCGGCTTGAAGCCCACCGCCTTGAGCGCGGCGGCCTGCCGGTCGGAGGCGGTGCGCAGCGCGCGGGCCAGATCGTCAGGGGTGGAGGCCGGCGCCGGGTCCAGGCCCAGCGCGGCAAAGCGCTGGCGCACGGCGGGCTGCTCCAGCACCTTGGCCGTGGCCTCGCGCAGGCGGGCCTGGGCAGCGGCGGGCACGTCGGCGGGCAGGAACAGGCCCATCCAGGCGGTTTCGGTCAGGTCCTTGTAGCCCAGCTCGGCAAAGGTGGGCACGTCCGGCAGCAGGGCCAGCCGGCTGGGCGCGGTGGTGGCCAGCACCTTGAGCTTGCCAGCCTTGATCATCGGGATCGAGGTGGCGGGCCCGTCGAACATGAAGGCCACGTGGCCGCCCACCACGTCGGTCAGCGCCGGGGGCGAGCCCTTGTAGCCCACGTGGGCCATGTCGGTGCCGGCCAGCTGGTTCAGCGTCAGGCCCAGCGTGTGCGACAGGCTGCCGGGGCTGTAGGACGCGTAGCTCACCTTGCCCGGGTTGGCCTTGATGTAGGCCACCGCCTCTTTCACATTGGCCGCCGGCACCTGCGGGCCGGCCACGAACAGCAGGCCGGTGCGGGCCAGTTCGGCCACCGGGCGCAGCTCTTTCATCGGGTCCAGCGGCAGCTTCATCGCGTGCGGGATTTCCGACAGCAGGCCGTTGACCGACACCATCACCGTGTGGCCGTCGCGCGGGGCTTTCAGCAGCTCCTGCAGGCCGATCAGCCCGGCGGCGCCGGGTTTGTTGTCGACCAGCACCGGCTGGCCGAGCTGCTGCGACAGCCCCTCGGACAGGGTGCGCGCCATCACGTCGGCGGTGCCGCCGGCCGGCGCCCCGACCACGATGCGCAGCGGCTTGTCGGGAAACTGCGCCCAGGCGGGCGCGGCAGCGGCCAGGGCGGCGCCGGCCAGGGCCAGCAGGGTGAAACGGCGGTTCAGCGTGTTCATGAATGTCTCCTTGGTGTTCAGGGGTGATCGTGTACTGTTTTCATGCGAATTTGATTTCAAGCTACCCGGCGCAGCGGCATGCCGCGCACACCAGCGGCGCGGTTGGGTGCCAGGCCGAGCTGGGCCAGGGTTTCGTCGGCGCTGCTGTAGTGGGTGCCGATCTGGTAGATGGCCCGCGCCTGCGCGCCGGTGGCCACCTCGCGGTGCAGCTCGCGGGACAGGCGCACCATCTGCTCCACCTGCTGCACGCTGGTCATGCGTTCGCCTTTCTTGCCCCAGAGGTTGTCTTCGATGCCGCAGCGCACATGCAGGCCCATGGCAATCGCCATCGCGCCCAGCGGCGCCACGGTGCGCATGATGCCCTCGACGGTCAGCACCGCGCCGGGCGGGGTGCGGCGCACAAACTCCATCAGGTTGAACGGGTTCGGGCCGTCGGCGCCGCCGCCGATCATCACGTGGTTCAGCACCAGCGGGCCGGTGTAGACACCGCGGCGGATCAGCCGCTCCACGGTTTCGAGCTGGCCCACGTCGCCCAGCATGAAGTGCGGCTGGATGCCCGCGGCCTGCAGGCGGCGCAGGTGCTCGGCCACAAAGGCCGGGCCGGAGGGGATGGTCATCTCGCTGTAGGCGGCCTGGTAGGCGGGCAGTGCGAGCGACGTGCCGGCCACATCGTCGGCGCTCATCAGCTCGCAGACGTTCATCTGGTTGGTGTTGATGGCGATCGTCACCTGGTCCGGCGTGGGGGTCAGCTCGGCCAGCATGTGGCGGGTGTCGTCGTTCAGCCATTTGGCGTCGCCGCCCTCGCCTTCCGGCGCGAACGAGATCGAGCCGCCCACCTGCAGCAGCATGTCCGGCACCGCTTCGCGCAGACGCGCCAGCATCTCGTTGAACATCGACAGCCGCTTGGAGCCCTGGCCGTTTTCCTCGCGGCAGTGCACGTGCAGCACGGTGGCGCCGGCGTTCCAGCAGTCCACCGCTTTCTGGATCTGCTCGTCCATCGTCACCGGAATGTCGGTGGAGTCCTGGGGCAGAAATTCGGGGCCGTAGGGCGCGACCTGGATCACCAGGGGTTGCTGGTTTTCGGGCAGCAGGGAGTCGTCGAGAAATTGCATGGTGAAAGTCCTTGGGGTGGGCGGTGGGGGATGGGTGAAGACAAGCCTTCAGGCCTGCGCGGCGGGTGCCGGCGCCTGGGGGGAACGGGTCTGGAACGCGGCCAGCTCTTCCTGCAGGATCGGCGCGCCCAGGCTCATGGTGTGGATGCCGAGCACGCTGGTCAGCTGCAGCACGGCGGTGATCTGCTGCGGGGTGGCGCCCAGCTCCAGCGCCTTGCGGATGTGGCGGCGCACGCCGGGCGCGTACATGTGGGTGCACGAGGCATCGACCGCGATGGCGATGAACTCGATGGTCTTCGCGTCCAGCACGCCGGACATCATGGGCTTCAGGCCCATGGCCATGAAGCGCTCGGTCCAGTCCGGGTCCAGCTCGGCAAAGGGCGTCCAGTTGGGGTTCCACTCGCCGGTGCGGCGCAGGTGGTCACACAGCGGGGTGGCGGATTCGGCCGCGGCGGCGGGGGCATTCGGGGCAGTGGTCATGGGGCTCCTCGGGTGGCGCTGCATCGTTGACACCTGAAGTTCTGATGCAGATCAAACCCGTATTCTGGGAATCCGCCGCGCCCATGTTTTGCTTTTCGGGACAGGCATTTATCATTTCGGGACAACTCCGGGCAAACCCACCCCCGCCGCCATGACCGATTTCGTCCGCGCTGCCACGCTGACCCACTTCCCCGAGGTGGCGCGCGCCGCCGGGCTGGACCCGCTGCGCCTGCTGGCCGCCGCCGGGCTGGACGCCGCCTGCCTGCGCGAGCCCGAGCTGCGCGTGCCCGCCGCCGCCGTGCAGCGCCTGCTGGAAACCGCCGCCGCCCAGGCCGGCCAGGAAAATTTCAGCTTGCGCATGGCCGAAAGCCGGCGCCTGTCCAACCTGGGCGTGATCGGCCTGCTGGTGCGCGAGCAGGCCACACTGCGCCAGGCGCTGGCCACCCTCACCCGCTACAGCCGGCTGCACAACCAGTCGCTGTTTTTGCAGTGCGAAGAAGCCGACGGTGTGGCCGTGATCCGCGAAGAAACCCTGCTGCAGGGCGCCGCCGCCCCCGCCACCGGCCTGCGCCAGGCCACCGAGCTGACGGTGGGCGCGCTCTACCGCTTTCTGAGCCTGCTGCTGGGGCCGGACTGGCGCCCGCGCCGCGTCTGCTTCACCCACGCCGCGCCGCGCGACACCAGCGTGCACCAGCGCCTGTTCGGCCCGGTGGTGCGGTTTGACCAGGACTTCAACGGCCTGGTGCTGGCCAGCCGCGACCTGGACACCCCCCTGCCCTCGTCCGACCCGGTGATGGCCCGCTACGCCCGCCAGGTGCTGCAGGCCGCCGAAGACGCCGCCGACCGCAGCCTGGCCGCCGAGGTGCGCCAGCTGATCCTGGTGCTGCTGCCCGCCGGCCGCTGCACCGTGGAACAGGTGGCCCGCCAGCTGGGCGTGGACCGCCGCACCGTGCACCGCCAGCTCGCCCGCGAAGGCACCGCCTTCACCACCCTGCTGGACGCCACCCGCACCGAACTCGCCCGCCGCCACCTGGCCCAGCCCCAGCGCCCCCTGTCCGAAGTGGCCCAGCTGCTGGGCTTCTCCGGCCTGAGCGCCTTCTCACGCTGGCACCGCAGCCGATTTGGCGACACGGCCAGCGCGCGGCGGGGGCGTGGCGGGGAGGCTGGGGGCGACGCCGGGTTGCCGCCGGGCGGTGGTTTGGGTGCCGGGGGGTGAAATCCGGATGAAAAAGACCGGTTCCCAGCGTGGAATGGTCGTTGTTTGCTCTGGACTAAGAAATTTAATCCCCGCATCACCAGGATTCAACCCTCCATATAGGAAACCCAGTTCCGGAGACAAGGGGAATGCAAAGAAAAATTTGCACCGCACTGAATTACCAAGGCCGAAATCAAAAAGCAATGATCACTTTCCTATTAGGTTTGCACTCGAATCACCTTCGCAACACCGAATGGGTTCCATTTTTTGTAGAATTTCATATAGAGTGATGAGCACAAATATCTTGCAAATTTCAGCACCCAAAATCTAATTCAATTTATACAATTGAAAACAATGACATCGCCAAAATATTAAAATATTTATAGATTTTGTGTTTTGCACACCAACATCACGTCTTCAAGAAAAGATAAGGATTATTTTTCTCTTGATCCAATCGCTCAATATAATCACCGCCATTGATCCGGCGTGTGTACAGATAGTCAATCATGTAGGGTTTACATGCTGCGGCGTCGGTCGCATCACGAAGGACCTTTATAGCAGCAAATCCCTTTTCAACAGAAGAGCCGAATGATAATGGCGTCAAAGACGAAAACAAATTGTTGTACTCGGAGGAAACGGCTTCAGAAACAGTCAGCGCATGACGCAGTTCATTGGTCCGGATACGACAATCGATACGGACGCTGTTGCAAAGCATGAGCATCTGAACCATTTGCCAGAAAATTTCCGGATCGATTTGACCTTTCGTTTTAGCGATAAATGCAATTTCACCTTCAAAGTACGCGGCCTGATCGCCCAATGCTGCGGCGACTTCAGAATATTCTACGCGAGGATCAGAGAGCGCCTGCGCTTGCTGGGTTCGTTGCAAGAGGCTTTTGGTGAGGTGCAGTTGTTTTCGCAAGTCCCGGTGTCCGGCATTTTCGAATCCAGCTTTGATAGTTTCACTGAGCTGATCGATGCGACTCTCCAAGGAATTGAAACGCTTGTGCATGTAGTAAAAACCTGCAACGCTAACGCCAACACCGGCAAGGGAGACGCCAAGTGTCGCCACCTGTAATGTCTGTAGCGTTTCCATCATTTCCTTGAGTTGGTTGATCTTAACGCCAGCATAAATACTCGCTCCAGCGTTAATTACATCAGCCGCCATAGAAATCGGTGCAAAAGGACCAGCGCCCAAACCAGACATCACAGATTGCGCAACTCCTGTCTCCTGCAAATGACGAACGATCTGTCCGGTGGCGGAGTCTTTTAGAATCGTCCCATATCGTACAAGTTCGCCACTTGCAACTCGACCAAAGACTTGCGACGGTATTTCGAAGGCAATAGTGCTGATCATGATCCATTAGCTTCCAGTAGTTTTCTTGCAAGATGTTGAGCTTGATCGCGATAGTGCTCAGCGAGTCCTGAGGGCTTAAAAATAAATGTACGAATTCTAGAATTAATTAAATCCTCATTACTAGGTTTAAAACCAACATCATGAAGGACCCGACATTCTCCAGTCAGCGTGTAGACATCAAAGGTCAGTTCGAATATTTCCAGTAAACCCCATTTTTTTGCGCAATCATTCAACCTTTTTTCTTCTTTTCTAAGTTCCAAAACAAACGGAGCGCGCACTATATGTATAAACTCTGACTGAAGCACCTCATCTGATGGGCGAGTTATTAATCCCCTCACCAGCCCCACCCCCCTAATTTCTTCGAAAACATGTTCTTCAAAGGCATTCTGCAATCGATTCAAGGTAATAGTTATATTAGCATGGCAGGCATCACGCCAATCCAACACCTCGCGGCGAAAAGCCATTTGTGACAGTTTTTTAATATCAACCAAGGATTCGAGCGGAACAATATTATTCTCCACCAACCCCATATCGCCCATTTGATAAAAATCCTTCTGATTTATTATTTGCTTTTCTTCACCACTCGACCAGAAAGATCTTACATCTCTATTCAAAAATGTGGCGGCTTTACCCCATATTTTATTTGAATTATTTTCGGCTTTTGTCATTTTGAATTTAGAGGGGTTTTGAATTTAATTTATTTAATTAATTTTCTAGGCGATCGCTTTCGAATATTTTTTAAGCTGTACAAGCAATTCGGTATTCCACTCTTTCGGAGCTTCGATCATCACGCTCGGTATCCAGTACCGCACTATCGGCAATATCTGGTTTGGATGTCCAACGGTGGTCTCGACTTTTATCGAACCGTCTACGTTTTCTTGGAGCACCTTCTGGTGTGGGATCAGTTGTCGCCGCTTGAAATATTCGGCTGCTTCTGGCGCCACTGACAGCAGCACCTTTTGAGGTTGTGGTGAATGCCATATGCCCTCTTCTGCCTCAACAGACGATTCGACGACCGGATCTGGGATGAACGTTTCAGCTTGCATTTCCACCGACCGGATCTTCCCCACGCCGAAGGTCTTGAGTCTCCCGTCATGCACGGCAGCCAAGTACCAAATTCCCTTGGTGTTAACCAGTCGGTATGGCTGAACGGCGGAGTAGCGTTTGGTCCGCCCATTTCTGTGCATTTCCAAGTTCAGCAACCGAGTGTGTAAAACAGCCTCTTCCAGTCTGCTGAAGATCGCGCGGTGTTCAGACAGGTCTTCGTAGTGATGACCGTGTACCAGCCAGGGCGGAGGAGTTTGGTCCGTCAGCAAGTCTTTCAAATAGTCGCGGCTCAGCGACGGGAACAGACCTTTGAGGCCCGTCAATGAGGCAAATCGCTCGATGTCCGCGAAGTTCAGTTTGCCTAAATGAGCGGGTTCGAGGTGGTAGCGGCCACGGGTTTTAAGCAACGGCAGGTACGCGAGGCGAACTTTCAGATCCCGCTGAATGGTTCTGACGTGTGTACCGAACTCTTCAGCCAATTCTGAGGGGTCAAGATAATCCCCTTGATTTAGCTTGATCAGAATGTGCGACAGCCGGTATGCAATGGTGTCGCGCTGTCCGGTAGCCATGGTTGAGCGAACCTTCCGTGTCTTGCGCCGCACAGATGGACATCGGCCATCCTTTGGCGCACTGTTTCTTCGTCAAGACCTTACACGATATGTTGTCAGCCTTGGCGACCAGGGCCAGCTTTTTTCTTGCGCAACCACAACCAAGCAGCCGTAATCAGCCCGGCAAAGATGACAAACAGGAGCAGTTTGACCGCCAAGGTCAGGATACTCGCAGTAGCAGACAGGGCGCCAAGCTTGATGAACATCCACGAAAACGAAAGGCCAAGAAACGCGATCCAGAACATGTGAAAACTCCAATAAGCAGTTGAGGGCTTCAGTGTGGAGAGTGGTTTGGACAGGTGGTGTCGTTTTTGACAGCGAGTTGTCCTGGCGACGCACTTTTTTCGCGTGACTCCGGGGTGTCCGATTTTTTGGGTGCGGATCATCGTTGGTGCTCCATGGCGGAGTGGAGTTGGACTCCAACTCCAAAGGGCGTGAGTTCCGCCGAACGCAGGGATGAAGCTACCGGCGACCCCAGCGATCAAGCCTAAGCATCCGCAGAAGAAAATTTCAAGCCAAAACACCCGGTTCCCAGCGTGGAGCGGTGATTGTTCGCTACTCTTTTCATATCAAACCGCCTCCTTCCTGACGCCGCCACCGACACACACCGGGCGCTGGGCGCGCCTCGCGGGCGGGTGCTGGGGGTCGCACGTGGAGCGGGGCCGCTGCGCACGCAACTTCGCAGCAACGTCACCGCCCGGCAGCGGGTCATGCGTGTGGCGTCTTCGCCGGATCAATTGCTGGGTGCCCTGGGCATTTCAGCTCCCGCACGGCGCTCGCGCAGCCCGGCGATGTAGCGCAACTGCCCCTGCGCCGTGCGGTCGTCCGGGTTCAGCTGCAGGCACTGGGCGTAGAGCTTTTCGGCGTCGTCCAGCTGGTTCAGCTCGATGCGCACATAGGCCTGGCCCCGCAGTGCCCGGCCCCATTCCGCCTTGCGGCTCTCGGGTGACGAGAATTCCCGCGCGGCTTTTTCGGCCGCCGCGAAGGTCTTCTGGGCTTCGGTCCAGTTTCTGGCCAACAGGTGCAAGTGCCCGCGCTCGTTCAGGTAGTGGGCGTTCTGGGGCGACAGCGCGATGGCGCTGTCCAGGGCCGCAGCCGCCTCAGACGAGCGCATGAGCTCACCCAGCGCATAGCCTTTGAGGAAATACGCCATGCCCCAGGCCCCGGGGAATAGACCCTGACGTTTTGTCGGGGCTGCGCATCGGCGCCCTCCAGCACATAAAACAGCGTTTCAGCGGCGCCCATGGCGGAATAGACCCGGGTCTTGCCGTCCCGGTAGCGCTGCTCGTAGGCCTGGATGACCGGTTCGAAATGCTGGGCGATGGCCTGCGCCGGCTGCCCGCCGCGCATCACCCCGATGCCCTCGACCAGCTGGGCTTGCAGCCGCTTGTCATCCAGCGGCGGCGCGCCGGCCGCCTGGCCCCATGCCGAAACCCACCCCGCCACCGCAAGCAGCACGCCCACCACCACTTTGACCATGACACCCATGTTTCCCCCCATCAAGTTTGCGTTGCAAGGCAGTCTACGTGCCGGCCCGCGCGCTGTCGCGGACACCCCTGTCAGATTTGACAGTCATCTGCGCTGGCGCGGTGCCAGGCCGGGGAGAAGTCAGGATATTTTTGGACGATACCCAGCGTCAACGGGTGAATGTTTGCTATGGATTCAAAAGCAAAAAGCCGCCCGAAGGCGGCCGGTGAGTGGGTGCGCGTGTGGGGGCCGGATGGATCGCGGCGGGCGCTTCGGCAACGAGCCATTGATCGGTCAGCTTCATGCTGCCGGGAGGCAGTGTGTATGCGAACGGTCAAGGGCCACCATTTGTGCACCCCGGTGACGGATGTCCGTTCCAGCGAAGAGGCTCGCCGCCCGCGCTATTTGGCTATTTGGCGAACGGACGGGTGCACAACTGTTGCTCACAAGGTATCCCATCGTTGTTGCCGTCCATCGTCGTACCGGGGCAGTTGTTGATGAACCAAGTTGCCTCGGCACAGGAAGTCATCTGCGAGCAGTGAGTTCGACCGTCGCAACGAAACGTCGTGGTTGCAGTCGTGGGCGCTGCTGCAACCGGTGCTTCGATTGAGCGACCGAGCGACGGTGGCGTCTCCGAAGCCAGTGCGCGACGATGTTGGCCTGCGGCGAAGTGCTGGTAAGCCCATGCGCCGGCGACAAGGACAAACGCAAGGACGACCAGGTTGCCGACCAACGAAGACTTTGTGTTCCGAGTTTTGACACCAGCCGATCTGGCGGGTCGATCCACACCGATGGCCAAGCGAACAACTTTGACTGCCTGGGCCTTTCCATCGCGGCCCCGCCCAAGCTCGTAGCTGAGTTTCTCTCCGACAGTCGGTCGGGAGCCGTCGCGCGGGAACTCACTGATGTGGACAAATATCTCTGCGCCTCCTTGCGTCGGGGCAATGAAGCCGAACCCGCGTTCATCATTCCAACTGCGGAGCGTTCCGAAAAGTTGCATGCGAGGCCTAACGAATAGAAGGGACTTCCCCGTCCCGGGTGATCCGCGCAGTGGCGGGGTGCGGCATCCAGGCGCCACGTCGGGAAATGCAATCTCTCATCAACTCACTCGCTTTTCGGAAGTGGAACCCTTGATCATTTTCACCATGGGCATCGATCTCGCCAACAAACTCTTTGCCCTCCATGGCATGGATGCCACACGCAAATCAGGCGTGCCGTGTTGTCTATTGCGGCCAAAAACGCGCGCATGCGCCAAGCGATGATGCAGGGCGGCTTGGCGTTTACCCACAACAACCGCGGTCGTTAAACGAATTTGCATGGTTTCTCCGCAAAGTGTTTGAAATCAACGGCCGACCGCCGCAACCGGTGCGCTTGATCAGGTTGACCAGGTCCGAGCAACCCGACGGCTTCTACGCCCAAGCCTCAGTTTTCCCAATCACCCGCGCGAACCCGTTTGCGCCTCGAACGACAGCCTACCGACCCGAGCGGCTGGCGTCCAGCGAGACGCGGCGTTGGTGTGCGGGCCGGCGCCGGGTGTGGCGCCACCGGCCCGACCGGGCTGCTCACAACCCCGCAAACACGCCCAAACGACCTGCCCGGCCAGTTTTCAAGCCAAAACACCCGTTACCCAGCGTCAAAAGGTGATGGTTTGCTATTGATTCAGAAGTAAAAAAGCCGCCCGAAGGCGGCCTGGTGGGTGAGTGAAAGGGCGGGTGACCGCTGGCGCTTCGCAGACGGGCCAGCTGTCGGTCAGGTTGTTGGCGGTGTGGGTAGCGTGCGTACGACGGCTGTGACGCGACCGGATGCAATTTCAGGCCGGCTGGGCGTGCAGGCGAACGCCCAGAGCGCGTGCAACTTTGAGCACCGTCGCGAAGCTGGGATTCCCGCCTTCGCTGAGCGCACGGTACAGGCTCTCCCGGCTCAGGCCTGCTTCCTTGGCAACCTGGCTCATGCCCTTGGCCCGAGCGATGTCCCCCAACGCACGTGCAATGCCGGATACGTCATCCGGCGCCTCTTCCAACCACGCATCCAGATAGGCGGCCATCTCCTGCGGGGTGCGCAGATGTTCAGCAACATCGTACGCGGAGGTTTTGAGTTTGGCGGTGGACTTGCGAGCAGTGCTGGCCATGTTCATTCTCCGAATGCCTGTGCCAGGCGGATGGCCCTGGCAATATCCTTGGACTGTGTGGACTTGTCGCCGCCGACGAGCAGAAGCAGCAGGCGATCACCGCGCTGGGTGTAGTAGACACGATAACCCGGACCCACATCGACCTTGAGTTCGGAAACGCCGTCGGTCAGGTTGCGGTGCGTGCCGGGGTTGCCATGGGCAAGGCGATCAACCCGCATCAGTATGCGAGCCCGCCCAGCGAGATCCGTCAATCCATCGAGCCAGTCGCGGAATTCGTCCGTCTTTTCGACACGCATCCGTTGATCGTAGCCCATAAGCTACATCGAGCGCAACCGTGCGTGTGGCGTCGAACGAAGCGTTACCCGGCTTGCAGCGGCGTGGCGCCCTGGCCGTGACGCGTCCGGGTCAATGCCAAGCGAGGCTGCGCTGTCTGCACGGCGTTCTGCATCTTGCTGGTGCAGGCGCATCGCCTCCGCCTGCAGGGCGACCACAATGTCGTGTTGCGGTTGTTCGTCACGTGAGAGATGTCAACGTCGTCTGGCGAGACGCGCAGTGGCAGCGATGAACGGTCGAGCGGGCCAAGGAATGCGGCGCGGGTGCTCAGGCCGGCGCCGGGTGTGGCGCCATCGGCCCGCCGGCCGGCTCACAACCCCGCAAACGAACCGCAGCAGCCTGCGCGACCAGATTTCAAGCCAAAACACCCGTTACCCATCGTCAACAGGTGATGGTCTGCTATTGATTCAGAAGTAAAAAGCCGCCCGAAGGCGGCTGGCGGGTGGGTCATCGGCTGCATGACCGGGTGAATCACCGGGGGGGGCACCGGCTGCCAGCCCGTGCGCACCGGCCTTCCGCCGTGGGTCAGCCCTTCTTGGCCACCAGGGTCAGGATGTCGTAGCTGGCGACCAGTTCGCCGTGCTGGTTTTTCACTTCCACGTCCCAGGCGACCACGCCCTGGCCGTTGCCGTTGGCGTCTTTTTTGTTGCGGTCGATCTTGCGTTTGCAGGTCAGGCGCACCTGGATGCTGTCGCCAATCGCCACCGGCTTGACGAAGCGCAGCGTGTCCAGGCCGTAGTTGGCCAGCACCGGGCCGGGTTCGGCCACGACGAACAGGCCGGCGGCGTCGGACAGCACCAGGTAGCCGTGGGCGATGCGCTGGCCGAAGGGCGAGGCCTTGGCGGCTTCGTCGTCGAAGTGCATGTAGAACATGTCGCCCGTCAGGTGGCCGAAGGCGTGCACGTCTTCGTCGCCGATCACGCGGCTGGGGGTGAGCAGCGATTCGCCGATCTGGATCTCTTCAAAGTGGCGGCGGAACGGGTGCACGCCGGTTTCCAGCACGGCGCCGCCGCGCACGTATTCGCGCGTCACCGCCGTCAACATGGTGGGTGAGCCCTGCACCGCCGCGCGCTGCAGCAGATGCGTGACGGCGCGCAGGCCGCCCAGCTCTTCGCCGCCGCCGGCGCGACCCGGGCCGCCGTGCTTGAGCACCGGCAGCGGCGAGCCGTGGCCGGTGGATTCAGCCGCCGAGACGCGGTCGAGCACGTGCACGCGGCCGTGCAGCGCGGCCAGCGCCGGCACCATGGTCGCGGCCGTCTCCGGGCTCTTCGTGATGAGCGAGCACACCAGGCTGCCCTGCCCGCGCGCGGCCAGTTGCAGGGCTTCTTCCACGCGGTCATACGGCATCAGCGTGCTGACGGGGCCGAAGGCTTCCACGTCGTGCACTGCAGCATTGGCCAGCGGGTTGCGCGCCAGCAGCAGCGTGGGCTGGAAGAAGGCGCCGGCGGCGGTGCCCTCGCCCACCGGGGCAAAGCCCTCGCCGCCGCCAAAGACCACTTCCGCGCCCTGGCGCAGCAGCGCCACGCGCTCGGCCACGTCGGCCTGCTGCGCGTGCGAGGCCAGCGCGCCCATCTTCACGCCGTCCACCAACGGGTCGCCCACCGCCACCTTGGCCAGGCGGGCGGCAATGCGCTCGGCCACGGCGTCCAGGTGCTGGCGCGGCACGATGGCGCGGCGGATGGCGGTGCATTTCTGGCCGGCCTTGATGGTCATCTCGCGCACCACCTCCTTGACGAACAGGTCGAACTCTTCGTCGTCGGGCGTCACTTCGGGCGCCAGGATGGCGCAGTTCAGCGAGTCCGCCTCGGCGTTGAACGGGATGCTGTGGCGCACCACGTTCGGGTGCACGCGCAGCTTGGCGGCGGTGTCGGCCGAGCCGGTGAAGGTGACCACGTCGCGGCCGTCCAGGCGGTCCAGCAGATCGCCGGTGGAGCCGATCACCAGCTGCAGCGCGCCCGCGGGCAGGATGCCGGATTCGTTCACGATGCGCACCATCGCTTCCGTCAGGTAGCTGGTGGCGGTGGCGGGCTTGCCGATGCAGGGCATGCCGGCCAGGAAGCTGGGCGCGAACTTTTCCAGCAGGCCCCAGATGGGGAAGTTGAAGGCGTTGATGTGCACCGCCACGCCGCCGCGCGGCACCAGGATGTGCGTGCCGCCGAACAGGCCCTTTTTGCCCAGGTTCAGCGCCGGGCCTTCGTGGATGAGGTTGCCGCTGGGCAGCTCGGCCGCGCCGGTGCTGGCATAGGAAAACAGCGTGCCGCTGCCGCCTTCGATGTCGATCCAGCTGTCCACCCGGGTGGCGCCGGTGTGGGCCGAGATGGCGTACAGCTCTTCCTTGCGCTCACCCAGGTATTTGGCCAGCGCCTTCAGCCGCGCGGCGCGCTGCTGGAAGTCCAGCGCCAGCAGGCCCGGCAGGCCCACGCGGCGGGCGTAGTCCACCGCCTCGGCAAAGTCGAGCGCTTCGGCATGCGTGTGGGCCACGGTCTGGCCGTTGACGGCGCTGCGCAGCGCCTGGGCCGGCTGCGCGCCGATCCAGCGGCCGCCGATGAAGCTTTGGAGAAGAGTGGTCATGACAGCCTCGACAGGTAAGAAAGAGGAAGTGGGCGGGAAACGGAACGCGAAGCGCGAATATTAACCGACCGATGGGTCGTGAAATATCGTGCATATCCCGATAGAGCAAGGGAATTTTCCTGGGGACCTTGCGTGACGGAACCCGGGGGAAACAGCAATGTAATGCATCTCGTTAACCCTTACGGGTTTACGCTAGAAAAAAAACGAACGTTCGTTCGTATATTCCGCCCAGTCGCAGTACCCCTCCACCCCGCCCCTTGTCTTTTCTGGAGAAAAGTCCGATGAAGCGCTTCCTCGCCGCCTGCGCGGCTTCCCTGGCCCTGCTGGGCACCCCGGTCGCCCTCAATGCCGCCGACACCTACACCCAGACCCGCCACCCCATCGTGCTGGTGCATGGCCTGCTGGGTTTTGACGCGCTGGGTCCGGTGCAGTATTTCTACGGCATTCCGTCGGAGCTGCGGCGCAGCGGCGCGGTGGTGCACACCGCCAGCGTGTCGCAGTCCAACAGCACCGAAGTGCGCGGTGAGCAGCTGCTGCGCGAGCTGCAGGGCCTGCAGGCCCGCTACGGCTACACCAAGTTCAACCTGATCGGCCACAGCCACGGCGGCAGCACCTCGCGCTATGTGGCCGCCGTTGCGCCCGGCCTGGTGGCCAGCGTGACCACCGTGGGCACGCCGCACAAGGGCAGCAAGGTGGCCGACGCGGTGGCCGGCATCACCAGCTTCACCGGCACCACCGGCGCCGTGGCCGCGCTGGTCAACGGCCTGAGCAGCGTGGTCGCCTACCTGTCGGGCAGCGGCGCCAACCCGCAGAACGCGCTGGCCTCGCTGCAGTCGCTGTCCACCGCCGGTGCGGCCGACTTCAACCGCCGCTTCCCGCAGGGCGCGCCCACCACCGCCTGTGGCCAGGGCGCCGAAGTGGTCAATGGCGTGCGCTACTACTCCATGGGCGGCACCTCGGTGCTGACCAATGTGCTGGACGTGTCCGACGGCTTCCTCGGCGCGGCTTCGGTGTTTTTTGGCTTCGAGCAGAACGACGGCCTGGTCGGCCAGTGTTCCAGCCACTGGGGCAAGGTGCTGCGCGACGACTACAACTGGAACCACATGGACGAGGTCAACCATGTGTTCGGCCTGCGCAGCTGGTTCAGCTCCGACCCGGTCAGCGTCTATCGCACCCAGGCCAACCGGCTCAAGTCGCTGGGCCTCTGATCGGCCGGCTGCGCCATGTCCACCGGGCTTGCCTTGCACGCGACACCCCCGCGCGCCGGCACACTGCGCCGGCGGATCGTGGCGGGCGCCGCGCTGGTGGCTGCCATGGCCCTGGTCCTGTGGTGGGCCGTGCCGAGCCCGGCGCCGGTTGAGGCCCCGCCCACCGCCACCGACACCCGCCCCGTTCACGCCGGCATGACCAACCCGTTTGGCACGACCCCCGGTCCGGGCACGGGCGCCGGAAACTCATCGGGCGCCCAGCGTGCCGCCGAAATCCCCGACCTGCGCCAGACCTCGCTGGCCGGCACCAGCGCCGACGGCGACTGGGCGGTTGGCGCCGACGGCCGCCTGACCCCCAGCCACACGCTGCGCCGCCGCTTCGACTACTACCTGACGCTGGTGGGCGAGGTGCCGCTGGACAGCCTGCGTGCCCTGGTGGCCCAGCAGGCGGCGGCTGAATTGCGCGAGCCCGCACTCAGCGCCGTGATGGCCCTGTGGGACCGGTACGTGGCGCTGCAGCAGACGCCATGGAAACACGCGGTGGACCTGCGCCGCCGCGACACCTGGGCAGCGGCGCTGGCCGAGCGCAGCCAGGGCCGCCGGGCCGCCCTGGGCGCCGAATGGGCCGAGGCCTTCTACGCCGACGAAGAGCGCGAGCTGGCCGCCATGATCGCCGGCCAGCCGGGCAGCCCCGCCGCGACCGGCGCCACCGGCGCGCCGCCCGCCCACCCTCAGGCCGCCGAGCGCGAGGCCGCCGTCGCCGCCCAATGGCAGCAGTGGGAGCAGCGCCTGGCTGCCGCCCGCCAGCAATTGCAAGCCCTGAACACCGACGCCACCCTCACCCCCGCCCAACGCGCCGAACGCGCCGACCAGCTGCTGGCCGCGCAGTTCACCGGCACCGAGCTGACCCGAGCGCGCGGGGTGCTGCTGGGACGCTAACAGAGCTGAGGAGGGGCGCCGCCGAACCCAACAAGGCGCCCGTTCACGCGGTTTTCCAGACGGCAATGAGGTCATTGAGGTGCCTGGGCCTGGCACCCTGGTGCCGGCGTTACGATTTCTCCACCTTATGAAATCCGATCATTCGACACACACCGGCCGCCAACGTCACAGGTTCTGGGTCGCGGGTCTGCTGGGCATCTGTGTCGCCGCAGTCAGTCTGGACGGCCCGCGCGCTCAAGAGGCCGGGCAAACGGTCGCAATCTCCGCTTCACCCGCTCCAGAAGCTTTGGCAGTGGACGCGTCGCGGTTCACCGCACAAGACTTCGATTGGTTCGACAGCGAGCGCCAGCGACAAGTGCCCGCGAAACTGTATCTGCCCGCCGGAAAGCCTGCGGTGGGGTCGGTCCCTCTGGTCGTCTTTTCGCACGGAATCGGCGGCTCCAGGGACGGCTACCGCTATCTCGGTCAGTACTTCGCCGCGCACGGGTATGGCAGCCTGCACGTGCAGCATGTGGGCAGTGACCGTCAGATATGGCGGGGCAATCCGTTTGCGCTGACGGCCCGCTTGAGCGACGCGGCGCAAGCTGCTGAGGCGCTCCATCGCGTGCAGGACCTTCGCTATTCGCTCGATACGATCCTGGCTGCCCCAGTGGGCGCACTGTTCGACACCCGGCGAATCGCCGCCGCCGGTCATTCCTATGGCGCCAATACCTCCATGCTGATTGCAGGGGCGCAGTTCGAGCAGCAAGGGCGAACCGTGTCATTGCAAGACCCCCGAATCAGCGCGGCCATCCTCATTTCAGCGCCCCGCTTGTACGACCAGGGCGATCCCAAGCGAATCCTTGGCAGCATTGACATTCCGACGCTTCACATCACCGCCACCGAAGACGTGATCCAGATCCCCGGCTACTTCTCGGGCCTCCAGGATCGGGTGGACATTTTCCAGGCCATCGGCAGCGAACGTGGGGCTCCCAAGGTCCTTGCCGTTTTCAACGGCGGGTCGCACAGCATCTTCACCGACCGCGCAGCCACCGGCGGGCTGGACCTGAACCCCAAGGTAAAAATCGCCACCCGCCAATTGGCGCTGGCCTTCTTGAACGCGATACCTGCGCGCGATCATCAGGCGATGGATGCCTGGCCACGGGACAACGCCGGCCTTCTTGCCCGATTCGAAAAGCGCGAACCTTAGCCCGCTTGCCACCGCGCCACGGGCGTTCATCTGACCACACCCCGGCATGCGGCGCGTCAAAGCCTTCCAAGCTTGCGATCCGTCTTCAAGCCACGGGTTCGATCCCGCTGGCGGAAAGCCGGACGGCGGCCATCGCCCCTTCCCGCCGCCCGCGCAAGTTCCGGCTGCACGCGCATATTCCCGAAGTGTCTCGTCGAAATTTTCTGCTTTTGGCGAAGCGATTCGCCCCCAGATCGGACCTTTGAGTCCCCTTGCGGCGCCGCCCCCCCCGGCGCTCTTCGCAACCCGAGATCGGAGGCCACACCATGCAAACCCATCTGGACGAGCTGCTGGCGCGTATCCGCGCGCTGCAGGAAGAGGTTGAAGACGAATATCACCAGCAGCGCAGCGTCTGGGAGGCGCGGCGCCAGGCGCTGGCGGGCGACCTGTCGCGCCAGCAGCGGCGCTACAAGATCGGGCTGTTCCGCTTTCTGCGGCGCTCCAGCCTGCTGGCGGTGATCACCGCGCCGGTGATCTACCTGGGCTGGATTCCGTTTGTGCTGATGGACCTGTTCGTCACGCTCTACCAGGCGGTGTGTTTCCCGGTGTACCGCATTCCCAAGGTGCGGCGCGCCGACTACCTGGTGTTCGACCGCGAAGATCTGCCCTACCTGAACGCGATCGAAAAGTTCAACTGCTTTTACTGCTCCTACGGCAACGGCGTGGCGGCCTACACCCGCGAGGTGGCCGCACGGACCGAGCAGTACTGGTGCCCGATCAAACACGCCCGCCGCATCCGCGACGCGCACGGCCGTTACCCCAGGTTCTTCGACCACGGCGACGCCGAAGCCTTCCGCCAGGGCCTGGCGCGGCTGCGGCGGCAGTATGAGGACGAGACGCGCCAACCCGGGGGTGGTGTTCCGCCGGACGGACCGGGGCGGGACTGAGGTGGGGGCGGCGGGCGGGATCTGGTGGACGGTGGCCGTGGCGAAATCTGGATGAATTTGACCGGTTCCCCACTTTTAATGGTCTCTTTATGCTATTGAATCAGGAGTTTCGGGAGAGCTGTTCGCGGGAGCGAATCAGGCTGGTTCGAGCCTGAGAAACCCTTGTCCAACGGCTGTTTCAGGCTTGGTCCGGTCATTCAGCTCGTTCGATGCTGATCGACTTCGCTGATGGCGAGGCGCCACCAAAACAAAGGAATCGCCTCTGGGCGGGCCAATGAATGCTGGCACTTACCACGTGTGTTCCTCCCTGTATTTGCCAGAAATTCGACCGTCGCGCTCCCTGACTTCGCAGACAAATACATTTGCCAAGAATCCGGAGAACCGAGCTTGATGTCGAGTTGTTCCGGACACTGGCGGCCATGTCAGCAACTGCGCACTTGCTTCACCAGCCTGGTATGCCAGGTGACTTGCATCCTTGCCGACTGGAAGTGAGGAACAGAATGCATCTGCAGCGGCTCGCGCTTCCCTGTCCTGTTTTGGACCGAGGTAAGCGAACCATAGGACGATCAACGCGATGCTTCCGAGCAGTCCGTAGCCAATTCCATAGGCTGCTATCTCCAATCTCGATATCGGCTTGACCATAGAGCGTTTACTTGATGCCAATAGCAACACGATGCGCTGCATTCTGGCAGACACAGTGCAAGGCGAGCCGTCGATTCCGGGGCTCCAGGTCGAATTGCAAAACAACCGGTACAAGAGTGCCCAACGACCGCATTCGCTGCACAACGGTCACCACCAGAGGCCGCCGCCACACCGCACACCGCACCGCCCCCCGCAGGCCCCCGCCCCATCACCACAGCCCCATCACCACAGCCCCATCACCACAGCCCCATCACCACAGCCCCATCACCACAGCCTCGCACCCACCCCGCCGGCCCAAACCACCCAAGTCACCCTTCCACCGCCAAAACCCCAATAAAAAAGCGACCATCCCATCACGGAATGGTCGCTTGTTGCCACACATTCAATAGCAATCAAAGGCCACCCTCACCCCCTCACACCACCTCCCACCCCAGCAACCCGGTCGCGGTGTTCGCGATCGGGATGTGCTCGTTGCCGTGCACCTTCTTGACCCCGGCGCCGCCGGCCGCGAGGGCGCCGCGCCTGGCCAGGCAGCTGAGCAGTTCCACGCCCTGGGTGCCGGCTTTTTCCACCAGTTCCAGGTCGCCGAACGGCGTGGCCCGTTCGGGGTCGGGTTCCCTGCTGTCCGGAAACGGCGGGTCAAAGCGCGGGTTGATGAAGCCGGCGCGCTCGAATCGGCGACCCGAAAGGGCCGCCAGCCCAGCGGTCGATGTTGCAGGCGCCGCCAGCACGCCGCAGGGCCCGGCCGGGCGCCAGGGTTGCGCTGCCGGTGGCCGCGTCGCCGAACGCCGCTAGTGGCCCAACCGGCCCAGTCCGACCTCGATCAGGCCTTCGGCGCGGCGCAGCAAAAAGAGCACATCCAAGCCCATGTGCTGTGCCATGGCAAGTCCGTCGTCGGGGCCTGCCACCAGCAGGGCCGTGGCCCAGGCATCGGCCTGCATGCAGCTGCTCGCCAGCACGGTGACCGAAACCACGGCGTTGTTCACCGGCGCACGGCGGCGGGGGTCCATGGTGTGGGCCAGGCGGGTATCGCCCACTTGCAGAAAGCGTCGGTAGTCGCCCGAGGTGGCCACCGCCACGTCATCGAGTTCGATGACGCCGTGCGCCGCGCGGCGCCCGGCCTCCGGGCGTTCGAGCGCCACCGCCCACGGCACACCGCTGGCCTGCGGGCCCAAAGCGCGCAGCTCACCATCCAGCGACGCCAGCGCATGCCGCACACCATGCTGTTGCAGCACGTGGACCATGCGGTCCACCGCGTAGCCCTTGGCAATGCCGCACAGGTCGAGCTGCACGGGATCGTGCTTGCGGGCCCGGCCTGCGCGACTGTCCAGCTCCAGGCAGCCGTTCGCATGGTGTGGTGTGGGCTGCCGCGCCATGCGGATCGCTTCCGGATCGGGGGTCTCGCGCACGGCGCCAAAGCCCCAGGCATCGACCAGTGGTCCCACGCAGGGGTCGAACGCGCCTGCGCTCAGGCGGTGGACGTCGAGCGCACAGGCCAGCACCTCCATGGTCTGCATCGGCAGGTCCACCCAGTCGCCCACCGGCGCGCGGTTGAGGCGCAGGAGGTCGCTGTGCGGCTTCCAGGGGGACATCTGCGCGTCCACCTGCTCCACCGCTCGGGCGAGGTCCAGGCGCAGGGCGGCCAGGTCGACCGTGTTTTCGGCATCAACACGGACCGACCAGCGTGTGCCCATGGTCGGGCCATGCAGGGTGGTGCGATGGCACGGCGCAGCGGATTCAGAAGACATCTTCGGCATACCGCTCCCTGGCTTTCAGGTTCGCGACGCTGAGCTGCAGTGGCGCCAGCACCGTGTCGAGCGCTTCGGCCACGCCCTGCGCCATGGCGCGGCTGCCGCACACACGCACGAGGGCGCCCTGCGCCACCAGGCGGCGCACGAACTCGGCGTCTTGGCGCAGGGCGTCCTGCACATAGCCACCGCCGTCGGGCACGCGCGAAAAAGCCGTGTGCAGCGTTGCCAGGCGCCCTTCGCCAAGCCAGCGCTGAATGTCGGGGTGGAAGTAGAAGTCCTGCGCCGGGTCGCGTCCACCAAAGTACAGGTGCATGGGCGTTCGCCGGTCGTTGCGACGGATGAAGCCCGCCAGCGGAGCAACCCCGGTGCCTGCCCCGATCAGCAACACCGGCTTGCGCTGGTGTGGCAAAGCAAATCCGGGGTTGGGCCGGATGAAGGCGGTGATGAGCCCCCCCGTCTGCAGGCCCAGCAGGTGCGTGGAACACAGCCCCCCGGGCATCTGGCGCACGCAGATTTCCAGAAACCCGTCCTGCCAGCCCGATGCCAGCGAGTAGTACCGCGGCACGGCCGAGCCGGGCGGCACGATGCCCACCAGATCGCCCGCCGCGAACGGCGCCAGGCCCTGCCCGCGCAGGCGGGCGCCAAGGCCTTGTGCAGGCCATGCAAAGCGCAGGATCGAGGTGGCCTGTCCGGCGGCACCGACGAAGTCCTGGCGCCCGATGAGCGTGAGCGCCGTGGTGGCTGGCACGGGCGGCACATGCTCCAGCACCAGGGGTTCGCCCAGCGCCTCGGCCAGGGCAACGCCCCAGCGCGCGAATTGCTGGCCCGATTGCTGGTGGATGCACTCCAGGGGCAGCAGCGCCGGCCAGGCGTGTGCGCGCAGCGTCTGGTCCAGCGCCTTGGCGAAGGCGCAGAAGGCCGGGAACTGCCGGTCGCCAAAGCCCAGCACGGTCACCGGCACCGCGCTGGCGGTGCGTGTGGCGATGTGGGCCAGCGCCTGGCGGGCGTGGGCCGGGGCCTGGCCTTCGCCATAGGTGGCTGCCAGCACAAACACCTGCCGTGTGGCGGCCGTGGTCTGAAAATGTTCCAGCGCGCTGGTGTGCACGCGGTGGCCGCACTGGTTCAGTGCGTCCTGCAGCGTTTGGGCAAAACCCCAGGTGCTGCCGCCCTCGCTGGCCACGAAGATCAGCACGTCGGCCTGCGCCAGGGTCGTGTTCCCCGTGATCCGCGGTGCCTGGCGGCGTGCCTGCCACCAGATGACAAGGCCCGACAGCCAGAACAGCAGCACGCTGGCACCCACCAGCCCGAGCACCACGGCCCAGGGCCAGGCCGCTTCGCCCGTGTGCAGCACCACGGCCCAGTCGTAGACGCGCTGAGCCAGGGTGGCGTCCTGCCAGGCCAGCATCTGGCCCGAGTACCGGTCGATCCAGCCCTGCCCCTGTGTGGTGGTGACCTTCCAGGTGTCTTCGGGGTCGGCGGCGCCCGGGAAATTCAGCTTGCGCAGATCCTGCACCACCAGGGTTTGCAGCGCAGCCAGCTGCGCGCCGGGCAAGGCTGGCTGGCCGCCAACCACCGACAGCACCTCCGGTTCGGTCCGGGCATCCAGCGTCACCAGCCCCAGCGTCGATGCGCTCATGGTCAGCGCCGTGATCGCGCTCAGGCACAGGACCAGGAGCACCACACGGCCCGCGACCACGTGGATGCGCTGCGCCAGCGAGCCACGCACCCGCGCCGCCAGCTGTCGCCAGCCGCCCATGCGCCGCAGCAAGAGCACCAGGGCCGAGATGCACAACAAGGCCATGGCCAGCGCAGTGCCCGCTGCGCCCCAGCGCCCGGCATCGCCCAGCAGCAGCGAGCGGTGCAGGTTCTTCACCCAGCGCGGCAGTGCCGAGGCTTGCCAGGCACCCAGGACCCGTCCATCGGCCGGGTCCACGTACTGCGCCTGCGGCTGGTCGCCGGCAAAGCTGAACACCACGATGGCACCCGAGGGCAGATGGCGAATTTCCTCAGCGCCTGGAACCGTGCGCGTCACGCGCTCCACCAGCGTGGCCACCGGCAGACCGCCCGGTGCGGTGGGGGCCTGCCAGGCCTGCTGCACCGGATCGATCGCCAGCATGGCGCCACTGACACCCAGCACCACGGCCAGGGTGCCCACGGTCAGTCCCAACCAGCGGTGGATGCCTTTCCAGCTCATGCGAGTCCCTTTACTTGAGTTGCAAGGTCACCGACTGGATGTACTGCTTGCCGGCCTGCGGCTTGCCGACACTGGCGGTGGACAGCGGCATGCGAACCTCGGACGGGCTGTCACGCATGTCTTCAACAGCGGCATCGAGGCGAATTTCATAGCCGGCGTCGATCAGCGCATCCGCCAGATCGGCCGTGACCTTGAGGGTGCGCCCCGCACCCACGCTGGCGCCGGTGACGCCGTCCAGGCGCCTGGCGTCACCAGCGGAGAGGCGGCTCCAGTCGGACAAGTGCTTGTGGTACTTGGCTTTGCCGCCGGCCACCCACAGTGTGCGCACATAAGCGCCCTTGGCATCGGTCAGGTAGGCCGCCACGTAGGCGCCGTTGCCACCGTAGTCCTTGAGCTGTGCGGTCAGCGTGACCTGGCGGCTGTGTGCCAGAGCGGGAACGGCCAGGGCGCAGGCGGTGGCCAGCATGGTCAGAATCGGTTTGGACATGGTGATGTTCCTGTGAGGTTGGGAAATGAGAGGGGGGTCACCCGATCTGGCCGCGCGGCGCGCCGCCCGGGGTCGGCAAAGGCGATGAAGAGGTGGCGCCGTCGGCTGGTGGGGGGCGGACGGGCTGCGGGGCCGATTCATCGGCACCGCGACCGTGATCGCGATCCCGCCGGTGGTCGTCTTGCCTGCGCTTCAACACCTTCAGGGTTTCCGGGTCGATGGTGGCTTTGAAGCGGCGGCCTTGGGCGTCGGTGCCGCGAACCTCGTAGCAACCGTCGTCGATCTTCAGCCGCTGGATCTGCCAGCCCTGGGCCGCGGCCATCTGCCGCACGGCCTCGCGTGACTGCCAGCGATTGAGGGGCGCATCACACTCATCCCCGGCCGATGCGGACAAGGCGGCCAGGCCCAGAGACAGCAACAGCAGGCCCTGGCGCAGACGGACGTCGGATTTCATGGGGGCTCCTTTCGGGCGGGTTCACGGGTGTCCACGGTTCAGGCCGTGGTGTTGGGGGCATTGTGGAAACCCCGCCGTGTACGCATACTGAACGGCGTATTCATGGCCTGTTCATCAACCCGGCGTTCCAATGGGCCAGCGACCGCATCCGGCGCCGGCGTTCATGGGCATGCGTCAGATCATTGGCCCGCCGAGGCCAGGCGCGTATGCTGAAAACCGGAGCGCGCCAGTCCGGACCTTCCCCACCCGCCTTGAACCTGTCATGCCATCCCTGAGCCCCGCCGAGGACACCGAAGACCCCGACCACAGCCTCCAGGAGCGGGCCGCCGCCTGGCGCTCAACCAGGGTCAGCGTCGCGGCCAACCTGGTCCTGACCACCACGCAGCGGGTGGCGGGCGTGCTGGCGACGTCGCAAGCCCTGATCGACGAATTCGTCGTGCCGCTGGCCAACCACCCGCGTCAGAAGGACGCCGACGGGGGCCACCGGTATGGTCCCCATCGGTTCGAGACCGCGGCCAGACTTGTCCCGGGTGCGACGCTGCGTGTCGAAGCGGGCCACGACCGTGCCGTGGACGCCCGCAGCCGGGTGATGCCGCGACACCGCGTCCGCCACCGCATGACCCAGCTGGCCCCCTGGCAACGGCCCGACCGGGATCATGCGGTGGCCATGCAACCGCCCGCGGGCTAGGACGACGCCATGGAGACCGTTCCTGCCCGTGGTCTGACGTCGGCCGAGGCGCGTCAGCGCCTGGCCCAACAAGGCGCCAACGAGCTGCCGGCTGCGGCGCAGCGCCGGGGGTGGGACTTGCTGCGGGAGGTGGTGGCAGAGCCGATGTTCCTGCTGCTGGTGGCCTGCGGGGCCATTTACCTGGCGCTGGGTGATCGGCATGAGGCCTTGATGTTGCTCGGGTTCGTGCTGGTGGTCATCGGCATCACGTACGTCCAGAAGCGCCGCAGCGAACAGTCACTGGCGGCGCTGCGCGACCTGTCCAGCCCGCGTGCGCTGGTGATCCGCGATGGGCAGACGGTCAGGATCGCCGGGCGCGAACTGGTCGTCGGCGACACCGTCCTGCTTGCCGAAGGCGATCGGGTGCCTGCCGACGTCCGGTTGATCGAAGCGTCGAACCTGATGATCGACGAATCGCTTCTGACCGGCGAATCGGTGCCGGTGCTGAAGCAGGCGAACGATGTGATCGACGCCGGCGACGCAGACCCTCGCAGCCAGGCCCTGTCGGGCGCGCTGGTCACGCAGGGCACGGGCAAGGGCATTGTGGTGGCCACCGGCGCACGCAGCGCCCTGGGGCGCATCGGCGCCTCCCTGAAGTCGATGGCCACCGAGACCACGCCGGTCCAGCGCGAGACCCGGCGGATCGTCACCTGGGTGGCGGCGTCCGGTCTCAGCCTCGCCGTGGTGCTCGCCCTGGCCTGGGCCCTGTCGCGCGGCGACTGGCTGCATGGGCTGCTGGCCGGCCTGACGCTCGCCATGGCCATCCTGCCGGAAGAGCTGCCGGTCGTGCTGACCATCTTCCTCGGTCTCGGTGCCTGGCGGCTCGCGCGCGAGAAGGTGCTGACCCGCAGCATGCCGGCGGTCGAACTGCTGGGGGCGACAACGGTGTTGTGTGTTGACAAGACCGGCACGCTGACGATGAACCGCATGGCGGTGCGCAGGCTGTGGTCCGCCGACGCGCAGCATTGTCTGGGTCCCACCGATGCGCCAGCCTTGCCGGAGGCGCTTCACCCGGTGCTGGAATACGCCGTGCTCGCCAGTCACCGCCGCGCTTTCGATCCGATGGAGTCCGCGATCATCGAAGCGGGTCAGAGTCGTCTGTCGGGCACCGAACATCTGCACGCGGACTGGGACCTTCTGGACGACTACCCGCTGTCGCCGCAGATGCTCGCCATGTCCCGCGTCTGGCAGTCACCGGATCGACAGGACCGGCTGGTTGCTGCCAAGGGGGCGCCAGAAGCGATCATGGACCTCTGTCACCTTGATCCATCGCAGCAGAAGCCTGTTGCGCAACAGGTTGAGGCGATGGCTGCCGACGGGTTGCGGGTCCTGGCGGTCGCACGGGCCTTTTTTCCCTCGGGTGAGTTGCCCGGCGGCCAGCACGACTTCGATTTCGAGTTCATGGGACTGGTTGCGCTGGAGGACCCGGTGCGACCGGACGTGCCGGCGGCCATCGCCGAGTGCCGGGCCGCCGGCATCCGGGTCGTGATGATCACGGGCGACCATCCCCACACCGCCCTGGCCATCGCACGACAAGCGGGGTTGGTCGCCGATGGGCGGGCCGTGACCGGCCCGGAGCTGGACCGACTGGATGACGCAGCGCTGGCGGCGCGCCTGGCCGACACCCATGTGTTTTGCCGTGTGCAGCCCGAGCAGAAGCTTCGGCTGGTGCAGGCTTTTCGCACCCGAGGCGACGTGGTTGCGATGACCGGCGATGGCGTCAACGACGCCCCCGCCCTCAAGGCTGCCCACATCGGCGTGGCAATGGGCGCCCGGGGGACCGACGTCGCCCGCGAGGCCGCGGCCCTGGTGCTGCTGGGTGACGATTTCGCGTCCCTGGTGACGGCCGTGCGCTATGGACGCCGCGTCTTCGCCAACCTGCGAAAGGCCATCGCCTTCGTCCTGGCGGCGCATCTGCCGATCATCGGTTTGTCGATCGTGCCGCTGATCCTGGGCTGGCCGATGGTGCTGATGCCGGTGCACATCCTGTTCCTCCAGCTGATCATCGACCCGGCCTGTTCCATCGTCTTCGAAGCCGAGCCTCTGGAGGCCAACGCCATGCGGGTGCCGCCCCGGCGCCCGGATGCGCGCCTCTTCGACCGGCAAGTCCTGTTGCGCGGTGCGCTTCAGGGCTGCGGCCTGTTCGGCATCGTGCTGATGGCCTACCTGCTTGCCCGATCGGATTCCGGCTCCGACGAGACGGCGCGTGCGCTCGCATTCACGGTCCTGGTGGTCGGCAATCTGGTGCTCATCCATGCCAACCGGACCTGGACAACCCGAAGCGGCCCGGCGCCATCCTGGAACATCGCTTTCGGCTGGATCGTTTTGGGGACAGGCGTGCTGCTGGCGCTGGTTCTGGGTGTTCCCGCCATCAGCCGCCTGTTTCTGTTCGCGACACCATCTGCTGCGCTCTTGTCGAGTGGCGCGGCATTGTGTCTGGGCGCGCTGGTTTGGTTCGAGGCGACCAAACGGCTCGCAAACCGATGGGGCAACTGAATGGGCCACTGAGGCATCGAGTCGTGCCGTGCGGCCCACGCCACCCGAGACACCCTTCCACCGCCAAAATCCCATCAAAAAAGCGACCATCCCAGCACGGAATGGTCGCTTGATGCTATGAACTCAATAGAAAGTCAGGAGGGGGGTGCTTCACCCCCTCACACCACCTCCAGCGCCAGCAGCCCGGTGGCGGTGTTGGAGATCGGGATGTGGTAGTTGCCGTGCACCTTCTTCACGCGGGCGCCGCCGGCCGAGAGGGCGCCGCGCATGGCCAGCCAGTTGAGCAGTTCCACGCCCTGGGTGCCGGCTTTTTCCACCAGTTCCAGGTCGCTGAACTGGGTGACCCACTCGGGGTTGGTTTCCATGCTGTCGAGGAACTGCAGGTCAAAGCGCTTGTTGATGAAGCCGGCGCGCTCGCCTTCGAGCTGGTGCGACAGGCCGCCGGTGCCCAGCACCGCCACGCGCTTGGGGCTGTCCCAGCTGCGGATGGCTTCGCCCACGGCCTGGCCCAGGCGGTAGACGCGGCGCGCGGTGGGCAGCGGAAACTGCACGGTGTTGATGTTGATCGGCACGATCTCCACCGGCGCGCTGTCGTGGCCGGGCCAGAACAGCTTGAACGGCAGCGAGCAGGCGTGGTCGATCAGCAGTTCCTGGCAGGTGACGATGTCGAACTCTTTGGCGATCAGCTGGTTGATCAGGTGCCAGGACAGATCCTGGTTGCCCTTGAGTGGCGGCAGGGTGGGAATGCCCCAGCCTTCGTCGGCGTTGTGGTATTCGGCCGCGGCGCCCACGGCGAAGGTGGGCATCTTGTCCAGGAAGAAGTTCAGGCCGTGGTCGTTGTAGAACACCACCACCACGTCGGGCCTGATCTGCTCCAGCCAGCGGCTGACGGGCGGAAAGCCGTCGAAGAAGGGTTTCCAGTACGGGTCTTGCTGCTTGCCCTTGTGGATGGCGCCGCCGATGGCGGGAATGTGCGAGGTGGCGAGGCCGCCGATGAGTTGTGCCATGGTTGTGCTCCGGTGTTTGTTTGGCTTTTTATTGCTCGTTCGCCGCGACCAGCTTGGCTTTGAACTCGTCTTTCGTGACGCCCGTCTGCTGCGCGCCGATGTCCTGCATGTCCAGCCCGTAGATGCCGGCCAGCTTGGCCAGGTAGTAGGCGTTGCCGCCGGCGGCCAGCATCTGCAGCACCTGGCCGGAGCGCACGGCGGCCATCTGCTCGTCGGTCAGTGCGTAGCGGCGCATGTAGGCCTCCGCGTCGGCCAGGAAGGCGTCGCGGTTGGCCTTGTCGTTGAAGGAGTAGCACATCTTGTTCAGCGCGTAGCCTTTGCGGGCCATGACGTCGTCGAACACGGTGGTGCCGGGAATGGTGGGTTTGGTGGCGCTCACATCGGTCTCCTGAGGGCTTGGGATGGTTGATTCAGCTCAGGCCTGCAGTATTGAGCCGCCATTGCAAAAGATAAACCGATGAATCATGATCGAACACATGAACGAAATTGATTGGTCAAGCCTGGACGCCCGCCTGCTGCAGCTGCTGGTGGCGGTGTTTGAGAGCGGCGGCATCACCGCAGCGGCGCTGCGGCTGGGGCTGACGCAGTCGGCCGTCAGCCACGGGCTGGACCGGCTGCGCGCCATCACCGGCGATGCGCTGTTTGTGAAAAACGGACGCGGCATTGCGGCCACGGCCCGTGCCGGCGTGCTGGCGGCGCAGGCGCGCGAGCTGCTCGGCGCGCTGGAGCGCTTTGCCCACCTGGGCGACTTTGACCCGGCTCGCTGGCAGACCACCTTCACCATCGCCGCCAACGATTTCCAGCGCGACCTGCTGCTGCCGCCGCTGGCCGCGCGGCTGCGCGAAGCGGCGCCGGGCGTGACGCTGCGCATCATCCCCTCGGCCGTGCCGCGGCTGGACATGCTGCGCAGCGACGACTGCCAGCTGGTGATCAGCCCCCGCCCGCCCGAGGGCAGCGACATCGTGCAAAAGCGCCTGTTTGAAGACCTGTACCGCGTCTTCTACGACCCGGCCGTGCGCGACGCGCCGCTGACCGAGGCCGACTACCGCGCCGCCCGCCACGCCACCGTGGTGTACGAGCCGCGCCGCAGCCTGGACCTGGACCAGCTGCTGGCCGCGCGCGGTGTGGTGCGCGACTTTGCGGTGCTGGTGCCCGCCTTCAGCGCCCTGCCCGCCTTTGTGCGCGGCACGCCGCTGCTGGTCACCGCGCCCGGCCTGCTGGCCCGCCACACCCTGGCCGGCCTGGCCAGCTGCCCGCCGCCGGTGCCCTGCCCCACGATGCCGATGTACGCCATCTGGCACCTGCGCTACCAGCAGGACAGCGCCCACCGCTGGCTGCGCAGCCTGCTGGAAGCGGTGGTGGGGCCGGCCCTGGCCGCACAGGCCGGGTGAAAACGCCGCCGCCGGACATTTTTAGGGCTTTCAGGCCCATACCCAGCGCAAAAAGGTCACTCTTTGCTATGTAAACAGGAGTGAATCAGCGCCCGTCGGCGTCCTCACCGGGCTCGCGCGCCAGGTACAGCTCGGCCAGGCGGCGGCGCGCGGCGGGTGTCAGGCCCAACTGGCGGGCCAGGTAACGGTCCAGGCCGCCGTGGTCGCGCTCCACGGCGTCGAAGGCGGCGTGCAGAAAATCTTCCTGCACCCGCCACAAGACATTCAGCACCTCGGGCGGCGCCAGACCGGACACCGCCGAAGGCATGCGGTAGTGCTGGTTGGTGAGCAGATAGTCGTGCATCACCACGTCGTGCGGCACGTCCAGTGCCCGCAGGATCAGCGCGGCGGCAAAGCCGGTGCGGTCCTTGCCGGCGGTGCAGTGGAACACCAGCGGCGCGTCGTCGGCCAGCAGGTGCTCGAACAGCTCGGCAAAGCGGTGCGCGTTGTCGTGCACAAAGGCGCGGTAGGTGTCCTGCATCAGGCCCACGGTCTGCTCGGCGGTGACACGGTGGCCGGCGGCGACCAGGTCTTTCATGCGCTGCACCACCGTGGGCTCGATGGGCAGCGGGTGCTGGGTGATGCCCGGCACCGCATAGGGCACGGCGGCGCGCTCGTGCACCCCGCGGAAGTCAAAGGCACGCGCCAGCCCCAGCGCGGCCAGCCGCGCGGTGTCCTCGGGCGTCAGGTCGGCCAGGTGGTCGGAGCGGAAGATGCGCCGCCAGCGTACCGGCCGGCCGGCCTGGCCGATGTAGCCGCCCAGGTCGCGGAAGTTGGTGGCGCCGGCCAGGGGCAACACCCGCCCGGGGGCAGCGCCCGGGCCAGTGGGGGTGGAGGCCGCCGCAGGCGGGCGATCAGCGTGGGTCATGGTGACCCGATGGTAGCGCCCGCGTGTGACTAGCCGCCGTGTCAGCGCGCCGGAATGCGGCTGGCCAGCGTCTTGACGGCGTAGTCGGGCAGAAAGCGGCAATCGGCCGCTGCGCCACCGCCTGCGGCCTGGAGGCTGCGGCACTGCTCCGCAATCGTGACCGGCGTGGGCTTGCGGCCGGTGTCCACCCAGGTGATCAGTGCCTGCAGCAGCGGCGGGTAGATCGCCTCGCCCAGGTAGCTGTGCTCGGACGATTCGACAAAGGTCTGCACCAGCCTTTGGCCGTTGCCCGCCGCCACCATGCGCTGGCGCAAGGTGTCGCTGCCTTCGACAAACACCGTCGAATCATGGATGCCGTGGGTGGTGACCACCGGGACGGCAAAACGCCCCTGATGGTCCACATCGGCCACAAAGCGCGCCCGCGCGGCCGGATCGGCGGCAAAACGCAGCCCGGCGCGGTCCAGGTCGGCATTGAGGGCGGCGTCGTTCGGCGAGCCGGTGTAGCGCACCCCGGTGTTGCCGATGGGCGCGCCGCCGTGGCGGCGGGTGACGTCGGCCAGCGTGAAGGTGCCCCAGTTCAGGTGGCTGAGGATGGAGTTTTCCGGCACGCGGATGATGTCGGCGATCAGCTTCGCGCGGGCACGCTGCTCGGGGGTGCGCTCGGCGGCGGGCTTGTTCAGCGCCAGGCATTCGTTGACCCGGGCGGCCAGTTGGGCGTTGGTCATCGTGGAGCCCGCGGGCAGGCCCAGCGCCAGCGGGTACTGGGGTTCGTCGGCGCGGGGATGGTTCTTGCACAGATGCTGGTAGACGGCGCGGATATCGACCCGGAAGTCGTAGGTGGCCGGGCCCGCCACCACGGCGCTGGTGAACAGGATGCCCGCCCACGAGCGCGGATACAGCTCGGCCGCGCGCGCCGCCACCATGCCGCCCCAGGACTGGCCGTGCAGGAAGGTGCGGCGCGGTTTGTCGACATGGGCGACGAAAATGCGCCGCACCCGCTCGGTGTCTTCGGCGGCGGTGGTGACGGCAAACCCGCCCTGGCGGAACACCGAGGCCGCATAGGCATGGCCCTCGCGCACGATGACCGACCAGCGCTTGATGTCTTCATTGGCGCGGGCGTCGGTGGGCGCGCCCAGGAACGGCCCGCCGTGCGCATGCACGAACAGGTTGCCGCTCCAGCGGGCCGGCACCACGATCAGATACGGCGCGCCGGCAGAATCCTTGCCGCGCAGGCAGCGGGCGCCCGGCGGCGGCCCCTCCGGGCAGGTCACGGCCGCCGGCGCGGCCTCCGCCGGCCAGGCCGCCGCAGCTTTCTCGGCGGCGGTTTCAGGCGCCTGCGCGGCGGGTGCGGCAGACTGTGGCCCCGGACCGGCACAGCCGGCCGCCAGCGCAAGGGTCAACGCGGCAGACAGCAACAGAATCCGAGGGATGCCAGCGGGGCGACGGGACAACAGGGGCATGAGAGAACTCCGGCAGATGACAAAGCGGCTTGCATGATCGCCGCAATCGCGCCAACGCCCCAGCGGAAAAACCCGCGCCGCCGGCGGTGGCACCATATGGGCCGTGCCGGGAGGTCCGCAAAGTGCCCAAGCGGTGGGCAATCCAGGCCAGAAGTCGGCAAGAGTCTCTGTGAAAAGGTCGTTTGCAGCTAGCTATTTCAGAGCGTCACGCCGCGCCGCTGGCCAATGCGTCCAGGATCCAGGCGTGCTGGGTGGTCAGCAACACGGGGTTGAGCTCAAGCTCCGACAGCGCCGACGCCAGCAGTGCCTGTTGCAGGCGCACGAGGTCGCGTGCCAGCGCCTCGCGCGCCAGCGGTGCGCGACCGCGGAAGGCGCCCAGCAGCGGAGCGCAGCGCAGGGCACGCAGCAGCGGCAGAACGTCGGCCTCGGTCAACAAGCCCACGTGGACGACATAGTCGCGGTCGGCCTCGATGGCCAGGCCGCCACGCCCCAGCACCGTCACCGCGCCATAGATGGCGTCGCGCCGCATGGTCACGAAGAGCTCGACGCCAGGCTCGCTGACCAGCTCTTCCACCAGCACGCCTTCGGGTTCCACCGCGGGCGCATGGGCTCTGACCCGCGCGCACAGGTCGGCATAGCAGCCGGCAATGTCGGCGTCCGGATCGCGGCACAGGGCGACGCCACCCACGTCGGACTTGTGTGGCAAAGCGGGCGAGACGATTTTCAAGGCGACGCCACTGCCCAGCGACGCGGCAAATGCCTGCGCACTGGCGGCGTTGGTGCAGAGCTGGCCACGCGGCACACGCAAGCCCTGCGTGCGCAACCACGCTTTGACGGAGGGCTCGGTGCGCCATGCCTGCGTCGCAGGTTCGCCAGGGCCGGGCTGGGGCGCGTGCACAATGGGCGCGAAGCGCGCGGGCTGGCGGGTCACAGCAAAGGCTGCCAGCGCCGCGGCGGCCTGCCCGAGGTCGCGGAACGCGACAAGCTGCGTGCTGGCCGACAGTGCGGCCCATTCCTCGGGCGTTGCCGCCTCCCAGATCACCCACACGGGCTTGGAGGACCGGGCGGCCATGCGTTCGAGCAGGCTCACTTTGTCCAAGCCGCCCATCAGCGTGGGTGAACTGGTAAACAGGTAGACCACCAGCAGGTTGAATGACGCAAGGTCAAGCAGCCCCTGCAACGTGCCTTCGAAGGCCACCGGGTCGAAAACGGCAGGACCCAGGTCCATCGGGTTGGCCGCCGTGAGAAAGGCGGGCAGGTGCTGCGACAGTTGGTCGCGATCGCCGGGGCTCAAGGCCGGCAGCGCCAGCCCAAGCCGGTCGGATTGGTCGGCCCACAAGGCACAGGCGCCACCGGAGATGCTGGCAAAAGCCACCGCCGGCGCCCGGTCCAGGCGGGTACCCGACAACGCCTTGAGCGTCCAGAGAAACGACTCTGCCGAGTCGCACAGTGCCACGCCCAATTGTGCGCACACCGCGCGGAAGGCGTCCGCATCACCGCTCATCGACGCGGTGTGCGAAGCCACGGCCTGCGCCCCGCGCCGCGACAGACCCGAGCGCAGGATGGCGACGGCTTTGCCCGCAGCACGGCAGGCTTGCACCGCTACGGCAAAGGCCTGGCCGTCGGTCATGCCTTCCAGGTACAGGCCGACCACGTCGGTCTGCGGGTCGCTTGCCAGCCAGTGCAGCGCCTCAATGGGGGACACATCGGCCGAGTTGCCGAACGTTGCCACGTAGCTGAAGTCGAGCCCATGGACGGTCTGGCCGCGCACGGCCAGCGAGATGGCCATGGCGCCGCTTTGGGTGAGCAATGCCGTGCGCCCGGTGCGCAACTCCATGCGTTCCATGATCTGGGAGAGCGACAGCGGCATGCGGTCGACAAAGTTGACCAGCCCGATCGACTGCGGCCCCACAATGCGCAAGCCCCCCCGCGCGGCACGCTCCAGCAGGACTTGCTGGGCCCGGGCGCCGTCGGCACCCGACTCCGCGAACCCCGCAGCCAGCACCACCAGAAAGCGCGCGCCGACGGCGACGGCGTCGTCCACCAGCGCCTCGATGCCGGCCGACGGCGTGCGTGCCAGCACCACGTCGGGCGATTGCGGCACCTCACCCAGCGAGGCGTACACCGGCCGGTCGTACAGCGACTGATGACGCGAGCTCACAGGGTAGATGTCCCCCTGCCAACCCGCGCACACCAGGTCGTGCAGGGTGCGCGTGCCCATGCGTGCGGGGTCGTTGAGTGCAGCGCCCACGATGGCAATGCGGCGCGGCCGGAACAGGCGCTCCAGGTCGGGAACAGAGGCAGCGGGTGTCATTTGGTCTTGCCGGGGGCGTACCCGAGCTGGCGTGAGAGTTCGAGAGCGGCCTTGCTGAGAATTTTTCCTGCCGCCTGCAGCGCGGCGTCGTCCAGCCGGTCGGCCGGCCCCACGATGGCCAGCGCCGCGATGGCGTTCTCGCGCCCCACCAGCACTGGTGCAGCGGCACCGGCCACACCGGCACGCCATCCCTCGCGATTGGTGGCATAGCCCTTCACGCGCACGGCCTCGATCTCGGCCCGCAGCACATCGGGGTTGGTAATCGTCTGCGGCGTGTAGACGCGCAGCTTGCGCAGCACGCGCCGCACCTCCTCGTCGGGCTGGTAAGCCAGCAGCACCTTGCCGCTGGCCACGCAGAAAGCCGGAGCGCGCAGGCCCGGCTCGGAGCTGGCGCGGATGGGCGCGTTGTTCTCGATCTTGTCGAGGTAGATGATCTCGGCGTTGTGATAGATCATGATGTGCGCGGACTCGCCTGTCTTGCGCACGATGCGCTGCAGGTAGGGGCGCGCCACCTCCGACAGGCGCAGGCGTGAGACCATGCGCGAGCCGATCTCGAACAGCTTGTAGTTGAGCTGGTACAGCGCCCCCGCGTCAAAGCGCACCACGTACCCCTGCTCGACCAGTGTGGTCAGGATGCGGTGCACGTTGCTCTTCTGGTAGCCCAGCTCCAGCGCCAGTTCGGACACGCCACGGGGTGCGTCGCTGAACGCCAGCGTCTCGATCACACGCAACGCCTTGACGAGGGATTTGTCCATGGCTCAGCCCGCAGCCCGCGCCTGCAGGCGCGCGGCCATGTCCTGGCGCATGAGATGCTTCTGCGCCTTGCCCGTCACTGTCATCGGAAAGTCCTCCACAAACTCGATGTAGCGAGGAACCTTGTAATGGGCAATGCGGTTGCGGCACCAGTCCCGCAAGGCGTCGGCCGTGACGGCGTGGCCCGGGCGAAGCCGCACCCACGCGCAAACCTCCTCGCCGTAGCGCGTATCGGGCACGCCGAAAACCTGCACCTCGGCCACGGCCTCATGGCCGAAGAGAAATTCCTCGATCTCGCGCGGGTAGATGTTTTCACCGCCACGGATCAGCATGTCCTTGATGCGGCCCACGATGCGGCCGTAGCCTTCGTGGTCCAGCGTGGCCAGGTCGCCGGTGTGCATCCAGCGCGCGGCATCAATCACCTCGGCGGTGCGTTGCGGATCGCCCCAGTAGCCCAGCATGACGCTGTAGCCCCGCGTGAGAAGTTCCCCAGGCTGACCGCGCGGCACCACCCGTCCGGCGGCATCGACGATCTTGACCTCGACGTGTGGATGCACCCGCCCCACGGTCTCCACCCGGCAGGCAACGGGATCGTTCACCTGGCTCTGGAAACTGACCGGGCTGGTCTCGGTCATGCCATAGCAGATCGTCACCTCGTGCATGCCCAGCACGTGCATCACGTCGCGCATCACGGCCTCGGGGCACGGCGCACCCGCCATGATGCCGGTACGCAACGCGCCAACCTTGCGGGGGCGCCGGCCCTGCTCTTCCAGCATGGCGACAAACATGGTGGGCACCCCATACAGGACAGTACACGCCTCGGCCTCCACCGTATCCAGCGTGGCGGCCGGGTCAAAGCCTTCACCGGCCAGCACCACGCAGGCCCCGTGGCTCAACGCGCCCAGCACGCCCATGACGAGGCCGAAGCAGTGGTACAGCGGCACACACAGGCACAACCGGTCACGCGCAGACAGGCGCAGGGTTTCGCCGACAAAAAAGCCGTTGTTCAGGATGTTGTGGTGCGACAGCGTCGCCCCTTTGGGTGCGCCCGTGGTGCCGCTGGTGAACTGGATGTTGATGGGATCGTCAAATTGTGTGGCCGCCAGCGCTGCGGCACGTCCGATGTCGTCACCGATGTCGCCCAGGCGCTGCAGGTCGGACCAATGCATCCAGCCGGGCTGCGCCTTCTCGTCGAGCGAAATCACATGCATCAGCTCGGGCAGCTGGTTGCCCTGTGCGCCCTGCGTCAGCGCCAGCAGCATGGCGTGGTAGTCGGAGGTCTTGTGCATCCGCTGCGCCACCACGGCCTTGCAGCCCGACAGGCTGAGCGCGTGGCGCGCCTCGTGTACGCGATAGGCCGGGTTGATGGTGACCAGGATGAGGCCGACACGCGCGGCCGCAAACTGTGTCAGCACCCATTCGGCGCGGTTGGCTGACCAGATGCCGATTCGGTCCCCTTTGCACAGGCCGGCGGCCAGAAAGCCGCGCGCGATCTGGTCGACCGCCGCACGAAATTCGGCGTAGCTGTAGCGCAGGCCCTGCGCGCGGGACACCAGCGCCGGCGCGTCGCCAAAGCGCTCAGCCACACGGTCGAGCAAGGCACCGATGGTCTCACCAAGCAAAGGCTCGTCCGTGGTGCCACAGACATAGCTGGGCAGGGCTTGCATGCAGATTCCTTTCACCGAGCGCGGCTGTGGTACTCGGGATTGGCCTGCATCCCGGTGCCAATGGCCAGGCGGTTGGACATGGCGTAGAACGACGCCGTGGAAACAATGTCCCAGATGGCGCGGTCGCTGTAGCCGGCGTCACGCAACGCCTGCCGGTCGGCGTCGCCAACGGCTTCTGGCGTGTCCGTGAGCTTTACGCAGAACGCCAGCATGGCGGTTTGCGCTGCAGGCAGCTCGGCCACGCGATGGTTCATCACCAGCGCCTCGCCCAGCATCGGGTCGCCCGAAAGTTCACGCACGGCCTGCCCGTGAGAGACCAGGCAGTAATGGCAGCGGTTGCGTGCCGAAACCGTGGTGGCAATCATTTCGCGCTCAAGCCGCGAGAGCTCGGAGTCGCCCATCATGAGGTGGTTGTAGAAATCCATGAAGTTGCGCAGCTTGACCGCGTCAAAAGCATGCGCCAGCAGCACATTGGGGATGAAGCCGAGCTTGCTCTGGCATTTGCCGAAGTAGGCCTGGAGATCGGGCGGCAACGCCGCCTCGTCCAGATCGGGCAGGCTCAAGGCGGTCACGTTGCTGGGCTGGGTCTTGCGGATGGTATTGCTCATGGTTGTCCTCATCGGCCTTCAAACACGGGCGGGCGCCGTTCAATGAACGCGCTGCGTCCCTCCTCGAAATCACGGCTCTGCTGCATCTCCCGAACGCGGGACATGGTGCGCAGGGCGTGCACCGTCGGGCTGTCGGGCAGCACGTGCGCGTCCACGCTTTCCTTGAGCCAACGGATCACCAGCGGCGCCGCGTCCGCGATGTCCTGCGCATATTGCAGGGCCACCTCGACCAGTTTGTTCCGCGGCACCACGCTGTTCACCAACCCCATGCGCTCGGCCCGTTCGGCGCTCAGCGGCTTGCCACGCAGCATGACCTCCATGGCCAGCTTGTGAGGGATGCGGGCCGCCAGCCCGCTGATGAGCCCATAGGCCAGCCCGACACGCGGTTCTGAGTACATCAACTGGGCGTCCTCGGCAGCAATGCACAGGTCCGATGCCTGCACCACGGCCATGCCGACCCCGACGCAATAGCCCTGAACGGCCGCGATGACGGGTTTGGTCACCCTGACCGCCACACCGGGAACGCCTTGCCAGACGTCGGAAGGCATGTCTTTCAGATCGGCGCCAACCGTGAAATGGCGCGAGCTGCCGCCCGAGATGACAGCCACCCGTTCGGGGCCGTCTTCAAAGCGCTGCCAGGCGGCGCACAGGGCGGCGACCATGGCGTTGTCGAAGGCGTTGTGCACATCGGGCCGCTCGATGATGATGTGGCCCACCAGGCCTCGCGTCTCGTAGTGAATGGACATGGTCTGCGCCCGCCTTATTCCGGCTTGAGATTGGCCTTGCGGATGAGTTCACCCCAGCGCCTGGTCTCCTGCGCCATGAAGCCGCCCCACGCTGCAGGCGACAGGGCCTGCGGCTCAAAGCCCCGGCTGATCAACTGTCGGCTGATTTCCGGGTCCTCCAGCAGGCGGTTGATCTCGGCGTTCAATCGCTCGACCACCGCCGCCGGCGTCCCGGCCGGGGCAAGGACGCCGAACCAAGCCGTGGCCTCAAAGCCCGGAAGCAGCTTTCCCACCGGCTCCAGATCCGGAAAGACGGCCGAGGGTTTTTCGCTGGCGACACCCAGGAAACGGATGCGGTTGCCCTGCTGCAGCGGCGCAAGGGCCAGCTGGCTGTCCAGCAGCATCGAGATGCGCCCGGCCGCCAGATCGGTCGCGGCCGCTGCCCCCCCCTTGTAAGGCACCATGACAAGCTTGCCGCCGGTCAGCTGAGAGAAAAGCTCACCGCCCAGATGCGAAGCGCCACCGGTCGCGGACGACCCGTAGGTAAGCTTGCCGGGGTTTTTGCGGGCTTCGGCAATCAATTCCGCAGCGGTCTTCTCACCAGTGGCCGGCACGGCCAGCAGCAAAGGCACCTTGCCGAGAAACGCGACGGGCGCAAAGCTGGCGGCGCTGTCATACGGAAGTTTGGCCATCAGCCATGGATTGATCGCATGACTGGTGTAGTTCATCAACAGCGTGTGGCCATCCGGCGGCGCGCCGGCCACAAACTGTGAGGCAATCAAGCCGCTGGCGCCCGCCTTGTTTTCCACCAGCACCGCCTGTCCGAGCGCGGTGCCCAGCCGCGTGCTGATGGCGCGGATAACGGTGTCGGCCGTGCCGCCCGGTGGCGCCGGCACCACGATGGTCACGGGCTTGGTCGGAAAGGCAAGTGCCAGATTGCACAGCGCGGCGAGCGCCAAGCCAGCCAGGCCACGAACGAACAGGGGCTTCATGGGGTCGATCTCCAGTCAGGACATTTGGAACGCGGTTCCATCACCGCCACGGCAGTATTGCCGCGCCCCCGGCCGGCTGCAACGCAGATTTTTGGAACGCGGGCGTCCCACCACCACGCCAGCCCCGACCGTCCACGCCGCGTGCCCGCTCAGGCGAAAAGCGGATGAAATTTCGGCTTGACCCAGCGTGAAAAGGTCTTCTTTTGCTACGAAAACAGAAGCAATCAGGCCGATTCGGCGCCCGCCAGATCCCCCGCGATCAGGCGGAACTGCTCCAGTGCGGCCTCCAGATCGTCGACGATCTCCTGGGCAATCACCTCGGGCGGCGGCAGGTTGTCGCCCTCAAGCAGGGCGTCGTCTTTCAGCCAGAAGATGTCCCGGCTGGCGGCTCGACATCGTCGCCATCGCCCATGCCATCGCTGCGCAGCACGTTGCAGTAGTTCCAGAGCTTCTGGACGATGGTGGCTGAGTTCATGGGTTCTCCAAAGTTGGTTGTTTCTTGGGCGGCTTTGACAGCACGGCGGCAGGGCTTGTTTCGGCGTCGTCGGACTCCTTCAGGCGTTCCGCGGTGGACAGCCCGAAGGGCAAGATGTGCACGCGAAAAAACGTATCCAGGTTCGTGATCGGGCACCCGCAGGCTCTTTCAAAAGCATCCGTCAGCGACAGCAAGTCCCCGTCGCCCGATACCAGCACATCGGCCTGCCCGGCCACCGCCAAATGCATGAAGGGCATGTCCAGCGGGTCACGGCAGTCGGGCACCGGGGGTGGCGGCTGCGGGATGCGCACGGTCTGGACCCAAGGCAGGTAATCGGCCAGCAACTCCTGCTGCTCGGCCGCACCAACGCGGAACTTGGGGTAAGCCAGCACGCGCACCAGTTCCTGCACGGTGGCCGTGCTGGCCAGCGGCACAAAAGCGCCCTGTTGCCAGCCCAGGCGCAAGCGCCCGGCCGCGCCACCGCCAAACACCAGCGCGGACAGCACCACGCTGGTGTCCAGCACCACACGCAAAGGTGCGCTCACGCTTTGAGGGTCCTTTTGCCGCCCGCCGCCGTCTTGCCTGCTGGCGGCCCGGCATCGGCAGCAGCGGCACCATAGGGTGCTTCCGGCTCGGCGGCCACAGCGGGCGCCGCTGCAGCAGCCGATCTTGACCAGGCCACGGCATCCGCGATGTCCGACTCGCTCAAATCCAGCTCCGCCAGCTTGGCACGCACCGCATCGCCGCGCTGGATGCGCACCGGGGTCAGGATGATCTGCCCCGCGCGGGCTTCCACGTCAAAGTACTCCGTGGCGCCCACGGCCTGAGTCACACTCTTGGGCAGCGTGAGCTGGTTTTTTGAAGTGAGTTTGGCAAGCATGGCAGAACATTCGAAGTAAGGAATCCTTACTTTAGCGGTTCAACGTCGTCCTGTCCAGACACGCCACTTAGGCAGCTTTCCAGGCACCGCCCGCACCACCAAGTTCGTCAAGCCCCGTCGCCGCATCCGGCTCAAGGGTGGCGGGCGCGGGCCTCGGGGCTCATGCGGCGGGGGTTCTCCTTGCGAAAGATTCTACGGTCGGGCCCGGCGGGGGAAAACGGCCGGGCGGCAAGGAATTGCGGTGCAACGCGGGCAGGCCGGGGCAAAAAACTTGAAACTGAAGGCTTCTCACCCCATATCCATGATCATGCAAATACTCATCTGGACTCTTACCCTTCTGGTGTTGGCGCTGTGGAGCGCCCTGGCCTGGACGGTTCATGCCGTCTGGAATCTGTTGACTACCCTGCCCTGGCCGCAAGTGCTGGCGCAGTTGCAGGCGCACGGCAACAACCTGCCACCCTGGCTGGAGCCCTGGCTGGGCCCGGTGTGGAAGGTCTGGCTGGACTTGCTGGCCGCCGCCGGGCCGGCGCTGGAGGCATTGGCCGGCGTCCTGCGTGGCTCGGCCAACTGGCTGGTCGACGCGATGCCGGTGTTGCTGACCATCGGCTGGGGCGTCGGCGCGGTGGTGTTGCTGATACTGGCGGCGGCGGCCAGCGGTGTCACCGCCTGGCTGCGCCGCGGCCCGGCCGCTGCCTGAACCGCACCGGCGGGCACCGTCCAACCGAAAAAAGTGCGCCCTGGAGGCGCACTTTTTCGTGGTGGCCCTCAGGAGGGCCGGGCACTTACTGGGAAATCTTCACTTCCTTGAAGTTGGGGTCGGCCTTGATCTGCGCCTCGGTATAGGGCAGCTTCACCCACTCGCCGGCGGCGTACTTGCGCGTCTGGTCGCTGAAGTTCGGGCTGGCCGGGTTGGATGACTGGCCATAGGTCAGGATGCCCTCGGCCACCGGGCCGTTGTCGTCCCAGGTCACAAACTGCATGTAGCTGTTGCCATAGGCGCCGGCATTGGTCTTGGGGTCGGCGGTGTAGATGAAGCTGCCCGGGGCGACCTCGGTCTTCTGGCCGCGCCAGTTGTTGAAGGCGTAGCGGCCACCAGGGATGGCCAGCGGGCCCTCGGGGCGCGAGAGGATCTGCACATCCATGGGCCGGGCGCGGCGCTTGAGGGCGCTGTCAAACTGGGTGCTGGCGACCAGCGTCTCCAGCTTGGCCAAGGCGTCGGCGGTGCCAGCGTTGCCCCGCGGGGTTTCCAGCGGGTCGGCCGCGTTGAATGGCACCGACCACCACGATGCGGCCTTGAGTTCGCCCAGGGCGGCGTAGAACTCGTAGAACAGGATGGCGCCCGAGCTGGTGGGCGCATGGCTGCGGTCCCACGACTGGAGCACGGTACAGGCATCCTTGGCGGCGGCGGAGGCCGACGCACTGGCCAGACATTCGGTCACGAACCCCGGAACCCACTTCTCGGCGCGGTACAGCCGGCTCTTCTGGTAGATCTGTTGCAGGTTGGCCACCGTGAAGCGGTTGCCCGTCAGGCCGTCGGTGCCGGCCAGGCGGTCACGCACGATGGCGTGGCCGGTACGGGTGCGCTCGCCCTGCACCGAACCTTCGGCGTCCGGACCGGTGGCGATGATCTTCGGGAAGCCGGTGAGGAAGCTGTTGGCCGCAGACCACCAGTGGCTGTCGTTGGCGTTGACGATGTAGTCGCTGCGCTTGATGGACGGGCGCTGCGTCGCACCGATGCTGCCGCTCCAGTCACAGGCCGCGGTGGTGCCGGCCATGACGACCACGCCGGTGCTGGCCATCAGCGCCTTGAAGGGCGCACCCGATTCGGGGCCGGGCACACAGGCGTCGAGCTGGGCGTTGGCCACGTTGGCCGCCACGGAGTAGTTGAAGTACATCGCGTCGCCGTTCTTGTCGGCGGCCATGGTGTTCACCCAGGGCATGGCGGTGTGGGTGGCGGCGGCCTGCAGAAGGCCGTCCACCGTGGTGGCCTTGCCGTTGAGGATGACCTGATCGATCAGCTTGGTGTTGGTGTAATTGGCGTCCTGAAGGGCAAAAGCGGCGCTCTTGCTCCAGGCGAAGCTGCTGTCCATGATCATCGGGCCCCACTCGGTGGTGTAGAGCGTGCGGGTCAGGGGAGCCAGCTTGCCGTCGGCGCCCTTGACCTGGATGCTCAGCGGCACGGCGGTCATGGGTTTGGAGACGCCGTCCTTGACGTAGCGTGTCGGGTTGGCCGGGTCGAGCGCCAGGTAACGCAGGGTGAACCGGTTGTCGGTCGAGAAGGTGTGGGTCCAGCCCAGGGAGCTGTTGAAGCCGATCAGCGGCAGCGGCACACCCAGCAGCGTGGCACCCATGACATCGTATTTCTCGCTGGGGACCGTCACGTGAATCTGGTGCAGCCGCAGCGCGCCCCACCAGGGGAAGTGCGGGTTGCCCATCACGATGCCTTTGCCGCTTTGTGTGACGTCTTTGCCCAGGCCGTAGCCGTTGGAACCAATGGTGTGGTCGTGCAGGTTGCGCAGCGCCATCAGCGTGGGGGAAGCCGCCAGTTGCGCCGCCGTCGGGCGCTGGGCCGGCTTGGCCGACCGCTGCGACAGGGCAATCGAGGCGGCCGGCGGCCGGGCGTTGCCGATGGAGTTGATGAAGGCCATGGAACTGCCCGCCATGGCGGCCTGGGACAGGCGCAGGAAGGCTTCGTCTTCCGTCATGGGCTTGACCCATTCGGCGTTGCGGCACTCGGCAGGCAGGTTGGCCACGCCGGTTTCGGCCAGGTAGCGGTTGTAGCCGGCCGCGAAACCGGCCACGATGTCGCGGGCCGCCTGGCTGGAGCCCGCCCGGATGCGGTCGGCCTGGGCTTTGTCCAGCAGCAGCTTGTAGAAAAAGTCCGAATCGACGTTGCCGGAAATGGTGCCCAGGCTGCCCAGATAACCGCCGGCGCCGCCGAAGTACTGGGCGCGTTCGCCACGCAGCGTGACCAGTTCTTCGGCGTACAGGCAGAAGTTCTGCTGCGCAAAGGCATAGCCATAGCCGAATCCCGCGCCTTTGAAGTTGTCGGCCACCACATGGGGCACCCCGTAGGAGGTGGTGCGGATGGTGGCAGCGAATTCGGGGGGCGGTGGCGCGGGCGGATCGTCACTGCCCAGGCAGCCGGCCAGCAGCGCGGCAATGGCAATGGCGCTGAGCGCCTGGGGTACGGCGCGGACAGCGCGGCGGTGATGCGAAACGGTCATGACAGGTCTCCGGATGGGGCGGGCCGAAACCTGGCCCGCCGCAAAAAAATCATGCGCCCGCGATTTCCTTATGCCCAGAAGGGTTTCCCCGGTGACCTATGCGGAACCGAACTTCCCCGGCTTTTGAACAAACCGGCACCCCAGGAGGGGGCCCCGACCCCCTCGGCAGCGAGATTTCAAGTCATTTCGGCCCATACCCAGCGTGAAAAGGTCACTTTAAGCTACGTTTTTTATAGCCGAAAAGCGTCCTGTCGCGGCCGGGCAGGAGGCCCCCGGCGCGTCACGGACCGGGCAGCGTCACGGTGACCGCCAGTCCGGGCGCAGCGTTGCGCAGCACAAAGGTGCCGCCATGCGCCTGCGCCACCAGGCGGCACAGGGTCAGGCCCAGGCCCACGCCGCCGGCGCTGCGGGTGCGGGCGCTGTCGGGGCGGTAGAAGGGTTCGGCCAGGCGGGCGAGCTGGTCGTCGGGCACACCGGGGCCGTGGTCCCGCACGGTGATGCACAGGCCGCCGTCCGCCATGGCGGCGAACGTGATCGCGGGCGGCAGCGGCCCGCCCGCACCGTGGCGCAAGGCGTTGTCGAGCAGGTTGCGCAGCAGCAGGCGGATGCGGCTGCGGTCCAGCGGCAGCGCGGGCAGCGGCTCGGCCGTGTGGATGGCGACGGCAGCGGCCGCCGGGTGGCGAATCTGCAGCTCCCCCAGCACCTCGCGCGCCAGCGCGGGCAGTTCCACCGGCTCGCGGTGCAGCGCGGCGTGGCGGCCGGCCAGGCGCTCGCTTTCCAGCAGGTCGCTGACCAGGTTGGACATTTCCTGGAGGTCGCGCAGCAGGGCTTCGCGCTGGGGCGCGACGTCGGGGCCTTCAGGCAGCAGCTCGACATTCAGGCGGGCGCGGGTCAGGGGGCTGCGCAATTCGTGGCTGATGGCCAGCAAGAGCGCTCGTTTGGCGTCGAGCATCTGGCGGATGTCGTCGCCCATGGTGTTGATGGTCTGGGCCAGCTGGCCAAGCTCGTCCGGCCGGCGGGGGTGGCGCACGGGGATGGGCTGCCCGAAGTCGCCGGCGCCGAACCGGCGCGCGCCCTCACCGATGGCGTCCAGCGGCCGCAGCAGGTGGCGCGCGTACAGCCAGGCCAGCAGCGTCATCAGCAGCAAGGCGGCCAGCCCGTAGCCGACCAGGCGCGGGCGGCGCTCGAACACGCCGGTGTGCAGGCCGAACTCGATGGTGTGGCCGTCGGCCGTGGTGCGCTGGGTGATGCGAGGCCAGTCGGCGCCCCAGTCGTCGCGGCGGCCGTTGGCCTCGGCCCCGGCCACGCCGCCGTCGTCCGCGCGGCGCCAGCGTTCGCTGCGTGCGGGCTCGGGGTGCGAGGCCCACTGCACCTGCGGGCCGCGGATGTGCACGGTCAGCACCGCCAGCCGCTCGGTGAGCGCGCGGGCGCGTGCCACGTCGGGGCTGCCGGCGACCGTGATGTCGGCGGCCAGGCGGTCCACGTAGTCAATCAGCAGCGGGCGGGCGGCCTCGCGCCAGCCGACCGAGAACGCCTTCTGTGCGCCGGTGACGAACACGAAGGTCATCGCCGCGGCGAGCAGCAGGAACAACAGCACCAGCCGCAGCTTGATCGAATGCGCCAGCCGGTGGCGGGCGCGGTGCCAGCGCGAGGCGGGCGGCCGCGCGGCGGCCTTGGGGTCGGGTGGCGGGGCGGGCGTGGCGGGGTGCATCAGGCGTCGCGCCGCAGGGCCAGCGCGTAGCCGGCGTTGCGCAGCGTCTTGATGGCGTCCAGCGGCTCCAGCTTCTTGCGCAGGCGGCTGATGACGATGTCCACCGCGCGGGTGTAGAGGTCGGCCTCGTGGCCGCGCAAGCGGTTGAGGATGTCGTCGCGCGAGAACACGCGGCCGGGCTCGCGGGCCAGCACCAGCAGCAGCTCGTATTCGGTGCCGGTCAGCTCCACCGCGGTCCGACCGCGCCACACCGCGCGGGTCGCGGTGTCGATGTGCAGGCCGTCGAAGCGCAGCGTGGTCGCATCGTCGGCCGGGGTGGATTCGACGGCCGCCGGTTTGCGCCGGCGCAGTACCGTTTGCAGGCGAGCCACGAGTTCGCGCGGCTCGAAGGGTTTGGGCAGGTAGTCGTCAGCGCCCAGCTCCAGCCCGACGACGCGGTCCATCACGTCGCCGCGCGCGGTGAGCATGACGATCGGGAGGTCGCTGTCCTTGCGGATGGCGCGGCACAGCGCAAAGCCGTCCATCTCGGGCAGCATCACGTCCAGGATGGCGGCGTCAAAGCCACCGGCCTTGAGCCGCGCCAGCCCCTCGCTGGGACGGGTGGCGTGTTCCAGCTGCAGGTCAAACCGCTGGAAATAGGCGGCCAGCGGCGGGCCGAGGTTTTCGTCGTCGTCGATCAGCAGGATGCGGGTCATGGACAGATTCTGGCAGGCCGGTCAGTGCAAGGCGTCGCTGAGCGCCCGGTGGCGCAGGATGAGACGCCGGATGCGCTGCTGCGCGGCGTGCTCCAGCCGGTCGAAGCGCTCCCCCACGTCCATCAGGGCATCCAGCACCGGAGCGGCCGCTTGCGGATGGCGCCCGGCCAGCGGCGCCGCCAGATGCCGCGCGTGATCGCGGTCGAAGCGCGGGCCCCAGACCAGGGCCAGCACTTCGGCGTGGGGATCTTCGGCCCCGGCCAGCAGCGCCTGCACGTGCGCGTGGCCCTGCCGGGTCAGGGCCCGCAGGCGATCAGCCACGGCCCCACCAGCCGCGGCGGGCCATGCGGTCTCGCACCTTCTGCTGCTGCTCGGGCGTGAGGCTGTCATAGAAGTCGCCGAACGCGGTGAGCAGTCTGGGGCTGCTGCCTTGGGCGGTCTGCAGTTTCTGGTCGACCATCTGCTGGGCCTTGCTGCGGTCGAACTTCGCGCCGGCGATCAGGCCCTGCAGGTCGGCCCGCGGGTCCGTGCTGGCGCCGCGCATGGCCTTGCGGGCGGCGACCATTTCGTCGGCCAGCACGCCGAGTTTGGCTTTCTGGTCGGCGTTGAGCTCCAGCTTGTCGGTGATGCGCTCGACGGCTTTGCCGCGCATTTCGGTCACGCGCTCGTCGCTCCAGCCGCGACCGTGATCGCGATGGCCACAGGCGCTGAGGCCGCCCAGCAGCACGGTGAGAGAGGTCAGGCCGATCAGGCTGCGTTTGATCCAGGGTTTCATGGCGGGTTTCCTTTCCGGGAAATGGTGTTGAACCGGCTTGCCATGGTGCCGGCGCAGGCCTGAAACGTCTTCTCGGGGCGGTATCGCTTTGTTTCGTTTTATTTCGGCGGGGGCATGCGGGCTTCATGCGCGCTTGACAGTCGCCTGCCCATAATCCGCGCCATGCCCACCCGCCGCCACTGCCTGACCCGCCTGGTTGCTGCCGCCGCGCCCCTGGCGATCGGCGGTCGCCTGGCGCACGCCTCCACCCTGCCCGGCCCGACCGTCATCGACGACCTCTGGACCGATGCCGCGCGCCAGCGCACGGTGCCGGTGCGCCTGCGCTGGCCGGACGCGAACCGGCACGCCGGGCCCTGGCCGGTGGTCATCTTTTCACACGGGCTGGGAGGCACCCGCGATGGCGGCGCCGTCTGGGCCGAGGCCTGGGTGGCGGCGGGTTTTGCCGTGGTGCAACTGCAGCACCCCGGCAGCGATCTGGACGCGGTGGGTGCCGTCGCGGCCAGCTTTCGGGACCAGGCAGCCCTGCGCAGCCTGACCGGGCCCGAGCAGCTGATGGGCCGGCTGCGCGATATCGGCTTTGCACTGGACGAAATCAGCCGGCGCCACACGGCCGCAGAGGGCTGGTGGAGCCGGGTACGGCCCACCGGCGTGGGGCTGGCGGGCCATTCGTTCGGCGCACACACCACTTTGGGCATGGCGGGGCAACGCTACCCCGCTTTTGACGGCATCGACGAGCCACGGCTGGCCGCGTTCATTGCGTTCTCGCCCACCGTCCCCAGGCTGGGCTCGGCCCATCGGGCCTTTGAGCGCCTGACGCGACCGGTGCTGTCCATCACCGGCACGCGCGATGGCGACGTGGTGGGCGTGGGCGCCACGCCCGAGCGGCGCATGGCGGTGTTCGGCGCCCTGCCGCCGGGCCACAAGGCGCAGCTGGTGCTGCAGGACGCCGACCACATGACCTTCGCCGGCCAGACCGGCCGCGCCGTGGAGATCGTGCCGCGCGAGCCCATCACGCGCGACCTGCAGGCCACCCACCATGCGCTGGTAGCGTCCCTCACCGCCGACTGGTGGCGGGCCACCTTGATGGACGATGCTGCCGCCTGGCAACGGCTGGCATCGCCGCCCGGGCTGGCCAGCGGCGACCGCTGGCAGCGCAAGTAGCGCCACCAGCGCTCAGGAGCCGGCTGCCCGGACGGCACCCAGCCAGTCGGCCACCTGCGCCGTCAGCAGCTCGGCCACGATGCGGGCCATGCGGGGCAACGGGCGCGAGGCGCTGATGGCCACGCCCACCGTCTGCGGCTGCAGGTTGCGGTCGCGCAGGGGCACAAAACGCACCGTGCCAGCCAGGATTTCCGGGCCCATGTCGAATTCGGACGTCAGGGCCACATGGGTGCCGCTGACGACCAGCTGCTTGACCAGCTGCAACGAGTTGGTCACGACCGGCGGGCGGGCCTCGTGCAGCAGCCAGCCATGGCGCCGCTCCAGGTAGCGGCGGATGCTCAGTGCGCGGCTTTGCACCGCCAGCGGCCACTGCGCCACGTCCTTGAGCCCCGGTGCGGGCAGCTGCGCCAGCGGATGCCCCGCGGCCACCGCGCAGCCCAGCGGCAGTTCGGCCGACCACAGCAGGTGCAGCTCGCGCTGCGCACGCAGGTTGAAGGCCACGGCCACGTCCACCGAGCCATCGGCCAGGCGACGCACGGCGTCGTCGGGGCTGGCCACGTCGACCTCCAGCGACACGCCCGGGTGCGCCTGCCCGACCACATGGACAAACGCAGGCAGGAAGCCGTTGACATGGCTGTCCATCACCAGCAGACGCAGCTGCCCGTGGCTGACGCCCTGCAGCTGCTTGATGTCCGACAGCGCGCGGTTGAGGTCGCTCTTCCAGCGCTGCGACAGCGCCATCAGCAGTTCGCCCGCCGCCGTCAGGCGCATGCCGCGCGGCAGGCGCTCGAACAGCGGCACACCCAGCTCTTCCTCCAGCAGCAGGATCTGGCGGTCGATGGCCGAGGCCGAGATCGCCACCTCGCGCGCGGCGGCCTGGACCGAGCCGAGCTGGGCCACCGCGGCCAGGTAGCGCAGTGACTTGGGATGGAGCGAGACCGGCAGGTTCATGCGTTCTGTTTTGGGCAATGCAATGTCAGAAATTATGCGATGGACAGCAACAATGATCGCCCCCACACTGTGGCCACGCAGGCCGTGTGGCCTGCCCTTCGATTCCAGGAGTCCGCCTCATGTTGTCCCGCCGTTCGCTGATCGCCACCGCCGCTGCCGCCGCCCTGCTCCCGCTGGGTGCCCAGGCCCAGGCCTGGCCCCAGAAACCCATTCGCATCGTGGTGACCTTCGCCCCCGGCGGCTCGTCCGACATCGTGGCGCGGCTGCTGCAGCCCGGACTGCAGGAAAAACTCGGCCAGCCGGTGATCGTGGACAACAAGCCCGGCGCCGGCAGCACCATCGGCGGCAATGAAGTGGCCAAGGCGCCGGCCGACGGCTACACCCTGCTGCTGTCGAACACCGCGCCGATCAGCATCTCGCCCTTCATGCTGGACAAGTCGCCCTACGATCCGATCAAGAGCTTCACCCACATCGCCTACATCGGCTCGGTGCCCAACGTGTTCGTCGTGAACCCGTCGGTGCCGGCCAAGACCATGCCGGAACTGATCAAGTGGATCCAGGCGCAGAAGACGCCGGTGAACTACGGCTCGGGCGGGGTGGGTTCGATCGGCCACATCGTGGGCGAAATGTTCAAGGCGCAGCACAAGCTGAACATGGAGCATGTGCCCTACAAGGGCTCGACCCCGATGCACACCGACCTGCTGGGCGGCACGCTGCAGTTTGCGGTGGACACCTACACCAACAACGTGCCGTTCATGAAGGACGGCAAGCTCGTCGGCGTGGCCGTCACCTCGCGCGCCCGCATGGGCCTGACGCCGAACGTGCCCACCGTGATCGAGGCGGGTTATCCGAAGCTGGTGGCCGAGAACTTCCTGGGTGTCTCCGCGCCGGCCGGTGTGCCCAAGGACGTGGTGGACAAGGTGCACAAGGCGGTGGCCGAGATCGTGGCGCGGCCTGAGGTGGTCAAGCGGCTGGAAGACCTGGGCGTGGCGACCGGCAAGATGAGCCAGCCGGAATTTGCCGACTTCGTCGCGAAACAGGTGGCTGAATGGGGCCCGGCCGTCAAGGCGTCTGGCGCCCGACTGAACTGACATGCCCCACTTCGGCGGGCTGTCCATTCACTGCGTCGACGTGGCCGCCGGTCGCGTGGCGACCGGACTGCGGGTGCGGGTGCGCCGCCTCGGGCCGGACGGCGAACCCGAGGGCGCCCTCCTGGCCGAGGGCATCATCGGACCGAACGGTCTGCTGAGCCACCCCGTGCTGATGAGCGAGGCCATCGGCCCCGGCGGCTACGAGGTGCGCTTTGACGTGGGCGACTTCTACCGTGCCCAGGGCACCGTGACCCCGTCGCCGGGCTTTCTGGAAGTGGTGCCCTACCGCTTCCATATTGCCGACGCCAGCCAGCACTACCACCTGCCGTTCAAGTTCACCGCCTGGGGTTTCTCGCTGTTCCGCGGCGGCGCCTGATCCGGGTCGGCGGGTTCAGGACGGCGCAAACACCTCGGTGTCCACCTCGCGGTTGGCCTGGTCGCTGTAGCGGTCACCGGCCACGGTGCGGGCGTTGATCAGCGCGTCCAGCCGCGCCAGCACGTCGGCAGACAGGCCCACCTGGGCGGCGCCCAGGTCGTCCATCAGATGCTCGACGCTGGTCGTGCCCGGAATCGGCAGGATGTCCTCGCCCTGGTGCAGCAGCCAGGCAAGGGCCAGCTGCGCGGGCGTGCAGCCCACCTCGGCCGCGAGCGCGTTGAACGGGGGCAGCAGGGCCTGGTTTTTCGCGTAGTTCTCCGGCGAAAAGCGCGGCATGCTGCGGCGGATGTCCTTGGCGTCGAACGCGGCCACATCCAGCGGCCCGCACAGGAAACCGCGCGCCACCGGGCTGAACGCGACAAAACTCACACCCAGCGCGCGGCAGGCCGCCAGCACGGCGATCTCGGGATTGCGCGTCCACAGCGAATACTCGGTCTGCAGCGCGGCAATCGGGTGCACCGCGTGCGCGCGGCGCAGCGTGGCGGCGGACACTTCGGAGAGGCCAATCGCGCGGATCTTGCCCGCGCGCACCAGGTCCGCCAGCGCGCCGACGCTGTCTTCGATCGGCACCGATTTGTCCCAGCGGTGCAGGTAATACAGGTCGATCACGTCGGTACGCAGGCGCTGCAGCGCGGCCTCGCAGGTGGCCCGGATCGTGTCCGGGCGCCCGTCGATGACCCGCACCAGCTTGCCGTCCCCGGCCACATCCACGCCCTGCATGCCGCACTTGCTGGCCAGCGTGAACTTCGCACGGTGGGCGCCCAGCACCTTGCCCACCAGCGTCTCGCTGGCGCCGAAGCCGTACAGCGCGGCCGTGTCGAAGTGCGTCACCCCGGCGTCCAGCGCCGCCAGCAGCAGCCGCTCGGCCTGCGCCTCGGACACGGGCGCGCCGTAGGCGTGGCAGATGTTCATGCAGCCCAGGCCGATGGCGCTGACGGAAAACGGGCCCAGTTGGCGTGTTGGCATGGAAATAGTGGTCAAAACGGTCAATACCCAGCGTGAAAAGGTCGTTTATTGCTATCAATACTGCAGTTTTTCAATGCCCGACCGCAGCGTCTTCCCGTTCCGGCTGGTCCGGCACCGCCGCCAGAAAGCGCTCGAAATCCGCCCTTCGGCCGAGTGCGGCTTCCTGGCGCAAATAGTCCAAGGCTTCCACGGCTTCACCCCTCCAGCTGCTGCTCCAGCTCGTGCAGCACACGGTAGCAGTCCAGCACCTGGTGCACGCTGCTGTTGGGTTCGCGGCCTTCGCGGATGGCGGCGAAGAATTCGCGGTCCTGCAGCTCGATGCCGTTCATCGACACATCCACTTTGGACACATCGATCTTTTCTTCCTTGCCGTTCACCAGATCGTCATAACGGGCGATGTAGGTGGCGGTGTCGCCGATGTAGCGGAAGAACGTGCCCAGCGGGCCGTCGTTGTTGAAGGAGAGGCTCAGCGTGCAGATCGCGCCATTGGCGGCCTTGAGCTGAATGCTCATGTCCATCGCGATGCCCAGCACCGGGTGGATCGGGCCCTGGATGGCGTTCGCTTTCACGATGGGGCTGCCGCACTGGTACGCGAACAGGTCCACGGTGTGGGCGGCGTGGTGCCACAGCAGGTGGTCGGTCCAGCTGCGCGGCTGGCCCAGTGCGTTCATGTTGGTGCGGCGGAAGAAATAGGTCTGCACATCCATCTGCTGGATGTTGAACGCGCCGGCCTTGATCTGCTGGTGCACGTACTGGTGGCTGGGGTTGAAGCGGCGGGTGTGGCCCACCATGGCGACCTTGCCGGTGGCTTTTTGCAGCGCGGCCACGGCCTGGCCGTCACGGTAGACATCGCACAGCGGAATTTCCACCTGCACGTGCTTGCCCGCTTCGAGGCAGGCGATGGTCTGGCTGGCGTGCATCTGCGTGGGCGTGCACAGGATCACGGCGTCCAGCTCCTTGATCGCCAGGCTGTCGGCCAGCTCGGTGGTGACGTGGGCAATGCCGTACTTGTCGGCCACTTCGCGCGTCTTGTCCAGGTCGCGGCTGATCAGGCTGATGACTTCGACATCGGGAATGTTCCTGATGCCGTCCAGGTGCTTGATGCCGAAGGCGCCGGCGCCGGCCAGGGCTACTTTGATGGTCATGGTGTGTTCTCCGAATGAATGGTTTGGGTTCCCTCTCCTTGTGGGAGAGGGTCAGGGTGAGGGCTCCAGGTGCAAAAGAACCCTCACCCCTGCCCTCTCCCGCGGGCGGGAGAGGGGGCGAATCACGCGTTTTCCAGGATGAGGTGGCCCACCGCCGTGTTGGACGCGGGCACATGGTAGAAGCGGTGGCGCACGGTGGGAGCCGGGCCCTGCACCTGGCCGTCGACCACGTCGGCCATCGCGCCGCGGGCGATCAGCCACATCACCAGTTCGATGCCTTCACTGCCGGCCTCGCGCACGTAGTCGATGTGCGGCGTGGCGGCGCAGGCCACCGGGTCGGCAATCATCTGGTCGAGCCAGGCGTTGTCCCATTCGCGGTTGATCAGGCCGGCGCGCGCGCCCTGCAGCTGGTGGCTCATGCCGCCGGTGCCCCAGATGTGCACGTTCAGGTCTTCGTCGTAACTCTCCACGGCCTTGCGGATGGCCTGGCCCAGCGCGAAGCAGCGCCGGCCCGAGGGCACCGGGTACTGCACCACGTTGACGGCAAACGGAATCACCGGGCAAGGCCAGGCGTCGGTCTTCGGGTCGAGCTCGCCGCACATCAGCGACAACGGCACCGTGAGGCCGTGGTCCACGTCCATCTTGTTGACGATGGTGAGGTCGAAGTCCTGCTGGATGACCGACTGCGCGATGTGCGAGGCCAGGTCCGGGTGGCCGATGACGGTGGGCACCGGGCGCGGGCCCCAGCCTTCGTCGGCCGGCTGGAACTGCGCCGCGGTGCCGATGGCAAAGGTGGGAATCATCTCCAGGCTGAAGGCCGTGGCGTGGTCGTTGTAGACGAGGAAGATGACGTCGGGCTGGTGGTCCTTCATCCATTGCTTGGAGAAGTCGTAGCCGGCGAACAGCGGCTTCCAGTAGTCTTCTTTCGTCTTGCCCAGGTCCATGGCCGCGCCGATGGCGGGCACATGGGAGGTGTAAACGGAGGCGGTGATCTTGGCCATGGTCAGGCTCCCTTCTTCTGGCCCGCCGCACCTTGCGGCTGGTGCTGGGGTTGCGCATCACCGTCCTCGCCGAGGAAGCGGTTGCCTTCGATGGAGCGGCCGCCGCCGATCATCATGTCGCGGTATTCCTGCTCGGTCATGCCGGTCATGGAGCCGGCCATCTGCTGGAAGCTCTTGCCGTCGGTGGCGCCGATCTTGGCCAGGAAATAGATGTTGCCGCCGGTGCGCATGCACCAGTTGAGGTCCCGCGCCAGCACGGCCTGTTTCTGCTCTTCGGTCATCGGCCATTCATCCAGGTAGGCGCGTTCGTCCGCCTTGAAACGCTCGCGGTTGGCGGCCTTCATCAAGCTCATGCAGAACTGGTTGAGCCAGTAGCCTTTGCGGCTTTGCTCGGCATCAAAAATGATGGTGCCGGGCACATCGAGGTAGGGTTTCTCAAGGGACATGGTCAGCCTTTCACTTCTTCAGGCCAGTACAGGCGCATCGGGTTGTCCACCAGCAGTTTGCGTTGCAGCTCGGCCGTGGGCGCGATGTGCGGGATGAAGTCCACCAGCAGGCCGTCGTCGGGCATGTGGTCTTTCAGGTTGGGGTGCGGCCAGTCGGTGCCCCACAGCACGCGATCGGGGAATTCCTCCACCACCTTGCGGGCGAAAGGCACCACGTCCCGGTAGGCGGCCTGTTCGCCGTTCAACGCCTTGGGGCCGGTGACCGACAGGCGCTCCGGGCAGCTGACCTTGCTCCAGACGTTGGTGTGCTCCCGCATGAATTTTTCGAACAGCGCGAACTGCGGGCCGTCCACCGGCAGACTCACATCGGGGCGGCCCATGTGGTCCACCACCACGGTGGTGGGCAGCGCGGTGAAGAAGTCCCACAGCTCGGGCAGGTCCACCGCCTCGAAGTAGATCACCACATGCCAGCCGAGCTTCGCGATGCGCCCGGCAATCTCCATCAGTTCGTCCTTGGGCGTGAAATCGACCAGACGCTTGACGAAGTTGAAGCGCACGCCGCGCACGCCGGCCGCGTGCAGGGCCTGCAGTTCATCGTCGGTGATGCTGCGCTTCACCGTGGCCACACCGCGCGCCTTGCCGCCGCTGCTCAGGCAGGCATCGACCATGGCGCGGTTGTCGGCCCCGTGGCAGGTGGCCTGCACCACCACGTTGCGTGCAAAGCCCAGGTGGTCGCGCAAGGCGTACAGCTGGTGTTTGCTCGCATCGCAGGGCGTGTACTTGCGCTCCGGCGCGTAGGGAAATTCGGCGCCTGGGCCGAAGACGTGGCAGTGCGCGTCAACGGCGCCTGCCGGAAGTTTGAAGGTCGGCGTGGTCGGACCGGTGTACCAGTCGAGCCAGCCGGGGGTCTTGGTGAAGTCGCCAGTGGTGGGTTTGCTCATGGTGAGCCTTCAATCGATGTACTTCAGACCCGCAGCCGCCAGCGGCTCACGCATCTTGTACATGTCCAGGCCCAGCACGCCGCTGGCCAGCCTGGCGCGCTTTTCGCCTTCAAAGCTCTCGCGCTTGACCGCCGCCTCCAGTGTCTGCACGGCGCGGGCGGCGGGCACGCAGACCACGCCGTCGTCGTCGGCCACGATGACGTCGCCGGGCGTGACCAGCATGCCGGCGCACACGATGGGGATGTTCACCGAGCCCAGCGTGGCCTTGATCGTGCCCTTGCTGCTGATGGCCTTGCTCCAGACGGGGAAGTTCATCTCCTTGAGCGTCTTCACGTCGCGCACACCGGCGTCGATGATGAGGGCGCGGGCACCGCGGGCCTGGAAGCTGGTGGCCAGCAGATCGCCGAAGTAGCCGTCGGTGCATTCGGCGGTGACCGCCGCCACCACGATGTCGCCCGGCCGGATCTGCTCGGCCACGACATGCATCATCCAGTTGTCACCCGGTTGCAGCAGCACCGTGACCGCCGTGCCGGAGACCTGCACACCAGTCTGGATCGGGCGCATGTAAGGTTTGAGCAGGCCCACGCGGCCCATGGCCTCGTGCACGGTGGCCGAGCCCAGCGCGGCCAGGCCGTCGGCGGCGACGCGGTCGGCGCGGGTGATGTTTCTATAGACAACGCCTAGTTCGTACATGTTCTTTTCTCCGAGATGCTGTTGGTTCGTGGTGGTTGGGCGTTTTGCGGAGGTCAAGGAGGAGCCTGAAGGGCGGGGGACACGCAGCAAAACGTCCGGCCGCCACGAACTGCCCTGGAAGAACTACCTGCCTGTGGCCTTCAGACGCGCGTCGAGGCGCGAAAACACGCGGCGCGTGTTGGCTTCGTAGATCTGGTGCTTGTCCTCGGCGCTGAGGATGGTGGACGCCTCGATATAGCGCTTCGTGTCGTCGTAGTAATGCCCGGTGGTCGGGTCGATGCCGCGCACCGCGCCGATCATCTCGCTGGCGAACAACACGTTCTTCACCGGGATCACCGTGTTCAGCAGGTCGATGCCCGGCTGGTGATAGACGCAGGTGTCGAAGAAGATGTTGTTCAGCACATGGTCGGTCAGCAAGGGTTTCTTCATCTCCTGCGCCAGGCCACGGAAGCGACCCCAGTGGTAGGGCACGGCACCGCCGCCATGGGGAATCAGGAATTTCAGCGTCGGGAAATCCTTGAACAGGTCGCCCTGCACACACTGCATGAAGGCAGTGGTGTCGGCGTTCAGGTAGTGCGCACCGGTGGTGTGAAAGCAGGCGTTGCACGAGGTGCTGACGTGGATCATCGCCGGCAAGTCGTACTCCACCATCTTCTCGTAGATGGGGTACCAGTGGCGGTCGGTCAGCGGCGGGCTGGTCCAGTGGCCGCCCGACGGGTCCGGGTTCAGGTTGATGCCGACGGCACCGTATTCCTTGACGCACTTCTCCAGCTCGGGGATGCAGGTGGCCGGGTCCACGCCAGGGCTTTGCGGCAGCATGGCCACCGGCACGAAGTGGTCGGGGAACAGCTGGCTCACGCGAAAGCACAGCTCGTTGCAGATCGCGGCCCAGGTGCTCGACACGTTGAAGTCGCCGATGTGGTGCGCCATGAAGCTGGCGCGCGGCGAAAACAGCGTGAGGTCGCTGCCGCGCTCTTTCATCAGGCGCAGCTGGTTGGTCTCGATCGACTCGCGTAGTTCGTCGTCCGAAATCTGCAGCTCCGACGCCCTGGGCATGGCAGCCGGGTCCTGGATGCCGGCGATCTGGCGGTTGCGCCAGGTTTCCAGCGCCTTGGGCGCGGTGGTGTAGTGGCCGTGGCAGTCGATGATCAGGCTCATGCGGGCTCCATGCCGTGGCGGCGCTTGACGGCGACCGCTTCGGGCGAGTTGAAAAAAGCCAGTAATGCCCGTGCGGCATCACCCTGGACGGTACCGGCCCCGAGGCCGGCGGAAAAAACGGTCGTGATCGCAACAGCCGCGGGCAGATCGCCAACCAGCTGGATGCCCTCCGCCCCCAACAGCTCGCTGCGCTGCTGAAAGCCCAGGGCCACCTCGCCGGTCGCCACCAGCCGGGCAACCGGCACACCGGCCGGGGCCTGGCGCAGCCGCTCAGCCAGTTGTAATTTCAGGCCCCAGCGCTCAAACAGACGCAGCAAGGCCGTGCCGCTGGGACCGGTCGAAAAGCCGATGGTGGGCGCCGCCACAACCGCCGCTCGCAACGCGTCCTCGCTGGCGATATCCGGCACGGACGCTCCGCTGGCCACCGCTGCCGCCACCGAAGATCGCACCAGATCAACCCGGCTGCCCGCCTGCAGATGGCCGGCCTCCAACAGCAGCTCGATCGCATCAGCGGCCAGAAAGACCAGGTCAAAGGCTTCACCGGCCTGCACGCGTCGTGCCGCGTCAACGCCACCGACGGACTCGATCTGCGCCGTCGCAAGCCCCTGGCGCGCCGCGGCATGTGCCAGTTCGGCCAGCAACGCGCGCGTTGCCATCGAAGAGATTGCCCGCAGCGGGGCGGGCGGAGCATGCAATGAGGCGCAGGTCATGATGGTGCGATTCTGAAAGCCGGTGTGTTATGCCAAAAGGCGCTGTACCATCTATCAGCTATCCCAACTTTTAATAGATGTCGGCATGGACCTGAAGCAACTGGAGTATTTCGTCCGCGTGGCGGAACTGGGCAGTTTTACCCGGGCATCCATCGCGCTGGACATTGCGCAACCCGCTCTCAGCCGCCAGGTCCGTCTGCTGGAGGTGGAACTGCGGCAGAACCTGCTGATCCGCAACGGCCGCGGCGCAGTGCCCACCGAAGCCGGCAAATTGCTGCTGGACCATGCCCGCGGCATCCTGCACCAGGTGGCCGCCGCCCGGGAGGACATGCGCACACGGCGCGGCGAGGCCGCCGGCCATGTCTCGATCGGGCTGCCACCCAGCCTGTCGCGGCTGATGACGGTGCCACTGGTGCAGGCCTTTCGGTCCCAGTTGCCCAACGCCCAGCTGACCCTGACCGAGGGCTTTTCCCTGCAGATGAACGAAAACCTGCGTCTGGGTCACCTGGACCTGGCGGTGCTGTACAACCCGGCACCCTCGCCCGACCTGGAGGCGACCATCTTGCGGACTGAGGAACTGGCGCTGATTTCCAACCGACCGGAAGTCGCCCCCGGGGTCGCTCCCGCCCTGGCGGCCAGCGAATCCATCAGCCTGCGCGAAGTTCTTGCGCTGCCGCTGATCCTGCCCAGCCGCCCCAACGCGTTCCGGCTGCTGATGGACGGCGAAGCGGTCACTCTCGGCTGCCCGCTGCATGTCGCGATGGAAGTCGACGGGCTCAACGCCATCCTGAGTCTGGTGCGCGAGGGTCTGGGCCATGCCGTTTTGCCGGCCTACACCCTCGCCGGCTTCAGCGACCCGATGCGCCTGAGTTTGCGACGCATCCACTCGCCGCAGCTGATGAGCCAGCTCAGCCTGGTCCGTTCCAGCCGGCGGCCGGTCACCGAGACCCAGCGACGGGCCTGCGACATGGTGCGAGCGGTCGTGGAACAGGCGATACAGCCCCTGCCGTGAGCGGCAACTCCCAGCTTCGCCGGGCGCCGGATTTCGCTTGCGACCCGCGCCCGACGCGGGAAACCTGGAACGAAAAGTGGGAAACCGAGAACTAATGCTTACGAACGCCCCATTGATGTGCGTCACGATGTCGTAACAAAGCGTTGCATCTGCTAAGCTTGAATTCATGAAGTTGAATGCTTTCGTTCTCATTGTTGTCTCTGTCTACGTCGCCCTTGTGGGTCTGGTGGCCGCATCGGTTCCGGGCGAATACCTGGGAACCACCATCGCCCTGGCCGTGATCGGCGGCATTCTGGTCGGCCTGTTTGTCCTCGACGAAGTCCGAACCATCGAGAAGGCCCGTCAGCGCGGACAAAGCCTGGTGCCGTGGAAACACCGTGCCCGGCAACTGCTGCGCGGCACCCCGTTTCGGGTGATTGCCAGTCTGTGTGTTGCTGCCGTTGTGGCATCCGCAGCATCTGCGTGGATGAAAGCACCCGCCGGGGAAGCCCCGAGGCCGATGCCTTCGCTGACCACACCGACAGCGACGGAAAAAGTCGGTCTTGACGTTGACACCGCAACCCGTGGCCGGGTTGTCGAAATGTCACCCGCACGCCTGGCCTGAACGGCCCGTTGACCCCCTGCCCCGCCGCCACAGGCGGGAAAACTGCCGGCCTGGGCCGGTTTTTTTCCTTTCCGGGGTCAAAGGAGGGGGTTTCAAGGTGTATCTTCCGCACCCGTATGAATTCGACCCGGTCCAATCCCCTGACTCTGGCGGCCCTGGGGGGCCTTCTGGTTCTGGCACTCATCCTGTTGCTGGTGCCGTCCGACCTGCGTGCCGCCGCGTTGGCCCTGGCGCTGATTGCCGGCCTGGTTGTGCTCCTGTTCGCGATGGACGAAATCCGCACCCAGGAAAAAGCGCGCCAGCGCGGCCAACGGGTCAAACCGCTGCACCGCCGGATCCGTTACGTGATGCAGACCACACCCGCGCGGGTGCTTGCCGCCGCCTGCGCAGTCGTGCTGCTCGGCGCGATCGCGTGGGTCTGGCTCCTGCCTGACGATGCCGATACCCGCCAGGCGGAACTGCCCCGGTCGGCAGCGGCGCCGGCACGCGCGGCCAGTGCCGCCTCGCGCCTGCCTTTGCCCATGCCCACCGCCAGTGTCCCGGTTCCCACCGTCACTGTCCCGGTCACGCCGGCCACGCCAGCCGCGGCTGCCGCGGCTGCCGCAGCGCCGGCGGCAGTGGCTGCACCCCCGGCACCCGCCGTGGGGGGTGGCAGGCCCTCCGGCCCCAGCCCGGATCTGGGTGACATTGATCGGGCCGTGCGCACCTGGGCCAGCGTCTGGTCCGCGCAGAACGTGGAAGCCTATCTGGCGGCCTACAGCCCGGACTTCGTGCCCGCATCGGGCGTGCGCCGCGACCAATGGGTGCAACAGCGCCGTGAACGCATCGGCAAGGCCCGCAACCCCCAGGTCAGCCTGGACCGGATGGTGATCAGCACCCAGGGGTCGGATACGGCGCGGGTGCAATTCCAGCAGCGCTACCAGGCCAGTGGCATGGACGAAACGATCTCCAAAACGCTGGTACTGGTTCGCGCGCCCGACGGGCGCTGGCTGATCCGCTCCGAAGTCGCGGGATCGGGCTCCTGAGTCTCCGATCGGGTTGCGCCAGACCGCGCCGGAACCCCCCGGCGCCTCAGCGGGTGCCCAGACTCAACTCGGCGTGGGGGCTCCAGGGTTTGCGGCTGCCTGACGCCGTGCCGGCGGCGTCAGGCGCCGCAGGCCCCGCGAGACCACCGTCGGCGGCGGCCGCCGTCCTGGGCGCGCCCAGGAAAAGGCGATCCGGCGAAATCTGCCGACTGGCCAGGTAGTCGCGCACCACAACGCCGCGGCGCGTGGCCAGCTCGCGCACCATTTCCTCCTCGACCGGAAGACTGGCCAGCAACAGCGCCTCCATTTCCGCGACCGGCAGGTCACGCGCCAGGCCCACCAGGTTGCGGGGCTTGGGAATGTCCGCTCGACGATAGACTGCCTTGAGCCATTGCGGATAATCCGCCGGCGTCACCACCGCAGTCGGCGTATCGGCCGGCAGACCGGCAGCCACCTGGCCCCGGCGCTTTTCGGCCCGCACCATGGCGTCCAGCCGTTCGCGCTGCAAACCGTCGCGTTCGATGTCCAGCCGTGCCGTGCCCACCACCGTCATGCGCAGGCCGGGCCGTTGCGCGAGCGCCTGCGCAACCTTGTCCAGGCCCGCACGCGCACTGTCGCCCAGCGCGGCGCTACCCGGCGCAAAACTCACCTGCGACAGTTCGTCGCCACCGCCCAGCGCCCCCGCCAGCAGCGAAAACGGCGCAGTGATCGCCTTGACCACGAGATTGACGATCAGTTTGAAAATGATCGGCCCGATACGAAACTGCGGGTCATTGAGCGAGCCGCTGACCGGAAGGTTGATGTCTATCACCCCGTTGCGGTCGGCCAGCAAGGCCACCGCCAGCTTCACCGGCAGGCTGGCCGGCGCGCCCTCGACCTTGTCGCCGAAGGACAGCTGGTTGAGCACGATGGCATTGGACGCGGTGAGCTGCCCGTCGGGCTGCACCCTGTAAGCGACGTCCACACTGAGCTTGCCGCGTTCGATGCCATGCCCGGCATATTTGACCGAGTAAGGCGACAGTGGTGCCAGTTCGAGGTCACGGACCTTGCCCTGGATGTCCAGCGCCAGTGGCCGGGCGAGCGGATTGACCTTGCCCAGAATCTCCAGGGCAGCCGTTCCCTCCGCGCGGCCGCGCAACTCCAGGTCGGCCAGCTGGGGGGTGCCTGCCGCGACGGCGGTGGAAAAACCACCAAGCCGACCGGTCAGCTCGGTCAGATTGGCCGAGTAGTTGGGTTTGATGAACCGGTCCGAGAACGCCACACGCCCGCCAACCAGGCTGACCGGACCGATCCGTATGGTCGGCTCGCCCGCTGCGGTGCTCCCGCCAGTCGCGGCAGTCCCCACCGTTGCTGTTGTGGCAGTCGTCGCCATGGTTGCTGCGGTCGCCGTACTCGCCGAGGCTGGGGTTCTGACCATGTCCTGCAGATTCAGCCGCCCCTGTTCATTGAGGATCACCCGGGCATAAAAATCGTCCAGGGCGGTTTCGGCGACCGCCAGGTCCATGGCCTGGCCGGGCGCCAGCGACAGCTCGACACCCCTGACGCTGAGCATTTTCCAGCTCAGCAGATCCTCCCCCAGCGCCGGAACGGCCGCTGGCGCCGTTGCGGTCGCCGCGCCGGTCGCCGGGCCACCGACCAGCGCAGCCACGGCGCTGTGGGCCTGAAAATCTTCGACCAGCAGATCGCCGCTCACCCGCGCCCGGGGGCCGGCGGGCAGCATCGCCACCTCCACCTGTCCGCGAAACCCGGTGTCCGCGCGGAGGATGTCCACATTGAGCGCCCCACCGAAATACGGCTCGAAGAGATGGACCGGCAGACGCTCCACCACCAGCTTGCCCTGACTGGTCACGGGACTCAGCGTCGCCAGCCCCTGGAAGTCGACAGCGCCCCCTTCCCGGTCGGGCGCATGCACGCGGGCCGCCAGCTGCACCTTCACCGGCCGGGCGCCGCCCAGGGAAAACTGCGTCAACTGCGCCTGCAACCCTGACAGATCCACCGCAACCGGGGACCGCGCCGCCTCATCGCGCCATTGCAGGGCGCCGGCGACGACCCGAATCTCGCCCGCATCCAGCTTCCACGCGGGCGCAGTGGCTGATGCGGTGGGCGCAAGCGACGAGGCAGCGGGCGTGTCGGGCACCCGCAGCCAGCGCTGCGCCATCCACTCCCCCTGGGCATCCCGGCTGACGACCGTCCGCGGTTGATCGACCAGCACCCGCCCCAGCGACACGGACCGCGCCACCGGGTCGATGGCGGCATCGGCCAGGTCCAGCTGCCGCACGCTGGCCAGCACGGCGCCGTCGCGAACCAGTTCCAGCCGTTCCGCGCGCAAGCGGTCCACCCGCAGGGACGGCTTTTCCGCCGTGCCGCCGTCTGCCGCCAGCGGCACGGTGGCCGCGACAGCCACCGCCAGCTTGCCGCCAAGGCGGGGCACAAGCGCCTGTGCGACATAGGGCTCGATCCAGGCCAGTTGCCAGTCAGCCAAGGTCGCCGTCGTCCGAACCGCCGTGGCAGACACCGTGCCGGCGAACGCCAGCGCCGCACCCGCCGATGCGCCGGAAGCCGCTTTCCCCCCCGGCGGGCCGGCCAGGACCGCACTGCCGTCAAAGCGCGCCGCGGTGCCGGTGCCGTCCGGCAAAGGCCAGGTCAGCGCCAAAACCTCCAGTCGCCCCTCACGCAGCTGCAGGCGGGCGGAGGGCTGGCCCGGGGTGACCACCGTGGACTCATCCGTCCAGTTCACCCGGACGTCACGCAGCGCAAGCCGCTGCAGGGCGGCTTTCCAGGTGTTTTTCGACGATTCAAAGGACTTTTGGCCGATACCCAGCGAATTTTCGTCGCTTGTTGCTATCTTTTTCGATGGTTCCGGATCGGGTTTGCGATTTCCCGGCATGAGCAGGCGACCGTCCCGGGCACGCGCCAGCGTCAGGCTGGGGGCCTCGACCTCCACGGATTCCAGATCGACCTGTCGGGCCAACGGTTGCAGGTCGGACAGGCTCACGGCGATCCGACCCACCTCCAGCAGCGGCCGTCGGCCGGGGTCCACCAGCGCCACATCACGGGCCGCGACCTTCCCGGTGATCCGCACGACCGGCTTGTCGACCTGCTCGAAGTTCACCCGCAGGTCGGCATCCACCACCGCCCCGGTGAGGCGGACCGGCAGATCGGCCGGCAAATACGCCAGGTAAGGTGTCAGATCCAGACCGGCGAACCTGAGGGTCGCGTCGGTCCTTTGGGTGCGCGCGAATGGTGTGGATTGGGCCCGGGTATCGAAAACCACCCCGTTGAGGCGCAGGGCCAGCAAGGGCTCGGTGTGGACCTCCCGGTGAGCGTCCAGATTGCTGAGGAACGGCACGGCAACCTCCAGCGCGTCGACCCGGTGGACCTTGCCGACCGGCTGGTCGTCAAACACGACGGTGCCGCCGCTCAGGCGCAGGTTGTACAACGCGAATCGCGCGGGCTCGGCGGCGGCGGTCTCCGGCGCGCGCCGCAGGCGGTTGAGCATGTCGTCCACGTCATAGCGCCCGTCCCCCTGACGTTCCAGCCGCACGGTCGGCGATTCGACGGTGACCGACTGCACCACGGGCGCCAGGCGAAACAGCGACTCCAGCTCGGCATTGACGTGAATCCGCGCCACCTGCAGCTGCGGCTCGCCACCCGACGCTCCGGCGACAGACAGGTCACGAACTTCCAGCTCCAGCGACCAGGGCCTGAAATCGACCTGTCCCACGCGGACCTCGCGACCCAGGGCTTCACTGGCGTGCTTCTCGGCCTGGTGACGCAGCACCGGCGGCAGCACCAGCCAGCCCAGCGCCCACACCAGGAGCCAGCCAGCCGCCAGCCAACCCAGCCACCTCGGCCACCGCGATGAGCCTGAGGGGCGGTGCGAAAAAGCGGACGAGGGTACTGACGAGGGTACGGACGCGGACATGGAACCATCATGCCACCACCGGCCCGCACGGTTCATCCGGGTAGTCACCCACAGACACCAGGGCGTGAAAAAGCCCGGGGGCCAGGTTATCCACCCAACACCCGGGCTTGACGGCGAACCGCAGGTCCTTGCCGTCGGGTTTCGGAGCGGCGCGGGTATCGGGCGCCATTCCGGGGAGGCAACGGATTGCCTCCGTCTGTGGGCTCGGTTGCCACTGTTTCGTTGAGGAAACCGCAGCACCGCAGGCCCGAATGCTCGGACATTGCCAAGCGACCTCAGGTTAGCCCATCACCGCCAGGTCTGCCAATAAGGAATTTCAATAGCGGCACGAAGGCGGATTGTCGGGCGGACGCTGCTTCACCCGCAGACGGTGGACGAATACGGCGCTTTCGCGAAAAACTGCGCAAACAGGCTTTTTTTATATACTTATTAATATTAGAGAGCGCTTTCATATTATTGACCGGTGATTAAAACCCTGCCTAGAATCCAACCGTCCCTCAAAACCTAGGGACAACCCGTATCCGCTGCCGACCCCGGCTGAGTCGGCTGAAAGGGCAAATCCACGGGATCCGGAACCCGGAACCGTTGCCCCAGCCGACAGCGTACCAATCCACACGAGGCGCCAGGCCCCTGCGAAAGCAGACCCCGAGCCAGGCCCCATGCGAGAAAGGAAGTGCTATGACAGCGTCAAACACCGCCATGCCCCTGCCCCAGTTGCGCTGGACAGGATTGATCCACAAAGGCTTCATTGCCTTGACCCACCACAGTTTTGCCTTGATTGGCTTGCTGGTGGTGTTCGCCGCCATTGCCCTGGTGGCGCGGCCCGACTTGCGCCTCGCCGGCGAGACCCAGCTGATGAACTGGCTCACCGCACGGCAAACCGCCCAGCTGGGCCTGGAACCGGAGCCTGATGCCATTGGCCGGGCCACCGCCACCGATCCGCGCGAGTTGCCCAAAGAGCAGGCCGCTGTAGCCCACTGGCTGGCGCGCAAATACCGCGTCGCGCCCGAACCGCTTTCGGCCCTGGTTGCCGCGGCGTACGAAGCCGGTGCGCGCGCCCGGCTGGACCCGACCCTGATTCTTGCGATCATGGCGGTGGAGTCCAACTTCAACCCCTTCGCCCAAAGTGCCGTCGGCGCACAGGGCCTGATGCAGGTCATGACCGGTGTGCATGCCGACAAGTACGAACACTTCGGTGGCCGGCTGGCCGCGTTCGACCCGGTCAGCAACCTGCGGGTCGGCGTCAAGGTGCTGCAGGAGTGCATTGCGCGTGCCGGCTCGCTGGAGGGCGGCCTCAAATACTATGTCGGCGCGGCCAATCTGGAGCACGACGGCGGCTACACCGCCAAAGTGCTGGCCGAACACACCCGGCTGCAGGCCGTCGCCAAAGGACGCCCCGCCCCCACCACCCTGACACCGAACCTGCCCGCGCCCATCCCGGCCAAATTGCCTGCGGAGTCGTCGGCGGACGCGGAGCGCGTCGCCGCGCTGGACCTGCGCTGACCGGAAACGCCGCCCCGCCCGATGGGCGACGCCGGTTACACTTGCGGCTGTGCGCAACTGGCGATAGGCCCGGATTCCATCGGATGGATGCCCGGCGCTGACGTGGACTCCCGGCCCGACCGGCCGGAAAACCACTGGGAAGCGCACCGCCCGGCTGAAATGGCCGACGCGTTCCGCCGTTCGCCTGGGCAGCCCTTGTCACCGCGCAAGGAACCACGTCTTGAAGGACTGCCATGTACAACCGAAACATTCTGATCGAGCACACCGACCCTGAGCTGTGGAGCGCCATCCAGGCCGAGAACCGCCGCCAGGAAGACCACATCGAGCTGATTGCCAGCGAAAACTACGCTTCGCCCGCCGTCATGGCCGCGCAGGGCACCCAGCTGACCAACAAATACGCCGAGGGCTACCCGGGCAAACGTTACTACGGCGGCTGCGAATTCGTCGACATCGCCGAGCAGCTGGCCATCGACCGCGTCAAGCAGCTCTTTGGCGCCGATTGCGCCAACGTGCAACCGCATTGCGGCGCGTCCGCCAACGAAGCCGTGTTTCTGGCTTTCCTGAAGCCCGGCGACACCATCATGGGCATGAGTCTGGCCGAAGGCGGCCACCTGACGCACGGCATGCCGCTGAACATGTCCGGCAAATGGTTCAACGTGGTCTCCTACGGGCTGGATGCCAACGAGGCCATCGACTACGACGCGATGGAGCGCAAGGCGCACGAGACGAAACCGAAGCTCATCATCGCCGGCGCCTCGGCCTACAGCCTGCACATCGATTTCGAGCGCTTTGCCAAGGTGGCGCGCGACGTCGGCGCCATCTTCATGGTCGACATGGCGCATTACGCCGGCCTGATCGCCGCAGGCGTCTACCCCAACCCGGTGCCCCATGCCGATGTGGTGACCTCCACCACCCACAAGAGCCTGCGCGGCCCGCGCGGCGGCATCATCCTGATGAAGGCTCAGCACGAAAAGGCCATCAACAGCGCCATCTTCCCCGGCCTGCAAGGCGGCCCGCTGATGCATGTCATCGCGGCCAAGGCGGTGGCCTTCAAAGAGGCGCTGGCGCCCGAATTCACCACCTACCAGCAGCAGGTGGTGACCAATGCCCGCGTGGTGGCGGAGACCCTGACCCAGCGCGGCCTGCGCATCGTCAGCGGCGGCACCCAGAGCCACGTGATGCTGGTCGATCTGCGCGCCAAGGGCATCACCGGCAAGGAAGCCGAAGCCGTGCTGGGCAGCGCCCACATGACGATCAACAAGAACGCCATCCCGAATGACCCGGAAAAGCCCATGGTCACCAGCGGTGTGCGCATCGGCACCCCGGCCATGACCACCCGGGGCTTCAAGGAAGAAGAGGCCCGCCTGACCGCCCACCTGATCGCCGACGTGCTCGATAACCCCCGCGATGCGGCCCATATTGACGCGGTGCGCGCGCGGGTGAATGCGCTGACCAGCCGCTTCCCGGTCTACCGCTGAGGCCGGGATGATGCGCAGACACTCCTTTTTTCATAGCTGTCTGCGACTGTTTTACGCTGGGTTTGTGCCAAAAACGCCTGAAATCTCGGGGCGAACGCCATGAAATGCCCTTTCTGCGGCCATGCGGAGACCCAGGTGGTCGAAACCCGTGTGTCCGAAGAGGGCGATTCCATCCGTCGCCGCCGGCAGTGCGCCGCCTGCGAGAAGCGCTTCACGACCTATGAACGCCCGGAAGTGAACTTCCCGTCCATCGTCAAGAAGGACGGTCGCCGCATCGAGTACGAACGCGAAAAGCTGCGGGCCTCCTTCAATCTGGCGCTGCGCAAGCGGCCGGTCAGCACCGAACAGGTGGACAGCGCCATCGAGCGCATTGAGGAACGCATGCTCAGCCAGGGCGCCCGCGAACTGCCGTCGAGCCGCCTGGGTGAATGGGTGATGCGCGAGCTCAAAAAGCTGGACAAAGTGGCCTACATCCGCTTTGCCAGCGTCTACCGCAGCTTCGAAGACATCGACGACTTCCGCGCGCTGGTCGACGAGGTCCGACGCTGACCTCGGCGGAGGCCCTGGCCTGGCCTCCCGCCTGTCGCCCGACTTCCGCCGCCCGTCGCTGTCCATTCGACCAACGCCAAAGCCTGCGGCACAGTGCCACCATGGCAAAAAAACCGTTTCTTGCTTCCCGGCGCAGCCGCCGCGCGGCTGCGGTCGGCATGACCCTGATCGAAGTTCTGGTGGCGCTGGTCATCTTTGCGCTGGGCATGCTCGGTGCCGGCGGCCTCATGCTGGCCAGTTTGCGCTCCGGGCAATTCTCCCGCAATGCCTCGATCGCCACCAGCCTGGCGCGCGACTACAGCGACATCATGCAGATGGTTCCACCGTCGGTCATCGCCACGGCAGGCGGTGCAACCAACACCTTCACCATTGACACCGGCAGTCCACCCGCCCTGCCGACCGATCGCTGCAAGACGTCCGACTGCACCCCCACGCAGATGGTCAACATGGCCGTGTGGGACTGGTCCCGGCGGGTGATCGGCTCGCTTCCTGGCGGACGGGCGGTGGTCTGCAAAGACACCGAGCCCCGGGAGACCACCGGGTCGGCCGCGGGCCTGTACCGCTGGGAATGCAACGACACCGGGGATCTGATGGTCATCAAGTTCGGCTGGGAGGCCAAAACCGGCCCCTCCGGCACTGGCGACGACACCTTGACCGCCACCGATGCCAACAGCAACGTCCGCCCGAAAATGGTCATCACCCTGTTCGGCAACCAGCAGGAAATTGACGGCATATGAACGCCTTGCCCATCCGCTCCGTCGCCACCCGCCTGCGCCAGCAGGGTCTGACCCTGGTGGAAATGCTCGTTGGCATGGTGCTCATGCTGCTGGTCATCATGGCCACGGTGGCGCTGTTTTCCGTGACCAGTTCCAGCTACCGGACCGTGGACGCCGGCCAGGAACTGGAGGACAACGCCCGTTTTGCCTTCGAAATCATCGGCCAGGCCATCCGGCAGGCGGGTTTTCAGGAGCGTACCGGTCCGCCTTCGGCGTCAGGCCTCCTGGCGGACAGCGTATTTACCGGCCCGCCGGGTGGCACCTGGCGCATCGAAGGCCGCAACGCGCAGACACTGACCGGCGGCGGCAGTCTCAGCTACTCCGGCAGCAACGTGGTCAATGGCAGCGACGCCTTGATCATCCGGTTCTTCGGCTCGAATCTGCCCGATCCCGCCAACCCTGCCGTCGGCCTGGTCAGCGGCGGCAATTTCGTTGCTGACGGGACCATGATCGACTGCTCGGGAATCGCGGTGCCCTACCCCAGTGGCGTGACTGACATCGGGCACAGCGGATTTTTCGTGCGGGTGAATTCCGCCAGCGGAGAGTCGGAGCTCTATTGCATGCGCCAGGGTGGCGGGACATTCAGCACCACACAACTGATCAAGGGGATCGATTCTTTCCAGGTCATGTACGGTGTGGACACCGACACGACCCCCGACGAAGTGGTCGACCGCTGGGTCAGTGCCGACGCGGCATGGGATGACCCCGCACTCAATCCCAACTGGAACCGCGTGGTTGCCATCCGGGTGGGCATGGTGCTGCGCGGCCCTGTCGGCTCGGGCCAGGGGGCCAGCGCCACCAGCGCGGAAAACGAGTATTACCCCATGGGACGCGCCTTTACCTGCGAGAGCGCGACCGCCACCGCCAGTTGCAGTCCCAGTGAAGCCGGGCTGAAATTCACCGCGCCCGCCGACACCCGCTTGCGGCGCGTTTTCACCACCACGTTTCACGTCCGCAACACCGCCTTATGACCCGCGTCGTACACCCTATCCCCCACCGCCCGCGCGGACGGTCCGCCGGCCAGCGTGGCATGGCGCTGGTCATGGTGCTGATCATGATGAGCATCGTGTTTGTCATCGCCTCCGTCAGCTCGCGGGTGGCGACCCTGGGCGAACGCGCCGCCCGCAATGACCGCGACCGGCAGACCGCCTTGCAGGCGGCCGAGGCGGCCTTGTCCGACGCCGAGATCGACATCATGGGCCCCACCTCCATGGGCACCCGGGTGGCCATGTTCGGCACGCTGCCGGCCGGCGACGGCTGCAGCACCGAAACAGACACCCGTGGTTACTGCGGCCGTCTGTTCCCGGCCTCCGGTTCCACCTCGCTGCTGTCGGTGTACCGGCCGATTTTCGAGACGGCTGAAACCAGTGCCGATCGGGCCTACAGCATTTTTGGCGAGTTCACCGGCCGCACCACCTTCAGCGGCGGCGCCGTCACCGACAGCCAGTTCGCCACATCCACCGGCGGCGCCTTGCCCTCGCGCCTGCCACGGTACGTCATCGAAAAAACCGCTTTGAGCTTCCGCAACCGGTCGGCAACCGCCGGCAAGCCCTACGACGCCTACATTGTCACCGCCATCGGCTACGGCCTGCGTACCGAAACCCAGGTGGTGTTGCAGGCGGTGATCTCCAAACCCGTGGCCACCACCAACTGAACGGGGACCCCGATGCGACGCATACTGCAATTCTTCCGAACCCTGGTCTCGCCGGGCATCGTGTGCGCGGCGGCGCTGGTCATCGGCGGCAGCACCGCACAGACACCGCCATCCTTCCCGACCGTGGACCTGAGCATCGGGCCGGTAGCCGTCAACACGCAGGCGATCAACATCGCCCTGGCGCTGTCGGTCGAATTCCCGACCGTCGGCGCGGCCTACCGGCAGGCGGATTACAACCACGCCACCACCTACCTGGGGTACTTCGACCCCAAGGGTTGTTACAAGTACCGGGACACCACCGTCGGCGCCCCGGTCAACGGCGAATATTTCCTGCGCACCGGCAACGTTGACACCGACGGCTACTGCGAAACCGCCGCCTCGGGTGGCGGGCGCTACAGCGGCAACGCGCTGAACTACGTCACCACCTCGTCCATCGACCTGTTGCGTTATGCACTGACCGGCGGGGACCGGGCCGTCGACACCGCTGACACCACCATCCTGCAGCGCGCCTATCTCTACAACGGCTGGAACCTGCACAACGGCACCTATTTCCCCTCCAAACGCTTTCCGCAGGCCATGGTGGGCCGGGTCATCCCGCCGTTTATCACGGGCTCCGACGTTTACGGGGGCGGCTGTCAGGACAAGGTCTGGTTCGGCACCTCCAACGCCGGCGCCAGTTGCACCACCCCGGGCACCTCGGGCAATCTGAACCCGACCACGGCCACGGTCACCGTCACTACCGTGGTTACCAACACCGTGACCGTCCCCTATGGCGCGCCGGCACCAACCGGCAACACGGTCACCTTCATCACCACCACCTGGGCCATCAGCAATCCGCTGGTCACCGTCAGTTCGGCCAGCGCGGTGGAATCGCCCACGGTGGCCACCTCGGATCCGCCGCTGACGACCACCGGGGTTCCGGTACTGACCGGCGGCACCACCACCTCTCTTCCACCGTCACCCATCACCACGGCGACGGCGTACCTGACCACGGTATATGTCGCCACCGCGGGTACGACGACCACCACACCGACCGCCCCCTTTCCGTCGGTGGTGATAGGCAGCCAGACCGTAACCTTTGCATCGCGGAACTTCTACTTTCCGGCCACCAATGCGTCGTCTCCACAAAGGACTTTTACGTTCAACAGCACGTCGATCAACGTGTGCACGAATGCGAACACGTCATCACCGACGGCGTTCATCGGCTCGCTTAACGCTAGTGGGTCGCCCACCAGTGTCGCTTCAGGTTCCTGTGGTTCAGGCGTATATACCGGATACGGGACGCGACGGACAATCAACGGAAACGTGCGCACGGTCGCCGAACCGTGGTTAGTTCAGAACATTTTCCGCGTTCATACACCTCAAAACGTTTACCGCGAATACACCATCCGCACCGACTACCACGTCTACATTCCGTCGGACCAGTATCAGGTGTCCGTGGCTTCCAGCGGTACGGCAACCGTCACCACCACGGCGGCCATGTTTGCCCGGGTCAAGGTGTGCGATGACACCGAAAAGACCTCGCGGACCGACCTGTGTGAGCGCTTTCCGAATGGCAACTACAAACCCATCGGCGAAATCCAGCGCTACAACATCCGCGCCCGGGTGTCGGCCTTCGGTTACCTGGCCGATGACAGTACCCGCTACGGTGGTGTGTTGCGGGCGCCGATGAAGTTCACCGGCCCGAAATTCCTGGACCAGGACGGTGTGCTGCAGACCAACGCCAACCCGGAATGGGACGCCAACACCGGCGTGTTCGCCACTGATCCCCTGAATGCCTCGCCCACCTACGCATTCAGTGGTGTGATCAACTACCTGAACAAATTCGGCCGCACCGGCACGCTGGGCTACTACAAAGGTCTGGACCCGGTGGGTGAGCTGTACTACGAGGCCATCCGCTATTTCCAGGGTCTGGGGCCGACGGCGCTGGCCACTGACGGGGCCACCCCGGCCATGGCCGACGGTTTCCCCTACTACACCACCAGCGGTACAGCACCCGCCATCTGGCAGGACCCGGTGCAAAACGCCTGCGAGCGCAGCAATTTCATCCTGAACATCGGCGACGTCAACACCCACTGGGACAAACATCTGCCCGGCCATCGCCGATCCGGCAGCTCCATGGAAACCTCCACCGACCTGACCCGTGCGGCGGTGGCCATCCCCGGCACCACCACGCTGTTCGACGCCACCGACTGGACCAACCTGCTGACCGGCTTCGAAACCGGCACCAGCATCGCCTATGTCGACTCCAAAGGCCGGGCCCAGAACACGACCGGCAACCCCAATACCAACAGCAACAACACCAACCTGGCCACCAAGACCACGGGCTCCAACAATTCCGCCTACTACTGGGCCGGGGCGGCCTACTGGGCCAACACCCAGTCCATACGGGCCGACGTCAAAGGCGGCATGAGCATGCGCGATGTGCGGGTCAAGACCTTCACCATTGACGTGGACGAAGGCGGCAACGGCGACATTGAGGACACCAATCCCCGCGGCATCAAACCCCGCCGCAGCGCGGCCTATCTGGCCGGCAAGTACGGCTGGTTCGTCGACAAGAATGACGACGGCAACCCGTTCCGCACCGAGGGCGGCGCGGTCAACAACACCGAGTGGGAAGACCCCAGCGCACCCAACACCCCGGACGGTTATGTCATCGCCAGCCAGGCCGCAAAAATGATTGCGGGTATTCGCAAGTTCTTCGAGGCGGCGTCCAACGTGCGGGGTGCGGCATCCACCTCGGCCGTCAGCTCGGCGCGATTTACCGCCAACTCCCCGGATGGCGACTTCTTCGCGCCCAAGTTCGAGGCCGGCGACTGGACCGGCACCATCGAGCGTACCCGCCTGGTGCTCAATACGTCCACCGGTGACATCGAGGCACTTTCGGCCGTAGTCTGGGACGCGGGCAAAATCCTGACCCTCGCGTCCACCACCAGCACCACTACACCGCCGGACCCGTACGTCAGGCCGGCCGACCGCAAAATCCTGACCATGAAGCGGGACAGCGGGTCCATGGTGGGTATTCCGTTCACTGTGGCGGACAAAAACGACCTGGACGCGCTCGTGCTCAGTTCGCTCAACACCAATCCCGGGCTGGGTACCACTGACAGCCTCGCCGATGTACGCATCAACTGGCTGCGCGGCGTGCGGAGCAACGAAATCGGTCAGACCGGAGGCACCTTGCGCGCCCGCAAGAGCGTCATGGGCGACATCATCAACTCGGGCCCGGTCTACAAACAGGGCGCGGACCCGACCATCACCGGCCCGGGATATCTGGCTTTCGCCCAGTCGGTTTCCGGCCGCACCGCCGTGCTGTATGTGGGCGCCAACGACGGCATGTTCCATGCCTTCCGCGCCAGTGACGGCAAGGAGATGTTTGCCTACATTCCCCGTGCCGTGGCGACCAACCTGAACAAGCTGACCCGCCCCGGCTATACCCACCAGCCCTATGTGGATGCGGTCCCGCTGGTGAGCGAAGCGCAAGTCGGTGCGAACTGGCGCACCCTGGCCGTCTCGGGCATGGGCGGGGGTGCGCAGGGATTGTTTGCGCTCGACGTCACGGCGCCGGCGTCGTTCACCACCACCAATGTGTTGTGGGAGTTCACCGACCAGGACGACCCGCAGATGGGCAATATCGTCACCCAGCCGCAGCTGATGAAGCTGAAGGTGGCCGGCACACCCGCCACCTACAAATGGTTTGTCGTGGTGGGTAGCGGCTACAACAACTACAAGAGCGACTCCTACACCCAGACCAACGGGGAACAGGCCTTGTTCTTCCTGAGTGTGGACAAGGCGGCCAATGCCAACTGGCAGCTGGGCACCAACTATTTCAAGGTGAGCCTGCCGTATGCCAGTGGCTCCATCGTCAACGGGCTGTCCAACCCGGCGGCGCTGAACGGTGCCCTGGGCGAAGCGCAAATCATCTATGCGGGCGACCTGCAGGGCAACCTGTGGAAGTTTGACGTCACCGCGGGCCTGAGCACCAGCAACCTCAACGATGCGGTGTTCAAGGTCAGCAGTGTCAAGACGCCGCTGTTTGTTGCCACGGACAGCCTGGGTGCGAGACAACCGATCACCATTCCACCGGCCATTGTCGAAGCCAATGAGCGGGGACAGATGGTTCTGTTCGGCACCGGCAAATTTGTCGAACCGTCCGATGCCACCACGGTGCAGACCCAGGCCATTTACGGCGTCTGGGATTCGCTGGAAACCACGGCGACGGATTTTGCCGTTCCCAAAGCCAAGCTGTATCAGCGGACGGCAACCCTGTCAGGCAACTCGGTGACGGTGGGCTCGGCAACGTTCGCGTTCGGTCTGGGAACGGGCAAGTACCGCGGCTGGTATTTCAACCTGCCTCAGACCCGCGAACGGGTGGCCGTCGAGTCGACCCTCGGGCTGGGCTTGATCGCTTTCAGCGCGGCAATTCCAGAGGGAACCTGTTCAGGTGATGGCGCAGGACGACGCTATTGCCTCAATCCGGTCACTGGCGCGCCCGTCCCCGGTTGTTCTCCCGAAGCGAAACCCGGCATTCCTGGCGTCGTGAAGATCTTGCAGGTGGAACTCGATGACACGTCCTATTCGGCGCGCTCACCTACCGGACGGCGGACCGTATCCATCGAACAGAAGGTGATTGGTTCCAGTACCAAACTCAGTGACGCGGGCACGGTGCAGGTTTCGACGGACTCCGTTCAGTCCATCATCATTCCAGCGGGTCGTGTCAACTGGCGGGAGTTGCGCCAGTGATGCCGCTTCACGATAAGATGGTTCGCATCATCCCTCGGAGTTTTGCCATGCCTCAACGGTCCGTACGCGGCTTCACGCTGATTGAGCTGATGATCACGGTGGCCATCATCGGCATCCTGGCGGCGGTGGCTTATCCGGCCTACACCAACCAGATCGCCAAAGGCCGCCGCGCGGAATGTCGATCGGGCCTGATGCAGGCCTTGCAGCAGCAGGAGCGTTACTTCACCCAGTACAACGCCTATGTCGCCTTCGGAGCCGCCTCGGGTGCGGTTATCCGAAAGTTCTCCGGCGACACGGCGGCAGAGAGCGCGTGTTTCGAGTTTTCTGCGGAAGCCTGTGGAAGTGGCATCGGCAACTGTGTCCTGATGGAGGCGCGCATGCGCAGCGCCGACCCGGCCAACATCACGCACCTTTCGCTCGACAGCAACGGCGGCAAGGCCTGCAAGATCAGCAACGGCTCACGGGTCACCGGCAACAAGGACTGCTGGCCATGAGGTCCTTGCGCCGGTCGGCAGCCCACGCCGGCTTTACCCTCATCGAGCTGATCGTGACCATGGCGCTGGCCATTGTTTTCCTGGTGGTGGCGGTGCCTTCGATGCAGGATTTCATGGCCAGCCAGCAGGTGGCGGCCACGGCCACCTCGCTGCAGACGGCTGCCATGCAGGCCCGCAGCCGGGCGATGCAGGACAACCGGCGGGTGATGGTGCAACCGTTCTGCCATCCGGACACCGCCAGCTGCTCCAGTCCACCGGCCTGGGCCGACGGCTGGCAGGTGTATGTTGACGTCGTCGTGGATCAAAGCTACCAGGCGGGTACCGACACCCTGGTGGCAACCGAGGCAGCAGCGCCTTCGGGTGTCACCGTGACCAAGGAGTCGGGCACCAACGACTACTTCGCCTACGACGGCAGCGGGTTTCTGGCGTCCATCGGCGGATCGTCCAATGCCCGCTGGAAAATCGCATCCAGCAAGACCAGTCGAATCCGCTGCATGTTTATCGAGCGGTCCGGCAGGGTGCGTATTTTCGACCCCAATCCGTCAACCACCTGCCCGACTTCCGACTCGTGAGCGAGGTCGGCCCTGCCGCATCGGGCGAGTCGCCCGCCCTTGAACGCGCCGGCATCCTGGCCAGGAGCGCCCTGCTTCTCAGCAACCCCAACCCGCGGGTCGGCTGTGTGCTGACCGACCGGTACGGGGCGGTGATCGGTGAGGGTTTTACCCAGCAGGCGGGCGGGCCGCACGCCGAGGTCATGGCCCTTCGGGACGCCCGCCAGCGCAACGCCGACACCACCGGTTGCACCGCCTGGGTGACGCTGGAGCCCTGCTCCCACCACGGCCGCACGCCGCCATGCTGTGATGCGCTGGTCGCCGCCGGCGTAGCGCGCATCGTCGTGGCCAGCCTGGACCCCAACCCCCTGGTCGCCGGACGGGGCGTGGCGCGCCTGCGCGGTGCCGGTGTGGTGGTGGATGTCCTGCCGCCCGAACACCCGGCAGCGAGGTCCTGTCGCGAACTGAACATCGGCTTTTTCAGCCGCATGATCCGCCGCCGGCCGTGGGTGAGGCTCAAGATGGCTGCCTCGCTGGACGGCACGTCGGCCCTGGCCAACGGCGCAAGCCAGTGGATTACCGGCGAGGCAGCGCGGGCGGACGGCCACACCTGGCGGGCCCGGGCCTGCGCGGTGCTCACGGGCGTGGGCACGGTTCTCGCCGACAACCCTCGCCTGGACGTGCGCCACTGCGCAACACCCCGCCAGCCGCACCTGGTCATCGCCGACAGCCACTGGCAGACACCCCCGGATGCCGCCGTTTTCGGCCTGCCCCGCACGGTGCGTATCGTCGGCACGGCAGCCTGCGGCACGGCGACCGAGGCATTGGCCGCACGCGGCGCGCAGATTACCCGTTTGCCCGCCGATGGCACCGGTCGGGTTGACCTGGCGGCTCTGATGGAACTGCTGGGCCAGTCCGAAACCAACGAGTTGCATGTCGAAGCCGGCCCCACCCTCAGCGGCGCGTTGCTGGCTGCCGCCCTGGTCGACGAGTTGCTGGTGTATCTGGCGCCGCGCCTGCTGGGCCCGGGGCAACCGCTGGTCCGCTTGCCAGGCATCGAGCGGCTGGAGGACGGCCATTGCCTTCGCTTCGAGCAAATCGACCGGGTGGGCGATGACCTGAGGGTACTGGCCCGATTCGGGGCGCCGGACCCGTTTTTGTCCGGCGTTACGGCGCTGTAAGCCCATCAGGGGGCTCAGTGGCCACGCGGAGCGGCGGTCCATGCCGGCCCGGTCGGCACGGCTTGGGGTTTTCCCTGCGAGAATAGCGCCATGTTCACCGGAATCATTACCGGCGTGGGGCGCATCGCCGCCGTCCACGACCTCGGCAGCTCTTTCAGTCACGGCAAGCGGCTTGTCATCGAGGCGCCGGCTGGCTACCTCGATGACGTGGGCCAGGGCGACAGCATCGCACTGAACGGCGCGTGCATGACCGTCACCACTTTCGACGCCAACGGCGGCGAGTTCACCGTCGACGTATCGGCCGAGTCCCTGGCCCGCACCGCCGGGCTGGACCGCCCCGGGCCGATCAACCTGGAGAAAGCGCTGCGCGCCAACGACCGCCTGGGAGGCCACATCGTCTCCGGGCATGTCGATGGGATCGGGGTGGTCAGCACCATGGCCGAAATCGGCGAAAGCTGGGATCTGCGCATCCGCGCCCCGCGCGAGCTGGCCCGATTCCTTGCCTACAAGGGCTCGATCACCGTCAACGGCGTCAGCCTGACGGTCAACCGCGTGCTTGACAGCGCCGACAGCTGCGAGGTGTGGATCAACCTCATCCCCCACACCGTGCAAAACACCGCACTGGGCAGCCTGGTGGCCGGCACGCCGGTGAACCTCGAAATTGACCTGATCGCGCGCTATGTGGAACGCATGCTCGCGACCGACCCGCAGTTGCCGACGAAAGCCCTGACATGACTGAACGCCCCCCTGCACCCATTTCCCCGACCGATGACATCGTTGCCGATCTGCGTGCCGGCCGCATGGTCATCCTGGTGGACGAAGAAGACCGGGAAAACGAAGGCGATCTGGTGCTGGCTGCCGACCATGTCACCCCCGAAGCCATCAACTTCATGGCCCGCTTCGGCCGGGGACTGATCTGCCTGACCCTCACCCGCGAACGCTGCGAATACCTGCGCCTGCCGCCCATGGCGGCGCGCAACGGTACCGTCTACAGCACGGCCTTCACCGTATCCATCGAGGCGGCCGAAGGCGTCACCACCGGCATTTCCGCGGCCGACCGGGCGCGTACCGTACAGGTGGCGGTGGCCACCGGATCGCGGCCCGACGACCTGGTGCAGCCCGGCCATGTCTTCCCGCTGCAGGCGGTGGATGGTGGTGTGCTCATGCGGGCCGGACACACCGAAGCCGGCTGCGACCTGGCAGCCATGGCGGGCTGCGCGCCCGCCGCCGTGATCTGCGAAATCATGAATGACGACGGCACGATGGCCCGCTTGCCGGACCTGCAGCGTTTTGCCGCCGAACATGGGCTGAAGATCGGCACCATCGCCGACCTGATTCACCACCGCAGCCGCACCGAGTCGCTGGTCGAAAAAGTTGGCTCGCGCGTGCTGGCAACCGCCCATGGCGAATTCACCGCCCATGCATTTCGCGACAAACCCAGCCAGGGTGTGCATCTGGCCCTGGTCCGCGGCCGCTGGGCCAGCGGCGACGAGGTGCCGGTGCGGGTGCACGAACCGCTTTCCGTCCTCGATCTGCTGGAGACCGGCCGCACCATGCACTCCTGGGATCTGGACAGCAGCCTGGCCTACCTGGCCCAACGCGGCCAGGGAGTGGCCGTGCTGCTCAACGCCGGCGAGAGCGCCGAGCAGTTGCTGACGCAGTTTGAAGGACGGGCGCAGGCCAGCCAGGCGCCACAGCGAGGCCGCATGGACCTTCGCACTTACGGCATCGGCGCGCAGATTTTGCGCATCTGCGGCGTACAGCGCATGAAACTCATGGGGCAACCCCGTCGCATGCCCAGCATGACCGGTTATGGCCTCGAAATCACCGGGTACATCCCCAAGGAATAAACACAGATGTTTGGCGCAGAAAAAGGCAAATCGGACAAGCTGGACGGCAGCAGGCTGCACATCGGGATCGTGCAGGCCCGTTTCAACGAATCAATCACCGACGCGCTGGCCTCGGCCTGCCTGCAGGAATTGCAGGCGCTTGGCGTCAATCCCCGCCACATCGAACATGTCCGGGTGCCTGGCGCCCTGGAAGTGCCGGTGGCCCTGCAGGCACTGGCAGAGCGCGACCGGTACGACGCGCTGATCGCCCTGGGCTGCATCATCCGCGGCGAGACCTACCATTTCGAACTGGTCGCCAACGAATCCGGCGCCGGTGTCAGCCGCATTGCGCTGGACTACCAGCTGCCGGTCGCCAACGCCATCCTGACCACCGAGAACGAGGCCCAGGCCCTGGCCCGCCAGCATGAAAAAGGACGCGACGCCGCCCGCGTTGCCGTCGAAATGGCCAACCTGCTGGAGGATCTGGCATGACGCCCGACGGTACCCAGGCTCCCCTGCCGGGCAGCGCGGCCGGCGCGGTCGGGCGTGGTGGCAAATCCAGACCCGACGGTGCGAAAGCGCCAACCCGCTCGGCCCGCTCGCGAGCCCGGGAGTTCGCCGTGCAGGCCCTCTACCAGCATCTGGTGGGCCGCAATGAGGCGACTGCCATCGACGCCTTCACCCGGGACCTGAGCGGATTCAACAAGGCCGACTCAGTACATTTTGACGCGTTGCTCCATGGCTGCATCGCCGAAGCCGAGGCACTGGACGCCCTTCTGGTTCCGCTGCTGGACCGGCGCCTGGCGGAGATTTCGCCGATCGAACGGGCCGTTCTGTGGATCGGTGGCTACGAGTTCCAGCATTGCCCCGATGTGCCCTGGCGGGTGATCATCAACGAATGTGTCGAACTGGCCAAGTCCTTCGGCGGCACCGATGGCCACAAGTACGTCAACGGCGTGCTGCATGGCCTGGCGCGACGCTTGCGTCCGGCCGAGGTGGCGGCCGATCCCAAATCCGAACGCGCCCCGCGTTGATCGGGGAGCACCATGCGCCTGTCTCGCCGCGCTCAAAACATCGAGCCCTTTTATGTCATGGAGGTCGCCAAGGCCGCCGGACAAATGGCCCGCGAGTTCGCCGGCAGCGGTGAACCGATGATTTTCCTCAACATTGGCGAGCCCGATTTCACCGCTCCGGCGCTGGTGCGTGAAATGGCGCACCGCTGCATCCGGGACGGCATCACCCAGTACACGCCTGCCCTGGGCCTGCCGGCCTTGCGCGAACAACTCAGCGGCTGGTATGCCAGCCGTTTCGGGCTGGACGTGCCGGCCCGGCGTATTGTCATCACCGCCGGGGCCTCCGCCGCCCTTCAGCTGGCCTGCCTGGCGCTGATCGATGCCGGAGACGAGGTGCTGATGCCCGACCCCAGCTACCCTTGCAACCGCCACTTCGTGACCGCCGCCGACGGCCGCCCGGTGCTGATACCGGCCGACGCCGCGGGCCGCTTCCAGCTGGGCGCCGACACCGTCCGGGCCGCCTGGGGAGCCCGCACCCGCGGGGTGCTTCTGGCGTCGCCCTCGAACCCCACCGGCACCTCGATCGACCCGCAGGAACTTGCCCGTATCCACCAATGCGTGCGCGAACACGACGGCTTCACGCTGGTCGACGAGATTTACCTTGGCCTGTCCTATGACAGCCGCTTCGGGCAGTCGGCGCTGGCTCTGGGTGACGATGTGGTGAGCATCAACAGCTTTTCCAAATACTTCAACATGACCGGCTGGCGCCTGGGCTGGCTGGTGGTGCCGGATTCGCTGGTGCCGGCCGTGGAGCGGCTGGCGCAGAACCTGTTCATCTGTGCCAGCGCTGTCTCGCAATATGCCGCGCTGGCCTGTTTCGAGCCCGAAAGCCTGGCCGAATACGAGCAGCGACGCGCCCAGTTTCGGGCCCGGCGCGACTTTTTTGTACCGGCGCTGGCGAAAGCGGGCCTTGCCGTGCCGGTGATGCCGGATGGTGCGTTTTACGCCTGGGCCGATTGCAGCCAGGCCGCCGCTCGGCTGGGCGTGGGCGACAGCTGGGACTTTGCCTTTGCCCTGATGCGCAGTGCCCGGGTGGCCGTGACTCCCGGGCGCGATTTCGGCAACGCCACCACGGGCCGTTTCGTGCGGTTCTCCACCGCCAGCTCGATGGAGCACCTGCAGTGCGCCGCCGACCGTCTGCATGCGGTGCTGGCGTGACCGCAGCCTTGTTTGAATGGCCCGTGCGGGTGTATTGGGAAGACACCGACGCCGGTGGCATCGTGTACTACGCCAACTACCTGCGGTTTTTCGAGCGTGCGCGTACCGAATGGCTGCGCGCCTGCGGGGTGCACCAGCAGGCGCTGCGGGAGCAGACCGGTGGCCAGTTTGTTGTCAGCGAGGCGTCGGTGCGTTACCACCGGCCGGCGCGTCTGGACGACAGCCTGGTGGTGACTGCCGAACTGGTTGAAGGCGGACGCGCGTCGCTGCTGATCCGCCAGCGCGCGCTGCGCCGTCCGCCAACCGGTGCCGCCGAACTGCTGTGCGAGGCGCTGGTGCGCGCCGGCTGGGTCGATGCCCTGACGTTGCGGCCGACCCGAATTCCCCCCCCTGTCCTGGAGGCCCTGCGCTCATGAGTCAGAACCTGTCCATCGTCCAGCTTGTGTTGCATGCCAGTCTGGTCGTGCAACTGGTCATGCTGCTGCTGGTTGCGGTATCGGTCGCCAGCTGGGCCGCCATCTTTCGCAAGTTTTTCACGCTCAAGCGGGTGCGCGCCCTCAACGACAGCTTCGAGCGCGATTTCTGGTCCGGCACCAGCCTGAACGACCTCTATGCCGCTGCCGCCCAGAACGCCAAGAACGCCGGCCCGATGGAACGCATTTTTGCCAGCGGCATGCGCGAATTCCAGAAACTGCGCGAGCGCGGCATCACCGACGCCGGCACCGTGCTTGACGGCGCGCGGCGCGCCATGCGCGCCAGTTACCAGCGCGAGCTGGACGCGATCGAATCGAACCTGTCACTGCTGGCTTCGGTCGGATCGGTATCGCCGTATCTGGGGCTGTTCGGCACGGTCTGGGGCATCATGCATGCGTTTACCGGGCTGGCCAGCCTGCAACAGGTGACCCTGGCAACCGTCGCACCGGGTATTGCCGAAGCGCTGGTGGCTACCGCCATCGGGCTGTTCGCGGCCATCCCGGCGGTGGTGGCCTACAACCGCTTCGCACACGACATTGATCGCGTCGCCAACAAGCTGGAGACCTTCATCGAGGAGTTTTCCAACATCCTGCAGCGCAACCTGGGGGCCCATTCGGCCTCGGGGCACTGAGACCGTCAACCCTGCGGACCGGAGCCTGCCATGCCAGCCGTCATTTCCCGCAGCCGTGGTCGGGGCCGTCGCACCATCAGCGAAATCAACATGGTGCCTTTCATTGACGTGATGCTGGTGCTGCTGATCATCTTCATGGTCACCGCGCCGCTCATCACCCCCAGTCTGATCGACCTGCCCTCCGTCGGCAAGGCGGCACGCACGCCCGATCAGCTGATCCAGATCACCATCGGGCGGGACGAGTCGCTGAGCCTGCGCCACGGCGATTCCCAGCGGCCGGTTGCGGCAGACCAGCTGCTGGCGCAGGTCCGGGCCGCGCAGGGCGGGCAGGCCGATCTGCCGGTGGTCATCAGCGCCGACCGCGCGGTGAAGTATGAGGTGGTGGTGAAAGTCATGGACCGGCTGCAGCGCGGTGGCGTCAGCCGGGTCGGTCTGGCCGTGCAACTGGCGCCCTGAGCGGCTCTGCCTTCAGCCCGCGCAAGCGCCTGTCGTCCATCACAACCCCTGCCATGTCCGCCACGGTCACCCGGATTCCTGACGACCCCGCACTGTGGGCGCCGGCCCCCCCGCCGGGCCAGGGTCTGTCGGTCGGGCTGGCGCTGGCCGTGCATGTTGTCCTTGTGCTGGCGCTGGCCTGGGGCACCCGCTGGCAGCGGGACGCCCCGGTCACCACGGTACAGGCCGAGCTGTGGGCGGCCATGCCCACCCTGGCGCCCGCGCCAGCGCCTCCACCACCTCCTGCACCGGCGCCACAGCCCCGCCCCGCCCCGCCGCCGCCGGCTGCCCCACCGAAAGCCGCCTCGCCACCGGAAACCCGTAACGCGGCCATCGCCACCGAGCGCCAGCGCGCCGCGTCGGAAGCGGCACGCAAACTCGCCGAACAAAAAGCCGCCGAAGCCCTCAAAACCCGCCAGGCCGCCGAGGCAGCGAAGCGGCACGAGCAGGAACAAAAGGCCGAGGCGGCCCGCAAACAGGCCGAAAAACGCGAGCAGGATGCCCGCCAGAAAGACCAGATCGAACGGGCAATGCGCCTGGCCGGAGCAGCCAGCCCCAGCCCGAACGCCAGCCCGGCAATGCCCAGCCCAGCTGCGGCGGCGGCACTGGCCGCGGGCGGCGCGACCCAGGCCAGCATCGGCGCCGCCGGCCCCTCGGCCACGTATGCCGGGCGGGTGGTGGCCGCCGTCAAACCCAACATCGTCTACCCGGACCTGATGGCCGGCAATCCGCGCGCCATCGTCGAGGTCCGCACCGCACCCGATGGCACCATCACCAGCCGGCGGCTGATCACCCCCAGCGGCCTGCGCGCATGGGACGACGCCGTGCTGCGGGCGCTGGACAAGACCGAAAAAATGCCCCGCGACACCGACGGGCGGGTGCCCGCCGTGATCGAGATGGGCTTTCGACCGCGTGACTGAAGGCCACGGGTACGAAAAACGCTACCTTTTCAGTAGCTGAAAGTGACCTTTTTACGCTGGGTTTCTGGCAAAAAGACCCAAAACCTTCATTCCGGAGCCCGAACCACCAGCACTGGCTGGTCGGCATGCTGCAGAACCCGCTGCGCGACACTGCCGAGCACCATTTTTTCCAGTCCGCGCCGGCCATGCGAGCCCATCACGATCAGGTCGGCCTCGATGGCATTGGCGGTCTCGATGATGCCACGCCACGGGGTATGGTTCTCCACCACGGTGGACTCCAGCGACACACCGGCCGCTTCGATCCGTTCGCGGGCCGCGCGGATCGAGTCATTGGCCTCGGCGCTGGCCGCGCTCAGGTACGTGGCCTGGCCGTAGGCAAAGTCGGTGCCGACGCCGGTGAACGGATAGGGGTCGATGACATAGATCACCGTGACCTTGCCATCAAAGGCCTTGGCCAGATCAACCGCCTTGTCAACGGCCTTGAAGGACGTGGCCGAGCCGTCGACCGGAACCAGAATGTGCTTGAACATGGGTGACTCCTCTGTGGTGTGGTGCCTCATTATGGGGACCGGCCCGGCGCCACTTCTTGACCCGGATCAAGCGCCTGAGGGGTCCACCACTTCGGCATCCGGGAAACCGACCGCGCGCAGTGTCACCACCAGGGTATCGCGCCAGCCAAAGCCGGCCAGCGGCTGAATCGGTGTGGATTCATGGATGACCCGGTGGTCGTCGAGCAGCAACACCGACCACGGTTCGGTGAGCGTAAACCGTTGGCCGGTGGGGCCAGCGGCATCAAAAACCCGGGTCTCGCCGCCCTTGACGCCCTGGCGGGCCACCAGAAACACCGCCACCAGATCGACGCCGTCGCGGTGTGCGCCCTCGGGAGTGGGGCGACCGATGCCGTCGGTGGTGTCGATACGGAACTGATGCGCCTCGCCGTACCAGGGCTCCACACCCCAGAGCCCGTCGGCCACCGTGCCCAGCCAGCACAGCAAACGCTGCCAGGTCACCGATGCGGTGGTGTCCGGCGCAATCGGCTCAAACCAGCGCGCCATGCCGCCATGCAGCGCGTTGTAGTCCACGCTCTGCCAGTGGGCGCGGTGCGACACCGGTACCACCTGGGCGTCACGAATCATGAAGCTCTCGTGCCGGCGGCGCCGGTAGCGCCCGCCGTCGCGCAGGTAGGCGTCCGGGGGCAGGTGATCCCAGTCGGCGGCCAGCTGGTGCAGCGCCGGCTCCGACAGGCCCGCAGCCTGCCGCACTGCCTGTGCCGACAGCACGCCGTAGCCCTGATCCCTCAGCGTCGCGGCAAGCGCCTCCGGAGCTGTGACGGGCGGGGCAAGAAGACTTTGGGGCATGGCAGCGGGACGGGAAGAACGAGGCGGAAGAAGCGTTTCAGTATGGCAAGGACCTGGCGTCGTGGCATGACCTGGATCAAGCCAGCGCGACACCGGCGCGGCTAAGCTTGCCACTTCGATTTTCGCAAAGCCTCATCATGCCTTATCTCGAGTGGTCGGACGCCTTGGCCATGGACCTGCCGGTCATGGATCAGACGCACCGTGAATTCATTGATCTGCTCGGCGCCGCCGAGATGGCGCCCGACGACCAGTTGCTGGGCCGCTGGCGTGCGCTGGTGGCCCATACCGACGACCATTTCGCCCAGGAAGACCAGTGGATGGCGGCCACCCGGTTCTCTTCGACCAATTGCCACACCACGCAGCACAAGGTGGTGCTGCAGGTTCTGCGCGAGGGACTCGCGCGCGGCGAGCGCGGCGAACTGGACGTCATCCGGGCGATGGTCCGCGAACTGTCGGCCTGGTTCCCGCACCATGCGCAGGCCATGGATGCCGCCCTGGCGCTGCACCTGCGCCGGGTGGGCTACGACCCCGAAACCGGTGTGGTGCGGATGCCCCAGGCGCTGCCCCAGGAGGTCATTCACGGCTGTGGCGGTGACACCTGTTCCGAGCCGGCCACCGCGACCCCGGCGGAGGCGGTCGCCACCCCGGCATGAGCGCCCGCACCGCCCAGGCGCCGCTGGCGGCGCCCGCAGCGTCCAAAACGCCCGCCGCGCCCGGGGCCTTGCGCCATCGCCTGTACGAAGACGTGCAGGCACTGCTCACGGGTACGATGTTTGTGGCGCTGGGCGTGATGATGTTTGCACAGGCCTCGCTGCTCACCGGCGGCACGGCCGGCATCGCTTTCCTGCTGCATTACGGCGCCGGAACAAGCTTCGGCCTGGCGTTTTTTCTGATCAACCTGCCGTTCTACCTGCTGGCCTGGAAACGCATGGGCCCGGCGTTCACGGTCAAGACCTTTGTGGCCGTGGCGCTGCTGTCGCTGTTCACCTGGCTGTTGCCCAAAGGACTGAGTTTCGGCCATGTCGCACCGCCCCTGGCGGCGGTGCTCGGCGGGCTGCTGTGCGGCGCGGGCATGCTGATCCTGTTTCGCCACCGTGCCAGCCTGGGGGGACTCAATGTGGTCGTCCTGCTGCTGCAGGAGCGTTTTGGCTGGCGGGCCGGGTCCGTGCAGCTGGTGCTCGATTCGCTGATTGTCCTGACCGCGTTGTGGATCGCCGATCCGGGGCGGGTGGCGCTGTCGGTCCTGGGCGGTGTGGTGCTCAACCTGGCGCTGGCCGTGAATCACCGGCCCGGCCGCTACGTGGCATTCTGAGCCCGAGACGCGGCGGACCACCGCATGAGCGCCACCCTGATCGTTGCCACCGTGGCACTGGCAGCGGCAATGCTGATGCGGCCCTGGCGCATGCTGCGCGACGGCACGCTCGCCACGCCGCTGCTGGCGGCGCTGGTGGTTCTGCCCTGGCTGTGGGCCCTGCCGCGCCTGCACGCCATGCCCTTGCAGTTGCAATGGTCCGGAGCCTGTATGGTGCTGCTGACCCTGGGCTGGCCGCTGGCGGTGCCGGTCCTGCTGCTGGTCGCCTTCATTTCGTCCCTGTGGGCGCCGCTGCCGCTGCTGGAAACCATAGACCTCGCGGTCTGGCTGGGCATCGTGCCGGCCACCATTGCCCTGGCCTTGGGCGGCGCGCTGCGCCGCTGGGTCTGGCATCACCCCTTTGTCTACATCCTCGGGCGCGGCTTTCTGGGCACGGCCGTGGCGGTGTTCGGCGCAGGTTTGCTGGCGCAGTGGAGCGGTCAGGAACTGGCACACGTCAGCACCGGCCTGGGCCTGGTGGCCCGCTGGCTGATGGCCTGGGGCGATGCCTTCATGACCGGCATGATGGCCGCCATCTTCGTCGCCTTCCGCCCGCAATGGCTGGCAACCTGGTCGGACATGATCTACCTCAACAAGAACGCCGATGCCGAACCGGCGATTGATAAAGATCAGAACCGTCCGGACGAACCGGGCGGACAGTAGCGGTCACTGCAACCGGGCGCATCGCGCTCCAGGAGACTGACCGTGAAACTCTTCAGCGATCTGATCGGCACCGACTACGGCGCCATGAGCTTGGCCGTCATTGTGTTCATGCTGGGCATGGGGGTCTGGTATGTGCGTTACTTCGTGAACAAGATGAACGAAGACGCGAAAAAGGCCGGCAAGTAATCCAGCAAGGGACGCTGGCGGTTCAAGCCACCAGCGCCAGTGTCATACCGGCCTGGCGCAGCCGGTCGGCCAGCACCACCCCCAACCCGCTGGCCGGCGTCAGAACCCCGCCGCCGGACTTCCCGCCCGGCAATGCGCGGGCGTCCAACGCCAGGGCCAGGGCCAGCGCCGCCTCACACACCATCACCGTCGTGGCGCGGTTGCCGGGGTCACCCGACGCCGCCACCCGAGCGCGGGCCACCGTGCCGCGCGCACCGAAACCCACCAGTTCGCAGCGGAAACCGCCCCGGTTCATGCTGTCTTCGGACGGCCCCTCACCGGGCGCGGGCGCCAGCCGCCGCGCCAGCGCTCGCACCGGGGCGAGCTTGAGCGCCGCCTGCGAGGCGCCCATCCCGGCGCTCAACCCCGCCGCCATCAGCGCCGCCGCGGCGCCGGAGCCGAAACGCAGGTATTCCTGGTAGTGGAAACCGGGCCCGTAATCCAGCAGCGCGGCACTGCGCCGAACCACCCGGGTATTGACCGGGCCCATGAAAAACGGGCCGACCCAGGCCTTGAAATCGGCGTCGCGATGCGGCGCCACGGGGTCCGCATCGGTGGGTCCGGCCGGGGGTCGGGTGTCCGCGGGATTGAGCAGCCACGGGTCGGCCAGGGCATCGGCCTGGCCGGAGTCGAGCATGTTCAGCGCCGACGCCAGCGTGCCGCCATTGAAGCCCCCGCGCAGCGAGAACGCGGCCTTCACTTGCTTGCAGGGTTCGCCCTGGGCCGCGAAGTGCTGCACCAGCATCGCGGCACCCAGATCGGATGGCACGGAGTCAAAACCGCAGCAGGGGATGATGCGGGTGCCATCGGCGGCTGCCTGCGCATGGTGGCGGTCGATCAGGCCGCGCACCCACGGGGTCTCGCCGGTGATGTCCACATAGTGGGTGCGCTGCGCCACGCAGGCGGCGACCAGGGCACTGCCGAACAGGGCAAACGGCCCGGCCGTGCTGAGCACCACGCGGGTGTCGCCCGCCAGCGCGGCGAGCGCGCGCGCGTCGGCCGCATCGGCCACCACAATGCCGGCATGGGCCGCGCCCGGTCCGGCGGCCTGCCGGGCCGCCTCCAGCTTGTCGCGGTTGCGTCCGGCCAGCGCCCAGCGCAGCCCGCCCCCGTGCGCGGCGAAATACGCCACGGTCTGGCGCCCGACAAAGCCGCTGGCGCCATAGAGAACCACGTCGTAAGGCCGGCTTTTGCTCATGTCACACCCCACATCGACTATCGAATTTATAGCTTGAAAGCACTGCTTTTCGCTGGGTATTGCCCTGTTTTCTTCAAAACTGCCCGGTTTTGCGCCCGAACAGGCCGGCGACGCGACGCAACAGCCATTTGGGGGTGCCGCGCGAGGCCAGAACCGCCGCCTGGTTGACAGCGCCGGGCACACAGATGACGTCGCCGTTCATGCAGGCCGCAAAACCTTCGCGGGCCACCTCCTCGACGCGGCCGATCAGCATCCCGGGCAGGCGCGAAACCTGGGCATTGGCCGCGGCAGCGGAATCGAGCATGGGCGTGGCCGTGATGCCGGGGCACAACGCCGTCACGGTGACGCCGCTGTCACGCAGTTCGACCGCCAGCGATTCGGTCAACGAAAGTACATACGCCTTGGTGGCGGCGTAGGTCGCCAGCGAGGGCACCGGCTGGAACGCGGCGATGGAAGCCACGTTCAGCACCCGGCCGGCGCCCCGCTGCGCCATGGCGGGCACAAAGGCCGACAGCAGGGCCGTGAGCGCCGTGATGTTGAGGTCGATCATCTGCCGGTGCACCGACGCCTCCTGACGCACAAACGCGCCCTGGGCCAGCACACCGGCGTTGTTGACCAGCACATCCACCGACAACCCGGCGCGGTCAAGACGGGCGGCCAGTGCGGCGGCCGCGTGCGGCACCGCCAGGTCGGCCGGCTCGACCCGCACGGTAACGCCGTGGCGGGTGCGCAGCGCCGCGGCCAGCGCCTGCAGCTTGTCGGCGCTGCGGGCCACGAGAACCAGATCATGGCCGGCGGCCGCGAATTGGCCGGCCAGCGCCTCGCCAATTCCAGAGGATGCGCCCGTGACCAGGGCAAGGGGTTGGTGGGGGCGGGTTCGGGACATCAGGGCTCCGGGGTGAAGAAGACGGACCGGGCGACTCAGTCGACCAGCATGGCGTAGACCATGTCGCGCAGCAGCGGGCGGTAGAACTCCCGCTGGTTGGGTGCCTGGATCATCAGGATCGCAAACAGCTCTTCGGCCGGATCGACAAAAAATGTGGTGCCGGCGATGCCACCCCAGTAGTACATGCCCACGGAGCCCGGGGTGGGCGCCTCGCCGGCGGCGATGCGCACGGCAAAACCCAGGCCGAAGCCGTGGCCGGGCGGCAGCAGGGACGCGCTGGCGCCGGGCGCCACCGGAATGTCGCCCAGGTGGTCGGCGGTCATGTAGTCGACGGTGCGCGGACCCAGCAGGCGCACACCATCGAGTGCGCCCTTGTTCAGCAGAAACTGCAGGAAGCGGGCGTAATCCCGGGCGGTGGACACCAGCCCGCCGCCGCCGCCTTCCATGCGGCCGGGATGGCGAAAATCGGTCACGGGCATGGGCACGCCGCCATCCGGGTCGTGGGCAAAGGGCTCGGCCAGGCGGGGCAGATGCTGTTCGGGCACCGTGAAACCGGTGTCGGTCATGCCCAGGGGCTCGAAGACATGCTCGCGCAGGTAGGTGCCCAGGCTATGTCCGGCGACCACCTCCACCAGTCGGCCGAGCACGTCGGTGGCGCGGCTGTACTCCCAGACGCTGCCGGGCTGGAACATCAGCGGAATGGCGGCCAGCGCGGCGCAGAACTCGGCATTGCTGCGTTCGCGCGAGCCCAGCCGGGCCTGCGCATATTCGCGCTGCACGCCGGCCACACCCAGGAATTCGTAGGTGAATCCGGCGGTATGGCGCAGCAGGTCCTGCACCGTCGCCGGCCGCGCCGCCGGCACCAGCGTGCGCACGCCGTCGTGCTCCACCGCCACCGGCTGGCCGGCGAATTCGGGCAGGTATTTCGCTATCGGGTCACTCAGCAACACGCGGCCCTGCTCCATCAGCATCAGCGTCGCCACCGACACCAGGGGTTTGGTCATCGAATAGATGCGAAAGAGCGAATCCCGCGCCATGCGGCTGCCGGTGGCGGGGTTCTGCCGGCCCAGGTGCTCAAACAGGGCCACTTTGCCGCGCCGCGCGACCAGCACCACCGCGCCGGGCAGGCGGCCGCGGTCCACATCGGCCTGCAGCCGGTCGAGCAGACGCTGCGCGCGCAGCGGACACAGGCCGACATCGGCGGGGTTGGCCTGGGGCAGGGGCAGGTGGCTGGCGATCATCCGTAACTTCTCCGTGGGGCGGCGGCCGGGGCCGCCGGTTCATGGCAACATCGCTGCCATTGTGCGACCAAGCGCCGGCAAGCGTCCGGCGGAGCCTTATGCATCTGCGTTCCCGACACCCGATACGAACCTTCGTCGCCGGCCTGCTGGCCCTGTTGCCGCTGGCGGCGACGCTGGCGCTGCTGGTCTGGACGGCACGCATCCTGTCGTCGTGGCTGGGGCCCGACAGTCTGGTCGGCTCGCTGCTGACCCGGCTGGGCCTGGGCCTGACCGGCTCGGATGCGGCCGGTTACGCCCTGGGTGTGCTGCTGCTGGCACTGGGGGTGTATCTGTTCGGGCTGCTGGTGGAGACCGAACTGCAACGCGGCCTTGCCCGCGCTTTCGATGCGGTGATGCAGAAAATCCCGGTGGTGCGCACGGTCTACGACGTGGCGCAGAAGCTGGTGGCGCTGGTGGGACCGGGCAAACGGGACGGCATGCCCACCATGAAGCCGGTGTGGCTGCACTTCGGCGGCCCCCCGGCCCCGGGTGAGCCGGCGGCCAGCACCGTGGTGCTGGGCCTGCTGTCGACGCCGGTGCCGGTGCTGATCGGCGGGCAGGCCTTTCATGGCGTTCTGGTGCCGACGGCGCCCGTGCCGGTCGGCGGTGGCCTGATGTATGTGCCCGCCCATTGGGTGGTGCCGGCCGACGTGGGCATGGAGGCGCTGACCAGCATCTACGTTTCCATGGGGGTGACCTCGGGCCAGTACCTCGAAACTATGAAAAAGTGAGCATTCGGCGACCTTTTTGCGCTGGGTATTGACATAAAAGGCCTGTAATCGGGTTTGGCGAGGGCCTGGGGGTCGCCGGCGGCGGCGGCGCGGCGTCTCAAGCGCCTTCGGCCTCCTGCAGCAGGCGCCACATCACCTTGCCGCTGCCGCTCTTGGGCAGGCTGTCGGCGAACTGCACCACGCGCGGCACCTTGTAGACGGCCATGTTGTCGCGGCACCAGTCGATGATGTCCTGCTCGCTCACCTGCCCCTGGTGGCTGGCGCGCAATACCACCACCGCCTTGACCGATTCGCCCCGGTAGGCGTCCTGGGTCGCGATGACACAGGCCTCCTGGATGGCGGGGTTGCGGAACATCAGCGCCTCCACCTCAGCCGGCCAGACTTTGAAGCCCGACGCGTTGATCATGCGTTTGAGCCGGTCGGTCATGAAGAAATAGCCGTCTTCGTCAATGCGTCCCATGTCACCGGAACGGAAGAAGCGCTTGCCCTCCAGGGTGATGAAGGCCTGCGCGGTGGCGTCGGGCCGCTTCCAGTAGCCCTTGAACACTTCGGGGCCGTGGATGACGATCTCGCCCGATTCGCCCTGGGGCAGCTCCTGCAGCGTTTCGGGGTCGATCACGCGGGCATCGGTGCTCATGTAGGGGATGCCCAGGCATTGCTGCTTGGGCCGGTCGGGCGGGTTCTGGTGCGAGGGCGCCGCGGTTTCGGTCAGGCCGTAGCCTTCGACGTATTTCAGGCCGAACAGGTCTTGCAGCCGCTGCGCCACCGCCTGCGGCATGGCGGCGCCGCCGCCACCGATCAGCACCAGGCTGGACAGGTCGTAGCGGTCAAAGCGCGGGCTGGCCAGCAGGTCGATGACCATGGTGGGAATGTTGGTCCAGTGCGTGACCCGGTAGCGGGAGATGAGACGCCCGGCCAGGTCGCGCTCCCAGCGCGGCATCAGGATCAGCGTGGCGCTGCCGTAGATGGCCGCGTGCATTACCGACACCATGCCGGTGATGTGGAACATCGGCACGACCGCCAGCGACACGGTCTCGGGCGTGCCCTGGCCCCACAGGCTGGAGGCCATGGCGTTGTGCATGACGCTGGCATGGGTGTGCATGCAGCCCTTGGGCAGCCCGGTGGTGCCGCTGGTGTAGGGCAGGATGGACAGATCCTCCGGGCCGGCGGTGACGGGCGGCAGCGGCAAGTCGTTGGCCAGCGCGTCGTTCCAGGACAGCACCGCGCCACCGGCCAGCGGCGGCAGCGCGTGGTGCGTCAGCAGCCAGTCGGTCCAGACCTCGGGCGGGGCGTCGTCACCGACGATGTTGCCGTCGAAGGCGTCGGTGAAATGGGTGACGATGAGGTGGGCCAGGCGCCGGCCTTCGGGCAACGCGTCGCTGGCGCGGGCGAATTCGGCCGCCAGATCGCCCGTGGTGATGGCGACCCGGGTGTCGGGGTCGGTGATGTAGTGCTTGAGTTCTTCGGCGCGGTTCATCGGGTTGACCGGCACCACCACCGCATTGGCCCTCAGGATGGCAAAGTGCGCAATCACCAGCTGGGGGCAGTTCTGCATGTTCACCACCACGCGCTCACCCGCCGCCACGCCCAGCGCCACCAGGCGCGCCGCCAGCCGCTCAGCCTGGGACTGGAGCGTGGCATAGGTGTAGACCCGCCCGAAAAACACGATGGCCGGCTTGCGCGGGTAACGCAGCGCACTGATCGCCAGGTTGTCCCACAGCGAGGTGCACGGCGGATGGATGGTATGCGGCAGGCGCCGGGGCCAGAAACGGTGGTGGGATGGCATGGAGTCTCCTTCTTGTCGCTTGTCGGCCACCGGGGTGGCCGCTGCGGCGCCCATGCTACGGCGGCCGGCACACGGCACGGGGCGCCACACTGTCGCCGCCGCGACGCCGGGCGGCCTGCGTATCATGGGCGTCATCCCACACAGAACCGGAGACCTCCCATGCATCCCCTGCTGCGAACCCTGCTGGCCTGCGCCACCCTGGCGGTCAGCGCCACCGCGTCCGCCTTTCCCACCAAACCGGTACGCATCGTGGTCGGCTTTCCGGCCGGCGGACCACTGGACCAGCATGCGCGGCTGTTGTCCGACCGGCTGCAGGCGGTGCTGGGCCAGCCGGTGCTGGTGGAATACAAGGCCGGCGCCGGCGGCACCGTGGGCGCACAGGAAGTGATGAAAGCCGCACCCGATGGCCACACCCTGATGCTGGCCAACACCGGTGTCATGGTGATCAACCCCGCGCTGTACAGCAAGCTGCCCTACGCCACACTCAAGGACTTCACGCCCATTGCCCGCACCGCGATGCAGCCGCTGGCGCTGCTGGTCAATCCCAAGGTGCCGGCCAACACCCTCAAGGAGTTCATGGACTACGCCCGCACCCGGCCCGGGCAGGTGAATTACGGCTCGGCCGGCAATGGCGGCATCAGCCACCTGGTGCCGGAAATGTTCAAGACCGCCACCGGACTGTTCATGGTGCACATCCCCTACCGCGGAAGCGCGCCGGCCTTCACCGACCTCATGGCCGGCCAGGTGCAATTCATGGCCGAATCGATTCCGCAGGCGGCCGCCTATCACAAGCAGGGCAAGGTGCGCGCGCTGGCCGTGACCAGTCGCGAGCGCAACCCCGCCCTGCCCGACACCCCGACGGTGATCGAATCCGGTCTCAAGGGTTTCGAGGTGGTGGGCTTCTATGGTTTCCTGGCACCGGCCGGCACACCCAAAGAGGTGGTCGCCAAACTCAGCGACGCCTTCCGCCAGGTGTTGACCACGCCCGACATTCGCAATCGCATGATCACCCAGGGCGCCGACCCGGCCTTCCTGGGTGCGGACGACTTCGCAAAGTTCCTCGCCGCGGAGATGCCACGCTGGGCCGATGCGGTGAAGAAATCCGGCGCCAAGCTCGATTGACGCGAACGGCTCTTCAGGGCCCGGTCATGCCACGCTCCTCGACCAACCGATTAATTCCTTTTTCATAGCATCATGCGACCATTTCACGCTGGGTATCTGGCATTTTTGCTGGCTTTCTCCGTCGCCAGCCCCCTGGCGGCGGCTTTTGACCTCCAGGGCCATCGCGGCGCACGGGGCCTGATGCCGGAAAACACGCTGCCGGCCTTCGAGCGGGCGCTGGCCATCGGCGTGACCACGCTGGAGCTGGACACCGGCATCACGGCGGATGGGGTCGTGGTGGTGTCGCACGATCCGATCCTCAACCCCGACCTGGTGCGCGGCCCGGACGGCCAGTGGCTGACGGCGCCCACGCCGATCCGCTCGCTCACCTGGGCTCAGCTGCAGACCTACGATGTGGGTCGCCTGCGCCCCGGCAGCCGCTATGCGCAGCAGTTTCCGCAGCAGCAGCCCATCGACGGCACCCGCATGCCCCGCCTGGCGGACGTATTTGCACGCGTCAAGGCGCTGGGCGCGGATGCGGTGCAGTTCGACATTGAGACCAAAATTGACCCGCGCCGGCCGGATGCCACGCTGGCGCCCGAGCCCTTCGTGCAGGCGCTGCTGGCGGTGATCCGCGAGCACGGCATGGAAGAGCGGGTGATGGTCCAGAGTTTCGACTGGCGCACCTTGCAGCTGCTGCGTGCGCAGGCGCCCAAAGTCCGCACCGTCTACCTCAGCGTCCAGCGGCCGCAGTTGAACTCCATCGAATCCGAGCCCGGTCTGTGGACCGCCGGCCAGCGCCTGGCCGACCATGGCAGCGTGCCCCGGATGGTCAAGGCCGCCGGCGGCCATGTCTGGTCACCCAACTTCAACGACCTCACACCCGCGCTGCTGCGCGAGGCGCAAAGCCTGGGCCTGAAGGTGATCCCCTGGACGGTCAACGAACCGGCCGATATCGCCCGCATCCTTGATCTGCCGGTGGACGGGATCATCAGCGACTACCCCGACCGCGTGCGCTCCGAAATGACGCGCCGCAAGCTGCCGCTGCCGCCCGCCGTGAAGCTCTGACACCCCTCACCCGTGCCCGCGCTGCTGTACCTGCTGGCCGCCTGCAACCTGGTGATCGGCAGCGGGGCGTTCGGGCTGACCGGCATTCTGGCGCCCATGGCCGCGTCGCTGGGCAGCAGTGTGGCCACGACCGGTCAATCCATGACGGTGTACGCCCTGGCCAATGCCATCCTCGCCCCCGCCGTGATGCTGCGAACGGCGCACTGGAGCCGGCGCGCCTGCCTGCAGCTGGCTCTGGCCCTGTTCGCGGCCGGCCAGCTGCTGTGTGCGCTGGCAACCAGCCTGGAGTGGCTGCTGGCCGGGCGGGTGCTGATGGGTGCCGGTGCCGTGCTGACCCCGGTAGCGGCCGGCCTGGCCGTTGCCCTGGTTCCCGCGGCGCAGCGGGGCCGGGCGCTGTCGCTGACTTTCCTGGGCATGAGCCTCAGCTACGTGATCGGCTTGCCGCTGACGGCCTGGGCGGGCACCGCCTGGGGCTGGCGGGTCCCCGTGCTCGCGCTGGCCGCGCTGGCGCTGCTGATGCTGGTGCTGGTCAGCCTGTGGGTGCCCCGTCAGCTGGCCGGCGGTGGTAGCGGCTTCGGCGACCTGCGGCCGCTGCTGGCCCGTCCGGTGGTGCGCCGGACACTGGCGCTGACACTTTTGTATTTCACCGCCATCTTCGCGGTGTTTTCGTACATCGGGCCAGTGCTGCAGGCCCTCAACCCGATGAATGCCGGCGCCCTGTCGACCACACTGATGGTGTTCGGGCTGGCCGGTGTGGCCGGGACCGTGTCCGGTGGCTGGGCCGCGGACCGCTTCGGTCCCCTGCCCACCCTGCGCCTGCAACTGGCCGGTCTGGCCGCGATGATGGCCCTGGTGCCCGTCACCCAGGGCCTGCCGCAGGCCATGGTCGCCGTTTTTGTGGTCTGGGGCGTCTGTGGCTTCGGCATGATGGCGCCGCAGCAGATACGGCTGGCCACCGAATCGCCCGCCCATGCCCCCTTGCTGATCAGCCTGAATGCGTCGATGCTCTATTTCGGCACCGCCCTGGGCGCGGCGGTGGGCGGTATCGGCAGCGCCTGGATCGGTCTGCGCGAGCTGGCCTGGCTCGCCCTGCCTTTCGCGCTGGCGGGCGGACTGACCTTGCTGACCTCCCCTTCAACGGAGACTCGTCATGAACGCCCTGACCCAACTGGATGATCTGACCCGCTCGCTCGACGCCGTGCGCGCCGGCCAGCTTGGCACCGCCGCATTCTGCCGCGCGGCCCGCGGACACGACGCGCTGCTGCAGGCTCTGCCACCCCGCTACGGCGAGGTGCTGTTCGGTCTGCTGGATCGACTGGAATCGAGCGCCCTTTTCACCGAGGAGAGCTGCTCCTTCAGCCAGCGCGATCTGCTGGACAGCGTGGCGCAGTGGCGCGACAAGGCACTTGCCCAACTGGAGCGAACCCCGTGACAGCCGCCGACCTGACCAACCCGCTGCTGGACGGAACGTACAAGGGCTTTCCACCCGCCGCTGGCGCCCTGCGCCGCTCGGCGGTGGGCGCGCAAGGCTGGAACCTGCTGCGCGGCGACCTGCCGCTGCCGCTGGCCGTGGTGCACCGCGACGCGCTGGCCCACAACCTGCGCTGGATGCAGGATCTGGTGGCCCGCGCCGGCATCGACCTCGCCCCCCACGGCAAGACCACGCTGTCGCCGCAGCTGTTTCGCGCCCAGCTGGACGCCGGCGCCTGGGGCATCACGGTGGCCAGCGTGGCGCAGGTGGCCGTTGCCCTGGCGGCCGGTGCGCGCCGGGTGCTGATCGCCAACCAGGTGCTGCAGCCGGTCGATCTGTCCGCGCTGGCGGCGCTGCGCCGGGACCACCCGGGGCTGGTGGCGCCCTTTCTGCTGGATTCACCCGCACAGCTGGCCGCCATCGAAGCCTGGCACACACAGACCGGCGCCGCACCGCTGGACGTGCTGCTGGAACTGGGCCTGGCGGGCGGGCGCACCGGCTGCCGGGACGCGGCCGACGCGCTGGCGCTGGCACGGGCGGCGCGGGCCAGCCCCGCCGTGCGCCTGGTGGGCATCGAGTGCTACGAAGGCCTGTGGGCCAAGGGCGACGACGCGGCCGACACCGCGCTGGTGGACACGCTGATGGCACGGGTGCACGCCCTGGCCGCGCAGGCCGAAGCCGAGGGCCTGTTCGAGGCCGACGAGGTGCTGGTCACCGCCGGTGGCTCGGCCGTGTTCGACCTGGTGGCGCGGGCGCTGCGCCCGGCGTTGCAACGCCCGGTGCGGGCGCTGCTGCGCGCCGGCTGCTACGTCACGCACGACGACGGCTTTTACCGCCGCATGGGCCAGGCGGTGAACCGGCGCCTGGGTTGCGGCACCGGGTTGCAGGCCGCGCTGCGGGTGTGGTGCGTGGTGCTGTCCATGCCCGAACCCGGCCTGGCGGTACTGGGTGCCGGCAAACGCGATGTGTCGACCGACATGGGCCTGCCGATGCCGCTGGTGGTCAGCCCGGCCGGCACACACACCACCCACCCCGCGCCGGCCCACTGGCAGATCGATGCCCTCAACGACCAGCATGCCTACCTGCGGGTCGGTGACGATGACGCCGGTCTGCGCGTGGGCGACCGGGTTGCCCTGGGCATCTCGCACCCCTGCGCCACCTTTGACCGCTGGCGCTGGATGGCGGTGGTGGATGAAGATCTCAACGTGGTCGATGCGATCACGACAGGATTCTGACGGCCAGCCCGGGCACCGAGGGCTCATGCCAGCGGCAGGCCCGGCGACAACGGGTGGGGGCGGGAACTTGTTGGCACCGGGCGGTATCATCTTTCCCATGCGCCACTGTTTGCTTGTTCTGCTGATCGCCCTGCTGCCCCTGCGCGGCTGGGCAGCGGACACCATGGCGGTGCAAGGTGTGGAGAACTTCGCCAAACATGCGATTTCCATAGCAGGAAGTGACCATTCCACGATGGGTATGGCCGAATATCCCGCGATTTCAGCGGCTGCCGACGGCCACGGACCCTGTCACGACGCCCTGGCGGCCAGTGAGGGCGGCGAGCCCGACAGCCACCACGCCAGCACCTGCGGCACCTGCCAGATCTGTCACTTGGCCGTGCTGCTGCAGCCGCTGCCGGCGGCAGCCGAAACGGCGTTACCCGGCGCCCAGCCCGCCTTTCGGGCCGGCGGCCACCGCAGCACGCTGCCGGGTCCGCAGCTCAAGCCGCCCATCGCCTGAGCCGCTTGCCCGGGCCCGGGGCGCCGCAACGGCGGCGCCCGAGCTTCCCCCGGGATGAACCTTGACCACCCGTTGGGCACCCCATGGTGCCGTGCGCCGATTTCCGCCCGGCACTTCGGGTCCGTTCACCCCACTCAGGAGCATTCATGTTTCACCGTAAAGTTTTCCGGCAGGCTGCCCTCACCGTCAGTGCCGGGCTGACGCTGACGGGAGCGGCTGCCGCGCAGGACCTGGACGACGCCTTTCGTCCCGCTGCGGCCGCTGCAGCGTCGACGCCACAGCTGCCGCCACCGACCCCACCCGGCCCCCAGCCGGCCAGCGAACGCGGCGCCGCGCTGGCGCAATGGCAGCAGGCCAACGCCCGTGTCGCCGAGTTTCCGCGCGGCCATGTCGACATCCTGCGCTGGGAGAGCGCCCAGAGCGGCGATCCGAAAGCTGCCGTCGGCACCGCTGCCGCCCCGGCAACCACCGCCCTTGCCACACTCGTCACGCAGGCCTTGCAGCAACGCCCCACGCTGGTGGACACCCCCGGCCTGAGCGCGCTTGAAAAAGCCCAGCGGCGAGCCGACATGGCGGAGGTGGTGCGCGAAGTGCAGCGTGCCTGGCTGGCCGCCGTTGCCGCCCGTGCCCGCCTGGCCCGCGCCACGGATACCCTGGAAAACGCCCGCACCGGCGCCGAGCTGGGGCGGCGCATGGTGCTCGCCGGCAACTGGAGCCGCCTGCGCCACCTCAATGAGCTGCAGACAGAAACCGCCGCGCGCCAGAGCTGGCTCGCCGCAGGACTGGCCGAGCGGGTGGCTGTCGAGCAACTGGCCCGCAGCCTGGGGATCTGGCAGCCGCAAGCGCTGGAGGCCATGCGCCGGCACCTGCCTGGCGACCTGCCTGCCCCTGCCAGTACACCGCCCGAGGAACCGCCGCTCGGACCGGAAGGCGCCGCGCTCCATGCCCGGCCGGACTTGCACAGCGAATACGCGGCCACCGCCCGGTTGCCCCAGGATATCGGCACCATGGCCTGGACCGCCGCCCATGCCCGCGCGCTAACGCAGGCCGTCGACGCGGCGGGACCGGTCACCCTGCCGCCATTGACAGATCGCCGGGCGCTGCTTGACCACCGCAGCGCCCATACCGTGCAGGCCCGCGCCCGGCTTCTGCTGTCGGTCTCGCACCTGCGTTCGCAAGCCCGCGAGGCCTGGGCGGCCCTGCAAGCCCACCACGCCCTGGCCAGACTTGCACAGGACGAAACGCTGGCGCACCGGGAAGCACGGGAGCAGGACGTGCTGCAACGCTACAACGGCATGTTGGTCAGCACCTGGGATCTGCTGGGCGCCGCCCGCGAACGTCTGGCCGCACTCGACAGCGTCACCCAGGCCCGGCTTGCCTACTGGCAGGCCGAGGCAGACTGGCGGGCGCTGCTGGCCGGCGCACCCTATGCGGGGGCCGAAAGTGCCCCGTTTCCCGGCGGCGCCGCCGCCCGTTCCGCAGGAGGACACTGAGATGAAAAGACGCCAGTTTTTTGCCGGCGCCGCACTGGGCGCCGCGGCTGCTGCCAGCGTCAGCCGGGTTGCCATGGCCGCCCTTCCCGAGACCGTCTCGCAGGGCTCTGCGGCCACGGCGCCTCCATGGACCCCGCCCGGCGTCACCGGCGCCGGCCGCCCCTACCAGCCCGTGGTGACCCTCAACGGCTGGACCCTGCCCTGGCGCATGAACCAGGGCGTCAAGGAGTTTCATCTGGTCGCGGAACCGGTCGTGCGCGAGATGGCGCCGGGGTTTCTGGTCAACATGTGGGGCTACAACGGTCAAAGCCCCGGACCGACCATTGAGGTGGTCGAGGGGGACAAGGTTCGCCTGTATGTCACCAACCGCCTGCCCGAGGCCACCACCATCCACTGGCATGGTCAACGTCTGCCCAACGGCATGGATGGGGTCAGTGGCCTCAGCCAGCCCTCCATCGGACCCGGCAAGACTTTTGTCTATGAGTTCGAGGCCCGCCGACCCGGCACCTTCATGTACCACCCGCACGCCGATGAGATGACGCAGATGGCCATGGGCATGATGGGCTTCTGGGTAACCCACCCCCGCCAGAAGCATCCGCTGATCGACGACGTGCAGCGCGACTACTGTTTCCTGCTCAACGCCTTCGACATCGAGCCCGGCAGCATGACACCCCAGGTCAACACCATGCTGGATTTCAATATCTGGGCCTTCAACAGCCGCGTGTTCCCGGGGCTGGATCCGCTGGTCGCGCGACTGGGTGACCGGGTGCGGGTGCGGGTGGGCAATCTGACGATGACCAACCATCCGGTGCATATCCACGGCATCGAGTTCGAGGTCACCGGAACCGACGGCGGGCCGGTTCCGCGTTCGGCACGATGGCCCGAGGTCACCACCGACATTGCCGTGGGACAGATGCGTCAGATCGAGTTCCTCGCCGATGAGCCGGGCGACTGGGCCATGCACTGTCACAAGAGTCACCACACCATGGGCGCGATGGGCCACAGCGTGCCCACGATGATCGGCACCGACCACCGGGGCCTGGTGGCACCGCTGCAGCGGGCCAATCCTGGTTACATGGTGATGGGCGAGCGCGGCATGGCCGACATGAAGGACATGGAGATGGAGTTGCCCCCCAACACCGCACCCATGATGAGCGGCTTTGGCCCTTACGGACCGATCGGCATGGGCGGCATGTTCACCCTGCTGAAGGTGCGCGCCGACCAGAAGCCGGGCGACTGGAGCGATCCCGGGTGGTATTCCTTGCCCCGTGGCACCCAGGCCCGTGAAGTGGCCCAGGCCCCGCAAGTGCGCCGCGCAGCCGCAACCCCGGCCCCCGATGGCAGCGCTGCCGCACAGGCGCGCAAGCCCCAGGGACATGCCCATTGAACGCACGGAATCCCCATGAAACGACGAATTTTTCTGACCGCCGCGGCCGCATGGGCTGCAGCAGGCGCCGGCCCCGTACTCGCACAGCCGTGGCCGGGCGGCCCTTTGGTGGAGGTCTGGAAAGACCCGAACTGCGGCTGCTGCAAAGACTGGATGCGGCACCTCGAAGCGAACGGCTTCGCGGTGAAGGCCCATGACCAGGGCAACGCCGCGATGCGGCGGCGCCTGGGATTGCCGGAGCATCTGGGGTCCTGCCACACAGCGCTGGTCTCTGGCTACCTGATCGAAGGCCATGTCCCGGCGCGCGAAGTGCGACGACTTTTGCGCGAGCGCCCCGATGCCTTGGGCCTTACCGTCCCGGGCATGCCGATCGGCTCACCCGGCATGGACGGCCCCGAATACGCCGGCCGCAAAGACCGGTACGACGTGCTGCTGGTCGACAAAAAGGGCAAGCCGCGCGTCTACCAGACCTATCCCTGACCACCCCAAGCGGTGCCGCCACCGGCGCTCGCGGTCTGCCATGCACCCATGCACACCCACACGCTCCCGAAAGGAAACACCATGAGATTGCCCCACCAACTGCTTTGCGCCCTGACGGGCATGGCTGTAGCGCTGGCGGCGCAGGCCCAGAGCCCCGCAGTTCCTTCGGCGCCGCCGGCCACCGCCGCTGCGTCCAGTCCGGCCGCCAGCGCTGCCTGGACGGCGGCTGAAGTGCGCCGGGTCGACCGCGCGGCCGGCAAAGTCACACTGCGACACGAAGCCATTGCCAATCTGGACATGCCGCCCATGACCATGGTGTTTCGTGTCACCGAGTCCGCAATGCTCGAAGTCCTGGCGGCCGGCGATCGTGTGCGCTTCACCGCCGATAAGATTCGGGGCGAATACACCGTGACCCAGATCGAAAAGGCAAGCCCCTGACCATGAATGACGCAGCCCCGGGCCGGGGCGCCATCACCGACGTCGCCGGCATCGAGGTCGGCCATTTCACCGACCCGCGCCGGCCCACGGGCTGCAGCGTGGTGATTGCCCGCGGCGGTGCCGTGGGCGGCGTGGATGTGCGCGGCGCCGCGCCCGGCACCCGGGAAACCGATCTGCTGGACCCGGTGAACACCGTGGGCACGGTACACGCCGTGCTGCTGTCCGGAGGCAGCGCCTGGGGGCTGGACGCCGCCGGCGGCGTGATGCGCTGGCTGGACGGTCAGGGCATCGGTCTGGAGGTGGGGGGTGCACGGGTGCCCATCGTGCCGGCGGCGGTGCTGTTCGACCTGCACGTGGGGAACGCCTCCGTGCGGCCCGACGCGGCGGCCGGGTATGCGGCCTGCGAGGCGGCATCGCGGGCCGCGCCGGCCGAGGGGAACGTGGGCGCCGGGGCCGGGGCCACCGTCGGCAAACTGTTCGGCATGGCCCACGCCATGAAAGGCGGCATCGGCACGGCCTCGGTCACGGTGGAGGGCGTCACCGTCGGGGCACTGGTGGCCTGCAACGCCCTGGGCGACGTGCTCGACCCCGACACCGGGGCGCTGATGGCCGGGGCGCGGGTGCCCGGCAGCCGCGCGCTGCGCGACGCCCGGCGCAGCCTGCTGCGCGGCGAGCCGCCGCTGGCCATCCTGGCGGGCACCAACACCACCATCGGGGTCATCGCCACCGATGCGCCACTCACCAAGGTGCAGGCCCGCCGCCTGGCGCAGGTGGGCCACGACGGACTGGCCCGCGCCATCAACCCGGTGCACACCCTCTCCGACGGCGACACGCTGTTTGCGCTGTGCACCGGCCTGGCCGGCCGCTCACCCGGCATGACGGTGCTCTGTGTCATGGCCGCGGAAGCCGTGGCGCAGGCGACAGTCCGTGCGGTAACCCAAGCCACCGAACTGCGCCTGGCGGGCCTGGAACTGCCCGCAGTCCAGCGGCCCGATTCGACAGGAGCAGGCCGTGGCTGACACCGGCACAAAGCCTTCGGCCGGTCAGTCGCTGCGCGAGCTGTGGGTCGCCTTGCAGGCGCTGCTGCTGTCGGCCGGCCCGATTGTGGTGCTGGCCATCGGGCTGGTGGTTGCAGCGTTCTGGTGGCTGCAGCCGAATCCGCCAACCACGGTCCGACTGGCCACGGGCCCGGCACAAAGCGCCTATGACGAATTCGGTCGCCGGTATGCGGCGCATCTGGCCGCACATGGCATTCAGGTTGAACAGATTGCCACCGAGGGGTCACAAGACAACTTGCGCCGGCTGCAAGAGGGCTCCGTCGACCTGGGTTTCGTTCAGGGAGGCAGCGACGACCTGTCCGCAGGCCGGCCGGACGAGCAGACCGACGCGCTGCTGACACTGGGCAATCTGTTTCTTGAGCCGGTCTGGGTGTTCTATCGCGAGGCATCCCTGCCGGCCGCATCCCCGCGCAAGGCAGGTGCCGCCGAGCCACCGGGATTGGCCCGCTACACAGGGCTGCGCATGAACATCGGCACCGCGGGCAGCGGCGGCCCGGCGCTGGTCCACCGCCTGCTGGACATCAATCGCATTGACGCCGCGCAGATGCGGCTTTCCTACCTGGCAGCAACCCCGGCCGTGGTGGCTTTTCTGGGCCAGGAACTGGACGTACTGGTTTTCGTCTCGGCGCCCGAAGCGCCCATGGTGCAGATGCTGCTGCAGACCCCCGGGGTTCGGCTGGCCAGCTTCGCCCAGAGCGAGGCTTATGCGCGCCGGCTGCGTTTTCTCTCGCCCGTGGTGCTGCCGCGCGGTGTGGTTGATCTGGCGGCCGACCTGCCCCCCGAGGATGTTCGACTGGTCGCGACAACCACCAGCCTCCTGGCCCGCGATGGCACCCATCCCGCACTGCTGCAATTGTTCTCGCAGGCTGCCGCGAAGCTGCACGGTGGCGCCGGCTGGTTCAACCGGGCGCGGGAGTTTCCAAATGCGGCACACAGTGAACGGCCTCTGGCCCGGGAGGCCGAGCGCCAGATGACCGGCGGCCCACCCTGGCTGCAGCGGTACCTGCCGTTCTGGCTGGCCAATCTGGTGGAACGCATGTGGCTGGTTCTCGGTCTGATCCTGGCCATTGTGCTGCCCCTGTCACGTATCGTGCCCCCGTTGTACGACCGGCGCATACGATCCCGCGTGTTTCGCTGGTATGCCCAACTTCGGGGCATCGAGGATGCACTGGCCGCCGGCGTCCGCCCACAGGCCATCCTGCTGAACGAACTCGACCAACTGGACCGGCACGTGGCCACCATCACGGTACCGCTGTCGCACGCCGATGAACTCTATGCCCTGCGCCAGCACATCGCCCTGATCCGCAGCCGCTACCCGGCGCAGTGAACGCCGGCGGACCCGGTCCGCTTTCGGCGCCGGTCTATTCCGCGTCCGGCAGGCGGCTGAGCGAATTGAGCAGCGCCTGCTGGGCCACGTCATCCAGGGCCTGATCGACGATCTGGCCACTGGAGATGATCCGGATCATGCCTTTGGCCAGCAGGCGGTTCATGGTCCGTCGGGACATCGAATGGGCGGTGCCCCGCAAGGCGGTGAACATGAACAGGGTCCGGTGCGGGCTGATCCACGACAGCTGCAGGCGCTCCCACTTGCCATCCAGCATCAGTTCAACCCAGGCACCATCGCCGATCAGACCATTGCCTTCGGGTACCGGCGCGGCAGTCGGCTCGGGCTGTCCGGTGTGCGCCAGATCGAGTGGCAACACCGAATCGGCCTCCAGGTAGCCGGCGCCATCGGTTTCGTCCTCGGCGAGCCAGGGTGTTTCGGCAAAATCCTCGGTGACCGAAACGCCTTGCGCAAGATCCTCGGCGCTGCTGATGGCTGCGCTTTCGGAGGGTGGCACAGTGGCGGAAACGACCGACTCTTCCGCCGCCGCGCCGGCCGCTTCCCGGGCGGGCCGGATTTCCTGCAGCACTTCCTCATGCCAGCCGATGAGCTGATCGAAGAATCGGGTGATCAGATCGGGCGGGTAGTTGATCATCTGCAAGCCCGCCCGCAGCGTGGACAACACCCCGGGAATGATCTGCACCAGTCGCGCCGGGTTCTTGCGCGAACGGGCCGGCTGCACGCTCCACAACAGGTCGTCAACCACATGGGTCAGACGATGTTGTTCGTCGACACCGACAGACGGGTTGAGCTGCGCCTCGGCAACGGCCTGGGCCCAGGGGCCACTGACAAATTCCACCACCGGCCGGGGAATCGCTTCCTCCAGCAGCGAGGGGCGCCATTCGTGCACCAGACGCTCGGCAAGCAGGTTACGCTGCTCGATGTGCAGCAAGCGGCGGGCGGTTTCTTCGCGCAACTTGGTCTGTGTGCGGTCGTCTCGCTCCCACTGCTGCTGCAGGCGTTCCAGTTCCAGGGCGAAGTGTTGTGACCGCTCTTCGGCTGCACTGGCAGCCAGGGTCTGGATCGCACGTCCGACGTCACGCACAAAACGGTCGAAGCCCGGCTCGCTGTCGGTGGCAAAGGCCAGGCTGCGATCGGTGACCCGCTCCAGAAACTGGCGCGCGGGATGGCGCGCGTCGCTGAAAAAGCGCGCATCGGACTCCGACAGCTCCATCAGGGTGGGCCCCAATTCCTCCAGCAAGGCCCGCACCCGAGGCAGCAGTCGCTCGTCCAGCGTCAGGTTGTCGAGAACCATGCGAGTCACTTCCTGCCCGATCTGCCGACCGAGCCAGCGCCCTTCCGATCCGGCCCTGCGCATCGAATCGACCTGCTGGGCGGCCGCGTCGCCGGCTTCGGCGCTTTTCTGGCGCTTTCTCAGCTCCAGTCGCTGGATCATCGCCTCGACCTGCTTCATGTCCTGCAGCGCCTGAATGGAGGCCGGCACCGTATGCAGGAAATCCACGCCACCGGTCAGCGACCCCATGGCAGCCAGGTCCGCGGAAAACAGGCGCCGCAATCGGTCCAGGGTGAGCAGGGTGCGGGCCGTTTCACTGAGGCGCTCGGGGGTCTTGGCCGTTTCTGCCGTGGCAACGGCCGGGGTCAGTCCGGCCGGCTCCACCCCCGTGGACTGCAGCCACTCCGACAATTCCCGATAAATCTGACGCAGACCGACGCCCAGCCGACCGGCCGCAATTCCGAGCAGTTCCCCACGATGCTCGCGGGACGGCACAAACACCGCCACCGCATCACGAAGGGCCTTGGCAAAGAACTCCGGACGCAGCGGGTTGATGGCTGGCTGCACCGTGATCCAGCCCATCAGGGCGCTCATCAACGCATTCAGCCGCGGCAAGACCGGCTCGACGACAAAAATCAGCTCCTGCTGCACCCGTGCGAGCTCGATGCTTTCGTCAAGCTGGTGCATGTCCAGCAGTTGAATGTCTTCGAAACGCACCAGCGGCTTGTCCGGCCCATCTGCCAGCCCGCCATAGGCCAGGACCCGGATCTGTCCGGCGAACGCATTGCACAAGGGCTCCCGACTCGCACCCAGGTGCCGAATGATCGTTACCAGCTCGGGGCGCAAAGTCGCCCCTTGGGGCTTCTTGAAGGCATGCAGGCCGGCCGCGATCTGGAGGCCGTCGAGCACATTGCCCATCAGCGCCGGCATCTGGGACATCACCAGTTCCATGCAGGAGCCGAGGGTTGCCTTCCCGGACGAATGGTCGTCGACGAGGCCAAACTTGCGCATGGGCATTCGTTTCATGGTCGGGAGCCCCCAGGTATCACCGTGCGTGGGCCGCTTCACGGCCCCGATTGTCACTTCAGTGCTTTATACCGCACGCGCTTGGGTTTGGCACCTTCCTCACCCAGGCGCTTCTTCTTGTCAACTTCGTACTCCTGGTAGTTGCCGTCAAAGAACACCCACTGGCTGTCACCCTCGGCCGCGAGGATGTGCGTACAGATGCGGTCCAGGAACCAGCGGTCGTGGCTGATGACAAGGATGGAGCCGGCAAATTCCAGCAGGGCATCTTCCAAAGCCCGCAGGGTTTCCACGTCCAGGTCGTTGGACGGTTCGTCCAGCAGCAGCACGTTGCCGCCGGCAATCAGCGTCTTGGCCAGGTGCAGGCGACCACGCTCGCCGCCCGACAGCATGCCGACTTTTTTCTGCTGGTCGCCGCCGTTGAAGTTGAAGCGGCCGCAATAGGCCCGGCTGGCCATCTGGAACTTGCCGACGGTCAGGATGTCCAGCCCGCCCGAGACGTCTTCCCAGACCGTTTTCTCGTTCTCCAGGACGTCGCGATTCTGGTCGACGTAGGCCATCTTCACCGTCTGGCCGATCACTACGTGGCCCGAATCGGGCTGTTCACGCCCGGCGATCATCTTGAACAGGGTGGACTTGCCGGCCCCGTTCGGGCCGATGATGCCGACAATGGCGCCGGCCGGCACGCTGAAGCTCAGGTTGTCGATCAGCACCCGGTCACCGAAGGATTTGGTGACGTTGTGGAATTCGATCACCTGGCTGCCCAGGCGGTCGGCCACCGGAATGAAGATCTCCTGCGTCTCGTTGCGCTTCTGGTATTCGTAGTCGCTCAGTTCCTCGAAGCGGGCAATGCGGGCCTTGCTCTTGGCCTGGCGGCCCTTCGCATTCTGGCGCACCCACTCCAGTTCTTTCTTCATCGCCTTGGTTCGTGCGTCCTCGGTGCGCTGCTCCTGCTCCAGGCGGGCTTCCTTCTGCTCCAGCCAGGTGGAGTAGTTGCCCTTGTACGGAATGCCGCGGCCGCGGTCCAGTTCCAGGATCCATTCGGCGGCGTTGTCCAGGAAATAGCGGTCGTGGGTGATGGCCACCACGGTGCCCGGGAAACGCTGCAGGAATTGCTCCAGCCAGTCCACGGATTCGGCGTCCAGGTGGTTGGTGGGTTCGTCGAGCAGCAGCATGTCGGGGCGGCTGAGCAGCAGGCGGCACAGCGCCACGCGGCGCTTTTCACCGCCGGAGAGCTTGCCGATCACTGCGTCCCACGGTGGAAGGCGCAGCGCATCGGCGGCGATTTCCAGCTGATGCTCGGAGGCATCCCCCGCGGTGGCAATGATGGCTTCGAGTTTGGCCTGTTCGGCCGCCAGTGCGTCGAAATCGGCGTTCTCGTCGGCATAGGCGGCATAGACCTCGTCCAGGCGCTGTTGCGCTGCCTTGATCTCACCCATGCCGTTTTCCACCGACTCGCGCACGGTTTCGTTCGGGTCGAGCTGCGGCTCCTGGGGCAGGTATCCGATCTTCAGGCCGGCCATGGGAATGGCCTCGCCCTCGATCTCTGTGTCGATGCCGGCCATGATCTTGAGCAGCGTGGACTTGCCGGAGCCGTTGAGGCCCAGCACGCCGATCTTGGCGCCGGGGAAGAAGGACAGGGAAATGTCCTTGAGGATTTCGCGTTTCGGCGGCACGATCTTGCCGACGCGGTTCATGCTGAAAACGTATTGAGCCATGGTGTGATCTTGCGGGCTTAACCCGGGAAAAAAGCGCATCGAACGGCGCCAGAACGCCAATTATCGGCTCATGCGACAATACGGCCGTCAGGGCGCACCAGTTCGCCCCGACGACAGCAGATTGCTGGGGGTGTTCCCGAATCCGGAATCCGCACCCGAACCACAAACCCGATCGGTCTTTGACTGGCCCGGCACCCCGCCGGAACAGGCCGATTCCCAAGCGCCCAGGACGGGCGCCTCCATGAATGAACTTTGACGAACTGAACCTGGCTCCGGCCATTCTGAAGGCCGTGCACGAGCAAGGCTACGAAACCCCTACCCCCATCCAGGCCCAGGCGATTCCCGCTGTGCTGGAAGGCCGCGATCTGCTCGCCGGGGCGCAGACCGGCACCGGCAAGACGGCCGCCTTCACGCTGCCAATGCTGGACAAACTCAGCCGGGTCGAACCGGGCCGCAACCGGTTTGGCGGCAAAGCCATCCGCGCTTTGGTGCTGACACCCACCCGCGAGCTCGCCGCGCAGGTCGAAGAGTCGGTGCGTGACTACGGCAAATACCTGCAGATCAACTCGGCCGTGATCTTCGGTGGCGTGGGCATGAACCCGCAGATCAGCCGGATCAAGAGCGGCGTGGACATTCTGGTGGCCACACCCGGCCGCCTGCTGGACCTGCAGGGCCAGGGCCACCTCGACCTGTCCACCGTGGAAATCCTGGTACTGGATGAAGCCGACCGCATGCTCGACATGGGCTTCATCCATGACGTGAAAAAGGTGCTGGCCCTGCTGCCGCGCGACAAACAGAGCCTGCTGTTCTCCGCCACCTTCAGCGACGAAATCCGCGACCTGGCCGGCGGCCTGCTGAAAAACCCGCAGAGCATCCAGGTCACGCCCAGCAACACCACAGTGCAGCGCATCACGCAGGTGATCCATCCGGTGGGGCGTGGCAAGAAAAAGGAGGTGCTGGTGCACATCATCAACCAGCACAACTGGAGCCAGGTGCTGGTGTTCACCCGCACCAAGTTCGGCGCCAACAACGTCGCCGACTACCTGACCAAACACGGCATCCAGGCCATGGCGCTGCACGGCAACAAGAGCCAGACGGCGCGGACCCAGGCGCTGGCCGGCTTCAAGAGCGGCGACATCCGCGCGCTGGTGGCCACCGACATCGCGGCCCGCGGCATCGACATCGAAGACCTGCCGCATGTGGTCAACTATGAAATCCCCAACGTGCCCGAAGACTATGTGCACCGCATCGGCCGCACCGGCCGCGCGGGCAAGGAAGGCCAGGCTGTCAGCCTGGTCTGCCTGGATGAAGAAGGCTTCATGATGGAGATCGAGCGCTTCACCAAGCAGGAAATCCCGGTGCAGATGCTGGACGGTTTCGGTCCCGAGCCGGGCGAAAAAGCCGAGCCGATTGCCATGGGCCGGCAGACCATCTGGGGCGGTGCGGGCAAGCCGCCGAGTCGGGATGTCATGGCGGCGGCTGCAAAAGCCGCGCGCCAGGAGATGATGCAGCGCATCCGCGACAACAAGACCGAGCGCTCCGGCGACGGCCGCAGTGAGGGCCGCGGGGACGGCCGCAACACCCGTCGCGGTGAGTCCCGCAGCGACGCCGAACCGCGTGCCGGCGACGGCAGCGGCCGACCGCCAGGCCGTAACGCGCGCCGGGGTGGCAACGCGCCCCGCGGACCCCGCCAGGGTGGCCAAGGCGCCGGCAGCAACCCGAATCCGGCAGCCGCGCGGTCTGACGTGCCCCGCGGATACGACGACGGCGACGAAGACCGCGAGCCCGATTTCCTGCCGCGCCATGTGGACCCGCTGAAAACCAGCCTGCACAATCGGCGCAATGACCAACGCAAACCCAGCCACGGCGCCCAAGGGCAGCCGGACCCTATGCGCACCAGCATCGACCTCATGTCGCAAGGCAACCGCCGCGGCGGCGGCGGCGGGCAGAACCGCTCTGGTGGCGGGGGCTTCCGGTCTCGTGGGCCGGGAAATCCTGGCCGCTCTTCCGGGCGCTGAACCGCCCGCGGTGGTCCATGCGCTGGTCCGCCGCCCGCTGGACGGCGCGCCGGCGGGCATCCACCAGCAAGTGGTGGACTTTGCGGCTTTGCCGCCGCTGGCGGCGGCCGACGAGGTCTATATTGCCCTGGGCACAACCATCAAGGCCGCCGGAAGCCAGGCCGCGTTTCGTGCGGTCGATTTCGACGCCGTGGTCGCGGTCGCCCGCGCGGCCCGCGCGAGTGGCGCCTCACGAATCGGGGTTGTCAGCGCATTGGGCGCCGATCCGCAATCGCCCGTTTTCTACAACCGGGTGAAGGGCGAAATGGAACGCGCCGTTTCGGCCTTGGGCTTTGAAACCGTCGTATTCGCCCGCCCCTCCCTGTTGCTGGGCGACCGCGATCGGCTCGGGCAGCCCCGGCGGTTCGGCGAGCAGCTTGGCCAACGGGCGATGCGGTGGGTGGGCTCGGTGGTACCGGCCCGCTGGCGCGCGATTGACGCGCGCGATGTGGCGATCAGCCTGGTTGAAGCCGTGCGCACCGGCAGTCCAGGTGTGCATGTCCTGTCCTCTGAAGCGCTGCGACGCGATTGACCATGGCCGCGACCTCAAACGCTCGGACCACGGTTTTGAGCGCGCGTTGCTGCGGCTGAAGGCGCCGACGCCTTCCGGTCAGCCCGCAACCGGTCGGTTGAGGATGTTGAAGGCCGATACCCATCGAAAAACGGTCTTCTTTTGCTATCTTTTCAGGATTATTCGGCATCGACCGGGTCTGCCTCACCTGGCCGCGGTGCGTCTCGCGGTTCGATGATGAAATCGTGCAATGCCTGCGCCGCAGGGCCCAGCTGATCGCCGCGCCGGCTCAGCAGCGCGATCGAGCGGTGAACCACCGGGGCCGTCAGCGGGACTCCGACCAGCTCATGACTGCCCCGCGGCAGTGCCAGCTGGGGAACGGCCGCGACGCCCAGTCCTGCGGCGACCAGGCCCAGCAGCGTGTGAACATGGCGGGCCTCGAACACCGGCTGCGGGCGCCAACCGAGACCCGCCAGCGCCTTTTCCAGCAGAAGCCGATTGCCGGAGGTCTGTCCGACCGACAGCAAAGCTTCGCCGCGCAAGTCGTCCCAGCGCACCTGGCGACGGGTAGCGAGGCGATGGTCGCGACGGCAGGCAAGAACGAAGCGTTCGCGCAGCAGCGGTGTCCAGCGCAGGGAGGGTTCGTCCGCGCCGACGAAATTCAGACCGAAATCCGCCTCGCCGGACAACACCACCGCCAGCGCCTCGTGCGCGTGCGCGTCGTGGACCCGCACCCGGATTGCCGGATACCGGGCGTGAAAGCGCTGCAGCACGCCGGGAAGGAAATGCAGCGTTGCCGACGGGACACAGGCGATCGTGACCCGGCCGGTCCGCTGAGCCGCCAGCGCCTCGATGCCCAGCAAGGTGCCGTCCAGGTCGTCGAGCAGGTTCTGCACTTTCAACGCAAACTGGCCCCCGACCGGAGTCAGCGCCACCCGACGGGTCGTGCGTTCGACCAGGCGGACACCCAGGGCGGACTCCAGTTTCTCGATGCGGCGCGACAGGGCGGGCTGCGACAGGTGCACCGCGTCGGCCGCGGCGCGAAAGCTGCCCAGCCGCGCCAGCGCAGCGAAGGCCTCCAGGTCGGCCAGGTCGAATCGGCGTGCGGGCAGGTTATTCATGTTTTGAAAGCATTAATGAATCCGAATTATGCAATTCACTTTCTCGGCACCTGCTACCACAATGCCATCCGACAACCACCGCAATCGGGCCGGCGTGGCCCCAGGAGACATTCATGGATCTGAAACTGAACACCAGGACAGCGCTGGTCACCGGGGCGAGCGTAGGCATCGGCCGTGCCATCGCCAAGGCCTTGGCCGCTGAAGGGGTGCGCGTCGCCGTCTCGGCGCGCCGGACCGACAAGCTGCAGGAGCTGGCGGCTGAAATCTCGGCGGCTGGCGGCCACGCGCCGGTACTGATCGCCTGCGACCTCTACGCCGACGATGCCGCCGCGCGGCTCGCCGCCGAAGCCATCGCGGGACTGGGACAGGTGGACATCCTGGTCAACAACGCCGGCGGCTCGCGCAGTTTCAAGGAGCTGCATGTCAGCGAAGACGCCTGGCAGGAAGCCATCACGCTGAACTTCCACCGCCCCCGACAACTCGCCGACGCGCTGATCGACCCGATGATCGAACGTCGCTGGGGCCGCATCATCAACATCACGGGCAAAAGTGAACCCGAACACATCAACGGCGCTTTCTGCGCCAAGGCCGGCATTCATTCCTGGGCCAAAGGGCTGAGCCGCATGGTGGGCAAACACGGTGTGACGGTGAACTGCATCCCTCCCGGGCGCATCCACTCCGAACAGATCTTTCGCAACTACACGCCCGAATACCGCGCATGGCAAAGCGAGAACGAAATTCCGGTGGGCCGTTACGGCGAACCGGAGGAACTGGCCGATCTGGTGACCTTCCTTGCCTCGCCCCGCGCGGCCTACATCACCGGCGCGGTGATTCCGGTTGATGGGGGTTTGCGCCGGTACCAGTTCTGATTGATGCCCGCATACTGGCCATCCGGACGACACACAGGAGACAACATGCCTTTCGATCCCACCCTTTCCCGCCGCCGCCTGCTGGCCGGGGTTGCCGCCACACTCGCCCTGCCCGCCGTGCGTGCCCAATCGGCCTGGCCCAGCAAGGCCGTGCGATTTGTCGTGCCCTTTGCCCCCGGTGGCACCAGCGAGATCGTCGCTCGCTCGGTCGCGGCGGAACTGACCAAACAGCTTGGCCAGAGCGTGTACGTCGAAAACAAGCCCGGCGGCGCCGGGGTGACCGCGATGCAGGAGGTCGCCAAGGCCCCGCCCGACGGCCACACGCTGATCCTCACCCATGTGGGCACGCTCGCGGTCAATCCCTACATGCTCAAGAACCAGCCCTACGACGTGAACCGGGATTTCGCGCCGGTCACCCTGCTCGCCAAGGTGCCCAACGTTTTCGTCATCCATCCGGATGTTCCGGCCAGGAACTTCCGCGAATTCGTGGACTACGCCCGCAAAAATCCCGGCCTGCTCAATTACGGCAGCGCCGGCAACGCCAGCGCCGGGCACCTGGCGATGGAATACCTCAAGCTGGTGACCGGCATGTTCCTCACCCATATTCCCTATCGCGGCACGGGTCCGCAACTGACCGATCTGCTGTCCGGGCGCACCCAGGCCAGTTCGGCCGGCATGCCGGCGCTCGGCGCCCATATCCGCTCGGGAAAGCTGCGCGCCATTGCGGTTGGCACACCGCAACGAATTCCCGCATTGCCGGATGTTCCCACCGTCCAGGAAATGGGCTACAAGGACTTCGAAACGTCACAGTGGTACGGCATCCATGTGCCAGCGGGCACCCCGACCGACATCATCCGCCGGCTGCAGGAAGAATCGCACAAGGCGCTGCGATCCAGCGCCGTGACCGAGCGCTTTGCCACCGACAACGCCGTGGGCGGTGGCGGGCCGGCGGCCGAGTACGCAGCGTTCATCGCCCGGGAGCAACGGATCTGGAAAGACATCGTCGCCCGCGCGGGCATCAAACCCGACTGACACCGACCCGCAGGTGGCCACGCCGCGGGGCAACCTGCCTCCGACCGGCGGCGCGGGCACATGCGAACACACTCCATGACTGTTGAGCCTGACATCCTCGTCATCGGCGGCGGCAACGCCGCCCTGTGCGCCGCCCTGACCGCCCGGGAAGCCGGGGCAACCGTGCTGTTGCTGGAGGCGGCCCCCCGCGCCTGGCGGGGCGGCAATTCCATGCACACCCGCAATCTGCGCTGCATGCATGATGCGCCGCAGGACGTACTGACCGATGCCTACCCCGAGGAGGAGTTCTGGCAGGACCTGCGAAAGGTCACCGCGGGGCGCACCGACGAGGCGTTGGCCCGGTTGGTCATCCGCGGCTCGGCCACGGTGCGGCCCTGGATGCGCCGCCATGGTGTGCGCTTCCAGCCTTCGCTGTCGGGGACACTGCACCTCAGCCGCACCAACGCCTTCTTCATGGGCGGGGGCAAGGCGCTGGTCAACGCCTATTACCGCAGCGCTGAGGCGCTGGATGTACGCATCCGCTACGACACCGCCGTCGAACGCCTGGAAGTCACCGACGGCCGCTTCGTCGCCGCACACACGGCAAACGGCGAACGCATCACGGCCCGTGCCTGCGTGCTGGCCTGCGGCGGCTTCGAATCCAACCGTGACTGGCTGCGCGAAGCCTGGGGACGCAACGCGCGCGGCGAATGGCCGGCCGACGAGTTTCTGATCCGGGGAACCCGCTTCAACCAGGGCAGGGTGCTGCGGCAACTCATGGACCACGGCGCCGACACCCTGGGCGACCCGACACAGGCCCACATGGTGGCGATCGACGCGCGTGCACCGCTGTACGACGGCGGCATCTGCACCCGGGTCGACTGTGTCTCCCTGGGCATCGTGGTCAATGCCCAGGCCCAGCGCTTCTATGACGAGGGCGAGGACTTCTGGCCCAAGCGCTACGCGATCTGGGGCCGACTGGTCGCGCAGCAGCCGGGCCAGCGTGCCCACAGCATCATCGACGCCAAGGCGGTTGGCCGATTCATGCCGCCGGTTTTCAAGGGAGCACAGTCCGACACACTGGCCGGGCTGGCCGCCCAACTGGGGCTGGACCCGGCGGCGCTGGAGGCCACCGTGCGGGCCTACAACAGCGCCTGCCAGCCCGGGCAGTTCGACCACGCGGTCCTGGACAACTGCCGCACCGAGGGCCTCACCCCGCCCAAGACCCATTGGGCCCTTCCACTGAATCAGCCGCCCTACTTCGGCTACACCTTGCGCCCGGGTGTGACCTTTACCTACCTGGGCGCACGCGTCAACGCCGCCGCGCAGGTGCATTTCGCCGGACAGGCGAGTCCGAACCTGTTTGCCGCCGGCGAGATCATGGCCGGCAACGTATTGGGACAGGGCTACACCGCCGGTGTGGGCATGACCATTGGCACCATCTTCGGGCGGATCGCCGGCGCCGAGGCGGCCCGGGCGACCGGTCACGGAGTCGGCGCGTCCGCGCTGGAAGGCGGGGAGACTACCCAATGAACACCTTGTCGACCCTCACCGCCCAGGCGCGGGCGCTGGCGGACGGCCAGCCGATTGGCGCAGCCGAGGCCGAGGTCGCGCGGCAGCTGCAGATCTGCAATGCCTGCCGGTACTGCGAGGGGTTCTGCGCCGTGTTCCCGGCCATGACCCGCCGGCTGGAATTCCCGGCCGCTGACACCCACTACCTCGCCAACCTCTGCCACAACTGCGGCGCCTGCCTGCACGCCTGCCAGTACGCGCCCCCGCACGAATTTGCGGTCAACCTGCCCCAGGCCCTGGCGAAGGTGCGCCTGGAGACCTACCGCCAATACGCCTGGCCGCGACCGCTGGGCGCGCTGTACGCGCGCAATGGGCTGGCACTCTCGCTGGCGCTGGCGCTCGCCCTGGCGCTGATGCTGGTAGCTGCCCTCGCCCGTGGCGGCTCACTGGCGGCGGTGCCGCCCGGCGGCGATTTCTACGCCGTTTTCCCGCACGGCTGGATGGTGGCGGTTTTCGGTCCGGTGTTCGGTTTCGCCCTGCTGGCACTGGGCGTGGGGCTGACGCGCTTCTGGCGCGCCCAGGCTCCCGCAGGCGAGGGTGAAGATCGCGCGGCGGCCGCGCGCGAAGCCGGGCGCGACGCGCTGGCCCTGACCTACCTGGACGGCGGTCACGGCGAGGGCTGCCACAACGAGGATGATCGCTGGACACACGCCCGGCGCCGCGCCCACCACCTGACGGCGGGGGGCTTTCTGCTGTGCTTCGCCGCGACCTCGGTGGCCACCCTGTACCACTATCTGGCAGGCTGGCCAGCGCCCTACGACCTGCCCAGCCTGCCCAAGCTGCTGGGCGTGACCGGCGGCATCGCCTTGGTGGCGGGGCCCGCAGCACTGATGGCGCTGCGTCTGCGCCGAAACCGCGCCCATGGCGACCCGGCGCAGGCGGGCATGGATCTGGGGTTCGCTGCCCTGCTGTGGCTGTGTGGCGCCACCGGACTGGCGCTGTGGCTGGCGCGCGGGCAGACCGGACAGACCGCCTGGCTCGCCATCCACCTGGGCTGCGTGCTCGCGCTGTTCCTCACCCTGCCGTACAGCAAATTCGCCCATGGCCCCTACCGTGTGGCGGCCCTGCTGAAATACGCCATCGAGCGGCGCCAGCCGGACCGGCTGCGCCTGGGCGGCGACTAGGTCCGGGGATCAGGCAGCTTCACGGCAGGTGACCGCACCGGCCACTGGCGGGGGAAGAGCGGCGCCCTCAGCCCCGCACGAAGGCCGTCACCAACGGCTCGTCGCCGACCTGACGGCTCCAGTGACCGTGGATGGCGGGGTCGAAGATGGCCCCTTCGGGCAGGGTGTCTGCTGAATAGAAGTGTTCACCCGGTCCGAACACCCGCGAGGACCCATCCTGCAGCCCGATTTCCATCCGTCCACGCAAGACAAACAGCCACTGCGGCGTGGTCGTGCAGTGAAAGCTGCTGCGAAAGCCCACCGGACTCTGGCGCAATTGCAGGCCGCTGGCCGGCAACAGGGGTGACAGGCGGGCCGCCTCGCTGCCCTCGGCAAGGCTGAGCGCCTCCTCCCGGAATCGGGCTCGGCCATCGGCATCGGTGAACAGCACAACTTTCGGGAAAACGGGCACGGCAAGCCTCCGGTGACAGGTGAAGTCGGGATGATCGCACAGTGCGGGAGGCGATACGCGGTTCACCTTTCATAGCAAACAGTGACCATATTACGCTGGGTATGGGCCGAAAACGCCGAATTTTCGCGTGCCGAAGGTGTTTTCGGGCCGCCTGCGTGGTGTGCCGGCGCCTGCCACTGCTAGCATGCAGCCATGAACGCACCGACTGCCCCCATTTCCTTCGGCCTGAGCGGCCGTGTTGTCATCATCACCGGGGGCGCCCAGGGGATCGGCGAGGCCTGTGCCCGCCGCTTCGCTCGCGAGGGCGCCCGCGTGGTGATCGCCGACCTGGCCGACGTGCCCGGGCAGGCGCTGGCCGCGGAGCTGGGCGCCACCTATGTCCACACCGACGTGGGCGCGAAAGCCCATGTCGATGCCCTGGTGGCGCAGACGCTGGCGGCACATGGCCGAATCGACGTGCTGGTCAACAACGCCGGGATCTTTCGTGCCGCGCCGTTCCTGGAAGTCACCGAAGACGACTTTGACGCCGTGATCCGCGTCAACGTCAAAGGCAGCTTCCTGATGGGTCAGGCCGTGGCCCGCGCCATGGCCGCCGGCGGCGTGCGCGGCGCGATCGTGAACATGAGCTCGGTCAACGGCGTGATGGCCATCCCCACGATTGCCAGCTACAACGTCAGCAAGGGGGGCATCAACCAGCTCACGCGTGTGATGGCTCTGGCCCTGGCCGACCAGGGCATCCGCGTCAACGCCGTGGCCCCGGGCACCATCGCGACCGAACTGGCTGCCCGCGCGGTACTGACCAGTGACGAGGCCCGCCAGAAGATCCTGATGCGCACGCCGATGAAACGGCTGGGTGAACCGTCGGAGATCGCCGATGTGGTCGCTTTCCTGGCCAGTGACGCCGCCAGCTACATCACCGGCGAAATCCTTACCGTCGACGGCGGGCGGATGGCATTGAACTACACCGTGCCGGTCTGACTGCGCGCTTCGGTCTTGCCGGGCAGTGTCCGCAAGGCGGCGTAAGCCCGGCGCAGGCGGCCGCGCAGCAGCCGAAAATGGCCCAGGTCATGCGCCCAGCGCGCGGCCGACTGCTCGCGGTAGTGGGCCAGAAACTCGGAGACGTCGTTATAGACGCCGTGGTCGAACAGCGGCATGCCCCCGGCATGGTCCAGCGCCAGCGCGACATAGGCGTCCTCGCGCAGGTCACATTGAACCTGGCCGTTGCGGTGGATGCCAAAGCCCCGTGACCAGCCATGCGCCATCAAAGCCCGGCGGGCGGCCGCCAGCATGGGCGGATCGTAGATATGGGTGTCGGTGCGCACCCAGCAACCGTCGACCCACAGCTCCACCAGCGGATGGAAAAACGGGCGGTGCGTCTGAACCAGCCCCCGCAGAATGTCGCCCGGCACCGAGACGACCCGCATCCGCGCGGGAATGCCGGCCACCCGCAGCATGGCAATCAGCAGGGTGCTTTTCTCAAACCAAGCGGCGCGATGCGCGTCCAGAACCCGGCGCGCGCTGCGCAGGCCGTATCGCGGTGCAAGCTCGAACGGAATGGCCCGCACAAACGCCAGCAGGGCCATCGCCGCGGACCGCGCGCCATGGTGATGCTGCACCAGCGAGTGCACCCGCAGGCGCAGCCGGGTGTCGTCCAGATCCAGAAGATGGGTGGTTCCCAGCCAATGCGCCGGTGCCGATTCCACCGCCAGCCAAGGCGACGCCGCCTTGCCGGGCCCGATGGCCCGCCGGGATCTCCGGGCGGAAGCGGCAACTTGCATGGGGAGCATGGTCCTCCCGCCACCCGCGCTCTGTCAAGGCGGCCGAAAGTGCTATTTTTCGCCGCGGCGAGCCGCCTCAGTCGTTCCATCGGGGGGCAGCCTTGCGCCCTTGGCCTCGGCTACTTCGGCCTCCGGGGCCAGCAAGGCCATCGACTCATCCAGCAGCGCATGCAATTGCACCACCCGGGCCGGCCCCAACTGTGCGTTCAGGGCCAGCTGCGCCACCCGCCAGTGCCGCTGCGCCTCCACCCGTTTGGCCTGGCCAGCGTCCGTGGCCACGACCCGCCGGCTGCGGGCGTCATCGCCCGGCAGCAGGGCCACCCAGCCGGCGGCCAGCAGCGGCTGCAGGTTGCGCGACAGGGTCGACGGCGTCAGCGCCAGTGCAGCCGCCAGGTCCACGGGGCGGATCGGCCCCAGCTTGACCACGTGCGACAGCAGTGAGTACTGCGTGCCCTTCAGCCCGGTCTTGCCGACCTCCGCGTCATAGTGCTGCGCCACGCGGCGCATCAGCTGGCGCAGCTTCAGGTTGGTGCAACCCTGCGGTTTGACGGCGTTTTCCATTTCGTTTAGTGTATATACAATTGTTGCAGATGCAAGTATTTTCGAAAGGACTACCGTGAGCCATACCCCCCACAACCACCTCGACACCTGGCTGGCCGAGGAGGCATCCATCCGTGAACGGCTGCGCAGCGGGGCGGGTCCGGGGGTAGCCAGTCCGGAGCAGATCAGCGGCAAGTCCGGGCTGCAGGTGATGCAGGCCATGCTCGCGGGCCAGATCCCCTACCCCACCATCGGCGCCACGCTGGACTTTCTGCTGGTGCATGCCGAAAAAGGGCAGGCCATCTTCCAAGGCACTCCCGGCGCGGCGCACCTGAATCCCATGGGGACCGTGCATGGCGGCTGGTTTGCCACGCTGCTCGATTCGGCCCTGGGCTGCGCCGTGCACACGATGATGCCGGCCGGCCGCGCCTACACCACGGCCGAGCTGAGCGTGAACATCGTGCGTGCGCTGCTGCCCAAGGTTCAGCGGGTACGGGCCGAAGGCCGCGTGATCCATTGCGGGCGCCAGCTGGCCACGGCCGACGCCCGCCTGGTGGGGCCGGACGGCACGCTCTACGCCCATGCCACCACCACCTGCCTGGTGTTTGACCTGCGCCACCCGCCCGCCCACGGCGCCACCGCATAATCGGCGCCCTTCCCGCTCGACCCCAAGGACACCCCCATGCGATTTCTCCACACCATGCTGCGCGTGGGCAACCTGCAGCGCTCCATCGACTTCTACACCCAGGTGCTGGGCATGACGCTGCTGCGCACCTCCGAGAACCCGGAATACAAATATTCGCTGGCGTTCCTGGGTTTTGACGGTGGCAACCCCAGCCAGGCCGAGATCGAGCTGACCTGGAACTGGGGCGTCGAGCAGTACGAACTGGGCACCGCCTACGGCCACATCGCCCTCGGCGTGCCCGACGCCTATGCCGCCGTGGAGACCATCCGCGCCGCCGGCGGCAACATCACCCGCGAAGCCGGCCCGGTGAAAGGCGGCACCACCGTCATCGCCTTCGTCACCGACCCGGACGGCTACAAGATCGAGCTGATCCAGCGGGCCGGGCCTGGTGCGGGCGGCGGTCCGGGCTGAGGCAACACCGCGAAAGCACGTCTTCCGGCGTCTCAAGGCCCCGTTTCGATACGTTTTCCATAGCAAAAAACGACCTTTTCACGCTGGGTACGAACGAAAAACGATAAAAAAGCCCGGCAAGCCGGGCTTTCGGTGTGGGAAGGGCGCCGTGTTTACTGCAGCGTCACTTCCACGCGACGCGCTTCGGCGTTGGGGCCGGAAGCTTGCATTTCTTCGGGCTTCTTGAGTTCCACCTTGTCTTCGCCCACCCCCAGCGCCTGAAGCGCCGCACGGACGGCCAGGGCGCGCTCCTTGGCCAGTTCGGCGTTGCGGGCGGGGTCGCCCGTGCTGTCATGGAAGCCACTGACAACGGCCTTCTTGCCGGCCGCGACAGCCTTGACCACATCGGCCAGCGCATCGGCTGCGCCGGCGGCCACCTCGGCCTTGCCGGAGGCGAAGTAGAACTTGACGACGCCGTTTTCCACCTTCACGCTGGCGGCATCGGCCGCGGCCGGGGCAGCCGCCACGGCGGCCGGCTTCGCGGACGCCTTGTTGCCCGTCTTGTGGATGGCCAGGCCAATCACCAGCGCGATCACCAGCGCAATGACGCCGAACACCACACCCAGGGCAACGCCCTGCCCATCATCTTCCTGAGAAAACATGTGTCACTCCGTATTAAAACTGGCGCGATTGTAAAGTGCGGTCATGACAGAAGCTGACAGGCCCCGCCCGCTGCGCGATCCGGCGCCCTTGCTGGAGCTTGTCCGCCGGCAGTGGCGCCAGCAACGCGCGGTGGGCGGCCCGGCGGCCGACCTGTGGGTGTTTGGCTACGCCTCGCTGATCTGGCGGCCCGAGTTCGCGACCACCGAATCGCATCCCACCCGGGTGCACGGCTGGCACCGGGCACTGAAGATGTGGAGCCGCATCAACCGCGGCACCCCCGCCGAGCCTGGCCTGGTGTTTGCGCTGCTCGCCGGCGGCAGCTGCCGGGGGGTGGTCTACCGGGTGCCCCACCGCGAGGCCGAGTCCGTACTGGAGGCACTCTGGGAACGCGAAATGCCCACTGGCGTGTACGACCCGCGCTGGCTGCCCTGCGCCACGCCCCACGGACCGGTGGCCGCGCTGGCCTTCACCCTGTCACGCCGCAGCCCCAGCTTTACCGGGGAGCTGCCCGCTGACCAGGTGCGCCACATCCTGCGCCACGCCAGCGGCCGATACGGCAGCACGCTGGACTACGCCCGCCGAACCGACGATTGCCTGCGCGCCCATGGCATCCGCGACCGCGCGCTGGCGCGCATGCTGGCCCACGCGCCTGCGGACTGACGCGCATCAGGCGCCGGCACGCCGGCTTTCCTATACTGGGCCGATGAACATCGCCGATATCCGCAAAAGTTACGAAAAGGCCGAGCTCAGCGAGGCCCACTCCCACGCCGACCCGCTGGCGCAGTTTGACCAATGGTTTCAGGAGGCGCTGCGCTCGGAACTGCCCGAACCGAACGCCATGACGGTGGCCACCGTCGCCAGCGATCTGCGCCCCAGCACCCGGGTGGTGCTGATCAAGGGCTACGACGCGCGCGGCATCGTCTGGTACACCAACTACGGCAGCCGCAAGGGGCAGGAACTGGCCGGCAACCCGTATGCCGCGTTGCAGTTCCACTGGGTGGAGCTGGAGCGGGTGGTGCGCATCGAAGGCCTGGTCGAGAAAGTCAGCGACGACGAGAGCGACGCCTATTTCGCCACCCGCCCGCTGGACAGCCGCATCGGCGCCTGGGCCAGCCCGCAAAGCCAGGTCATCCCCGACCGCACGGTACTGGTGACCCAGGCCGCGAAATATGGCGCGAAATTCCTGCTGCAGCCCCCGCGCCCGCCGCACTGGGGCGGTTTTCGGCTCCGGGCTGACCGCTGGGAATTCTGGCAAGGCCGCAAAAGCCGCCTGCATGACCGGCTGCGCTACCGGCTCGACGGCGAAACCTGGGTGCGCGAGCGGCTGGCGCCGTGAAAATAACTCCTATTTCAGGAGCAACAGACGACCTTTATACGCTGGGTATGACCTGATTTCTGCACAAAACGGCGCCCACGGCCGCTGCGCGGCCGCTCAGCCCGTCAGGCGCGGCAGCCAGGCCATCACCACGGTGACGCTGGCGATGGCGAACACGGTGGATACAGCCACGCTGGCGGTGACCAGTTCCTCGGCCTGGCGGTAGCGCTGCGAAAACAGGAACACATTGGCGCCCACCGGCAGTGCGGCGGCGACCACCATCACCGCCAGCGGCAGGCCCCGCAGACCCAACGTCCAGCCGGCGGCGGCCATCAGCAGCGGGTGCAGCACGGTTTTCAAGGCAGAGATCACCAGCGCCCCGCGCAGATGGGCGCCGATGGCGGTCTGCGACAGCGTCACCCCCACCAGCACCAGCGCCACCGGGCCGAAAGCGTCCCCCAGCAGCTTGAGCGGGCGGTCCACCACCGCGTGCAGGCCCAGGCCGGTCTGGGCATAGGCCAGGCCCGCCAGAATCGGCAAGGGCACCGGATGCAGGACAGCGTTTTTCACCGCCTGGCCTACGGTGGCCAGCAGGTGGCGCGGGGCGGCCGTGCCGGCACGGGCGTCTTCGCGGGCCACCAGCAGCTCCAGCACCACGGTCGCAAAGGTCAGCAGCACCAGCGCGTGCAGCGAGATCAGCGTGAACAACTGCACCAGGCCCGCTTCCCCGTAGGCCAGGCCAACCAGCGGAACACCGATCATGAGCGTGTTGCTGAAGATCGCCGCCAGCGCCACCACGGCCGATCGCGCGTGCAGGCCCTGCGCCAGCAGCGTGACGATGAACAGCGCCGCCGCCACCGCGTAGTACAGGGCCACCGAGCCGAAGTCGATCCGCTCGATGTGCACGGCGCTCATGGTGCGAAACAGCAGCGCCTGGGTCAGCACCAGGAACACCAGATTGGACAGGTCGCGCACCCCCTCGCCGCGCACCAGCCGCGCCCGCCCGGCAACCCAGCCGATGGCGATCAGCAGCACCACGGGCAGCAGGGCGGAAACAACGGGATGGTCAAGCGACATGGGGGCGCGATCTTAGCGGCCGGGGCCGGCGCTCTGCCGCAGGAGGCCTCACGCCGGGACAAGAACACGGCACCGGCGGTGGGGCTTGGCCGTCACATCGGCGGTGGCTCGTCGCGCCGGGCACTGGCCTGCAACGCGGCCCGGGCCACGGCGTCAAAGGCACCGGTGACCGACGGCGCCGCGGCCACTGCAACAATGGCGTTGGCCACGGCCAGTCGCTCCACACTCAGGCGTGACAGCGCGTGGGTCTGCCCCGCTGCGTCGGCAAACAGGAACACCTTGGCACCGGGGCCGACCCAGTCCAGACGCCAGCGATGGCTGACCGAATCGATCACCAGATCCCACCAGCTGCCCAGCCGCAGGTCGGGCAGGCGCGGCGGCAGCGCCGGCTCGCCAAGCGCGGCCCGGTCGCCCGCCGACGGTTGGGTGTCGGGCAGGGTTTCGGCGGCGGGCTGGGTGTCCGCGATGAAGCCCGAGTCTCGCGCTTCGGCCGGTGCCATCCAGAAGTCCGAGTCCAGTTCGACCACTTCCAGCCCGGGCACGGCCGCGTCGGGCAGCGCCTCCGGGGGCAGTTCACCGCGCATCAGGCGCTGGTGCAGGTCGGCCAGTTCATTGAAGAAAGCGCGGATTTCGGCGTCATCGAGCGCCAGGCCACCCAGGCCTTCGCGCAGGCCCTGCAAAAGCCCGGGCACTTTGTGCGCCAGGCGGCTGCGGTGGTTGTGGACCAGCCGGGCCTGAACGCTCCACAGCAGGTCATCGACCAGGGACAGCCGGGTTTGCGGGTCGCCGGTTCCGGATTCGGTTTCGTCCTTCAGGCGTTCGGTGGCGACCACCTGAGCCCAGGGGCCGAGCAAAAAACGTCGCACAAACCGGGGCGCCGACGCCAGATCGGGCCGGCTGCGAAAATCCGCCGCGATTTCGGCGGCGTGGGCATTGCGTCGCGCCGCCCACCGCAACGCCCGCCGGGCCTGTGACTGGCGCTGTTGTTCACGGTTGCTTTCGCGCTCCCAGCTCTGTTCCAGCATCGCCAGGGTGAACTCGAAGGGCTCCGCATTGAGCATGGGCAACTCGCGCAGGGCCTGGACGGCATCGCGCAACTCATGCAGAAACTCGCCATATCCGGTGCCCGCCTCGTCGGCCCAGGCGCCGCTGCGCCGCAACATGGCCTGCATCAGCGCCCGCGCCGGGTGGCCGGTGTCCCAGAAAAAGCGCGGGTCGTTGAGGGCAATGCGCTGCAGCGCCGGCTCCAGGTCCATCAGCACCGCCCGCATCGACGGCAGCACCTGCGGGTCCTCACACAGACGCAGCAACACCAGGCGGACCACCTCCTGGCTGAGCGCGGCTGTCGCCGCGGCCCGCAGAGCCAGCGGATCGTCACCGGCCGGGGGCGGCGCCAGTTCCTGCTGCAACTGGATGCGTTCGATCACCTCCGGGGCGCCGCCCATGTCCATCAGCGTTACCAGCACCGACGGTATGGTGGTATCCCCGCCGCGCAGGGGCGCTGGCGCCGAGGCGACGGCGCCGCCGGCACCGTGGTGGCGGGCACGGCGGGAAATCAGACGCCACAGCGCCAGCAGGTCGAGGCCCTCTGCCGAACCGGCTGATCCGGCCTGGACCAAGGTGTCGGCCGGGGCCGGCGCCGCGGAAGGCGGTGGCACGGAATCGGACTCGCCGTCGCGCGCCCACGGCGCGGGCTGGGTTCCGAGCGCGCTCAGCAGGCCACACAGCCGGTCGATGGTCGCGGGCAGTTCTTCGACCAGGGCATTGCCCAGATGGCGCACCCACAGCGCCCGCAGATCGAATGGCACGTTGACCCGGTGGGCCGCAGTCGCGATGGCATCCACCCAGACCTCGGAGGGCAAGGGGTTGTCTTTCGCGCGCGCGATCCGCCGCCCCCGCAGCCCGGCGACCAGCGAAGTCAGGCGGGTCATGGCCAGATCGGTTTCGGCTTCCATGCGGTGGCGGGCGCGCACCCGCTCCACGGTCTCCAGCACCTGGTCTTCGGTCATCAGTTCCAGCGATTGCAGGTCGAGCGGGACGGGGCGCGATGTCGGGCCCTCAGCCAGATGGTCCCCCAGCGCCTGGGTGAACGCGGCCGCCAGTTCGGCGGTTTGCCGGACCATAAAGGCGGCGGGGTCCAGGTCGGTGGCGCCCCGGCCCAGACGCAGGTGGATGGTGGCGGCATCGTGCGCCAGCGCCAGGCGGGCGCGATCGACCAGCCGCTCCATCAGCGGGCCGGCAGCCTCTGCCACGGCCTCACGCAGGGCCTGCGGCCAATCGGAACCGGAAATGGCGGGCTGGGTCATGCACAAATGGTAACAAGCGCCGACGCCGGGACCAGCGCGGCGGGGGGCTGGTTTACCCTACTTCACCGCGACCGCGTCGGTGATGCGGTAGTACAGGCCATAGGGATCGTCCTTCAGCACCGCGAATTTGCCCTCGACCACCAGCACATCCAGGGTTGCCTTGATGGCTGTGCGCGCGCGAACCTCGACCATGCTTTCCGGCCCGCCGGGGGTGCAGAAACTGCAGGTCAGCGGCACCGAGCTGAGCAGAAAGTGGCGCACCCGCTCCCCCGGCTCCAGCGGCAACATGAAGCCCTGGATGCGCTGGGTCTTCTGGTTCAGCCCGGTCTGGGCCGCCTCGAACACCGGCACGATACGCTTGTTTTCCACCCGCGTGCGCACCTGGGTGAGTACCGACCAGGGCACCACGTCGCCCCGTTCAACGAGCGGCGCAAACGGACTGTTGGGGCTGTGGACGCCCGCTCCCGTGCCCGCCGGTACGGCACCGGCCGGCCCGGCGCCCCCCCCGACCGACGCGTTCGCACCCCGGGGCGCGGGCTGGACCCCGGGGATCGGCGAGCTGAGCACCACCTGGGCCCGGCTGGCGCCGACCCCGCCCGCGAGGGCCATCAGGCCGACGAGCATCCCGCGGCGGCGGCGATCAGTGGGCATGTTTCATGCCGCAGTACTTGCCGATCGCCAGGCCTTTGCACGCCGCTTGCAGTTCGGCAAAACAGACATCTTCCTTTTTGCCGGATTCCAGGCATTTGGCGGCCGCCTCATGGGCGGCTGCCATCGCCCGGTGGCGGGCAATGTCTTCCTTGCGTTCCTTGTCGGAGTGTTGCGCTACGGCATTCATAGCAAAAACCGACAGAAAAATGCTGGCTATCAACCATTTCGGAGCCATTTTTTACCTTTCATCAGACAGCAGGGCCACATCGGCCCGATACACACTCCAGGCCGGCAACAAGGCCGCCAGAACCGCCACCAGCAGCGCCAGCGCCGGCACGGCAGCCAGTTGCGGCGGCCACAGACCCGCCGCCAGGGTGATCGAGCGCTCGGCCTGCAGGGCGTAGCCTACCAAGGTCGCCAGCGCCTGTCCTGCAGCGATGCCGGCCACCGTGGCCAGCGCGGCCAGCCACAGTGCCTCGGCCAGCAGCAAGGCGACCAGCCGCCCCGGTGGTGCGCCCAACATGCGCAGCAGCGCCAGGTCCGACCGGCGCTCGCGGATGGCGCTCCACAAGGCCATGAACACCCCCAGGCCCGCGGTCAGCAGCAACACCAGCCCGACCCCCTCCAGCACCCGCGCGCCCACACCCAGCAGCCCCAGCAGCCGGGTGATTTCGACCGCCGGGGCGGCGGCCTGCATCGTGGTGTCGGCATTCACCCGGCGCGGAAAGGTCACCGCAGCCAGCGGCGTGTTGTAACGGATCAGTGCAATGGTCACCTCGCGGTCGGCTGCCAGTGCTTCGCGGTCGGCGGCATCCAGGCCATCGGTGCCGGCGTGCATTTCTTCATGCACCTGCCAGACCGATTCGGTCGACGTCAGAATCAGGCGGTCGAGCACGCAGCCGCAGGGCGCCAGCACGCCGGTCAGCACATAGGGCGCCTGTTCATGGGCATGCCCGCCGCCGCCCAGGCCATGGCTGCCGACGAGCCGGTCCCCCGGGCGCAGACCGGTGCGATCGGCCACCTGGGCGCCCGCCACCGCCTGCATGGGTGCAGACCACAACGCGCCCACGCCCAGGCGGGCCTGGTAGTGCTGCACATAGTCGGCCGTGGTACCCACGATTCGAAAGCCCCGGAAGTTGTCGCCCAGGCTGAGCGGAATGAGCTGCGCGACCTGGGGATGCGCCTGGAGTTTGCGCACTTCGGCCAGCGGAATGTTGCCGGGGGGCACGTCGATATGGAACACCCCCGCCAGGATGAGCTGCAGCGGGCTGCCCTTGGCTCCAATCACCACGTCGATGCCGGCCAGGTCGCGATCAAAGGCGCGCTGCAGGCGCTCGTTCATCAGCAGCACAAAGGTCATCGAGGCCAGGCCCAGGCCGAGCAACAACAGGTTGAGCACCGTGCTGAGCGGGCGCGACCACAGGTAGCGCCAGGCGATGACTACAGTATTCATAGCGTAAAGCGACCTTTTTACGCTGGGTATTGCCCAATTTCGCTGGAAATCTCCAGCACCGCAGCCTGGGGCAGCGCCTCGGCCACCCGCCGGTCGTGGGTGGCGACCACCAGCGTTGCCCCGGCGTCCGCCGCGCAGTCCCGCAGCAAGGCCAGCGCCGCCGCGCAGGCGGCATCATCCAGACTGGCAGTGGGTTCGTCGGCCAGGATGACACGGGGCCGGCGCAGCAGGGCGCGGGCCAGGGCCACCCGCTGCGCCTGTCCGCCCGACAGCTGGCCCGGCCGGCGCTCGGCCAGATCGCCGACATCCAGCGCGGCCAGGGTGCGCGTTATGGCCGCGCTGTCCACCGGCAGTCCGGCGGCAAAGAAGACCAGCTCCAGGTTGCGCCGCACCGACAGGGGCGCGCTGAGCGCCAGGCGCTGCGGCAACCAGCCCACTGTCGCAGCGCGCCAGGCATCCCGGGCACGACCGTCCAGCCGGTGCAGCTCCGTGCCGGCGACCGTCACGGCTCCCCCGTGAGCCGCGAGCAGACCGGCCACCAGGGCCAGCCAGGTGCTTTTGCCACTGCCCGAGCGCCCCTGGACCCGCAGCACACCGCCTTGTGGAACCGAGATGTCGGCAAACCGGATCGGCGCCGCCCCGCCGGGGTAGCGGTAGACCAGGCCGCTCGTGGTGATCATGGGCTCAGCGCTCGGGCGGCGGGCTGGCGCAATCGGCGCAAACGCCGCGCACCGCCAGTTCGACGCTCACGCCCTGGTAGCCCTGCTGCTGCAGCGTGTCCACCGCCGAACGGGCGGCCTGCTCCAGCGCTTCGCTCTCGCGGCGCAGCGCCTCGGTCAGCGGGCGGTCCCGGTGGCAACTCTGGCATTCGAAATGGGGCGCCGCCAGCACGCTGTCAGGCATGGCCTGGAAACGTCGCACCCGGCGGGCGTCGACCCGGCACAGCAGCAGGCCCGCCAGGGTCAGACGATCGACCAGCCGATACAGGGTAACCCGATCGAGCGTGACGCCATCTTCCGCCGAAAGGTGAGCCTGCAGGTCGGCATGGGTAAAGGCCGTGTCGGGGTGGGCCAGGAACCAGCCGAGCACCTGGCGGGCAGCTGCCGTGCGCCGCAGGCCATGAGCCTGCAGTCGCTCATCGACCTGCGCCGGGGCTACAGGAATCGCTTGTGGGTTCATCGATCAGGGTCCAGACCAGCAACACGAGCGTGCTCAACAATAACGCAACCAAGTTGCATTAAAATGGCTGCAACTCAGTTGCATTATCGCGCAGCCGGGCCGCGCAGCGCCCGCATTTTCTCTTCCAGGAGCCTCCATGCATCACCGACCGAACCGACGCCTGCACCACCGACTGTCCCGGATCGGATGGAGCCTGCTGTTTGGGAACATCCTGGCCGCCTCCGGCGCCCTGGCGCAGGCCGGCAAAGGGGCACCCAGCGAAAAGGGCTGGGAGTTCGGTGCCGTTCTCGACACCACCGCCACCTCGCGGCCGCTGGCAATGGGCTCACGCGACAAGGGCCTGCAACTGGGGCACAGCGACCTGACCGCCCACGGCCCGCTCGGAGCCCACCTGCGCGCGGGCGTGGTGGCGAGCGTGGCCACCCATGAGGGCAAGCTGGAAAAAGGCTTCGAGGAGGTCTGGATCGAGACCACCTCGCTGCCCGCCGGTCTGCAACTGCGTGCCGGCCGTTTCCCCTCGCAGGTCGGCTACCTGAACACCCAGCACCCGCATGCCGATGACTTTACCGACCGCCCGCTGCTCTACCGTGCGTTTTTCGGCGGTCACTGGAACGACGAAGGGCTGCGGCTGAGCTGGACGGCGCCAACATCCCTGTATTGGACCGTGGGGGTCGAGGCATTTCGCGGGCGCAAACTGGTGACCGAGACGGCCAACACCCCGGGGCACATCGGCGCCATCACCTGGGCGACCAAGCTGGGTGGCGACCTCAACCGCTCGCACAGCTGGCAGCTGGGCTTGTCGCACATCAACAACCGGCGCGAGGCCGCTGTCGAGGACGAAGCGGAACATGCCGAGGAAGGGCACGACCACAGCCACAGCGCGCAGCTGAGCGGACGCAAGACCTGGATGATGGACGCCACATGGAAGTGGGCCCCCAATGGCAACAACCGCGACCAGCAGGTGCGCCTGGGCTTCGAGGCCGCACGGATCACGGGACTGAACCGCTTCGCCAGTGGACGGGACCGCCACGAAGCCAATGCGCTCAGTGCCGTGTGGCGCTTTCACCCCAGCTGGGAGGTGGGCGCACGGTCCGACTGGCTGCGCGGCCGCATGCCCCACGGCGAACATTTCCACAACCTGCTGCTGCGCGAGCACAGCCTGATGGTGGCCTGGAAACCATCGCATCAGCAGACGCTACGGCTGCAATGGACCGGGCAGCGCGACGCCGTGGGTGTGGACGCGCCGGCGCGTCGTTCCCTGCAGCTGCAGTACATCCTCGCTTTCGGAGCCCATGGTGCGCATGCGTTCTGACGCGCTGGTGCTCGCCCTCGGCCTGCTGGTCGGTGGCGCGGCGCAGGCGGTCACCGTGTTCACCTGCGAGCCGGAATGGGCCGCGCTGACCCGAACCCTGTTGCCCGAGGCCCGGGTCCATGTCGCCACCCACGCGGGCCAGGATCCGCACCATGTCGAGGCGCGTCCGGCTCTGATTGCGCAGCTGCGCAATGCCGACCTGGCCGTCTGCACCGGCGCGTCGCTGGAGGCGGGTTGGCTGCCCATGCTGCAGCAACGCGCCGGCAACGCCCGCACCCGGGAGGTGTTCGAGGCCGCCGACCATGTGGAACTGATCGACCCGCAGCCCGGTGCCATCGGAACGCCCTGGGCCGGTGACGTGCATGCCGAGGGCAACCCCCACCTGCATACCGACCCGCACAAGCTCCTGGAGGTGACCCATGCCCTGGCGGCTCGCCTCGCGCAGGCGGTGCCCGACCAGCGCAGCGCCATCGAACAACGGCGGGTCGGCTTTGAGCGCCAGTGGAAAGCGCGCATCGCCGCCTGGGAAACCCGCGCCCGCCCGCTGCGGGGCCGGAGCATTGCGGCACAGCACAGCACCTTCGGCTATCTCTGGCGCTGGCTCGGGCTTCGCCAGACGGCCGATCTGGAGCCTCGCCCGGGCATGGCGCCCACGCCGGGGCATCTGCAGCGGCTGCTGGACGGCCTGCGGCGCCAGCCGCCGATGGCGGTGGTGGTTTCCAGCTACCAGGACCCACGGCCGGCGCGATGGCTGGCAGGACAACTGGGTGACCGGGTTCCTGTGCTCGTTCTGCCGTCGTCGCCGCCGGATGACGCCGGCCCTGACGCATTGGCCGCCTGGTTCGACCAAATGCTGGACGCACTGCTGAAAGCCGCAGCATCGTCACCGCCATGACGCTGGCTGACGCCTGGTTTCTGCCGCCGGCTGCCGCCCTGGCCCTGGGTCTGCTGGCCCTGGCGCCGCTGGGCGCTCAGGTGCTGGCCCGCGGCGTGGTCTTCATCGACCTGGCCGTGGCGCAGGCCGCTGCCGCGGCGGCGCTCTGGGTGGCTGCGCTGGTAGATCACCCAGGTCTGACCACCACACAAATGGCGGCTGCCGCAGGCGCGCTGGCCTGTGCCGGCGCCGTGGCCTGGCTGTCAGATCGATGGCCCCGGCAGCGTGAAGCCTTGATTGGCCTGTTGTATGTCGCCGGCGCCTGTGTCGCCCTGCTGGGTGCGCGGCAGGACCCTCACGGCCGCGAGCGTCTGGCCAGCCTGCTGGCCGCTGACGTGCTGTGGGCGGGATGGACCCAGGTCGCGATGCTGGGCGTCGCGGCGGCAGGGGTGGCGCTGTTCGGCCGCAGACTCGCGTCCAACCGGGTTTTTTACCCCCTGTTCGCGCTGGTCGCCAGCCTGGCCGTGCCGGCGCTCGGTCTTTTCGTCGTATTCGCCCTGCTGATCGCCCCTGGGCTGTGGCAACGTGCCGGCCTGGGCAAGCTTGCCGCCGTGGTGCTGGGTGCGCTCTCCTGTGGCGCCGCATTGGCCTTGTCCTGGTGGCTGGACCTGCCCAGCGGCGCCTGTGTCGCGCTGGTCCTGGCGGCCACCGGTTTGCTCGCAGCCGTCGTGCGTCCGGACACTGACCATGCCTGACCTGCGTCACCCGACACCCCAAACGGCCGCCGCATCCCCGGTCTGCCTGGTGGTGCGGAACCTGACCCTGGGTTACGACGGTCACCCCGCCGTACACCACCTGGACTTGCGCATCGCGCCGGGCTCCCTGGTCGCCGTGGTCGGGCCCAACGGTGCCGGCAAAAGCACACTGTTCAAAGGACTGTGCGGCGAGCTGGCGCCGCTGTCGGGGTCGATCAGCGGGCTGGAAGCGGTGCGGCCGGCCTGGTTGCCACAGACCAGCACGCTCGATCCCGGCTTCCCTGTAACGGTGTGGGAAATGGTCGCCATGGGATTGTGGCAGCAGGTGGGTGCGCTGGGACGGTTCACCGCCGAACACCGCCGGCGCTGCGACGCCGCTCTGGCAGCGGTGGGCCTGTCGGGTTTCGCGCTGCGGGGGCTGGACACCCTCTCGGGCGGGCAGCTGCAGCGCGCACGCTTTGCCCGTTTGCTGCTGCAGGACGCCCCGGTCGTGCTGCTGGACGAGCCCTTCGCCGCCATCGACCAGCGCACCACTGAGGATCTGCTGGCTCTGTTACACCGCTGGCAGGCGGCGGGACGCACGGTGATTGCGGTGCTGCACGACCTGCAGCAGGTTCGCGCGCACTTCCCGCTCACCCTGGTGCTGGCCCGCGAGCCGATCGCCTGGGGACCGACCTCCGAGGTGCTGACCGAGGCGAACTGGTCTCGCGCACTGGCCATGCGCGAGCCCTTCGACGAACGGGCTGGCGTCTGCGAACAGGCGCCCTCCGCCGAATCTGCCGTGCCCGGCCGGGTGATCAGCGACCTGGAGGCGGTGTGATCGCCCCCGATATCGCCGTTCTGGGCCCCTTCATCGAATTCGGTTTCATGCGCAGTGCGCTGTTCGGCTGCGTGGCGCTGTCGCTGAGTGCCGCCCCGGTCGGGGTGTTCCTGATGCTGCGGCGCATGAGCCTGATGGGCGACGCCATGGCACACGCCATCCTGCCCGGCGCGGCCATCGGTTACCTGCTGTTCGGCCTGTCGCTGGCCGCCATGACGGTGGGCGGCATCATTGCCGGCCTGGCGGTGGCCATCGGCTCCGGTCTGGTGGCGCGCAACACGCTGATCCGCGAGGACACCAGTCTCGCGGCCTTTTACCTGCTCTCGTTGTCGCTGGGCGTGCTCATCGTCTCGGTGCGGGGCAACAGCGTGGACCTGCTGCATGTGCTGTTCGGCACCGTGCTGGCGCTGGACACTGCGGCGCTGGCGCTGCTGTGGGGCATCACCGGGGTGACAGTGGCCACGCTGCTGGTGATCCGCCGGCCCCTGATTCTGGACTGCCTGGACCCCGACTTCCTGCGCCAGGTCAGCGGGCTCGGGGCGCTCGCGCACTATGGCTTTCTGGCCCTGCTGGTCATCAATCTGGTGGCTGGCTTCCACGCACTGGGCACGCTGATGGCGGTCGGCATCATGGTGCTGCCAGCAGCCGCCGCCCGCTTCTGGGTGCGCCGCGTCGGGCCGCTGATTGGGGCGGCCACCACCATCGCGCTGCTCGCCAGCGTGGCCGGCCTGCTGGTGTCCTACCACGCCGACTGGCCCACCAGCCCGGTCATCGTGCTCGGCCTCGGTCTGGTCTATTTGCTCTCCATGGTCTTTGCGCCGCGCGGAGTGCTGCGCCAGCGCAGCGTCCGGCGCAGCCACCTGCGCGCCTGAAAACCCCTTCTCCCATCTCCCCACATCCCATCACCCATCATGAACCTGCACCGCCGTCTTCATACCCTGGCTGCCATCGCCAGCCTGGGTGCCCTCGCCTTCAGTCCGCCGGGCCATGCCCAGAGCACGCCACCCGTAAAAGCCGTCGCCAGCTTCAGTATCCTGGGCGATCTGGTCCGCCAGGTCGGCGGCGAGCGGGTGGAGGTGGACACGCTGGTCGGCCCGGGCGCCGACGCCCATGTCTTTCAGCCCGCGCCCTCACATGCGCGCAAAGTCGGCCAGGCACAGGTGGTGTTCGCCAATGGCCTGGGTTTCGAGGGCTGGATGCAACGTCTGCTGGAGACGGCGGGCTTCAAGGGCAAACCCGTCGTGGTCAGCGAGGGCATCAAGCCGCTGCGGGCCGAGGGCGACAAGCACCACCACTCCGGCAAAAACCCTGCGCGATCGGAACACCACCATGGTGATACGGACCCACACGCGTGGCAGGCCGTGCCCAACGTGATCACCTACATCGGCAACATCTCCAAAGGACTGTGTGCGGCCGACGCCGCCGGCTGCGACCTGTATCGCAAGAACGCCGCCGCCTACACAACGCAGCTCCAGGCCCTGGACGCCGAGATCAAGGCCGCCTGGGCCGTCGTCCCACCGGCGCAGCGCAAGCTCATCACCTCGCACGACGCCTTCGGTTACTACGCCAAGGCCTATGGCGTGACGTTCCTCGCGGCGCAGGGTGTGAGCACCGACAGCGAGGCGTCCGCCAAGGGGGTGGCCCAGCTGGTGCGCCAGATCAAGAAGGAACAGATCAAGGCACTGTTTGTGGAGAGTGTTGCCGACCCGCGCCTGATCGAGCAGATCGGCCGCGAGACCGGCATCAAACCGGCCGGCGCGCTGTACTCCGATGCGCTGACCGACGCCAGCGGACCCGCCTCGACCTACCTGGCCATGATGCGGGCCAACACCCAGGCCATGACCCGCGCGGTCCAGGGCAAATGAACGAGGCAAGCACCATGGGTTTTACAAGCACTGCGAAAACCGACCGCCGCCTGCCAGTGACCGTTCTCTCGGGCTTTCTGGGCGCGGGCAAGACCACCCTGCTCAACCACGTGCTGGCCAACCGCGAAGGCTTGCGCGTCGCGGTCATCGTCAACGACATGAGTGAAGTCAATATTGACGCATCCCTGGTCGAGCGCGGTGCCGCGAACGCCGGTGCCGCACTCTCGCGCACCGAAGAAAAAATGGTCGAGATGAGCAACGGCTGCATCTGCTGCACCTTGCGCGAGGACCTCCTTCTGGAGGTGCGCAGGCTCGCGGCGGAGGGCCGCTTCGACTATCTGCTCATCGAGTCCACCGGCATCGGCGAACCCATGCCGGTCGCAGCGACTTTTGACTTTGAAGACGAAAATGGCGAGTCACTGAACGATGCGGCCCGGATCGACACCATGGTCACCGTGGTGGACGCCCTCAACCTGCTGGCCGATTTCAGCAGTACCGACCTGTTGGAGCAACGCGGCGAGACCGCCGGCCCGGACGACAACCGCAGCCTGGCGGCCTTGCTCACCGAGCAAATCGAATTCGCCGACGTCGTCGTCATCAACAAGATCGACAAGGTGGAGGCGGCACGGCTCGACGAAGTCACCGCGGTGGTCAAGGCCTTGAACCCGGTGGCCGAAATCGTTTACGGAGACCATGGCCGGATTCCGCTGGGCAAAATTCTGGGCACCGGCCGCTTCGACCTGGAGCGCGCCAGCGCCATGCCGGGCTGGGCGCGCGAGCTCGAAGGCCAGCACACACCCGAGACCGAGGCCTACGGCATCGAAAGTTTCGTGCTGCGAAGCCCCGAACCGCTGCACCCCTGGCGATTTTCGAACTTCATGGACCAGCCTCTGCCTGGCCTGATCCGCGCCAAAGGCTACGTCTGGCTGGCCAGTCGGCCGCAGTGGGTGGTGAGCTACTCTCGCGCCGGCAACACCGCTACCCATGAACCGGTGGGACGCTGGTGGGCCAGCGCGCCGCGCGACCGCTGGCCGCCCAAAGGTTCCTCGCTGCGCGAGGCGATCGAGGCCCGATGGAAAGAGCCTTGGGGAGATCGGCTCAACGAGGTTGTCTTCATCGGTCGCAACATGGACCGCAACGCCATCGAGCAGGCCTGGAAGGCCCTGCAGCTGAACCCCACCGAGATGCGCCAGGGCCTGAAAAGCTGGGCCGACCTGCCTGATCCATTCCCGCAATGGGAAGCCACGGCCGACGTTGCCTGAGGCAGCGCGGGCCCATCGGGTAGGCTCGGGGATTCCCGACCACCACTTCTGACTGCGTGCCCGTTTCCCATCTCTTTCTGGCCCTGGCCGTCGTTTGCGTCTGGGGCACCAACTTTGTCGTCATTCGCTGGGGCCTGGACGGAGGCATGCCGCCGCTGCTGTTCGCCACCCTGCGTTTTGCGCTGTCCGCACTGCCCTGGCTGCTCTTCATGCCCCGCCCGGCCGTGGCCTGGCGCACGCTCGCTTCCTTTGGTGTGCTGCTGGGCGTGGGCCAGTTCGGCCTGCTGTATCTGGCCATGCAGGGGCATATTTCGCCCGGACTGGCGTCGCTGGTCATTCAGCTGCAGGTGTTCTTCACCATCGCCCTGTCACTGTGGGTGCTGCACGAGCGGGTACAGGGCTTTCAGATCATCGGCCTGGTGCTGGCCTTGGGCGGGCTGGTACTGATTGCGCTCAACCTCGGGGCCCATGTCACGGCAACAGGCCTGGGGCTGGTGCTTGCGGCGGCATTTTTCTGGTCGTGTGCGAACCTGGTCGTGAAATCGGCAGGGGCCACGTCCGGGGCTGTTCCCGCCCCCCCCGCCGGCCCAGTCAACATGTTGCATTTTGTGGTCTGGAGCAGTGTGTTCGCCGTGCCACCCCTGCTGGCCTTGAGCCTGTTGCTGGAGGGCCCGGCGGCCATCACTGCCGCCCTGCAAACCGCCAGCGCCGCCACCTGGGCCACGGTGCTGTGGCAGGCGGTGGGCAACTCGCTGTTCGGCTACGGGGCCTGGAACTGGCTGCTGGCCCGCCACCCGGCAGCCAGCATCACCCCCATGGCCTTGCTGGTGCCGGTATTTGGCATGGGCTCTTCCTCCCTGTTGCTGGGCGAAGCCATGCCGGCGTGGAAGCTCGGTGCCTGTGCGCTGGTACTCGGCGGGCTGGCGGTGATTGTGTTCTGGCCCCGGATGCGCCCGCTGATCGTGCGCTGAAACCAGGCCACCGCGGCGCGTAGCGGATCGCTCAGGCCTTGGCCAGGCGCGCAAAAGTCTTGCGGAACTTCGCCACCTTGGGCGCGGCCACGGCCAGGCAATAGCCCTGGTACGGGTTCTTCTCGAAAAAATCCTGGTGGTAGTCCTCGGCGGGCCAGTAATGGGCCAGCGGCAGCACCTCGGTGACGATGGGCGCGTCAAACAGCTTGTCCTGGCTCATCTCGCGGATCAGGTCGTCGGCGGTTTCCTTCTGCTCTGGGCTGGTGAAGTAGATGCCGCTGCGGTACTGCGTGCCGCGGTCGTTGCCCTGTCGGTTCAGCGTGGTGGGGTCGTGGACGACAAAAAAAATCTCCAGCAGCTCGCGGGTGGACACGTCGGCCGGGTCGTAGACCAGCTTGACCACCTCGTTGCAGCCGGTCAGGCCGGTGCACACATCCTCATAGCTCGGCCGCGCGGCCTGGCCATTGCTGTAGCCCGATTCCACATCGACCACGCCGCGGACTTCCTTGAACACCGCTTCCGTGCACCAGAAGCAGCCGCCGCCCAGGACCAGGGTTGACAGGGATGGGGTCATGATTTCTCTCCTGCGGTGAGGTCATTGGTCGAGGCGCACCGTTCCATCTTACGGCGGCACCCGAACCCCTTGCCGGGCCAGGGCAACGGGCGAACCGTGGCCGTTGCCGGAAGGCAGCTCAGTCCCGCCGGCGCACGACACTTTTTCGATGGCGCAAGGGCCCGACCAACGTGCGCATCAGTCGCAGCAGCAGCAGCATCACCACCGCCCCGATCACGGCCAATCCCAGCGAGCGCGGGGAGAAAACCGCGTCGTTCACCCCATCGGCCCGCAGCACGGCGGCCACAAAGTCGCCACCGATAAATGCGCCGAAGATGCCGACGGCCAGGTTCTCCAGCAGCACGATGCGGTTCCCGCGGGCGCCCAGGCGCCCCGACAGCCAGCCCAGACCAGCGCCTACGGCGCACCAGATATAAGAATTGATAAAAGCTCCGTCCTGTTGAAGGCCCATAGTGACAGGTTTACGGCCCGGCGCGCATTTATATTTCTCCACCCTCCCAAGGGAGCAGGGCCGCGCCGCCGCCCGGCTTTTTCGGGGCCGGCGCTCAATCGTGGCCGTGCGCGACGTGCCGGACCGCCTGCGCGAAAGCCTCCAGCGCCGGGCGGCCGGCATCGGCCTTCCAAAGACAGTAGGTGTCGTAAAACGGCGCTTCGCCGTCGACCGGCACAAACACCGCCCCGGCAATGGCCGACTGGTGCAGCGCCTGCGGCACCAGCGCCACCCCCAGGCCCTGCGCCACCAGGCTGACCACACTCAGCCAATGCTGCAGCTCATGCAAGGTGTCCGGCACAAAACCGGCGGCGGCGCAGGCGGCGAGAATCTGCTCGTGATAGTCGGGCGAGACCTGGCGCGACACCAGCGCCAGCGGCTCGCCGGCCAGTTCGTCCAGGCGCAGGCGCTTGCGGGTTGCCAGCGGATGGGACGCCCGCAGGCACACCACAAACGGCTGCCGCGACACCCGGATCTGCGACACCTGCGGCGGCACGCGCGTGGTGTGGACAAAGGCCAGATCGAGCCGTCCGCGGGTCAGCTCGACCAGCTGCTCGCTCGAGCTCAGCTCGCGCAGCACCACCCGCAAGCGGCGTTCACCGGCGTGAAAGGACGCCAGGATCTGCGGCAGACCGCGATACAGCATGGTGCCGGCGAAACCGATGCGCAAGGTGCCGCCGAGACCCTGCTCGATGTCGCGGGCCTGGAGGGCGGCGGCCTGCGCCTGCTCCAGCAAGGCGCGCGCGGACGGCACGAAGGCCTGCCCCGCCTCGGTCAGCTGCACCCCGCGGCTGTTGCGCAGGAACAGACGCGCCCCGACCGACGCCTCCAGCTGCTGGATCGCCATGGTCAACGGCGGCTGCGTCATGGCCAGGCGCTGGGCGGCGCGGCCGAAATGCAGCTCTTCGGCCAGCACGGTGAAGCAGCGCAGGTGACGGAATTCCATGAATCTGGTTTTCGTATTGATCAATCGGCAATCAATATTAGACAGCTATTCATGACGCCACGACAATCCACGCTGTTCCCACCGTGAACCCCTCACCGTTCGCCCTGAGCGTGTCGAAGGGCTCACCCACCGTTCCAACCCGCACCGGAGACACCGCATGGCATCGCCCAAAAACACCTTCAGCTGGGAAGACCCCTTCCACCTGAGCGCCCAGCTCACCGACGACGAGCGCCAGGTGCAGGAGGCCGCCCGCGCCTACTGCCAGGAAAAGCTGCTGCCGCGCGTGCAGCTGGCCTTCCGCAACGAAACCACCGATGCCTCCATCTTTCGCGAAATGGGCGAGCTGGGCCTGCTGGGCCCCACCATTCCCGAAGCCTACGGCGGCGCCGGCCTGAACTACGTCTGCTACGGCCTGGTGGCGCGCGAGGTGGAGCGCGTGGACTCCGGCTACCGCAGCATGATGAGTGTGCAGAGTTCGCTGGTGATGGTGCCGATCTACGAGTTCGGCAACGAAGCCACCCGCCAGAAATACCTGCCCAGGCTGGCCACCGGCGAGTGGATCGGCTGCTTCGGCCTGACCGAGCCCAACCACGGCTCCGACCCCGGCAGCATGATCACCCGCGCCCGCAAGGTGGATGGCGGCTACAGCCTGTCCGGCGCCAAGATGTGGATCACCAACGCACCGATCGCCGACGTGTTTGTGGTCTGGGCCAAGGACGACGGCGGCCAGATCCGCGGCTTCGTGCTGGAAAAAGGCTGGAAAGGCCTGTCGGCGCCCGCCGTGCACGGCAAGGTGGGCCTGCGTGCCAGCATCACCGGCGAAATCGTGATGGACGAAGTCTTTGTGCCGGAAGAAAACGCCTTCCCCGAGGTGCGCGGCCTCAAGGGCCCGTTCACCTGCCTGAACAGCGCCCGCTACGGCATCGCCTGGGGCGCCTTGGGCGCGGCGGAAGACTGCTACTTCCGCGCCCGCCAGTACGTGCTGGACCGCCAGCAGTTCGGCCGCCCGCTGGCCGCCAACCAGCTGATCCAGAAAAAGCTGGCCGACATGCTGACCGAGATCAGCCTCGGCCTGCAGGGCTGTCTGCGCCTGGGCCGCATGAAGGACGAGGGCACCGCGGCGGTGGAAATCACCTCCATCCTCAAGCGCAACAGCTGCGGCAAGGCGCTGGACATCGCCCGCCTGGCGCGCGACATGATGGGTGGCAACGGCATCAGCGACGAATACGGCGTCGCGCGCCACCTGGTGAACCTGGAGGTGGTGAACACCTATGAAGGCACCCACGACGTGCACGCGCTGATCCTGGGCCGCGCCATCACCGGGATTGCGGCGTTTGCCAACTGAATCGTTTTCCGTCTTGCCGCACCAAGGGCTGCCTGCGGCAGCCCTTTTCGCTATTTAATTTATAGCTAGAAGTGACCTTTTTACGCTGGGTATGGCCCGTTTTTTCTTGAAAAGTGGCTGAAAACCCTCCGCGGGGCGCGCGTCAAGGCTCCGAAAACCACTTAGGCAAGCAGGGGCCGGCTCTGTCCTTACCCGCCGGCTTTACACAGGTTTACCCACCCGGGACCGATCCTCAGGAACAAGCCGGTTACGCTGGCCGCTTTCGTTGCTGGCGGTGCCCGGCTCTTGACCCTGCCAGCGGGGTCGACTACATTACTAACCAACTGGTCATTAAATGCACCCCTTCAGGTGCTTCCTTCCTCCACCCCTGTAGAACCCATGCCCACGGCCCTGATGTCCGAGTCCCCTCACCGCCGCGAACGCCGCAAGGAAGCGCGTCCGGGCGAATTGCTCGATGCCGCACTGGACCTTTTTGTCGAGAAAGGCTTTGCCGCGACCCGGGCCGAAGAGGTGGCGCACCGCGCCGGCGTCTCCAAGGGAACGCTGTTTCTGTACTTCCCGTCCAAGGAAGAGTTGTTCAAGGCGGTGGTGCTGGAGAGTCTGGCCCGCCCGGTCAGCGAGGGCGCGCAGGAACTGGCCCAATATGAGGGACATACGGCCGATCTGTTGCGTTACCTGCTGGAGCAATGGTGGACCCGCTATGGGTCAACCAAAGCCTCCGGCATTACCAAGCTGGTCATCAGCGAGGCGAGCAACTTTCCCGAACTGGCGCGCTTCTATCACCAGCATGTGGTGTTGCCCGGCACCGATCTGGTGCGCCGGGTGATTCAACGCGGTATTGACCGCGGGGAATTTCGCCCGGTGAATCTGCACCTGACCGTGCACGCAGTCATGGCGCCGATGATTTTTCTGGTGATGTGGAAACACTCCATGGCACCTTGCTGCAGCCCGAATGAAACGCTGGACCCGGAAGCGTTCATCGCCCAGCATGCCGACCTGCTGACCCGGGGACTGGTGAAGGACGTCGCTCCATGAAATCCTGGCTGCGCTGGCTCATAGTGGCCTTGATTCTCGCGGCGGTCGCCGGGGCGGTCTTGCGGGCAGTCAAGGCCCGCAAAACCCAGCAAGAAGCCGTGGCGGCAGCGGCCGCCAGCCGCGCACCGCTGGCAGTGGAACTGGCCGCCAACGAACGCATCACGGTTGCCGAGCGGGAACTCTCCCAAGGCATCGCCATCAGCGGCACGGTACGCGCCGTGCGCTCGGCGGTGGTCAAGGCCCGCGTGGCCGGGGAACTGCAAGGCCTGGTCGTCCGCGAAGGCGATACGGTCCGTGCCGGTCAGGAGCTGGCCCGCATCGACCCGGCCGAGGCACGCTCACGGGTACAACAGGCGCAGCAACAGGCCGAAGCGGCTCGGGCGCAGATCGAGATCGCACAGCGACAGTTCGATAACAACCGGGCATTGGTCGACCAGGGTTTCATTTCCCGCACGGCGCTGGATCTGTCGCAATCCAGCCTGGCCGCGGCACGCGCCACTCATCAGGCGGCGCAGGCGGCCGTGGAACTGGCCGGCAAAAGCCTGGCCGACACGGTGCTGGTAGCCCCGATTGCCGGCCAGGTGTCGCAACGCCTGGCCCAGCCGGGCGAGCGGGTCGGCGTCGATGCCCGCATTGTGGAAATTGTCGACCTGACCCAGATGGAGCTGGAAGTGACGGTGCCTGCCGAAGAGGCCGCCGCCGTGCGGGTAGGCCAGACGGCGACCGTCGCCGTGGAAGGTGCGCCCGCACCGCAGACGGCCCGCGTGGCGCGGATCAATCCGTCGGTGCAGGCCGGCAGCCGGCAGGTGCTGGTGTACCTTGCACTGGCGCCCTCGCCCACACTGCGGCAGGGGCTTTTTGCGCGGGGGACCTTGGCTACCGGCACCGTCCGTGCCCTTGCCGTGCCGGTCACGGCGCTGCGTACCGACAAGCCGGCCCCATACGTGCAAGTCGTGGAAAACGGACAGGTCACCCACCGCACGGTCGCCACCGGCGCACGCGGCGAGGCCGATGGTCAGGACTTTGTGGCCATCGACGGGCTGACAGCAGGTGCCACGGTGATCGCGGGCACCGCCGGCGTGTTGCGTCCGGGCACACCGGTCAAGCCACTGGCCGCGCCAGCGACCGCGGCCTCGGCCGCACCGGCGGCCGCCGTGGCCGGGGAGCGCTGATTTCATGTGGTTTACCCGTGTCAGCCTGCAGAACCCGGTCTTCGCGACCATGGTGATGCTGGCCTTTGTGGTGCTGGGCCTGTTCTCGCTGCAGCGCCTGAAGGTGGACCAGTTCCCCAACATCGACTTTCCTGTGGTGGTGGTGACCGCCGAATACCCCGGCGCAGCGCCCGAGATCGTGGAAAGCGAAGTCACCAAAAAGATCGAAGAGGCGGTGAACTCGATTGCCGGTATCAACGCGCTGACCTCACGCAGCTATGAGAACCAGTCGGTGGTGATCATCGAATTCCAGCTGCATATTGACGGCCGCAAGGCCGCGGAAGATGTGCGCGAGAAGATCGCTGCCGTGCGGCCCAACTTGCGCACCGAAGTCAAAGAACCGCGGGTGCTGCGCTTCGATCCGTCGGGACGCTCCGTCTGGTCGCTGGCGGTGCTGCCGGTGGCCACTCCGGGCGCAACCGGCGCGCCATTGCCCCCCACCGCCGTCGAGCTGAGCAACTGGGCCGAACAGGTGCTGAAAAAGCGGCTGGAGAACGTCCGGGGCGTCGGTTCGGTCGCGCTGGTGGGCGCGACCCGGCGCGAGATCAACATTTACCTCAAGCCCGATGCGCTGGAGGCACTGGGCGTGACCCCCGACCAGGTGGTCGCCGCAGTGCGCACGGAAAACCAGGACCTGCCCGTGGGCGCCGTGCGCTCCCTGACGCAGGAACGGGTGGTGCAGGTGGCGGCCCGGTTGCAGCGGCCGGAGGACTTCGCCCGCATCATCGTCGCGCGCCGCGGCGGTGCGCCGATTCGCCTGGACCAGGTGGCCACGGTGAAGGACGGCGCCCAGGAGGTGGAATCGCTGGCCCTGCACAACGGCGAGCGCACCTTGCTGCTGTCGGTGCAGAAGGCGCAGGACGAAAACACCATTGCCGTGATTGACGGCCTGACCCGCGCCGTGGCCGAACTGCAGCCGCAGTTGCCGCCGGGTGTGCAGCTGGCGCCCATCTTTGACGGCTCGCGGCCGATCCGGGTCGCCGTGGACAACGTGCGCCGCACCCTGGTGGAGGGCGCGGTGCTGACGGTGCTGATCGTGTTCCTGTTCCTGAACTCGTGGCGCTCGACCGTCATCACCGGACTGACCCTGCCGATTTCGATCATCGGCACCTTTCTGTTCATGCACGCCTTCGGCTTCACGATCAACATGATCACGCTGATGGCCCTGTCGCTGTGTGTAGGGCTGTTGATCGACGACGCGATTGTTGTGCGCGAGAACATCGTGCGCCATGTCCAGATGGGCAAGGCGCCGTATCAGGCATCGCTGGAAGGGACGCAGGAGATCGGCCTGGCGGTGCTGGCGACCACGCTGTCGATCGTGGCGGTGTTCCTGCCGATCGGTTTCATGGGCGGCATCATCGGCAAGTTCTTCCACGAATTCGGCATCACCATCGTCGCGGCGGTCATGATTTCGATGTTCGTCAGTTTCACGCTGGACCCGATGCTGTCATCCGTCTGGCACGACCCCAGCATCCACGCTCACGGCCAGCGCACGAAACCGGTCACGCTGTATGACAAGACCATCGGCCGGGTCACCGGATGGTTCGACACCGCCACCGACCGTCTGGCCGATTCCTACCAGCGCATCCTGCGCTGGAGTCTGGTACACCGGGTCGCGACGGTGCTGATGGCCGTGGCGGTTTTTGCCACCAGCGTGGTGATGGTGCCGCTGCTGGGCACCGAGTTTGTGCCCAAAGCGGACTTCTCCGAGACCTCGATCAACTTCCAGACACCCGTGGGCTCATCGCTGGAAGTCACCGAAACCAAGGCCCGGCAGGTGGCGGCCATTTTGCGCGAGTTCCCCGAGGTGCGCTACACGCTGACCACCATCAACACGGCCAACGCCCAAGGGAAAACCAACGCCAGCATCTATGTGCGGCTGGTCGACCGCAAGGACCGCAGCATCAATGCCGACGCGATGGCCGCCCGCTTGCGTGATCGCCTGCGCACAGTGCCGGGGATCACCGTCATCCACGCCGGTCTGCTCGACCCGGTGGGCGGCAACAAGCAGATCGAATTCTCGCTGCAGGGCCCGGATCTGCGCGAACTGGAACGCCTGGCGGTCGCAGTAACCGAGCGCATCCGCACCGTGCCCGGCCTGGTGGACCTGGATTCGAGCGTCAAACCCGACAAGCCCACCATCGATATCCAGGTGCGGCGCGATGTGGCATCTGACCTGGGTCTCGGTGTGGGAGCCGTCGCCGGCGCGGTGCGCACCCTGGTAGCCGGCCAGACGGTGGGCAACTGGCGCGCGAGTGATGACCAGACCTATGACGTCAATGTGCGCCTGGCGCCCGAAGCCCGCGACAGCCTGGCCGATCTGGCGCGCATACCACTGGTGGTGGGCACACAGGCCGATGGCAGCGCGCGGGTGGTGCGATTGAGCCAGGTTGCCGAATTGCGCGAATCCACCGGCTCCAACCAGATCAACCGGCGCGACCTGACGCGGGAGGTCTCGATCAATGCCAACGTGTTCCAGCGCTCGGCTGGTGAGGTGTCAGCCGACATCCGCGCCGCACTGGACTCGATCAGCTTTCCGCCCGGCTACCGCTATCAGTTCGGCGGCAGCACCAAGAACATGAGCGAGTCGTTCGGGTATGCCATTTCGGCGCTGGTCATGGCAATCATCTTCATCTACATGATCCTGGCCAGCCAGTTCAAGAGCTTTCTGCAGCCGCTCGCACTGATGACATCCCTGCCGCTGACGCTGATCGGCGTGGTGCTGGCACTGATGATGTTCCGCTCCACCTTGTCAATGTTTTCGGTTATCGGCATCGTGATGCTGATGGGGCTGGTGACCAAGAACGCCATCCTGCTGGTGGATTTCGCCATCCGAGCGCGCGATGAGGGCATGGAGCGGGCCGAGGCCCTGCTGCTGGCGGCGCGGGTGCGGCTTCGGCCTATCCTCATGACCACCCTGGCCATGGTGTTCGGCATGGTTCCGCTGGCCTTTGCGCTCACCGAGGGCTCCGAGCAGCGTGCGCCTATGGGCCAGGCCGTGATCGGCGGTGTCATCACCTCGTCGCTGCTGACCCTGGTGGTCGTGCCCGTGGTGTATTGCTACCTTGACGATCTGGCCTCCTGGCTGCGCAGGCGGCTGGGTTTGGCCGCCCGATCGTCAAGCTCCGGTAACCCCTGACCGGTAAAATTCGCGAGAATCGGCTAACATACCCCAAGGAGTATTTGAAATGAATTTCGAGCAAGCCCGCTTCAACATGATCGAGCAGCAGATCCGCCCGTGGGAGGTGCTGGACTCCCAAGTGCTGAACCTGCTGGGCGTGGTCAAGCGCGAAGACTTCGTGCCGCTGGCGCACAAGGCGCTCGCTTTCGCGGATATGGAGATTCCCCTGAGCGCCGGGGGCGCCAACGGACAAGTGATGCTTGCCCCCCGTGTGGAAGCCCGCCTGCTTCAGGATCTGGCGGTGCAGCGGCATGAAAAAGTGCTGGAAGTGGGCGCAGGCTCCGGCTACATGGCCGCGCTGCTGGCGCATCAGGCCCAGCGCGTGATCTCGCTGGAGATTGACCCTGAAATGGCTCGTGTGGCACGCGACAACCTGCAGCGCGCCGGCGTGCACAACGCCGAAGTACGCGTCGGTGATGGCGCCGCCGGCACCCAGGTCGACGGACCGTTTGACGTGATTGTGCTGAGCGGGTCGGTTGCCGAGGTTCCTTCCCGGCTGCTGGCGCAGCTCAAGGTCGGCGGACGTCTGGGCGCGATCGTCGGCTCCGAGCCGATGATGCGTGCGACGGTGGTCACACGCGTTTCCGACCTTGCCTGCAGCACCAGCCAAAACTGGGACACCGTCGCGCCGCGGCTGCTGAACTTCGGCGAGCCGACGCGCTTTCGCTTCTGAAACAAGACTCCACCCGACGATGATCGAACAGATTACCCCCACCGATCTGCCCCGCTGGATCGCGCAGATGAGGGCCAACGGACAGGAGCCTGTGGTTCTGGACGTGCGCGAACCCTGGGAATGGCAAACCGCTTCGGTCCAGGCTGACGGCTTCGAGCTGGTGCGCATGAACATGGCAAGCATTCCGGTACGCCTTGGCGAGCTGCCCGCGGACCGGCCGATCGCCTGTCTTTGCCACCACGGGGGGCGCAGCCAGCAGGTTGCGCATTTCCTGGCAAATCAAGGGTTCGCAGCGGTGGTCAACCTGGCCGGTGGCATTGATGCCTGGTCGCGCCAGGTCGACCCGGCGGTTCCCCGCTACTGACCCACGGCCTATCCTTCTGCGACTGCATACCCTGGAGAGCACCCATGCACGCGTTCCGACCCCGCCCATTGATGCTGGCTTTGTCCGGCCTGTTCCTCGCTGGCGCCCACGCCCAGAGCCTGTCGGAGCTTTACGAGGCCGCTCGCGGGGTTGACGCTTCCTACCAGTCGGCGCGCGCCCAGGTGGACGCCAGCGTCGCGCGGGCCGACCAGGCCCGGGCCGGCCTGTTGCCCTCGGCAGCGCTGACCGCCGGCCTGTCGCGCACCGAACTGGACTCCCGTGCGGGCGGGACCGCCTCGGATCGCAGCTACTCGACCCAGAATCTGGCCCTGAGTGCTTCGCACCCGCTGTATCGACCTGCCAACTCGATCACTTGGGAACAGGCTGGCAAACAGGTGGAACTGGCGCGGGCGCAGCTCACCGCCGCCGAGCAGGATCTGATCGTGCGACTCAGCCAGGCCTATTTCGACGTGCTGGCGGCCCAGGAAAGCCTGGCCTTCGTACAAGCCCAGAAGACGGCCGTCACCGAACAGCTTGCTGCCGCGCGGCGCAATTTCGAAGTTGGCACGGCCACCATTACCGACACGCGCGAGGCTCAGGCGAAGTATGACCTCGTGGTGGCCCAGCAGGTGGCCGCCGAAAACGACCTGCGCGTGCGCAAGCTGGCACTTGATCTCCTGACGGGCCGATCCGGCACCGATCCCGTGCCACTCAAAACCCCGGTGGTGCTGCCGGCACTGGCACCCGACGCGGTAGAGCCCTGGGTCAGCCAGGCGCTGGATGCACACCCGAGCTTGCGTCAGGCCCAACTGGCCGTGGAGATCGCAACGCTGGAGTCACGCAAGGCGCAGGCCGGCCACTCCCCCACCCTGGACCTGACGGCCAGCCACGGCATCACCCGCAACCCGTCCGGCAGCGCCAACAGCGCGCTGAGTTCACGCTCGGCGGCGACCACGGTCGGGCTGGCCTTCAATCTGCCGCTGTTCACCGGGTATGCGGTACAGAATCGGGTGCGAGAAACCCTGTCGCTGGAGGAGAAGGCCCGCGCCGACCTGGAAACCGCACGCCGATCCGTCACACAGGCGGTTCGCACCGCCTACTTCGGTGTGCAGTCGGGCGCGGGCCAGGCCAAGGCCCTGGAGGCGGCCGAGGCCTCCAGCCAGAGCGCCCTGGATGCCAACAAGCTGGGCTACCAGGTGGGCGTGCGCATCAATATTGACGTGCTCAACAGCCAGAGCCAGTTGTTCCAGACCAAACGTGATCTCGCCCAGGCGCGCTACAGCGTGCTGGTGAACGGATTGCGGCTGCGCCAGGCCAGCGGCGTGCTCAAGGACGAGGATCTGCGCGCCATCAACGCGCTGCTGGGGAAATAAAAGCCGTCAGCGCCGACACCGTGCGGGCCGCGGCCCCCCGGTGGGCCGCGGCAAATGCCACCGCAGCCTCGCGCATCGCGGCCAGCGCCGGGGGATCGGCCAGAAGCGCCTGGGCCCGCGACACCGCCTGCGCCATGTCGTCCACGCGGCAGGCGGCCCCCACCGCGATGGCCTGCCGCGCTGCTTCGGCAAAGTTGAAGGTGTGCGGCCCAAGGATCACGGGGCAGCCGCAGGCGGCGGCTTCGATCAGGTTCTGCCCCCCCAAGGGCGCGAAACTGCCCCCCAGCAAGGCCACATCGGCCAGCGCGTAATACAGCGGCATTTCACCCAGGCTGTCACCCAGCCAGACGGCGCCCCGCCCGGGCGCGGGAGCCGGCGGGCCGTCGCAAGCCCAGTCGCTGCGGCGCGACACGGCGCCGGTTTGCGCCGCAAGGTCCGCCGCCACGGCATCAAACCGCTGGGGATGCCGAGGAACGATCAGCCACTGGCATGCCGAAAACCCCTCGGCAACTTCATTATTTATAGCAGAAAGAGACCGTTTTGCGCTGGGTACGGCACCGATTTGCTCCAAAAGCAGCGCTTCTTCCCCTTCGCGGCTGCTGGCCAACAGGACAACCGGTCGGCCGAACCCCGCGCGCCAGGACCGGCCGCGCGCCAGCAGCTCGGCCGGTGGAGTGGCGTCGAACTTGAGGTTGCCGAACACCCCACAGACCGGCGCGCCGAGCTGGCGCAGCCGCCGGGCGTCGTCCTCGGTCTGCGCCCACACGGCAGCCAAAGTGCCATACGCGGGGCGCGCCAGCACGCCCAGACGGCGAGCGCGACGCAGCGAGTGTTCATTGAGCCGCGCATTGGCCAGCATCAGCGGCACCCCGCGCGATCGGCAGGCCGCCACCAGATTGGGCCAGACTTCGGTTTCCAGCAGCACTCCAGCACAAGGCTGGAAATGATCAAGGAAACGCGCGACGGCACCCGGGGTGTCCCACGGCAGCCAGACCTGGACATCCCCGGGTTGCAGCAAACGTGTGCCCTCGGCCCGGCCTGTGGCGGTGCCATGGGTCAGCAAGAGCCGCAAATCCGGGCGAACGCGGCGCAACTCGGCCAGCAACAGCGCCGCCGCCCGGGTTTCACCCAAGGACACCGCATGGACCCAGATGGCACCGGAGCGGGCCGGCACGTCGTACCGGCCGAACCGTTCCTCGACCGCGACCGCATACCCGGGTTCGGCGATGGCACGGCGGGCCAATTTGCGACGGAGCAGCGGCTGCGACAGCCACAACAGCGCGCCATACAGCGACCGCGCGGCACCGCCCAGCAAAGACATCAATGCGCCGCCGAGCCAAGCACGGCGTCGGGTTTGACCTGCCGCAGCAGCGCCAGCATGTCACCTTCGATCCGGTGCAAGGCTTGCGGGGTGTGCCCCTCGAAGCGCAAGACCAGCACCGGGGTCGTGTTGGAGGCGCGGATCAGGCCAAAACCATCCGGCCAGTCGATCCGCAGGCCATCGATGGTATTGACCCGGGCAACCGGATCAAACCGGCCTTCGGCCAGAGTCTGCAGCCGGGCCGTCAGCCGGTGGGGCTCGCCTTCGGCGCATGCGACGTTGAGTTCAGGTGTGCTGTGGCTGGTGGGCAGTGCGTTGAGCACTGCGCTGGCGTCGGCGCTGCGGCTGACGATCTCCAGCAGACGACAGCCGGCGTAGGTGCCGTCGTCAAAGCCGAACCAGCGTTCCTTGAAGAAGACATGCCCGCTCATTTCGCCGCCTAGCGGGGAATCAAGCTCTTTCATGCGGGCCTTGATCAGCGAGTGGCCTGTCTTGAACATCAGGGGTACGCCACCCGCCTCTTCGATGGCGGGCGCCAGCCGCTGCGTGCACTTGACATCGAACAGAATGGTGCCACCTGGCACACGGGTCAGCACGTCGCGGGCGAACAGCATCATCTGGCGATCAGGAAAGATGTTGTTTCCCTCTCGGGTCACGATGCCCAGGCGGTCGCCGTCGCCATCGAAGGCCAGGCCCAGTTCGGCATCGCAGGCGCCGATCGTCTCAATCAGGTCACGCAGGTTCTCCGGCTTGCTCGGGTCGGGATGGTGGTTGGGAAAATTGCCATCGACCGCGCTGAACAGTTCGATCACCTCGCAGCCGATGGCACGCAGGATGGCCGGGGCGGAGGCGCCCGCGATGCCGTTGCCCGAATCCACCACGATTTTCATGGGGCGTGCGAGGCGGATATCGCCCACGATGCGGTCACGATAGGCAGTGAAGACGTCCACCTGTCGCATCGAGCCACCGCCCTGCAGGTCCCAGCTTTCATCGGTCATCGTGGAGCGCAGCGACTGAATCTCATCGCCATAAATGGCTCGTCCGCGCAGCACCATCTTGAAGCCGTTGTAGTCCTTGGGGTTGTGGCTGCCCGTGACCTGGATGCCGCTGGTGCACAGGGTGCTGGCCGCGAAGTACAGCATGGGCGTGGTGACCATGCCAACGTCGATGACCTCCATGCCAGCGGCCACCAGGCCCCGCATGAGGGCCGCCGACAGGGCGGGACCACTGAGGCGGCCGTCCCGGCCCACGGCGACCGCCGTCTCGCCTTCGCGGCGCGCGGCCGTGCCAAAGGCGCGGCCCAGGGCCTCGGCAACGGCCTCGTCCAGCGTGGCGGGGACCACACCCCGGATGTCATAGGCCTTGAAGATGGACGCGTTCACTTGCATGCGGGGTTCCCGGGTTTGAAGGGTGTCTTCTGGCATTGTAGGCGGGCTCTTTTTCAGGCAGATGTCCGGAAACGGCCAGTCGGCGCTTTGGGCGCGTGTAGGATGGCCGCCATGTCTGCCGCTGCCGAAAGTCCCGCTGAAATCCGCGACGAGGATGCGTGTTACCGGGCGCTGACGGCGCATGACGCCCGCTTCGACGGGCACTTTTTTACCGGCGTGATATCGACCGGGGTGTATTGCCGCCCGGTATGCCGGGTCAGGGTACCGCGGCGTGAGAACTGCCGCTTCTTCAACTTTGCCGCTCAGGCAGAACAGGCCGGGTTCCGCCCCTGCCTGCGCTGCCGCCCCGAACTCGCGCCCGGCCCGGGCACCTGGACCACCCAGGATGCCTCGGGAGTGCTGGCGCGGCAGGGAGCGCGCATGCTCGATGAACTGGCCGCCACCGCGAACGAAACCGGCACCTTGGTCCACGTGGCCCAGCGCCTCGGTGTCAGCGACCGCCACCTGCGGCGCATTTTCGAAGCGCATTTTGGTGTCGCACCCGTGCAATACCTGCAAACGCGGCGCCTGTTGAACGCCAAACAGTTGCTGACCGATACCGATTTGCCGGTGACCCGGGTCGCGTTGGCCAGCGGCTTCGGCTCGCTGCGCCGATTCAATGCTGCCTTTCTCAGCCGCTACGGGCTCAACCCCACGGCGCTGCGCCGCACCAGCGCTGCGCCGCACGCGCGAGGAAGCATCATTCGCCTCGGCTACCGTCCGCCCTACGCCATCACCGCCATGCGGGAGTTCCTTGCTCGGCGTTGCATCGGGGGATTGTCATTCGTCGAGAACCCATCCTGCGACACGGCTCTGGCGGGTGCCACCTTGCGGGTCACCGCCGGACACCAGACCCGGACCGGGTGGGTGACGATACGCTTCGACCCCGCCCGCACTGCCGTCGACCTGCAGGTCAGCGACACCTTGTGCGAAGTCTTGCCCAGCGTGATTGCCAAGGTCCGCGCCTGGCTGGACCTGGATGCCGACCCGGCCGTCATCGACGCCTGTCTGTCCGCCGATGCGAGCACGGCTGCGATGGCCCCACCATGGCCGGCCGGGCTGCGGGTACCCGGCTGTCTCGACGGCTTCGAACTGGCGGTGCGGGCCATTGTGGGCCAGCAGATCACCGTGGCGGCGGCCCGCACGCTGGGTGAACGGCTGGTACTGACATTCGGCGAGCCGCTGGTTACGCCCTGGCCTGACCTCTCGCGGCTGTTCCCGACACCTGTAGCGCTGGCTCAGGCCGATCCCGAACGTCTCGGGCAACTGGGCATCGTGCGCCAACGGCAGCGTGCCATTGTGGCGCTGGCGCAGGCGGTGGCCGGCGGTGGCTTGCAACTGGAGCCATCCACCGACCATCGCAGCACCATGGAGGCACTGACCGCACTGCCAGGCATTGGCGACTGGACAGCCCAGTACATCGCCATGCGTGCGCTGCGCTGGCCCGATGCTTTTCCGGCGGGTGATATCGCCATGCAAAAGGCGCTTGACCTGGGCAGCGCCCGCGAGGCCGAAGAGCGCTCGCAGAACTGGCGGCCGTGGCGCAGCTATGCCGTCGTGGGGGCCTGGCACCGCATCCACGCCGCGAACGCTCCGTTTTCTGTAGCGCAAAACAACCAAAATTAGCTGGGTACTGGCATAAATGTCTGAAAAAGCTTCCCCGGTAACCGTCTGTTGCCAGATCGACAGCCCGCTGGGCGCACTCCTGCTGGCGGCCAGTCCTGCCGGACTCTCCGGAGCCTGGTTCGTCGAAGGCCAGCGGGACACCCCCGATCCCGCGCCATGGGCGCACCAGCCCGAACACCCCATCCTCCTGCGCGCGGCGCAGCAGCTGAACGACTACTTTGCCGGTCAACGTCACGCGTTCGATCTCCCGCTGGACCTGCGCGCCGGTACGGCATTCCAGCAAGCAGTCTGGCAGGCGCTGCTGGCGATCCCGTTCGGCGAGCACACCAGTTACGGCGCCCTGGCGCAAGCAATCGGCCGGCCACGGGCAGTTCGTGCATTGGGCGCGGCGGTGGGACGCAACCCGGTGAGCATCATCGTGCCCTGCCACCGCGTGCTTGGTGCTGACGGATCACTCACCGGCTATGCCGGCGGTCTGACGCGCAAGACAGCGCTGCTGGATCTGGAGGGTTCGTGGTGAACGCTCCGGCGACCGCGCCGGTACGGACCTGGATTGTCGACTTCGTTTTGCTCGGCGCCATCTGGGGGGCTTCATTCCTGTTCACCCGACTGGCGGTGGTGGAATTCGGGGCGTTGCCCACAGCAGCCGGGCGGGTTGCCATCGCCAGTCTGTTTCTGGTTCCGCTGATGCTGATGCGCGGACTCGGGCCGCAACTGCGTTGCCACTGGAAACGGGTTTTGCTCATCGGCATGGTCAATTCCGGCCTGCCGTTTGCCTGTTTCGCGTTTGCGCTTTTGTACTTGTCCACGGGACTGTCGGCGATCCTGAATGCGACGGTGCCGCTGTTTGGCGCACTGGTGGCCTGGGCGTGGCTGCGCGACCGTCCGGACACCGGGCGCATGCTCGGGCTGGTGGTCGGGTTTGTCGGCGTGGCGCTGCTGGCGTCCGACAGGATCGGGTTTCGAGGTGCAAGCACCGGGACTGGCAGCGGCTGGCTGGGGACCTGGGGCCCTGCGCTGGCGGTCGGGGCCTGTCTGCTGGCGACCTTGTGCTACGGCATCGCCGCCAGCTACACCCGGCTGTACCTGCAAGGCGTGCCGCCGCTGGTCACCGCCACCGGAAGCCAACTGGGCGCCACCTTGGGGCTCGCCCTGCCCGCCTTGGCGTTTCTGCCACCGCAGATGCCCAGCCTGAACGCCTGGCTGTCCCTGCTCGTGGCCGGCGTTGTCTGCACCGGCGTGGCCTACGTGTTGTACTTCCGACTGATCGAACGCGCTGGCCCGGCGCGAACGTTGACGGTGACCTTCGTCATCCCGGTTTTCGCCGTGCTGTATGGCACGCTGTTGCTTGACGAGGTCATCACACCCTGGATGCTGGGCTGCGGCGCCGTCGTATTGCTCGGCACGGCGCTATCGAGTGGCATGCTGCGCCTGCGCAACCTGCCCGGCTGATCCGGCTGATCCGGCTGATTCGGCCGATTCGGCCGATTCGGCTGATTCGGCTGATTCGGCTGACGCCTGGTGTGAGAAAAGAAAAAGCCCCGAACAAACAATGTTGCTCGGGGCTTGATTTGGCGGAGTGGACGGGGCTCGAACCCGCGACCCCCGGCGTGACAGGCCGGTATTCTAACCAACTGAACTACCACTCCTGGTAGATAGCTTCGGCGCCTTTCAGCAACCCAAGTGCTACAAACTTGGCGACCCTACGGGGATTCGAACCCCGGTACTCACCGTGAAAGGGTGATGTCCTAGGCCTCTAGACGATAGGGTCAAAACCTTGGACGCTTCGATACAGTGGTGGAGGTAAGCGGGATCGAACCGCTGACCTCTTGCATGCCATGCAAGCGCTCTCCCAGCTGAGCTATACCCCCAAACACACGAAACTGCATCTTCAGCAGAACAATTTCGTTTGCATCGAGCCTTGAATTATAGACCGCTTTTCAAGCTTCGTGCAAACTAGCCAGAACTTTTTCGCGATCACACAGTTCCAGCACCGCATCCAGAGAAGGCGTCTGTGCGGTGCCCATCACCAACACCCGAACCGGCATCGCCAGTTGCGGCATCTTGAGGCCGGCTTCTTTCAGCACCTCCTTGATCGCTGCGGCAATGGCGGCCTTTTCCCACTCGACCGCCCCCAAGCGGCCGGCCAGCGCGCGCAAGGCCGGCCGAACCGCGTCGGTAACATGCAGCGCGTGCTCACTCGGGTCCGGCGTGACTGGGGCGTAAAACCGCGCGACCCAGTCGGCCAGAATCACCAAGGTGTCGCAGCGGTCCTTGAACAACCCGCAAATGCGGGGCAGCCGACCATCGGCGTCAATGGCGCGCGCCGCAAGAAACGGCGTCAGCAACCGCGCCAGTTGTTCGTCCGCCATGGCCTTGAGATGCTGCGCGTTGACCCAGCGCAGCTTGTTTTCATCAAACTGTGCGGCGCTCCGTCCAAGGTGGTCCAGATCGAACCACGCGACAAACTGGTCCCGGCTGAAAATTTCGTCGTCGCCATGGCTCCAGCCCAGCCGGGCAAGGTAATTGACCATGGCATCGGGCAGGAAACCATCGTCACGGTACTGCGTGACCGGTTTGGCGCCATGGCGTTTGCTCATTTTCTCGCCCTGCTCATTGAGCACGGTAGGCAGATGGGCGTACACCGGCGGTTCCTTGCCCAGAGCGCGAAAAATGTTGATCTGTCGGGGGGTGTTGTTGACATGGTCATCACCGCGGATGACATGGGTGATGGCCATGTCGATGTCATCCACGACGACGCAGAAGTTGTACGTCGGCGTGCCGTCCGGGCGGGCAATGACCAGATCATCGAGCTCGTCGTTGCGGATCTCGATTCGGCCCTTGACCTTGTCGTCCCAGGCGACCACACCTTCGCCCGGGTTGCGAAAGCGCAGCACCGGTCGAACGCCCTCGGGCACCGGCGGCAGGATTTTCCCTGGCGCCGGACGCCAGGTCCCGTCGTAACGCGGCTTGACCTTGGCCGCCATCTGCCGCTCGCGCAGCATGTCCAGTTCTTCCACGCTCATGTAGCAAGGATAGACATGCCCGGTGGCGCGCAATTCCTCGAGGACCGCCTTGTAGCGATCAACACGCTGCATCTGGTAGTACGGGCCCTCGTCCGGGTCGAGGCCCAGCCAGCGCATGCCTTCCAGGATGACGTCGACCGCCGCCTGGGTCGAACGCTCCTGGTCAGTATCTTCAATGCGCAAAATGAAGTCGCCTCCGGTGGCGCGGGCAAAAGCCCACGGATACAACGCGGAGCGGATGTTGCCGAGGTGAATGAAGCCGGTGGGCGACGGTGCAAAGCGGGTGCGAACGCGGCCAGCGGCGCGCGTGAAACTATCGGTGGTCACAAGGTCTCCAGGCCACGGCCGATATCGGCCGTGATGTCATCAAAATGTTCAAGTCCGACGGCAACACGGATCAGCCCCTGACCGATTCCCGCCGACTGTCGCTGGTCTTCGGAGAGCTTGCCGTGCGATGTACTGGCCGGATGGGTCAGCAAGGTCTTGGTGTCGCCCAGGTTGGTACAGAGGGACAGCACCTGCAGGGCATCGAGAACGCGGAAGGCCCGCTCACGAGCCATCTGCGGCGACGTGGCCTGGACCTCAAACGACAGCACGGCACCCCCGACTCCGCCCATCTGCGCCATGGCCAGCGCATGTTGCGGGTGGCTGGTCAGACCCGGATAGAAGACCCGGGCAACCACCGGATGGGACTCCAGCCATCGCGCCAGCGCCAAAGCGGCTTCGCTTTGAGCGCGCATGCGCAGGCTCAGGGTCTCCAGACCTTTGAGCACCACCCAGGCATTGAACGGCGACAGCACCATGCCTGCATTCTTCTGCACCGGCAGGAAACGCTCCTGCACCATGGCGCGGGACGCACACAGCGCGCCCGCCATGACCCGGCCCTGGCCATCGAGGAATTTGGTTCCCGAATGCATGATGATGTCTGCACCCAGTTCAATCGGTCGCTGCAGAGCGGGCGTGGCAAAACAGTTGTCCACCGCAAGCCAGGCACCTGCCCCATGGGCAATGTCGGCAAGCGCAGCGATGTCGCAGACTTCGGTCAGCGGGTTGGTTGGCGTTTCCGCAAACAACAACCGGGTATTGGGCCGCATCGCCTGGCGCCATGCCGTGATATCGGTTTGCGGCACGCAGGTGGTCTCAACACCGAAGCGTGCGAATTCGCTGCCAATCAGCTTCAGGGTCGACCCGAACATGGACTGGGAAATCACCACGTGGTCTCCGCTGCGCAGCAAGCTGAAACACATCAGCATGATCGCGGACATGCCCGATGCCGTCGCCATGGCCGCTTCGGCGCCTTCCATCGCCGCCAGGCGCTGTTCCAGGCTGTGGACGGTCGGGTTGCCAGTCCGGCCGTAGGTGTATCCGTCCTCATCACCGGCGAATCTGCGCGCCGACGATTGCGCGTCGGGCTGAACGTAACCGCTGGTCAGGTACAAGGCTTCGGAGTTCTCGCCATATTGACTGCGCGGGACGGCAGCCCGAACAGCCAAGGTGTCGCGATGCAAGGGGCGCAGATCGTTCGGGTCCGGAGTTTTCATGGTCAGATACCGAGTGTCAGTGCTGGGTATTGGGAAGCGCGAGGCGAGAGGTGTCCTCGCCCGCCTCGTCAGCCTGAACCCGCTTTTCGTTCAGCCGCGCAATGTCGCTGTCGGCAATGTCCCCGGTCACATAGACACCGTCGAAGCAGGAGGCATCGAAACCGGCGATCCGGGCGTTGAGCGAACCTACCGCGCGCTTCATGCCATCGACTTCCTGGTAGATCAGCGCATCGCAGCCGATGATCTGGCGGATTTCTTCATTGGTCCGACCGTGGGCGACCAGCTCGTCCTTGGTCGGCATGTCGATGCCGTAGACGTTCGGATACCGGACCGGCGGCGCCGCGCTGGCCATGTATACCCTGCGCGCGCCGGCATCACGTGCCATCTGGACGATCTCCCGCGACGTGGTGCCCCGCACGATGGAGTCGTCGACCAGCAGCACATTGCGACCGCGGAACTCGCTGGCGATGACGTTGAGTTTCTGGCGGACTGACTTCTTGCGCACTGCCTGGCCGGGCATGATGAAGGTGCGCCCGACATAACGGTTCTTGACGAAACCCTCCCGATAGGGCTTGCCAATCAGGTGCGCCAGCTCTGTGGCACTGGGTCGACTGGATTCCGGGATCGGGATGACCACGTCGATGTCGGACGGCGGCACGACCGAAACGACACGCTGCGCAAGGGTTTGCCCCAGATTCATTCGGGCCTGGTAAACCGAAATGCCGTCGAGTACCGAATCAGGCCTGGCGAGGTAGACAAACTCGAAGATGCACGGATTCAGGCGGGAGTGCTCGGCGCATTGCTGCCCATGGATCTGTCCGTCCAGAGTCACGACCACGGCCTCGCCGGGTGCGATGTCACGTTCGAAAACGTGCCCCGTCCCTTCCAGCGCAACCGACTCGCTGGCGGCCATGACGGTGCCATCACTTCCCCTCCCGAGACACAAGGGACGAATTCCATAGGGATCACGAAAGGCCAGAAGCCCGTATCCCGCGATTTGCGCAATTACCGCGTAAGAACCCCGCAGGCGCAGGTGAACCCGCCGCACGGCCGAAAACACCACTTCGGGGGTCAGCGGTTGTCCACGGGTGCACTGCTCCAGTTCGTGGGCAAGGATGTTGATCAGGACCTCGGAGTCACTGTCGGTATTGATGTGGCGGTGATCGGCCGCAGCCAGTTCCGCCCGGAGTGCATGGGCATTGGTCAGATTGCCGTTGTGAACCAGAACAATGCCAAAAGGCGCGTTGACATAAAACGGCTGGGCCTCTTCCTCACTGTACGCATTGCCGGCAGTGGGATAGCGCACCTGACCGAGGCCGCTGTTGCCCGGCAGGGAGCGCATGTTGCGGGTGCGGAAAACATCGCGCACCATGCCTTTGGCCTTGTGCATGAAAAACTTGCGATCCAGCTGGGTCACGATGCCGGCAGCATCCTGGCCGCGGTGCTGCAAGAGCAGCAGCGCGTCATAGATCAGCTGGTTGACGGGTGCGTTGCTGACAACGCCGACGATTCCACACATGCTTGTTACTTTCTGTACGGCCTGTGGTGCAACAGGCCTTTCATGCGTTCAGCGATTGCCGAACCACCGATGGCAACACCGGTTTGAGGCCTTCCAGCATTGTCGCCAAAAGCGCCGCACCCCTGGACTCTTTCCACCAGGTCTCCTGCCGCAGGGGCGTCATGCCAACAAACACCGCCAAGGCCAGCAAGATGATGAAGCCCCGAACGAGTCCGAATGCCAGACCCAGCGTCCTGTCGACCGGGCGCAGCCCGGCGGCGGTTACCAGCTTGCGTGCCAGCCATGCCAACAAACCACCAAGGAAGGCGCAAGCGACAAAAATCAACACGAAAGCCGCCGCGAACCGTACCGGCTCGGACGCATCGCCCAGCGGCAAACGCGGCGCCAGATCGGTCGCAAACCACTGCGCGGCGACAAACGCGGCCACCCAGCCCAGTACCGACACCATCTCGTACACCAGCCCGCGCCACAACCCCAGAACCGCCGAAACCAACAGGACACCCAGAAAAACCCAGTCTGCGACCGCCATCGCCTGCACAGCCTGCATGCCTGAACTCACAGGGTAAGAATGGCAGCCGGAAGATCCAGCGCGCGAATGCGCCCTGCCGCTTTGTCCGCCTCGGCACGGGTTGGGTAGGGGCCCACCCGCACACGAATGCGTTTGCCCTCACCGGTTTCGATGACGTGGGTGTAGGTTTTCAGGCCCGCGCGTTCGACTTTGAGCCGTACCTCACGGGCCTTGGTGGCGTCGGCAAAAGCGCCGATCTGAACGATGAAGCGACCGCCTCCTGACGCAGCCGGATCCTGGCCGTCCAGCAAGGCCCGTGCGCGGGCGCCGTCATCCGCTTTCGGCTGAGTCTTGTCCGAGGGCGCCTTTTCCGGTACTTTTTCGATAGCACCAGATGACGGTTTTACGCTGGGTATCGCCTGATTTCTCTCTGATATCGGAGCAACCGGCGTCTGGGCTGCCGCAGCGGGCTCCTTTTTCGTCGCTCCAGTGGCGACGGAAGCGGCCGGTTTCGCTGGTGGCGCCGCAACCGCTGGCGGAACCAGTTCTTCGCGCGCGGCCAGGCTCGCCGTCGCGCCGACCGGGCCCGTCCCCTGGACCGGGGCACTGGCCGCAACGGCCACTGGCGCGGAATTTGCCGGCACAGCCGGAACCGTCAGCGGTTTGACCTTGTCGCGGTCCGGAATCGTGATGGGCACATCGACCGATACGGGGCGCGGCTGGCTGTCGAACAGCAGGGGAAACCCGAAAACTGCCGCCAGCACCAGAACTGACGCGCCCAGCAGGCGGTGCCGCGCGCGCCGCCGCAGTGCTTCGACCGTCTCTGCCTGCACCGCTGCCGAGCCGGCGTCCGGCCCACGGGGAGTGCGGGACAGGGATGGGGCGTCGGACTTGCGAAACGAAAACAAGGGCATGACGCTGGGGGTCAGGCACCGAGGTGGCGGGCACTCCGACGAGGCAAGCCGTCCTGAAGGACACCACCGACGGTGAAGAAGGAACCAAAGACGATGATTCTATCAGCCGGGTCTGCCGCCGCCAGAGCGGCCTGCAAGGCTTCGGACGGTTTGCCGGCCACGCTGCCATGCGCCCCGGCGTGCCGGCTGACGCCCCGCCATGCCGACATCAGATCCGTAGCCGACGCCGCACGCGGCGTCGGGAGGTCACAGAAATACCACCGATCGACCAGCGGATCGACCCGCGCCAACATTCCGGCCACATCCTTGTCGGCCATCGCGCCGAACACGGCGTGTGTCGCCGGGTAAAAGCCCATCGCATCAAGGTTCTCGGCAAGTGTTGCCACCGCATGCGGGTTGTGGGCCACATCCAGCACCAGTGCCGGCTCGCCCGGAATGATCTGAAAACGCCCCGGCCACTCGACCAGCACCAGGCCATTGCGCAGCGCCTGCGCATTGACCGGCAGGCGGTCACGCAAAGCCTGCAATGCGGCGATCACGCCGGCCGCGTTGACCAGTTGGTTGGCGCCCCGCAAGGCCGGAAACGCAAGCCCGCTGTAGCGGCGCCCCCGCCCTTGCCAGGACCATTGCTGACGATCGCCGCTGACATGAAAATCCCGCCCCGCACACCACAGTTCGGCGCCGATCTCGCGTGCTCGGTCCATCACACTGCGGGGCGGCGCGGGATCGCTGACCACCACAGGCCGGCCGGTCCGCATGATGCCCGCCTTCTCGTAACCGATCGCCTCGCGATCAGGCCCCAGGAACTCCATGTGGTCCAGATCGATACTCGTAATGACGGCGCAGTCGGGATCGACAACATTGACGGCATCCAGCCGGCCCCCGAGTCCGACCTCCAGAATCACCACATCCAGGGCCGCTGCGGCCAGTCGGGCCAGAATCGCCAAAGTGGTGAATTCGAAATAGGTCAACGAGACGTCACCGCGCGCCGCTTCGACCCGTTCGAAAAACGGCACCAGATCTTCGTCGTCGACGACCTGACCCTGGATCCGGCAGCGTTCGGCAAACCGCACGAGGTGCGGCGACGTGTACAGCCCGGTGCGGTAGCCTGCGTGCGTCAGGACGCTGTCGAGCATGGCACAGGTCGATCCCTTGCCATTGGTGCCCGCGACCGTGATGACAGGACAGGCAAAAGCCAGTTCCATGCGCTGCGCTACGGCACGTACCCGTTCCAGACCGAGTTCAATCGTGGCGGGATGCAGGCGCTCGCAGTGTGCAAGCCAGTCGGACAAGTTTTTCATGGCAGGGGGAATAATCGGCCCGAATTGTCGCGCACCGCGCTTTCCCGCATGATCTGTCCGATGAGCAAACCCGTTATTCGCCTGTATGGCATTCCCCATTGCGACACTGTCAAAAAAGCCCGCGCGTGGCTTGACGCGCGCGGTGTCGATCATGTTTTTCATGATTTCAAGAAGGCTGGCGTTCCCGATGGGCCGCTGGATGAGTGGCTTGGGGTGGTCGGTTGGGAACGATTGCTGAACCGAAAAGGCACGAGCTGGCGCGCATTGGACGAGCCGATTCGCGCTGGCGTCACGGACAACGCCAGCGCGCGCGCCGTGATGCGGGCGCAAGCCAGCACCATCAAGCGGCCCGTCGTGGACTGGGGCCCCGGGGTCGAACCGCGGGTGAGCGTCGGATTTGCCGAGCCGGACTTCGCCCGAGCCGTTGAGCAGGCGCGCCAGCGCCAGTAACTTAAAATTGGCGGCTACCGGGAGCACGCCATCGCTCCTGCGAGCGGGTACACACCGTGTCGTTGGCCGGACCACCCGGGCATTCGCCCCCACCGCGCGACGCGAAGTCACCCATTACCGTTTCAACGACAACCAAGCACCCCAGCCATGACCACCCAGACCTTTGACGGCGTGTCCGTCAACACCCAGGCCAGCGTCTACTTCGACGGCAAATGCGTCAGCCACGGCATCACCCTGCCGGACGGCACCAAAAAATCCGTCGGTGTGGTGTTGCCCGCCACGCTCACCTTCAACACCGGTGCGCCCGAGGTCATGGAATGTGTGGCCGGCCGCTGCGAGTACCGGCTGGCCGGCAGCGACACCTGGATGACATCGGGCCCGGGGGACAAGTTCAGCATTCCGGGCAACTCGTCGTTCGACATCCGCGTCACCGAGGCCTACCACTACATCTGCCACTTCGGCTGATCACCAAGGACACCGCATGGCCACCATCCTGCAGAACCTTCCCACCCAGCAGAAAGTCGGCATCGCCTTTTCCGGCGGCCTGGACACCAGCGCCGCGCTGCTGTGGATGAAGAAAAAAGGCGCGATTCCGTACGCCTACACCGCCAACCTGGGCCAGCCCGACGAGTCCGACTACGACGAAATCCCGCGCAAGGCGCTGGCCTACGGCGCGGAAAAGGCCCGCCTGATCGACTGCCGGGTGCAGCTCGCCCACGAGGGCATCGCCGCCATCCAGTGCGGCGCGTTCCACATCAGCACCGGCGGCATCACCTACTTCAACACCACACCGCTCGGCCGCGCCGTGACCGGCACCATGCTGGTGGCGGCCATGAAGGAAGACGACGTCCACATCTGGGGCGACGGCTCCACCTTCAAGGGCAACGACATCGAGCGCTTCTACCGCTACGGCCTGCTGACCAACCCCAGCCTGAAGATCTACAAGCCCTGGCTGGACCAGACCTTCATCGACGAGCTCGGTGGCCGCAAGGAGATGAGCGAATTCCTCATCGCCAACGGCTTCGACTACAAGATGAGTGTGGAAAAAGCCTACAGCACCGACTCCAACATGCTGGGCGCCACCCACGAGGCCAAGGACCTGGAACACCTGAACAGCGGCATCCGCATCGTCAACCCGATCATGGGCGTGGCGTTCTGGAAGCCCGAGGTGGAGGTCAAGGCCGAGGAAGTGACCATCCGCTTCGAGGAAGGCCAGCCGGTGGCACTGAACGGCCAGACCTTCGACTCGCCGGTGGACCTGTTCCTCAAGGCCAACGAAATCGGCGGCCGCCACGGCCTGGGCATGAGCGACCAGATCGAAAACCGCATCATCGAAGCCAAGAGCCGCGGCATCTACGAAGCCCCCGGCATGGCGCTGCTGCACATCGCCTACGAGCGCCTGGTCACCGGCATCCACAACGAGGACACCATCGAGCAGTACCGCATCAACGGCCTCAAGCTCGGCCGCCTGCTCTACCAGGGCCGCTGGTTCGACCCGCAGTCCATCATGCTGCGCGAAACCGCCCAGCGCTGGGTGGCGCGCGCCGTGACCGGCGAAGTGACACTGGAGCTGCGCCGCGGCAACGACTACTCGATCCTGAACACCGACAGCCCCAACCTGACCTACGCGCCCGAGCGCCTGTCGATGGAAAAGGTGGAAGACGCACCGTTCAGCCCGCTCGACCGCATCGGCCAGCTGACCATGCGCAACCTGGACATCACCGACACCCGCAGCAAGCTGGGCATCTACACCAAGACCGGGCTGCTCTCGCTGGGTGACGGCGCCAGCATGCTGCGCCTTGAAGGCGGCAAATAAGGCGGCGTGACAGGCCGGCCGGGCACACCACCGGCCGGCGCGTCAGCGTCAGCGGATATTGGCCGCAATGCCCTGGTTGACGGTGGCGATGCCCTGCGCGGCCAGTCGGACCATGGCCGCCGTGTCCACGTCAATCGCCATCTCCACGCGTTTGTTCTGGTTGCCGGCCTGCCCCATCAGCCGGCCCAGCGCCTGGATTCCCTGCACGGCCGCGTCCTGGCGGCTGTCATAGCCACCGGTTTCGCGGAAGGTCGCAAACTGACCCGGCACGGGCAACGGTTTGTCCATTCGCATGCCGTGGGTGTGCGCATGGCTCTGGAACAGGTTGGCGCGTGTGCCCACCATCTCCATCGCGGCCGAGGCATTGGCGCTGCTGCCGCTGCGAAACAGCGATGAGCCGCTGCCGGACGACTCCTGCGCCGCCAGGTTCACCGCAATCGAGACCGAAATCGCCTCGACGTTGCCCTTGATGAACGCCATGCGGTTGCCCAGGTTGCCGGCGCCCAGCCCGGCCATGCCGCGCGGATTGAGCTTCATGCCGCTCGGCGCGAACACCATGTAGCGGCGGTGGCCGAAACCGAGGTCCTGGTCTTCGATCACCGGCGCGCCGGGCCGGGTGGGCTCCAGCGACGCGTCGTACACGGTGCCGAATTCGCGGATGAACGGCTCGGCCGGCTCCGGCTTCGCCCCTGCGGCTTCCAGGCGCGCCAGAAAATCGGCATACGAGCGGTCGACGAGCGCCTGCAGCGCCGCGATGTCCATGTTGGCCACCTGGTAGTTGACCGTCACCCGGGTGCCGCCGTAGTTGGTGCCCCCGAAATACGCCGCGCGGGAACTGGCCGTCACCGTGCCGTTGACTTCAAACAGCACGCGGTACTCGCTGACGTAAAAGCGCTTGCCTTTGAGATCGGCACTGCCCTTGACCACCTGGGCGCCGCCATCGATGACCGGCAACGGGCCCTGCAGCAGCGCCCGCCAGTCCGGCGCAGACGGCGGTGCGGCAGCCGGCGCCACCGGCGCGGCGGCGAGCGCCGGGCTTGCCGGCTTGGCCTGCGCCGGGGCCGCACCCAGATCGCTGGTGCGGCAGCCGCGCTGGACAAAAAAGCCGGTCAGGAATTCCTTGCGCGCGCGGGCCTGCTGCCCCATGGGCGAGGCGGCATTGAGCGCCAGAACATCGTCCATCTGCCCGATTTCGGCGTGGATCTGCGCGCAACTGAGCTCACCGTCGGTCAGTTTCATGCGCGGAATGGTCTGCGCGTTCAACCCTGCCACCAGCGCAAGGAGTCCGGTGGCCGCAACGCATTTTTTCATGGGAAACCTCCTGTTGGAGCTGCCCGGCCGACAAACCGGGCGCCTGCCGGCATTCTCCGACAAACGCTGTCAGACCACCACCGGCTCGGGCTCCAGCCGGATGCCGAAACGCTCGTAGACACTGGTCTGGATGGCGCGGGCCAGCGTCATCACCTCGCCACCGGTGCACGGGTGCTCCGCGTCGCCCCGGTTGACCAGCACGAGGGCCTGCCGGTCATACACACCGGCATGCCCCACCGTCTTGCCTTTCCAGCCACAGGCATCGATCAGCCAGCCGGCAGCCAGCTTCACACTGCCGTCGGGCATCGGGTAATGCACCAACTTGGGGTCACGGGCAATGATGTCGGCGCACTGCTCGGGTGTCACGCTGGGGTTCTTGAAAAAGCTGCCCGCGTTGCCGATCACGGCCGGATCGGGCAGCTTGGCGCGGCGAATGGCGCAGACCCAGTCGAAAATCTGCCGGGCGTCCGGCGCGGCGATGCCGGTCTCCTGCATGCGGCGCTCCAGATCCAGATAACCCAGCACGGGTTTCCAGGGCCGCGGCAACGCGAACCGCACCCGCAGGATCAGCGCGCGGCCGGCCAGACCGAAGTCACCCGGCTTCGACGCGTGGTGTTTGAAGACCGAATCCCGGTACCCGAAGGCACACTGGGCGGCGTTCAGCGTGAAAACGTCACCGCTGTGCAGATCCATGGCATCGAGTGATTCGAAACGGTCCTGCAGTTCCACGCCATAGGCGCCGATGTTCTGGACCGGCGCGGCGCCGACGGTGCCGGGAATCAGCGCCATGTTCTCCAGCCCGGGCAGACCCTGCTCCAGCGTCCATGCCACCAGATCGTGCCAGCGCTCGCCCGCCCCCGCTTCCACGATCCAGGCCCGCGACGTCTCGCCCACCACGCGCCGGCCGGCCAGTTCCACCTTGAGCACCAGCGGCCGGACGTCGCCGGTGAGCACGATGTTGCTGCCGCCCCCGAGCACGAATTTGGGCGCCGGGCCGAGCACCGGATCGGCCAGAACCGCGCGAAGATCGTCTTCGGACCGCACCCGCACCAGTGTCTGTGCGCGGGCGGCGATGCCGAAGGTGTTGAGGGCCTGCAGCGGCACGTTGGTCTCGGGGAACATGGGAGAATTGTCGCATTCCGAACTCTGCCGACCGAGACTGACATGCCCTCTTTCGATACCGTCTGCGACCCCAATCTGGTTGAAGTGAAGAACGCGGTGGAAAACACCGCGAAGGAAATCGCCACCCGTTTCGATTTCAAGGGAACGTCGGCGGCCGTGGAGTTCAAGGACAAGGAAATCACTTTGTTCGGCGATGCGGATTTCCAGCTGGTGCAGGTCGAAGACATCCTGCGCAACAAAATGACCAAACGCAACGTCGATGTGCGGTTCCTCGACAAGGGTGCCGTGCAGAAGATCGGTGGTGACAAGGTCAAACAGGTCGTCAAGGTACGCAGCGGCATTGGCAGCGAAGACGGCAAAAAAATCCAGAAACTGGTCAAGGAAAGCAAACTGAAGGTCCAGGCGGCCATTCAGGATGAGAAGGTACGCGTGACCGGCGCCAAACGTGATGACCTGCAGGCCGTGATGGCCATGCTGCGCAAGGACATGGCTGATCTGCCGCTGAGTTTCGACAACTTCCGGGACTGACGCGCCATGCCGCAGCCTTGGCTGCAAGTACTGACCCTGGTCATGGCCTTGACGGCCGGAGGCACCGTTGCGGCCCAGTCGGTCAGCCTGAGCGGCATCATGGGGCAGCGGGCCTTGCTGGTGGTGGATGGCGCACCGCCACGGACGGTCGCCCCGGGCGAAAGTCATCTGGGGGTACGACTGATCTCCGTGTCCGGGGCCCAGGCAAGCGCCGTGGTCGAAATGGCGGGCCGCCGCCACACCGTCGGCTTGGGCGAAGCGCCCGTCAGTGTCGGCAGCACGGCGCCCGCGCCTGGGCGGGGCAACCGCGTGGTGCTGACCTCCGACGGCGGCGGCCATTTCATGGGCGGCGGCCAGATCAACGGGCAGACCGTGCAGTTCATGGTGGATACCGGCGCCTCTGTCGTCGCCCTCGGTTCGAGCGATGCCGACCGCATGGGACTGAATTACCGCACCAGCCCCCCGGTACGTGTCGGCACCGCCAACGGCATGGCGCAGGGATGGCGGGTCAAATTCGCCAGCGTGCGCCTCGGCGACGTGGAGCTGTTTGATGTCGATGGCATCGTCACCGCGCAGCCCATGCCATTCGTTTTGTTGGGCAACAGCTTTCTCAACCGCTTCCAGATGCGTCGCGAAGCCGATCTCATGGTGCTGGAACGCCTCTACTGAGGTGTTTTCAGGTATTTCTGGCCAATACCCAGCAGAAAAAGGTCGTTTTCAGCTATATTTTCAGGAGCAAAATCAACGATCCTGAACGGCGGCGGTAACGACGATTTCGATCCGGTAGTCCGGGTTGGCCAGCGCCGCCTGCACCGTCGCACGGGGTGGCGCCGTGCCAGGGACCACCCAGGCGTCCCACACCTCGTTCATGGCGGCAATGTCGGCGATGTCGGCCAGAAAAATCTGCACCCGCAACATCCGCGACCGGTCGCTGCCACACTCCGCCAGCCGCCGGTCGACCTGGGCCAGCACATCGGCCGTCTGTGACCGGATGTCAAGCTCCAGACATTCGGGGACCATGCCGGCGAGGTACACCACGCCATTGAAAACCGCCGCCTCGCTGTACCGGGCGGCCACGTGCAGGCGCTGCAGCGCGCTCACGATTTGGTTCCCAGCTTGGCTTCTTTGCCTTCCAGCAGGCGGTTGATGTTCTCGCGATGGCGCCAGAACAGCGCCATGCCCATGACAAAGATGCACAGCAGCACCGGCCGGGCCATGTACCACTGCACCCGGTCACCAAAAATGTAAAAGAAAGGCGCAAATGCCGTCGCCACCAGCGAGGCCAGGGAGGAATACCGGAACGCATAGGCGACGATGCCCCAGGTGGCGACCGTTGCCAGCCCCAGCCAGGGATCAATGCCAAACAGCACTCCCGCTGCGGTGGCGACACCTTTGCCTCCCTGGAAGCGGAAAAACACCGGGTACAGATGGCCAAGAAACGCCGCCAGCCCCACCAGACCGACCGTGGCGTCGCCCAGGCCAAAGGGTTTGCCGTAAAGCTGAACCAGAAAAACCGGCAGCCAGCCCTTGACCGCATCCAGCAGCAGCGTCACCACCGCCGCAACTTTGCTGCCCGAGCGCAGCACATTGGTGGCGCCCGGGTTCTTGCTGCCGTAGGTCCGCGGGTCATTGAGGCCCATAAGCCGGCTGACAATCACCGCAAAGCTGAGCGAACCGATCAGGTAAGCCACCACCGTGGCCACAAAGGAATACAGGAAGTCCAAGGCACTTTCTCCGCAGAAAACTGCGCGGATTGTGCCAGCGCGGACGGCGATGGTCGCGCCGCCGCCTCAGTCACCGGGCAGGGCGCACTGCACCGGTCGCGCGCCGAGCAGTTCCACGCACACCTGCGGGTCGATCCCGACCAGATAGCCGCGGCGGCCGCCGTTGATGAGAATTCGGGGCAGCGCCAGGATGCTCTCCTCGATGAAGACCGGCATCTGCCGCCGGGTGCCGAACGGCGACGTGCCCCCCACGAGGTAGCCGCTGTGGCGGTTGGCGGTTTCCGGCTTGCACGGTGCGACCGACTTGACCCCGATCTGGCGCGCCAGGTTCTTGGTCGACACCTTGCGGTTGCCGTGCATCAGCACCAGCAGCGGCCTGGCGTCCTGATCCTCCATCACCAGGGTCTTGACCACGGCAAACGGATCCCATCCCAGCACCTCGGCACTGTGCGTGGCGCCGCCATGCTCCAGCCATTCATAGGGATGCTCGGTGAAGGCCACCCGGTTGGCCCTCAGCAACGCAGTGGCGGGGGTTTCGGATACGTGGTCTTTTCGGGCCATGGTGCGACATGGAGTGGCGTTGGAGTCGGAGCGGGCATTCCGGCCAAGGGCTGCACCACTCAGATGGCAGGGTCGAAGTGCTCCTGGCGGATGCGGTCGATCGCAGCAAGCAGTTCGGCGCTCAGGCGGGTGCCCCAGGCGTCGAGGTCCTCATCCAGCTGCTCCATGGAGGTCACACCGATGATCGTGCTGGCCACGCGCCACTGGGTGTAGCAGAACGCCAGCGCCATCCGGGTGGGGGAGAGTCCATGGTCGCGGGCCAGCGCGTTGTAGCGGCGCGCGGTGGCCAGGGCTTCGGGGCGACCCCAGCGCTGCTTTTTCATGCTGTCGAAACGGGCCATGCGACCCTGGGGCGCCTCGGGCTGGTCAATGCCGGTCTGATCGTACTTGCCGCTCAGCAGCCCGAAGCCCAGGGGCGAATAGGCCAGCAGCGACACGCCCAGACGATGGCAAGTTTCATCAAGCGCGTTTTCGTAGCTGCGGTTGATCAGGCAATACGGGTTTTGCACGCTGACAACCCGTGGCAGGCCCATTTGCTCGGCCAGACGCACAAACTCGTGCACGCCATAGGGTGTTTCGTTGGACAGACCGATGTAGCGGACCTTGCCGGCTTGCACCAGTTCGCCCAGGGTCTGCAGCTGCTCCAGAATCGGCGTCGCGGATTTCTCCTTGGCCGGATCGTAGGAACGGATACCGAAGGCAGGCACATGGCGCTCGGGCCAGTGGATCTGGTAGAGGTCGATGACGTCGGTGCGCAGGCGGCGCAGGCTGGCATCACACGAGGCGCGGATATCGGCGGCCGTCATTCCGCCGCCCTCGCGAATCCAGGGCATCCCCCGTGACGGGCCGGCGACCTTGGTGGCCAGCACCATGTGCTGACGGACCCCCGGATGTTTGGCAAACCAGTTGCCCAGGATGGTCTCGGTCGCGCCGCAGGTTTCGGGTCGGGCCGGCACGGCATACATCTCGGCCGTGTCGAGAAAATTCACGCCCCGGGCCCGCGCCCGATCGAGAATGGCGTGGGCATCATCCTCACCCACTTGTTCGCCGAAGGTCATGGTGCCCAGGCAGACGGGCGAAACGCGCAGATCACTGGCGCCGAGGGCAATCAGATTCATGGTCGATACGGACGATGGCTCGTCAAAGGTCACACACAGCGGCCAAGTGTACGCAAGGGTTGCCGCCTGTGCAGGCGCCGGGGCGGGGAAATGGCGCAGTACCGCGGCACTACAACCGACCGTCGGCGCGGGCGCGCTCCTCCTCCTGCAGGCGCAAAACACGCCGCTGGACTTTGCCGGTGGTTGTCATGGGCAACTGGTCGATGAACTCGATCTCTTTGGGGTATTCGTAGGGCGCAAGCAAGCCGCGCACATGGGTTTGCAATGCGGCCGTGATTTCCGCCTCGAAAGCTACCTTGCCCATCGCAAATTGGTCTCTTTGTGCTATGAAATCCGGTGCAAGAACCACATAGGCCTTGACCACGGCCCCGCGCTCGCGGTCGGGCTTGGGGACCACGGCGGCATTGGCCACCGCCGGATGTTTGACCAGGCAGTTTTCGATCTCGCCGGGGCCGATGCGGTAGCCGGCGGCCTTGAACACGTCATCGGCGCGGCCCTGGTACCAGAGGTAACCGTCGGCGTCGCGCACCGCCACATCGCCGGTGCGGCACCAGTCGCCGGTGTATTTGGCGCGGGTGGCGGCCTCGTTCTTCCAGTAACCGAGGAAAAAGATCGGATCGGGCTGGCCGTGCACGTCCAGCCGGTGCAGCGCCACATCGCCGGGAACACCGACCGGGCATTCCACCCCGGCGTCGTCGATGACCGCCACCCGGTGTCCCGGATAGCCCTTGCCCATGCTGCCGGGGCGCGCCGGCCAGTAACGCGCGCAATTGCCGACGATGTAGTTGATCTCGGTCTGGCCGAACATTTCATTGACCGTCACCCCCAGTTCGTCACGGCAGTACGCAAACACCGCATCGCCAACAGCCTCTCCGGCACTCATGATGGCCTGCAAACCCAGACGGAACTGCTCGCGCGGTCGGGGATAGGCCTTCATCATGGCCTTGAGCGCGGTCGGAAACAGGAAGGTGTGGGTCACATCGTGCTGCTGCATCAGCGAAAACGCCAGTTCGGGGCTGAAACGCCCGTTCCAGGCGACGATCGGCCGACCGAAGTACAGCGTCGGCAGCAGCGCATCCATCAGGCCGCCGGTCCATGCCCAGTCGGCGGGCGACCAGAAAACGGCCTGCGTGTCCTGATTGGTCACGCCATCGAAGCCGAACCAGTTCTGGCTCGCGACAAAGCCGCTCAGGTTGCCGATCAGCGCCCGGTGGGGAATCAGCGCGCCCTTGGGGTTGCCGGTCGTGCCGCTGGTGTAGATCAGGACCGCGGGATCGTCGGCCGCTGTGTCGACGATCCGGAACTGCGGCGGCTGCGCCGCCAACGCATCGGCCAGCGCCAGATCGGCACGCCCTCCCGCCGCGCCCGCACCGATCACGCAGCGCAGTTGGGGGCAGCGCCCGCGAACCGCGCTCAGCGCGTCGATGGATGCCTCGTCGCAGATCGCCAGAATCGCTTCACTGTCGCGCAGGCGAAACTCCAGGGCCTCCGGCCCGAACAACATGGACAGCGGCATGGCCACTGCCCCCATCTGGAGAACGGCCATGTAAGCCACCGCGGTCTCGAACCGCTGCGGCATCACGATCGCGACGCGGTCCCCCTGCTGGACGCCCCGCGCCTGCAATGCCCGTGACAGGCGGCAGGCGGCCTCAAACAGGCTGCGATAGGAATGACTGGTGCCGATACCCGACGTGGAATGGTCGATGATTGCTATTCTTTTTTCACCATCGACCGCGCCGGACGACGCTTCTGCCCAGCGCGAACAGCACACCCGGGCCATGTTGAAGCGCTCGGGAACCTCCCAGCGAAAAGCCGCATGAAGCGCCCGATACTGATCCACCGCGCCGGCGCTGCGCGCGGCCCTGTTGCCTGCTTGACTGCGTGGCATGCCTGTCTCCTGAATAATCGGCCGAATGTACCAAGTCCGATACGACGCACACACCCGGTCAATCCCGATTCGCGGTCTGAACTACCACTTGCGCCAATGGGGCGAACCGCGCAACAACAAACCGCCGCTGGTGCTGCTGCATGGCTGGATGGACGTGGGCGCCTCGTGGCAGTTCATGGTCGACGCGTTTTCCGGCTCGTTCCTGGATGGCCGCATGGTGCTGGCACCGGACTGGCGCGGCTTCGGCGACACGGCGCACCACCCGGGGGTGGACCACTATGGCTTTGCCGACTACCTGGCCGACCTGGAATTCCTGCTGGACGCGCTGGCGCCCGACCGGAGCGTTGACCTGGTGGGCCACAGCATGGGCGGCAATGTCGCCATGCTGTACGCCGGCATCCGCCCGACCCGCATCCGGCGCCTGATCAACCTCGAAGGATTCGGCATGCCGGCGACCCGACCCGCACAGGCCGCGGGCCGTTATGGCCAGTGGATCGACGAGCTCAAGGCATTGCACCGTGGCGAGCTGGGCCTGAAGACCTACCCCAGTCGCCAGGCCGTGGCCGACCGCCTGGTGCGCACCAACCCCCGGCTCGATGCCGACCGGGCCCTGTGGCTGGCGGGCCACTGGGCCCGGCCGTCAGCAGACGGCTCCTGGGCCATTCTGGGTGACGCCGCGCACAAGATTGTCAACCCCCACCTGTACCGGGTGGACGAAGCCCAGGCCGTTTTCCAGGCCATCCAGGCCCCCACGCTGGCGGTGGAGGCCGAAGGCGACTCGCTGCAGCAGTGGTGGCAGGGTCGCTACAGCCTGGCCGATTACCATGATCGACTCAAGGCGGTGCCCGATTGCCGCGTTGCGGTGGTAGCGGACGCCGGTCACATGCTGCACCACGACCAGCCAGCCATTCTGGCGGGTCTGATCGAAAATTTCCTCGCGTGAGAAAATACGCGGTTGCCGTCCCGCCAGAGCCCCCAGGCCCTCGGCCGGACCCCTTTTCTCCACGCAGGACATCACATTCATGGACGCAGAACACATCAACCAGATCGGCGCGCAACTGGCAGACCTGAGCGCGCGGACTGAAGACCTTCGGAGGTATCTTTGACTACGATGCCAAAGCGGAACGACTGAGAACCGTCAACGCATCGCTCGAAGACCCGGCAGTCTGGAACGACCCCAAAAAAGCCCAGGAACTGGGTAAGGAAAAGAAGGCGCTCGATTCGGTGGTGGTCACCATCACCGAACTCACGCGTGAGCTGGCCGACAACAGCGAGCTGTACGAGATGAGCAAGGAAGACGGCGACGACGCCGGCCTGCTCACCATAGAGGCCGAGGGAGCCAGGCTGGCTGCCCTGGTCGAACAGCTGGAATTCCGCCGCATGTTCAGCAACCCGGCCGACCCGCTGAACTGCTTCGTCGACATCCAGGCCGGCGCCGGGGGCACCGAAGCCTGCGACTGGGCCAGCATGCTGCTGCGCCAGTACCTGAAATACGCCGAGCGCAAGGGTTTCAAGGCCACCGTGGAAGACGAAACGCCGGGGGACACCGCCGGCATCAAGAGTGCCACCATCAAGATCGAAGGGGACTATGCCTATGGCCTGTTGCGCACCGAGACCGGCGTGCACCGGCTCGTGCGCAAGAGCCCGTTCGACAGTTCGGGCGGGCGACACACGTCATTCGCTTCGCTGTTCGTCTATCCGGAAATCGACGACTCGATCGAAATCAACATCAACCCCGCCGACGTGCGCACCGACACCTTTCGGGCCAGCGGTGCCGGTGGCCAGCACATCAACAAGACCGATTCGGCCGTGCGCCTGACACACATCCCCACCGGTATCGTGGTGCAGTGCCAGGACGGCCGCAGCCAGCACAGCAACCGGGATGTCGCCTGGCAGCGCCTGCGTTCGCGCCTGTACGACCATGAGATGCGCAAGCGCATGGAAGAGCAGCAAAAGCTGGAAGACACCAAGACCGACGTCGGCTGGGGTCACCAGATCCGCAGCTACGTGCTGGACAACAGCCGCATCAAGGACTTGCGCACCAACGTCGAAATCTCGGCCACACAGAAAGTGCTGGACGGCGATCTCGACGCCTTCATCGAAGCCTCGCTCAAGCAAGGCATCTGACCCCTGCCCCAACCCGGAAAGTTTCCCCATGATGCGTGAAGGACAAGCCTCGGTGATCCGCCGCGAGGACTACACCGCGCCGGCCTACTGGATCGACACCGTCGATCTGGGATTTGACCTCGATCCTGCCAAGACCCGCGTGCTCAACCGCATGCGCATGCGCCGCAACCCGGACGTCGCGCCCCAGGCCTTGCGTCTGGACGGCGAGGAGCTCAACCTCGCCCGGGTGCTGGTCAACGGCAGCGGCACTTCGTTCAAGATGGACGGCAACCAGCTGGTACTGGAGAACCTGCCCGAAGGCCCCGAGCCTTTCGATCTGGAGATCTTCACCACCTGTGTCCCGGCCAAAAACACCAAGCTGATGGGCCTGTACGTCAGCAACGAATCGTTCTTCACCCAGTGCGAGGCCGAGGGTTTCCGCCGCATCACCTACTTCCTGGACCGCCCGGATGTGATGGCCAGCTACACCGTGACGCTCCGGGCCGACAAGGCAAAGTACCCGGTGCTGTTGTCCAACGGCAATCTCGTCGACCAGGGCGATCTGGACGACGGCCGACATTTCGCGAAATGGGTGGACCCGCATCGCAAACCCAGCTACCTGTTCGCCCTGGTGGCCGGGGTGCTGGTCAGCCGGGAACAGCGCATCGTCTCGCGCAGCGGGCAGGAGCACCTGTTGCAGGTGTACGTGCGCCCCGGCGACCTGGACAAGACCGAACACGCGATGAACTCCCTGATGGCCAGCGTGGCATGGGACGAGGCACGCTTCGGGCTGCCGCTGGACCTGGAACGTTTCATGATCGTCGCCACCAGCGACTTCAACATGGGCGCGATGGAGAACAAGGGCCTGAACATATTCAATACCAAGTTCGTGCTTGCCAACCCCGCCACCGCCACGGACACCGACTTCGGCAACGTAGAAAGTGTCGTCGGCCACGAGTATTTCCATAACTGGACGGGTAACCGCATCACCTGCCGGGACTGGTTTCAGCTGTCCCTGAAGGAAGGGCTCACCGTCTTCCGTGACCAGGAGTTCAGCCAGGACATGGCCGGCGAAGCCAGCGCCCGCGCCGTCAAGCGCATCGAAGACGTGCGGGTGCTGCGCACTGCCCAGTTCCCCGAGGACGCCGGCCCGATGGCCCATCCGGTACGGCCCGACCAGTACCTGGAGATCAACAACTTCTATACCGTCACGATCTATGAAAAGGGTGCCGAGGTCGTGCGCATGATGCAGACGCTGGCCGCGACCGAGGGCGACCCCCTGGGACGTGCCGGTTTCGCCCGTGGCATGACACTGTATTTCCAGCGCCACGACGGACAGGCGGTTACCTGCGATGACTTTGCCCAAGCCATTGCCGACGCAAACCCGGACTCGCCTCTGGCGGCGCTGCTGCCCCAGTTCAAGCGCTGGTACAGCCAGGCCGGCACACCCCGGGTGGCCGCCACCGGGCACCATGACGCCGCCTCGGGCCGCTACAGCCTGACCCTGACCCAGAGCTGCCCGCCAACCCCCGGCCAGTCGACCAAGGAACCCTTTGTGATCCCGCTCGCGCTGGGTCTGCTGGACGCGGATGGCCGGGAGATTTCCGGCTCCGCGCGCACCCATGTGCTGACCGAAGGCAGCGAGACGGTGGTTTTCGATGGCGTCAAGGAGCCGCCGGTACCCTCCATCCTGCGCGGATTTTCGGCGCCGGTGATCCTTGAATTCGACTACAGCGATGCACAGTTGCTGACCCTGCTCGCCCACGACACGGATCCCTTCAACCGCTGGGAGGCGGGCCAGCGTCTTGCCCTCAAGCGGGCCCTGGAGTTCATCCGCAGCGATGCCGACCCGGCCGGCGCGCCGGTGCTGGACGCCGCCTGCCTGGACGCCCTGCGCAGCGTGCTGCGTCACCCGGTTCTGGATGCCGCCTTCAAGGAACTGGTGTTGACCCTGCCCTCGGAGACCTACATTGCCGAGCAACTGGACATCGTCGATCCGCAGCGCATCCATGCGGTGCGCGAAGCCATGCGTGAGCAAATGGCCCGGGCATTGCAGGCTGACTGGCAGTGGGCCTGGGAAACACATCGAGATACCGGTGCCTACCGGCCCGATCCTCAGTCCTGCGGACGCAGGGCACTGGCGGGCCTGGCGCTGACGATGTTGTGCCTGGCGGCCCGTGCAAGCGGTGACGTGATCTGGCCCGGCCGGGCCTATCAGCGTTTCAAGGACGCCGGCAACATGACCGACCGCTTTGCGGCGCTGTCCGCCCTGGTCGGCAGTGCGCATCCGCTCGCGGCCGAAGCGCTCACGCGTTTTCATGCCCTGTTCCGCGACGAGGCGCTGGTGCTGGACAAATGGTTCGCACTGCAGGCCGGAGCGCCGGACCGCGGCGGCGACGTGCTGCCGCGCGTGCGCCAGCTGTTGCAGCATCCCGATTTCACTTTGCGCAATCCCAACCGTGCGCGCAGCCTGATCTTCAGCTACTGCAATGCCAACCCCGGTGCATTCCACCGTGCCGACGCCGCCGGATACGTGTTCTGGGCCGAACGGGTGCTGGAACTGGACACATTCAATCCGCAAGTCGCCGCCCGCCTGGCCCGCGCGCTCGACCGCTGGAAAAAACTGGCCGACCCCTGGCGCACCGCCGCCCGCGAAGCCATTGCACGGGTTGCCGCCCGCAACGACCTGAGCAACGATCTGCGCGAAGTGGTCACCCGGGCGCTTGCCGATTGAGTTCGCGGCCAAAACTGTCCCTTTTTTCTGGAGAGCCTGATGAGTAAACGAGTTTTCCTGACCCGCTATCTGGTCGAGCAACAACGCCACGATGGCCGAATCCCGCCGGAGCTGCGACTGCTGCTCGAAGTGGTCGCGCGCGCCTGCAAACGCATCAGTCTGGCCGTCAACAAGGGCGCTCTGGGTGAAGTGATGGGCTCCGCCGACAGCGAAAACGTGCAGGGTGAAGTGCAAAAGAAGCTGGACATCATTGCCAACGAAGTACTCATTGAAGCCAATGAATGGGGCGGCCACCTGGCGGCCATGGCCTCCGAAGAGATGGAGGGCATCTACCTGGTGCCCAACCGCTATCCCCAAGGTGAATACCTGCTGCTGTTCGACCCGCTGGACGGCTCCAGCAACATCGACGTCAACGTGAGTATCGGCACCATCTTCAGCGTGCTCAGGAAGCCGGAGGGTGACCGCGGCGTGGAAGAAAGCGACTTCCTACAGCCGGGTTGCCAGCAGGTGGCCGCGGGCTACTGTGTCTACGGCCCTCAGACCACGCTGGTGCTGACGGTGGGCGACGGCGTTGCGATGTTCACCCTGGACCGGGAGCAAGGCTCTTTCGTTCTGACCGAAGAAAATGTGCGCATCCCGGAAGACACCAAGGAATTCGCCATCAACATGAGCAACATGCGCCACTGGGACGAACCGGTGCGCCGCTACATCGACGAATGCCTGCAGGGCAAGGAAGGCCCGCGCGGAAAGGATTTCAACATGCGCTGGGTGGCTTCCATGGTCGCAGATGTGCACCGCATCATGACCCGCGGCGGCGTCTTCCTGTACCCCTGGGACAGACGCGAACCCACCAAACCGGGCAAGCTGCGCCTGATGTACGAGGCCAACCCCATGGGCTGGCTGATCGAGCAGGCCGGCGGCGCCGCCACCAATGGCCGCCAGCGCATCCTGGACATCGCGCCGCGCACGCTGCACGAACGCGTGAGTGTGATCCTGGGCTCCAAAAACGAAGTGGAGCGGGTAACCAGCTACCACAACCCGCTATAATTTAGGGCTTACGCCGGTGTAGCTCAGTCGGTAGAGCAGCTCATTCGTAATGAACTGCTCATACCTCCGAAAAACTGACAAAAAACTCATCAGCATCAACAACTTAAGCGCCACCTGTGTGGCGCTTTTTTGTTGTTTGGCACACTCATGGCACAGCGCCCAAGTTGTGCCAAGAAGGCCCAGGACAGTCAACCCCGATGTGCTCCGTGTCTCCCTCAACTTTCAAGCGTGAAGGGGAAAACACATGGCAAGCATTCGAAAACGCACTGACTCCTCCGGCACGATCCGGTATCACGTCCAAGTTCGCCTGCGAGGCTTTCCGCCTCAGACAAAGACCTTTGACAAGCTCAAGGAAGCCAAGGCGTGGGGAGAGCGGACTGAGGCCGAACTGCTCGACGGGCGCCTCATGCCCCACGTCATCGCTCAGCGCCACACCGTGGAAGAAATGCTGGAGGACTACCGCAGCCGCGTACTGATCCCGCACAAACCGAAAGAGTTGCGCACTCAGGGCCCTCAACTGGACTGGTGGATCAGCAAGATTGGCCGCTACAGCCTGGCAGACATCACGCCCGCCATCATTGGCAAGTTCAGGGACGAGTTGCTGGCAACGCCGGTAGGTGGCAAGACGCCGAAGCCGCGCGCGCCCGCCACTGTCGTGCGCTACATGGCAGTGCTCTCTCACGCCTTCAACGTGGCGTCCAAGGAATGGGGCTGGTTGCCTGCATCGCCGATGGAAAAGGTCAAGAAGCCGAAGGTCGCCAACGGCCGCATTCGCTACTTGACCGTTGAAGAACTCGAACGCCTGCGAGCTGCCATCGCGCAGTCGGAAAATAAGTTTCTGTCCGTGGTTGTCGAAGTTGCTCTCGCCACAGGCATGCGCCATAGCGAGATCATGAATTTGCGCTGGCAAGATTTGTTGCTCGACGTGCAGGGGCTGCCAAGCCTGGTCATCCTCAACGAAACCAAGAACGGCGAGCGTCGCGGCGTACCTCTGACGGGCCAGGGCCTAGCGCGCGTTGAATCCTTGCGGCAAGAGCACATGCAGGCCAACAAGGGCGTCGTCAAAGGTGAGCGCCTTCTGTTCCCCAGCGACACCAAACAGGACACCCCTGTCGAGTTGCGCACAGCCTGGCACACGGCATTGCGCCGCGCCAAGATCGAGAACTTCAGGTTCCACGACTTGCGCCACTGCACGGCAAGCATGTTGGCCATGGAAGGCGCCAGCGGCCCGGAAATCGCCGAAATCCTCGGCCACAAAGACCTGCAAATGGTCAAGCGTTACGCCCACCTCAGCAAGGCCCACATCGCGGGTGTCCTGACGCGGATGAACGAGGCCCGCTTGACTGTTCCGACACCCGCCTCCGAGCCCAAATCGACCAGCGTTTAGCGGGTCAATTCGCCTCGCCGGTCATCGACATCAACGTCATTGAGGCCACGGAAGCCGCGACTGAGAAGGCGACAGGACGGTCACGTTTGCTCGCGCTTCACTGGGAAACACCTCTGAAACCGACCGTCCAGTTGTGTCAAACACCGTATGCGCCAGGAGCATTCTTGAGCGTCCACGGCGACAGGCGATAGCATTGATCCCACGCCGTTGTGCATGAGACTAGCTCTTCATGACCTCGGCGTGGTTGCCATCGCTCTGATGGCAGCAGCGCAGGTGCCGTACTGGTGCTGTGCGCGCCACGCGGGTTAGACGACCCGCGCATTGAATTCGACTCTGACCACCAATCGTCCAAGCCCTCGGGGCTCTGTGTCCCGCGCAGTGCTTGGCTCCAACTCCCGCATCAGCAACGTGCTGAGCGGACATCTTTCAACCTCTGCAGTGCAGCGGGTGAAGGCTGGTTGCGTGCGTCATTGAGTCGCTGAAGCTCACACTTCCGTCAATACCGTGCACGTAGCCGGTCCCTCCATGCACTGCCCATCCGTTCAAACGGAAGGAGCTACGTATGACCATGACATCAAGCCCTCGCGACACACGCGAGACCAAGACTACGCCGCACGTCGAGGCACCCAGTCCACAAGATCGAACACCGTGCACTGAGGGCGTGACATCACCTGCGAACAAGGATCAAACCATGGCTGCAACGTCCCTGAGCCCATCGGTACAGGATACTGCCGCAGATTCCACTGCCGTGCCCAGCGAGGTGCGCCGCAAACGTAAAGCAGCACCGGCAGCAGCACCACTGAGCATCAACGAGAAGCCCGTGCTGACGGTCCTGGAGGCAGCATTGCTTGGCGCGCACAGCCCCGGTGCGCTGCGGCACCTGATCTTCAATTCCGAAGCCTGGAACCGCTACCCCGATGGCAAGTACCGCCGCTCGATGGGTTTCGACCGTTGTGTCATCCGCCCGCCAGGCCAACGCCGTGTCTTCATCGACCGCGTCAAGTACCTGCAATGGCTGAACAGCAACACGGAGGTGACGCCATGAACACCATGACCATTTCGCACCGCAAATGGCAATTGCCTGTGCCAGTGGCTGACCTACAGGCGATGAAATTCCACAACCCTAACGACCCTGCGGAAGCCGGTGAAACCACCTTTGATGTGAATGTCGGCACGACTCCCTTCCGCCTCTATTGCGCTGATCGCGATCCAGACCAGGTGCTGCGTCACGCCGTCGCCGGAATCCAGATTTTTCACTCGGTGATCTTGAACGACCCGGCACAGCGAACGCGCCAAACAGTCAACTTCAAGATCGATGGTGTCGGCACTTTCGACATTAGTGCGAACCACCAGGAAGAGGAAATTAACGTCTTTGTGCATGGCAAATCGCACCTGACCATCGAGTTGACTTCGCCCCTCAAATGGAAAGACCACGGGCTGAGTTGGCTTTTGGAGCAATCAACTACGGACACGGTCAAAGCGTTGATCGCCTACTTGCGCAGCCACCCTATCGGCCCCGGCCGCGTGCCGGTCCTGGCTGGCAAGTACACCAGTTGGAATGCCGCGCTGGAGTATGCAGGCCTGCAACTTGACGACGGGTGGGGCCATGACTGAACTTCATTTGCCATATCGACCGCAGGCTGTTTCAGCTCACCGCGAGGCCATCGAAAGCCGCCGACCGATCTTCAGCCAACTCGTGACTCTTGGCGACGATAACTCGTTGCTGCACATGGACCTGATGTTCGAGCCGAAACACTGGATCGACCGCCGCATTGTGGGCGTCTTGTTCCGCATTCGCGAGGCGTCGTTCGAGGGAATTGATGCACTGGGCCTGGCCATGCTTTGCCTGGAGAACCACTACTTGCGCAACGACGCCACCGCAAGCATGTCCCAAGTGGCGCGGCTCGCAAACACAGACCGGCTGAACGAACTGGCGGAGGGAACCACCACCGTCAACGTGCGCACGGAGCCCACTTCCGGCCATGTGGAAGTCACCTGGCATGAACGCGGCGTGCATGTCGATCTGCCAGCCTACTGCATGTGGCCCACGGTCGGCCTCGGCTGGGTGCTCGACCTCTTGCGCACCGGCCGTTGCCGAAACCCGTTTCGCCAGTCAGAGACGGCGACCGAGGCCTGGTAGTGCACGCCAGGCATGTACTTCAACCCAGCGGCGAGCAGCCAAGTAACGGCACACATGGCTGCTCGCCACAATAGCCACCGACATTGCAACCATGCTCGACGCCGCCACCATCTCAGGCCTCATTAGACCGGTCAAATTCACAGACGCGAACCGTTTCCAGCAGGTTGCGTTCCTGCAAGAAAACGGCACAACTTTCAAACACACCGACGGCTACTACCAAAGCCCGCTCACCGGTGCGCAATTCCGCATGACACCCGCGAAGGAGCGCCACAAGAACGACATCTACTGGCGGCTGCACATCTGGCTGCCCGTCAACGCCATCTTGCGCGGTCAGAACTACCTCCTGGGCGAGCACACCGACATCCCGTTCATCCTGCACACCCTCGCCAAGTTCATCCGCCTGTTCTTGCTGCACTTCGGCTTCACGCCCAGCGAAGTTCAGTACTTCATCGACACCGCGCGCCTAGAAGACATGGAGCCTAGCTACCACGTAAGCTGCTCTTCACCAAAGGCCGCCGCCAATGCCCAGAAACGCTTGCTGCGCCACCTAGAGTGCTTGTCGCCTTTGCGCCTGGCGCACTACCGTCTGTGGAAGGTCAAGGTGATGCGCACCAACAAGGCCATGACCACTTACGCGCATGTGGACCGTGCCATGTTGCGCACCTACCTCAAAGCCCTGCTGGCACGCCCCACGGAACGCAAGGCCCGCATGGTGGGCTTCATTGCGGAGAACATGAAGCCATTTGCCAAGCATCTGCGGGCCGCCGTGGCCTCAGATATTCGCATCGAGCCGTTTCTTGAGCGCGGGATGCTGGTCAAACACGGCATTGACGATCCCCGCACCCTTGACCCCGAAAAGGTGCTCATCGCCATCGAGGACGTGTTCACGCAAGCTGGCTTGACCACTCCCTTTGTAAAGTCCATTGACGAGGTAAATCAAACCGGCCTGCACGTGGGTGTGCGCAACACCTTGCATCGTTACTTCGCGGGCGAAGACCTCAACAAATCACTCACCCCGGCGACGCGCAGCCGCCATGGCGCAATCTTGCGCAAGCGTGGCGTGGAGATTGGCGTTTCACTGCGTGACCACCGCGCGGAACTGAGTGGCACCATCGGCAAACAGATTGGATATGCCAACCGCCGCAAGCCGCCGGTAGAGCTGTTGCCACTGATGCTGACACGGAAGTTCTTGTCGGTCTTGAACGCGTACTTCGACAAGGAGATCGCCATCGTCACGGCGCGTTTCGACCAGGCCACTCATGACATGCGCGAAATGGAGCGCCAGCAAGGTGTGTTCCTGTTCCGCTGTCGTGACCCGTACTTGAGCGACTGGCTGCGTCCGGTGAGCGCACCGCAGCACCCGGAGCACACCAATGCCACGGCCGTCGATTCCGAACGCCCGCGCAAACCCCCATTGCGGATCACCATCGGCGGGAAGAAGGCGCGTGGTGTCGGCTCGGTGCCTGTCGTCCGTGACGACGATGAAAACTCCGGGGAGGCCACCAACGTATAGGCAACCCCATGCAAAGCAATCAGCCAGGAGGGCTCCATGCGGAGCCCTTTTGTGTTCGCGAGCGTCAGCTCGCCAACAGACTGTGCCAGCGCCGGGTTTCTAGCCACCGCCGGTGCCAGGGGCACCACTCCACGTACACACAGCCACCACGACGCCGCCAGCAGGCCTCGGCAATTTGCTGGCTATACGTTGTATATACATGGAGGTAGGCGATGCCGCTCTTGACAGCATGGGGCAATTCCACTGGGTGCCGGTTACCCGTCGCGATTCTGGATGTTGTCGGATGGAAGGCTGGCGACCGGGTGCAGATCATTGCCCGTCCGGATGGTGTGGTGGAAATCCGCGCGAACCACGTTTCAGGCCGCGCCGTACCGCGCCCACCCACAGACGCCGTCGAGGCCGATGAGGAGCCCACGCAATGGTGAGGTGCTTGATAGAAGCCTACGCCGCCAGCGGGCGGCGCTGGATCATCGACGCTGAAACACCCCGACAGGTAGTCAAGGATGCGATCAGCTTGACTTTGCGGGTCGCGATGCTGTCCGCAAGCTCCGCCTGCTTTTAGGGCTCATCAATGCTTTCGGCCAAGTCGGCAAGATCATTCAGACAGATCACAGGCATTTCGTCAGGAAACGTGTCACGCATTACCGTCAGCTTTGCCGGGCCAAGGATCAGCCGCAGCTCAGGCAATTCATAGCGGCGATGGGTCACGCGGCATAGACGCTCCCAGCCCAGCTTGATCTGCGCGTAGCTGGTGGGGTTGAGGGGCTGCTCGCCAAACCAGCGATACAGCTCGGACCAGTCGATGGCGACTGCCGCATCTTGGTAGAGGCCTTCGAGTGCCTGGTTCAGTTCCAGGCGGGTGGCGGGGGTGATGTTCATGCTGGGCTCCAAGTCGTTGAAAGCGAACAGCACAAAATTGATCCACGCACCTTGACGCACAGACATGAAGGCGCAAACTCGGTGTGCCATGCTGTGCCCCGGCGCCAGAAAGCAAAAAGCCGCACGAGGCGGCTTCTTAACTTGTTGATTTTTATGGATTTTTTGGTGCCGGAGAGATGAATCGAACACCCGACCTTCTCATTACGAATGAGCTGCTCTACCGACTGAGCTACACCGGCACTACCCACAAAACTGTGTTCCGTAGAGCCTCGCATTGTAGCGTCGATTTGGTGTTCTAGGAAGCAGTCCGCGCGGAGTGCCGCGACGTGAATCCACAACAGATGGGTCAAGGGCGGTAGAAACGGATCAGCCCCGGCGTCGTAAGAGGTGCAGGCTGCCGAAGTTTTACGGCGCTCGATCCGCACACGGCCCCCGTGCTACCGTGAAAAAGCCGCCGCTCGGGGACACCACGCAGCGCACGGCAACCGCTCGCACAGCAGCCCCGTTTATCGCTCGGGCTGCCAGCCATCCCCCTCGTTAACCGCCAAGCCTCCGACGGCCCTTGCCGCAGAGGCTGGTGCTGCTGTGCGCATTTTTCTTTCACGCACAGGAGCAATCTCAATGGCAACTACACCCACCCCCACCAGTTTCCAACCCACGTTCAAACGCATAGGCCAGCAAGATCGACATGACGATGCCATTTGCGTCATCGCGATGCTGTCCGGCAAAACCACCGACGCGATCATTCGACAGGCAGAAGGGCTCGGGCTCCCCAAGGTTGGCCCCTACCATGCATGGATCGACGGCGACATGATCGCCAAGCTGCTGGCCGGGAACGGACTGGTGGCAACCGTGTGGAAGGAGTGCACGAGCTACAAAGACCTGCCCGAGGTAGCCATCGTGATGGTGGACTACGACGCTGACTGGGAAGTCGGCCGCTGCGTGCTCTATCACCGCAACACTTCCAGCGATGGCAAGACAGCACAACCCTACGTCGTTGATCCCTACCCCCATACCGACACAAAACTGCACCTGCGGGTTGGCACCACAGACCTCAACGGGCTCCCGCCGTCCTGGTAAATCGGCGTCACGCAAATGGCGAAGGCGGCCGGCAAGTAAGCCATGCGCGGGCCGTACCTCTTCCCCGTGCTGATGGGTCAAACGGTCACGGCCCTGCGCGTGTGTGACTCCAACGAAGATACAAAAGGCACCTCCGCTTCGGCTCAGGGGCTAGGCTTTGGCGCCATTGCCCTGCAATGCGAGCACCATGCCCTGCTGTGCTACAGCCCGAGCCGATACCTTCGGTGGCCGCACGGCAGCGTCTTTGGCCGGTACGGTGGCGGCCAGGCGGTGCTGCCCTTCCGCATCAGCCTGTGCGAAGTCAGCGACTTAGAGTACTGGCTACCCATCACTGCAGGCGCGCACTGGTCGCATCAGTTCAACCCCATGCTACCCGTGCGTGGAGATGTGCTGTCCGAAGCGCCTCAACTGGTGCGAGACGCACCGTCCAACGATTGGCAGCTAGAGCTACGGCTTGCCCCCGAGAGGTGGTTTCGGGTGATGTGCCACTCGGACACCATAAAGGGCCTCCAACTGGCGCCGATCAAGCATCCCCATGCATAAATTTCGCATCATCCGCAATGATGCAAAAATAGTTTGATACCCGAGAATTCTCGGGTATCATCTGCGTCATGCTGATTGATGCAAAATATTCCGTCATAGGAAACCTAACCACCCTGCGAAGTGGTTACCCCTTCCGGGGCTCCATTGAGGAGTCGGCCGATGGTGAAGCCCTGGCCGTACAAATGAAAGATGTCGATCCAGACCTTGGGGTGAGCTGGTCAGGCGTCATGCGCACCACCCTAGCGGGCCGCAAACAGCCAGACTGGCTCAAAGCCGGTGACGTCCTGTTCGTGTCCAAAGGTGCCCGGTTTTATGCGGTTTGCATTGACGAGCCGCCCAGTGCGGCCGTGTGCAGCCCGCACTTCTTCCTGCTTCAAGTGTTGCCACGGGCCGAGCTACTGCCAGCTTTTTTGGCCTGGCAGATCAACCAGCCCCCATTCCAGCGTCAGCTTCAACAGGCCGCTGAAGGCAGCAGCCAGCTGAGCATCCGTCGCCCCGTACTGGAATCGCTCACGCTGAGCGTGCCGTCGCTGGCAGACCAGCAACGCATCGTTGCCCTGGCCGACCTTGCGCGCCAGGAGCGACACACCCTCCACCGACTCATTCACAACCGCGAGCAACAACTCCAGGCGCTCGCGGAAGGTCTTGCGCATGCCGCACAGGCCGCTCACTGAACAAACCAGGGAACCCACACCATGAACGACACCACCACCGAAATCACCTCTGTCAGCCAGGACGACATCAACGCCGCCGTCTGGGCCGCGTGTGACACCTTCCGCGGCACCGTGGACCCCAGCATCTACAAGGACTTCGTCCTGACCATGCTCTTCCTCAAGTACGTGTCGGATGTCTGGCAAGACCACTACGACGCCTACAAGAAACAGTACGGTGACCACCCGGAGCTGATTGAGGAAATGCTCAAGAACGAGCGTTTCGTGCTGCCAGCCAGGGCCAGCTTCTATGCCCTGCACACCCTGAGGCATAGCCCCGGCAATGGCGAGCGCATCGACAAGGCCTTGCACGCCATCGAAGAGGCCAACATCACCAAGCTGCGTGATGTGTTTCAGGACATCAGCTTCAACTCCAACAAGCTGGGCGACGAACAGCAGAAGAACGACATCCTGCGCCACCTGCTGGAAGACTTCGCCAAGCCTGAGCTGGATTTGCGCCCCAGCCGTGTTGGCCAACTCGACGTGATCGGCAACGCCTACGAATTCCTCATCAAGAACTTTGCCTCCACCAGCGGCAAGAAGGCTGGCGAGTTCTACACCCCGCCCGAAGTCTCTGCACTGATGGCACGCCTGATGGCGCCGCAAGAGGGCGACGAAATATGCGACCCCACCTGCGGCTCCGGGTCGCTGTTGATGAAGTGCGGTCGCCTGATCCGTGAGAACACCGGTTCACGCAAGTACGCGCTCTATGGGCAAGAAGCCATCGGCAGCACCTGGGCGCTGGCCAAGATGAACATGTTCCTGCACGGTGAAGACAACCACCGCATCGAGTGGGGCGACACCATCCGCAACCCCAAGCTGCTTGACGGTGCGGCCAGCCTCAAGCATTTCGACATCGTGGTGGCCAACCCACCGTTCAGCCTGGAAAAGTGGGGCTTCGAGGGCGCCGACGCCGACAAGTTCAGCCGCTTCCGCCGGGGCGTGCCGCCGCGCACCAAGGGCGACTACGCCTTCATCCTGCACATGATCGAAACCATGAAACCCGGCACCGGCCGCATGGCTGTGGTCGTTCCGCATGGCGTGCTGTTCCGTGGCGCTGCCGAGGGGCGCATTCGCCAGAAGCTGATCGAAGAGAACCTGCTCGACGTGGTGATTGGGCTGCCCGAAAAGCTGTTCTACGGCACCGGCATCCCCGCCGCTGTGCTTGTGTTCCGCAAGAACAAAGCCGACGACAAAGTGCTATTCATTGACGCCAGCCGCGACTTCGAGGCCGGCAAGAACCAGAACCTGCTACGCGAAACCGACCTGCTGCGCATCCTGACCACCGCCGCCACACGGCAGAGCGTGGACAAATATGCCTACCTCGCCACGCCTGCCGAGATTGCCGAGAACGACTTCAACCTCAACATCCCGCGCTATGTGGACACGTTCGAGGAAGAAGCCGAAATCGACCTGATGGCCGTGCGCAAGGAGCGTGAGCAGCTCAAAGCCGAACTGGCCAGCCTGGAAAACCAGATGGCCGTCTACCTGAAGGAGTTGGGCTATGAGTAAAGCGCCAAAACCCAGCACGCCGACTAAGGCAATAGATGCATCGGTGGCGTTGAAGACGCAAGCCAGCGCCGAAAGCCAGGGCGAATTCGTTCTCTACACCACTGACGACGGCCTCACCCGCGTAGAAATGCGGGCCGAAGGCGGCTCGCTGTGGCTCAGCCAGGCCGAAATCGCCACGCTGTTCCAGACCACGCCGCAAAACGTCACCCAGCATGTGAAAGCCATCTATGCCGAGGGTGAAGCCGACTCCGAAGCAACTTGTAAGTCTGGCTTACAAGTTCGCCAGGAGGGTGGCCGCTTGGTCCGCCGCAATGTGCGTTTCTACAGCCTCGACCTCATCCTGGCCGTGGGCTACCGGGCGCGTTCGGCACGCGGCACCCAGTTCCGCCAATGGGCCACGGCCAACCTGAGCGAATACCTCCTCAAGGGTTTCGTGATGGACGACGAGCGCCTGAAGAACCCGCCCGTGGGGGACTCGGTGCTGCCAGACCGCTTCGGCGAATTGCTGGAACGCATCCGCGACATCCGCGCCAGCGAGCGCCGCATGTACCTGCGGGTGCGCGAAATCTTCGCGCTGGCGGCCGACTACGCCCCCACGCTGCCCGAGACCACAGCCTTCTTCCGCATCATCCAGAACAAGCTGCACTACGCCGTGTCGGGCCAGACGGCCGCCGAGATCATCCGCCGCCGTGCCGACCACACCCAGCCCAACATGGGCCTGACCACCACCCGCAAGGGCCAGGTGCAGAAAGCCGATGTGGGCGTGGCCAAGAACTACCTGAACGAGCAGGAAATTTCAGAGCTGAACCGCATCGTCACCATGTGGTTGGACTTTGCCGAAGACCAAGCCACGCGCCGCAAAGAGGTGTTCCTGAAAGACTGGGCCGAAAAGCTCGACGCTTTCCTCAGCTTCAACGATCGGCAGGTGCTGGTGGGCGCAGGCAAGGTGTCGCACAAGCAGGCGGTGGCTCATGCGCAGAGTGAGTACGAGCAGTTTGCGGCGCAGCGGCGTACGACGTTGGAGAAGGAAGGCGAGGCTTATGCCGTCCGAATGCTGGGTTCGAACTCCACCGACAACGATGCCGTGGAAGCCTTGGGCAAGGTGGCCAAGCGGCTGACGAAGAAAAAAGGGGGACGTAATGCTGCTTAAGGGATGGAAGCGTTCAACGCTTGGGGAGTGCACAAAGCTACTTTCTGGCAACACGCCCAGCAAGGAGCGTCAAGATTATTGGTCCGGCGACTTTCCTTGGGTGACTGTGAAAGACATGAAAACGCCTTGGCTCCACAGGACAGGGCTGACCCTTACCCAGGCTGGCAAAGCAGCAGCATCGGTGGCCCCTGTGAATTCGATCTTGGTAGTTACACGTGGAATGGCCTTGCTAAAGGATCTCCCGATCAGCCTCGCCATGAGAGATGTCGCTTTTAACCAGGACATCAAGGCAATCGTCCCGAATCCAGGTCTGGATGCCCGCTTCCTCGCTTACCAACTGCAAAGCAAGAAGCACGTGGTATTGGATATGGTCGATACCGCAGGCCATGGGACTGGAAAGCTCGACACAGATCTACTGAAGTCCATTGATGTGGTGCTGCCGCCGATCCCGGAGCAGCGCCGCATTGCCCAAATCCTCGCCACCTGGGATCAAGCCATTGCTACAGCGGAGCGGTTGCTGGCCAACAGCCTACGGTGCGCCCGCGACCTAATGGTGTCGTTGTTGTCAGGACACCGCCGCTTTCCTGGGTTCTCAGATAAGTGGCGCTACGTGGATTTAGATGCCGTCTTTGAGCGGGTTACGCGCAAGAACAGCACGCAGAACACCAATGTGTTGACGATCTCAGGGGAGCATGGGCTCATCAGCCAACGCGACTACTTCAACAAGTCCGTCGCCAGTGCCAACCTCAGCGGCTACACGCTGCTGCACCGGCATGACTTTGCCTACAACAAAAGCTACTCGGCGGGTTACCCGATGGGGGCGATCAAGCCTCTGATGGCCTATGACGCGGGTGTCGTTTCAAGCCTGTATCTCTGCTTCAGACTGCGCGGCGACGTAGATGCCGACTTCGACTTCTTCCGTCATTACTTTGAAGCTGGCCTGTTGAATCAGGAGATTGAAGGCATCGCACAAGAAGGTGCTCGAAACCACGGCCTGCTGAATGTGAGCGTGACCGACTTCTTCAAACTGCAGCTCCACATTCCCACCGCGCCAGAACAGCGGCGCATTGCTGAGGTCATCAACGTGGCGAGGGCAGAGGAGGTGCGGCTTCAGGCTCAAGTGCAGGCATTGCGACAAGAAAAAGCCGCCCTCATGTCCCAGCTCCTGACTGGCAAGCGCCGCGTCAAGCTGCCCGCAACCGAAACGGAAGCTCAAACATGAAAACGGTGACCCGCGTGTCCGCTGGAGTAGATGCTCGTTTCTCAGACCTTTGTGATGCTAAAATAATGGCAACACAGCCGCCACGCCTCTGCTTTTGCAAGCGCAACCTTGGCGGCTTTTCTTTTGCCCGGCGAGGTTGCACATGGTGACGGCAGCCCTCGTGCCGTATGGCAAACCTGCATTGAGCTATGCGCAGCAGGTCGCGCAGTTGGTGGCGCGCGGTATGGCGGTCTCGGAGCCTTTAGCGGCTGAGGCCTTTCTCTCCAAGACCAGTTACTACCGCCTGAGTGCGTACTGGTATCCCTTTCGCGTCAGGGATGCTGCTGGAACCGTGCTGGATGCATTTGAGGCTGGAACCTCGTTCGATCAGATCGTCCAACTGTATGAGTTCGACCGTGAGCTGCGTTTGCTGGTACTGGATGCGTTGGAGCGTGTGGAAGTCTCCGTTCGCACGGCCGTGACCCACCAGCTCGGCATGGCCCATGGCGCATTCGGTCATGAGGTGGCTGGTAATTTTCATCCCCAGTTCAACCACGCGGACTGGGTAACCAAGCTTCGAACGGAGACGGGTCGATCGACTGACGCCTTCGTCGATCACTTTCAGAGCCGCTACTCGGACTATCCCGCGATGCCCATCTGGATGTGCACCGAAGTTGTGAGCATCGGCGCACTGTCTCTGCTTTATAAGGGAATGCAGAACAGCGACAAAGCGGCGGTAGCTGCAACGTTTGGCTTGCACCCCAAACGCTTGCAGGACTGGCTTCATGTCCTGTCTTACGTGCGCAATGTCTGTGCGCACCACAGCCGCCTCTGGAACCGCGACCTGGCGATCAAGCCGCGAGCCATGCCGGAACCAGAGTGGAATGCGCCGATGCTGCCCAGCAACAGCCGACTATTCTGTGTGCTCCTGATGTTGACCGTATTGCTGAACAAGTCAGGCGGAAGCCTTGCTTGGCGTGGCCTGTGCACCGGCTTGCTTCGTCGGTTGACAGCGTCTCCACGCTGGCGGGCTGCTATGGGGCTGCCGCCGAATTGGGAGGTGCATCCGCTGTGGAAATGACGACGATGACGCCCAACTCCCGCGAGCAGTACAGCGCCCACCTGCCCGCGCTGCACCTGCTGTGCAACCTGGGCTGGAACTTCCTGACCACGGCGCAGGCGCTGTCCTTGCGTGGCAGCACACGCGAGGTATTGCTCAAGCCCCGGCTGATCGAGGTGCTTCAAACCCGGCGCTACGAATACAAGGGCCAGTGGTACCCGCTGTCGCCCAGCGGTATCGACCAGATCGTGCGGGAGTTGTCGGCGCTCAGCCTGGCCGAAGGGCTGATGCCCGCCAACGAGCGGCTGTACGGCAAGCTGGCGCTGGGCATCACGGTGACGGAGTTCATGCCCGATGGCAAGAAGCACCAGCCCACCATTCCCGTGATCGACTGGGCTGACGCGAACGCCAACCGTTGGGATGTGACCGAAGAGCTGGAGGTTCTGGCCGCGCAGGGCACGCACCACCGCACGCCCGATGTGGTGGCGTATGTGAACGGCATACCGCTGGTGGTGGTTGAGGCCAAGCGGCCGGAGTCGGGCGGCGGCAGCCACCCCGCCAAGGCGATGGTGACCGAGGGCATCAGCCAACACCTGCGCAACCAGCGGCCAGACGAGATTCCCAACCTGTTTGCCTATGCCCAGGTGCTGCTGTCCATCAGTCAGACCGAGGGCCGCTACGGCACCACGCACACGGCGGCCAAGTTCTGGGCCAAGTGGCGGGAAGAAGAATGGGATGAGGCCCACATGCAGGCGCTCAAGAACAAGGCACTCAAGCCGGATGTGCGCACTGCGCTGTTCGACGGCAAGCCTGCCGCGCTGGCCGCGTACTTCGACACGCTGTGGAGCGCCCCCATGCAGGCCACCGAGCAGGACCGCTTGCTGGTGAGCCTGCTGACCCCGGCACGGTTGCTTGAATTCCTGCGCGGCTATGTGCTGTTCGACCGCAAGGTGGGCAAGATCGTGGCCCGCTACCAGCAGTTCTTTGGCATCCGCGCGCTGCTGGCGCGCATCAGCCAGAAGAAGCCCGAATCGCAGGGTGGTGGCCGCGAGGGTGGCGTGGTGTGGCACACCACGGGCTCTGGCAAGAGCTTCACCATGGTGTTCCTGACCAAGGCGCTGTTGCTGGTGGATGCCTTGAAGGAATGCCGCGTGGTGGTGGTGACCGACCGCATTGACCTGGAAACCCAGCTCGCCCGCAACTTCATGACCGGTGGGGCCTTTGGTTCCAGCATCGCCACGCAGAAAGATGGTGAGAAGAGCCGCACGCTGTCTGGTCGTGACTTGGCACAGCGCATTGGTAAGGGTACAGAGCGCATCACCTTCACACTGGTGCACAAGTTCAACACGGCGTCCAAGCTGCCGGAGTGCCGCAACGACTCGGCCGACATGATCGTGCTGGTGGACGAAGGCCACCGCAGCCACGGTGGCGAGACGCATGAGCGCATGAAGAAGGCACTGCCCAAGGCGGCTTACATCGCCTTCACGGGGACGCCCTTGCTCAAGGACGAGAAGACGGCCAACAAGTTCGGCCCCATCGTGCACGCCTACACCATGCAACGCGCGGTGGAAGACGAAACCGTGGCCCCGCTGCTGTACGAAGAACGTGTGCCCGAGTTGGACATCAACGAAGAGGCGGTCAACCGCTGGTTCGAGAAGATCACCAGCAACCTCAGCGATGCCCAGCGCACCGACCTGAAAAAGAAGTTCGCCAAGAAGGGCGCCATCTACGGTGCGGCCAACCGCATCGAGTTGATTGCCTGGGACATCGCCACCCACTTCAACGAGAACATCAAGAAGCTGGGGCTGGGCCTGAAGGGACAGGTGGCCACCGACAGCAAGCTCGACGCCATCCGCTACAAGAAGGCGCTGGACGACACCGGCTTGGTGACCAGTGCGGTGGTGATCTCGGCGCCGGACACACGCGAAGGCAACTCCGATGTTGACGAGGAAACGCTGCCCGAGGTGCAAAAGTGGTGGAAGCAGGCCATGGCCACGTGCGGCAACGATGCAGAGACCTATGAGAAGCAGGTGGTCAACGACTTTGGCACAGACGGCGCCCCCGACTTGCTGATCGTCGTAGACAAGCTGCTGACGGGTTTCGACGAGCCGCGCAATACGGTGCTGTACATCGACAAGCCTCTCAAAGGGCACAACCTGATTCAGGCCGTGGCGCGCGTCAACCGTCTGCATGACGCCAAGCGGTACGGCGTTCTGGTGGACTACCGAGGCATCTTGAAGGAACTCGACACCGCCATCCGTGCCTACCAGGACTTGGAAGCTCGCACACAAGGCGGCTTTGACATCAGCGACCTGGAGGGCCTGTACCACCAGTTCAGCACCGAGTACAAGCGCCTGCCAGCTTTGCATGACGAGCTTTGGTCGTTCTTCAATTCGGTGACCAACAAGCTCGACCGCGAGCAGTACCGGCAGGTGCTGGCACCGAAGTTCGTGAAGGGAAGTGACGGCGAGGAGTACGACGAGCGGCAGAAGCTGCGAGACGACTTCTACGAGGCACTGACCGCCTTCGGCTTGTGCTTGCAGACCGCGCTCTCCTCACGCAGCTTCTTTGAGGACAAGAGTTTTTCTGAAGCACAAATCGCTCGGTACAAGGCCGACCTCCGTTTCTTCACCGAGCTACGGCAGACTGCCCGCCGCGATGCCATGGAGACGGTGGATTACAGCGTCTACGAAGAACAAATCCGCAAGCTGGTGGACAAGCAGGTCATCGGTACAGAAGTGCGCGAACCCGAGGGCGTCTATCTGGTGCACCAGTTGGGGCAAGCAGAAGACCCGAAGGACTGGTCGGAAGAGAAAACGCGCAATGAGACGGACATGATCCGGACCCGGCTGCGCAAGACCATCGAACAGGAGCTGGCGGCCGACCCCTATGCGCAGAAGGTGTTTGGTGAACTGCTGCGTCAGGCCATCGCTGAAGCGGAGGCCATGTTCGACCATCCGCTGAAACAGTACGCCCTGTTTAAGTCCTTTGAGGAAAAGCTGGACGCCCGTGCCACCCCGGATATGCCGGATGCACTGGCAGGCAAGCCACATGCCAAGGCCTACTTTGGCGCGATGCGTCTGATCCTAGGAGATGAAGCCTTTGCCGCGCTGAGTGGCGATGCGACGGACAAGCTGGTGCAACAAGCAATTGCGATGGACACCGTGGTGCGCGACGCCGTGGCCGAGAACTCGCTCAACCCACAAAACATTGAAGCTGCCATTCGCAAGGGTCTGCTGCCCCTGTTGTTTGGCACGCTGGGCTTGGACAATGCCAAGCTGGTGGTCGAGCAAGTCATCCAGATCACACGTGTCGGGTTGAGCAAGTCTTGAGCATGCAGGTCACTGAACACGTCTCGCAGCATCGCATCGCCTATGGCGATGAGGTCATTGCCTTCAGCCTGCGCCGTCAACCGTCGCGCACTGTGACGCGCGTTGCCATTCATGTGGAACCAGACGCACGGGTGTTGGTGGATGCACCCGATGCAGCGCCCTTGGAAGATGTGTTGGCTGCCGTGAAAAAGCGGGTGCGCTGGATCAGCCAGCATGTGGAAGCAGCCAGGACACGGCTGGCCCATGTGCTGCCCCGCGAGTATTTGAGCGGCGAGTCTTTGCACTATCTGGGGCGCCGCTATCGCTTGAAGGTCGTGGTCGACGCCGGGGCCAGGGCAGAGGCACGGATGCGCGGCGCTTTCATCACGGTGACGACGCCCGAACACGCCCCGACCCCGATCAAGATGGCCTTGGATGCCTGGTATCGGCAGCGAGCACGGGAGGTGTTTGCAGATCGACTGAAAGCGATTGCTGCCCCTCTCCGATGGGTCAAGCAGCTTCCACAGACACGCCTGCAGTTCATGACGGTGCAATGGGGCAGCTGCTCACCCTCGGGCCGCATCACGCTGAACCCGCTGCTGGTGAAGGCGCCGCGTGAGTGCATCGACTACGTGCTGCTCCATGAACTGTGCCATCTGCTCCACCACAACCACAGCCCCAAGTTCTACCGCACTCTACATCGGCACATGCCGAACTGGCGAGCGGTGAAGGAGAAGCTGGACAACATGGCTGAGGAAATATTTAGGGGCTGATGTCTGAAAGGTGCGTTCGTCAAACACTAAAAAGAGTCCGGCAGTGACCTCCCGTTGAGTCCATCCCTTGATTCATCAATTGCCTGTCAACCAGGGAAAAATATGTCATCCAGAACCTACACAGAAGAGGAAGTTCAAGACCTTACCGACCGAGTGTTTCTCCTGAAAGAGCAACTGGAAGCGGGCAAGGTGCATTTCGCCAACCAGGAATTGGCCGATGGATTCCGTCGTAGCTACGAAGCCATTCGACTTCGACCTGATGGCAAGGTTGATCCGACTTCACTTGACGGTCGTATCCGCGCAATGACCCTTGCCATGATGGCGATGAGGCAACGCGAAGACGCTAAGAAGTCTTTGAGCTTGGCAAAAATCCAAGAAGAATACTTCGCGTTCCTCTTCCGGGAGTTTGGCTGGCTTTATGAGCAAATGAAGAAGGCCGAAGTCACGCCATCAGCGGCCGCCGAAATTACGTCTCGGCACGACGACATGATGCAGGGCCTGATGGAGGCATTGCCAGATATGGTCGACGCAGTTCGGGAATTCTGGTCGGCGGTCGGTGAAACAGCAGGCTACCACCTTCAAGATAGTAGACAGCTCAAGGCGGTGTTCGCAGGAGACATATTTCCCGCACACTGGGAAAACGCCGTTTCTACTGCAGGACTATATGTCGACACAATAATTTTGCCCTGTCCGATAACCCGGCTCGGCACCTTGTTGAAGGCTGCACCGTCCAAAGAATTAGTCAAACTAGTCATCAAACATGTACTCACCGCGATGACATACAGAGACATCGCGCTCGCCGATGTCGACCCTCCAATCGCGATGATCGTCCCGAATTCTGATGATGCAGACGAAGAGGATCGCAAGAGTTTGATTCTTCGTGCGACTCCAGCCATCTGCGCTCACGCGAAGTACCTATTTGACCGAACATTTGAAAGCGTCGAAGAGCTGCAGGAATTTTGCATCCACCTCAAGACGGTGGATTCGGTAATGAAGGAACTCAAGCGTCCTGATCGCTTGATTTTCGACACTGAATGGGGAAAGGACCCCGTTGAGCAGCTCTCCAGGTCGCTAAGGGAAAACTCCCACTTCCCAGGAATGAATGAAGCCAATGCAGGCCTCCATGTCTTTGCATCAAACATTGGGAGAATGCCGCAAGCATTCGGGGCACAGCAGGCTGCCAACCATTTCGGCGGATCGCCCTATATCAATGCTGAGACCTCTTGGTTGCACTTTACTTGGCTACTGGAATATCAGGGAGCGCCCAGCCATGACGATCTGAACATTCGCCATAGCATGCACGTGGTACGTGCCTTAGTGTCTGAGGCGGACAACAATCTCCAATGGCTTGGCAACGTTCCACCAGAAACTGTTTTGGAAATACGCAAGCGTGGCTTGGCCAATGAGTTGCGCGAATTACTCGGACAGGGTGTATCCAACCTAATCAACATCAATCGCGACAACTACTTCCGCACAGCCGATCAAGTCGTTGAGAATCTCGATACTGCGTTCCGCAAGCATCAGCAGGAGCTGACGGAAGCGCGCCAAAAGAAGCTGAAACTCTATGGGATAGACGTGGGGGCCTGCGCAGCGACAGGTGCCGTAGCCGTCGCAGCAGCATTAACTGGCAACGTAACGTTGGGGGCAATTTCTGGTGTTCTCGGCGTCGCTGGCCTCCCAAATCTCAGGGACATCAAGACGAAGTTCCAGCAAATTTCAGCTGAAGATAAGGCGCGTCGGGAATCACCAACCGGCCTATTGTTCAGACACGTAAGGCGAAACTGAATATCACCAAGTCTATTGCCCGCCCCAGCCGCGAGCTCGTCATGACCTGCATATCACAGCAATGAGCGGATACGCCGTTGCTCCACTACGCGCAGGTACTTTTGCAAGGACTGAATGCCCCGGTGCTGAGTGACTTGGGCAATCTCGGCGATAGGTCGCTGCATGGCAGCCGCAGTGGTCACAAAGCCCGCCCGAGCCGAATGTGAGCTGTAGTCGCTGGGGTCTCGCCCCGACAGCTCCACCGCCTGCTTGATGATGCGGGCAACCGAACTCACGTGCATGCGGTCGGTGCCAACCACCTCGCCCTGGCTTACGCTGCGGAACAGATAGCCACCATCCACACCAGCAACTTTGCGCCAGTGCTCAATGGCCCGAACCGGACACACCGTACCCATGGCGAATGGGATGCTGATGGTGGCGCCACGTTGCTGCTGGTCGGTTTTGCTCTTCGGTAAGAACAGGTCAAGCCCGAATTCATGTGCTGTAAGGTCTTCGACGCGAACGTTCACCACCGAATGCCGCCGAAGTGCACCGCTGAACATTAACAGCAGCAAAGCCACGTCCCTGGCCGCACGAATGGGCTTCTGGCGCTGTTGAACCGCCGCCACCACCATCAGCAAGTCATCGCGGACCAGTGGCTTCACAGCGCGCTGTGCCGCCCCCACAGTTCTGACCAGGCCGGAATACACTTTCTTCGCTCGGGTGTCGATGGGCGATGGCAAGTCGCGTTCCTTGTGCCACGCATGCAGTGAAATCATGCGGCGCTGAATGGTGGCGGGTTTGAGCTTGCTGGCCACCCTGACCAACCAGTCCACCGCATCGGTGGGCGTAGCTGGCAGCGTATAGCCCATGGCCAGGTAGTAGGCAATGTCGCCTGCGTAGGCCTTTCTGGTAGAGGCCGCCAAACTGGCCGCTGCCAAGTCGTCTGCGGTCATGGTGGCGATGCCGGTCGTGGTTGCGTCGGCGCTCGGACTCTGGTTTCTTGACATGATTGCCTCCTGGTTTGGTGCGCGTTTTGCGCACGCGAGCACGCGCGTGAATTTGTGTTTTACGCGCACACTTCAAAAAACGAAAGCCGCGACGGTGCGCGGCTCGGTGGGGAGTGGTCGTGGCGACGGCAGACCTGCCTGCCATCCTTTGGGGCTCATTCCTAGTAGTCGGCGGGCATGAGTACGCAGGTGCTGAGCCTGTGGCCATCGTCATCCTTGGCATCGGTGATGACCCAAACCCGTTCACGGCAGTCGCCCACCTCATAGGCCGAGAAGATGCGCGCGCCGGTCTGTAACGCCATCACGTTGCTGGCCTGGTCTTCGGCATCCAGCGAACCAGGGTCGAGGCGCAGGTGCCGCCGCACCAATTCGAGCGGTGAGACTCCAACGCCCTCCAACATGGCCAGCGCGGCGGGGGTGGCAACCACTTTGCCAAGCTCAAATTTGGGGATGCAGACGGCGCGTGGCAGAGAGCATGGCGGTTTCGATACGGATTCATTCATTTGCGTGTCCTTTGTGACGGAAGAATGCCATCAGGCGCACGCACACGGCGAAGCACAGCCAAGCCTTTTCGGGCCTGGCCGTGCGTCATCACGGATTCATTGAAGTGGGTACGCCAGTGGCGTTGGCTCGGCCGCCGCCGGTGCCTGCCGCATGGCGGCTGGTGTGGTGGCGTGAGCTGTTGACGATTTTCGCAGGCGACTCGCGTGGTTGCTGATCACGATAACTTTGTGCAGATCAACCATCCAGCCCCTTTTTGGCGGCATCCTGTACTCGCTTGATCCCCTGAAGTCGCTTCGCATGCGGCTTAACCTTCTCAAGCACGCGCTGTGTTGCTTCTGGGGTCAACCACCTCGGGCCTGCTTGGGACCGAACATGCTCCGCCTTGAGCAGCAAGGCCTCACGCTGCTCCCGCGTGGCGTTGTTGCCATAGGCAAGCTTCGCGGCCTCTTCCACCAGTTTCTCAAAGGGACTGGAATGCCCGCCCATCGAGTAAATGTCCTGCTGAGTGACAGAGGCAACCTCAAGCACAACCTCGCTTTGGGTATTGCCATAGCGCCCAGCGCCATCGTGATAGGCGACGATGCTGCCTTTGTGCTGCTCCAGCGCCGAGCAAAAGGCCGGATCCTGATACAACTCACGCAGATTAACAATGACGCTTCCTGGCTCTGGATGAACGCACAGGATGACTCCTTGGTAATCCTGCCCCTGGGGTGGCACGCCTCCCTTGAATCCTTTTGAAATCTCAATGTCTAGCGTCCAAGAGGAAATTTTTTCGGGTAAACGATTCTCCCCAATGAGTTTCCAAACACCACCTTTCGGCAAAGCAACTTGCCTGAAACAACACAGCAAACAGGAACGGTACCTATCAGGAATAGTCGCGCACACGTCCCTCAGTTTCGTTCCGCGCTTCATGTTTTGCTTAGCATCCCCTCCACGCTGCCAATCGCTGATAGCTTGGAGAAATTCGAGGGTGAAGGGATTAGGCATGTCAGACATGGTACCGGCTTCAATAGCGCGAGGCCGTTTATCCGTGGCACATGGAGGCATTGACGACGCGGCCACTGGTGTCGAGGATCGGTTGCCGAGAAATTTACGAGAATCATTCGGTGCCGTGTCGTGATCGAAATCAGTGCCTACGGGAGGATATCGACGTGCTGCTTTTGGCACGCTTTTCCCGATAGGACTGATATGAACACGAAGACTTCCACCCCGGCCGGCCCCGCATCGCCGATGACTCCTGCTGCGGCTTCCCGCATTCAGGGAGCGACGGCCAAGGGCAATGGCGGCGGCGTTGCCAAGGGCAGCTTTGCGGCGCGCGCGCAGAGTTCCGCCGCGAAGGGTGGCAAACGCTAAGTCGGCACGGGCGGCATCCCTGCCGCCCTGTACAGACAAAACAGATATGAAGACCTACATTTTTCCCCAGCTCGGCTTGCTGCTCCGAGCACTCATCACCAGTGCGGGCTACCGTCGCCGAATCACCGACCTCGGCCTGGACAAAGACCTTGACGACTTGGCATCCGACTCACGCCCGGGCTCATCGTGCGACTTGATGCAGCAAATCGAAGACGCCGTTCAGCGCGATATGGCAGCGGACTGCGGGGTGCAGTGGGCACAGTTCTTCCGCTTGGCTTGGCACAAAACGCGCGATGCCATTCAGCAGTCCGTTCGGTCGGTCGATACCGGCCCCATCGCTGATGAATCAGGGTGCGAGGTGGTTCGCCTCGGCTTTGAAGTTCCGATGTTGTCGGGCCTTGTGAGGCTGGTGGCTCACCAACACCCTGGCATTGATATCGACTCCTGGTGGGCCAGTCCAGTGGCAGCCTGGGTCAGGCTGGTAGCGAACTTCGCAAAGTTGACCGAAAGCGAAGCTGTGTCACGCCTTCATGAAACTCCCAGGACAACGGAGCGTTGGATGGCTGGCGAGCCCACCCGTGAGTTGCAGTGGCCCTTCCGCACGACCGTGTTACAGGTTCTTGGCGGCAACAGCGACAGGAATCAGCACTCGCCCCAGGATGTGGACCAGCTCACTGGCTGGCTGACCTTCGCCGTCGCCTTCCAATCGCTGGCCATCGAAACCCGTGAACTCGTTCGACAGGATTTCGAGCTGAGGCGACAGCATCCATGGTCCATGGGTGAGTTCATGACCAAGATGACGCATCAGAGCCTGGTTGCAGGTGCGCTGCCGATTCGCGAGCTAGCGATTCCGCTACTGACCCGGATCGAACAGCACTTTTCGGTTGACCGGAGAGATCTCGATGCCGCGCAAAGTGAACTGAACAGCTTTCAACACCTTATCGAGCAGGAAGCCCCGCATTGGCGAAGGTCCTATCAGTACATCCACGATTGGTTCGCTGGGAGACTTGCCGCTATTCAGGGCCGCGAGGCCGATGCGATGGCCTTCTATGCAAAAGCCATTGAGGGAGTCTGGTGGTTCGGTGGCCCGAACCAACTGCCGATGCTGAACGAGGCACTGCTCTATGCAGTAGGCGTGGGCGACAGCGTCGCGGCCAAACACTACTGGGACAAGACATTCATGCTGGGCCTCAACCGATGGCCGAAGCGACCGCTCGATGAACAAGAGCGCCGCCGACTGGCCTTCGCATTCGAGCGCCAGTTCTCACCCCAGAAGGCGAAGGATCGAGTTCCACCACCGGTCGAATTCATCTTGAGGGAGACACCCTTTGAACTCAGCCAGGAACAGTTGACGAATCCGAACCGTAAGGTGAAACACGCCGAAGGGCGAACTCGGCGAACACCATTGATGGACGCCGCACGCGAGGGCTCACTCGCTGAGGTCAAGCGCGCTGTTGCAGCCGGTGGTGATCCGAACGACTTCATCAAGGAATCCGGGGAGGGGCCACTCACCTATGCCATGCGCCGAGCGTGCGACCGGGGTGATCCGGTCATCATGAACTACTTATTACAGCTCGACTTGTCGAAGGAAACGGTCAACCGCCAGGCGTCTACCAGCCGCGAAACGCCACTGAAGATTGCCATAGAGATGGCCGACGCGGCAGCCGTCGAGCGGCTGATTATGTTGGGGGCCGATGTCGAACAGGCCAGCGACTATGTGCCGTCGGCGCTCTGTTACGCGATGCTGCTCTTGCACGGCAGCATTCACCGTACCGACACGACCCAAGAAACAGCGTACCTGGCGGGAAAGACCAGGGCCGACGTCCACGACGCCAAGGACGGCGCCGCACTGGACATCGAACTGGCCACGCGACGTCAGAGGCAAGCAGCTCTCCGTGACGCGTCGCCGAGAAATCGCGCCATCTTCGATGCTGTGATGGAGCACTACATCCGGCCCGCCGCGCCACGTCGCAAGGTGGTTCTCACGCTGCTGAAATGTGGCGCCGACGCCAACCGACGCTACAAGGTCGAACCTCACGATCTGGCCGAATGGACGCCAACCCTGTTCGCTGCGCAGGTCGGAGACATCGACATGTTCAAGTCTTTGATCGAGCATGGCGGGAACCCGGACTTGCAGTTGATGCAGTCGTCCGCGCTGGAACGTTATGACGCCCTGTGGGTTGCAGTGGACCACGGGCGCCATGCCATCGTGGATTTTCTTGTGAAGCGCGCAAGTGGTTCAAGGAGCGGCTGAGTAGCGCACCGACTTTTCCAGAATTCGGTTCGGCGTCGTGTCGGGACTTTGCAGAGCCGAAATCAGATCCTCCTGTTCTTGCATCAACGGGGGGACTTTCATGCGCTACTGTCGGGACAAACAGATCAACAAGTTGGTCGCAGACCTTGTGCGCGAGGGTTGGCAGTTCAGCCGAGGCAAACACGGCAAGCTGCGCACCCCGTCTGGCAATGGGTTCGTGACAGTCCCCAGCACTCCGAGCGACCACCGAACGTTCCAGAACCTCTGCCGGGACATACGCATCCAAGCCAAAAGGATTTCGCTCGTGGCGATGACAACTCCGCTGGACCATAATTCACACAAACATTTAGGGAGTGAGAATTTTGAACATCGATTTTGACAATACATGTCGTAGTTTGATGGCGCGAGTCTGCAACTCTGACAATCCATCGGAAGCTCTGTCCGTGTACCGCGCGGCGGCCCCCTTCCTAAAGGACTGCAGATTCGTGCTCGCATCAAAAAGTGGTGCTACGCCAGGGTTTGCGGTAAATAGGACATTCTCCGACGGGGCATCAGTCCGAAGTCTCTTCAAGACTAATAACGTGCTCGTTTTGGACGACACCACAGTTGCCGAAATGGACAAGGGAACAGCAACCTACCCCATTGACTTTTCGATTTCGCTAGATACACAAGCGTTGAGCTACCTGGCCCCGCACCTTGCCGGCAAGATCGCAGGCATACCACTGGATTTCAAGGAGGTCTTCGAATTCATTGCGCGTGATGATGTGCATGTCGACCCAATCCCCTACATGCTCGAAAATCTTCATAACCTTGAAAGTGAAGGTGCTGCTGCAAAAATTCTTGAGAAGCTAAAGGCGTACGAGGTGCTGCGAACCATTGACTTGAATTGGCTGAGTAGCCGAGGCGAGGCTCGGTCGACACTTTCGTCAACCGAACTGACTAAGCGCGCGAATGAATTACTCTCACGAATGCAACAAAATAGGGCGGATAGCTCACTGATGACAGAAATTTCTTTCCGTCACCAGTTTATGTATATCCAACTATTAAAAATGGCTTGCATTCAATTGAAGTCGCCAAGCCAGAGTATCAATAAAAAAATGGCAAGTTATGCCGAATTCTGCGACTCCCGACTCGCAACTATGAGTGGCCGAGAAACTGCAATCGCACGAGCGTATTTTGAACGTGGCCAGCAGTTGGAATTTTTCGGCAAAATTCAAAAGAAAGGCAAAGACTTGTTCGGCACGCTAGATGGGATGGCGTGGGACTTGTGGCACGTTAGACAGTTGGAAATAGCGATGACCCTCAAACCCGATGAGAACGCACGCTACTTTTTCCCGGCCCTGCTCACATTTGACAAAAGATTCATTGAGATAATGGATTTGTACCCCCTCAAGGCTTGTGCCTATCGGACAAACGACCCGGAACCTATGCCTTTTTTTGATGGTGACTTTTTCGATCTCGTTGCAACAGATTCAAATTCAAGGGACGAGTTTATCGAACGTTTCTACTCATCAGCTGCGAGAGATTCACGTGTAAAGCGGCGGGAATCTGCGAAGTCCGAAATTCCCAACCTCATTGTGGAATTGGAGGCTGACTTAGGTCACGTTGCGAATGTAGAACCGCCGCTTCGGACCGCTTTCAGTATTAGCTGATCCTAATCTCAGGTCCATGGCACACTTGCGGCACAGTGACACTGATCGTCAGTGAAAACCTGCGACAATTGAAACGACGTCGGGCATCAGAGGCAGTTGATTTCATTAGCCCTCAGTTGTCGTCAGATGTCATCCGTTTAACCTTCGAATTGATTCGTAATGAGAAGGTCGGGTGTTCGATTCATCTCTCCGGCACCAGAACAAACCCCTTGGTTCTTCCGAACCAAGGGGTTTTCTCTTTGCGTCCGACGGTAACAATCGCTGACAAGCGTCAAGCGCCGGTAAAGTACCGGCTGGCGGCGTCCCGCACCCCGCCTTCCGGTCAACCGGCAGCGCCGCCACGCCGTTGACCCATCATCGCCATCCCGGAGTCATTCATGTCCTTGCGCCGCCCGATCGTTCTACTCGCCCTTTCCGCCGTGGCGGTCCCTGCGCTGGCGGCGGAAGACTTCGCCCGGGTGGTAGCCAGCATGCCGGTCATTCAGGCGGTCACGGTGCCGCAACAGGTCTGTACGCCGCAACAGGTGACCACACCGGGCAGCAAGTCGGGTGCCGGCGCAGTGATCGGCGCCATTGCCGGCGGCGCGCTTGGCAATCAGGTCGGCAAAGGTGGCGGCCGGGCCGTTGCCACGGGCGTCGGGCTGGTCGGAGGCGCTTTGCTCGGCAACCAGATCGAAGGCAGCAGCGCGCCCCAGACACAGACCGTCCAGCAGTGCAGCACCCACAACGTGGTCGAAAACCGGGTCACCGGTTACAGCGTCACGTTCGAGTACGCCGGCAAACAGTACACAACGCAGATGGCACAGGATCCGGGCGCCTGGATTCGCCTGGCCTTGGTGCCGGTTGGCGGCTCGGCCGCACAGCCGGTCTCGGGCACACCTGGCGCCGTCTCGCCGTCCGCATACCGCTGATCGGCCTGGGCCGCGCGCGCGCGGCGTGCGCCGCGCCCCATCAGGGCCCCAGCGGCGGTTTTCAAGAAAAAACAGCCGATACCCAGCGCGAAATTGTCGATTTTTGCTATTTTTTCGATAGCAATCCACGGACCGGGTCCGGGTAACGCAGCCGCAGGCGCAGCTCGCGCTTCAGCCGGGTGTTGTCCAGGCGGCGCGATTCGCTCATGAAGGACAGCAGCGACAGCGGCAGGCTCTGCTGCGCTGCGCCACGCGATACCCGCGGGGGCCGGGGCAGACCCATGGCGTCGGCGGCGGCATCAAACCAGTCGCCCATTCGCATGGCACTGTCGTCGTTGACGTTGACCGCCCGCTGCGCCCTGCCCTGCCACAGCGCCCGAATGCAGGCTCGCGCCAGGTCATCGGCGTGGATGTGGTTGGTGAACACGTCGTCTTCGCGGGCCAGCACCGGGGTGCCGCGCAGCAGGCGCTCACGCGGCGTGCCTCCCGGGCGGTCGTTTGCGTAGATCCCCGGGATGCGCAGGATGCTCACCCGCAGCTGTCCCGCAGCGCGCCGACCGAAGTGGCGTAGCAAGCCTTCGGCATCGACCCGGCGCTGGGCGCGTGGCGTGTGGGGCCGAACGGGTCGCGACTCGGACACCATCGCGCCGTCACAGTCGCCATACACCCCACTGGTGGAGCCGTAGACCAGCGCGCGTGGCGCAGTGCGCCGGGCCAGTGCCCACACGAGCGCCTGGGTGCGCGGGTCGCGCCACCACGCGCCCGCCGCCTCGGTCGGAGGCGGCGCCAGGTGCACCACCCGGGTGGCCAGCCCGGCAAGGCGGGCCAGCGAAGCCGGATCATCCAGATTCCCGCGCAGCGGGGTCATGCCGGCGGCGCGCAGCGCCGGCAACCGCGCCGGGCTGGAGGTCAGCGCCAGGCGCCGCACCTTGGTTCCCAGGTCACGAGCCACGCGCAGGCCCACATCGCCACAGCCGACGATCAGCACCCGCTCGCGGCGGAAACGCGCCGGCAACGCGCCAAGGGGAGCGAGGTTTGAGGGCAAAATCGGCCGTTCAGCGGAAGTTCATCTTCCCCGAGGATACTCAAGCCATGACCTTCACCATCACCATCCAGCCCAGTGGTCGCGACTTTTCCGTCGAATCGGGCGAAACCATTCTCGCGGCCGGCATTCGCGCCGGTATTGGCCTGCCCTATGGCTGCAAGGACGGCGCCTGCGGCTCGTGCAAATGCAAAAAGCTGGGCGGCCAGGTGACCCACGGCCCGCACCAGGCCAAAGCGCTTTCGGATGAAGAAGAGGCGGCCGGTTATGTGCTGACCTGCTGCGCCACACCGGCAAGCGATGTGGTGCTGGAGTCGCGCCAGGTCACTCTGGCCGACGCTTTGCCGGTCCGCAAGATGCCCGTCCGGATAGCCGCGCTGGAGGCGCTGTCACACGATGTGATGCGGGTGGTGCTGCAATTGCCTGCCAACGACGGCCTGCAATACCACGCTGGCCAGTACATCGAATTTCTGCTGCCGGGTGGAGCGCGCCGGGCCTACAGCATGGCGACCGCGCCACACCGGCTGCTGCAGCCCCCGCCCGGTGGCGGCAACCCGGTGCCCATGGTCGAGCTGCATATCCGCCACATGCCGGGCGGCCAGTTCACCGACCGGGTGTTCGGCAGCATGAAAGAGAAGGAAATCCAGCGGGTCGAGGGTCCGTTTGGCAGTTTCCATCTGCGCGAGAGTTCGGAGAAACCGATGATTCTGCTGGCCTCCGGCACCGGTTTCGCGCCCATCAAGGCCTTGATCGAGCACATGCACTACCGGGGTATCACCCGGTCGGTGACCCTGTACTGGGGCGGCCGGCGGCCCGCCGACCTGTACCTGGACCGCTGGGTACGGGAGCAGCTGGCCGTGATGCCCACCCTGCGCTACGTGCCGGTGGTCTCGGATGCGCAGCCCGAAGACGGCTGGAGCGGCCGCACCGGCTTTGTGCACCGTGCGGTGCTGGACGACATCCCCGACCTGAGCGGACACCAGGTCTACGCCTGCGGCGCACCGATCGTCGTTGAGTCAGCCCGCCGCGACTACGCGGCCGCCGGGCTGCCGGACGACGAGTTTTTTGCCGACGCCTTCACCAGCGAAGCTGACAAGGCGCGAGCCTGAAAGCCTGCTTAACTACTTTATTTATAGCTAAAGGCGACCTTTTCACGCTGGGTATTGCCGTTTTTTGCTTGAAACCGCCCCAAAACGGCACAATGGCGGCATGAAACGTCGCACCTTGCTCCTTTCCGCCGCTGCTTCGGCAGCCGCCGTGGCCGCGCCGGCCATCGCCATCGCCCAGAGCCCGGCCCGCCCGATCCGCCTGATCGTGCCCTACGCGGCCGGCGGCCCGATCGACGTGACCGCCCGGCTCCTGGCTGAGCGCGTCAAGGACAGCCTGGGCACGGTGATCATCGAAAACCGCCCCGGCGGCGGTGGCAACATCGGCGCCGACGCAGTGGCCAAGGCCGCTCCGGACGGGCTGACCATCGGCATTGCCGCCGTGGCCACGCACGCGATCAACCCCTGGCTGTTCGCGAAGATGCCCTACGACGCAGCCAAGGATTTCGCCCCCATCACCCAGATGCTGCGGGTACCCAACGTGCTGGTGATGAACGCCGAAACGGCCGCGCGGCTGAACATCCACAGCCTCAAGGATCTGATCGCCTATGCCAAGGCCAACCCGGCCCGGCTGAACTACGGCAGCGGCGGCAACGGCAGCGCCGGCCACCTGGCGGGCGAGATGTTCAAACGAAACGCCGGCATCTTTGCGGTACACATTCCCTACAACGGCGGCAACCCGGCGCAGCTGGCGCTGCTGTCGGGCCAGGTCGATTTCAACTTCGACAACCTGGCCACGGCCGCGCCCAACATCAAGAGCGGCAAACTCAAGGCGCTGGCCGTGACCACATTGGGCCGCAGCCCGGCCCTGCCCGATATCCCGCCGGTTTCCGACCTGTTCAAGGGGTTTGCCATCGACACCTGGTGGGGCCTGGTGGCGCCTGCCGCCACACCGCGCGAGGTGATCGCCCGGCTGAACCAGGCCTTCGTCGCCGCGCTCAATACCCCGGAAGCCAAAACCCGCTTTGCCGCCCTGATGGCCGAACCGGTGCCGACCACGCCCGAGCAGTTCGGGACCTTCATGAAGGCCGAGCTGGCAAAGTACGAAAACGTGGTGAAGGCCTCGGGCGCGCGGGTGGACTGAGTCGTCAGTCCGCGCCCAGGGCCTCGCGTACGGCGGTCAGCTGCCGGCGCGAGACCGGTTGTGGCTCGTCCAGCCCCGCCAGCCAGAGCCACCAGCCTTCGCCGTCTTGCCCATCCTGGCGGCGCTCCAGCCGGCGCAAGGCGTGCCGCGCCACCAGGGCATTGCGGTGCGCCCGCACAAAAAGCGCCGGATACTTTGCCTCCAGCTCGGTCAGGCTGCCGTCCAGGATCAGGCTGCGATGCGCGGTCCGCACGGTGACGTACTTCAGCTCTGCCTTGAGGACCAGCACCTCGGCCAGCGGCACCCGCTCGATGCGACCCCGGTCGTGGATCAGCAAGGCTTCCGCCGCCGCCGGCGCAAGGGTCCCCACCGGGCGCGGCGGCAACTGGCGTGCCACCTTCATCAGCGCGGCCGCCAGGCGCTCGGCGCGGACCGGTTTGGTCAGATAGTCGACGGCATCGACTTCGAACGCCTGCAACGCATGTTCGGCATGGGCCGTGACAAACACCAACGCGGTCCGGTGACCTTGCTCCCGCACGGCGCGGGACAGGGCCAGCCCATCGGCCCCCGGCATGTGAATGTCCACCAGCGCAAGATCCACCTCGTGATGGGTCAGCGCTGCCAACGCCTGGGCCGCATTGCCGGCTTCGGCCACCACCTGCGTGGGCGGGTCGGCGCAGTCCGCCAGCAATCGCCGCAGGCGGGCGCGGGCCAGGGGTTCGTCGTCGACGATCAGGACCTTGATCACAGCGGCACCTCAATCCGCACGCGGTAGATGCCGTCAGCGCCCAGCCCCGCCTGCAGACTGGCCGCCAGATCGTGCAGCAAGCCCAGGCGATCGCGCACATTGGCCAGGGCCATGCCCTGTCCGGCGTCCCCCTGCCCCGCCGGCACCGTGTTGCTCACCTCCAGAAGCACCCGCCCGCCCACCACGCGGGTATGGATCTGCAGGTCGGCCCCGTTGTCGCTGGGCTCCACGCCATGGCGAACCGCGTTCTCCACCAGGGGCTGCAAGAGCAGATGGGGCAGCCGCGCGCCATCGGCGGCGGGGTCCAGAGACCACGACACCCGCAAGCGATCACCGAAACGGACGGCCTCGATCGCGAGGTATCGCCGTGCCAGCGCGATTTCATCGGCCAGGGAGACCGCGTGTCCCGGTTCTGCCAAGGCATGGCGAAACAGGTCCGACAGGTCTTCAAGCAGCGCCTCGGCGCGCGCCGGATCGTCGCGAACCAGCGCGATTGCACTGTTGAGCGTATTGAACAGAAAGTGCGGGCGAATGCGCGACTGCAGCTCCTGCAGACGCGCGGTGGTCGCCGCCGGCGTGCGCGCCCGCGCCCGCCAGAACAGGCCGGCCGCCAGCACCAGCGCCAGCAGGGCGCCCGCCAAGGCCGATGCCAGCCCGTCGCCATGGCCCGCCAGACCCGCCACGACCATCAACCCCCAGCCGTAAAGACCGGCCGCCGCGCCCAGAACCGCGCCGGCCGCCAGCTGGCCAAGATCCGGCAGCAACGCCAACCGGTTTTTCAGGCCACAACACACCAGAAGCCAGGCCAGCACCCCGGGCAGCGCCGCACCCGTGGCCAACGCCCAGCGCGCAAGCCAATCGGCCGGACCGGCCACACCGAACAAGGCGCCGACCGCCACAGCCGCTTCCACAAACACCACCGCCCGCAATACCACTCCGACCTGACAGGCATCGAATACCCGAACACCCGCCCGACCGGCCGGCACCTGGGTGGTCAACGGTTTGGTACGGGCCGATAAAATGGGTTTCTCCTTCAGGCCGCATGCGGCGTGCAGCGTGCATTATTGGGCAAGCCGGGTTCCGAATCCGGCCCGCCGACCAGCGCGCCGACGTCATGGCCTGCGCAATCGCCCGCCCTGCCGCCCCCACCGCCATGACCCAAAACCAACTCGACAAGAAATCCGAAGCCTGGTCCGCCCTGTTCTCCGAGCCCATGAGCGAGCTGGTCAAGCGCTACACCGCCAGCGTGTTCTTCGACAAGCGCCTGTGGCTGGCCGACATCACCGGCAGCCTGGCGCACGCGGACATGCTGGCCGCCCAAGGTGTCATTTCGGCGGACGATCTGGCCGCCATCCAGCGCGGCATGGCGCAGATCCGCTCTGAAATCGAGAGCGGCGCCTTTGAGTGGAAGCTGGACCTGGAGGACGTGCACCTGAACATCGAGGCCCGGCTGACCCAGCTGGTGGGCGATGCCGGCAAGCGGCTGCACACCGGGCGCAGCCGCAACGACCAGGTGGCCACCGACGTGCGGCTGTGGCTGGTGTCGGAAATCGACGTCATCGACGGCCTGCTGACCGAGCTGCAGCGCGCGCTGGTGGACGTGGCGGCGAAGAACGTGGACGTCATCCTGCCCGGCTTCACCCACCTGCAGGTGGCGCAGCCGGTGAGCTTCGGCCACCACCTGCTGGCCTATGTGGAGATGTTCGCGCGCGACGCCGAGCGCATGCAGGACGTGCGCCGGCGCACCAACCGCCTGCCACTGGGCAGCGCGGCCCTGGCCGGCACCACCTACCCGCTGGACCGCGAGCGCGTCGCCCGCACCCTGGGCATGGTGGACGCGCAGGGCATGCCGCAGGTCAGCCAGAACAGCCTGGACGGCGTGAGCGACCGCGATTTCGCCATCGAATTCACCGCCGCCGCCAGCCTGTGCATGGTGCACATCAGCCGCCTGAGCGAAGAGCTGATCATCTGGATGAGCCAGAACTTCGGCTTCGTGAAGATCGCTGACCGCTTCACCACCGGCTCGTCCATCATGCCGCAGAAGAAAAACCCCGACGTGCCGGAACTCGCGCGCGGCAAGACCGGCCGCGTGGTGGGCCACCTGATGGGCCTGATCACGCTGATGAAGGGCCAGCCGCTGGCCTACAACAAGGACAACCAGGAAGACAAGGAGCCGCTGTTCGACACCGTGGACACGCTCAAGGACACGCTGCGCATCTTTGCCGAGATGATCGGCGGCCAGGTCAACCCCGCCACCGGCGCCAAGGAAGGCGGCATCACGGTGAACGCCATCGCGATGGAAGAGGCGGCCAAGAAGGGCTACGCCACCGCCACCGACCTGGCCGACTACCTGGTGAAAAAAGGCCTGCCCTTCCGCGACGCGCACGAGACCGTGGCCCACGCGGTGAAGGCCGCGCAGAGCCACGCCTGCGACCTGTCCGAACTGCCGCTGACCGTGCTGCAAGGCTTCCACGCCTCGATCGAAAAGGACGTCTACGATGTCCTGAGCCTGCGCGGCAGCCTGAACGCCCGCAACACGCTGGGCGGCACCGCACCGGCCCAGGTGACGGCGCAGATCGCACGGCACCGGGCACGGCTGGGCTGAACAACCGGCGGCACCGCGCCGCCAGCCCTCAGCCGTGCGCGCCGGCCGCGCGCGCCCGCCCCAGCAGCACCAGCCCCACACCGGCCAGCGCCAGGCCGCCCAGGTAGATGGCGCCGGACACCACGGTCAGGGCGCCGGGCGCCGCCAGCGCCACGGTGCCCGCGGCCAGGCTGGCGATGCCCATGTACAGCGGCACATGGCCATAGGCCCAGAGACGCAGGCGCCGGCCCGCCACGGCGTCGGCGATGTGGCGCTCGCCCTGGCCTTTGACGCGGTCGAAGTACAGCAGCCACAGGCCGAAACTCAGCACCGCCCCCACCAGCGCCGAGACCACGGACGACCCGTGCAGTTGCGGCCCGTGATCCAGCGCATGCACGACCGAGGCCATGCCCTCACCCAGCAGGATGATGGTGAACAGTCCAAAACGCTCGGGCAGGTGTTCCGGATGCGGTGGCACGGCCGCGGTGTGCCGCGCCACCAGCCAGGGTGAGGCCAGATCCAGCCCCAGGGCCAACGCCCAGCAGGCCCCGCGCGCCCCGTCGGCCAGCACCACACCGGCCAGCCACAGCCCGGCCTGCGCCGCATACAGCGTGGCATAGACCCGGATCAGCCCGGCCGCGCCACGCCAGTGGCGTTCGCGCCAGTAGGCCAGCGCCAGCAGCACCTTGAACGCGGCGATGCCGCCCCCGAACGCCCAGGCCCGCTCGCCCAGCGGCGCCGACGCGCCATAGCCGATCAGCGCCGTGGCGGCCATCTGCAGAAAGCCGAGCAGCCGCCGGCTGCTGCTGTCGTCGTCGAAACGGGTGGCGTGGAAGGTATGGCCCAGCCAGCACCACCACATCGCCAGAAAGGCCAGCGCGAACACCGCCGCCCCGCCCGGGTCGTAGTGGTGCGCGTAGGCGCCCGACAGCTGCGCCACCGCCACCACAAACACCAGGTCGAAGAACAGCTCGAACCAGGTGGCCTTGCGGCCATCGGCATGGGTCGGGAGATCACGGTCAGGAACGGCCATCGCGCGTCTCCGTCAGCGGCGCAGCAGGCCGAAGGCGAAGCGGCGCCCGAAGCCCTGGCGGAACGCGAGGTGAATCCAGGTCATGGCAAACGGCTCCAGATACCGCGCGGCCGAGAGCGGCCCCATGTCCACCGCCTCGAAGCCGATCAGCGTGGCCAGTGCCATCACCCGCTGGCGCGCCTGCGCGTCGTCGCCGCACACCGGCATCATCGGCACGCCGGCGGGGTAACTGGCATCGGCCATGTTTTCGGCGCCGGTGCTGTTGAAGGCTTTCACCACCCGCGCGCCCCGCGCCAGCCGGGCCAGCTCTTCCGCGCCCGACGTGGTGGTGCCCAGCGTCAGGCCGGCCAGCCCCGGCGCCAGCGGATTCGTGGCGTCCACCAGCACCTTGGCCTGCCAGTCGTCCACGCTGTGGGCGATGGCCGCCACGGCGGCGTGCGGCACGGCCAGGATCACCACCTCACCGGCGGCAACGGCCTCGGCCGTCGTGGTCAGCCGCGCCCGCTCGCCCAGGGCCGCCACCGCGGTTGCGTACTTGGCCGGCTGGGGCACCCCCAGCACCACCGTTTCACCCCGGCGCGTGAAGGCGCCCGCCAGCGCCAGGCCGACGTTGCCGGCGCCCAGAATTGAAATCGTCATGGTGTGGCCCTCGTCAACGGCCCAGGGCCTCAATCACCAGGCGCGCCGTCTCTTCGCCCGAGAAGTTCTGCTGCCCGGTGATCAGGTTGCCGTCGCGCACGGCAAAGCTGCGCCACAGGCCGGCCTGCACGTAGTTGGCGCCCAGGGCCTTCAGGCGGTCTTCGATGCGCCAGGGCATCACATGCTGGTCACGCGGCAGCAGACCGTAGCTCCAGACCGCGTTGTCGGCGAAGTCTTCCTCGACGTTGGCAAAACCGGTCACCGTCTTGCCCTTGGCGATCAGCTCGCCGTCCGGGCCCTTGGCAAAGGCCAGCACCGCCACACCGTGGCACAGCGCGGCCGCGACCTTGCCTGCGCTGTGGAAGGCGGCGAACTTGGTGTGCAGGTCGGTCGCCGCGTCGAACGTGAACATCGGCGCCTGGCCGCCCGCGACGACGATGGCATCAAACGCCGCCACATCGATGTCGGCCACTTTTTTCGTCTGCGCAACCAGCGCCTTCAGTTCAGGCGTGTGGATGAAACCCTGGCTGATCAGGTCGGTCTTGCTGTAACCGCTGGCATCGTTGGGGTCACTCATGCCGTCGGCCTGGCAGGCGCCGCCGGCCGGGCTGAACACCTCGACTGCATAGCCGGCCTCGGTGAACACGTGGTACGGGTGCGTCAGCTCGCTCCACCAGAAGCCCACCGGCCAGCCGGTGGTGGTGGAGACGGCCGGGTTGGCGATGACGAGGGCGACGCGCTTTTTTGTCTGCGGGTTCAGCACGTTGGGGTCTCTGAGGCTCATGGATCTCTCCGGAAGTTGACAACGGAGCGCAGTCTCCGCCGTTTCCTTGTGCAGATAAATCCATCAGAATGCGACGATCTGTTGCCACCAAGAACAACAATGGAACTCAGTCACCTCGACACCTTCGTCAAAGTCGTGCAGACCGGCAGCTTCACCCGTGCGGCCGAACAGCTGCACACCCAGAAGGCCCATGTCTCGCGTGTGGTCAGCCAGCTGGAGGCCGAACTGGGCGTGCGGCTGCTGGAGCGCACCACACGCTCGCTCTCGCTGACCGAGATCGGCCGCGAGTTTTTCGAGCGGGCGGTCGGCATCCTGGGCGCGGCGGATGACGCGCGGCGCACCGTGCAGCAGGCCCAGGGCGAGCCGCGCGGCACCCTGCGCCTGAGCTGCGGCGTGGAGTTCGGGATGCTGGCCGTCAACCGCTGGGTGCGCGACTACCTGTTGCGCCACCCCGACGTGAATGTGGACCTGGAAATGACCGGGCGGGTGGTGGACCTCGTGCACGAGGGCTTCGACCTGGCCGTGCGCGTGGGCCCGCTGGCCGACTCCACCCTGGCGGCCCGCAAGCTGGGCGAGCTGCGCTACGGCCTGTTCGCGGCACCCGGCTACCTGCGCCGCCATCCACCGCCCCGCCAGCCGGGCGACCTGGCGCAGCACGCCCTGATCCGCTTTTCGGGTTCGCGCCTGCGCCTGGTCTGGACCTTCACCCGCGGCGCGGACACCCAGCGCGTCGAACCCGTGGCCCGTCTGAACGCCAACAACAGCTTCGCGGTGCGCGACGCCGCCGTCGACGCGCTGGGCATCGCCCAGCTGCCGCTGCTGCTGGCACAGCCCGAGGTGGACGCCGGCCGCCTGGTGCCGGTGCTGGCCGACTGGCAGCTGCCGTCCGCACCGGTGCACGCCGTCTTCGCCAGCGCCCGCTACCTCACGCCCAAGGTGCGGGCCTTCATCGACCTGGCGGTGGAGGCGTTCGCGGCCTGAGCGGGACACCGGCCTGGCCCGGCGCGCCCACCCAATGGCACCCAGCAGGGTTCCGGGGAAAAATTCGACTGGAAAGTGCCCATACCCATCTTGAAATGGTCGTTGTTTGCTATGGTTTCAGGACTTTTCAGGCCTCGATGTCGCAGGGACTCCTGCTGCTTACAGATTGGGGACGGCGACGCAGCCCCGCATGGGGCCTTCATGTTCACAAAACCGCAAAACGTCGACACGTTCTGGCGACGTGTCGATGCAGTCAACATGACACGCTCACGCCTCAGACTGTCCGCCCCCTTCCCCGAACAGCTCCGCCACCAGCCCCCGCAGCCACTGGTGCGCCGCGTCGCCGTGCAGGCGCTGGGGCCAGCATTGACGCACCACGAAGTCGGGCACGTCGAGCGGGGATGCGAGCTGGCCCAGCGGCTGGTGGGCCGCGAGCACACGCGCCGCGCTGCGCGGCACCAGGGCGACCAGGTCGGTGCCGGTGACGATGGCCGGCAGCACCAGAAAGTTCTGCACCCGCAGCACGATGCGCGCCTGCTGGCCGCGCGCCACCAGGGCCTGTTCCACCACGCTGTGGCCGGTGCCGTGGGGCAGCACCACGGCGTGATGCGCCTGATCGAACCGCTCCGGCGTCATCGCTCCGCTCAGCAGCGGGTGATCGGGCCGCAGGATGGCCACGTAGTGTTCGCGAAACAGCCGCTGCTGGTAAAAACCCGGCGCCAGGTCGGGCAGGTTGCCGATGGCCAGGTCCACCTCGCCGTGCTCCAGCGCCGCCTGGGGGTCACGGTCGGGCATGGGCAGCGTGGTGAGCGTCACGCCGGGCGCCACCTCGCGCAGCCGCGCCAGCAGGCGGGGCAGAAAGAAGGCCTCGCCCAGGTCGGTGAGGAACAGGGTGAAATGCCGCCGGTCCTGCGCCGGGTCGAACCGGGACCGCGCCCGCAGCGCCGCCCGCAGCGTGGCCAGCGCCTCGCGCAACGGCACGGCCAGCCGCTCGGCATGCGGTGTGGGCACCATGCCGCGCCCGGTGCGCACGAACAGCGGGTCACCCGTCAGCTGGCGCAACCGGCCCAGCGCGTTGCTGACCGTCGGCTGGGCCAGGCCCAGGCGCTGGGCGGCACGGGAGATGTGCCGCTCGGCATACACCGCCTCGAACACCAGCAGCAGGTGAAAGTCCAGCCGGGCATCCAGGCCATTGGGCGCTGCATCATTTGACATAGGAATATATCTATTCGTTGCCATTCGTTGCACGGATTGTCTGCCAAACCTACAGTGAGGCCACACCCACAAAACAGGAGACACCCCATGCTGGACGGATGCACCCCCTGGCCGCCCGAGCGCGAAGCGCGCTACCGCGCGGCCGGCTACCGCGAGGGCCTGACGCTGTGGGCCATGGTCGCCCGCACCGTGGCCCGCCTGCCCGACAAGGTGGCCCTGGTGGCCGGCGAGCGCCGCGAGACCTACGCCGATCTGGACCGCGCCAGCGCCCGCCTGGGCGTGGCCTTGCGGCGCCAGGGCATCCGGCCGCTGGACCGGGTGGTGGTGCAGCTGCCCAACACGCCCGAGTTTGTTCATTGGTACCTGGCGCTGGTGCGCATCGGCGCGATTCCGGTGCTGGCGCTGCGGGCGCACCGCGCCACCGAGGTGCGGCATTTCATCCGAGCGTCCGGCGCCGTGGCCTATGTGGTGCCCGACGTGGCGCACCATTTCGACTACCGGCCGATGGCGACCCAGATGCAGGGGGAGTTTGCCGGCCTGCGCGTGTTCGTGGTGGGTGAAGCCGGCGACGGCCAGACCGCGCACGCCGCATTGCTGGACGGGGTCGCCGGCGACGACGACGCTGCGATCGAGGCCACGCTGGCCACGGCCCGCTTCGAGCCCACCGACGTAGCCACGATGCTGCTGTCGGGCGGCACCACCTCGCTGTCCAAGCTGATCCCGCGCACGCACGAGGACTACGTGCTCAACGCCCGCCTGTGCGGCCGGGCCGCCGGTTTTGATGAGCAGACGGTGTTCATGGCCATCCTGCCTTTGGGCCACAACTACAACCTGGCCTCGCCGGGCATCCTGGGCGCTTTCTATTCCGGCGGCACGGTGGTGCTGGCGCCGAGCACGGACACGGCCGAGATCTTCCGCCTGGTCGAGCAGGAGCGCGTGACCGTGATTGCGGCCGTGGTGCCGCTGATCAGCGCCTGGCTGGCCTCGGATGAGCCGAAGCGCTTCGACCACTCGTCGCTGAAGGTGGTGCAGAACGGGGGCGCGCGGCTGGCCCCGGAGCTGCGCCAGCGCCTGATCGACGAGCTGGGCTGCACGCCGCAGGAGATCTACGGCACCGCCGAGGGCCTGATCAACATGACGCGGCTGGACGACCCGCTGGAGCTGATCCTGCACAGCTCGGGCCGGCCGGTGTGCGAGGACGACGAGATCGCGGTGGTGGACGACGACGGCCGGGAAGTGCCCGACGGCGAGGCGGGCGAGCTCATCACGCGCGGGCCTTACACGATCCGCGGCTACTACCGCGCGCCCGAGAAGAACACCGAGGCCTTCACCGCGGACGGCTTCTACCGCATGGGCGACATCGTGCGCAAATGGGGCCGCAACATCCAGGCCGAGGGCCGGCGCAAGGACCTGATCAACCGCGGCGGCGAAAAAATCAGCTGCGAAGAGGTCGAGAACTTCATCCACCGCCACCCGGCCGTCAAGTCGGCCTGCCTGGTGGCCATGCCCGACCCGGTGTTCGGTGAAAAGGCCTGCGCCTTCGTGATCCTGCGCGAGGGCGAAAGCCTCACGTTCGAAGCGCTCATCGCCTTCCTGCGCAGCCAACAAATCGCCAGCTACAAGCTGCCCGAGCGGCTGGAGGTGGTGGCGCAGTTCCCGCTCAGCCCGGTCGGCAAGATCCTCAAGCGCGAACTGCGCGACGCCATCGCCGCCCGGCTCGATGCCGAGGCCAGCCGCTGATCCCCCCAGACCCGACAAAACATTCAGGAGACACCCCATGAAGATCGCCATCATCGGTGCCGGCCCCGCCGGCCTGACCTTTGCCGCGCTGATGAAGCGCCAGGACCCGCGCCACGAGATCACCCTGTACGAGCGCGGCCCGCGCAGCGCCACCTGGGGCTTCGGCGTGGTGTTTTCCGACCGGGCGCTGGAATTCCTGCGCGCCGACGACGAGGATCTCTACCAGTACCTGACGCCGCACATGGAGACCTGGCCGCACCTCACGATCCAGGTCAACGACACGCGCATCCCTATCACCGGCAACGGCTTTTCCGCCACCGGCCGGCTGGAACTGCTGACGCTGCTGTACGCCTATGTGGAGCGGCTGGGCGTGTCCATCGCGTTCGAGCGCGACATCACCTCGCTGAACGAGCTGCAGGACGCCGACCTGATCGTCGGCGCCAACGGTGCGTTCTCCTGGGTGCGCACCGAGAACGAAGCCGCCTTCGGCACCACCACCGACTGGCGGCCGAACCGCTTCATCTGGTACGGCACCAGCCAGGTGTTCGACAGCCTGTCATTGACGTTCCGCGACACGCCCCACGGCGTGTTCTGCGCGCACCATTACCGCTACAGCGCCGGCATGAGCACCTTCCTGGTGGAGGTGGAAGACGCCACCTGGCGCCGCGCCGGCTTCGAGACGATGAGCCCCGAGGACACCATCCGCCACTGCGAGCAGGTGTTCGCCCCCGACCTGGGCGGCCACCCCATCCTGTCGAACAACTCCTACTGGCGCCAGTTTCCCGCGATCTGGAACGATCGCTGGAGCTTCGGCAAGGTGGTGCTGATGGGCGACGCGCTGCGCACCGCGCATTTCTCCATCGGCTCCGGCACGCGGCTGGCCATGGAAGACGCGGTGGCGCTGGCCAAGGCCTTCCGCGAGCACGGCACCGATGTGCCCGCCGCGCTGGCCGCCTACCAGCAGCTGCGCCTGCCGCCCATGAAGAAGATCTGGGACGCGGCCAACATCAGCCTGCGCTGGTACGAGCACATGGACGAGCACCTGCGCACGATGAACCCGGTGGAATTCGCCTACAGCTACATGACCCGCACCGGCCGTGTCAGTCACGCCGAGGTGCAGCGCCGCGACCCGGCGCTGGCCGAGGCCTATGCGCGCCAACACCCCGAGGTGCTGACCCCGGCCGCGTGAACCGGCGGCGGCCAACAAACGCCTGCCGGGCAGGCCATGGCGGCGGCGGGACCGCCCCGGCGGGAAATTTCAAGACTTTTTGGCCCTTACCCAGCGTCAAAAGGTCATTGTTTGCTCTTTTTTTCGAAGCGATCAGGCCACCCCGGGCCGGTGCGGAATCACGCGCCGCGCTATCCTGCGCAGCATGCGCCGCCCATCCGAAATGCCCGTCCGCTTCACCGCCGCCGCCGCACTGGCGCTGGCGGCGCTGCTCGCGGGTTGCGGCAGCGCACCGGTGCAGGCGCCGGAACCCACCGTGCCGTCCCCGTCGTTTCCCGAGGTGGCCGGGCGCCTGACCGAGGCACAGGCCCAGCACGTCACCATCACCGCGCTCGGGCTGGTGGGCACGCCCTACCGCTACGGCGGCAACACCCCGGAATCGGGTTTTGACTGCAGCGGCCTGATTGCCTGGGTGTACCGCACCGAGGCGGGCCTGGTGCCACCCCGCACCGTGGCCGCGCTGCAGGGCTGGGGGCAGCCTGTGCCGGCCGAAGCCGTGCGCACTGGCGATCTGGTGCTGTTCGGCAACGGCGGGCCGCCCACCCATGCCGGCATCGTGGTGGGTGAAGGCCGCTTCGTGCACGCGCCCTCCACCGGCGGGCGGGTGCGGCTGGAGAAACTCTCCGCCCCGCACTGGGCGCGTCAGCAGATCAGCTTCCGGCGGCCGTAAACCGCGAACGCACCGTTCGCTGCCCGGCGCGCCAGGCGCCGCCCGGGCCCGGCAGGCCCGCGCCGGGGCCTATGCCCCGGTTCAAGGCCGATTTTCTGCCATACCCATCACAAAATGGTCGTCTGACGCTCTCTTTTGTGGAGCGTTGACCGGCTGCGCCAATGCGGTGCAATTTTCCAAACCGGGACAAAGCTGGCGCCAACCGCCACACACTGGTGCGATATTTGCTTTCCTCTGGTGCAAGCGCGCGAAAACACCCCGTTTCGGCGCTCGATACGCACCAATATCAACCATCACTCCCGGAGAACTCTCATGGATGCACTGAAACAGGGCGCCGATGCCCTGTTCATTTTGCTGGGCGGCATCATGGTCCTGGCCATGCACGCCGGATTCGCCTTTCTGGAACTCGGCACGGTCCGCAAAAAAAACCAGGTCAATGCGCTGGTGAAAATCCTGGTCGACTTTTCTGTTTCGACCATCGCCTACTTTTTTGTCGGCTATGCCGTGGCCTATGGCACCAGCTTCTTCGTGGGCGCCGAGCAGCTGGCGCAGAAAAACGGCTATGACCTGGTGAAGTTTTTCTTCCTGCTGACCTTTGCCGCAGCCATTCCGGCAATCATCTCCGGCGGCATCGCCGAGCGTGCGCGGTTCTGGCCCCAGCTGATTGCAACCGCGGTCATCGTCGGCTTTTTCTATCCGTTCTTCGAAGGCATCGCCTGGAACGGGCACTTCGGGGTCCAGCCGTGGATCGAATCGGTGACCGGCGCCACCTTCCATGACTTTGCCGGCTCGGTCGTCGTCCATGCTGTGGGCGGCTGGATTGCGCTTCCGGCGGTCATCCTGCTGGGCGCCCGGGCGAACCGCTATCGCAAGGACGGCGGCATGTCCGCCCACCCGCCCAGCAGCATTCCATTTCTGGCCCTGGGAGCCTGGGTGCTGTGCGTGGGCTGGTTCGGCTTCAACGTGATGAGCGCGCAGACCCTGGACAAGATCTCCGGCCTGGTGGCGGTCAATTCGCTGATGGCCATGGTCGGCGGCACGCTGGCCGCGCTGGTGGCGGGAAAAAATGACCCCGGTTTCGTCCACAACGGCCCCTTGGCCGGCCTGGTCGCCGTCTGTGCCGGCTCGGATGTGATGCACCCGATGGGTGCGCTGGTGGTGGGTGCGGTGGCCGGTGTGCTTTTTGTGGTGATGTTCACCGCCACGCAGAACCGCTGGAAGATTGACGATGTACTCGGCGTCTGGCCCCTGCACGGCCTGTGCGGCACCTGGGGCGGCATCGCGGCCGGGATATTCGGCCAGCAGGCACTCGGCGGCCTGGGCGGCGTGAGCTTTGGCGCGCAGCTGATCGGCACCAGCCTGGGCGTGATCTGGGCGGTTTTCGGTGGTGTGGTGGTCTACGGTCTGCTCAAGGCCACCATGGGGCTGCGTCTGGACGCCGAGGAAGAATACGAAGGTGCCGACCTGACCATCCACAAGATCAGCGCCACGCCGGACCGCGAGGTGAGCTGGTAAGGGGGCCAGCGGGCAGCCTCAGTGCGCCGCAGGTCCCTGTCGCTCGGCGTCGGGGAACAGCAGCAGGCGAACCCGGCTGCCGGAGGCGCTCGCCGATGTTTCCAGGCGAGCTCCGAGCAGGTCGGCTCGCTTGCGCATGTTGGCCAGGCCTTTTCCGCGGTCGCCAGACATCGGCTGTGCCGCGGCAAGGCCGTGCCCGTTGTCCTGAATGTCCACGATCACAGCCTCCGAACTTGGGTCGAACGACAGCGACAGTGCGATCTCCGAGCCGCCGGAATGCTTGATCGCATTGGTCAGCGCTTCTTCAACGATGCGCTGCACATGCAGCACGTCCGAGGTGGACAGGTCCAGGCGAGCCGTGGACTCGTCGGCGTGCCATACCAGCGCGAAACCGGCCGCATTCAGCCGCGGCTCCAGCCGATAACGCAAGTTGCCGATCACCGTGGCCAGGTCGCCCTCATGGGGTTCCATCGCGTCCATGAACAGGCGCATCTCCGTCAGCGCATCCTGCAAAACCCCACGGGCCACCTCCGATTGGCCCTCGCGCCGAAGGATGTGCAGTGCCGCAGTGAGCTTCCCGCCAACGCCATCGTGCATTTCCTGGGCCAGACGGGCGCGTTCATCGCCCAGAAGACGCGACCGTTCGGCTTTGCGCATTGATTCGAACGCCTGCTCCAGGTCAATGCGCGCCTGATGAACCTGTCGCTCCAGAGTCTGACTGAGGCTTCGGTAGTGGCGAAGCATGCCGTCAAACCGGCCGGCGGTCACAAAACCCCAGAGCACAAGGAACAGGGGGCCAAGGTACAGAGGGACCTGCAGGTTGCTGGCGGTCAGGGGCGTCCCGAAACGCGCCATATTCACCGCGGAGGACACCACCTGGAAAGCGGACAAGGAGACGATGATCAGTATTTCGCGGTCGCGAGGCAGTTGCCGGCTGGCAATTCCGTGGGCTGAGAGCCAGCCCACCGCCAGCACGCCGTAGGCGACCAGGGCCCAGCGGTGCCACTGTGCAGTCTGCCCGCCCGCCATGAGCGCCAGGGCCAACACGGCGCCGAGCCCGAGCACCACGCGCTCGCCCGGCCCGCCCTCGGGCACCATACGCCGCCAGCCGTAACAACTCAGAAAAGCCAGACTTGCGAGGTTGCACAGCACCGTCACCTGCCCGGAGAAAGACCGCTGGTCTGGCAGCCCCAGCCCATGAATCAGCAGCCATCGCCCGGACAAGGTCAGCGTCGCCAGCACCAGGTAGGTGGTCAGCGCATCACCCGGCCGAACCACCCAGTAAAGAACGGCCGCCAGACAGATACCCAGTGCCATACCGGCAAAAAGCAACTGGAAGAGCACCGCCCGGTAGCGGGACTCTCCCACGGCCTGCACGATCTCGGCGCGCTGGCCCGCCTCAATCGTTCCGATTTCACCCAAGTATCCGGCCGGGGCGACCAGCACCCCTTCCAGCGTCCCGCCATGAAGCGCCAGTGACGGCGGCAACACAATAGCCATCGGCATCAGGGGGTTGCGGGCATCCAGCATCGACGGCATATCGACGGACTGGCCGTTCCACCGCAGATGCAAGGTTCCCAGCACGCGGCTGACCGCCAGCGCTTCGGTACCCGGGGCGATCGTGAGTCGAACCGGCGCGGTCGTATCGTGATCCAGCCGCGCGCGCGCCATGTGCCAGGGCAGCGTGACCGTCCTGGCGTTGCCCGCCTCGTCCAGTTGCTCGAACACCACCGGCGAGGCAGTGCGCTCTTGCGCCATGGCCGCATGGAAGAACAGTACCAGCCAACATGCCACCACCAGGCGCACCAGCACCCCGGCAACCTGCCCCGGCGCCGCCGGCCCCGTTGCGACGGGCCATGCGTGCAGTCTCCCGACAATGGCTTTGGCGGTCACGATCCGGGTCGATCGATCAGGTCCCGCCGCTGGGCCTCGAAAATAGCCGCAGCGCGGGAGTTGACGGCCAGCTTCTGGTAGATGCGTTTGACATGGGAAATGACCGTGTGGGGCGAAATGAACAATTTTTCGGCAATTTCTGCATGCCGGTACCCGCGCGCAACCAGGGACAGCACCTGTCGCTCGCGCTCGCTCAACGGCTCGGCCAGCGGCACCACCGTCGGGCGGTGCGGGGAATCGGCCGCCACATCGCCAATACCCTGAAAACGCCTCAGCAATTGTCGGGCAATGCTGGGCGTGATGGGCGATCCCCCGCGACGCAGCGTATCGAGGTGGGAGGTAATCTCGTCCGCTTCCGCGCTTTTGAGAATGTACCCGGTTGCCCCCGCCTCGATGCTGCCCAGCACATGCGCCTCGTCGCCGAACATGCTGATGACCAGAATGTCGCAGGCGGGGTGCGCCCGCGCGCAGGCGCGGATCACATCCAGACCTGAACCGTCCGGAAGACCCAGGTCCGTCATCAACACCTTCGGGGCCAGGCACTCCAGGGCCCGCAGGGCGCTGCGGCAGTCGTCACAGGCAGCAAGAACGCGATAGCCATCGCTGCGGTCAAGTACGGCGGCGAATCGTTCACGGGTGTGTGGATCGTCCTCAACCAGCAGGACACCGACCCGCCCGGATTCCGGCGGGTCGCCGGCGGAATCCGACATCGGCGAAAAAGGCGGCGCAACCATGCCCAGGATTAGACCGCCGAACCCGCCAGCGCCGAATACCAATTTTTTGGGATTGAAGTCGACATCCCCAGCCGCGACCATCACCCCATTGCATTTTCAGTCGGGCCCGGTACCCGGCGCCACACATCAGGAGGCAGGACATGGCAGCATTCTTCGGTCGCATCGGGCTGCGGATATGGGTCGCTACCCTGCTGACGCTGACACTGTCGGCCTGCAAAACCCACTGGGCCACCATCAGTGGAAGCGCCACCCACCATATTGCCGCCAGCCCCGTCGTGTCGCTGAACTGGCAAGTCGATCTGGGGGGACTTCACGCCCTGGAACCCACCCGCTACAACCTCGAGATCTTCAATGCGCAGAACGAGCGGATTGCCCTGCTGTCCGTGGCCGGGCCATCCGGCTGCTGCACGACGAGCCAGCCCGAGAACCGGTCCGTGGTGACCGCTGACGGCGAGATTCGAGCCACCGGCACTTACAGAGGTCAGCAAAGCAACAAAATCCATGTCGGCACTGCGGTTATCCAGGCCACTTTCGATATCGACCAGCTTCGCGCGATGCACGGGTCCAGCCCGGTACAGGCGCGTTTGGCCATGGTACCGCTGGGCGGCGCCAATAAATCCGCCAGCAACGTCAGCCTGATCGATCTGCGCAGCAGCGTGCAGATCATCACTCCGCGGCTGGACCTCCAGGCCGGCGAGCGGGCAACCGTCGCCTACGCCGGCCCCCGACCGGCCGGCAGCACCGTGAACTGGCGCACCAGCGGGCCGGGCGGCACCAGCATCCAGACGACCATGACTTGCGACCGCCTGGCCGAAGGGGTCGGCTGCCAGGTCGCCGAAACGGCCGCCCCGGCCTATTACTACCGCACCGGTGCATTGGCAACGACCGGGCAGTATGTGGTGACTGCCGAGGTGCGCTCTCCGGCCGGTGAACTGGCCAGCGTATCGACCGCGCTGATCAATGTGCAGCAGGCCGCCGAAGCACGCATGGTTCGCTACGACCCTGAGCAGCGGCTCGTCCTCGGCGTGCCGGTCCAGTTGGATGCGACGGGGTCGTACATTCCCGCCGGTGCCACGGTGCGCTATGTGATCGCCGGCACGACCGTGGCGGGCGAGATCGCCGGGCCCGCAACCTTGACCCCGACGGTCACCTTTCTCCGCAATCCGGGCGCCAGCACGGCCGTTGAAATGCACATTACCTACGCCGGCCGCACTGTCACCACGACAGTGCCACTGGGCAACTTCGTCTCTGTCACGGGGGCTTCGAGCTGAACAATCATGATTTGCACGCCTGTATCTCGTGTTTCCCGCTTGTTCCGTCCGGCGTCGTTTGCACCCGTAGGGCCGCTTCTTGCGCTGGCATGCATCGTCGCCCCATTGACCGGATGCGGCAATAGCGCCAGCACCAAAGCCCCACTGGCGCCGGTGGCGCTCGTCACCGCCTTGCCCTCCATACCGCTCAACACCACCGCGCAGGCGGCGGTAGACCAGATCCTCGCAACTGGAGTCAGCCCGCTGGATGCCGCCACGGCGCTCCAGCGCATGGCCCAGATCCAGGCGTCCGCCGGCGGTTTCAACCTCGCGGTCAGCCAGGCGATGGGAGTGGCGTACGCCGCGCAGGCGGGTGTCGGTGGACTCGCGCTGACCCAAGCGTTGGAGTCAATCTCGGCGACCTCGCCCGGATCGGTCTCGCCGGTCACGGGCGCCAGCACGGAGAACGCCGTCGCCGCACTGACGGGCTTCCCGGCCGGTCTCGACACCGCGGCGAAGGCGCAGTTTGCCCTGCAGATGGAGCAGGGACGTGCTGCCCTGGAACTGCTGGCCCCGGCAGGTGCTTCGGTCGCGGCATTTCCCGCGAGTGTGCAAAAGGAGATCGCAGTCACGGCCTCGCTGCATGCGGTGCGTCTGGTCAAGCAGGTCGCCGGGACGGCCTTCCCGATGAACATGAGTGCGGGAGAGTTCGAGGCGGCGGTCGGCGCCAACTTTACGCCTGCCGTACAGGCCGAACTGGGGCGCACCGTCTCACTGGCACTGCAGACACGCGCCCAAGTGGAGCAATCCTTTTCTGACGGCAATGACGCGACGACGCAGGTCGTGCGCGCCATGCTTTCCGCAATGACCGGCACCGAGACATCCGGTACGGTGACCGCGGCCGATCTGATGCGCCTTGGCGCCGCGCTGCGGTCCTTTTGAGGCAAGGTCAATGGCGGTGGGCGGCGCGACCGTTCGACCGACCGACCGACCGACCGACCGACCGACCGACCGACCGACCGACCGACCGACCGACCGACCGACCGACCGCCAGCGGATGATCGCGCAAAGCCGTCCGGCACGGCGGTTTCGTAGACAAAGTGCCCATAACCAACGTAAAAAGGTCGCTTTTTGCTATTTTTTTTGCATTGAGTTGCGGGTCCGTACTCCGCTCTTCATTTCCTCACGGCAGCCCTTCGGCAGCTTAAGACCCCGATGACCAGCACAACGACGGGGCACGCCCGCCAACCCGGCGCGCCACCGCGGCCCAGGCGGCCTGGCTCCGCCCGAGCCCCGAATTAGGTCGCGTCATCTAAATGATGTTGCAGTGCAACATTTTTTCCCCAAAGCCCCGGGTTTTCCCTATACTCGCACTCATGTTGCACTGCAACATAGCCACGGGCGGTGGTTTGGATCAGGCCGACGCCCACTTTGAAACTGTCCTTACCCAGGAGTCCGCCATGACCAACCCCGTTGACCAATTCACCGCCGTCCACAAAGCCAACCTGAAGGCTCTGCAAGGCTTCACCACCCAGGCTTACGCCGGCTTCGAAAAGCTGGTGGAACTGAACCTGGCCGCTTCCAAAGCAGTGATGGACGAGTCCTTCAGCCACGCCCAGGCCGTGATGTCCGCCAAGGACCCGCAAGAGCTGATGGCCCTGCAAGCCGGCCTGGTCCAGCCCATGGCTGACAAGTCCACCGCCTATGCGCAGCATGTCCAGTCCATCCTGAACGGCAGCAGCACCGAGTTCACCAAAGCCGTTGAAGCCAAAGCCGCCGAAGCGCAAAAGGCTTTCGCCAGCGCACTGGACAACCTGGCCAAGAACGCCCCGGCCGGTACCGAGCCTGCGTTTGCCGCATTCAAGACCGCCCTGACAGCCAGCCAGAACGCCATGGAAACCGCACAGAACCAGGCCAAGAAAGCGGTCGAAACCGCCCAGGCGAGCCTCAGCACCGCCGCAACGCAAGCCGCCGACGCAATCAAGAAGGCCACCAAGGTCTGATTGCGCCGCTCCGGCGAAACAGCCGGCCCGCCGCACCCGGGTGCGCACGGAGCCGCTGATGTAGCGCCACCACGGCACCTTCGGGTGCCGTTTTTTTTCCTGCGACCCGTCGCGCGGCGCCATCACCCAAGGCCGATTTGTTACGCTCTGCCCCTGTACCGCGACCGGGGGGCACCATGTTTTTTCGCCGTTTCGCCGGGGCCATTGCCCTGTTGCTGGGAGCAGCCAATTGCCACGCGCTGACCGTCACCTCGCTGTCGCCGCAGGGCGAAGTGGCCCAGGTACGGCAACTGGTCGCCCGATTCGACGAACCCGCCGTGGTCTTCGGCGACGCGCGGGCTGCCGCGCCGCTGAGCCTGCGCTGCAGCGACGCCCAGGCCACCCGGGGCAGCGGACGCTGGAACAACGACCGGGAATGGGTTTTCCAGTTCGACGAGGACCTGCCGCCCGGCCTGGTCTGCACCGTACAACGGATGCCCGGTTTCCGTTCACCCCGTGGCACCGAGATCAGCGGTCCGGACAGCTGGCGTTTCACCACCGGCGGGCCCTTCGTGCAGTCGGTACGCCCCGGCAGCTGGGAGCGGATTGACGAGGAGCAGGTTTTCCTGCTGCAGCTCAACGGCCCGGCCACCCAGCAATCGGTGACGGAAAAGGTCTGGTGTTCCGTCGAGGGACTGGGCGAGCGCGTTCCCGTGCGCTGGGTGGATGGCGCCACCCGCGCGGCGCTGCTCAAATCCCTTTACCTGGACAAGGCGGCCGCCAAAGACCCGGCCCGTTTCCCCGCCCTGGCCTGCGCCCGCCGCCTGCCGGCAGGCGCGCGGGTCACCCTGGTCTACGGCGCCGGGGTGGCAACGCCATCCGGAGTCGCCAGCCGCAGCCCGCAACGCTTTGCCTGGCAGGTCCGTGAGCCCTTTGCTGCCGAGTTCAGCTGCGAGCGCGAAAATGCCCAGGCCGGCTGCCTGCCCATCCGGCCGATGCGCCTGGTCTTCAACGCGCCGGTCGACCGCAAGCTGGCGTCGGCCATCACACTGAAAGCCGACGGACGGGTCATTGCGGCCAAACCCGAGGCTGACCCCGGTGAGGGCAACAGCGCTGTCACCGCCGTGCGTTTCGACAGCCCGCTGCCCGAGCGCACCCCGTTCCGGATCGAGCTGCCCGCCGGTTTCCAGGACAGTTCGGGCCGCAGCCTGCGCAATGCCGCCAACTTTCCCCTTCCAGTCACCACGGCACCCATGCCGCCGCTGGCCAAGTTTGCCGCCGCGCCCTTCGGGGTCGTGGAGCGATTTGCCGAGGGGGCGGAGGGCCCGGCCCTGTTGCCCGTGACGCTGCGCAATGTCGAAGCGGCCCTGCCGATCCAGAGCCTGGCCGCCAGCCGGGTCAGCACGCTGCAGCCCCGCACCGACGCGGAGATCATCGCCTGGTACCGCAAGGTTCAACGTTTTCATGGTTTCACCGTGGCACGTGAGCAGGCCGCCGCTGAGGTCAAGGGACCGCTGCCACGGCCACTGGATCCGCAGGATTCGCGTGTGCAAACCCGCATGCTCTCGCTGCTGGCCGGACAGGCCGGTGTGCAGACCCTGCAGTTGCCCCAGCCGACCGGCACCGGTACAGCGGCGGTGCCGCGACCGTTCGAGGTGGTGGGGATCCCCCTGGCGCCGGGTTTTCATGTCGTCGAAATCCAGTCCCCCTTGCTGGGGCGCTCGCTGCTGGATGAACGCCATGGCCCGGGCCGCACCATGGTGGTGCGGACTTCGGCACTGGTGACCAATCTGGGGGTGCACTTCAAGTTGGGCCGCGAAAACGCGCTCGCCTGGGTGACCACCCTCGACAAGGGCCTGCCCGTTGCCGGCGCGCGGGTCGCGGTGTCGTCCTGCGACGGCACGGTGCGGGCCACGGCGACCACCGACGCACAGGGTCTGGCCCGTTTCACCGGCTTGTCGCCGCGGCCACCGGCCTGCCCCACCCCGCGCCGCACCGCAACCGCGGAGGCCGACGAAGAGGAGCCGGTCGGCGAGGCCTGGTTCATCAGCGCCCGCGCCACCGACGCGCGCGGCGGCGACGAACTGGCCTTCACCTGGAGCCACTGGAATCGCGGCATCGAACCCTGGCGCTTCAACTTCCCCACCAGTCAGGAGGCCAGCCCGGACCAGCGCGCCCACAGCATCATGGACCGGGCCCTGCTGCGGGCCGGTGAAACCGTGTCGATGAAACACCTGATCCGTACCGAAACCTCCAATGGACTGGGTGTGCCGGGCGACCCCTTGCCGACCACCCTGGTGGTGACCCATGTGGGCAGCGGGCAGGAGTTCACCCAGCCGCTGACCTGGCGGCGCACCGCCACCGGTGGGCGCAGCGCGGAAAGCCAGTTTGCGGTGCCGCCGGCGGCCCGCCTGGGCCTGTACCAGATCGCGCTGCGCCATGGCGACGACGGGCCGATCGCGCGCCGGGGCCAGGTGCTGGAAACCGGCCAGTTCCGGGTCGAAGAATTCCGTCTGCCGGTGCTGGAGGGCCGGATCGGCCCGGCCGACCCGGCGGGCCTGGTGGCGCCGAAAAACGTGCCGGTGGGTGTACAGGTCAACTACGTCGCCGGCGGTCCTGCGGTGAACCTGCCGGTACGGGTGTCCGCACTGGTGCGGCCGCGCAACCTGCAGTTTGCCGACCATGAGGAGTTCAGCTTCCAGCCGCCGCGTGGTGCCCGCGCGGGCGGACATGAGGATGCCGAAGAAGAAAGCGCCTCCGGCCAGGACAGTCGGGTCATTGCCGACAAATTGCCCCTGACGCTGGACCGGCAAGGTGCCGGGCGAGTGAACGTCGACGCCGTGCCGGCCGCACCGCATGCCCGCGAACTGCTGCTGGAGGCCACCTACGCCGATCCCAATGGCGAGGTCCAGACGGTGCGCAGCACCAACCCGCTGTGGCCTGCGGCCGTGATCGCCGGCATCCGTACCGAAGGCTGGGTTTCCTCCGGCGCCCGCGCCCGACTGCAGGCGCTGGCGCTCGACCTGAACGGACGCCCGGCGGCCGGCGTGCCGCTGGACGTGCGCGCCGTGGCCCGCATCACCACCACCACGCGCAAACGCATGGTGGGGGGCTTTTACACCTACGACAACAAGACCGAGACCAAGGATCTGGGCAGTGTCTGCAGCGGCACCAGCGATTCCCGCGGCCTGCTCCTGTGCGAGGCGCGGCTCGACCAGGCGGGCGAGGTGGAACTGACGGTGACCGCCCGCGACCGCGATGGCCGCACCGCCCAGGCCGCCACCTCCGTCTGGGTCACCCGCCAGGGCGAGCTGTGGTTCGGGGGGGAGGACCACGACCGGATGGACCTTCTGCCGGAAAAAAAGAGCTACCAGCCCGGCGAGACCGCCCGACTCCAGGTTCGCATGCCTTTTCGCTTCGCCACAGCCCTGGTCACCGTCGAGCGTGAAGGCCTCATCAGCCAGCGCGTCGTCACGCTCAACGGACAGGACCCCACCGTGGAGTTGCCGATCCAGGACGGATGGGGGCCGAATGTGTATGTCAGTGTGCTGGCGCTGCGCGGTCGCCTGCGCGAGGTGCCCTGGTACAGCCTTTTTACCTGGGGTTACAAGGCCCCACGCGAATGGTGGCGCGCCTTCCGCCTGGAAGGCCGCGACTACATCGCCCCCAGCGCCCTGGTGGACCTGAGCAAACCGGCGTACCGCCTGGGTGTGGCCGAAATCCGGGTGGGCACCCAGGCGCACCGCATCGACGTGGCGGTCAAGGCCGACCAGGACCGGTATGCGGTTCGCACGACTGCCACCGTGACCATCACCGGCCGGCTGCCGGATGGCAAACCCGCCGCAGGTGCCGAAGTGGCGCTGGCCGCCGTTGACCAATCCCTGCTGGAGCTGATGCCCAATACCAGCTGGAACCTGCTGGAGGCCATGCTCCAGCGCCGCAGCTGGGGCGTGGAAACCTCCACCGCCCAGATGGAAATCATCGGCCGGCGGCACTACGGCCGCAAGGCCGTGCCCGCCGGCGGCGGTGGCGGCAAGAGTGCCACCCGGGAACTGCTGGACACACTGGCTCTGTGGAACCCCCGGGTGGTGCTGGACGCCAATGGCCAGGCCGTGGTGCGGGTACCGCTCAACGACACCCTGACGCGCTGGCGCATCGTTGCGGTCGCCGATGCCGCCACCGGCCTGTTCGGCACCGGGCAGACCACCGTGCAGACCGCGCAGGATTTGCAGATCATCAGCGGCCTGCCACCGCTGGTGCGCGAAGGTGACACGTTCCGCGCGGCCTTCACCCTGCGCAACACGACCGCCCGGGCCATGTCGGTCATCGCCACGCCCCGGGCCACCCTGCTGCAACTGGCCGCCCAGTCGGTGGACATCCCCCCTGGCGAATCGCGCGAGGTTGCCTGGTCGGTCACGGCACCCGAAGGCCTGGCGAACACCCGCGCCGAAGCCCTGCTGTGGGAGCTGGACGCCAAAGACAGCCGCTCGGGTGCCCGCGACGCCCTGAAGTCGCGCCAGCGGCTGATCCCCGCCGTGCCGCTGACCGTCCAGCAAGCCAGCCTGGCGCAACTGGACGGCCCTTTCAGTCTGGCCACAGCGGCCCCGGCGGATGCGCTGGCCCACGGCGGCACCGCCCGCGGCGGCATTCGCCTGGCGCTGCAGCCGCGACTGGCCGAGGGGCTGCCGGGCGTGCGCGACTGGTTCGCCGCGTACCCCTACTCCTGCCTTGAACAGAAGGCCAGCAAGGCCGTCGGCCTGCGGGATGCCCGGGCATGGCAGACGGTGGTGGCGCAGATTCCGACCTACCTCGACAGCGACGGCCTGGCGAGCTATTTCCCGCCCCGGGCGGGCGACGGCGCGCGCGGCAGCGACAGCCTCACGGCCTACCTGCTGGCGGCTGCGCATGAAGCTGCCGCGCTGAACCCGGTTTTTGCGCTGGACGATGCGGTCCGTGCGCCGATGGAGCGCGGCCTGATCGCCTTTGTCGAAGGGCGACTCCAGCGCACGCCCTGGGCACCCCGCAAGGACCTGGACATCCGCAAGCTGGCCGCGCTCGAAGCGCTGTCGCGCTATGGCAAGGTGCAGGCTCGCCTGCTGGGCAGCCTCACCGTCGCTCCCAACCAGTGGCCCACCAGCGCGGTGATCGACTGGCTGGCCATCCTCAAGCGTGTGCCGGATGTACCCCAGCGCGAGCAGCGGCTGGCAGAGGCGACCCAGATTCTGAAATCGCGCCTGAACTGGCAGGGCACCAAGCTGACCTTCAGCACCGAGCAAAGCGACCACTGGTGGTGGCTGATGACCAACGGTGACGTGAATACCGCCCGCCTGCTGCTGGCGGCCCTGGACGACCCCGCCTGGCGGGACGACATCGGCCGCCTGGCCAGCGGTTTCATCGCCCGCCAGCAGCGTGGTGCCTGGTCCACCACCACGGCCAACCTCTGGGGCGGACTGGCCCTGGAGAAGTTCTCCGCGCGCTTCGAAGCCACACCGGTCGCCGGCAGCACCCGTGCCAGCCTGGGCACCGCCACCGCGACCATCGACTGGGCCCGGGTCGAACGGGTCAAACCCGGCGACACCGGTGGCGCACCGCACCAGACCACCCTGTTCGGCGCCCCCGCCGCAACAGCCGCCCTGCGCGGCAACACCGCGCTGCTGCCCTGGTCGCCACGGCCCGAGAGCCTGACCGTGAACCACCAGGGCAGCGGCAAACCCTGGCTGACCTTGCAGTCCCTGGCGGCCGTTGAACTGAAAGCGCCGCTGAACGCCGGCTACCAGATCACCCGCCGTGTCACGGCCGTCGAACAAGCGGTACCGGGCAGCTTCACGCGCGGCGATGTGCTGCGCGTGACACTGGAGGTCAACGCCGCCGCGGACATGAGCTGGGTGGTCATCACCGACCCGGTACCCGGCGGTGCCACCATCCTGGGCACCGGGCTGGGGCGGGATTCCGAAATCGCCACACAGGGCGAAAAACGCGACGGTGCGGCCTGGCCCGCGTTCGAAGAACGCAGTTTCGAAGCGTTTCGCAGCTACTACGACTATGTGCCCAAAGGGGTGCTGACCGTGCAGTACACGCTGCGCCTGAACAATGCGGGCAACTTTGCGCTGCCGCCAACCCGGGTCGAGGCGATGTACGCCCCCGAGATGTTCGGCGAGGCGCCCAACGCCCGGATGAAGGTCGAGGCGGCGAAGTGAAACGCCCTGCCCGGCGCAGCCTGGTTGCTCTGCTATGGATAGCAGGCTTTCACCATTCTGCGACGGGTATGCCCGCTTTTGATGCGGTAAAGGCCGGTTATCAGCCTTCTGACACGCTCCTCCTCGACCGCCGGGGCGAGGTGGTGCAGCGCCTGCGGTCCGACACCACGGTGCGCCGCGGCCAGTGGGTGGCGCTGGCCGATGTGTCGCCCGCGCTGCGCACCGCGCTGGTGCTCAGCGAAGACCGGCGCTTCTGGGAACACAGCGGCGTGGACTGGCGTGCCGTCTCGGCGGCCGCCTGGGGCAACCTGTGGAACACCCGCACCCGGGGCGCTTCCACGCTGACCATGCAATTGGCCGGGCTGGTGGATGGCGACTGGCGCGCCGGGCCGGGCGGGCGCACGGTGGGCCAGAAGATCGGCCAGACGATCGGCGCACAACGGCTGGAGGCCGGCTGGCGCAAGGACCAGATTCTGGAGGCCTACCTGAACCTGGTGCCGTTTCGCGGCGAGTTGGTCGGCATCGACGCGCTCAGCCGCACCCTGTTCGGCAAGGCCGCGCACGGGCTGGACGAGCGCGAGGCCGCCGTGTCCGCCGCCCTGGTGCGGGCGCCCAACGCCGCGCCCGCCCGCGTGGCCCAGCGGGCCTGTGGTGTGCTGCAGGCGATGAGCCCGGCGCCTGACGCTCCGGCCACGACGGCGAAGCGGGCGGCTTCGCCGGTGCCGGCCGCCGCCGCGCGCGCGCCCGGCATCGATTGCGAAGGGCTGGATCTTTTTGTCACCGCGGCCCTGCAGCGGCGCGACTACGCCGCCAGTGAAGGCATCGCACCCCATCTGGCCCGCCGCCTGGTCGCCGACGCCGGCCTCCCGGCGCCGGCGCGCCTGTCCACCACACTGGACGCCGGTCTGCAGCGTTTCGCCGTGCAAACCCTGCAAGGCCACCTGCGCGAATTGCGCGGGCGCCACGTCGAAGACGGCGCCCTGGTGGTGCTCGACAACGCCAGCGGCGAAGTGCTGGCCTGGGTTGGCTCGTCCGGCACCATCAGCGCCGCGGCCGAAGTGGACGGTGTGGTCGCCCCGCGCCAACCCGGCTCCACCCTCAAACCCTTCCTCTACGCGCAAGCGATCGCCGAGCAGCGCCTGACGGCCGCCTCGCTGCTGGAGGACGCGCCCACCCATATTCCCACGCCGGCTGGCCTTTACATTCCGCAGAACTACGACCGCCAGTTCAAGGGCTGGGTGTCGGTGCGCACGGCGCTGGGGGCTTCGCTGAACGTGCCGGCGGTGCGTACCCTGGTGATGGTGTCGCCCGACGCCTTTGCCCGCCAGCTTGCCGCCCTGGGGCTCCCTTTGCGGGAGACCGGCGACTGGTACGGCACCAGCCTGGCGCTGGGCAGCGCCGAAGTGCGCCTGCTGGACCTGACCAACGCCTACCGCAGCCTGGCCAACGGGGGGTATGCCGGCGCCGTCCGCACCGTGCGAGCCGCCGCCCCCGAAACACGTCCGCGCCCCCCCGCGAACCCAACCCACGCGCCACCCGCGCCCGTGCCGGCACTGGACCCCCGCGCCGCCTACATCGTCACCGACATCCTGGCCGACCCGAATGCCCGCGCCAGAACCTTTGGCACCGACAGCGTGCTGGCCACCCGGTTCTGGACGGCGGTCAAGACGGGCACCAGCAAGGACATGCGGGACAACTGGGCCGTCGGCTTTTCGCGCCGGTACTCGGTGGGGGTCTGGGTGGGCAATGCCAGCGGCGCCCCCATGCACGCCGTCAGCGGCACCAGCGGCGCCGCGCCGATATGGGCGGCTCTGATGGACTACCTGCACGCGCGCACACCGAGCCGGCCACCGGCGGCCCCGCCGAAACTGGACCGCCAGCGCGTGCATTTCGCCGGTGCGCTGGAAGCGAGCCGGGACGAATGGTTTCTGCCGGGCACCACGCAGTCCCTGTTCACTATTGAATCAATAGCTAAAGGTGACCTTTTCGCGCCGGGTATCGACCAAAAATATCCTAAAAGCGTCGCGCTGACCGGTTCGGGGGCCGTGCGCATCACCAGCCCGGCCGATGGCACGGTACTGGCGCTCGATCCGGACATTCCACCGGGTCGCCAGCGCCTGACGATACGCGCCGATGGCCCGGGCGGACATTGGCAGCTCGACGGTCGGGCGATCGGGCGCGGGGAGTCGGTCACGTGGTCACCCCGGCCCGGGCGGCACCGGCTCAGTCTGCATGCGGCGGACGGGCGCGAGCTGGACGCGGTGCGTCTGGATGTGCGCGGCGCCGGCATCAAAGCGGCGCCGGCTGCCGTGGCGGCCAAATAATTTCACGGGCGACCCATCCGCCTTCACACCCGCGCGGCGGTGAGGCGAACTACCATGGCGGCATCCACACAACAACGCCGGAGACATCCCCATGACCGTCATCACCACCATCGAAGACCTGCGTGTCATCGCCAAACGCCGCGTGCCGCGCATGTTCTACGACTATGCCGACAGCGGCAGCTGGACCGAGAGCACCTACCGGGCCAACAGCGACGATTTCCAGTCCATCAAGCTGCGCCAGCGCGTGGCCGTGAACATGGAAGGCCGCAGCACCGCCACCACCATGATCGGCCAGCCGGTGGCCATGCCGGTGGCCATCGCGCCCACCGGGCTGACCGGCATGCAGCATGCCGACGGCGAAATCCTGGCGGCGAAGGCGGCGAAGAAGTTCGGCATCCCGTTCACGCTCTCGACCATGAGCATCTGCTCGATCGAGGACGTGGCGCAGCACGCGGGCGAAGGCTTCTGGTTCCAGCTGTATGTGATGAAGGACCGCGGCTTCATCGAGCGCCTGATCGACCGCGCCAAGGCCGCCAACTGCTCGGCCCTGGTGCTGACGCTGGACCTGCAGATCCTGGGCCAGCGCCACAAGGACCTGAAAAACGGCCTGTCGGCCCCCCCGAAGCCCACGCTGGCCAACATCATCAACCTGGCCACCAAGGTGCGCTGGGGCCTGGGCATGCTGGGCACCCCGCGGCGCCAGTTCGGCAACATCGTCGGCCATGTGCAGGGGGTGGACGATGTGGCCAACCTGGGCGCCTGGACCGCGCAGCAGTTCGACCCGGCGCTGAACTGGGGCGACGTGGAATGGATCAAGAACCGCTGGGGCGGCAAGCTGATCCTTAAGGGCATCCAGGACGTGGAAGACGCCCGGCTCGCGGTGCAGTCCGGCGCTGACGCCCTGATCGTCTCCAACCACGGCGGACGCCAACTGGACGGCGCCGAGTCCAGCATCCGCGCGCTGCCGGCGATCGTCGATGCGGTGGGCAAGGACATCGAGGTGCAAATGGACGGCGGCATCCGCAGCGGTCAGGACGTGCTCAAGGCGCGCGCGCTCGGCGCCCAGGGCACCTACATCGGACGTGCCTTCCTGTACGGCCTCGGGGCGATGGGCGAAGCCGGTGTCACCAAGTGCCTGGAGATCATCCACCGCGAGCTGGACCTGACGATGGCCTTCTGCGGCCGCACCCAGATCGACACCGTGGGCAGCGACATCCTGCTGCCGGGCACCTATCCGACCGCCTGAGCCCCGACCGGAGGCAACGGCCGGCCCGACCCCGGCGCCCGGATCACCGCCGCAAGACGCCGCGCCCATTCGCGGTACACCGCCGGGCCGGGGTGAAAACCGTCAGCCGCCATGTCGGCCGGTTCCAGGCCGCTCTCGCCATCGTCGTAGCCGACCCAGACGCAGCCGGGCGTATCGAGTGCCAACGCCTGCAGCCGGCGGTCGAAACGACGCGCCTGGGCGCCCAGATAGGCACGCAAAGGCTGCGGCAAGGCGGGAAACAGGTGCATCGGCGGCAAGGCCGAGAGCAGGCAGCGCGGCGCACCGAAGTCCCGGCGCAAGCGCTCGAGCAAGGCCTGCTGATCGGCCATCCAGCGCCGCTCGCTGTGACCGCCGGTGACGTCGTTGACCCCCAGCGAAGTCACCACCACGTCAAATGGTTGCGCCGGAAACGCGGCCAGCGCGGCCAGCGCATCGCGGGTGGCATCGCCGGTACGCGCCAGCAGCCGCCATTGCACGCTGAAATGCCCCTGTAGCTGGGCCACCAGCTGGCCTGCCAACGCCTCCTGCTGGGAGGCTGCGCCGACGCCGGCTGCCGCAGAGTCGCCCAGGATCAGCAGGCGCAGCGCGGGCCCTGAGCCGGCGTGTCCGTCGCGTGGCCCCGGTGGTTCGGGCAGCACAGGCGTCACCCGGCGCACATGACGCCCCTGAAGCAGCAAAACCGGTCCGAGGACCACGGTGGCCGTGAGATGCAATACCGACATGCCGCCATGCTGCCACAGCCGCCCCGCCCAGGCTGGCGGACGGGCCCCGTCGACCGCAGCGGTGTGATAGGCTGAAGGCCGATGCCATCGACCTTGTCCCCGACCCTTGCCGGGCGCCGTTTGTCCACCGCGGACCGCTTGCCCGAACCGCCCGCCGACAGGGTGCTCGCGCCGCCCCCCTGGCGCCTGTGGCTGGCGGCCGGTTTTCTGGCCGTCCTGGCGCTGCTCGCCCTGGCGGCGCCCGATCTGGCCCGCGCCGAGCCCCGCAACCCCGGCACCGAATCCAGCGTGCGCCGCAGCATCGAGCCGGCAATGCTGGTGTTGTTCAACCGCGACATCGTTGAATTGCGCGGCTCGCTGGGGGGACTGGAGCCCGCCAAGCGGGCCGAACGCGCCCGCACCCGATTCAACCGCCTGACCGGCGAAGAGCTGGCCAGCCCGGTGGCCCTGCGACCCGCCTCGCTGGATGAGGGCAGCGGCTACGCCGTTCTCGCGGGCGAGCGCCACCTGTTTACCGTGCTGCAAAGCGATCTGGACCCGGAGGAGCGGCTGAGTCTGCGCGAAGCCGCCGAGCGCGCACGCCGCCATGTGCAGGACGCCACCGATGCCCGGCGCGCCCAGGGCGCACCGCTGTTGTGGCTCAAGGGGCTGGCCGTGGTGCTGGGATCGTTGCTCCTGTTTTCATTGGGCCTCGCCGTGGTCTGGCGCTTGCGGACCTGGCTGCTGGCCCGGGCGCAGCTGGCCGATCCGGGCCTGGCGACGTATCTGCGGGTCGGCGCGCTGCGCCTGGCCGCGCTGCTGCTGTGGCCGGCCCTGCTGACCCTGGTCTGGGCCCTGGTGGTCGCCACACTGGCCGCCTTTCCGTGGACCCAGCCGTGGGGCGATCGCCTGACCGATTTTGTGCGCCAGCTCGGCGGCTGGCTGGTGGCCGGCACGCTGGGCGCCATTCCGGGTCTGGTGACGATCGCATTGGTCCTGCTGGTGGCCCGCATCGTCCACGACCTGCTGCGCCACGCGCTGGAGCAGGTGCAGTCCGGCCGGGTGCAGGTGCCTTTGCTGCATGCCGAGACGGTGGGCGCCACCCGGCGATTGCTGGCCGTGCTGGTGTGGGGCGTCGCCGCGGCCATCGCGTACCCTTACCTGCCCGGCTCGGACAGCGACGCATTCAAAGGCCTGTCGGTGCTGTTCGGGCTGATGCTCACCCTGGGTTCGACGGGTGTCGTGACCCAACTGATGAGCGGGCTGGTCATCGTGTATTCCCGCTCGCTCAAGAGCGGTGACTTCATTGCCGTCAACGGGGTCGAAGGGGTGGTGCGGGAAGTCGGCGCGCTGGCGGTGAAGGTGGTCAACATGCGCAACGAAGAAATCACCCTGCCCCACTCGGTGATCACGGCCAACGCCATTCACAACTACAGCAAGCTGTCCGGCCAGCAGGGCACGCTGGTGTCCACCAAGGTCACCATCGGCTATGACACCCCTTGGCGCCAGGTGCACGCCATGCTGGTCAATGCCGCCAGCCGCACACCGGGTGTGCGCACCCAGCCACCCCCGTTTGTCTACCAGCGGGCCCTGAGCGACTTCTACGTCGAATACGAGCTGTTCGCCCACATCGACAAGCCGCTGGAGCGGGTTCCCATCCTCTCGGCGATCCACGCCGCGATACAGGACGAGTTCAACACCTACGGCGTTCAGATCATGTCGCCGCATTTCTACGAGCAGCCCGCGCAGGCTCTGGTGGTGGCGCGCGAGAAATGGTTCGACGCCCCCGCCCGTCCGCCGAACCGCGGCCCCTCGGACGGCAGCTGAGCGGTCAGACCCGCCCGTGCGTCAGGGCGCGATCTTGCGCTTGAGCGCGCGGGCGACCGACGGCGGCAGCGAGGGCAAAGAACGCAGCAGCCAGGGCAACACCTTGCGTTTGGCGCCCGAAAGGGACTCGGGTACGACCGCTTCGATCAGGTGCGGGCCGGGATGCGCCAATGCGTATTCCAGCGCCTTGCAAAAGCCTTCGGCTTCATCGGTCCGGACGGCGTGCACGCCCATGCCCTGGGCCAGGCGGGCAAAGTGCAACACGGGGCCGTGCAAGTCGAGCTGCGAAAGGGCCTTGGGGCCGGGACGCTCCGCGCCGACCCGTTCCAGCTCCACATTCAGCACCGAATAGGACGCATTGTTGAAGATGATGACAGTGACGTTGAGCCCCTCGCGGGCCATGGTCCACAGTGCCTGGATGGTGTACATGGCGGTGCCGTCCCCGATGAGGGCAATGACCGGGCGTTCGGGACAGGCGATGGCTGCGCCGATCGCGTTGGGCAGGCCCTGCCCGATCGCACCGCCGGTGAGCGTAATCAGGTCGTGCCGCGGCGCACCGGCCGTCATCGCGCCCAGCAGGAGGCCCGAGGTAATGGCCTCATCGATCAGGATGGTGTTCTCGGGCATCAGATGGCCCACGGCCTTGCACACTTTGGGGGCATTGAGCCGGCCACGGGGGCGCCCGGGCCGCCAGGCTGCCTGCAGGGCCGGGGTCGCCTGGTCCGCACCCAGCGCCTGCGCGAGACGGGCCAGGCTGGCGCAGGCGTCCTGAGAGGGACTGCAGAGGGTATGGACCGTACAGCCGTCCGGCACCAGGTCGCTCTTCTTGCCCGGATAGGCGAAGAAGGAAACCGGCGACTTGGCGTCGACCAGAATCAGGTGCTCGATATCGGCCAGCTGCACGCCCGCCATCTCCGCCAGGTAGGCGATACGCTCCACCGCAGGCAGCCCGGCGCCCCGCTCCAGCCGGGTGGGAAACACCTCGGCAAACAGGTGCACACCACTGGCTGCGGCAATTCGTGCGGCCAACACCAGGCCCGGTTCACGCAAGGCCTGGCCACCAAGCAGCAGGGCGGCTTTCCGTGCGGACCTCACCGCCAGGGCAATGGCCGCCACCACACCCTCATCGGCCGCCGGGGCCGGGGCCATGGCGGGTACCGGCGCTGGCTCGCCGCCCTCGCCCCAGGACACATCGGCCGGCAGGATCAAGGTGGCGACCTGGCCAGGCAGGCCCCGTGCAGCGGCGATGGCATCGGCCGTGTCGCGACCCAGTTCGGCGGTGGATTTCGCGGTGCGGACGAAACCCGGCGAGACGTTGCGCGCCACGGTTTCGATGTCGGACTGCAACTGCGCGTCGTATCGGGTGTGGTCGGTGGCATGGTCGCCGACGATGTTGACGACGGGCACTTTGCCCTTGCGCGCGTTGTGCAGGTTGGCCAGACCGTTGCCCAGGCCGCAGCCCAGGTGCAACAGGGTGGCCGCCGGTTTGTCGGCCATGCGGGCATAGCCGTCGGCCGCGCCGGTGGCAACCCCCTCGAAGAGCGCCAGCACCGCGCGCATTTTTGGCTCGCTGTCCAGCGCTGCGACAAAGTGCATTTCGCTGGTGCCGGGGTTGGTGAAGCAGACTTCGATGCCGGCATCCACCAGCGTTTTCATCAGGGCATGGGCGCCATTGGTCATGGAAATCTCCGCATCAAAAGGTCAAGGGATCAGGCCGGACGGGCATACCCAGGCCGCAAGAGCACGCTGGAAACGATGTCGCCCTGCATGGTGTCTTCGGGTTGTCGGTGAAGTCCGGTTCCGACGGGGCTGGATTCAGCCGCCGCCCGCGATCGACCGCACGGCGGCCCGCGCGGTCAGGATACAGCCGGGCAGGAAGGTGCCCTCCAGCGAGCGTTTGCCGCTGGCCCCCCCGCCACCGAAGCCGGCGGCCTCGCCCACACAGTACAAACCAGGGACAGGCGCGCCCGCGCCATCGAGCACCCGGCTGTGCAGATCGGTGCGCAACCCGCCCAGACTTTTGCGGGTGATGAGCTGCATCTGGATGGCGATGAACGGCCCCGCCCCCGGCTTTTGCAGCGGCGCCGGCGCGCAGGTTCGCAGTTTGTCCGGCCCCCATTGCCTGGCGTGCTGAATGCGCCGGATCTGGTCGTCGTTGTGCAGCTTGTTGCCCCGGGCAAAGTTCGCATCGAAGGCGTCTGCCGTCGCCTGTAGTACGGCGGGGTCGACGTCGTGGGACGCCGTCAGCGCATTCATCTTCGCGGCCAGCCCCGACAGCGTGTCATCGACCAGGAAATGCGGACTCTCCGCCGCCATCTGCCGCACCAGCCGGTGATTGCCCAGCAGGGTTTCCTTCAGGAACAGCGGGAACTGCCGGTCACGTATGCGCTGGTTGTGCTCGGCCCCCGAAATGGCAAATTCCTTGGCCGCGATACGCCAGTTGAGCAAATGCCAGGTCCAGGGTTTTTCCTGGGCTGCCACGCGCTGGCACAACCAGTGGGTATCAAAGCCGGTGACCAGGGGCTCGGGGCCGATGCGTTCGCCTTTGTGGTTGAGCCACAGCGCCGACTTGCAGGGGATGGTGGACAGGCCATGCCCCTCGAAATGCGCAAACGGATGGGGAAAGCCCGCCGCGTAGTTCCACATCTCACCCGCCCGCACGATCTGCCCGCCCAGCCCCGCTGCCACCTGGTGCAGTGTGCCGTCAGCGAACGGGTGGGCGCCGTTGAGCATCGTGGCGGGCCGGGGCCGGTCTGCCGGCCAGTGGGCACGGGCCTGCTCATGGCTGCCGTTGATCCCGCCCATGGCCAGCACGACCACCGGCGCGACCAGCCGCCGCGCAGCGCCCGAGCCCGTATCGACTGCGACCGCGCCCACCAGCCGGCCGCCCTGCCGTTCGACCTCGGTGACACGGTGACCATGCAGCACGGTCAGCCGCCCGCCGGTGTCGGCTGCGCGCATCTGTGCAATCATCCGCCGGGTGAGCTCCCGCGCGGTTCCCCAGACGATGTGGTAGCGCGGCACACTGTTGCCGTCACCCTGCAGGCCCCGCTCGACCCAGTTGACTGCCGGCATGAAGCGGATGCCCTCGCCAATCAGCCAGTCATACACCTGCGCACGGGAGTGTTCCACGTAGTAGCGCGCCCACTGCTGTGCCCAGGTGTCATCGGGGTCCAGTTCGCCGAAACGTTGCCAGTCGCGCAGCGCGCGTTCGGGGGTGTCGGGGATCTTCATGCGGGCCTGCAGCGGCGTGCCCACCAGCGCCATGCCACCGAAGGCCCACAGCGCCAGGCCCCCCAGACGCTCGGGGGTATCGCGGTCGACGAGCGTGACGCGCTGGCCCGCCCGCAAGGCCTCCAGCGCGGTGACCAGGCCCGCAAGCCCGCCACCGATCACCAGCAGGTCACTGGTCAGCGTCTGAGTGTTCATGCCCTGTCTCCTTGTCGGCTTGGCGGCCGCTGTTTGTCCGGGGACGCCGGCGCGCCCCGTTGCCAGGGGGCGCTGTCTACCATTTTCCACCGCTTTCGCCCGCGCCACGCGGACCGGCGACACGCCCGGGACACCAGCGACGGGTGGCCAGCACCCCTAGATCGCTACGTTGTTAGTAGCATAAAGTGACCTTTTTACCATGGGTATCGCCCTTTCTGACATCAAAACCGGCTCCGCGAGGCCCTCAGGGTCGAACCCGGGGCAATATCAGGCGCACCAGTGTCCCGTTTTCCCGCGGTGGATACTCGCAGCGGGCGCCGACCAGTGCCGCGCGCTCGGTCATCGACCGGCGGCCGTTGCCGCCGGTCGATGTCGGGTCGCTGCCGCAACCGTCGTCTTCCAGTTCAAGCAACACGTCGCCGTTGTCGGCGGTGGCACGCACCGTGAGCCGGCTGGCGCGGGCATGCTGGATCACGTTGGAGATCGCCTCCAGCAGGATGAATTGCAGGTGGCGCATGTCGGCAGCCTGCAGGTAGACCAGCAGGGGCAATTCCTCGACCCGCCACTGCAGCCGCAGCCCCGCCGCCTCGATCCGGCGTCCCAGGCGATACCGGAGACTCGACAAAAGCGCGTTGACATCACCGGGCGGCAGGTTCATGGCATCAATCGACAGCCGCAGCTGATCCAGTGATTCCTGCAGCGTACCCAGCAACTCGCCGCGTTGCGCCTGGCCACTTTCGACCTGCTTGATGGCGGCGATCAGGTGGGCACCGGCACCGTCGTGCATGTCGCGCAGAATGCGGCTTCGCTCCTCGGCTGCGGCCTTGGCCTGCGCCAGCGCGGTCAGCTCGGCATGGCGCTGGTTGAGTTCCGCCTCACGGGCGGCCAGGCGCTCACCGATACTGTGGTTCAGTTGCACCAGCTGTTCGCGCGCCTGCTTGAAGCGCAGGCTCACGATCACCAATACCGCCAGGGCCAGCGTCACGCCGGCGTATTTGTTCCACGCCGACTCTTCATACAGTTCGACCATCGAGCGGCCGGCCACCAGGTCCCGCGTGATGGCCGCGACACAGAGCGTCAGCGCCAGCGTCACCAGCCAGCGCGGCCATGACGGCTGGCGGCGACAGTCCCACCACAGACGCGCCGCGAGAACCATCCAGAGCGTCAGCGATGCGAGCATCCACAGCACCAGCGGCTGCGAACGCCCGGCCACCCACGAGACCGCCAGCAACAGCGGCCCGGCCAGCACAACCGCCGCCACCGCCCGCGCTTCAGACCGAGGCCGCTGGTTGTCCCAAAGGGACGCGATCATGCGGTACAGGGCGGCGGTCCAGACCCAGAACAGCACCAGGGTGAGCGCCACCGCGCCGGGCCAGTCCAGCCAGGTCTGCTCCCACCAGGTGTCGATCAGGCGCAGACCCCAGGCGGTCTCGCCGACCGCGGCCCAGGCGTACAGCGAATCACGCTGCTGCAGCCACAGCAGCGCGGAAAGGCCCGCCACCAGAAGACTCAGCACCGTCACGGCCTGCGGCAAGGTGATGCGGACCCATTCCTCCCGCTGCCACAGCGCCTGCAGTTCGGCGGCCGGGCCGACCCAGACAGCGGACAGCCCGGCACGTCGCCCAAGGTCCGCGCGAAGGCGCACGCGCAGCTCGTTGTCGGGCTGCAGCAGGAAATCCGGCACCACCACCCAAACCGGACGGCGGGCGGCCCAGGCGTCATTGGCGCGCTCCAGCTCGCCGCCCGAAGCGAGCGGATGCCCGTTGATGTCTATGGTCCAGGCGTTGCCCAGGCGGGGCACCACAACGGCCCAGGGCTCGGGCGGAGTGCCTTCCGCGCGCGCCGGGCGGTCAAACCGCAGACGAAGCTCCACCACACCGGACTTGCCGGGGGCCTGCAGGTCCCAGTGCAAGGGCAGGTTTCGGGCGCCGGCCAGTCCGCTGGGCGGACCCCGGTCGACCAGCTCGGCGCGAACCAGCCGTTGCGCGTCGCCGCCGGGAGTCACCGGGCGCGCCAGCCAGGCCAGCGCCGCGACGAGCAGGATCGCCGCCATCAGGAGCACCGCAGCCGGGCCGGGGATCGGCCCGCTTGCCCCGGAGGCAGTGCGGTCGCTCACGGGCGCGGGGGCTCGACCAGCCCCAGCCGGCTGGCTTCGTAGACCGCCTGCCCACGGGAGTGGACCGACAGTTTGCCGTACAGATTCTTGATGTGCATCTGCACGGTATGGCGGGTAATGCCTTCCTGCTCGGCGATTTCGGCGTAGGTGTAGCCGCGGGCGATCAGGCGCAGCACATCGTGCTCGCGGGGGGTCAACGGAACCGGCGGCGGCGGTGCAGTACCCGGCCCCGGGCGGCCCTCCGGCGCAAGGTCGACCTGCCGCAACCGCTCCAGCAGGCGACGGGCCAGCATCGGTGATATCGGAGACGCCCCGCCTTTGACATCGGCGATGGTCCGCCCCATGTCGGCCGGCGCGGCGTCCTTGTGGATGTAGCCGACGGCGCCGGCTTCGACACAGGCCAGTACCGTGTCTTCGTCACCCAGCACCGAGATCACCAGCACCTCGCAAGCCGGCTGCAGACGCCGCAGGCGGTAGATCAGCTCCAGCCCGTGGCCGTCCGGCAGCGCCAGGTCGGTCAGCAGAATGTCGGCCGGATGTGTTTCCAGCCAGGACTGGGCGTCGCGCAGGCGGCTGAAGGAGGCCTGCAACGCCAGCGCCGGGTGATCGCATATGCTGCGCTCGAAATATCCCCGCAGCCGCTCGTCGTCTTCGAGCAGCACTACGCGCCAGGGCTCGGCGTGGACGGGGGACGGTGGCGTATTCATGGCGGCAGGGGCAACCGGTGCGGCGCAACGCTCGGCGTGGCGCCGGGCCGGACCATGAATCTTAGCGCCCGGCCGCCGGACCGACCCCCCACAGATATGGGTAGTGCGTTCGCGCCGGACTGCCGATCATGCCGCCATGAACCGCATTCCACTCCCCCCCGACCGAACGCGCTGCGTCCGAAACCGCATGACCCGACTCGCAGCGGCGCTGTGTGGCCTCGCGGTGGCCGCTGGCTGCGCGAGCGTGCCCCCTCACGAAGCCGCCACAGAGGCTGCACCACCGGCGCAAGGCGGGTCCACCGGCGGCGCCGCCCCGCGACCGGACTGGCTCCAGGCCGCCTTGGGCGCACTGCGCCAGGGTCAGACCGCGGCAGCAAGAGACCTGCTGCAGGACGGTCTGGTCCGTCACCCCCGTGCGGCACAAGGACACCTGATGCTGGCGGTGGCACACCATCTGGACGGTGACGATGCCGCGCTTGATCTGGCCGGCACCGGTTACGGCCTGGCCCGGCGTTTCGCCGCCGATGTCTTCTGGCCACCCTTTCTGGCCGGGGTGAGCGCCCTGCAACGCCAGCACAGCGGTGAAGCGCTGGCGCTGCTGGCGGAAGCCGTGGCAGCCGACCCCTCGCAAGCCTTGGGTCTTGAGGCGCTTGCCGCCGCGGCCTACCTGAACGGCGAGTTCGGTCTGGCCCAGGCCGCCGCCGACGAGGCGCTGCGCCTGACGCCCCGTTCGGAGCGCGCCACCCGCACTGCGCTGATGGCGCGCGCCGCGCAGGGCGACCACGCGGCGGTGCGCGAGCGTCTGGAGCACCCGGACGCCCGCTGGACACCGGAGCTGCGGCGGCGCAGCGCCCAGCTGCTGCGCACCGCGAATGCGGAAGGCGCTGGTCCCGGCAGCGGCCCGGGCAGGGTCACGGACGGTTCAACAGCGGACGTGACGCCCAATCCCGATCAGCTGAGTGTGGACGTGGTCATGATTCTCTCGGACGGCCGCGATGCCCGCACCCTGGGGGTCAATCTGCTCGACGGTCTGCGCATCAGCTACGGCGCGGAGCGGGTGTCCACCAGCACACCGGGCACCGCCGCCTCGATCACCCGCGCGCTGCGCATTACGGATCTGACCTATAGCCTGAACATCGCCAACCGCAGTACCCGGCGCTACCAGATGACGGCCCGGCCCAGCCTCACCGCCTTTGTCGGACAGCCCAGCAGCTTCTTCGTCGGCGAACAACTGGTGGTGCAGACCTCCGGAGTGAATACCGCGCAGCTGGAACGCATCGACGTCGGCGTGCGGCTGAGCGTCACCCCCAGTCAGGTGCGTCCGGACGGCGCCCAGTTCCGCCTGGAGGCCGACCGCAGCTTCTTCAGCGACGTGCCCGGCGGCACCTTCCGCGAACAGTTGTCGATCTTCAAACAAAGCGTCAGTGCCACCGCGGACGTGCGCTATGGCGAGACACTGGTGCTGTCGGGACTGCAGGAGCAGGTGTTCGACCATCAGGACTCGAAGGTCCCCGGTATCGGCGACGTGCCCGGACCGAACCTGCTGCTCAACCAGACCAACCGCCGCGACCGGCAGCGCTCGGTACTGATTCTGGTCACCCCGTCGCAGCCTCTGGGATTCGCGCGCGGGGCCGGCGCACGTGCCGCGTCGGTAGAGCAACTCATCCGCCTGTGGGACCAGATCATTGCCCCGGGAACCGGAACCGGACCGACAGCCGAGGTGCTACGCCGCCGCTTCCCGGCCCGCATGGTCACGCCCGCCGACGTGGCTTTCCCCGATCTGCGCGACGACACCGTCCGCCAGACCTTGCTGGACCACCTTGAGCGCAGCCTGCCACCGCCCGTGGCGGCCATCCCCGGCGGCGGCCGGACCTGACACCCCAACACCCCAAGGAAGAAAACATGCCCGACCTGTCCAAAATCCTGGCGATCCCGCTCGTGGCGCTGACCCTGTCCACCACATCCACCGTTGCCCTGGCAGCATGGGAGTCGATCGGCGGCTGCCCGGCGTCCAGCCGGGCAAAGCTCAAGCCCGGTGACAACCGCCCGTTGCGACTGATGGCCGGTTTCGAAGGGGACGTGACGGTGTACGGTCATTTGCTCGATACCGTGCGCAGCGTCAACCTGGGCGGCATCACGAATGGCAGCGCATCGGATCCGCGCGGCGTCGGCGGATTCGTCAACGGCGGCAGCGGCGTCGTCGGCCGAACCGGGCCCGACTACTGCGCACTCGGTTCCCTGACCGTGAAGGTGTCCATTCCCGGCTCAACACCGCGCGGCCAGCGCGGTACCCTGACAGTGGGTGGTGAACGCATTCCGATCGAAGTGGTGGCCGATCGTTTTTCCGCTGCGTGGGATGCCCGCAACAACAGCGCCGGCCTGACACCCGGCACCCAGGAACAGATTGAGGCCGCCGCCAACGCCGACGCAGCCGCAGCCCGTCAGACCTGCCGGGCCAATGCGGAAACGCGATTCCAGCAATGTCAGGCCAACCGCCCGGCGGTTGAGGCCGCCCGCGCGCAGGAATGCGCGCAGCGCACCGCCGAGCGCGACGCAGAACGGGCGCGGCGCGAGGCTGAGATGCGCGCCAGCGGCAGCACCGGGGTGGCGATCAGCAATCCACCGCCCATCGCAGCCTGCCAGGGTCTGGCCCCGTGCGACGTCGTGCGCAACGGCGACCTGGCCCGCTGCGACGACGCCGAACCCCGCATCAGTGCCCCACGTGCACCGCGCTGCCTGCGGGACCTCGGTGGCTCCTCGCTGTTCCTGCCCGACGGAACACTGGAAGTCACCTTGCCGCCCGCTGATCGCGCCAGCGACGCGCAACTGCAGACCTGCCTGGACCGCGGCTTCGACGTGCGACTGGCGCGACAGCGCGCCAATTTCGATTTCGGAGGCGGTCAATGCGCCGCCGGGGTCGTGCATCAGCTGTCGATCTCCGGGCAAAGCGGCTCGCTCGGGGTGCGGCTGAGCCTGCCGGAGATTTCCTGCAACACCGGGGATGCCGTTCTTGTCGTTCCGGCCACCCTGCGCAATACCTTGATTTCCCCGGTCAGGGGTGCCGTCACCCTGAGCCACCGCGCCTTCAGGAATACGACCAGCGTGCGGTATGACATGGGCGAATCGCCCACGCCGCTGAACATCCTGGTGGTGCCGCCGCACCGCAAACTGGAGATCGGCAATCCGGTGAAGCAAGCGCCGAAGATCGGCTCCCCGCTGATTCAGCGTTGACGCAATGACGATCATGAAGCGGCCGGCGATGCACTGCGGGTTCCTGTTCCTGCTGCTGTCCGGCGTTGTGCCGGCGGGAGCGACCGACGCCACGCGACCGGTCGGGATCGCACCCGCATCGGCGGGCCTTTCAGGGCCGTCGCTGGTGGCACCCCGAGCGCCGGCTCCACCCGAGAGCGGGATCGCCCCGGCGCGACCCACGCCACCCGCAGCCCGCCCGCCGGGTTCGGCGGGCGCGGATTCCAGCACCGAGCAGTGGAGTCGCCTGTTGACTGGAACCTGGGAATACCGGGCGGTCGACAAGGCGGGGCGCCAGGTCGAAATCACCACCATCCGCTTCCTGCCGGGTGGTGAATACCAGACCCATCTGCTGTATGGGGCTTTCAAGGCCGAAGCGCTGTCGCGAGGGCACCTGCGCATTGCAAAAGCGACCGACACCGAGGCCGAACTGCTGCTGACCCCCGCCGACAAGGACCCGGAACGGCTTGGCGAGGAGTCGACCCTGACGTCCCGGGTCAGGCGCGTGGATGCCAACCGCCTGCGCGCCGCGGACGGCAGTGAACTGCTGCGGCGACCTTGAAGGAGCGCATCTGATGACCTGTCGCGCGCGAAAAAACACGATCCGCCGGATTCTGGCGACGGTGGTGATCGGTTTGGCTGGCCCCGTCGCTGCCCAGCCAAACGAGTTCTGCTTTGGCGCCGGTGGCATGCAATGTGGCGGTGTGACGGGCCAGCTGGCGGTGCAGGGCGTGGCCTTCTGTCTGCCCGTGCAGTCGCCGCTGGTAAAAAACGGCATCTGCAAGGTGCATGGCGGCAGCTGGGACCACGACACGTGCTGCTTCGCCAACCGCAACGGGGTCGAGTGTGGCGGGGACAACAGCTCCCGGGCCTGCGAAGCGGCGTGGAACAAGTCGATTCACCGAACGGTCTGGGGCTACTACTGGTTTCGGGCCACGGACTACACCCGCGCCAACGCCACGGGGGTGATTGAAACCGCCCTGTATTGCGCCCCCAGCGGCGCCCACCTGCACCGCAATGACCGGCAGCGCTGCTGCAATGGCGCGGCCAGCGCTGTGCCGGCCGATTTCTGGGCCCGGGTCGCGCGGCCCTCGCTCTGGCGCTGCCAGTAGCGTCAGCAGCCGGTAATCCACCCTTCCAGGGAATCAAACGGCGGCAGACCCCAGCCGGGGCCGCCCGGAGGGTTGTCACCGCAGGCATGCCGCACGGCCGCACAGGCGGCCAACAGCAGACACAGGACGGCGTCCAGCGTATCGCCGCTGGCATCGTCGGCAAGGGCGTCACGCTGGGCGTGGCTCAGGCGCAGGCGCAGACCAGCCGCCTGCAGCAGGGGCACGGTGCCGGCTTCCAGCGCGGTGAGAATGGCGCGCCGGGCAATCAGTCGCTCGGGCGTCTGGCGGGCCCGGTCGTCTGCCTTGTAGCTGCGCCGTGCCGCCGCCTCTCCGGCCGCTGCGGCCAGGGCCTGGCGGGCCAGCAGGCCGGGGTAAGCCTCCAGCGCCACCCGGTCGCGCCGCCCCGCAGACAGCCCGGGGAAATGGCAACCGGCAGCCCGCAGCAATGGCACACCCGCGTGCAGCATGTACGCCACCGGCGGGTTGACCCATTTCATGCTGGGGCTGGAACCTGCGGGACCGTCGGTGGCACGGTGGGCGAATTTGCCGCCGGCAGGGCGTGCCGCGCAGAAGGCGGCAAACGTATCGCGGATGGCCGCACGCGACAGACTGGCGTAGTGGTCCATGCAGCCGCGCCATTCAGTGGGCCAGCCCAGGGTTTCGACCAACTCGCGGGGCAGGCCAAAAGGCAGATCAAAGCCGCCCAGCCACGCGGCGGACGGCGCCTGCAACGCCTCTGCCACCGCCGGGAACGAATCCAATAGCTGTATTTTTAATAGCGACAAAGCACCATTTTTCGAGGGGTATTGGCACTTTTTGCCATCAAACTGCCCCCAGGCGATCACCACCGGCTTGCGCGGAGTCGGCCGGCTGGTGAAGTCGCAGCCCAGCAGGAGCGGCGGCAGATCGGCGGCCAGGGGCCGGGTCTCGTCGGGCTGAACGGTCACTGCGCCGGGCGCGGCCTCAGGCCTGCGGAGCAAGCAGCGCCCGCAATGCCGGTGGCAAGGGCTCGCCACGCAGCGGCGAGCCGGGCCCGGCCTCGTAGCGGCACCAGACACGGGTTTCCTGTCCGACGGCCAGTTCGGTGCCGTCATCACTGCGGAGGAAACGATGGCGCACGGTGAAGGACTTGCCGCCCATTCGGGCCACAGCGGTTTCCACCGTGCAGGCGTCTCCGAACCGGGGCGAGCGGACGAAATCGCACTGGGCGTGGACCAGTGGCAGGCTGCGGTGTTCGGCCCGCATGCGCTCGGCGTCATAACCGGCCTGAGCGAACAGATGCCAGCTGGCCGCGTCCATCCAGCGGTAGTAGGTGGGGTAGAAAATGATCCCGGCGGGGTCGCAGTCACCCCATTCGACGGTGCGGGTCAGGCGGGTGGTCAGCGCGGCAGGTTCGGCGGCGGCGTTCATGGCGCGGTATTCACGGGCGGTGGCGCAGCGTCGGGGCCGCGGGCCACCCAAGGTTTCAGGTGCGGCCGATGATGGACGCCGTGGCCAGCAGCTCTTCGATCAGCGCTTCGGACACCTTGCCGGAGACGCTGTACGGGTCGAGCTCGGCGCGCTCGGAATACTTGAGCAGGATCGATGGGTTGATGCGCGCCACATTGACCTGGCCCATGGTCCAGCCGCCGAAACGGCGCTCGCTGATCTCATGGTAGTGCAGCAGGACCACGTCGCGGTGGCGCGGATCGCGCACGATGTGGCCATAGAGCTCGTTGACTGCTGCGCGGCCGCCTTCGATGGCCTGCAGAAAGATTCCCCCGCCATAGACCAGGATGCCGGTGATGCCACTGGTGGGGTTGAACTGGCGCGACTGGGACAGGATGTCTTCGATGACGTCGGCGCTGGGGTCGACGGCGCGGCTGGCATAGAGCAGGCGAACAAGCATGGCGGCGGCTCTCAGGAGCGGGGAATGAGGGCGAGGAATTCGCGGCGCAGGTTGGCGTCTTTCAGGAAGGCGCCGCGCATCACGGAGTTGATCATCTTGCTGTCCATGTCCTTGACACCGCGCCAGGCCATGCAGAAGTGGCTGGCTTCCATCACGATGGCCAGCCCGTCGGGCTGGGTCTTGTCCTGGATCAGGTCGGCGAGCTGGATCACGGCTTCCTCCTGGATCTGCGGGCGGTTCATGATCCATTCGGCGATGCGCGCGTACTTGGACAGACCGATCACGTTGGTGCGCTCGTTGGGCATGACACCGATCCAGACCTTGCCGATCACCGGGCAAAAGTGGTGACTGCACGCACTGCGCACCGTGATCGGGCCGACGATCATCAGCTCGTTGAGGTGTTCGGCGTTCGGAAACTCGGTGATCGCCGGAGGATGGACGTAACGACCCTTGAACACCTCGTTGACATACATCTTGGCCACGCGGCGTGCGGTGTCGGCGGTGTTGTGGTCGTTTTCGGTATCGATGACCAGACTGGAGAGCACACCCTCCATCTTGCCGGTCACCTCATCGAGCAGCGCTTCAAGCTCGCCGGGGCGGATGAAGTCGGCGATATTGTCGTTGGCATGGAAACGTTTGCGCGCAGCCGCGATGCGTTCGCGGATCTTCACCGAAACCGGTGTCCCTTCGTCCACGCTGGCAAGCACACGCGCCGGATCAGCTTCATTCATGGCGTTTTCGGCTTTCATCAACATGGCCACATCGTACCAGCGTTGGAATTTTGGGGTTTTTGGGCAATACCCATGGTAAAACGGTCTTGCGAAGCTACGTTTTCGATAGCATCAACCACCCGATGACCTTGCGGAGCCGCAAGTCAGGGCATCCGCCGCCGCCGCGCCGGGTTGTGTGTCATATTTTTGTCATCTCAATTTCATTCAATCACGACAGAACAACAACAAAAAGGAGGACCCTGTGAAACTTCTCATCGCGCTCGTCCTGCTGTCGGTGGTCCTGGCGGGTGCCAGCGTCTTCTGGCGACGATATCGTCGGCAGGCACGCCAGAGCTACATCAACGGCTATGTCTTCGCGCCGCACCTGCGCGATGCCGTGCGCCAGACCTGGCCGCAGCTGGACGACGCCGCGCTGCGCGACATCGAACGGGGGCTGCGCCAGTTCTTTCGCATCAGTCTGGCCGCAGGCGGGCAAAAGGTGGCCATGCCGTCCAAAGCGGTCGATGAACTCTGGCACGCCCTGATACTGGACACCGCCCGTTATCAGCATTTCTGCCGCCAGGCGTTTGGCCGATTGCTGCACCACACCCCGGCCCAGGTGATGCGCGCCCAGGCGCAGGGCGCCGAACCCTTGCGGCGCGTCTGGCGCCTGAGCTGCCGCGACGAGGGGCTGGACCCTCGGCAAGCCGCCGCCCTGCCCCTGCTTTTTGCCCTGGACACCGATCTGGCCATTCCCGGCGGGTTTCGCTATGCGCCCGATTGCACCCGCCGCGAAGACGCAGGCACCTGGTGTGGCAACGCGCTGGGATGCAGCAGCAGTGGCTGCGGGGCAGACGGTTCGGACGGCGGCGGCGATGGGGGCGGATGTGGCGGCGACTGAACGCCGGTTGGCGCGAGCCGGCGCGCTCAGTAGCGCTTGCCGGTCAGGAACAGTGCCAACCGCATGAGCCCAAACGCGGCCCAGTCGAGCAATCGCTCCCGCACGGGGCGGTTGGCGTACTCGACGGGGCTGACAGGCAGGCTGTCGCGCTCGATGGCGAGCACCAGTTCATCGCGCAAGCGCTGCGAAAAGCCGGCGTCCTGCACCACCACGTTGGCTTCGCGCGCCAGCAGCAAGCTCAGCGGATCGAGATTGCTGGAGCCCACGGTGGCCCAGGACTGCTCGGTTCCGGCGTCCACCACGGCGACCTTGGCGTGCAGAAAGCTGGCCTGGTATTCGGCGATTTCGATCCCGGCGGCCAGGAGCTGATGGTAAACCGGCCGCACGCCGTGGTACTGCATGAAATATTCGTAATGCCCTTGCAGCAGCAAACGGACCCGGACCCCACGCCGCGCCGCCATCACCAGCGCCTTGCGCAGCTTGCGGCCGGGCAGGAAATAGGCGTTGGCAACGATGATCTCGGCGCGTGCACTGCCAATGGCGCGGCGATAGGCTTTCTCGATGTCGGCGCGATGGCGCACGTTGTCGCGCAACAGCAGCCCGGCTTTTTCAACCACCAGAGTGCCGTCCGGCACATCCGTGGCCGCTGTCCAGGGCAGGTGCAGGCCGGTTGACCGGAAGCTGCTGAACGCCTCGGGGAAATGACGCTCGCGCACATGGCGCACGGTCTGGATACGCCACCACAGACGGGCGGTGGTTTCCTGCACCGACTGCACCAGCGCCCCGGTCGCCTGGACCGCGAAGTCGAGACGCGGGCGGCTGATCGCACCCCGGTGAGGGTCGTGGAGATCATCCAGAATATTGATGCCGCCGCAGAACGCGACCCGGCCATCGACGACACACAGCTTGCGGTGCAAGCGTCGCCAACGGCTGGGAATGGCCAGGCCCAGCGCACCCAGGGGGGAATAAATGCGCCACTGAACGCCCGCCGCGTCGAACCGCTGGCGCCACGCCTCGGGCAAAGACCCGGTGCCTACCCCGTCGACCACCAGCCAGACGCGCACGCCGCGCTGCGCCGCCCGTTCCAGTGCCTGGGCGATCTGCTCGGCCGAGCCGGTCACGTCAAAAATGTAGGTTTCCATGCGAATGTCCGAGCGCGCCCGGTCCATTTCCCGGATGAGCGCGGGAAACAGCTCACGCGAACCCAACAGCAGCCGGATCTGGTGACGGTGCGGCATCAGTGCAGTTGCAATTCAGAAACGGAAGTCGGCGATCAGCGGCAGGTGATCGGACATCTGGCTCCAGATACGTCCCCGGGGCACGTGCAGGTGGGCGGGCTGCAGTCCCCGGGCATAGACATGGTCGAGCTGCACCACCGGCAGGCGGGACGGATAGGTGGGGCAGCGCACAGTGTCGGCCGAATGCAGGCCGTTCGCGTTCATTGCCTGCATGACCCGGTTGCCCCAGTCATTGAAGTCACCGGCGACAACCACCGGCGCATCGGGCGGCACTTCACGGGCAATGTACCGACCCAGATGGGCGGCCTGGCGCAGGCGACTTGCCGGTATGAGCCCGAAATGGATGACGATCACATGCAGCGGCCGGCCGTGAATCAGCACTTCGACATGAAGCAAACCGCGTTGCTCGAAGCGGTGGTCGGACATGTCTTCATGCCAGTGACTGAGCACCGGCCAGCGACTGAGCAAAGCGTTGCCGTGTTCGCCATGCCGGGTGACGGCGTTGGTGCGATAGACCGCCTCATAGCCTTCGGGGGCCAGAAAGTCGGCCTGGGGCAGCTCAGGCCAGCGGGTGAAATACTGCTCCTGCAGGCGGTGGACCTTGCGTACCTCCTGAAGGCAGACGATGTCGGCGTCGAGCTGCTCGACGGCGTGGCCGATGTTGTGGATTTCCAGCCGCCGGCGCGGACCGATTCCCTGCACGCCTTTGTGGATGTTGTAGGTTGCGATGCGAAGGGTTTCGGTGGCAGCGGTCACGCGGCGAACCTTACCGCAAAAACCGCGGCAACCAGAGAATCGCTTCCGCATTGGATGGCGAAAAGCAGATATCGGCCGCTTCGCGCCAGGGCAGCCAGCGCCACTCCGTGTGCTCGCGCGGGTTCAGGGTCACTGGCGTGCCCTCGGGCACACACAGTCCGAAAACATGTTCGGTGTTGGTACTGACACCCGGTGCATACCGATGGCGCCAGCGGGGGTAGATGGCGTAGACGTTCTCCAGCCCCCAGTCGGTCAGGGCGGTGCCCAGCGGGCTGCCTTCGGAGCAGTCGATGCCGGTTTCTTCCCGCACCTCACGGACCGCGGTGGCACGCAGGCTCTCGTGCTCGTGGTCCTTGCTGCCGGTGACAGATTGCCAGAAGACACTGGCGTCGGCGCGGCGAATCATCAGCACCGACAAGCCCGGTGTGTGAATCACCACCAGCACCGACTGGGGGATCTTGTAGGCCATCTGCGCGCGGGGCGCCCGCCGGTTCGCCGGCGCAGCGGTCCTACTCGCCCAGGTACGCGGCGCGAACCTTCGGGTCGTTGAGCATGTCCTTGCCCGGACCGGTCATGGTGATCAGGCCAGACTCCATGACGTAGCCGCGGTCGGCAATCGACAGCGCGCGGCTGGCGTTCTGCTCGACAAGCAGGATGGTCACGCCCTGGGCGTACACATCCTTGACCACCTCGAAAATCTTGTCGACCATGATGGGCGACAGGCCCATGGATGGCTCATCGAGCAGCAGCACCTTGGGGCGACTCATCAATGCACGGCCCATGGCGAGCATCTGCTGCTCCCCACCCGACATGGTGCCGGCCAGCTGGTCCTTGCGTTCGCGCAGCCGCGGGAATATGGAGAAAACCTTCTCCATGTCATCCGCGATGCCGGCCTTGTCCGAGCGGATATGGGCGCCCATCTGCAGGTTCTCAATGATGGTCATGCGGGTGAAAACGCCGCGCCCTTCCGGCACCATGGCCAAACCCTGCTTGACCAGATCCCAGGGACCCTGGCCGCGGATGTTCTTTCCCATGTATTCGATCGCGCCGTCATTCATCGGCAGGATGCCGGTGATGGCCTTCATTGTGGTGGTCTTGCCCGCGCCATTGGAGCCGATGAGCGAAACCAGCTCGCCCTCCTGCACCTCGAAATCCACGCCCTTCACGGCCTGGATGCCTCCGTAGGCCACCTTCAGGCCTTTGACCTTCAACAGTGTTGTGCCCATGTCAGTGTCCTCCGGTGCCCAGATAGGCTTCAATCACTTTTTCGTTGCGCTGCACATCGGCGGGCGTGCCCTCGGCAATCTGCTTGCCATAGTCGAGAACGGTGACGCGGTCACACAGACCCATCACCAGCTTGACGTCATGCTCGATGAGCAAGATGGTGCGGTTGTCCTTGCGGATCTGGTCGATCAGCCCGCGCAATTGCACCTTTTCGGTGGCATTCATGCCGGCCGCCGGTTCGTCCAAGGCGATCAGTTGCGGGTCGGTGGCCAGGGCGCGGGCAATTTCCAGGCGCCGCTGATCACCGTAGGACAGCGTGCGCGCCTTGTAATCGGCGAATTTGCCGATGCCCACGTAGTCAAGCAGTTCCTGGGCGCGTTTGGCAATGGCCGCCTCTTCAGCCTTGAATCCTGACGTCCGGAACATCGCACCGATGAGACCCGAGCCCGTACGGATATGGCGCCCGACCATGACGTTTTCCAGCGCGGTCATTTCGGCAAACAGCCGGATGTTCTGAAACGTCCGCGCGATGCCGGCCTTGGCCACCTCATGGACCGCCGTCGGCTGGTAAGGCTTGCCCGCCAGCTCGAAGGTGCCGCTGTCGGGCGTATACAGACCGGTGATGACGTTGAAGAACGTGGTTTTCCCGGCGCCGTTGGGGCCGATCAGGCCGTAGACCTGGCCGCGCTCGATGGTGATACCCACATCACTGAGGGCCTGCAGACCACCGAAGCGCTTGGAAATGCCGGCGACTTTGAGAACGATTTCTGACATGGTGTCGCCCTCCTTATCTGGACTGCTGCAGCGATTTGCCGTGATCGGGCGCGGGCCACAGGCCACGCGGGCGCATCAGCATGATGACGATCATGGCCAGGGCAATCAGCAACTGGCGAAGGATCGCGGCGTCCAGTCGACCGTCGGTCATCGCCTGCAATGGCCCCGCGACATACCTCAATACCTCCGGCAATGCCGCCAGCAGCACCGCGCCAAGCACGACCCCCGGCAAGTGCCCCAGCCCGCCCAGGACCACCATGGCGACGATCATCACCGACTCCATCAGCGAGAAGGACTCGGGCGAAACGAAGCCCTGGAAGGCGCCGAACATCACACCGGCCACACCGCCGAAGGTGGCGCCCATGCCAAAGGCGAGCAACTTCATGTTGCGGGTATTGATCCCCATGGCCTTGGCGGCGATTTCATCCTCGCGGATCGCCATCCAGGCGCGCCCGATACGCGACAGCTCCAGACGGTGGCTGATGATGACGCTGAAAACAACCAGCACCAGGAACAGGTAGTAGTACAGCGTGACCGAGGCCAGTTCGAAGCCACCAATGGTCAAGGGCTTGCCCAGATCCAGTCCGAAAAAGGTGATCGAGTCGATCTGGTTCAGGCCTTTGGGACCGTTGGTGATGTTGATCGGATGGTCCAGGTTGTTCAGGAAGATGCGGATGATCTCGCCGAACCCCAGCGTCACGATCGCCAGGTAGTCACCCCGCAACTTCAGTGTCGGCGCCCCCAGCAGGATGCCGAAAAGCCCCGCCAGACCGGCCCCGAGGGGGATGACCAGCCACAAGGGCGTGTGCAGTCCGTTCGGGAACATTGCCGCAAACGCCGGAAACGTGTCGGTCAGGTGCGGCGACGCCATCAGGCCGAACATGTAGGCTCCGACCGCGAAGAAGGCGACAAAGCCAAGGTCAAGGAGACCGGCATAGCCCACGACGATGTTCAGGCCGACGGCCAGAAGGACATAAAGCAGCGCCACGTCGGCGATCCGGACCCAGGCGTTACCGAACGACTGAAGAATCAGCGGCAGCACAAGCAAACCGATGGCACCGATGATCAGGTGGGTTCTGGTGAAATTCATGATTCGATCTCCAGTCGGTCAGGCGCGATCGGCCACACGTTCGCCGAGCAGCCCGGACGGCCGCAGCGTCAGCACGATGATCAGCACAATGAACGCGAAGATGTCGGCATAGTGGCTACCCAGCAGTCCGCCTGTCAACGCCCCGATGTATCCCGAACCGATGGCTTCGATCAGACCCAGCAATATGCCGCCAATGACGGCACCGGCCAGGTTGCCGATGCCGCCGAAAACGGCGGCGGTGAAGGCCTTCAGCCCCGGCAGGAAACCCATGGTGTGCTGCACGGTGCCGTAATTGGACGCGTACATGACGCCGGCGATGGTGGCCAGGATGGCGCCGATGATGAAGGTCGCCGAGATCACCATGTCGGGCTTGACCCCCATCAGCGCCGCAACGCGTGGGTTTTCTGCGGTCGCACGCATCGCACGTCCCAACCGAGTGGCGTTGACCAGCCACATCAGCACCGCCAGGGAAATGGCGGTGACGCCCAGGATCATGATCTGCGTGGACGTGATCACCGCACCACCGATCTGGAAGGGCGCCGCCGGCAGCAAGGTGGGATAAGGCTTGTAATTGGCCTTGAAAATGATCATGGCCAGCGTCTGCAGCAGGATGGACATACCGATCGCGGTAATCAGCGGAGCCAGCCGTGGACTATTGCGCAGGGGCCGGTAGGCAATTTTCTCGATCGAGAAGTTCAATGCCGCTGCGACTACACAGGCGATGGCGGTGGCCAGCAGCAGGATGATCCATCCCGGTGCGCCCGGCATGGCCGCCTGCATCATGCCGATGATGACCCAACTGGTCAGCGCACCGACCATGAGCACCTCGCCATGGGCGAAATTGATGAGCTGAATGATGCCGTACACCATGGTGTAGCCAAGGGCTATCAGGGCGTACATGCTGCCGAGAACCAGACCGTTGATGATCTGTTGCAGCAGAATGTCCATAGATTGAATCTCCGAGTTTTATGACCGGCTACGGGGTTTGTCGCGCCACCGATGGGTGACTGTAGCGCGTCGAACCTTGTGAGCTGGGCGGCTACCTAGCAAAAAACCCGCCATGACACACACAGTGGCGGGTTTCAGCGGTGAATTGTAGCGAACGGCAAGAAAGCTGATGCCAAACTGACAGCCGGGGTTTTCCCTCTGTTTGCGGCTTCATCAGCGCAAAAGGCCTTCTATCAGTCCGACTTATTATTCATGCGGCGCAACTCTGCGAGCTTATCGGCGATACGAATCTCCAGGCCCCGAGGGACCGGCTTATAGAAACCCGGATCGGCCATGCCGTCTGGCAAATACCGTTCTCCGGCAGCAAAGCCATCCTCCTCGTCGTGCGCATAGCGGTAGTTTTTGCCGTAATCCAGTTCTTTCATCAGGCGGGTCGGTGCGTTGCGCAGATGCAAAGGCACCGGACGGGTGCCATCCTCGCGCACGAAAGCCTGCGCCGCCTTGAAGGCCTTGTAGACCGCGTTGGACTTGGGCGCCACCGCCAGATAGACCAGGCATTCGGCCAGAGCCAGCTCTCCTTCCGGGCTGCCCAGGCGTTCGTAGGTCTCGGCAGCGTCGAGCGCCAGGCGCAGGGCACGGGGATCGGCCAGACCGATATCCTCGCTGGCCATTCGGATCATGCGGCGGGACAGATATCGGGGATCTGCACCGCCGTCGAGCATGCGGGCGAACCAATACAACGCAGCGTCCGGGTCAGACCCGCGCACGCTCTTGTGCAGCGCCGATATGGTGTCGTAGAACTGTTCTCCCCCTTTGTCATAACGGCGCAGACGCTCGCCCAGCACCCGCAGCAGCCAGGCATCGCTGATGCGCGCAAGGTTCTCTCGTGTGGCCGCCACGGCCAGGTTCTCCAGGGTATTGAGCAAACGCCGAGCGTCGCCGTCGGCGTAGGCAACGAGACGCTCGACCGCTTCCGAATCAATAGCGGGAAGTGACGAAAAAGCGATGGCTCTTGCCAGAATTTCCCTCAAATCGTCGTCCGAAAGCGCTTTCAGCACGTAAACCGCCGCCCGCGACAACAAAGCCGAGTTGACTTCGAACGACGGATTTTCGGTGGTGGCCCCGACAAAGGTGAACAGACCGCTTTCCACATGCGGCAGGAAGGCATCCTGCTGACTCTTGTTGAAGCGATGAACCTCGTCGACGAACACCAATGTCCGTTGGGCATGGAGGCTATCCCGCACCGCCTCGGCGCGATCGACCGCCTCGCGAATGTCCTTGACGCCGCCCAACACTGCGCTGATCGCGATGAACTGCGCATCAAAGGCATCGGCCATCAGCCGGGCGATGGTCGTTTTGCCCACGCCCGGTGGCCCCCAGAGGATGCAACTGTGGGGCTGACCCGATTCGAAGGCCAGTCGCAGTGCCATACCGTCACCCAGCAGATGCTTTTGTCCAATGACCTCGCCCAGGGTCCGTGGACGCATCTGTTCGGCCAGCGGAACCGCTGTCGCTCTGCGGGCGGTGGATTCGAGCGGCTTCACGGGAGCTCGGCCGCGCTCACGGACGAATGACATCCGCGCCCGGCGGTGGCCGGAACTGGAAGGTTCCCGCCGCAAGGTTGGCATTGATTTCGAAACCATTCAACGTCAAGACCGAACGTTGGCCAAAACTGTCGATCATGTCCAGCACCGCCAGGCTTGCGCCCCGCTCACCCGGTTTCAGTCCGATTCGCACCGATTTCAGGGTTCCCTCCGCGGACCGGGGAGACGCCAGAACCCACTGCAGGCCGTCTTGATCGGGCGCGTCCTGCAACACAAAGTCGCGCTGGAGCGACCGCAGGTCACTGGCCGAAGCAACCAGCGCCACGGGGGTCGCGGCCAATACATCACTTTGCTTGCGCGCCGTAACCTGGTTGAGGTCCGCGTCGAAATGCCACAGCGTCTGGCCATCGGCGACGATGGTCTGCTCAAACGGCTTGGCATAGACGAACCGGAAACGCGACGGGCGCTGGAACTCGAAAACGCCAGTGGAAGTTCGACCCCGGCTGATCTGTCCGTCCCGCGCGGGCGGGGTGACGACCTGGGTGAAACTCGCCCGCCCTGAACGGGTATTGCTCAGAAAACTCTCCAGGCTGGCCAGCCCGCCGGCCACCACCGCATGTGCCTGGCCGAGCGCCAGCGTGGCCACCAGCACTCGCACAGCGCCAATAAACCCCAGACAATTTGACCGCCGGTAAGCCCAAAGCCGCCTCATTACGGACACCATGGTCAATCTCCCGACGAACGGGCGGGAACCAGTACTTCCCGCTGGCCGCTGCTGGACAACGCACTGACCAGCCCGGCTTTTTCCATATCTTCCAACAAGCGCGCAGAGCGGTTGTAGCCGATGCGCAGCTTGCGCTGAACGTATGAAATGCTGGCCTTGCGGTCCTGCAGCACCACCGCCACCGCCTGGTCATACATTGGGTCCTTCTCCCCGCCGCCCTCGCCCGCGAGTTCAGCCGATGACTCGTCACCGTCCAGGGTCCCGCCTTCCAGAATGCCGTCGATGTAGTTGGGCTCGCCCAGGCTCTTGAGGCAACTGACGACCCGGTGGACCTCCTCGTCGCTGACAAAGGCTCCGTGGACCCGAACCGGAAAACCGGTCCCCGAGGGCATGTACAACATGTCGCCCATACCCAGCAAGGCTTCGGCCCCCATCTGGTCCAGGATGGTGCGGCTGTCGATCTTGCTGCTCACCTGAAAGGCGATGCGGGTCGGAATATTGGCTTTGATCAGGCCGGTGATGACATCCACACTGGGACGTTGTGTCGCCAATATCAGATGGATGCCGGCAGCCCGGGCCTTCTGCGCCAGGCGGGCGATCAGTTCCTCGATCTTTTTGCCCACCACCATCATCAGATCGGCCAGTTCATCAATGACCACCACGATATGTGGCAACCGCTCCAGTGGTTCGGGCGTTTCCGGTGTCAGGCTGAACGGGTTGTAGATGAATTCCTCACGCGCCTTCGCTTCGTCGATCTTGGTGTTGTAGCCCGCCAGATTGCGCACACCCAGCTTGCTCATCAACTTGTAGCGTCGCTCCATTTCGGCCACGCACCAGTTGAGGCCGTTGGCGGCCTGCTTCATGTCGGTGACCACCGGGCACAGCAGATGCGGAATGCCTTCATAAACCGACATCTCCAGCATCTTGGGGTCGATCATCAGCAAACGAACATCCTTGGCTTCCGCCTTGTACAGGAGCGAAAGGATCATTCCGTTGATACCCACCGACTTGCCCGAGCCCGTTGTGCCGGCCACCAGCACATGCGGCATCTTGGCCAGGTCGGCGACCACCGGATTACCCACGATGTCCTTGCCCAGGCCCATGGTCAACAGGGACCTAGCATCGTTATAGACCTGCGAGCCAAGAATCTCGCTGAGCCGGATCATCTGTCGCTTGGCATTGGGCAACTCCAGCGCCATGAAGTTCTTGCCCGGAATGGTCTCGATCACCCGAATGGACACCAGCGACAGCGAACGGGCCAGGTCTTTCGCCAGATTGACGATCTGTGAACCTTTGACACCCGTGGCGGGTTCGATCTCGTATCGGGTAATGACCGGTCCGGGTGACGCCAGCACCACCCGAACCTCAACCCCGAAATCGCGCAGCTTCTTCTCGATCAGGCGGCTGGTCATCTCGAGAGTCTCCGCAGCCACGGTCTCCTGGCGTCCCGGCGGCGCATCGAGCAAATCCACCTGCGGCAGCCTGCTGTCGGCAATCTCCTGAAACAGCGGTTTCTGGCGTTCGCGCGCCACGCGCGCACTGGGGGGCGTCGGGACAATCACCGGCTCGATCTGTACCGGGATCGGGGGATGCTCCTCCACTTCTTCGCGCAGTTCCATCAGGCCGTCGGCCCGCTCCTGCGCGGCCTGGCGACCCAGTTCAACGTCATGGGCTTTCTCGCGGCGATCGCGCGCGGCCTGAACGACTCGCTCGATCCGCGCCCCCAGCCATTCCGCCACCGATGCCCAGGAGAAACCGAAAGCAAGGCTCGCCGCAATGACACCCAGGACCAACGCCACCAGCGCCGATCCGGTAAACCCCAGCCACCGGATACCCATGGGGCCCAGCCAGTATCCCAGAACGCCGCCCGAATGGCCCGGCAGTCCGGCCTCGAATCGATACAGTCGCGACCACTCCAGCAGGGCACTGGCTATCAACAAGGCCAAGATCCCTGCGGCCGTTGTTGCCCGCCGGCGCCAGGAGGACTCGGCTGCTTCACCACGCAACCACCGGGCCAGCGCTTTCAGCCATTTCCAGCCACCCAGGGCCAACAGCCACCACACGGAATAGCCCAGCAGAAAGTAGCCCAGGTCAGCGATCCACGCACCGGCGCGCCCTCCCAGATTGCGCACCGTGGCATCGTGCCCGCCGGAAGTCGACCACGCAGGGTCACTTGCAGCATAGGTCACCAGCGAGAGGAAACAATAGGCCAGCAACAACAAACCCAGAACCAGCGCAATCTCGCCCCCCGTTCGCGGCGAGGCATCGACCGGATCACGGCGGGTCGAGGAGGTAGGGGACGGGATCGAAAGGGTCATCCGGGCAATAAACGAGGCCATGGTTACTCAAAAACCGGGTTTGAGATGACCACCTGCCCAGCGGAACGCCCGTCGGAGGAGATCATCTGCCCGTGTCGCGCAAATTGCCAGCGATGATGGCGAGCCCTGCTCGGACCCGCGGCGCAACAACGCCACGCCAGCCTCTGCACACGCCGCAGGCGCTGCCCTAGGGTATCGCAAACCGGGCTTCAGGTCAGTGAACTGAGACGCTCCTTGATGAGGGTCGACCCATCCTCCTGCGCCTCGATGAAGCCCCGTTCCTCCAGGTCCTTCATCACGCGGCTGACCATCTCGCGGGAGGCGCCAACCATCTTTGCCAGATCCTGGCGGGAAATTCGGTCCTTTATCAGACCAAATCCGTCTTTGTTGGGTACGGAACTTTCAATCAAGGCGCGGGCGACACGGCCATACACGTCCATCAGCGCCAGCGATTCGATCTTGCGGTCTGCATGGCGAAGCCGCTGCACCAGGCCTTTCATCACCGCGTAGGCCATGGAGGTGTTTTCAGGCAGGCAGCGCGCGAACTCCAGCCGGCCGAGCATCAGCACATCCGTCTGCACTTCGGCCCGAACGGTTGCCGAGTGGGGTTCGTTGTCGATGAGACTCATCTCGCCGATGTAGTCGCCGGGCGTCATGTTGGCCAGAATCACCTCGCGACCCCGGCCGTCGGCACTGACGACGCGCGCCCGTCCGGTCAGAATGATGAACAGCGCATTGCTTTTCTTGCCCTGCTCAACAATCGCTTCGCCCCGCTTGAAGCGACGCTTGACGACGGCTTGGGATACCGAATTCGCCTGCGTTTCCGTCAACATGGAGAACAGCGGAACCCGCCGGATCAATTCGAGATTGGACAACATGGTCATGGGCCTACTCCTGCGAATGCCTGAAGGTCTGCGCGGGGCTTTCTACAATGATTGCCAGACGAGGGCAAGACCATTGTGATCGATGAAAATGCCCGTCGCTTGATCCCCCTCCGCCGCGAATGTACACGCGCTCTCCGATGAATAGGAAAACTGTCCGATTATGACCCCCAACTTGCATGCAAAAGTTCTCATCCTGGGCTCAGGTCCGGCCGGATATACCGCTGCGGTGTATGCGGCGCGGGCCAACCTCAATCCGGTCCTGATCACCGGAATCGCGCAAGGCGGCCAGCTCATGACCACCACCGAAGTCGACAACTGGCCGGCCGATGTTCACGGCGTCCAGGGGCCCGACCTGATGCAGCGATTTCTGGAGCATGCCGAACGGTTCAAGACCCAGATCGTTTTCGACCACATCAACGCAGTTGACTTCAGTCGACGCCCCTTCAAACTGACCGGCGACAGCGGAACCTACACCTGTGACGCGCTGATCATCGCGACGGGTGCTTCGGCCAAATATCTGGGCCTGCCCTCGGAAACCGCCTTCATGGGCCGAGGGGTATCCGGTTGCGCCACTTGCGACGGTTTTTTCTACCGGGATCAGGTGTGCTGTGTGGTCGGAGGCGGAAACACTGCGGTCGAGGAGGCACTGTACTTGTCCAACATTGCCAGCAAGGTCTACCTGATCCACCGGCGCGACCGATTCAAAGCGGAGCCGATCCTGGTCGACAAACTGATGGACAAAGTTGCCGCCGGGAAAATCGAACTGAAAACCTTCCGGACACTGGACGAGGTTCTGGGTGATTCTTCGGGGGTAACTGGCGTGCGCATCCGCAACACAAAGGATGACAGCACGGAAGATCTGGAGCTCAAAGGATGCTTCATCGCCATTGGGCACTCCCCGAACACCGACATCTTTCAGGGTCAGTTGGCCATGGAGGGAGGCTATATCGTCACGCAGGGCGGACTGAAGGGTTTCGCGACCCAGACATCGGTTGAAGGCATCTTCGCTGCCGGTGATGTACAGGACCATGTCTACCGCCAGGCGATCACCAGCGCAGGCACGGGCTGCATGGCAGCGCTGGATGCCCAGCGCTTTCTGGAACAAAACGACTGAATCTGGCCTATAATCGACGGCTTTGCTGAAATTGAGCGACGCGCGCATTGCGCGTGTCTCCCATGCGGCAAATCGGGTTACCGCCACCCTTCTGGCGAGGTGAGGCTGAGCCGCCAGGCGGGCACCCCAGGTGCCGCCCCGCTGCGGTCAGCCGGATTGAAAAAGTATCGGAGTGTCCACATGGCACGCGTCTGCGACGTCACGGGCAAGAAGCCCATGGTCGGGAACAACGTTTCCCACGCCAACAACAAAACCAAACGCCGGTTCCTGCCGAACCTGCAATACCGCCGCTTCTGGGTCGAGAGCGAAAACCGCTGGGTGCGTCTGCGCGTCTCCAGCGCTGCTTTGCGCCTGATCGACAAGAATGGTATCGACGCCGTGCTCGCAGACCTGCGCGCTCGCGGCCAGGCCTGAACCCACTGAACTTCAAGGAGCGAAATCATGGCCAGTAAAGGCGGACGCGAAAAAATCAAGCTGCAATCGACAGCCAACACCGGTCACTTCTACACGACCAGCAAGAACAAGAAGACCATGCCGGAAAAAATGTCGATCATGAAGTTCGACCCCAAAGCTCGCAAGCACGTCGAGTACAAGGAAGTCAAACTCAAGTGACGTCCGGCGGTTGCGGGACTCCACCCCGGGGTCCTGCCCGTCAGGTTACGCAAAAAAAAGCCCGCCTGATGCGGGCTTTTTTGCGGGCTGTTTTCTTGCGCTGACGACCTGGCGGGTTCCTGCCGGCCCGGAAAAAGTCGCGTCAGGCCCGCGCGGTCCGAAGCCGGAGTGAAAACTCCCGCAGCGCCGCCACACCACTGTCCTCCGCCCGCCGACACCAGGCCTGCAGATCCGCCGTCAACTGCTCGCGGGACACACTGGTGTTGAGCCACAGCTGACGCAATTCTTCGCGCATGGCCACCATCTTGTCGACGCCGGGCAAGGCCGCACGGGCCTGAGCCAGTTGCGCACGCACCGCCGCCGGCACCTTGTCCGGATCCCGGTGCATCCAGCGGCGTGCCGCCTGAAGCGCCGTCGCATCGAGGGCACGCACACGCATCGCCTCGACTTCATCCTGCAGGACGGCACGCATCTGCCGGGCGTAGCCGGCCATGACCTCATAGCGGTGGGCAATCAACGCTTCCAGCGTGGCCTCGTCGGCGACGGGTCGGACATCGCCGAAGGCCAGGCGGGGCGGCGTTTTCTTCACCGTCGCCAGGCCCAGCGCGGACAGCGCACGGATGTAGGCCCAGCCGATGTCAAATTCGAAGGGCTTGACCGAAAGTTTCGCCGAAGTCGGGTAAGTATGATGGTTGTTGTGCAGCTCTTCCCCCCCGATCAGGATCCCCCAGGGCGAGATGTTGGTGCTGGCGTCCTGCGCCTCGAAGTTGCGATAACCCCACCAATGGCCAATACCATTGATCACACCGGCTGCCGTAACCGGGATCCAGGCCATCTGCACCGCCCAGACGGTCAGCCCGGCCACCCCGAACAGCGCAACATCGATCACCAGCATCAGGCTCACCCCCAGAGCCGAATGCGGCGTGTAGATGGTGCGCTCGATCCAGTCATCGGGTGTGCCATGACCGTAGCGGGCCATGGTCTCGGGGTTGCGCGACTCGGCACGGTACAGCTCCGCGCCTTTCCAGAACACGGTACGGATGCCGAATACATGCGGGCTGTGCGGGTCCCCCGGCTGCTCGCACTTGGCATGGTGCTTGCGGTGGATGGACGCCCATTCCCGGGTCACCTGCCCGGTGGTGAGCCAGAGCCAGAAGCGAAAGAAATGTGAGACGGCCGGGTGCAAGTCCAGCGCCCGATGCGCCTGGTGCCGATGCAGGAAAATTGTCACGCTGGCGATCGTGACATGCGTCAAGGCCAGCGTGACCAGGATCAGCTGCCACCAGGCCAGATCGAGAGCACCGTGGGCCAGCCAGTCGAGGGCGTGATTGAGCACCGGAGAATCGGAAACGTTCATGAGGGTTCAGGCGATGAATGGACGACGGGGCGACCGAATGACAGCGGCCGTACCGTCCGCAATTGTAGGTGCAGGCCTTGGTGGATGGCTTCAGATTCTTTCCCAGGCTGCGGCGAAAAAGCCGTCCGTGCCATGCCGGTGCGGCCACAGACGCAGATATTCCCCGCCGGAATGTGGTCCGGAACACAGCGAGGCCGGCGCATGCAGCTTCAGACGTTCGAAGATATCGACCATGGGCTGCAGGCGGAATCCGTCCGCCGCCCGCGCAAACTCCTGCGTGAAACGCTCGGCGACCGCTTCGTTTTCCTCGGTGAGCAGGCTGCAGGTGGCGTACACCAGCCGTCCCCCCGCTTTGACCAGCCGCGCAGCGCTGCTGAGGATCGCAAACTGCCGTGCCGCCAGTTCCTCGATGTCCTTGGGCGACTGGCGCCACTTGAGGTCCGGGCTGCGTCTCAAGGTGCCCAGGCCGGAACACGGCGCATCGACCAGCACCCGGTCCATCTTGCCAGCCAGGCGTTTGATGCGTTCATCGCGCTCGTGGGCAATCGCGGCCGGATGCACGTTGGACAGCCCGCTGCGCGCCAGGCGCGGCTTGAGCGCGTCCAGCCGATGCGCCGACGTATCGAAGGCGTACAGGCGACCGGTGTTGCGCATCGCGGCTCCGATCGCCAGCGTCTTTCCTCCGGCACCGGCACAGAAGTCGACCACCATCTCGCCGCGTCTTGCCTCCAGCACCCAGGCCAGCAACTGCGAGCCTTCGTCCTGGACCTCGATCGCACCACGGGTGAAGGCATCCAGACGATTGAGGACCGGTTTGCCTTCAAGGCGCAGGCCCCAGGGCGAATAGGGGGTCTCGACGGCGGACAAACCTTCACGCGCCATTTCCTCCCGCAGTTCGGTCCGGCGGGCGTTGAGCAGGTTGACGCGCAGATCCAGCGGCGCCGGGCCCAGCAGACAACCCGCCAGCGCGGAAAACTCGTCGCCGACCTGGGCCCGCAACGCGGTTGCCAGCCATTCGGGCAGGTTATGCCGGCTGGGCTCGGGCAAAGTGGCCGGATCAATCGCATCGCACGCATCGAGCCAGTGTTTTTCGGACTCGGTCAGCGCACTCTTGAGAAAATCACGTGGCCCCTGAAAGGCCAGAATGGCCAGACGGCGTTCGCGCGGCCCCATGCCCGAGCGCGCCAGGCTTTCGAACCTCAGTTTTTCGCGCAGGACGGTGTAGGCGGTATCCGCCACGGTGGCGCGCTCGCGCACTCCCAGGCGGTTTTCACGGACGAAACGGGAAACCACGGCATCGGCCGGGTGCTGAAACAGCAACACCTGGCGAACCGTTTCAGCGCAGGCGTCTAGGAGAGCTTTGGGGTGCATGGGCTGGATTGTCCCACCGGGGCGCCGCCGGCACCAAAGGCACCCCCAGCCCCGGGAACGCCAGAAATTCAGCAAAAACCACCGATACCCAGCGCAAAAACGTCACACTACGCTATGGTTTTTGAACGCCCCCAGAGAGCAGTCGGACCAGCGCACGCGGGTAGATCAGATGTTCCTGAGTCAATACACGGGCCGCCAGCGTGTCGGCGGTGTCCGCTGGCAGAACAGGCACCACCGCCTGCTCCAGGATTTCGCCGTGGTCAAGTTCGGCCGTCACCCGGTGTACCGTCGCACCGGCAAACCGGCAGCCCTCCGCCAAGGCCCGTTCATGGGTGTGAAGACCCGGGAATGCCGGCAACAGCGACGGGTGAATGTTGACCAGGCGCCCTTCGTAGCGTTGTACAAACGCCGGTGTGAGAATCCGCATGAATCCCGCCAGCACCACCAGCGCCGGGGCATGCCGGTCGATTTCCTCGGCCAAGGCCAGGTCAAATGCCTCCCGGCCCGGGTAGGCTTTGTGGTCTACGACCGCCGTAGCAATGCCCTCCTGCGCCGCCCAGGCCAGGCCGCCGGCGTGGGGGCGGTTGCTCACCACCGCGGCGATTCGCGCACCAAAACGCACGCCCCAATCGTCACGGGAACAGGCCCGGACAATGGCCGCCATGTTCGAGCCGGTGCCCGAGATCAAAATCACGATGTTTTTCATTTGCGCAAAATTATCCTGCCATGACGACTCGCCCCCTCTCCGCTATCGAAACCCGCGTGCTCGCCACGCTGATGGAAAAGGCCCGCACCGTACCCGACAGCTACCCCCTGACCCTGAACAACCTGGTCACCGGCTGCAACCAGAAAACCAGTCGTGACCCGATCATGCAGGTTGACGATGCGCAGGCCCAGGCTGCGCTCGACAGTTTGCGTGCGCTGTCGCTGGTGTTCGAAAGCAGCGGCGGGCGCACCGCCCGCTACGAACACAATTTCCAGCGCGTCTTCGGCGTGCCTGAGCAATCGGCCGTGTTGCTGGGCCTGCTGATGTTGCGCGGCCCCCAGACCCCCGGGGAGTTGCGCATCAACAGCGAACGCTGGTACCGCTTTGCCGACATCTCGTCCGTGCAGGCGTTCCTGGACGAACTGCAGGAGCGCGCCGAGGAAAAAGGCGGTCCCCTGGTCGTGCGCCTGCCCCGTGCGCCGGGCGCCCGCGAGCAGCGATGGGCACACCTTCTGGCCGGGCCGGTGGAGCTGGCCGAGCCCCCCGAAGCAACAGCCACCGCCGCACCCCGGGCCGACGACGGGGAACTGCGCCACCTGCACGCGCGCGTCGAGGCCCTGGAGGCGGAAACCGCCCGCCTGCGCGGGACCGTGCAACGCCTGTGTGCCGAACTGGGTTTGTCGCAGGACTGACAGCCGAAATCGAACGGGCGTGCTAAAACTGCGGTCCGTATCAACTTGCGACAAGCGTGCGGCGTCCGCGCCGCCTCTTGCGCCGCCCTACCGGAGAACAGCGCATGGATCTGGCATTCACGCCCGAGGAACAACAGTTTCGCGACGACATTCGCGCCTGGGTCAGAGACAACCTGCCCGCCGACATCTCGCACAAGGTGCACAACGCCTTGCGCCTGAGCCGTGACGACATGCAACGCTGGGGCAAGATCCTCGGCAAGAAGGGCTGGCTCGGCTACGGCTGGCCCAAGGAGTTCGGCGGGCCGGGCTGGACGGCGGTGCAAAAGCACCTGTTCGAGGAAGAATGCGCGCTGGCCGGCGCGCCGCGTATCGTGCCCTTCGGGCCGGTGATGGTGGCGCCCGTCATCATGGCCTTCGGCTCGCCGGCACAGCAGCAGCGCTTCCTGCCGGGCATCGCCAGCGGGGAAGTCTGGTGGAGCCAGGGCTACAGCGAACCGGGATCGGGCTCGGACCTGGCCTCGCTCAAGACCCGCGCGGAACGCCGCGGCGACCAATACATCGTCAATGGCCAGAAAGCCTGGACCACGCTGGGCCAGTACGGCGAATGGATCTTCTGCCTGGTGCGCACCAGCTCCGAAGGCAAACCGCAGACCGGCATCTCCTTTCTGCTGATCGACATGAAGTCGCCCGGCGTCACGGTGCGTCCGGTGCGCCTGCTGGACGGCGAATGTGAGGTCAACGAGGTCTTCTTTGACAACGTCGAGGTGCCCGCCGAAAACCTGATCGGCGAGGAAAACAAGGGTTGGACCTATGCCAAGCACCTGCTCTCCCACGAGCGCACCAACATCGCCGACGTGAACCGTGCCAAACGCGAGCTGGAGCGCCTCAAGCGCATCGCAAAAACCGAAGGCGTCTGGGATGACATGCGTTTCCGCGACCAGATCGCGCTGCTCGAAGTGGACATTGTGGCGCTGGAAATGCTGGTGCTGCGGGTGCTGTCGGCCGAGAAATCGGGGAAGAACTCGCTGGACATCGCCGGACTGCTCAAGATCCGCGGCAGCGAAATCCAGCAGCGCTACAGCGAGCTGATGATGCTGGCCGCCGGCCCCTACAGCCTGCCGCTGATCCACGAGGCCATGGAAGCCGGCTGGCAGGGTGACGCGGCCGCGGGTGCGCTGGGCGGCTTCCCCGGCGGTGTGGTGGCCAATGCGCCGCTGGCCTCGACGTATTTCAACATGCGCAAGACCACGATCTACGGCGGCAGCAACGAGGTGCAGCGCACCATCGTGTCCCAGGTGGTGCTGGGCTGATTCTTCCGTCCGGGCTGAGCCAGTCTGAGCCCTGCAACGATTTTTGCGAACACCCTTCGACCCGCTCAGGGCGAACGCTTGAAAGGACACGAACATGGACTTCGATTTTTCTGACGACCAGCAACAACTGCGCGACGCCGTGCGCAAGTGGGTCGACAAAGGCTACGACTTCGAGCGTCGCCGCAAGGCCGTGGCGGCCGGCGGCTTCGACCGCGCGGCCTACAACGAATTGGCGGAACTCGGCCTGGCCGGCCTGTACGTTCCGGAAGCCGACGGTGGCCTGGGCATGGGCCCGGTCGAGGGCATGGTGGTCATGGAAGAGCTCGGACGGGGCATCGTGCTGGAGCCCCTGGCCCAGACGCTGATCGCCGGCGGCGTGCTTTCGGGCTACGCGGGCGACACCCTCAAGGCGCCATGGCTGCCGAAGATCGCCGCAGGCGAAGCGCTGGTGGTGCTGGCCTACCAGGAGCGCCGGGGCCGCTACCAGCTCGGTGCCTGCGAAACCACGGCAACCCAGTCCGGCGCGGCATGGTCATTGAACGGTCTCAAGAACGTCGTCGCGGCGGGTGATCAGGCCGATGCCTTCATCGTCCCCGCCACGGTGAACGGCCAGATTGCCCTGTTCCTGGTCGAACGCGGCGCCGCCGGCGTGACCACGCGCGGCTACGGCACGCAGGACGGTGCCCGCGCGGCCGATCTGCAGCTCACGAACGCACCGGCCAGCCTGATCACCACCGACGGCCTCGTGGCCCTCGAACACGCCATCGACATCGGCATCGCCGCCGCCTGCGCCGAAGCCGTGGGCGTGATGGACAAGACCGTGGCCATCACCGCCGAGTACATGAACACGCGCAAGCAGTTCGGCGTGCCCATCGCCAGCTTCCAGGCGCTGCGCCACCGCATGGCCGACGTGAAGATGCAGCTGGAGCTGGCCCGCTCCATGAGCTACTACGCCAGCCTCAAGCTCAACGCCCCTGTCGACGAGCGCCGCCGCGCCATGGCGCGCGCCAAGGTCCAGCTGGGCAACTCGATGCGCTTCGTCGGCCAGCAGGCGGTGCAATTGCACGGCGGCATCGGTGTGACCGACGAGTACATCGTGAGCCACTATTTCAAGAAGCTGACCCAGCTGGAGATGACCTTCGGCGACACCCTGCACCACCTGGGTGAAGTGTCGGCGCGCATGCAGGACACGGCCGGCGTGTTTGCCTGATCCTGGGGTCAGCCGTGTAGGCGCGAACCCCGCGGCAGGTGCGCGACCAGAAACTCCATCTGGTCGGCAAGGATGCGGCGGTTTCGCAAGATGAAATCTTCCCACAGACTGGGCACATACGGCGCGAACAACAGCGGCATGTGGGCCTGTTCGGGCGTGCGGTTGCCTTTGCGGTGGTTGCAGGTGCGACACGCGGTGACCACGTTCATCCAGTGGTCACGGCCGTTTTGCGCAAATGGCACGATGTGTTCGCGGGTCAGATCGTCGTCGTGAAAATGGTCGCCGCAGTACGCGCAGATGTTGCGGTCGCGGGCGAACAGCTTGGCATTGGTCAGGCCTGGGCGCAGATCGAACGGGTTGATGCCCGGCACACCCCGGGTGCCGATGATGCTGTTGACGGTGATGATCGACTGCGCACCGGATCGGGCGTTGTTTCCGCCGCGAAAAATCGCCACCGGGCTGCCAGCCTCCCACCGGACCTCTTCGGCCGCGTAATGAATGACCGCCTGCTCCAGCGAAATCCACGATTGCGGCAAACCCTGAGCCGACAACTTCAAGACCTTCACGAACGCCTCCATTTCACAGCAGCAACCCACTGACCCGAAAACGCGGATGGTGCCAGCCGTCAACCCCGGGGGCCAACAGCTGCCTGAGTCACAATATACCGTCTTTTTGTGACGATTTCAGGTCATACCCAGCGTAAAAAGGTCATTTTTCGCTATAAAAAACATACCCTCCGGCATGAAGATCTTTCGCGGCTTCCACCATCCTGGCATCGCCCCCGCCTGCGCGCTGACCATTGGCAATTTCGACGGCGTGCACCGCGGCCACCAGGCCATGCTGGCGCTGCTGAACAACGAAGCGGCGCACCGCGGCGTGGACAGCTGCGTGATGACCTTCGAGCCGCACCCGCGCGACTATTTCGCCGGCGCACTGAAAAAACCCGAACTCGCCCCGGCCCGCATTGCCACGCTGCGCGACAAGCTCACCGAGCTGGAGCGCTGCGGCGTGCGCCAGGTGGTCGTATTGCCCTTCGACGCGCGACTCGCGGCCCAATCACCGCAAACCTTCATCGACCAGGTGCTGGTGGACGGGCTCGGGGTGCGCTACGTGCTGGTGGGGGACGACTTCCGCTTCGGCGCGAAACGTGCGGGCGACTACCCCATGCTGGATGCGGCTGGCCAGGCCCGCGGGTTCGACGTCGCGCGCATGATGAGCTACGAGGTACACGGCCTGCGGGTGTCGAGCTCGGCCGTGCGCGAGGCCCTTTCCCAAGGGCGGATGGACGATGTGGCCCGACTGCTGGGCCGGCCCTACTCGATCAGCGGCCATGTGGTGCACGGCCGCAAGCTCGGCCGCCAGCTGGCCGAAACCCGCCCGGGGCACGGCGACGGTTTTCGCACCCTGAACCTGCGCTTTGCGCACTGGAAGCCCGCCGCCAGCGGCATCTTCGCGGTGCGGGTTCACGGTCTGGGGGACGCCCCGCTCGCGGGCGTCGCCAATCTGGGCATCCGGCCCTCGCTGGATCCGGGCGACGTCAACGGCGGGCGGGTGCTGCTGGAAACCCATTGTCTGGACTGGCCCGACAGCCTCGGCGCCGAGGGTGCCTACGGTAAAATCATCCGCGTGGACCTGCTGCACAAACTGCACGACGAACTGAAATACGACAGCCTCGACGCCCTGACCGCAGGGATCGCGCGGGACTGCGACGACGCACGGGCCTTTTTTGCGTCCATGCACGCCGAAACGCACCGCCAGACCACCCGCGACCGAATTTAGGCGCCACGCCTGCCCGGTCGCCGCCCTTCGACAGGCTCAGGGCGAACGGAAAACCTCCTCCCGCTCCCCACACCCCGTCCGGGCTGAGCCTGTCGAAGCCCCCACCGAGTCGCATCCCATGTCTGACACCCAACCCGCTGCAGCATCCGCCGCCAAACCCGAAGCCAGCGCCTACCGCGCCACGCTGAACATGCCCGACACGCCGTTTCCGATGCGCGGCGACCTGCCCAAGCGCGAGCCGGCCTGGGCCAAAGCGTGGAACGAACAGGCGCTGTACCAGCGCCTGCGCGCCGCCCGACAGGGCGCCCCGCTGTTTGTGCTGCACGACGGCCCACCCTACGCCAACGGCAAGCTGCACATCGGTCACGCCCTGAACAAGGTACTCAAGGACATGATCGTCAAGAGCCGCCAGCTGGCCGGCTTTGACGCCCAGTACATCCCCGGCTGGGACTGCCACGGCCTGCCGATCGAAAACGCCATCGAAAAACTGCACGGCCGCAACCTGAGCCGTGACGACATGCAGGCCAAAAGCCGCGCCTACGCCACCGAACAGATCGACCAGCAGCGCGAAGACTTCAAACGCCTGGGCGTGCTGGGCGACTGGGAGCGCCCCTACAAGACCATGGACCCGGCCAACGAAGCCGGCCAGATCCGCGCGTTCAAACGGGTGATCGAGCGCGGCTTCGTCTACCGCGGGCTCAAGCCGGTGTACTGGTGTTTCGACTGCGGCTCGTCCCTGGCCGAATTCGAGATCGAGTACGCCGACAAGAAAAGCGACACCCTGGACGTGGCCTTCGAGTCCGACGACGCAGGCGCCCTGGCCCGCGCCTTCGGTCTGGCCGCCCTGCCGGCGGGCCAGCGGGCCTTTGCCGTCATCTGGACCACCACCGCCTGGACCATCCCCGCCAACCAGGCACTCAACGCCCACCCCGAACTGGAATATGCGCTGGTGGACACCCCACGCGGTGTACTGCTGCTGGGCGCCAGCCTGGTGGACAAATGCCTGGAGCGCTACGGCCTGACCGGCCAGGTGCTGGCCACCGCCAAGGGCGAGGCCTTGCGCGGTCTGGTGTTCCGCCATCCCCTGCACGACGCCGGCGAGGCCACCACCGCCTATGGCTACCGTCGCCGCGCCCCGCTGTATCTGGCCGACTACGTCAGCGACAGCGACGGCACCGGCATCGTGCACTCCTCGCCAGCCTACGGCGTGGACGACTTCAACTCCTGCGTCGCGCACGGGATGAAGTACGAGGACATCCTCAACCCGGTACAGGGCAATGGCACTTACACCGACGAGCTGCCCCTGTTCGGCGGCCTGAACATCTGGAAGGCCTGCCCGGTCATCATCGACACCCTCCGTGAGCACGGCCGACTCATGGCCACCCAGCCCATCGTGCATAGCTACCCGCACTGCTGGCGCCACAAGACGCCGGTGATCTACCGCGCCGCCGCACAGTGGTTCATCCGCATGGACGACGGCGAAGGGGTGTTCACCAGGGACAAGGCGCCCCGGACACTGCGTCAGCTGGCCCTGTCCGCCATCGACCACACCCGCTTCTACCCCGAAAACGGCAAGGCCCGCCTGCGCGACATGATCGCGGGTCGCCCCGACTGGTGCATCTCGCGCCAGCGCAGCTGGGGCGTTCCGGTGCCGTTTTTCCTGCACAAGGACAGCGGCGAGCTGCACCCGCGCACCATGGAGATCCTCGACCAGGCGGCCGACATCGTCGAACAGGGCGGCATCGAGGCCTGGAGCCGTGTCACGGCCGAAGACATCCTGGGCGCTGACGACGCGGCCCACTACACCAAGAGCACCGACATCCTGGAGGTCTGGTTCGACTCCGGCTCCACCTTCTGGCACGTGCTGCGCGGCAGTCACGCCCATGCCTACCCCAACGGTGCCTTTCACGCGCAGGGCCCCGAGGCCGACCTGTACCTCGAAGGCCACGACCAGCACCGCGGCTGGTTCCACAGCTCGCTGCTGCTCGGCTGCGCCCTCTACGACCGCGCGCCCTACCGCGGCCTGCTGACCCACGGCTTTGCCACCGACGGCCAGGGCCGCAAGATGAGCAAGAGCCTGGGCAACACGGTGGAGCCCCAGAGCGTGACGACCAAGCTCGGCGCCGAAATCGTGCGCCTGTGGGTGGCCAGCACCGACTACTCGGGTGACCTGAACATCGACGACAAGATCCTGGCCCGCGTGGTGGACACCTACCGCCGCATCCGCAACACGCTGAAGTTCCTGCTGGCCAATGTCAGCGACTTCGACCCGACGCTGGACACGGTGCCGCTCGAACGGATGCTCGAAATCGACCGCTATGCGCTGGCCCGGGCCAGCCAGTTGCAGGCCGACATCCTGCGTCATTTCGATGCCTACGAGTTCCATCCGGTGGTCAGCAAGCTGCAGGTGTACTGCTCCGAAGACCTGGGCGCGTTCTACCTGGACGCACTCAAAGACCGCCTCTACACCTCGGCCACCGGCAGCCTGGCGCGCCGGTCCGCCCAGACGGCGCTGTGGCAGATCACCCACGCCATGCTGCGCTGGATGGCGCCGTTCCTGAGTTTCACTGCCGAAGAAGCGTGGGCCGTGTTCGCGGGCGAGAAGAATCAGGGATCGATCTTCTTCGAAACCTTCTGGCCGTTCGCCACACCCGACGAGGCGCTGCTGGCCAAGTGGGACCGGCTGCGGCAGATCCGCGACCTCGCCAACAAGGAAATCGAAACGGTACGCACCGAAGGCCGGGTCGGCTCCTCGCTGCAGGCCACCTTGCGCATCACCGCCGGCGCCGACGACGCGGCCCTGCTGCGATCGCTGGGCGACGACCTCAAGTTCGTCACCATCACCTCGGCCGCCGAAGTGGTCGATGGCGAGTCACTGCAGATCACGGTGACGCCCAGCGCGGCAGTGAAATGCGAACGCTGCTGGCACTACCGGGAAGATGTCGGCGCGGACGTCGCCCACCCCACGATCTGTGGCCGCTGCGTGAGCAACCTGACGGGCGACGGCGAAAGCCGCCGTTTCGCCTGATGGCGGCCCGCCGCGGCGCCGGCAGTTCGTCCGGAATGTGGCTCTGGCTCGGGCTGGCACTGATCCTGCTCATCGCCGACCAGTTCACCAAGGTGCTCATCCTGGGTTATTACCGCCTGGGCGACAGCACGCCGGTGACCAGCTTCTTCAACATCGTGCGGGTGCACAACCCGGGCGCGGCCTTTTCCTTCCTGGCCTCGGCGGGCGGCTGGCAGCGCTGGTTCTTCACCACGATCGGGGTTGCTGCGGCGATCTTCATCATCTGGATGCTGCGCAGCCACCATCAGCAGCGGCTGTTCGCGTTTGCGCTGGCCTGCATTCTGGGCGGCGCCATCGGCAACGTGATCGACCGCGTGCTGTACGGCTATGTGGTCGACTTTCTCGACTTCCATTGGCGCGGCTGGCACTTCCCGGCCTTCAATATTGCCGACAGCGCCATCACCATCGGTGCCTGCGCGCTGATCCTGGACGAGCTGCTGCGGGTTCGGCGCGGGCGGTAGAGGGATTCGCTCCCCCTTTTCGCATCAGAGCACACATCCCGTCGAACCTTGGCCCGGGAACTACAAGGTCCGGGCCAAGGCTTCGAGCTGATCGGTGGCCTTGCCCCAGCCTTCATGGAATCCCATGGCTTCATGCTGCTGGCGATCGGCTTCGCTCCAGTGTCGGGCCACCGCGCGGTACACGGTGCCGCCGCCGGGCGCGTCGCGCAAGGTGATTTCGGCGACCATGAAGGCCTTGGCTGAGGGCCGCCAGGCGCTGGAGAACGCGTCGGTCGTGACCAGCCGATGGCCGACCTCAAGCTCCAGGTACACGCCCTGATTCGGAAATCGTTCACCGTCGGGTCCGTTCATCACCATGGCTATGACGCCGCCCGGCCGCAGATCGCTGCGCACATCGCTGACAAACCACGGCTTGGGACAGAACCATTGTTCGATGAGCGCCGGCTCGGTCCAGCAGCGCCAGATGGGCATGCGGGGCGCATCCAGACGGCGCTCCAGGACAAGCTCCAGCGGGGGATTCGGGTCGGATTGCTGCATTTCAAGCTCCTTGGGTATTGCCGGCGGTCCCTGCCGCGCGCCGGCGAGGAATGGATGCGGACACGCACTCAGTCGCGCAGCGCCGCCTCGATGGTGGCGATGTCGATCTTCACCATGGTCATCATCGCGTCAAAGGCCCGTCTGGCCTTGGCCGGGTCCGGGTGGGTGATGGCGTCCATCAGCATGGCCGGCGCGATCTGCCAGGAGATGCCCCAGCGGTCCCGGCACCAGCTGCAGGCGATGCCCTGGCCGCCGTTGTCCACCAGGGCGTGCCAGTAGCGGTCAGTCTCGGCCTGGTCGGCGGTGGCCACCTGGAACGAAAACGCGTCGCTGTGCGGATGCCCCGGACCGCCATTCAGGCCCAGGCAGGGCATGCCCAGCACGGTGAATTCCACCGTCAGCACATCGCCCAGTTTGCCGGCCGGGTAGTCGCCCGGCGCGCGGTGCACCGCCGTCACGGCCGAATCGGGGAACACCGACGCATAAAACCGCGCCGCCTCTTCGGCGTCGCCGTCAAACCAGAGGCACACGGTGTTTCGGGCGCGCGGGGTCATGGACAGCTCCTGTGGGTCGCAAACTTCCGGCAGTAGCTACCAATAAGATAGCAAACCATCACCATATTGCGATGGGTATGGGCGGTTTTCATCAAAAAATCCGTCCGACCCGGGGTTTTACAGCGTCAGAATCGTGCAGCCGGTGGTCTGGCGGGCTTCCAGGGCGCGGTGGGCGTCCTGCACCTGGGCCAGCGGGAAGCGCTGCTCGATGTGGATCTTCACCTGGCCGCTTTGCACCACGGCAAACAGGTCGTCGGCCATGGCCTGGGTGGCTTCGCGGCTGGTGATGTGGCTGAACAGCGTCTGGCGCGTCACATAGATTGAGCCCTTAGCGCCCAGCGTGGCAGGGGCGAACGGCGGCACCGGCCCCGACGCGTTGCCAAAGCTGGCCATCAGGCCAAACGGCCGCAGGCAGTCCAGCGAGCCGTCCCACGTGTCTTTGCCCACCGAGTCGTACACCACCTTCACGCCTTTGCCGCCGGTGATGGCCTTCACGCGCTCGACGAAATTTTCGGTGCGGTAGTTGATGGCGTGGGCCGCGCCGTTGGCCAGCGCCAGCGCGCATTTTTCGTCCGAGCCGGCGGTGCCGATCAGCTGCAGGCCCAGCGCCTTGGCCCACTGGCAGGCGATCAGGCCCACGCCGCCGGCGGCGGCATGGAACAGCACGAAGTCGCCGTGTTTCAGGCCCTCGACCGGAAGCGTCTTCTTCAGCAGGTACTGCGCCGTCAGGCCCTTGAGCATCATGGCGGCGCCGGTCTCGAAGCTGATGGCGTCGGGCAGCACACACACGCATTTGGCGGGCATGACCCGCAGCTCGCAATAGCTGCCGGGCGGCTGGCTGGCGTAGGCGGCGCGGTCGCCCACCTTGAGGTGGGTGACGCCCTCGCCCACCGCTTCGATCACGCCGGCGCCTTCCATGCCCAGCTTCAGCGGCATGGCCAGCGGGTACAGGCCGGTGCGCTGGTAGACGTCGATGAAGTTCAGGCCGATGGCGTGATGCCGGATGCGGATTTCACCGGGGCCGGGCTCGCCCACGGTCACGTCGACCAGTTTCATCTGCTCCGGGCCACCGGGCTGGTCGATCTGGACGGCAAGGGTCATGGAAAGTCTCCTGAATCGGTTGGTCTGAAAAATGCGAGGCTGCATCCTGCCATGTTTCGCCCGACCCTGCCGCCGCACCGGGCGGGCGCAGCGGCTACAGTGCCGGGCATGACACACACGCTCAGCCCCGGTACGGCGATGTTGCTGACCATCCCCCCGCTGCTGTGGGCCGGCAACGCAGTGGTCGGCCGCCTGGTGAACGATCTGGTGCCGCCCATCACGCTGAACCTGCTGCGCTGGGTGCTGGCCTTTGTCATCCTGCTGCCGCTGGCGCCCTGGGTGCTGCGCCGCGGCAGCGGCCTGTGGGCCCATCCGCGCCGCTTTGCGCTGCTGGGCCTGCTGGGGGTGGGCTGCTACAACGCGCTGCAATACCTGGCGCTGCAGACCTCCACACCGCTGAACGTCACGCTGGTGGCGTCCAGCATGCCGCTGTGGATGCTGGCGCTGGGCACGCTGTCTTTTGGCGCGCAGGTGGCGCGGGCGCAGGTGGCCGGCGCCGTGCTGTCCATGACCGGGGTGCTGGTGGTGCTCTCGCGCGGGGAATGGTCGCAGCTGCTGACGCTGCGCCTGGTGGCGGGTGATCTGTACATGCTGCTGGCCACGCTGTCCTGGGCCTGGTACAGCTGGTTGCTCTCCCGCCGCGACGAGCCCGAGGCCCTGCGCGCCGACTGGGCGGCGTTTTTGCTGGCCCAGGTGGTCTACGGCCTGGGCTGGTCGGCGGCGTTCACCGCCGGTGAGTGGGCACTGACACCGGCCCGCATCGTCTGGGGCTGGCCGCTGCTGGCCACACTGGCGTTTGTGGCCATCGGCCCGGCGGTGATCGCCTACCGCTGCTGGGGCCTGGGCGTGCAGCGCGCCGGCCCGGCCGTGGCGGGGTTCTTCTCCAACCTCACCCCACTGTTCGCCGCCGTGCTGTCGGCCGCGTTTCTGGGCGAACTGCCCAAGGTCTACCACGCCCTGGCGTTCGCGCTGATCGTGGGGGGGATTGTGGTCAGTTCGCGGCGGTGAGGCCTTTCAGCGCCGCGACGGCCTCGTCAAAGGCCCGCTGCGGCGCGCGCACATCCAGCTCCACCGCCACCATGCCGGCGCGGCGGGCGCCAGCAACGTTGCGCGCCTGGTCATCCACGAACACACACGACGGCGCTGGCACCCCCAAGGCCTGCGTCACGGAGTCGTAGGCCCGCGGATCGGGCTTGAGGATGCCGGTGTAGGTGGCGTCGACAATCACGTCGAAATCATCGAGCAACGGCAGGCGCCGGCGGAAGTCGGCACCATAGAACAGGTCCAGTTCGTTGGACAGAATCGCCAGCCGCGCACCCATCGCCCGGGCCTGCGCGATCGCGGCGCGGGCCTCGGGCCGGATCACGGCATCCGGTTCGGCACCCCGCGCGCGTCGCACCAGCTGCTCCATGCGGTCCCACGACTCGCCCAGCATCGCGCCCACTTCCCGGGTACGGGCGAGCCAGTAGTCGCGCTCGCTGATCGCGTCGGCCTGCATCGACTGCCACAGCGGGTCGCCGGCCGGATCGAAGGGGCCGCGCCAACGCAGCGACCCCGGTGCGAGCCCCAAAGCCCGCTCCGACTCCGCATGGGTCTCGAACAGGGTTCGGCTGATGACGCCACCGAAGTCCAGCACCAGGGCGGCCGGATGGGCTGTCATGCCCGATCTCCCGCCGCAGGGATGCGACCTTTCGCCACCCAGTCGTCGAAATCGGCCAGTGCCGCCGCCACAAAGGCGTCGTCGTTGATGTGGGCGTCGACGGCCTGACAGTCCAACCCGCGCGCGCGGGCCATCTGGGTGATCGCGCCGAGGAAAGCCTCCAGCCCCGGGGCGTCGTGCAGTGGCTGACCTGGCAGATCCCAGGCGTGCAGGCCCCGCATCGGCAGCAACAGCCGGGTGGGCCCGGTGGCGGCGGCCAGGCGTTCGACCACCGCCGCTGCGACCGCCTCGCGCCGCGGCCTGTCCAGCGTGGCCGAGGCGATCAAGCGGTTGTGGTCATGGCTGGGGCGACCCTCGAACCCCGGTGGCGGGCCGCCCCAGGCCGGGAAGTCGATCATGTCGACCGCGCCAGGGGCCACCAGCTGGGGCACCCCCGCGCGCCCGGCCCCGGTCAGGCGGTCCGGACCGGCCGTGACACAGCTGCCACCCAGGTGGTTGCTGATCTCCTGCAGGCTGAAATCGAACACCGCCGCGAACACCCCTTGCGCCGCCAGGCTCTCGAACGCCCGACCGCCCATACCGGTGGTGTGGAACACCGCCACCTCGAAACCGCGCGCCTCCAGCGCGGGCTTGAGGGCCACCATGTAGCGCAGACAGCTCTTGCCGAACGAGGTGATACCGACCAGGGGTCGGTCCCGCCGCGGCGGCTCGGCCACGCGGGCCGCCCCCACCACCGCGCCGGCCGCCTGCGACAAGGCGGCGCGGCAGATGCTGTTGAGCCCGTACAGGCCGCCGGCCCAGAGCATCATCGTCAGGTCGGGGGTGATGCGCTCGGGCGGAATCAGGTGCGAATGCGCAATGGTCGACAGCACCACCTTGGGCACGCCCAGCGGCAACGCGGCCGCCACGTCGAGCGCCAGGTCGGTGCCCATGCTGCCGCCCAGCATCAACACACCCTGGATGCGGCCTTCCCGCCAGGCGGCCAGGGTCAGGGCCGCCGCCCCCCGGGCCATCGCGGTCATCGCGGTGTTCTCATCGCCGCAGCCGCGCAGCGTGTCAAGAGTGCTGCCGCCGGCGCGGGCGACCGCGTCGTTGGTGAATTCGGGCGTGAAGGTGGCGGGTTCGAGCACGCCCACATCCATGAACAAGGGCGTTCCGCCGGCCGCGCGCACTCGCTCGCCCAGGTACAAGAGTTCGTCGCTTTTGGTGTCAGCGGTGCCGATGACAAGAATGGACGGATTGGCGCTCATCGGGAGGGCTCCGGTATCAGGAAGCGGTCACCGCTTCGTCGAAGGCGGCTTCCAGCGTTTCGCACAAAAACTCCAGCTCGGCCTCGGAGATGACCAGCGGCGGCGACAGGATCAGGTTGGCGCCGGACACCCGCACCATCAGCCCACGCCGGTAGGCTGCGCGGGCCACCCGCGCGGGCAGGTCACTGCTGCGGGGCAGTGGGGCCCGCGTGAGCGGATCGGCCACCATCTCGATACCCAGCATCAGTCCGTGGCCGCGCACGTCGCCAACACAGGCATGGCGCTGCGTCAGGCCGCGCAGGCGCGACTGGAAGGGCCCGCTGACCCTTGACACATGGCCCGGCACATCGCGCTCGACCAGCAGTTTCAGCGTGGCAAGGGCCGCCGCCGCCGCCACCGGATGGGCGCTGTAGGTGTAACCGTGCGCGATCTGGCCGGCGCCGCTGACGTCGGCGTCGAAGACCTGGGCCACCTTCTGGCCGACCGCCGTGGCGCCCAGCGGGACGTAGCCGCTGCTGATGCCTTTGGCCAGGCACCACAGGTCGGCGTTGACCCCCCACAGCCGGGTCCCGAACAGGGTGCCGGCGCGGCCGAAGCCGGTCACCACCTCGTCGGCGATCAGCAGCACACCATGGCGGTCGCAGACCTCGCGCACCAGCGGCCAGAAATTGGCGGGCGGCACGATGACCCCGCCCGCACCCTGGATCGGCTCGGCGATGAAGGCCGCCACGGTGTCGGGACCCTGGAAGACGATCTCGCGCTCGAGCGCGGCGGCCGTTTGCCGGCCGAGTTCGGCCTCGGCCTCGGTGCCGGTGTCGCGCGTCCACGGGTTGCGGTACAGCCACGGGCTGTCGATGTGAAAACACCCCGGCAACAGCGGCTCGTAGGGACGGCGGAAATTGGTGTTTCCGTTCACGCTCATGCCACCGAAATGCACACCGTGGTAACCCTGGCGCAGCGCGATGAACTTGGTGCGGTCCTTCTCGCCGCGCAGCTTGTGGTACTGGCGTGCCAGCTTGAGCGCGCCTTCCACTGCGTCGCTGCCGCCGTTGGAAAACATCACCGCAGCCACGCCGTCGGGCCGCATCAGATCGACCAGCGCGCGGCTGAGTTCGATGGCGCGCGGGTGTGTGGTGCCGCGGAAGGTGTTGAAGAACGGCAGTTCGTCAAGCTGCGCCACGATGGCGTCGCGCACTTCCCGACAGCTGTGCCCCAGGTTGCTGCTCCACAGGCCAGCCACGCCGTCGAGCAACTTGTGGCCGTCGACATCCCAGACCCAGCAGCCTTCGCCGCGGGCAATGATGTCGGGGCGCGACTTTTTCATCGCGGCCGGGTGGGCCATGGGGTGCCAGAGGTATTGCGCGTTGTCGGCCTTGAGCTGTTCGGTGGTCATCGGGTTTCCTGCGGATGTCAAAGCTGGATCCAGGCGGTCTTGAGGTCCTGGTACTTGTCCAGCGCGTGAATCGATTTGTCGTGTCCGTTGCCCGACTGGCGCACGCCGCCCAGCGGCACGGTGATGTCCGGCCCGCCGTACGTGTTGACATGCACCACGCCGGCGCGCACGGCCCGCACCATGCGGTGGGCGCGGGAGAGGCTGGCGGTCCAGACCCCGGCCGCCAGGCCATAGGGCGAGTCGTTGGCCAGCCGGATGGCGTCGGCCTCGTCGTCGAAGGGCAGCACTGCGAGCACCGGACCAAACACTTCCTCGCGGGCCAGTTCCATCGCCGGATTCACCTGGTCCACCACCGCCGGGCGCATGTAGCAGCCGCCGGGAACGGGTTCGATGCACTCGCCCCCAGTGCGCACGCGGGCGCCCTGTTCGACCGCCCGGGCCAGCGCGGCTCGGTTGCGGTCAAGTTGGCGCCGGCTGCTGACCGCGCCGACGTCGGTCTTCACATCCAGCGGGTCGCCCACCCGCAGCCGCGAAGCGGCATCGCACAGCCGCTGGACAAAATCCTCGTGAATGTCACGCTGCACGAGCAGGCGCGAGCCGGCCACACACACCTGGCCGCTGTTGCGGAAGATGCCCTGGGCCGACACCCGGGCAGCCTGCACCAGGTCGGGTGCGTCGGCAAAGACGATGTTCGGGCTCTTGCCGCCCAGCTCCAGATATACCCGCTTCAGGTTGGACTCTGCGCTGGCCTTGAGCAGCTGCCGCCCCACCGCGCCCGAGCCGGTAAATACCAGCACGTCCACATCCGGATGGCGGGCCAAGGCGTCGCCGGTGACCGAACCCGTGCCGGTCACCACGTTCAGCACACCGTCGGGAAGGCCGGCCTCGTGGCAGACCTTCGCCAGCGCCAGCAGGGCAAGCGAGGCGTCCTCCGAAGGTTTCAGGACCACCGAATTGCCGGCGGCCAGCGCGGGCGCGATCTTCCAGGCGCCGATCATCTGCGGAAAGTTCCACGGCACGATGGCCGCCACGACGCCGATGGGCTCGCGGTGCACCAGGCCGAGCAGGTTCTCGGCCGTCGGGGCGATCTCGCCCGGCCGCTTGTCGATGCATTCGGCATAGAAACGAAAGGTGGCGGCCGCGCTGCCCGGCTCCGCTTTCCAGGCCATCGCGATCTCGGTGCCGTTGTCGCGCACTCCGAGCACTGCCAGTTCGGCCTGCTGCGCCTCGATACGGTCGGCAATGCGAAACATCACCTTCTTGCGCTCGGCGGGCGGCAGCCGTGACCAGGAACCGGCTTCGAAGCTTTGGCGCGCGGCGCGCACCGCCGCATCGACATCGGTGACGCCTGCCGCGGCGATGCCACACAGGCGCCGCCCATCGATCGGCGAAACGACATCGAGCTGCTCGCCATTGCGGGCGGCCAGCCATTGGCCGCCGATCAGCAAACGGCCATCGTCCACCGGGAGTTCACGCAAGGCGTTGATGCGGGATGGGTCCATGACAGTTCCTGCAGCCAGTCCTCAGGCCGGCAAATGGAGCACCAGGCCGTCCAGTGCCCGATGCGCCACGATCTGGCAGCTCAACCGGCTGCGGTCCTGGGGGGCCACCGTGGCGGCCTCCAGCAGCATGCGTTCCTGGTCACAGGCCACGCCGACCCGGTCGATCCACGCTGGATCGACCACCACCTGGCAGGTCGCGCAGCTCATGCAGCCGCCGCATTCACCGGCAATGCCGGGCACGCCGGCGAACTGGGCCGCGTCCATCAGGTTGGTGCCGTCGGCGACCTCGTCCGAAATGCGGCTGCCATCAGGCAGGGTCCAGTGAATCAGGGGCATGGTGGAACCTCGGCTCAGATGAAACGGATGTAGTAGTCGCGCAGCGCGTCACCGGCCAGCGCCGCGGTGCGGGTGATTTCATGGCGCTTCATGCCCACGTGGTTGGCCACCAGGCCCTCGCCCACCGCCTGCACCAGCGCGGTGTCTGCTTCCAGCGCGTCCAGCGCACCGGCCAGATCGGGCGCCACGCTGCGTGTCGCGTCCTTGTTCTCCAGACAATCCCCGGTTTCTGCGGGCTGCAGCGCATACCGGTGGATCCAGCCCAGCCGGGCCGCCTGCAGCACCGCCGCGGTATGGGTGTAGGGGTTGGCGCAAGCGTCGCCCATGCGGTGCTCGATCCGGGCCGCCGGGCCGGCCTCGGCAGACAGGCGCACGGTCACGCCCCGGTGGTCGACGGCCCAGTTCTGCCAGAAGCCCGACAGGCTGGCCGGCTGCAGGCGCTGGTAGGAATTCGCGCTGGGCGCCAGCAAGCCGGCCAGCGCCGGGTGGTGGTGCATCAGCCCGGCGGTGCAGGCAAGCGTCAGTTCATTGAATTGCGACGCATCAGCCCCTCCGGAAATCGCGTTGCGGCCCTCGGTGTTGTTGAGACTGAAGTTGACATGGACCCCGCTGCCGCCCGTGGTCAGTACCGGTTTGGGCATGAAGGTCAGCAGCAGACCGTGCTGGAAAGCGACCTCGCGCGCCAGCAGGCGAAACAGGAAGATGTCGTCCACCGCCCGCACCGCGTGGTCGTAGGTCAGCGTCAGTTCAAACTGGGGCGAGTCGTATTCGGTGTTGAGGCTGTCAATGCGAAACCCTGCCGCGCACGCCTTGTCCCACAAGGTGTCGGTGAAGCCGCGAGGATCGGCGAACGGGCCGGTCGCATACACATGGGCCGACGGTGTTTCGTAAGGCGTCAGACTGCCGTCCGCGCCGATCTGGAACACGTAGGCCTCCAGCTCGATCCCCACCATGGGCGTGTAACCCAGCGCCTGCCAGTCGGCCACGGCTTTCTTCAGGGCCGTGCGCCCGCACATCGGCAGCGGCGTGCCGTCATTGGCCTTGAGGTCGCCGATGGCGATCCGCGTGCCGGGTTGCCAGCCGGGGCGCACGTCCTCGGCGCGGTACACCGCCTCCATGTCGGGTAGCCCTTCCAGCACCATGGCGCCTGGCACCGGGATCAGTTCCTTCTCGTAGGTGACCCCGAAGGTACCGCGGCAGAAGCGCGCCGCGCCACCCCGGCCCGGCCGCAGCGGCACGTATTTGCCCCGTGCGATGGCCAGGTGGTCGCAAAACAGCACCCGCAGCCGTTCCATCGCGGAGGAATCGTTTCCAGTCATCACAGGTTCCTTTCGGGTTGTTCAGAGCCGGTGCATGCGCACCGGCAGGCGCTTGATGCCACAGACAAAGTTGGAGCGCAGGAAGGCGTGTTCGCCCGTCTGTTCTATGCCGCGCACCCGCGCCAGCAGCTCCTGCAGCAGCACGCGCAGCTCCAGCCGCGCCAGCCACATGCCCAGACAGGTGTGCGGACCACCCTGCCCGAAGGACAGATGCCGGTTCACGCCGCGCTGCAGGTTGACGGTGAACGGGTTTTCGAAGGCGCGCTCGTCGCGGTTGCCCGAGATGAACCACAGCAGCACCTTGTCACCGGCCCGCACGAGCTTGCCGTGGTACTCGAAGTCCTCGGTTGCGGTGCGGCGGAAATGGGTGGCCGGCGATGCCCAGCGGATGAATTCGTCGGCCACACCTTCCCAGGCCGCCTCCCCCTGGATGGCCCGCAGGTCTTCCATGAGGCCCGGCTGGTTGGCCAAGGCATGCAGCGCCGCGGCGATGGAGTAACGCGTGGTGTCGTTACCCGCCGCCACCAGCAGGCAGAAAAAGTTGCGAAATTCGGTGTCGCTGATGACGTTGCCCTGGGCGTCCGGCTGGGTGATGAGGTGCAGCACGCCACTGCGGTCGCCGGCGTCGCGCTTGCGTTCCATCAGCCGCGCCGCGTAGTCGTAGAGCTCGGCGCCGGCGGGCGAGCGAAACGGCATGAAGCGGTAGGCGTCGGTGTCCACCTGGTCGACCACATGACGCGTGAAGTCGCTGTCGGTGTTGGCCATGAGCGCGTCGCCACGATCCACCAGCCAGTCCAGGTCTTCCTCCGGCAGTCCGACGATCCGGCCCAGCATGCGCATGGGCAACTGCCGGGCGATCGCGTGCACCGCGTCAAACTCCGAGTGCTCCAGCGCCTGGTCCAGTATGGTGGCGCACAGTTCGCGGATCTGCTGCTCATACAGCGCAATCATCGGTTTGGAGAACGCCTTGGCGACCAGCAGGCGGGTGCGGGTGTGTTCGGGGGGATCGGTTTCCTGAAAGGTGCGCCGGGCCAGGTATTCCTCGCGGGTCTGGTCTTCCATGCGAATGCCCTGTGCCGAACTCAGGCGCTGGAAGCTGCGGTTGAGCTCCAGAATGTCGGCATGCCGGGTGACCGACCAGAAACCCTTGCCGCCGGCCCATTCGCACCAGGCCATCGGATCCTCGTCGCGCAGCCGCCGAAAGGTGTTGTGGGGCGCGCCGTGGACAAAGCTGTCGTGGCTGGACAGATCGGCGTGGCCGTCGTCAGTGGGGTTCCAGATCGTCATGGCGGTGTGTGTTGCGGTATGGCGAACTCAGGCGCCGGGGGCGCGCTGCTCGATGAAATTCACGATCCAGCGGAAAAACAGGTCGGCGTCCACGGGTTGTTCGATGTCCTCGCGCGCTTGCGCCAACGCATCGGCCGGCCACTCGGCGCTGAAATGGTCCAGCAGTTCGCGCATGAAGGGTCGCGACAGCTCGGGGTGAAACTGCACCGCCAGCATGTGGTCTTCCACCACATAACAACCCACCGGGCAGAACGGGCTGCCGCCCAGCAGGCGGGCGCCGTCGGGCAGCCGCGTCACCTGGTCCTGGTGGACGGCGAACAGGTTCAGGAGGTCTTGCGGCGGGTCCATCCAGGGCAGCCGGGTGTTCAGGCGCACCTGGCCACGGCCCAGGCCCCAGCGGGCGGTCTGCTCAACCTGACCGCCCAACGCGGTGGCGATCAGCTGGTGACCAAAACACAGGCCCACGGTCGGCACCCGGTGTGCATGCAGTTGCCGCACAAATGCAGCGGTTCTTGCAATCCACTCCTCGTCGTCCAGCACCGAGGCCGGGCTGCCGGTGAGGACCACGCCGTCCAGCCCATGCGGGCCGGGCGGCAGTTCATGGTCGATCGCGCGCCAGACGCGGCAGCGCCAGGCGGGCCGCAGCGCCAGCAAGGCGGCCGCCACCTTCTCGCCGTCGTCGGGGTGCCGGGCGGCGAAATCCGAACGGTCGGTGTTGGTCAGCAGGATGGCGATCTGGCGAGTCATGGCGGGCGGGTCTGGGGTGGTCCGATGCTAGGCAGACCGCGGCAAGCGCGTTATCGTGTTTGCGCACCGGGAACCCGGGGTTTGCCCGGACACCACCACACCGGTCACTCCCCCAGAATCGTCCGCATGCCCTGCCCGCCCCCAACGCTGCCACCCCCCGCGGACGGCCCCACGCCTCTGGCCGCGCCAGGCGCCTGGCGGTGGACCGCACGCACCGACGATGTCGACCGCCACGCCCATGCCCAACCCGACTGGCACCAGCGGTACGAACAGCTGTCGCCCGGACGCTTCCAGGGCCTGGTGCAACATGTGCAGTTGCCGGGGCTGCGCCTGGTGCGGGAAGAATCCAGCCAGGCGCTGCGCCAGCGCGGCGACCTGGGCACCGGCGCCTACGGTTTTGCCATGCCGCTGCAGCAGACGGAAGCGGCCATCTTCAACGGCCAGCGGGTGGACCGCGACGCCGTCATGGTGGGCCGCAGCGAAGAACTCGACCTGTGCTCGCCGCGCGATTTCCGGCTGATCGCGGCCGTGGTGGACGCCGACCTGCTGGCCTCGCTGTGGGAACGCATGTACCTCAAGCCGCTGTCGCCCTGGATCCGGGCGCAGCTGGTGTTGCCGGCCCGGCCGGCCGCCGCCGAGGCGCTGCGCAGCTTGCACCAGGCGGCCATGGCCACCGCGACCGGCGACGGCGCGCCACTGCGCGATGAACTGGCGCTGCGCCAGCTGCGCGACGAGGTGCTGATCGAGTGGATCGAGGTGCTGCCCCCGCAGGTGGACACGTCCGAGCTGTCACGCGTGGCGGCGCGCAAGCGGCTGGTCGACAAGGCCTGCGAGCTGATGCTCTCGCACACCGACGAACCGTTGTCCATGCTCGAAGTCTGTCAACGGGTCGGCGCCAGCCGGCGCAAGCTCAACTACTGTTTCCAGGACGTGCTGGGCACCAACCCGGTGAAGTACCTGCGCGCCGTCCGCCTCAACGGCGCGCGGCGAGACCTGCGCGGAGGCGGGCTGGCCGTGCAGGATGTGGCCGCGCGCTGGGGTTTCTGGCATCTGGGGCAGTTCTCGCGCGACTACAAGGCCCAGTTCGGCGAGTTGCCATCGACCACCGCCGGCCACCGCGACCACCGCAGTCCGTCCGGCTGACCCGGGTCGCTGCGCCACACGCGCGGGAAAACCCGGCATCGCCTTTGCCGGTTCTTGATAACGGGCCGGAGGCTTCGCGGCAGAACATCGGGCCTGTCATTTCCCCCCAAGCAAACCGGAGACCCGCCCATGCCCGCCGCCTTCACCCGCCGTCACGCCATCACCCTTGCCGCCGCTGCCGTCGCCGCCAGCGCCGGACTGCCTGCCTGGGCCCAAGGGTTTCCAACGAAGACCATCACGCTGCTGGTGCCTTACCCGGCCGGAGGCGCGTCCGATTTCGTCGCCCGCAAGCTGCAGCCGGAACTGGCCGGAAAACTCGGACAGACCATTGTGGTGGACAACGTCGGTGGTGCCGGCGGCTCCATCGGACTGATGAAAGCGCTGGGCGCGCCGGCCGACGGCCACATGATCGTTCCCGGCACACCGATGGAACTGATGCTCACGCCCCTGGCCATTCAGGGCATCCGCTACAAGCCGGAAGACTTCCGCCTCGCCGCCCAGCTCATCAGCACCAACATGGTGCTGGCCATTCGGCCGAATCTGGACGTCAAGTCGGTCGAAGACCTGATCGCGCTCGCCCGCAAGTCCGCCGACAAGCCGCTGTCCTACGGCAGTGTCGGCCCCGGCTCCATGTACCACCTGATCGGCGAAAAATTCGCCCAGGTCACCAAAACCAAGCTGCTGCATGTGCCGTACCGGGGCATCGCCAACGTCATCCCCGACCTGATCGGCGGACAGATCGACATGGCCTTCCTGCCCATGGCCGGCCCCGTGATGCCCACCATTGCCGACGGCAAGATCAAGGCGCTGGGCATCACCGCCAAGGCGCCGCACCCGCTGTTCAAGCAATACCCGGGCATGGCCGCGATGCCCGGTCTGTCCGAGATGGAGTTCGACCTCTGGCTGGGCCTGCAGGTGGCGAAAGGCACCCCGGACGACGCCGTGGCCCGCCTGAACAAGGCCGCCTACGACGCGCTGCAGAACGCCGAACTGCGCAAAGCACTCGAAGCCACCGGCAACGCCATCCTGGCGCCCAAGTCGGTCGCCGAACTGGCCAAGGTCTACGCCAGCGAAATCGAACGCTACAACGCCATCGCGAAAAGCATCAACCTGCAGCCCCAGGCCCAGTGACGTCCTGCCTGGCATCGGCCGGTGAATGGCTGGCGCGGCTGCAGCGGCGCGAGCTGTCCTCGGTCGAGCTGCTGCGCCAGTTGCTGGCGCGCTGCGACACCCTCCACCCCGCCCTCAACGCCGTGGTGGTGCGCGATGCCGATCGCGCGCTGGCACGCGCCGCGCAGGCCGACGCCGCCCGCGCGCGGGGTGAGCACTGGGGTGCGCTGCACGGTTTGCCGATGACGGTCAAGGAATCGTTCGACGTGGCCGGACTGCCCACCACCTGGGGCCACGAGTTCCTGCGCGGGAACGTCGCCACCTACCATGCCACCGCCGTGCAGCGCCTGGTGGACGCCGGCGCCATTGTCTTTGGCAAGACCAACGTGCCGGTCTCACTGGCCGACTGGCAGACCTTCAACCCGGTCTATGGCACCACGAACAACCCCTGGGATGTTTCGCGCACGCCGGGGGGCTCGTCCGGGGGCAGCGCCGCCGCGCTGGCCGCCGGGCTGACGCCGCTGGAGCTGGGCAGCGACATCGGCGCCAGCATCCGCAACCCGGCCCACTACTGCGGCGTCTACGGCCACAAACCGACCTGGGGCGTGGTGCCCATGGCCGGCCACCAGGTGCCGGGCGTGGCCTGTATCGACAGTCTGGACATCGCGGTCGCCGGCCCCATGGCACGCAGCGCCGCCGACCTGAGGCTGGCCCTGGACGTGCTGACCCGGCCGCTGGAACGCTTCGGACCCCTGGGCTGGCACCCTGCCGCGTGGCGCCCGCCCGGCCCACCGCCCCCCCGCCTGCGTGTGGCGCTGTGGACAGATGACCCGGTCGCGCCGGTGGACGCGGCGGTACAGGCCCGGCTGCAGGCCCTGGCCGACTTTCTGCGCCAGCAGGGCGTGGCGGTGGACGAGGACACCCGGCCGGTGGACTCCGCGGAGACCCATTTCGTCTACCTGCACCTGCTGCGGGCCGCCACCGGCGCCTGGCTGGATGACGCGACGTGGACGCAGTTTCGGGAGCGGGCCGCCCGCTACGCCGCCGATGACCGCCGTTACGAAGCCGCCCACTACCGCGGCAGCACCCTGAGCCACCGCGACTGGGTGGCTCTGGACCAGCGCCGCGCCAGCCTGCGCCACCAGTGGGACGCTTTTTTCACCCGATACGACCTGCTGATTACCCCGGTGGCCTGCACCACCGCGTTCGCGCACCACCAGCACGGCGAACGCTGGGAGCGCCTGGTCCCAGTCAACGGCACCGCGCGGCCCGGCACCGACTCGCTGTTCTGGGCCGGCCTGCCCGGAGTGGTGGGCCTGCCGGCCACCGCGTTCCCGCTGGGGTGCGCCGCCGACGGCCTGCCGGTGGGCGCCCAGGTGATCGGCCCGGCCATGGCCGACCCGGACACCCTGCGTTTCGCGCACTGGCTGGAGCAGACCTGGCGCGGATTCGAACCCCCTCCCATGGCAACATCCCTCCCATGACCACCGACACCCTCACCGCCCTCGACGCCCACGCGCTGTCCGACGCCATCCACCGCCGCACGGTGTCGTGCCGCGAGGTGATGACGGCCTATCTGGCGCGTATCGCCCGGCTCAACCCGCAGCACACCGCCATCGTGGCCCAGGCGGCCGACGACACCCTGCTGGCCCAGGCCGACGCCTGCGACGCCGAACTGGCCGCCGGCCGCAGCCGTGGCTGGCTGCACGGGCAGCCGGCGGCGATCAAGGACACCGGGCAGGCCACCGGCTTTGCCACCAGCTTCGGCAGCCCGCTGCTGGCGCGCCAGAGCGCGCGCGACGACAGCATCTACGTGGCCCGCATGAAGGCGGCCGGCGCCCTGGTGATCGGCAAGACCAACATGTCGGAGTTCGGCCTGGGATCGCACAGCTACAACCGGCTCTACGGCACCACCCGCAACGCCTGGGACCGCACGGTGTCGGCCGGCGGCTCCAGCGGCGGCGCGGCGGTGGCGCTGGCGCTGCGCCTGCTGCCAGTGGCCGACGGCTCGGACTTCATGGGGTCGCTGCGCAACCCGGCGGGCTGGAACCATGTCTACGGCCTGCGCCCCAGCCAGGGCCGCGTGCCCTCCTGGCCCCGGCCGGACCTGTTCGTCAGCCAGCTGGGTATTGATGGCCCCATGGCCCGCACCGTGCGCGACCTGGCCCACCTGCTGGAGACCCAGGCCGGCTACGACGCCCGCACCCCGCTGGCGCTGGGCGACGCCCCCGGCACGCCGATGGTGCCGCCGCCGCAGGACTGGGACAGCGGCCTGGCCGGCAAACGCATCGCCTGGCTGGGCGACCTGGGCGGCCACCTGGCGGTGGAACCCGGCATCCTGCCCCTGTGCGAAAGCGCGCTGGCCCGCATGGCGGAGGCTGGCGCCGTGGTGGAGCCCGCCACGCTGGACACCGACCTGGACGCGGTGTGGAACGCCTGGCTGGCCTGGCGCTGCGCGCTGGTGGCGCCCATGATCGGCCAGGCGCTGCAACTGCCCGGCGCGCGCGAGCAGATCAAGCCCGAGGCGCTGTGGGAATACGAACGCGCCCAAGGCCTGCAGCTGGGCGACTTCATGCGCGCCGCCCAGGTGCGCAGCGCCTTCTACACCCGCCTGGCCACGTTGCTGGAGCACTTTGATGCCCTGGCCCTGCCGGTGGCGCAGGCCTGGCCGTTCGACGCCAACCTGCACTGGCCCAAAACCGTGGCCGGCCGCGCCATGGACACCTACCACCGCTGGATGGAGTGCACGCTGTACGCCACCTTTGCCGGCCTGCCCGCCATCAGCCTGCCCGCCGGCTTCAGCCCCGACGGCCGCCTGCCGATGGGCATCCAGCTCATCGGCCGCCCGCGCGGCGACGCCGAACTGCTGGCGCTGGCGGCGGGGTATGAGGCCCGCATGCACGACCTGCTGGCGCGCCGGCCGCCGGAGACGCCGTGACCGGCGGCAGAAATCACTACATTAACCGTAGCAAACAATGACCTTTTTACGCTGGGTATCGGCTGTTTTCGCCTGAAAACCTGTCGAAAAGGGCCAAAGGGGTGGCGGTGGGCGGGAACTTGCGCTTGCTATGGTGACGAGGGGGCAGGTCACCTGTCCGACATGTCAGGCAGGACTGTCGGGCTCGGCGATGTCGAAGTGCAGTACTTCTTCGCGGGTACCCAGCTTGGTGTACAGCGCGACAGCGGGCTCGTCTTCAACATCTGCCTGGACGAAGACGACATGGGCGCCTTTGGCTCTCGATACTCTCTGAACCTCCCGGATCAGGGCAGTCGCGATGCCTTGTCTACGGAAAAGTTCGTCAACCGCAAGGTCGTAGATGTAGGTTTCGGATCGCGCCTGCTCGAATTTGACCAGAACATACGCCGCGAGCCCGCCGACAACACGGCCTTCAGAGACGGCTGCCACCGCAATGAAATCAGGCCTGGACAGCAGCGTCGCCAGGTAGGCGTCGTCTGGCTGCTTCTCGGTATACCTGGCGACGTCTTCAAAAGCGGCCCCGAACATGCCAAGCATGCGCCGCATCAGATCAATGTCCTCAGGCGACAAGACTCGAATCGCAACCGCCTGTTTCATGGCACTTGCTCCGGGAAGGGTGATTTGTGCGGCTTACGTTTGAGCTGAGGGGCCTCCAGCGAGGGGTTAGCCATCACCTGCCGCAGCACGTGCCTTCGCCTTCTCTAAGTCGCGTGACAGCCAAACAGCGATCATCGTCGGTACCAAGGCGCACGCCGCCATTGCGATGATCCATGCGAGGGGGACGCAAGCAAACTTCGAGTGAGCTTTCAGCAAGCTCTGGCCAAGCATTAGGGTCCACAACAATCCAAGAACAACAAGACCAAAGAACCTTAGTTTTCGAACCGTGAGTCCGCGGTAGCCGTTTAGGTACTTCCACTCACCGCCCGTTCGACGATTCAGTATGGCGAATACTCTGTCCTGAAAGTCACCGAACCTGCGGACTGAGTAGAGGAAAAAAGAGAAGGCTGCAATGGAAGCGATCGCAGCCACAAGTACCGACTCCGGAACAGCGTCCTTCCATCCTGAAATCATCAGACCCATCGGTGCGAGGGAGATCGCAACATACACGGTCTCATGATGCGATACACGGGTGTCCCAATGGCGGAACATTTCGAGTAGCTGCTCATTGGAGAGGCTGGCGGCCCGAAGCGGCCGGTTGAGTCCCTGAGACTTAGGCATTTAGAACACTTTCAGACAGGAGGCCTCTGCGGAGCAACGACGAAGCCAAGCAAATGCGAAGCTCAGGTGTCCATCGCCTGCGCCTTTCAGATTCAGCCAACCAAAACATCTCCGCAGCCGCCTGTGTAGACACGTCGACAAATTTAAGGTCACGTGTATCCTTGTCCCTAGCGTGGTGTTCCCACCTATATCGAACCTCTTGCTCATTGAGGTCAGTCGAAGCATCACCGAAGAACTTGAGGTCACGCACATCCTTGGCCCATGCAAGAAGGTGAACCGTGATCCCGGGGCTAGCAACGTGCTGCTTGTAGAGCCCCAGCTCTTCGCGAAGACCCCTTAGACCGAGCACGCTAAGTACGTGAAGTTGCTTCAGGTCGGAACGAGTGAAGTCCTTCCGGATCGCATTCTCGCCGACCCCATTCGTGAGACGTCCACCGTACCACCCAACTACGTCGTCCTCCGGGCTAGAGCGGACGCCGAGGACAACAGTCTTGCCTGAGTTGCAGTACACCGTAAGACCAAGTCCCAGGGGATTCGGGAAGGACTCTACTGGGACGAACGGCTTGGCCTTTAGCAAGTACTCGTTGAGGCAAGTTGGGGTGCTGTCACCTAGCGCACTCTTGTGAGTAGCCAAGAAGTCAAACCATCGGTAGACGTGCGCAGAAACCGACATCTTTAAGGGAGCGTTGGAGTCGATGGTCATTTGCCTGAGTCCGACGTTTGCCTTGTCCTTTGCTCCCCGATCTCTCCACTGCCTGAAGTTCTTCGCGCGAATCTCGCTTCTGACGGTCGCCGGCAGTTCGTACATGCCCGAGAGGGTCAAGTCAATGCTGGCGAGAGAAAGTAGATCACCGTCTATTGGAGTCGATGGATGAGCAAAGAGTGTCCCGACGGCATCTTCATACTGCTTCCACTGTGAGGCAAGAGGCGATGATCGTTGGTCGGTCGTAGGCATGACGGCATGAATGTGATGGCTAACGAATGAAAGGGACTTTCCCGTCCCGAATGATCCGCGTAGTTGCGGCATGCGGCATCCGGGTGCCACGTTGGGAAGTGCGAAATCTCATCGCATCACTTGATTTGTGAGAGGGGAATTCATAACCGTTAACGCCATCGGCGTCGGTTTTGACGAGACCATCCCCACGATGACGTCAATGCTTCCTGTTCTTACCCAATCCATAGGCGCCACCACTAACAACTCGGCCGCGATCGAATACATCATCGCTGCTGCCGCCATCGAATCCAGATTTCGCGCGCCAATACGCCTCGCGTTCGCGATCAGACTTAAACATGTTTTGTGGCTCCGAAAGACCGACTAGAGCCAGCATTTCCAAGGGCGCAGGCGATTTGTGAGCGGTTGCATAGTGGCTTTTTATCTCAGAAAGCTTAATTCCATGTTTACACGACGCGCATTTGACAACTGTTCCCAAATATACCCGCCGCGCCTGATTAACAATCTTCAAATTGTCACCAGCGGCTGACTGTCTTTCCTTTTCTGCCGAGTGGGCGCGGGCAAGGTGTCGCTCAATATTACGCCTCGCAACGGTCTGGCCGCACTTTGGGCAGGCGACCATCTCGGTTTCAATCTTGCTCTCTAGAGATTTCATGGAAACTGCTAACGCAGAAGTCACCGGCGCTGCGCGGCTTTATCGCGCAACGTCCGTGTGGACTGCCGGGTTATGCCTCGCGGATTCACAAAGTAAGTACTAAAAGTTCTACCAATTATCCGCAAGCGCCTTTGCCAAAGTTCCGAAGACTGGTTCAACAGTGGTGCACGGTCCGTCCGATCCCTTTTGCTTAAGAACCAATACCACCTGATTCGTCTCAATGTCTGTAAGCATTAGCGTGAAGTGATGAATATTGAAGTCCGTAAAGGCACATTTCATGGGGCTATATTGAGTTTGTAAGCTGATACCCCAGCGGGTTGTTGCCTCATTGTATTTTGCGATGCGGTTCGGACTTTGAAGCTCAGTTATCTGCTGCTGGGTTGGCATCGGTTTGACAACAAAACCATTTTCAGCAAGAGAGATGCTCATTTCGGCAATGTATGGTGTTTTGTTGAGGAAGGTAACTATTTTTTTGCCCTTTTCTGGCTTGCTTAGATTGCTTACCGTTACAGGTCCGCTAGACATCATTACGCAGCCCGCCAGCAACCATACTACGAGGCCAAGCAAAGAGAGTCTGAATGCGTTCATACGGGTACTCCTGAGTTAATTTTTTCGGGCACAACTTGAAGTAGAGGTATCTGCGCGTCTCCAGTGGACTGCCGGGCTGCGGGCGTAGTGTTCGCACAGATGGCTTTCATCTTCTTGCGGAGCTTCTTCCATTCCTCGCTTTCCCAAGTAGCTGTGCCGAGCCTGTCACAGTAATCGGTAAGTGAGCCGTCCATTTCTCTAAGGAAGACCGTTGCATCGATGGTCTTAGTGGGAGCATCAAACAGCGTGCCCAAGTCTCGCCGGATGTGCCACCCACCAGTAGTTTCGGCTTGATGCATGATGCCGCAGCGAACGTGTGCGTAAAACGCTTGAGCGTGCCCACGGAACGGCAAGAAGCGGTCTTCTCGATCGAAGAATTGGCAGAACGCTAAGGCGCTGTCGGGAGATTTACGCCAGCCATTCCAGAAAGACACCAATGCTTCAATCATGAGGCATGCGGAGGCCATCATGATGAAGCCGCTCTTCTTGGGGTTGTTGTCGAAGGGCAGGATGTACCGCTCATAGAAACGCTCACGGATAAAGGTAGCAATTCCATTTCCGTCCTTGGCTTTCTCCATTGCAAGATACTGACTCACAGTGGTTGACCTGGACAGCAGAGAATTTCGTTCAGACGCGTTCATTCAGGGTCGCTCTAGGAGGCATAACGCAATGTTTCCCGCAAATTCTGCCGGATAAGCTGGACCGCGCGGGATATTCTGGGCGCGGGTTCCTCCGGAAAATTGTTGTACATCAAGAGATTGCAAGCCTTTTACTGGACAAATTGACAGGCATAAAGCACCCCCGAAACCCGGCAGCCCACAGTTGCATCGCCCCGGCTGTTTCAATACCGCGTTGGGCTTGGTGTGGATGGTTGACGGCTTGGCGCGGGTGCAGAACCCGGCGCGGCCCCGGGTGGAGTACCACACCGGGCCTGATCGGCCCTGAAAATAGTCCTGTTTTCATAGCAAACAATGACCTTTTTGCGGTGGGTATTGGGTCTTTTAGCCTGAAAACCTGCCGGAAGAGGGCAATGGGGCGATGAAGGTCGGGTGATTCGGGTTGGTGAGGCCGGTGAGGCTGCCAGGGGCCGGTCAATGGCGCCTTGCAGGCGGGAGTCGCGAAGATGCTCAGCGTCGACGCTACGCGGCGACGCGCTTGCGCGGCGTCCGGCTTGCGCGACTTGTCAAACCTTGCGTTTCTTGCGCAAAAGCCACCATGCTTGCCGGCGCTTTGTTGACGGCCTCGGACGGCGGGAACGCTTTCGAAATCTCGGGTTGCAAAACAACGTCATTGCTTCCCTGAGTGAAGTGTTTCAGGTACTTACCCATTACGCCCTTGCCGAGTTGATCGCGCTTCAATTCGGGGATGTCTTGATCAGCCATTTTGGTAGATGCCTTTTTCATACCATGTTGCCTTTCTTGCGCTGATGATTCGAATGCCGTTGCGGCGCTCCGTATGGATCACCACCAAAAGCCGCGCCTTGCTTGAGATTCCGTCGGTCCGACTTGGATCTTCGACGTCGGTGCGATCGGTGTCCTCTGGGGGGAGTGCCATCGCATGACCAAAAAAATGCTTACCGTTTCATCGAACGATACACCGCGTTTCAGCAGACTAGGGCTCAGTCTTTCCGCCTCCGCCGCGAAGGCTTCTTATCAGACTAGCGATTTGCTCCGCCCCATCGAACGTCGACGGGATGCCGGTTTCATCTGGCATCAGTCCGCTAAACACCAACGCTTCAAACTTGGACAGGGCAGAGGAATCTTGAGCTTTGACGCGCGATGCGTATTCAGCATAGCTTTCTATAAACTGACAGAGAGCAATTCTCAGGTCCAGTTGCAGAAGCTGCGCCCTAACAGAACGGAAATGACTCAGCACGACACGGAAGAAGTAGAGCAAGATCAGTTCAACGGCAACTATTGTTGGAAGCGTGTATGCGAGGGTCAGCTTGTGGCTCTCGATGATGTCTAGCTTGGTGACGACGAACACGATCTGGCCCAAGGGCGCGGCAACCATGAGCAAAGCGATGACCACTAGCCAGAAGAACGCGAAGGCGCGTTCACTTTCCTTCTTCCCGTGGAGCGCCTGAAATCCGTTCACGAGACCGACAAAGTTGTAGGCTGAAGTGACCTTCTTGAGATTCTGGTCAAGTGCGTCCAGTCGAGCTTGCCTGCGACTAGCGTCAGTGTCCCAATCATCCTTAAGCTTGCGAGCGGCCTCAACGGTGTCGGCGAATTTTCTGTAGTCGCCGATAGACGGATGGTTGATCAGGCGCTTTGCGACCTGTGCCGGCATTGCGTATGCGGCGAACACAAGCTGTTGACGGTCATTTCCAGAAAAGCCCTCCAAATTGTCATGAACAAAGTTCATGATCCGCCGAAGCTCAAAGCTCGGATCGGCTGGTTGGGCGAAATCCAACTCGCAAATGAATCGGTATGCCGAGGTGAAGATTGAGCGAAGCGCTGCTTCACGTCTATCGTTTGGTTCATTCGAGTAGCCAGAGACTTCGCTTAGGAAGTTGTTGCCAATCCATTCAATGTTAGTGACGCAAAGCTCGTCAAACTTTTCGGCATGCGAGATCATGAGATCCAGAATCTGCGCTAGGTTGTGAACAAGTCCTTCAGGGCTCACTGCGCCCTCGGGGAGCGCCCGCAACGCGTTGGCGAGAATGCGCAAATGGCGCATGTTCGACGGGTGCGCGAAAAATTGCCGGGGCGCTTCGGTCGTCATGGTTGTGACTTTCAACGCCTAATGAGGCCGTGCAAAAACCCCAAATCCAGCCGCAGGTGGGTGCAGGGTTGCGATGATGTTTTCTTTCATGGCCTCTTTTCCTCGGGTAGTCGATGTCGGTTGACCAACCCGTCCCAGTGGGCTACTGATCGGTCCTTTGGCGCTCATTCTGACACCGAACATCACCTAACCCCGACCCTACCTATCCAGATCGCACCCAACCAGTTTCGCGATGTTTTTCGCCAGACAATACAGTGGGCTCTGCACCCCCACCCTGTGTCGCCGGCGCAACGTGAAGCAGTTGAGTCGCTTGTTGTTTTGCCGGATCTTGCCAAATGCCGGCACAACCGTGCCAATGCGCTGGCTGCAGAGCCTTCTTCCCGCGGAGATAACGATGCGTCGTTTCATCGCCTGGCGCGGGTCAATTGCGACTTCTTTGCTCTTTTCTCGAAAATCGGCACCGGCGCGGCCCCAGGTGAAAGACCTCACTCGGCTTGGTCGGCCCTGAAAAAATCCCATTTTTTATAGCAAATAGTGACCTTTTTACGACTGGTCCTGTGGCCTCCACAGTTGTATCGCCCCGGCTGTTTCAGTACCGCATTGGGCTCGGTGTGGATGGTTGAGTGCCTGCCGCGGGTGCAAGTCCCGGCGCGGCCCCGGGTGGAAGACCGCACAGTTCCCGGGTGGCCATGAAAATAGTCCTGCTTTCATAGCAAACAATAACCTTTTTACGATGGGTATTGGCTCTTTTTGCCTGAAAACCTGCCAAAAAGGGCCAAAGGGGTCGCGGTGGGTGGAAAGTTCCGCTTGGTTGGGTGATATGGAGGCCGATCAATGCGGCACACCTATGAAACCGTTGATGCTCACACCACCAAAACCGACAGAAAGCCGAGAGCCAAGCCGAGAGAAAGAGGCGCGGGCGCGGCGGACGTCAGGAGCGAACTATGCGAGCGGCCGATCCAGCGCAATTCATCCTTCGAACTCTTGAACCAACCAGCCCAAACGTACTTCTCCTCTAGGCGTGAGCCTAAGATGACCGTGACGGCGGCCACGAGAACCAATGCGAAGAATGCCGAGGGATAGAGTGAAAAGTGGTCGGCTGCCGTCCCGCAAACCGCATAGCCAAGCCAGAAAGTCAGAGCGACCCCGGCGAGATAGACAACGCCTTTAAGAACGCGTGGCACGTGAGTGAGAGTGATCACGCCATTGAACGTTGGAGTTGAGCCGCGAGCGCCGGTGTGGTGCTTGGCCCGCTGAATGGATGATGAGCCACTCCGGCAAGCGGGCCAAGTGCCACGCCGGCGGAGGTCCGCTTGACCGACCTGTTAGAACACATCGCCCCCTCTTTCACTGCGTCCACAGCCTGTCTGCACGGAGAACCTTGAGCAGTTTGAACCACCGCTCGTCTTCATTCGAATTCGGGTTCTCTTCGCTTCGATAGGCTTCACCCGCGGCGTCGTAACCGTTACCTTCGTGTCCGCCAGCTTCGTACCATGCCACTTCCGCGCGGGTAAGTGCATCCGCCTCCTCCGGCATACCGGCGCGACGGTAGTGCTCGCGAACGAGTCTCATGTCCTCGCTCCCTACGTTTTCAAGTGCGAGCCACGAGCTGAACTTGCAATGCGTTTCGAACCTGAGAACGTACCTGGCAATCGCATATCCATCCGGAAGCCTCTTGTACTGAGATGGTGCTAGGTCCAGTATGTCAAGCTGAATAGCCAATCCCTCCATGAAGACGCTGAAGGGCTCTTCGTCGGGAATCTTCCAAAACTCCAGAAAAGCGGGCTCCACCAAGGCAGTAATTTGGCCCGGGTCTTGAACGTGGGGATTGAAGCTCAAGATCGTTTGCCCAGGCTTCAGCTTTGCGCGCAATGCGGCATGCTGCGCCTGCATTTCAAGCAAACTCTTACGCGCCTCAGCGATGGCCGGAATCACGACTGCTGGATTCAAAGCTCTTCTCCCAATGCGTTCTAACGTGGAATTCACCGGCGGCGTGACATTTGCGGCTTTTATGCAAATGTCATGACGTCCGCGTGCAATGTTATGTTAGACGCAGGACTAGCTATGGCAGCTGGTGCTTATTAGTTGCGTTGCATTTAGGATTTGACCGAGGAGTACCAAAGGTTCTCATTTCTTCGCATAAAGTTGATTACAGCCATTCTCCTTTCATCGTCGTCCTCAAACTCACGCTTTACTGACTTATATGATGATTCCGCGGCGTCTGTATCTTCTTCGTCTAAAATGCAGGAGTTCAGTGCGGCTTGTAAAGCGTCTGCCTCACCGTGCAGGCCGATTTTTCTGTACGCAGCTATGGCAAGTGGGAGTTCTTCCGTTCCTGCGTTTGTTAAGGCGCTCCAACCATCACAGTCATAGCCATCTTCAAGGCTAAAAATTGGCCATAGGATACTTATAGCCTCTGGTAGTTCTTTCAATGCTTCGGCCATGCCCCCCTCAAACCGACATGAGAATACTACCGGGAGATAATTCATGTAGTCATAGTACAAGTCATCGTCCAGTTTCCAAAACTCAAGCGGGAAAGGGTCTTGGAGCTTCCTTTCAGGATAAAAGTTGTACATGTACTCTCTGAGTTCTTCTAGCAAAGCCCTAATCATTCTGCCTCCTAGGAAAAATTGGCTCAGGTTTTCAAAGGTCTAACGCAATGCATCCCGCAAATTCTGCCGGATAAGCTGGACCGCGCGGGATATTCTGGGCGCGGAATCCGCCAGAAAATTGTTGTACATCAATGAATTGCAAGCCTTTTACTGGGCAAATCCACAGGCATAAAGCACCCGCGAAACCCGGCACCCCATAGCTGCATCGCCCCGGCTGTTTCAATTCCGCTTTGGGCTCGATGTGGATGGTTGACGGCCTGCCGCGGGTTCAAGTCCCGGCGCGGCCCCGGGTGGAAGACCGCACCGGGCCCGGGTGGCCCTGAAAATAGTCCTGCTTTCATAGCAAACAACGACCTTTTTGCGCTGGGTATTGGCTCTTTTCGCCTGAAAACCTGCCGAAAAAGGCCCAAAGGGGTGGCGGAAGGCGGGAAGTTCCTGTTGGTACGAGAATAAGGGGGCAGGTCACGTAGTCCTTCACGCGTGAGAAGGACCGGCGACCAAGCGTCTTCTCTAAGACAGCCTTGAGTGGATAGTACTGCGCCAGGTCGGTCCGAATATCGGACATAGCGATCTAACAAACGAAAGGGGCTTCCCCGTCCCAAGTGATACGCGCAGTTGCGGAGTGCGGCATCCAGATGCCACGACGGAAAGCGCGATCTCTCATCAACTCACTCGTTTTGTGGAACGGGAAGCCATGACCATTGTCACCATCGGCATTGATCTCGCCAAGAATGTCTTTGCCGTCCAGAGTCAGGCGCCGTAGCGGGTCCACTTGAATGATGGGTTAGGCCGTGCCGCCCCGACAACTATCGTAGTAGCCTCAACAAACCTCGGTTCGAAATCCACTCGTCGAGCTTTGACGATTGCCAAGTAGGATTCCACTTGACGTTCTTTCCAAAGGTCCATTCAGTTGCTGAGTCCTCTATCACGGTAATTAGACCGTCTGCGCCATAGCCTGACTCTCCGGACATTCGTCCGTTCCATTTGATTTCGACCTTCAATCTGTAAGTCGAATCTGTGTAGTCGAAGCCCACGAGTTTCGTGCCGATGGACTGGCCTCCATCGTAGGATCGAAACACCACAAACTTACCCAGTTCTTCTGCGAGGGCCATCGCTCGACCACGCACGCGCTCTTGTCGTTGCCGGTCTGCCGCGGCTTGCTGTTCGGCATCGGCGCGTTGCTGGGCAAGCCTCGCCTCTTCGGCTCGGCGTTGTTCTTCTTCCCGTCGAGTCCGCTCAGTTTGCTCCCAAGAAGCCAACGCAACCTTGTACCTTTCGCTTTCAGAGCGTGCGTGCTCCAGGAGATCCCGAATGCTTGTCGCGACGTCAGCAATTTCTGCCTTTGTTTTCCCACTATCGATTTGGCATCGCTTGAATCGTGATGCGATGTTCGAACCCTCCGCGTACTCGCGCTTCCTCTTGTTGAATACCGCAAGAAGTTGCTGTTGCGCGCTGTAGTCGGGGCCAACGACTTTGATCAGATCCCTTGCCGCCGCAGCCGGCGCATTGTCAAAGTTGCAGGCCTCTGCCAAGAATGCGTAGTAGGAAGCGTGCTTTAGGAGTGCACTCGCGCGCTCTGCGGGGAAGGCAGGAGGGGCCGGGCGAGGTGTTTGCGCCAACGCGGCGCTCGCGACGCTTGCAATCCAAAGTACAGAGATGATTCTTCGCACAGTTGCCATAGGCTCCTCCTCAATTGATACAAAACTTTATATTGACGAACGCGCTTGCTTCCTTGCGCGGCCCAACGTTCAAGCTAACCGGCAGCCAAAAGCGCAGCTTTTGGCTGCCCAGCGACCGAAGGGAGCGAGGTTGAGCGCCATGTTAGATGCATGTTATGGACGCGCTCTGTTTAACTTTGATCTCAAGAGCACGACCATCATTGTCTTCGACTACCCATGCCGCTTGCTCGTCGCTGTAACGACAAATTGAAAGCGATGGGGACTCCAAAGCATTGGTTATAACGGCCAGACGGTAATCATTCGCCTGTTTCGTAAATGCGTTGTACTCATTTGGAGTTAGCTCAACTGAAAATTCTGCCCCAGAAAGGCCCTTGACCTCAATGCGGAGTGAACACCTTCCAGATTTCGCAACGAGATCCCAGCCGACATTATCTTTTTCGACACTCACGACATCGTAGCCAAGGTTTTCGAAATGCGTGCAGCAAACGCGGATAGCAGCTTTCTCTACTTTGGCTTTCCTCTCTTGATCTTGTGGCTTACCGTGCTTTGGCTTACGCGGAGATTTACCGCCTTCGATCAATTTGCGCACTTCTTTGACGAGTGGCGAACTCTCTGGGCTGTCCGCATACCAAACATTGCTTTGCCCCATCCCCCCTTTCACTTGGCGCGGTATTTCAAATACGCGGGCATCTATGGGAAGGAGCGTCGCACTGCCTACAGGTGCCGTAATTCGGTATCCATCAATTCTATTTTGAGATTGAGCGCGGGGAGCTTTCTTGAATCGCTGGTAGTCCCGAAACACCGTCGCATCTTTGTACCAACCGACAATAGTTGTGCCCCCGCCTGGCCGAGTGGCCGTCCAAATGACCGTTGTTCCTGCTATCGAATCATCTCCGCTGTTTGCGCCAAGGCGGTCGAGATTGATCTGTGCGCCAGGTGCTTGCACGTAACCATACAGCGTGTCGTTATCTGGACTGAAGTTGCAGACTTCATATCCCCTTCCTTCCTTTTTGACGTAGGCGCCACCGCCGCTGATGTGATCGCCAGATAGGAGGCCTTGGTATCGCTCCATCCAGCCGACGTTACAGAACAAAATTGGCATAAAGGCTCCTATATGCATCTAACGCAATGCATCCCGCAAATTCTGCCGGATAAGCTGGACCGCGCGGGATATTCTGGGCGCGGAATCCGCCAGAAAATTGTTGTACATCAATGAATTGCAAGCCTTTTACTGGACAAATTGACAGGCATAAAGCACCCGCGAAACCCGGCAACCATCGTTGCATCGCCCCGGCTGTTTCAATACCGGGTTGGGCTCGATGTGGATGGTTGACGGCCTGCCGCGGGTGCAAGTCCCGGCGCGGCCCCGGGTGGAAGACCGCACCGGGCCTGGGTGGCCCTGAAAATAGTCCTGTTTTCATAGCAAATAATGACCTTTTCACGCTGGCTATTGGCACATTTTCCGTCGAGAGGCCGCGCCAGGCGGGTGGGTGGCCTGGGCCAGTTCGGTCAGGATGCCGCAGTGGGCGGCGTCGCTGGCGCCGGCGCATTGCTGGCGCAGCGCCTTGAGCTGTTTTTCCAGTTGGCGCAGTTCGCGGATGCGGGTGGCCACGTGGGTGATGTGGGCGTCCAGCAGCGTGTTCACGTCGGTGCAGGGCGCCTGGGGGGCGTCCTTGACGCGCAGCAGCGCCCGGATTTCGTCCAGCGTCATGTCCAGCGAGCGGCAGTGGCGCACAAAGACCAGCCGCTCGGCGTGGTCGGGGCTGTAGAGGCGGTAGTTGCCGTCGCTGCGCGGCGCGGCGGGCAGCAGGCCCTCGCGCTCGTAGTAGCGGATGGTGTCGACCGGGGTCTGGGCCGCGCGGGCCAGTTCGCCGATTTTCATGGTGGGGTTCTTTCTGCGCCACCCTGCGGGCGCCACGCACTGCAGCATACCGCTTGACTCTGGAGCCGCTTCAGGGTTTCCAATGGCGTCATTGTCACTGGAAAGCCTTTTTATGTCCGACTCTTGCTGCAGCCACGGCTGCGCCGCCCCGCCCGCCAGCCAGAGCCCGCGCTACCGCCGGGTGCTGTGGGTGGCGCTGCTGATCAATCTGGCCATGTTTGGTGTGGAGCTGGCTGGCGGCCTGCAGGCCGGGTCGGTGTCACTGCTGGCCGATGCGGTGGACTTTTTCGGCGACGCGGCCAACTACGGCATGTCGCTGGCGGTGCTGGGCCTGGCACTGACCTGGCGGGCACGGGCGGCGCTGGTGAAGGGGCTGAGTATGGGCGCCTTTGGGGTGTTTGTGCTGGGCCGCGCGGCCTGGTCGGCCATGGCCGGCACGGTGCCCGAGCCGGTAACGATGGGCGCCATCGGGGCGCTGGCGCTGGTGGCCAACGTGACGGTGGCCGCCCTGCTCTACGCCTGGCGCGAGGGCGACGCGAACATGCGCTCGGTGTGGCTGTGCAGCCGCAACGACGCCATCGGCAATGTGGCGGTGATGCTGGCCGCGCTGGGTGTGTTCGGCACCGGCAGCGGCTGGCCCGACCTGGCGGTGGCACTGGTGATGGGCGTGCTGGCGCTGAGCGCAGCGGTCGCGGTGATCCGGCAGGCGCGGGCGGAGTTGCGCCCGGCGCCGGCGGGCGCCTGAACGTGGCGCCGCCCGTGCGGCGCACACAGCGGGGCATCGATTCGATATCTTTGTAATAGCAAACAATGACCTTTTTACGATGGTTATCGGCACTTTTTTCTTGAAAAGTCCGAAACCCGCGGGTTTCCGGCCCGCGGCAGCCCCGCTGGTGGCCGCCTTTTCAGTCAGCCGTCCGCCGGCCCGTCCAGGCCGAACGCGGCGCTCAGGGCGCTGCAAAAGGCCGGCGGGCCGCTGAGGGTGAGGGCCACGGTGAGCCGCGACGGCGCGGCCGCGTCACCGTGCCAGACCAGGCAGCGGGCGGCGGCGTCGTAGTGCAGCGTGGCGTCGGTGGCGGATTCGACGAGCTGCAGGTCATAGTCCCAGTCGCCGCCCTCGCCCACCGGGCCACACGTGCCCCCGTAGGTGGTGTGCGCCCAGTCGAGCACTCGCACGATGTCGGCCGCCAGCGCGTCCCGGTCGGCGGGGCGCACGCTGGCCAAGGCGTCGAAGGTGGTGACGCCGTCGTCACCCTCGCTGGTGTCGAAATCCAGCCAGCGCAGCGGTGTCATGGCGGCCCCTGTACCGGCGGGTTCAGTACGTGCCGGGGTAGGCGCCGCCGTCGGGCAGGATGTTCTGCCCGGTGATGTAGGCCGCCTGCTGGCTGCACAGGAAGGCGCAGATGGCGCCGAACTCCTCGGGGGTGCCGTAACGGCCGGCCGGTATCTGCGCCTGCTGGGCGCGGCGGATGTCGTCCACGCTTTTGCCGGTTTTGGCGGCGGCCGCCTGCAGCGTGGTGGCGATGCGGTCGGTGTCGAACTTGCCGGGCAGCAGGTTGTTGAGGGTGACGCCCTGGGCCGCGATGCCGCTGCGGGCCACGCCGGCGACAAAGCCGGTCAGGCCGCTGCGCGCGCCGTTGGACAGGCCCAGGATGTCGATGGGCGCCTTCACCGCGCTGGAGGTGATGTTGACGATGCGCCCGAAGCCGCGCGCGGCCATGCCGTCCACCGTGGCCTTGATGAGTTCGATGGGGGTGAGCATGTTGGCGTCCACCGCCTTGAGCCACGCGTCGCGGTCCCAGTCGCGGAAGTCGCCGGGGGGCGGGCCGCCGGCATTGGTGACGACGATGTCAAAGTCGGTGCCCGGACCGCCGGCCACGCCAAAGACGGCGGCGCGGCCTTCGGCGGTGGTGATGTCGGCAGCCACGGCCAGCACCTGCGCCCCCGACGCGGCCTGTGCGCGCAGCTCGCCCGCGGTGCGGGCCAGCGCCTCGGCGCCGCGCGCCACGATGACCACATGCACGCCCTCGCGCACCAGCGCCAGCGCGCAGCCGCGGCCCAGCCCTTTGCTGGCGCCGCAGACCAGCGCCCATTTGCCCGTGATGCCCAGATTCATGGTGGTGTCTCCTTGTCGGTGATGCGATAAAAAAAGGGGTTCAGGCCGGGTCATCGACCCGCGGCGCGGCCGGGCGCGGCAGGCGGGTCACGACAAACACGCCCGCCACCACCAGCACGGTGCCGGCGATGACCCAGGTGTTGAGCGGCTCGTCCAGCAGCACCACACCCATGAAGATGGTGGCCATGGGGCCGATCATGCCGGTCTGGGCCGTGAGGCCGGGGCCGATGCGCTCGATGGCCATCATCACCAGCAGCACCGGCAGCGCGGTGCACAGGGTGGCATTGAGCAGCGACAGCCACAGCACCGGCGCCGGCACCGCCGCCGATGCCAGCGGCCGCAGCAGCGCAAACTGCGCGATACACAGCACACAGGCCACGGTGGTGGCCAGGCCGGCGAGGCGCAGGGCGCCCAGGCGGCGCACCAGCTCGCCGCTGTAGCTCAGGTACAGGGCATAGCTGATGGTGCTGAGAAACACCAACAGGGAACCCCAGGCCACGGCCTTGCCGTCGAGCGTGAGCTGGTGGCCGAACACCAGCACCACCCCGCAATAACTCACCGCCATGCCCACCGCCCGGTGGCGGCCGATGCGCTGGCCATACAGCACCCAGCCCAGCAGCAGCACCAGCGTGGGGTTGAGGTACAGAATCAGCCGCTCCAGCGAGGCGGTGATGTACTGCAGCCCGACAAAGTCCAGGTAGCTGGCCAGGTAGTAGCCGGTGAACCCCAGCCACAACACGCCAACCGCCTCACGCCCGGTAAGCCGCGGCTTGCCCCGCCCGGCCCACCAGGCCATCAGGGCAAACAGCGGCAGCGCAAACAGCATGCGGTACATCAGCAGGGTGACGGCGTCCACCCCATGCCGGTAGGCCAGCTTGACGATGATGGCCTTGCCGCTGAAGGCAATAGAGCCCGCCGCGGCCAGGGCCAGGCCGGGGAGAAAGCTGGGGGGACGTTCAGAAACCAACGGCCTGCCCATCCCGTCGCGGGTCGCTGGCGGCCACGTAGCCTTCTGCGGCCGGATCGCCCAGGCGCCAGATGAACTGGCCAGCGCCGAAATCCTGGTAGGGGTCGTCGATGACGCCGATGCGGTGGCCCAGGGTGCGCAGGCCCGCCACCGTGGCCGGGTCCATGGCGGCTTCGACGTTGATGTCCAGCCCGGTGTTGACCCGCCAGCGTGGCGCGTCGCAGGCGGCCTGCGGGTTCTGGCCGTGGTCGATCATGCGCACCAGGGTCTGCACATGGCCTTGCGGCTGCATGTTGGCGCCCATCACACCGAAACTCATCACCGGCTGGCCGTCTTTCGTCAGGAATGCCGGGATGATGGTGTGAAACGGCCGTTTGCCCGGCGCGACCAGGTTGGCCGGGTTCGGTCCGGCCGGATCGGTGCTGAAGCCGTGGCCGCGGTTTTGCAGGCTGATGCCGAAGCTGGGCTCGACACAGCCCGAGCCAAAGCCCATGTAGTTGCTCTGGATGAAGCTGACCATCATGCCGCGCTCGTCCGCGGCGGTGAGGTAGATGGTGCCGCCGCGGGCCGGGTTGCCGGGGCCGAAATCCTGCGCCTGTGTCATGTCGATCCGTCGGGCACGGCTGTGCAGGTAGGCGCCATCGAGCATTTGCGCGGCGGTCACCGCCATCGACGAGGGCTCGGCCACGTAGCGGTAGACGTCGGCAAAGGCGAGCTTCATGGCCTCGATCTGCAGGTGTTGCGCGGCCACACCGTCGGGCGGCAGGCGGGCCAGGTCGAAATGCTGCAGCATGCCCAGCGCCATCTGCGCCGCGATGCCCTGGCCGCTGGGCGGGATTTCATGCAGGCTGTACCCCCGGTAGTCTTGCGCCAGCGGCGTCACCCACTCGGGGCGGTGGGCAGCCAGGTCGGTCGCGGTGAGGCTGCCACCGTGCGCAGCGGAAAAGCGCGCGATGGCCTGGGCAATCTCGCCCTGGTAAAACGCGGCGCCCCGGGTGTCGCCGATGGCCCGCAAGGCCCGCGCCGCGGCCGGAAAACGGAACCGTTCGCCCACCTGCGGCGCCCGCCCGTTGGGCAAAAAACTGCCGGCAAAGCCGGGCTGGCCTTGCAGCTCGGCCACCGCGGCAGCCCATTTGCGCTGCACCACCACCGGCACGGCATAGCCGCGCTCGGCGATCTCGGCCGCCGGTGCCATGAGGTCGGCAAACGGCAGGCGGCCGAAACGTTCGCTCAGCGCCACCCAGGCACTGACGGCGCCGGGCACGGTGACAGCGTCCATGCCGCGCTTGGGCGGGGTGCGGGCACCGGTGCCGTAGCGGCGGTGGAAATAGTCCGGCGTCCAGGCCGCCGGCGCGCGGCCACTGGCGTTGAGGCCATGCAGCGCCTGCCCGTCCCACAGGATGCAGAACGCGTCGCTGCCCAGGCCGTTGCTGACGGGTTCGCACACCGTCATGGCGGCGGCGGTGGCGATGGCGGCGTCCACCGCGTTGCCACCCTGCGCCAGCATGCGCAGCCCCGCCTGCGCCGCCAGCGGGTGCGAGGTGGCCACGAGGTTGCGGGCAAACACCGGCAGGCGCGCGCTGGGATACGGGGTAGTGAAATCGAGCATGGCGGTGAGGGATTATGAAAGTGGACGATCCAGGCTGCAGTCACCCGGTCGTCAGCCCGGTTTCCTGGCGCGGCGCAGACAACAACGGCACCCGAAGGTGCCGTTGCCGGAACGCCTGCACGCGGCTTATTCCTCGACGAAGGCTTCCTCGCGCTTGGACTTCACGCTCGGAGAGAGTACGACCACCAGCAATATAAAGGCGGCAGCCAGCAGGCCGGCGGAGAGCGGACGGGTCACAAACACGCTCCAGTCGCCCCGCGACAGCAACAGGGCCCGGCGCAGGTTTTCTTCCATCATCGGCCCGAGGATGAAACCGAGCAGCAGCGGCGCCGGCTCCGTGCCGAGCTTGATGAACAGGTAGCCGATCACCCCGAACAGCGCCACCATCCAGATGTCCCAGGTGTTGTTGTTGGTGGAGTACACACCAATCGCACAGAACAGCACAATGGCCGGGAACAGCCAGCGGTAGGGCACGGTGAGCAGCTTGATCCAGATGCCGATCAGCGGCAGGTTCAGGACCACGAGCATCAGGTTGCCGATCCACATCGAGGCGATCAGGCCCCAGAACAGCTCGGGGTTGCTGGTCATGACCTGCGGGCCGGGCTGGATGTTGTGGATGGTCATGGCGCCGACCATCAGCGCCATCACCGCGTTGGGCGGAATACCCAGCGTGAGCAGCGGGATGAAGGAGGTCTGCGAGCCGGCGTTGTTGGCCGATTCCGGTGCGGCCACGCCACGGATGTTGCCCTGACCGAAGGGGACCTCGCCCGGCTTGAGTTTGGTCTTCTTTTCGATGGTGTAGGCCGCAAACGCGGCCAGCAGCGCGCCACCGCCGGGCAGGATGCCCAGCGCGGAACCCAGTGCGGTACCCCGCAAAACCGCCGGGGTCATGCGCTTGAAGTCTTCCATCGACGGGTAGATGTGGGTGACCTTGCCGGTGAACACCTCACGTTTTTCTTCCGAATGCGACAGGTTCTGGATGATCTCGCCGTAGCCGAAGACGCCCATGGCGATCACGATGAAGCCGATGCCGTCGGTCAGTTCGGGGATGTCGAACGAGAAGCGTGCCACGCCCGAATTGACGTCCGTGCCCACCAAGCCCAGCAGCAGGCCCAGCACGATCATGGCGACCGCCTTGAGCAGCGAGCCCGAGGCCAGCACCACCGCGCCGATCAGACCCAGGATCATCAGCGAGAAGTATTCGGCCGGGCCGAACTTGAAGGCCACTTCGGTCAGCGGCGCCGCAAAGGCCGCCAGGATCAGCGTGCCCACACAACCGGCGAAGAACGAGCCCAGACCGGCCGCCGCCAGCGCGGGCCCTGCCCGCCCCTTGCGCGCCATCTGGTAGCCGTCCAGCACCGTCACCACCGAGGACGATTCACCCGGCAGGTTGACCAGAATCGCGGTGGTGGAGCCACCGTACTGGGCCCCGTAATAGATGCCGGCCAGCATGATCAGCGCCGCCAGCGGCGGCAAGGCGTAGGTGGCCGGCAGCAGCATGGCAATGGTGGCCACCGGCCCGAGGCCCGGCAACACGCCGATCAGGGTGCCCAGCAGGCAACCGATGAAGGCATAGATCAGGTTCTGGAATGTGAAGGCGACGCCGAAACCCAGCGTCAGGTTGTTGATCAGATCCATGACGGGTTTCCTCAGCCGGTGATGAAGGTCGGCCAGACCGGGAACTGCAGCTTGAGCAGCATGATGAAGGCGCCGTAGCTCATGAGCGCGAGGACGGTGGCAACGATCAGCACTTCCTTGAAGTTGAAACGCTCACCGGCCAGGCTGGCGACCAAGGTCAGGCCGTAGATCGCGACGATCAGGCCCATTGCCGGCACGCCAATGGAGGGCAAACCGCCCAGCAGCACCCCGAACAACAGGTTGGCGCCGATGATGAAACACAGCGGTCGCCAGGCGAAGGCGCCGATCTTGTCTCCGCCGGGCCGGCCGGAAATCAGCGCCTGGGCGGTAATGATCATCCCCAGGATGGCCAGCACGATACCCAGCAGCAGCGGGAAATAGCCGGGCCCCATGCGGGCACCGGTACCGATGTTGTAGGTCGTGGCACCGAAGGCAAAGGCGCCGCCCACAATGGTGAACATCAAACCCGAGAAGAAATCCTTCTCACTTTTTATCAACACGCTGTGTCTCCTTTTCCGGCGAATGGACGACACCATTGTGTACGTCAAAAGCCTTGCGCCCGATGTGGGTTCCACCTATGGTGTGGTCCCGGTGTCGCCCCGGGCGACTCGCACCGGACGTGCAGCGGACGGCACTCAGTCCAGGGGGGGCGTGTTCGACAGCACTTCATCCAGGGTCGTCACCCCTTCGGCCACCCGCAACGAGCCGGCCAGCCGCAGGGGGCGCATGCCGTCCGTCACGGCCTGGCGGCGCAATGCCTCCAGCCCGGCGCCGGCGGTGACCTGCTGCTTGAAGGACTCGCTGATCACCAGCAGTTCATACAGGCCCATGCGGCCCAGGAAGCCAGTCATGCGGCAGTCGACACACCCCACCGGCCGGTAGGGGCGGTAGCCGCCGCTGAGTTTCCAGGGTTTGATGGCGTCGGCCGTGAGGGTGCCGTCGTTGCCCGCGTCGGCTTCCTTGCAGTTCACGCACAGGGTCCGCACCAGCCGTTGCGCCAGCACCCCCAGCACCGTGGCATTGATCAGATAGGACGGCACACCCAGCTCCTGCAGCCGGGTAATGGCCGAGGGCGCGTCGTTGGTGTGCAAGGTCGAGAACACCAGGTGCCCGGTCAGCGCGGCCTGGATGGCCATCTCTGCCGTCTCCAGGTCGCGGATTTCGCCCACCATGATGATGTCCGGGTCCTGGCGCATCAGCGCGCGCAGGCCCTCGGCAAAGCCGAAATCCAGCTGGGGTTGCACCTGCGTCTGGTTGAAGGCCGGTTCGATCATTTCGATCGGGTCTTCGACGGTACTGACATTGACCGCTTCGGTGGCCACCCGGCGCAACGTGGAATACAGCGTGGTGGTCTTGCCGGAGCCGGTCGGCCCCGTGACCAGCACGATGCCATACGGCCGCTTCACCAGCGATTCCCAGCGCTCTGCGTCATGTGCCGAAAAGCCCAGATCGGACAGATCCTTGACGGTGGTGTCGGGATCAAAAATCCGCATCACCATCTTCTCTCCGAAGGCGGTGGGCAGTGTGGACAGGCGCATCTCCACCTCGTCGCTGCGGCCGGCGCCCCCTTGCGGGCGACGGGTCTTGATGCGGCCGTCCTGCGGGCGACGCTTTTCCATCACGTCCATGCGGCCGAGCAGCTTGATGCGCGAGGTCATGGCGTTGAGCACCCCGATCGGCACCTGGTAGACCGGGTGCAGCACGCCGTCGATGCGAAAGCGGATCACGCCCTGCTCGCGCCGGGGCTCCAGGTGGATGTCGCTGGCCCGCTGGTCAAAGGCGTAGCTCCACAGCCAGTCCACCACCTGCACCACGCCCTGGTCGTTGGCGTCGAGCTGGCGGTTGCTGCGGCCGAGCTCGACCAGTTGCTCGAAACTGCCGGCACCATTGTTGGCACCGGCCTTCTGCACCGCACGCACCGAGCGGGCCAGCGCAAAGAATTCGGCCGTGTAGCGCTGGATTTCGCCGGGGTTGGACAACACCAGCCGCACCGACCGGCGGGACTGGCGCTCCACCTCGGCCACCCAGTCGGTGATGAAGGGCTCGGACGTGGCCACCACCACCTCCTGCGCGGTCACCTGCACCGGCAGAACCCGGTGGCGCTCGGCATAGGCGGCGCTCATGGTGTCGGACACCCGGCCGACATCGACCTTGAGGGGGTCAATGCGCAGGTAGTCCATGCCGACATGGCCGGCCAGCCACTGGGTCAGCGCCTCGACGTCCATGGGCCGGTTGTCACCGGCCCGCTGAACGCCGACACTGGCCAGCCGTACCAGCGGATGCTGCACACTTTCCGCCTGGGAGCAGCGCGCCATCGTGCGCCGGGCTTCGGCATCGGTGATGACACCGTCGGCCAGCATCCATTCCAGCAGCTTGCGCCAGTCCAGGGGACCGACATGGGCGCTGCGCGACAGGGCTGTGGGAGAAGGCGGTGGTTTCATCGGTGGACGGGTTTGAAGACTCGCAGCCATTTGGACGCCGGCAGACGCCAGCGAGTTTCGATGGATTGTGCGCGTTCGGCAAGTTCGGCACGTTTGGGGCGGCAGGGCGTGCGCTGCGCCAGCACCACCGTGTTGCCTTCGCGCGTCGGCTTGAAGGCCCAGACCGCCTCGGCGCCGAAGGCGGCCGAGATCTTCTCCAGGCTGCGCTCGTAGCTGGAGGATCGGCCGAACAGGTTCACGGTCATGGCGCCGTCCTCGGTCAGCAGCGTTCGGCAGTGGCGGTAAAAGTCCTCGTCGTCGAGCACCGGGGCGGCCGCTTCCTGGTCATACAGGTCCACTTGCAGCGCGTCCACCGTGCCTCGCCAATGGTCGCTGGCCGCGACTTCGGCGGCATCGCCCAGCACCACCGACAGGCGCGAATCGTCGGCGGGCAGCTTGAACCACAGGCGGCAGGCTGCGACCACCTGTGGGTTGAGTTCAATGGCCGTGGTCCGGGTCCGCAGCGTCTTGCGACAGAACTTGGTCAACGCCGCCGCGCCCAGCCCGAACTGCATGGCGTGCCGGCGCGCGACGCTGGGCGGGTCGACAAACAGCAGCCAGGCCATCATGCGCTGGACGTACTCCAGATCGAGCTCGTAGGGCGCGTCCAGACGCATGGAACCCTGCACCCATTCGGTGCCCAGGTGCAGGTAGCGCCGGTCGCCCCAGTCGGAGAAGTTGACGTCGGGCAAGGGGGGGCTGGTTTTTCGGGGGGTTCGTGCCATGTCGATAAAAAATGCTGCACTTCAGGCCGGCAGTCCAGGCGGTTCAAAGTCCACGCGCCGGGCAGCCCCACAAAAGTGGCGCCACACCAGCAACACACCAGTGTCGCAAATCACGGGCGGCCGCCCCGGGTGCCCGGGTCGGTGCCCGCCTGTCGTGAAACGGTCACCGGACTGGGCATGATGGCACCTTTGCATCACCAAGGAGTTCGGACATGAATACGGAAGCCATCTGGCAGTTTCTGAGCACACAAGGCATGGATTTTGGCCTGAAGGTCCTGGGCGCACTGGCCGCCTGGATTGTCGGCCGCTGGCTCATCGGCATGGTCGTCAACCTGCTGGGCCGGGCCTTTGCCCGCGGCGGCAAGGTGGACGAAACCCTGGCCAATTACCTCAAATCCATTGTTTCGGTCATTCTCAACATTGTCCTGATCCTGGCGATTCTGGACATCTTCGGCGTCAAGACCACCTCCTTTGCCGCGCTGCTGGCCGGCGCCGGTCTGGCCATCGGCACCGCCTGGGGCGGGCTGCTGACCCATTTTGCCGCCGGGGTGTTCATGCAGGTGCTGCGCCCCTACAAGGTGGGTGATTTTGTCTGCGCCGGTGGCGTTACCGGAACGGTAAAGGAACTGGGCCTGTTCGGTACCACCATCGTCACCCCGGACAACGTGGTCACCATTGTCGGCAACAACAAGGTGTTTTCCGACAGCATCCAGAACTTCAGTGTGTTGCCGGTGCGGCGTGTCGACTGTACCGCCAAGGTGGCCAACGGCGTGGACGTGCGCGACGCCATCAGCCGTCTGAAGGCGGCGGTGGTGGCCATCCCGAATGTCGCGACCAGCCCGGCGCCGGACATCGAGATCTTGCAGTTCACGCCCGAAGGCCCGCTGCTTTGTGTACGCCCCTACACCCACACCGACCACTATTGGCAGGTCTATTTCGACACCCACAAGGCCGTGGTGTCAACCTTTGGCGCGGCCGGATACCCCGTTCCGGAGACGCCGGTCGCCCACCGGACGCTCTGAGGCAAAAAATCGGGTCTTTTGCGCCGATACCCAGCGCAAAAAGGTGCTGTTCAGCTATTGTTTTTGACAAAACGCGGCATCGGGCAACAAGCGCGCCAGGCCCGGCAGGGCCTGCAATGCGTTCGCAGCGGTGGCGTCGGCCATCGCCGCTGGGGTCAGCCCCCGCAGCGCCGCCACGGTGGCGCCGATGCGCGGCAGTTCGGCTGGTTCGTTGCGGCCCTGGGCCCGACCGGCGGCGCGATCGGCGGCGCGGACATAACACCAGTGCGGGGGAATATCGGGCGCGTCGGTTTCCAGCACCAGCGCTGACAGCGGCAGCTCGATGGCCAGGCGTCGCAACTGCAGCGCGCGCTCGTAAGTGACCGCGCCGCCAAAGCCCAGCTTCAGACCCAGCCCGAGAAACGCCTGCGCCTGCTGCACGCTGCCATTGAAGGCGTGCGCGATGCCGCGCCAGGCGCCCCCCCCGGTGGCGGCGGCGGCGTCGCGCAACCCCTTGAGCAAGGCGTCCGCCGAGCGGCGCACATGCAGGATCACGGGCAGGTCGAAGCGCCGGGCCAGCCGCAACTGCTCGCGGTAAAACCATTCCTGGCGGGCGCGCATGGCGGGGGTGGCGAGCGCCGGGACAAAAAAGTCCAGGCCGATCTCACCGACCGCGACCAGGTGCGGGTCATCCCGGTGTCGCGCCAGCGCATCCGCCAGAGCCGTCAGATCGTCGTCGCGCGCGTGCGGCACAAACAAGGGGTGAATCCCCAGCGCATAGGCATCTGTGCCGGCAAGCGCCAGACCGCGAACGGTGTCGAATCCGGCCCGATCGACCGCCGGCAGAACCAGGCACTGCACCCCGGCTTGCGCGGCGCGGGCACGCACCGCCGTCCGATCGGCCGAGAACTCGGGGGCGTCCAGGTGGCAATGGGTATCGATCCACAGGGTCATGCGGCCATGATGCCATCGTTGGCCCCAGGGGCTGTGCAGCCGGCCCGTTTCCGTGGTACCGTCATTTCCGACTGCACCTGTTGTCCACCATCACCGGGAGGCTTCATGCGAAGGACCGCGCGCTACAGCCGCAGCCCACCTGACCACGCCGCAAGCGTGGCGGCTTCTGCGCCGCCGGACCCGGCTGGGACGCAAGCGCCCTCCCCGCCCCGGCTTGCGGCGGGCTCTGCCGCCGCAGTCCCGCCGGATGCGCTGGGCCGGTGGCGGCGTCTCCTTGGGCGGCGTCCGGCCAACTCCGCGCTGTGGGCGGCCATCGTTGTGCTCACGCTGGCGTGGCTGGGCGTGGTGTGGCAGCAGCAGCAGGTCGGCACCCGTACTCTGACCCAGAAAGACATCGCCGCCGCCGTGCGCCATTCGCTGGAAAACGACAGTCTGCCCTCGGCGGTCGCCCGTGCCGCGGCGAGCGTGGCACCGTCGGTGGTCCAGGTCACCGGCTGGCGCCGGCATCCCAAGACCGGCGCCGAGGTTGAACACGGTGTGGGCACCGGCGTGGTCATCGTGGACAAAGGCATCATCCTGACCAACCTGCATGTGGTCCAGCAGGCGCAGTCGGTCAAGGTGCGGTTTGCCGACGGGCTGGAGTCCACGGCCTCGGTGACCGGCGTTCAGGCCGAAAACGACCTCGCCGTGCTGCAGGCCCACAAGATCCCCGATGACTTGCACGCGGCCACGCTGCGCTCCACCCAGAACCTGCAGCCCGGCGAAACGGTCGTGGCCATCGGTTTCCCTTTCGGCATCGGGCCGTCGGTGTCGGCTGGTGTGGTTTCCGGGCTGGGCCGGCGCTTTGTCTCGCCCGACAGCGGCGAAAAGCTCACCAACCTGATCCAGTTCGACGCAGCGGCCAACCCCGGCAACTCCGGCGGGCCGCTGATCACCCTCGACGGCGAGGTCGTGGGCATCGTCACCGCCATCCTCAACCCGACCCCGGCCCGCACGTTCCTGGGCATCGGCTTTGCCGTGCCCATTGAAAACGCCGCGTCGGCCGTTGGCATGCCGCCGTTCTGAGACAGCCCATGAATCCCCAATACACCGCCGCCGACACCGCCGCCTGGATGGAGCAACTGCTCTACGAGGTCAAACGCGTGGTGGTCGGCCAGGACCGCTTTCTGGAGCGGGTGATGGTGGCGCTGCTGGCGCAGGGCCACCTGCTGGTGGAGGGTGTGCCGGGCCTGGCCAAGACCCTGACCATCAAGACCCTGGCGCAGACGCTGCAGGGGAGCTTCCGGCGCATCCAGTTCACGCCCGACCTGGTGCCGGCCGACCTGGTCGGCACCCGGATCTGGAACCAGAAAAGCGGCGACTTCAGCACCGTGCTGGGCCCGGTGTTCGCCAACCTGCTGCTGGCCGATGAAATCAACCGCGCACCGGCCAAGGTGCAGAGCGCCCTGCTGGAGGTGATGCAGGAGCGCCAGGTGACGATTGCCGGCGAAACCCACCGGGTTCCCAGCCCGTTTCTGGTCATGGCCACCCAGAACCCGATCGAAACCGAGGGCACCTACCCGTTGCCCGAAGCCCAGGTGGACCGCTTCCTGATGAAAGTGCTGGTCGATTACCCCAGCGACGAGGAAGAACTGGCCATCGTGATGCGGGTCACCGGCCCGCCTGCGACACCGCAGGCGGTGGCCACCACCGACCAGCTGGCGGCGCTGCAGGCGCAATGCCGTGATGTCTATGTGGACCCGGCCCTGATGCAGTACGCCGTGCGCCTGGTCTCGGCCACGCGGCGCCCGGCCCAGGCCGGCCTGAAGGACCTGGAGCCGCTGCTCAATGCCGGCGCCAGCCCGCGGGCCACCATCGGCCTGGTCGAGGGCGCCCGGGCCCTGGCCCTGCTGCGCGGCCGTCGCTATTGCCTGCCGGACGATCTGACCGATCTGGCCCCCGACGTCCTGCGCCACCGGCTGATCCTGTCCTACCAGGCCCTGGCCGACGGGCGCAGTGCCGACGATCTGGTCACGCGTATCCTGGCCCACATCCCGGCCCCGCCCCGGCCGCTGGAACATGACAGCACGCTGGCTGCCTGACTGGCTGCGACCCGCGCCCGCAGCCGCTGCGGCGGCGCCGACGCCGGCCGCTCCCGACCACCATGACCCGCAGTGGCTGCTGCGCCATCTGGAATGGACAGTCATCCGCCGGCTCGACGGCGCCTTGCAAGGCGACTGGCGCACCCTGTTGCGCGGCCAGGGCATCGACCTGGCCGACCTGCGCGAATACCAGCACCACGACGATGTGCGCCACATCGACTGGAACGTCACCGCCCGCTTGCAACAGCCCCATGTCCGCGTGTACACCGAAGACCGGGAAATGACCGCCTGGTTCCTGGTCGACTGCAGCGCATCGATGGATTTCGGCTCCGCCCACACCCGCAAACGGGAAACCGCCACCGCCTTTGTCGCCGTCATGGCCCGCCTGTTGACCCGCCACGGCAACCGGGTCGGCGCACTGCTGCACGACGGCAGCGCCGACCGCGCGATTGCGGCCGGCGGCGGCCGGGGGCAGGTACTGCGCCTGTTGCACGCGCTGGTGCCACCGGCGGGCCCACGGCCGGCGGCCCCGACCCAGCTGCACACCTGGCTGGGCCGGGCCGGCCATGCGCTCAAGCGGCGCTCGGCCTTGTTTGTCGTCAGTGATTTCATCAGTGCGCCCGGCTGGGAGGGGCCGCTGGGCCAGCTGGCACGCCGCCATGACGTGGTCGCCATCCGTGTGGTCGACCCGCTGGACCGGCAGCTGCCGCCGCTGGGGCTGCTGCCGCTGCGCGACGCCGAAACGGGCGAGGTTCAGCTGGTCGATACCCGCGACCCGGGCTTTCTCCGCCGGCTGGCCGCACTGACCGAACGGCGCGAGCAGGCACTGCAAGCCGCGTTTGCCCACGCCGGTGTCGATGTGCTGGAGTTGTCCACCACCGAATCGCTGCCACAGGCCCTGCTGCGATTTGCCGACCTGCGCCGCCACCGCCAGCGCGTGGGGGCCCTGTGGCCGGCCCATTTGCGACGGAGCGCCTGACGATGGTGTTTCAATGGCCCGAGATGCTGTGGGCGCTGGCCGTGCTGCCGCTGCTGGTCTGGGCCTACTGGGCCATTTTGTGGCGCAGGGCCCGCCAGACACTGGCACTGTCGGACCTGAGCCTGGTGCGCGAAGCCCTGGCGGCCGGACCCGGATGGCGCCGCCATGTGCCCCCGGCCTTGATGCTGGTGGCGCTGGCGCTGCTGCTGGTGGCCGGTGCGCGGCCCATGGCGCGCGTCACCTTGCCGTCAAGCCAGAAGACCCTGATTCTGGCGATGGATGTGTCGGGCAGCATGCGGGCCACCGACGTCAAACCCAGCCGCATCGTGGCGGCCCAGTCGGCGGCGAAGAAGTTCCTGGAGACCTTGCCCCGGGATGTCAAGGTCGGTATCGTGGCCTTCGCCGGGGCGGCGCAGGTGGCGCAGTTGCCCACACTCAACCGCGAAGATCTGGTCACCGCCATTGACCGCTTCCAGCTGCAGCGGGGTACGGCCACCGGCAACAGCATCGTGATCTCGCTGGCCACGCTGTTTCCGCAGGCCGGCATCGAGCTCCAGCAGATGGGCCAGCCCGCGCGCTCGACCGCCCGCCCGCTGGACGCGCCGGCCGCGCCCGAGGCCAAGCCCAGGGAGTTCACGCCGGTGCCGCCCGGCTCCTACACCTCGGCGGCCATCATCATGCTCACCGACGGCCAGCGCACCACCGGCGTCGACCCGCTGGAGGCCGCCAAGATGGCCGCGGATCGCGGCGTGCGGGTCTACACCGTCGGTATCGGCACGGTCGATGGCGAAACCATCGGTTTCGAGGGCTGGTCCATGCGGGTGCGCCTGGACGAGGACACGCTGAAAAAGATCGCCCTGCAGACCCAGGCCGACTATTTCTACGCGGGCACCGCCGAGAACCTGACCGCGGTGTACGAAAAACTCGGCAACCGGCTCAGTGTCGAAACCCGCGAGACCGAGGTCAGCGGCCTGTTCGCGCTGGCCGGCGCGCTGCTGGTGCTGCTGGCGGCCGGTTTGTCGCTGCTGTGGTTCCGCCGGGTGTTCTGAGCGGCTTTGCGCCCTCGGGCAGGTTCATGCCTTGACAGCCGTCAAGCCGTTTCGCCACGACCGGCCTAGCATGCGGGCATGGCCATAACACAGGGGGAAGCGGTTTTCCGGGCCGAGGGGCTGACCAAGGTCTACCGCCTCGGGGATGTGGAGGTGCACGCGCTGCGCGGCATCGATCTGATGCTGTACGCCGGCGAATTCGTGGTGCTGCTGGGCCCGTCGGGCAGCGGCAAGTCCACGCTGCTCAACATCCTCGGCGGCCTGGACGTGCCCAGCGCCGGCCATGTCTGGTACCACGGAGAGGACCTCACGGCGGCGGGCGATGCGCAGCTGACGCAGTTCCGTCGCGACCATGTCGGTTTCGTCTTCCAGTTCTACAACCTCATTCCCAGCCTGACCGCGCGCGAGAACGTCGCCATCGTCACCGACATCGCGCCCCACCCCATGCCACCGGAAGACGCGCTGGGCCTGGTCGGGCTGCGTGAACGGCTGGACCACTTTCCGGCGCAGCTTTCCGGGGGAGAGCAGCAGCGCGTGGCCATCGCCCGCGCGATTGCCAAACGACCGGTGGTGCTGCTGTGCGACGAACCGACCGGCGCGCTCGATTCAGCCACCGGCATCCATGTGTTGCAGGCGCTGGAGCAGGTCAACGCCACCCTGGGGACGACCACCGTCGTGATTACCCACAACGTGGACATCGCCCGCATGGCCCACCGGGTGCTGACGATGGCCGACGGGCGCATCGTGCGCGAGGCCGTCAATGCCGAGCGGCTGGCGGCGAAGGAGTTGCGCTGGTGAAGGCGATCCACCGCAAGGCGCTGCGCGACCTGTGGCACATGCGCGGCCAGGCGCTGGCCATTGCGCTGGTGATCGCGTCGGGCATCGCCATGCTGGTGATGTCGCGGGCCACACTGGATTCGCTGGTCGATACCCGCGACCGTCTGTACGCCGACTACCGCTTCGCCGACCTGTGGGCCCAGGTTCAGCGGGCGCCGGAATCGCTGGCAGGGCGGGTCGCGCAGTTGCCCGGCGTCGCCGAGGTGGAAACCCGGCTGATCGCCGGTGCCAAGCTGGAGGTTCCCGGCTTCGGCGAGCCGGTCGAGGCGGTGGTGCAGTCCCTGCCCGACCAGGGGGAACCGGTGCAGAACCGGCTGTATCTGCGCGCCGGCCGGGCGCTGACCCCTCATGCCGACGACGAACTGCTGGTCAGCGATTCCTTTGCCCAGGCGCACCGGCTGGTGCCCGGCGACCGGCTGCGCGTGACACTGCGCGGACGCACCCAGTGGTTCACGGTCGTGGGCACGGCGGTGTCACCGGAACATGTCTACCAGATCAAGCCCGGCGCCATGTTTCCGGACTACCAGCGGTACGCCATTGTCTGGATGGGCCGCCGCGCCATGGCCGCCGCGCTGGACATGAACGGCGCCTTCAACCAGATCACCGCCCGCCTGGCGCCCGGCGCGAGCGAGGCGGACACCCTGGCCGCTGTCGACCAGGTGCTGGCGCGGGCGGGCTCGCGCGGTGCCCATGGGCGCATGGACCAGCTCTCGTACCGCTTCCTGTACGAAGAGTTTCGTCAGCTGGGCACCATGACCCGGGTGTTCCCGGCAATTTTTCTCGGCGTCGCGGCGTTCCTGCTCAACGTGGTGTTCACCCGGCTGGTCGGGGCACAGCGCGACCAGGTGGCGATCCTGAAAGCCTTCGGCTACCGCACCGCCGATGTGGTGCTGCACTACGCGCTGATCGTCTCGCTGATCGGCCTGGCCGGCAGCGCCCTGGGCGTGGCCGCCGGAGCCTGGCTGGGCACGCAGCTGGCGCAGATGTACCAGTTGTACTTCCGCTTTCCGTTCCTGCACTACCAGATCGGCGCTTCGGTGGTGGCCATCGGCGTGGCCGTCAGCTTGCTGGCGGCCCTGGCCGGCGCGGGCCGGGCGGTGCTGGCGGCGGCAGCCGAACCGGTGGCCTCAGCCATGCGCCCACCCGCGCCGGCGCGCTTTCGCCGTGCGCTGCTGGAGCGGCTGCTGCCCCGGCGCAGCCTGACCCAGCCGCTGCGCATCATCCTGCGCCAGATCGAGCGTCAGCCACTGCGGGCCGCGCTCACCGTGACCGGACTGGCCTTTGCCGGCGCCATCATGATGATGGCCCGCTTCCAGGACAGCTCCATCAATCACATGGTCGAACTGGCCTACCGGCTGTCGCAGCAACACGACCTGTCGGCCACGTTCACCGAACTGCGCCCGGCCCGCGCGGCACACGAACTGGGTGCACTGCCCGGGGTGCGCAAGGTCGAGGGCATCCGCCAGGTGCCGGTGCGACTGCGCCACGAGAACCACAGCCTCAAGACCGCCATCGAAGGCCTGCGGCCCGGCGGCGTGCTGCGCCAGCCCATCAACGACCGCCGCCAGCCGGTGGACATTCCGGCCGATGGCCTGGTGCTCAACGACTATCTGGCGCGACGACTGGGTGTGACGGTGGGCGACACCGTCTGGGTCGAAGTGCTGGAGGGCCGGCGCGCCTGGGTGCAGCTGCCGGTGGCGCATCTGGTGCGCGACCATGTGGGTCTGGCGGTCTACATGAACCTGGACGCACTCAATCGCGCCCTGGGCGACGGCGACGTGATCTCCGGGGTGCTGCTGACGGTGGAAGACGGCCAGGAGGCGGCCGTGTTCCACGAGCTGGACCGGCGCCCCGGTGTGCTGGGTGCCGGCTCGCGCCTGGCGTCGGTGGAGGCGCTGTACCGCAGCATCGCGCAGATGACCGGCCTGTTCATGTGGATCTCCATCCTCATGGGCGGGATCATCAATTTCGGCGTGGTCTACAACTCGGCGCGCATCGCGCTGGCCGAGCGCGGACGCGAACTGGCCAGCCTGCGGGTGCTGGGCTTCACCGAACGCGAAGTGGCCACCATCCTGCTGGGCGAACTGGCGGTGCTGGTCGCGCTGTCCATTCCGCTGAGTTTTGCGGTGGGCTATGGCCTGTCCTGGTACCTGGCAAGCAACCTGCAGTCCGACCTGTACCGGGTGCCGGTGCACATTCCCGCGTCGGCCTACGCGTTTGCCGCCCTGACCACGGTGGTGTCCGCCGTGTTGTCGGGCCTGGCCGTGCGCGAGCGTATCCACCATCTGGACCTGATCGGTGTGCTCAAGACCCGCGAGTGAGCCGCCGCCCCCGAACACCACCTGAAGCTGACCATGACTCCCCTCCCCCTGCGCAAGATCCTGATCTGGACGACCGCCGCCGCGGCGGCCGCCGCCCTGGTGTGGCTGACGCTGCGCGAACCGGTGCAACTGGCCAGCGTGGCCCCGGTCACGCGCGGCCCGCTGGAGCAGACCATCACCGAAGACGGCAAGACCCGGCTGCGCCAGCGCTATGCGGTGACCGCGCCCGTCGCCGGCCAGTTGCAGCGCGTGAGCCTGGCGGCCGGCGACCGGGTCGAGGCCGGCCAGGTGGTGGCCGTGATCGAGCCCGGATCGGCCGCGTTGCTGGACCCTCGCGCGCGCAGCCAGGCCCTCGGTGAACGCGACGCCGCCGAAGCGGCTTTGCAAGCGGCCGGCCAGCGCGTGCGCGCGGCCGAAAGCGGTGCGGCCATTGCCGCCCAGGAGCTGGCCCGCCAGCAGGCACTACGGGCGCAGGGCATGACCACGGCGTCGCAACGCGACCAGGCCCAGGCCCAGGCCGACAGCAGCGCCGCCGCCGTGGCCAGCGCCCGCGCCGACGAACTGGTCGCCCAGCGGCGGCTCGATACGGCCCGTGCCAGTCTGGCGCAGGCCGGCGCAGCCGCGCGCGGCGGGGGCGTCAGCGTGCGCGCACCGGTGGGTGGCGTGGTCGTGCGCCGCCACCTGGAGAGCGCCACAGCCGTCGCGCCGGGCCAGCCGCTGCTGGACATCGGCGACCCGACGCAACTGGAGATCGAAGCCGACGTGCTTTCGACCGACGCCGTGCGCCTGGCGCCGGGCATGAAAGCCCGCGTACTCCGCTGGGGTGGCGACGGCGTGCTGGAGGCGCAGATCAGCCGCGTCGAACCGGGCGGCTTCACCAAGGTGTCGGCGCTGGGGGTGGAAGAGCAGCGTACCCGGGTGGTGCTGCAGTTCACCGCGCCCGCCGAACGCCGGGTCCAGCTGGGCGACGCCTACCGGGTGGAGCTGGAGTTCATCCTGCGGCAGGACAGCGACGTGCTGCAAGTGCCTGGCGGCGCCCTGTTTCGCAGCGGCGATGGTTGGGCCACCTATGTGGTCGACAGCGGCGTCGCCCGCCGGCAGGCGGTGCGCATCGGCGCCCGATCGGCCACCGCCACCCAGATTCTGGACGGACTGCAGGCCGGACAGCAGGTGATTGTGCAGCCGGACGACCGCATCCACGACGGCACCCGGATCGAGGCCGTGCGACGCCCCTGAACAGCCCAAAAACCTCCCGGGCGGCGGATTTCACGCAAAAACTGCCAATACCCAGCGTATTTTGGTGCTTTTTTGCTACCGCATCTATAGCACCTCAGGGGCAATCCGACGCCCGCCGACGTGGCCTGGCGCGTCGGCAGGCGCCGCCTCGCGCCCGCCCAGACACTGGCTGAGCTGCTGTGCTGCGCTGCACAGGGCGGCGGTCATGGCCTCACGAAAGCGGGTTTCGGGCACCGTCAGCGTCAGCGCACCGGCCAGTTGGTCACCGGCCTGCCATACGGGTGCGGAAATACCCGTCAGTCCGGGCACCCGGTCACCGGCCAGCATGGCATGCCCCAGACGGCGGATGTGGTCGTAGGGTTCGCCGGTGGCACCCGAAAACGCCAGCAGGACCCGCCCGCCCGCGCCGCGATCCAGCGGCAGGATGTCACCCGCGCGGACATGGTCGCGCAGCAGCTGGGGGGAATCGACCCGCAGCAACACCCGCCGCTGCGCGCCGTCTCGGACGTGGAGGGCCACGCTTTCGCCGGTTTCGCGCACCAGCGCCTGCATCAATGGCAAGGCAAGGTCTTCGAGCGCGCCGCGCGCCGCCGGCAGCGCCGCCAGCCGGCCGATCTCCGGCCCCAGCGCCCAGCGCCCGTCCGGAGTGCGCCGCATCAGCCCGCCATGCGCCAGTGACGCCACCAGGCGCAATACCGTGCTTTTGTACAAGCGGGTGCGCTCGGCCAGCTGCGTCACGGACAAGGCCTTGTCCTCCGCGCGAAAGGCGGCCAGCAGGCAGATGGCGCGATCCACGGCGGCCGCACCGCCGGGCGCGGCCTGCTCGTCGGCCACGGAGGGATGGTTCGCTTTTTTGGGCATGGGTACAACACACACCGGCCGGCCACCGATTGACAGCCCGGTCGGCGCTCCGTATGATCGTTCCGATAGTCAGATTATCGTTCTATCTGATGGAACATACAAGTCCCTCAACACCCTCCCGGCAGTCCCCCGATGTCCTGATCAGCGAAGTCGGCCCGCGCGACGGTCTGCAGTCCGTGAAGGCCACCATGCCCACGGCCGACAAGTGCCGATGGATCGACGCGCTGGTGGCCGCCGGCCTGCGCGAGATCGAGGTGGCCTCGTTCGTGCCGGCTCGCCTGCTGCCGCAGATGGCCGATGCCGCCGAGGTGGTGCGCCATGCCCTGACGCACCCCGGCGTCACCGTCATGGCGCTGGTGCCCAACGTGCGCGGCGCCGAGGCCGCGCTGGCGGCCGGTGTGCACAAGCTCACCATTCCGGTGTCGGCGAGCGCCGCGCACTCGATGGCCAACGTGCGCAAGACCCGCGAAGCGATGGTGGCCGAGGTGCGCGCCATCGTGCGCTTGCGCGATGCGCTGGCGCCGGGCGTCAAGATCGAGGCCGGCATCTCCACCGCCTTCGGCTGCACGCTGCAGGGTCGGGTGCCGGAAGACGAGGTGGTTCGTCTGGCGGCCGAACTGGCGGAGGCCGGTGCCGACGAAATCGGCCTGTCCGACACCACCGGCATGGCCAATCCGGCGCAGGTGCGGCGCCTGTTCAACCGGGTGCGCGCCGAAATCGGCGAGCGCACCGGTGCGGCGCATATGCACAACACGCGGGGACTGGGCCTGGCCAATTGCCTGGCGGCGTATGACGTGGGTGTGCGCACCTTCGACAGTTCGCTCGGCGGCCTGGGCGGCTGCCCGTATGCGCCCGGCGCGTCCGGCAACGTCGTCACCGAAGACCTGGTGTTCCTGTTCGAGGCCATGGGCGTGCGCACCGGCGTGGACATCGAGCGCCTGATCGCGGCCCGCGCGCCGCTCCAGGCCGGCCTGCCCGGCGAGCCGCTGTACGGCATGACGCCCGAGGCGGGGCTGCCCAAGGGATGGCACGCCGCGGCATGAGCGCAGCCCCGGCCCGTCCCAAACAGGCTCGCATCGCGCCGCAAAGCATGGAGTTCATCCGATGAGCATCCCCGAATCCAATCTGCCCTACGCCGGCATACGGGTGGTCGAATTCACCCACATGGTCATGGGCCCGACCTGCGGCATGGTGCTCGCCGACCTGGGCGCCGAGGTCATCAAGGTCGAGCCGGTCGGCCAGGGCCGCCACGGCGACGCCACGCGCGCGCTGATCGGCTCGGGCGCGGGCTTTTTCCCGATGTTCAACCGCAACAAGAAAAGCCTGGCGCTCGACCTGCAGACGCCCGAAGGCAAGGAGGCGGTGCTGCGCCTGATCGCCACCGCCGACATCGTCAGCGAGAACTTCAAACCGGGCACCATGAAGAAGCTCGGGCTGGACTACGACAGCCTCAAGGCCCTGAACCCGCGCCTGATCTATGTCAGCCACAAAGGCTTTCTGCCCGGCCCGTACGAGCACCGCACCGCGCTGGACGAGGTGGTGCAGATGATGGGCGGCCTGGCCTACATGACCGGCCGTCCCGGCGACCCACTGCGCGCCGGCACCAGCGTGAACGACATCATGGGCGGCATGTTCGGCGCCATCGGCGCGATGGCAGCCCTGGCGCAGCGTGAAAAAACCGGGCGCGGCCAGGCCGTGCAAAGCGCGCTGTTCGAGAACAACGTGCTGCTGGTGGCGCAGCACATGATGCAGTTCACCGTCACCGGCCAACCGGCGGCACCGATGCCGGCGCGCATCTCGGCCTGGGCGGTCTACGACGTGTTCCAGGTGAAGGACGGCGAGCAGATCTTCCTGGCGGTGGTCAGCGACACCGCGTGGAAACTGTTCTGCGAGGCGTTTGGCTTCGACGACCTGCTGGCCGACGAGCGGCTGCGTTCCAACAACGACCGCGTGCGCGCCCGCGAATGGATGATGCCGATCCTGCGCGAGCGCCTGGCCGGCCACAGCGCCGCGGAACTCGCCGCCGTGTTCGAGCGCCACGGCCTGCCGTTCGCGCCGATCACCCGGCCGCAGGACCTGCTGAACGACCCGCACCTGAACGCCACCGGCGGCCTGGCCCCCATCACCCTGCCCGACGGACGCCCGGCGCAAGCGGTGCTGTTGCCGCTGACGCTGGACGGCGAGCGCCCCGGCGTGCGCCGGTCGCCGCCCCAACTGGGCGAGCACACGGCCGAATTGCTGCGCGAGCTGGGCTACGGCGACGACGCCATTGCCGCGCTGCAGGCCGCAGGCCGCGCCGACTGAGCCCGACCCGGTCGCCGCCGAAGGCCCGCCGATCGGGTTTTGGCATGTTTTGTGCCCATACCCAGCGAAAAAGGTCGCTTGACGCTATCTTTTCAGGATTGATCAAACCGCCTTGGCGGGCACCGGGCGGGGCAGGCGCAGGTCCGCGCCGACCGCCCAGGCCAGCAGCAGGCACAGAACCCACGCCAGCCACAGCGTCCAGACGGTGTGGGAGAGGAAATGCGCGCCCTGTGCCATGCGGGCCAGGCCCAGCACCAGGCCAGCCACCACCCCGGCCGCCAATCCGGCCCGCGCGGGCAGCGGGCCCGCCGGTCGCAAGGCCAAGGCCCACACCAGCCACAGGAAGCCGGCCGATGAATGGCCGGCCGGAAAACACTGGCCGGGCCGCAGGCCCGGCGGCAACGCATGCAGCAGGCCGCTGTACGGCGCAAAGCCGCCGAAATCGACGATGTCCCAGGGGCAGTAGCGGTTGGTGGCGTGCTTGAGCAGTGTGGTGGTCAGCGGAATGAGCAGCATGCCCAGGGCAGCCAGCAGCGCATTGCGCCGAGGCAACCAGGACAGCTCCCCGCGCCAGCCGCGCCAGCACAGCCACAGACAGGCCACCACCAGCAGGTAGGACGCCTGTTTGGCCCCGCGATGAAGCACGGCGTCGAAAAACCAGTGCTGGCGCAGCGGAAATGCGCGCGCTGCCGGGTCGTAGAACAGCTGCGTCAGCTGGCGGTCGATGTCGGTCAGCTCGAACAGCGCCAGCAGGACCGCCGCCGTCAAGGCCAGCATCAGCCACTGGGCGGCCCACCAGCGGGTCGGGTGACGGCGGGGGCCGGCACCGGATTCGGTGGCGGGTGTCGCGGCAAAAGAACTCATGGGTTCACGATCGGCACGGGGCGCTGAGATCCAGGCTGCGCTCGCGGGCGGTGGTTTCCACGTCGAGCAGGCCCAGCAGGGTGTGAAACAGGTTGTCGTGCGAGGCCGGACGGCTGGCCTGCTGGCGCAGGCATTCCGTATTGAGCCCGCTGCGGGCCGCAAAACCGGGCGAGAACCACATCACCATGGGCACCCGGGTCTGTTCGTCAGGCGCAATGGCATAGGGCACGCCATGCAGGTACAGCCCGCGCTCGCCCAGCGACTCGCCGTGATCGGAGACATAGATCATCGCGGTGTCGAAGCGCGACTGCAGCTGGACCAGCCATTCGATGGTCTGGGCCAGCACATGGTCGGTGTACAGCAGCGCGTTGTCATAGCTGTTGGCGATCTGCTCACGGGTGCAGCGGGCCAGATCGTCGTTTTCGCAGGTCGGCAGAAAACGCCGGAACTGCGGCGGATGGCGGCGGAAATACGAGGGACCGTGATTGCCCAGCTGGTGCATCACCAGGACCAGGTTGCCGGAGGCGTCGCGGACCAGGCGCTGGCTGCTGTCGAGCAAGGCCCCGTCCAGGCAGCGACCGCCGGTGCACAGCTGGGGATACTGCGCGGCATCGGGTTGCAGACTCTCCAGCCCGTCACACACCCCTTTGCAACCGGACTGGTTGTCGTTCCACACCACCCGCAGGCCGGCCCGGCGCAGCACATGCAGCAAGGACTCGCTGCGGCGGATGGCGTCCTCGTCATAGTTGCGCCGCCCTTGCAACGAGAACATGCACGGCACCGACACCTCGGTATTGGTGCCGCAGCTGCGCACGTCGGGGAAATTGATCACATCGCCGCGTGCCGCGAGCGCGGGCGTGGTGTCGCGCGCCTGCGGCCAGCCCTGGGCGCGGTTCAGGCCCCAGTTGGCCGCCCGCGCCGTCTCGCCGACCACCACCACCATCAGCACCGGTTTGCCCGCCTGGCTGGCACGCGCACCCAGCCGGGCGTCGGGAGCAATCACCTGGCGCGGCCCGGTCGCCACCTGCGCGTCCTGCACCAGCACCCGACCCGCCGACCAGACCACGGCGGCAGGCAGCAGCAGGTAGCGGATCTCCTTGTTGTTGCGCATCTGGCTGGCGAAATCCTTGAACACCGGCACCAGCGCCCCCAGCGCCAGCACCAGACACCCCAGCATCCACGCCGCGCGCACCGCGACCGCCCGGCCCAGCGGGCGCGGCCGAATGCGCACCCGCGCGATCAGCACCAGCGGCAGCACGGCGAACACCAGCAGATGCAGCGCGAAACGGACGGTCAGCAGTTCGCTGGCTTCGGCAACGTCGGTTCGCACCACATTGCGCAGCATGCTGGGGTCGAAATACACCCCGAAACGACTGCCGAAGTACGCGGCCGACGACGCCACCACCACCAGCAGGGCCAGCAGCGGGCGGGTGGTCCAGCGGTTCAGCCATGGCGCCAGCAGCAGCACCTGCACCGCAGTCAGCGCGACAGCCAGCGGCAGCCCGTAGGCCACCATGGCACCCAGCCCCTCGCGGCCGGCCACGAGGGCACGCCAGAACGCCATGTTGCAAAACAGCGTGAAATACAGGCACACGACCAGCAGCAGCACTTCCGTCGACAGCACCGGCCGCGTTGCCGGGTGCGCGCACAGACGGACCAGCCATCCGGCCGGTTCGGCTGGCGGCGGCGTGCGGGAGGAGGACGAAGAGGAGGAGGGAGCGGGACGGCGAAGGGAAAAAGGCACGAGCGGAGTCTCCGTGGCGGGACGTGAGCTCCGCGTGAGGCGATTGTGACTTTTTTGTGAAACCGCCGCTCAGCGCAGGGCAGGTGTCACCAGATCGATGGCGACGGCGGCGCCGGCAGGCTGGCGGTTCCAGGCCCGCACGCGCCAGCCGCAACTGGCCGCGATATGGCGCACCAGCGCCAGACCCAGACCGTGGCCGGCACCGCGGCCGCCTTGGGCAAAGGGTTCAAACCAGCGCAGCGGATCGCCCGGACCAAAACCCGGACCGTCGTCTTCCACGGTCAGCGTCACCCCGTCCCAGCCCACATGGACCGGACCGGCGCCGCCATGGCGCCAGGCGTTTTCCAGCAGATTGCGGACCAGCAAGGCCAGCAGGGTCGGGTCCGTCTCGATCCAGGCCGCTTCGGCGATTTCGACCTGCAGCGGCGGCGGCGCCTGCGCCACGCTGTCGGCCAGGCGGGCCCAGACCGATTCGACGCAGGCGCGCAGTGCCACCGGTTCGCGGGTGGCCGGCCTGGCCTCGCGGGCGAGCAGCAACAGGCTGGACGCCAGCTCGGTGATCCGGTCGGTGCCGGAGACAATGCGCGCGGCGCGTCGACGGGCACGCTCAGGCAGTGCCGGTTCGGCGCTGAGCATTTCGGCGTCGCTGCGGATGCCGGCCAGTGGTGTGCGCAACTCGTGCGACAGGTTGGCATTGAACAGGCGCTCGCGCTCGAGCGCCGCCGCCTGGCGGCTGCGCGCCGTATCGAGCGCCTGCGCCACGGCGCGCAGTTCGCCATCCAGCGGCATGTCGGCCAGCGCCCGCGTATCGCCCGCGTCGCCAACCCGCCGCGCCAGATCCTCCAGGCCGCCGGTCAGGCGCGCGGCAATCGCATGGACCAGCACAAATACCAGGGCGATCAGCAGCGTCGTGCCCAGCAGGAGGGCAGTCGCCACGGTCGCCAGGCGGCGCAGGTGCTCCGATTCGTCGTAGCGCAGCACCAAGCGGTCGGCATCGACTTGCCGCACCGCAACATGGTATTCGCGGCCGGCGTCGAAGACCTCATGGTTGCCGACCGGCAAAGCCGCCATGCGGGCGTCCAGCCCCGGCGGCAGGGGCTCGCCCGGCCGGACAAGAAACAGATCCATCTGCGGCGTCTGCGGGCCGGTCAGCCGGCCGAGCTGCCGGGTGAGCGCCATGCTGTGGTTCATCTGCGCATTGAGGGTGCTTTCGATGAACTCGTCTTCCAGGTCTTCGTACAACACGACCAGTGCCAGCCCTTGCGCCACCAGCAGCAGCACCAGCACGGCCGTCACCGACACGGCCATGCGCAAGCGCATGCCCGACGGCCAGCGCGGCCGCCACCACCGGCGCCGGGGCGCCTCAGTCGCGGGCGAGGCGGTAACCGAGTCCATGGGCGTTGATCACCCGTTCGCCGGGCGAATCACCCAGCGCGCGGCGCACGGTGTGCAGCAGGCTGCGCAGGCTGTCGCTGGTGTCGTTCTCATGGCCCCAGACGGCAAGCTCCAACTCGCGGCGCGAAAAGACACGGTCCGGGTGCGCCATCATCAGGGCCAGCAGACGCATCGCCTTGGGCGGCAGGATCAGGGTCTGGCCGGCGCGGCGGATCTCCTGGCGTTCGGGGTCGTACTCCAGCGCGCCGAAGCGCAGCAGCCCGATCGGCGGGCCCAGGCCCTGGCGGCGGACCAGCGCGAGCAGGCGCGCTTCGACCTCCTGCAGCGCAAACGGCTTGACCAGGTAGTCATCCCCCCCGGACTCGAAACCCAGCAACTTGTCTTCCAGGCGGTCACGCGCGGTCAGCACCAGCACCGGCACCGGGTTGCCGGCCGCGCGCAGGCGCCGCACCAGGCTCAGGCCATCACCGTCGGGCAGGTTGCGGTCCAGCACCAGGGCGTCGAAGGGCTCGGCTTCCAGCAGGCGGCGTGCCAGGCCAATGCCGTCGGCCCAGTCGCAGCGGTGCCCCCGTGATTCGAGGTACTCGAACAGGTTCTCGGCGATCGTGCGATCGTCTTCAATGATCAGCAGGCGCATCGCGTTCCACCATACTGCACCACGGCGGGCGGTGTTACTGCCCGCCCAGCAGGACCGCCAGTTCAGCCGCGCCCAGCACGCGAATGCCGTGCTCGGCCGCGAACCGCCTGGCCTGCGGCGTCAGCTCGCCCAGACTCACCACGGCCGCATCGGTGGCTTCGGCTGCGGGCAGCGCGGCCTGCAGTTCGCGCAGGCTCTCGATGCCCACGCTGGCCGCTTTCCAGCGCCGCGCACTGACCAGCGTCGTCGCAGACCCTTTGCGCACCACGAAGTCGGCCGCAGTGGCGGCGGCTCCCTGCGGCCGGGTGACCGCCACCCCCTGCCCTTGCCACGCGTCGTCCAGTGCGCCGGCAAAGGTCCGCCAGGGCATGGCCGCGACCCGGTCACGCAAGGCAGCAACCTGCCGTTCGCCCGGCCGGCCCCACTGCGCGCGCAGGGCCATGCCGCCGATCACCAGGAACGGCAGACCCGCCGCCATGCCCCAGGGAGCCAGGTCGGACGGCAGCAGCGCGGCCATCAGCGCCGCCAGCGCAGCCGCCACCGCCACACTGATCCACCACGGCGAGCGCAGCAGAATGGCAAACAGCGAGTTTTCGGCCATACGCAGCTTCACGGCGAGTCCTTTGCGACGGAAATCTCGGACAGGCGCCCGGCCACCAGGCGCAGCCGGCGGTCGCAGCGGGCGGCCAGCGCCTCGTCATGGGTCACCAGCACAAAGGCCGTGCCCTGTTCGCGCGCCAATGCCAGCATGCCGTCGAACACCCCGTCGGCGGTGGTGCGGTCGAGGTTGCCGGTCGGCTCGTCAGCCAGCACACAGGCCGGGCGCGTGACCAGGGCGCGGGCAATCGCCACGCGCTGGCGTTCACCGCCGGACAACTCCGCCGGGCGATGCGCCAGTCGCGCGGCCAGACCCACCGCCGCCAGCACCTGCTGCGCCGCGGCGCGCGCCGCCGGGCGGCTCTCGCGGCGGATCAGCAGCGGCATGGCCACGTTGTCCAGCGCGCTGAATTCGGGCAGCAGATGATGAAACTGGTAGACAAACCCCAGGTGCCGGTTGCGCAACACCCCTTGCTGGGCCGCCGACAGCCCCGCCAGATTCTGCCCCTGCAGCCACACCTGTCCGGCCGTGGGCGCGTCCAGCCCGCCCAGCAGATGCAGCAGCGTGCTTTTGCCCGAACCGGACGCACCGACAATGGCCAGCGTTTCGCCGGCAGGCACCGTCAGGTCGACCCCGTGCAGCACCGTGACGTCCAGCGGCCCCTCGTGGAACCGGCGGGTCAGGCCGCGACATTCAAGAACCACCTCACTCATAGCGCAGCGCCTCCGCAGGATTGACGCGGCTGGCCCGCCAGCTTGGGTACAGGGTGGCGACAAAGGCCAGCACCAGCGAAATGACGGTGATCGGCACGATGTCGCTTTGTTGCGGGTCGCTGGGCATGCGGTTGATGAGGTAGATCTCCTTGGGCAGGAAACTGGCCTGGAACAGCCGCTCCAGCGCCGGCACGATCACATCGATGTTGAACGCCACCCCCAGCCCCAGCAGCAGGCCGGCCAGGGTGCCGATCACCCCCACCATCGCGCCCTGCACCACAAAGATCCCCATGATGGAGCGCGGGCTGGCGCCCAGCGTGCGCAGGATGGCGATGTCGGCGCGCTTGTCGGTCACCGTCATCACCAGGGTGGACACCAGATTGAAGGCCGCCACCGCCACGATCAGCGTCAGGATGATGAACATCATGCGCTTTTCCAGCTGCACGGCGGCAAACCAGGTGCGGTTCTGCCGCGTCCAGTCGCGCACCAGCAGGTCACCGCTCAGGCTGCCCGCCAGGTCCGCCGCCACGGCTCGGGCCTGGTGCAGGTCGCGCAACTTCAGGCGCACGCCAGTGGGCCCTTCCAGCCTCAGAATGCGCGCCAGATCGGCCTGGTGGGCCATCGCCAGCGACGAGTCGTATTCGTAGTGGCCGGAACTGAAGGTGCCCACCACGGTCATCTGTTTGAGCCGCGGCACCACACCGGCCGGTGTCACCTGCCCGCCCGGCGCAATCAGCGTCACCACGTCGCCTTCGCCGACGCCCAGATTGCGGGCCAGGTCCACTCCCAGCACCACCCCGAACGCGCCCGGCTCCAGGCGTGCCAGCACCGTGCCCCGTAACGCGCCGGCCAGTTCGGTCACCGAGGGCTCCAGCGCCGGGTCAATGCCGCGCACCAGGACCCCTTTCATGTCGTCGCCACGCGCCAGCAGCGCCTGGCCGACCACAAACGGCGCCGCCCCGACCACCGCCGGGTGGGCGCGGGCCTCGCGCAGGGTGCGCGCCACATCGGCCAGCGCCTGGCCGTCGGGGCTGTACAGCTCGATATGCGAGACCACGCCCAGCATGCGGTCGCGCACCTCTTTCTGAAAGCCGTTCATCACCGACAGCACAATGATCAGAGCGGCCACGCCCAGCGCAATGCCCAGCATGGACACGCCGGAAATGAACGAAATGAAGCCGTTGCGGCGGGTGGACCGGCCGGCGCGGGTGTAGCGCCAGCCCAGCAACAGCTCGTAGGGAATCGGCATCGAAAAAGCGGCGTGAACAAAATAAGGGCGGCGGCGCGGGCGCCGGCAGCGCCGATTGTGGCATCCCGGACAATACCGGCATGTATCCCCCACCCGCCCAGGACCATCTGATCATCGCCCACGCCGCGCCATCCGGCCCGGCCTGTCGCGCCGCGCTGCGCACGCTGCGCCTGCCTCACCTGGAGCGCCTGCTGGCCCGCCTGACCGAGACCGGCCACGGCGCCGATCCGGAGGCCCCCCCGCCGGTGTTGTCCCAGCCCTGGGACCGCCTGCTCGCCAGCGCCCTCGGCCTGGACGGCGACGCCGCGCGCGCACCCTGGGCCGCGCTGGCGCGGGGCACGCACGGACTGTCCGACGACAGTATGGCCTGGGCCTGGCTCACGCCCTGCCATTGGCAGGTCGGCATGGACCAGGTCGTGTTGCACGATCCGGCCGGGCTGGGCCTGGTGCCGGCCGAAGCCGAGGCGCTGCGCCAGGCAATGGTGCCCTGGTTTGCCGAAGACGGCATCACGCTGCTGTGCGATCCGGACGATCCCGGGCGCTGGCTGGCGCGGGGCGCGGTGTTCCGCGACCTGGCCTGTGCCACACCCGAGCGGGTCATCGGCCGCGACGTGCGCGCCTGGCTGCAGGCAACGGCGCAGCCACCGGCCTTGCAGCGACTGCAAAGCGAAATGCAGATGCTGCTCTACACGCACCCGGTCAATGACGAGCGCATCGCACGCGGCCAGTTGCCGGTCAACGCGTTCTGGATCAGCGGCGCCGGGGCTTTGCCGACCGGGTTCACGCCCCGGCCGGCACCGCGACTCGACACCCGCCTGGCCGCCGCCGCGCTGGCCGACAACGCGCCGGCCTGGTGCGCCGCCTGGCAGGCCCTGGACGCCAGCGAATGTGCCCGCCTGGGTGAGCGGCTGGCCCAGGGTCAGGCGGTGCGCCTGGACCTGTGCAGCGACCGGGCCTGGCGGTGCCTGGAGAGTCGCCCCCTGGCCCTGTCACGCCGGATTTCTGGTCTTTTCGGGCCAAAGCCAGCGTCAGAAGGTCTCCTTTCGCTATGAAATTCATTGTTCGCGACTGCCCCCCACGGGCCGCCTGGGCGCTGGAACAGGCCGGCGTGCACCCGCTGCTGGCCCGCCTCTTTGCCGCGCGCGGTGTGGCCGGCGCTGACGACCTGGACGACGGACTGGCCCGCCTGCTGCCGCCCGACCAGCTGCGCGGCGCGCGCGACGCGGCCGTGCTGCTGGCCGATGCCATCGCCGCCGATCGCCGGCTGTGTTTTGTCGCCGACTACGACTGCGACGGCGCCACGGCCTGTGCGGTGGGCATCCGCGGGCTGCGCCTGCTGGGGGCCCGCCAGGTCGACTACCTGGTGCCTGACCGGGTGGTGGACGGCTACGGTCTCACGCCGCCGATTGCCCGGCGGGTGAAGGAGCGCGGCGCCGCGCTGCTGATCACGGTGGACAACGGCATCGCCAGCGTCGAGGGTGTGGCCGAGGCCCGGCGCCTGGGGCTGCAGGTCCTGGTGACCGACCACCATCTGCCGGGACCTGAATTGCCGCAGGCCGAAGTGACCGTCAACCCCAACCAGCCGGGTTGCCCCTTCCCCAGCAAGGCGCTGGCCGGCGTGGGGGTGATGTTCTACGTGCTGCTGGCGCTGCGCGCCGAGCTGCGCCAGCGCGGGGTGTTTGCCGCGGCCAGCCAGCCGAAGCTGGACACCCTGCTGCCGCTGGTGGCCCTGGGCACCGTGGCGGACGTGGTCAAACTGGACGCCAACAACCGCCGCCTGGTGGCCCAGGGCCTGCGGCGGGTGCGCGCGGGGCAGATGCCGGCCGGACTGGCGGCGCTGTTCTCGGCCGCCGGGCGCAAGCCACACACCGCCAGCACCTTTGATTTCGGCTTCGCGCTGGGCCCGCGCATCAACGCGGCCGGACGGCTGGCGGACATGACCCTGGGCATCGAATGCCTGCTGACCGACGACCCGGCCCGCGCGGCCGAGCTGGCGCAGCAGCTGGACGCCATCAACCGCGAGCGGCGCGAGATCGAAGGCGGCATGCGCGAGCAGGCGATGCTGATCGCAGAAAGCCTGTTCGAGGAAGGCGACGCGCCGCCGCCCGCCGTGTGTGTGTTCGACCCCGAGTTCCACGAGGGCGTGGTGGGCATCGTGGCCTCGCGCCTCAAGGACAGGCTGCACCGCCCGACCTTTGTGTTCGCCGCCAGCAGCGCGCCGGGCAAGACGCGCGAGCTCAAAGGCTCCGGCCGTTCAATTGCCGGATTTCACCTGCGCGATGCGCTGGACCTGGTGGCCAAACGCCACCCCGGGGTGTTGCTGCGCTTCGGCGGCCACGCCATGGCCGCCGGCTGCACCGTGGCAGCGGAACAGCTGCCGACCTTCGAGCAGGCCCTGGCCCAGGTCGCGCGGGAGTGGCTGGATGCCGCCACGCTGCAACGGCGCCTGGAAACCGATGGTCCGCTGGCGCCCGAGTACCGGCGCTCCGATGTGGTGGACGCCCTGCAACGCGAGGTCTGGGGCCAGGGCTTTGCGCCGCCGCTGTTCAGCGAGGAGATCGAAGTGTTGAGCCAGCGCCTGGTCGCCGAAAAACACCTGGCGCTGAAAATGCGCCACCAGGGTCAGCCCGTGGACGGCATCTGGTTCGGCCACACCGAGCCGCTGCCGCCGCGGGTGCGTCTGGCATTCCGCCTCGACGCCGACGAATGGCAGGGCGTGCGCCGGGTGCGTTTTCTGGTCGAAGGCGCCGAAATCTGAGGGTTTGCAGCGAAAACGGGCGATACCCAGCGTGAAAAGGTCGCTTTCAGCTATATATATTATAGCGATCAGGGCTTGACGCCGTTGCGCGCCTTGTCCTGCAGGCGCGCCAGCACATGCGGCGAGACAAACTGCTCGACGGCGCCGCCGAGCAGCGCGATCTCGCGCACGAAGGTGCTGCTGACGAACTGGTATTTGTCGCCCGGGGTCAGAAACACGGTCTCGACATCGGGCATCAGGTTGCGGTTCATGCCGGCGAGCTGGAATTCGTAGTCGAAATCGGTCACCGCCCGCAGGCCACGGATCATGGCCTTGCCGTTGCGCGCGACAACAAAGTCCCGCACCAGCCCGGAATAACTCTCCACCGTGACCTGCGGCCAGGGGCGCACCGATTCGCGCACCATCTCCATGCGTTCTTCGAGCGTGAACAGCGGCTTCTTGTGGTACCCCGCGGCCACCGCAATGATCACCCGGTCGAACAGCTGGCAGGCGCGGCGCACCAGATCTTCATGGCCGAGGGTGATCGGGTCAAACGTGCCGGGATACACGGCAAGCACAGAGGGCATCACAGGTCTCCTCGCGCCGGGCGGGCGCGCTGGGGTTGGCGTTTTGCGGCCGATTATGCCGCCGGGTGTGCCGGTGCCGACGGCAGCCGCTCCAGCAGATGGGCATGGACCGCGCCGGCCTTGAGGTGGCGCAGCAGCCGCAGGCCCAGGGGCAGCAGCCGCTCGGTTTCCCAGGCCTGTGGGGCTTCCAGATAGATCAGCCCGCCTTGCGGGCGCACGGCGTGCACGGCGGCTTGTAACGCCGGCTCGAACAGACCGGCGTCAAAAGGCGGGTCCAGCAGCACCAGATCCAGGCTGCCCGGTGGCTGCGCCTGCAACGCGCGCACCCCGTCGGCCTGCTGCACCTGCACGGTGTTCGCCTGCAGGCGGCGGCAGACCGCCTCCAGGCTGGCCACCAGGCTGCCGTCGCGCTCGACCAGCACCACCGCGCTTGCCCCGCGGGACGCCGCCTCCAGTCCCAGCGCGCCTGTGCCGGCAAACGCATCCAGGCAAATCCAGCCGTCCAGGTCGCCCCCGCCCAGGTGAGTCAACCAGTTGAACAGGGTCTCGCGCACGCGGTCAGGCGTGGGGCGCAGACCGGGCCGGTCGGCCACCGGCAGTCGGCTGCGCTTCCACAGGCCGCCGATGATGCGCACCTCGTGCGTCGCCCGCTTCACCGCCCGGGCCGGGGCGGCGGGCGGGGACTTGGCCGTGGCGGCGGCAGGACGGGAGGGGCGGGACATGGCGCAAGGATAACCCCGCCAGCGCGCGACAGGTAGCACCCCCGGCGCCGCTTGCGTTCGCGCAACGCACCGCGCCGTCGCTGGCGGTATGCTGGCAAAGGGACGGCGGCCGGTGCCGCCGCGCCCGGTCACCACAGGAGGTTTCATGCCCTACGGGTTTTTTCGGCCGCACCCGATGCTGCAGGCGGTCCGCCGCACTGGCCAGGCCAAAACGGCCGGCGTCGCCCGAAGGGTCTCCTGTCATCCGGGTGTAACCTTGGGGTCATGGTGAACCCGTCCAGTGCCCCGACCAGCGACCCCGTGCCCGACGCTGGTGCGCCGCCCCCCGCCAACGCCGCCCGCCTGGCGGTGCGCCGGGTGGCCATAGACACCTGGCATGAAAACGTGGTGTACCTGCACCGCGATTGCGCGGTCTATCGCGCCGAAGGCTTCCAGGCCCTGTCCAAGGTCGAAGTGCGCGCCAACGGACGCCTGATCCTGGCCACCGTCAATGTGGTCGACGACACCCGCATCGTCGGCTGCGAGGAACTGGGCCTGTCGGAAGACGCTTTTGCCCGCCTGGGCGTGGAAAGCGGGCACCACGCCAGCATTTCACAGGCCGAGCGGCCACGCTCCATGGACGCGCTGTTTCGCAAGATGAACGGCGAACGCCTGGACCGGGACGACTTCCGGGGCATCGTGGCCGACATTGCCGGCCACCGCTATTCCAAGATCGAGCTGACCGCCTTTGTTGTGGCCTGCAACCGCGCCGAACTCGATCGCGAGGAGGTCTACTACCTGACCGAGGCGATGGTCGCCACCGGCCGCCGGCTGGACTGGCATGAGCCGCAGGTGGTCGACAAACACTGCATCGGCGGTATTCCGGGCAACCGCACCTCCATGCTGGTGGTGCCCATCGTGGCCGCCCACGGCCTGTTGTGCCCCAAGACGTCCTCGCGGGCGATCACCTCGCCGGCGGGTACCGCCGACACCATGGAGGTGCTGGCCGGCGTGGAGCTGCCCTTCGAGCGGCTGCGCGAGATCGTGCGCGAACACCGCGGCTGCCTGGCCTGGGGCGGCACGGCCGACCTCTCGCCCGCCGACGATGTGCTCATTTCGGTCGAACGGCCCCTGTCCATCGACTCGCCCGGCCAGATGGTGGCGTCCATCCTGTCCAAGAAGATCGCGGCGGGTTCCACCCACCTGGTGCTGGACATCCCCATCGGCCCGACCGCCAAGGTGCGCTCCATGCCCGAAGCGCAGCGTCTGCGGCGATTGTTCGAATACGTCGCCCACCGGCTGCATCTGTCGCTGGATGTGGTCATCACCGACGGCCGCCAGCCCATAGGCAACGGCATCGGCCCGGTCCTGGAGACGCGGGACGTGATGCGGGTGCTGCAATGTGACCCCCGGGCGCCGAATGACCTGCGACAGAAGGCGCTGCGCCTGGCCGGGCGCCTCATCGAATGCGACCCGGACGTGCGCGGCGGCGACGGCTTTGCCATTGCCCGCGACATCCTCGATTCCGGCCGGGCCCTGGCGCGCATGAACGCCATCATCGACGCCCAGGGCCGACGTGGCTTCGACCCCGAGCAGCCGCCGCTCGGGCCCTTGGTGCATGAGGTGCGGGCGCCCGCCGACGGCGTGGTCACCGGCATCGACAACTTCCAGATTGCGCGTATCGCCCGGCTGGCCGGCGCGCCCAAGGTCCAGGGGGCCGGGGTGGATCTGGCCTGCAAGCTGGGCGACAGCGTGCGCGCGGGAACCCTGCTGTACCGGGTGTACGCCGGTTTCGGCGCCGATCTGGCCTTCGCCCGCCAGGCGTGTGAACGCGCCACGGGATACCGCCTGGGCACCGCCGCCGAGGTGCCCCGGGTTTTTGTGGAGTTCTGACGATGGACTGTTTGCTCCATTTCACCGACGAATCGACACTTGCCGGGCAGATCGCCGCCGTGTGGGGCGTGACGGCCCTTCCCATCGAGCGGCACCGCTTCCCCGACGGCGAGCTGCGCCTGCGCCTGCCGGCGACGCTGCCGCCGCGGGTGACGCTGCTGCGCTCGCTGGCCAACCCGAACGAGAAGCTGATCGAGCTGGTGCTGGCCGCCGGCACCGCCCGCGAGCTGGGCGCCAGCCACCTGACCCTGGTCGCGCCTTACCTGGCCTACATGCGCCAGGACATCGCCTTCCACCCCGGCGAAGCCGTCAGCCAGCGCCTGGTCGGTCGCCTGCTGGCGGGCCTGTTTGACCGGGTCATCACCGTCGATCCACATCTGCACCGGGTGGCCACCCTGGGCGAAGCCATTGCCTGCGCGCAGCCGGTGGCGCTGAGCGCGGCGCCCTTGCTGGGTGCGCTGGTGGCGAGCCGCCGCCCCGGGGCCATGCTGGTCGGGCCCGATGAGGAATCGGCGCAATGGGTCGCGCAGGCCGCGCAGGCGCACGGCCTGGCGCACCGGGTCTGCCGCAAAGTGCGCACCGGCGACCGCGCGGTCCAGGTGGCGCTGCCCGAGGGCCCTTACGCCGGCCGCGCCGTGGTGTTGCTGGACGACATGTGCAGCACCGGCCACACCGCAGCGCAGACGGCCGCGGCCCTGCTTGCCGCCGGGGCCGCGTCGGTCGATATCGCGGTCACCCACGCGCTGTTCGCCACCGGAGCCGAAGCCACGCTGCGCGAGGCGGGCATCGGCGAAATCTGGAGCACCGACTGCATACCCCACCCGAGCAATGCCGTGGCCGTCGCACCCCTGCTGGCCGCCGCACTGCGCGAGGTCGCGGAATCGACCGAAACCTGATCCATGTCAAGGAAGCACCCGGGCGGCTGGCGCACCATGCCTGCCGTGCCGCACCGGCGTGGTGCGCCTGGAGTTTTCCGACCATGACCATTGACCTCGACGCCCCGCTGACCAATTTTTCCCATTGCCATGAAGGCATCGTCTCGCACCTGGATAGTTTTGCCCAGTTGTCGGCTTTGCTCGAACCGGCCGCGCGGGCGCGGGCGATTGCGCAGGAAACCGTGTCGTTTTTCCGCGCCGCCGTGTTCGAGCACCATTCCGAAGAGGAGCGCGAGCTGTTTCCCGCCGTGCTGTCCAGCGCGCAGCCCGGGGAGGAGCGTGACAAGATCGCCAACATGGTCGAATGGCTGACCCAGGAGCACCGGGACGTGGAATCCCTGTGGAAGCAGCTGGAGCCGGCGCTCAAGAAGGTGGCCAAAGGCCAGGATGCCGCCATCGATGGCTCGGCCATTGCGCACCTGGTCACCAAGTACAAGGCCCACGCGCACTTCGAAGAAGCGGAATTTCTGCCGCTGGCCGAAACCATTCTGGGCCGCAACGGCAATCACATGGCGGCGCTGGGCCTGTCGCTGCACATGCGCCACCAGCCCCGCTTTTTCGGCCATATCTGAGCCTGTTGGGTGAACCGGGCGCCACCCGGTCGGCACGAATCGGGCGGCCTGTTGCCGCTGCACAGGCGGTTCAGCGCGCCGCGCCACCCACCACCACGGTGACCAGCCTCTCGGGCTGGATGATGCGGGCAAACGCCGTGCGGATGTCCGCCGTTGTCAGCGCACCGACCCGATCCGTCCAGCGGTCCAGGTAGTCCAGCGGCAGGCCGTTCCAGGCGATATTGGCGACGTTGTCCAGCAACTTGCGGTTGCTGTCCACACGCAGCGCAAAGCCACCGATCAGGTTGTCTTTGGCCGCCTGCAGTTCGGCCTCGGTCGGTCCCTCGGCGACAAAGCGGCGCAAGACATCCTGCGAGACCTGCACCGCCAGCGGTGCCTGGTCGGGCCGCGTCTGCAGGCCGATGGTGAACGCGCCGGCGTGTCGCCCCGGCGCGAAATAGCTGTAGACGCTGTAGCTCAGGCCGCGACGCTCGCGCACCTCTTCGGTCAGGCGCGAGACAAAACCGCCACCGCCCAGGATGTGGTTGCCGACAAACAGCGCGAAAAAGTCCGGATCGGCCCGGCGCATGCCGGGTTGCCCGATCAGCACATGGGCCTGTGCCGACTCGAAGGGCAGCGCCAGCGTCTGGGGCGCCGCCAAGGCACTCACTTCCGGCACGCTCGGCAGGGCGCCGCAGCCGGTGGCGGGCAGATGGGCCAGGAGACGACGCACCAGGGCGTCCGCCTGTTGCCGGGAGACCGCCCCGACCAGGCTCACCCGTGCCCCACAGGCACGCAGGACACGCCGGTGGCTGGCCCGCAGGTCGTCGACGCTGATGCGCGCCAGTGTGGCCTCGGTGACTTCGTACCCGTAAGGATGGTCGCCATACACCGCCCGTGCAAAGGCAAGCCCGGCCACATGGGCCGGACGGGTGCGGGCCTCGCGCAGATCGGCCCCCAGGCGCTCGCGCTCGCGTTGCCAGATGTCGGCGGGGAAGGCGGGCTGCGCCATCTGGCGCGCGGCCAGGCTCACGGCACGATCGAGCAGGTCCGGCCGGGTCAGCGTCCGCAGCGAAAAGCCGAGCCGGTCCGATCCGGCACTGGCGCCGAACTGTGCGCCCAGATCGGTCCAGGCCTCGGCCAGCTGGTTTTCGTCGAACGCCGGCTCGGCCCCGGACGCCGCAATCCCGCGCGACATCAGCGCCGCCATCGCGCTGGCCAGCCCGGCCTGGGCGGCCGGGTCGCGCCGGCTGCCGGCATCGAAATCAATCTGCACATCCAGCATCGGAATGGCCGGACTTTCGACCAGAAACACCTGCGCGCCGCTGGCCTGCGTCCACTGCTGCACGGGCAGCACCGCCAGCGCCGATTTCATGCAAAAGAGGCCGATACCCAGTGCAAAAAGGTGCTTTATAGCTATATTTTTCATATCAATCCATCCCTCAGTGACGGGCACCGACCGGGGCAAGGCGGGGTTTCCGGTTGGGGTCCGGCGGCAGCGGCACCAATTCCGCCACGGTCAGCCCGTCATCGCCGAAATACCGCCGGGCCACGCCCTGCACCTCCTCGGGGGTGACGGTGCGCAGCTGGTCCAGCAGGCGCTCGCTGCTGTCCAGGGGCAGGCCCAGCGCCCAGGCGCTGCCCAGTTCGCGGGCCTGGTTCATGATCGAATCCAGTTTGTAGACCGCGCCGGCGGTCCACTGGGTCCGCACCCGCTCCAGCTCGGCGGCACTGACACCGTCGCGCGCGACACGGGCCACCTCGGCGCGCAGCGCGGCCTCCAGTTGCGCCACCGTTTTTCCCGGCGCAGGCACGCCGTCGAGGACAAATTGCTGCGGCCCGCGGCCCATAAGCCCGTGCCAGGCACCGACACTGTCGGCCAGGCGGTCGGCGCCCTGGGCCAGTGCCCGCTCCAGCCGCGCACCAGGATAACCATCCAGCACGGCCGACAGCAGGGTCAGCGCCAGCGCGTCGCGCTGGCTCTCGCCGGCCTCCATGCGCACCAGATGCGGCGTCTTGAACGCCAGCGCCACATAGGCCTGCTCGGCACTGGCCTTGAGGACCAGCCGGCGGGGACCCTGTTGCGGCGGCTCGGCGCGGGGTTTGGCCGGCTCGACGGGACGGGCGGCGATCGGGCCGTAGTGGCGTCGCGCGAGCTCGAAAACGGCCTGCGGATCGACGTCACCGGCCACCACCACCGCGGCGTTGGACGGGCTGTACCAGCGGCGGTGGAAGGCCCGCACGTCGTCGGCGGTCATGGCCTCCAGGTCACTCATCCAGCCCACAATCGGGCGACGCACCGGCGAGGCCACAAAGGCCGTGGCGGCCAGCTGCTCGTAAAGCAGGGCGCGCGGATTGTCCTCGGTGCGCAGGCGCCGCTCTTCCTTGACCACCTCGATCTCCTTGCGGAACTCATCGTCGGGCCACTGCATGTTGCCAAAGCGGTCGGCCTCCAGCGTCATCACCTCTTCGAGGCGGGAGGACGGAATCTGCTGGAAGTAGCCGGTGTAGTCACGTGCGGTGAAAGCGTTTTCGCGCCCGCCCAGCGCCGCCACACGGCGCGAGAACTCGCCGGGCTTGAGCGTCGCCGTGCCTTTGAACATCATGTGCTCCAGCACATGGGCAATGCCGCTGGTGCCGTCCACTTCGTCCACCGAACCGACCCGCACCCACAACATGTGGACGGCGGTGGGGGCGCGACGGTCCGGTTTGACGATCACCGTCAATCCGTTGGGCAAAGTCTGGGAGTAAACCGCCGCGCGGGATGGCGCCGCGGCAACCGGCGACGGGGCGGGTGCGCCGGACGGTCCCATCTGGGCCCACGCGGCAAGCGGCACCGACACGGTCAGAACGAACCCGAGCATCAGCGGGGCAAGGAGAGGATGGCGTTTCATAGAATGGCTGGGATTCTAGAAACGTCCAAATGTTCAGTTTTTTCCGGAAAAAACCCGCCGCGACACCGCCGCCGACCGAAGCCCCGATCACGGCAGCGACGGCGGAGGGACTCGCCCCCCTGCTTTCACCCCCTCCCGAGGGGCTGGCGCCGGCGTCGGCGCCTCTTGCACCTGCCGCTGCGACACTGGCACCCGCACCTGCGGACCCGGAACCCACGGCGGTACCCACCGCACCACCCGCAGCGGACCCCACACCGGAACCCACGCCGGCACCTGTGGCGACACCAACGCCAACGCCCACACCGACGCCCGCGCCCGCCCAGGCACCGGAACCGGTAACCCCCACCCCGTCTCCCTCGCCCCTGCCCGGCCCCACCCCTGCGCCCACCCCTGCGCCCACCCCTGCGCCGACTCCCGCGCCGACGCCTGCACCAACACCTGCAGCCCCGCCTGCGCCCGTGTCCACCCCCGCGCCGCTGGCCTCGCCGTCGCCCGCGCCTTTACCTGCCGCCGGGCCGGTTCGTGCCGGCTGGATGGATCGGCTGCGTGCCGGGCTGCGCAAGACCGGCAGCAGCATCGCGACGGTGTTCACCGGAACCCGCATCGACGACGCGCTCTACGAGGAGCTGGAAGCCGCCTTGCTGATGGCCGATACCGGGGTCAAGGCCACGGAATTTCTGCTGGCTGACCTCAAGTACCGCGTCAAAGAGGCCAAGGCGACCGATCCGGCCGCCGTCAAGGGCCTGCTGGCCGAGGCGGTTGCGCATTTGCTGACACCACTGCAGAAAACACTGGTCGTCGGGGACCGGCAGGACAACCTGGTCGAAGGCCGCCACGGCACCACCGTCATCATGGTCACCGGGGTCAACGGCGCCGGCAAGACGACGTCGATCGGCAAACTCACCCGCCACCTCAGTGACCATGGCGCCTCGGTGTTGCTGGCGGCGGCCGATACGTTCCGCGCCGCGGCGCGCGAGCAACTGGCCGTCTGGGCGACCCGCAATACGGTGGAGATCATCAGCCAGCAAGGCGGCGATCCGGCCGCCGTCAGTTTCGATGCGGTCAGTGCCGGCCGTGCCCGCGGCAAAGACGTGGTGCTGGTCGACACCGCCGGGCGTCTGCCCACCCAGTTGCACCTGATGGAAGAGCTGCGCAAGATCAAGCGCGTGGTGCAAAAAGCCGACGCCACCGCGCCCCACGAGGTGCTGCTGGTCATCGACGGCAACACCGGCCAGAACGCGCTGACGCAGGTCAAGGCCTTCGACGACGCGCTGGGCCTGACCGGTCTGGTGGTAACCAAGCTGGACGGGACGGCCAAAGGCGGTGTGCTCTGCGCCATCGCCCGGGAGCGCCCGGTGCCGGTCTATTTCATCGGGGTCGGCGAAAAACTCGAAGACCTGCAGACCTTCAATGCCCGCGAGTTTGCGCAGGCCCTGGTGCAATGAGCGCCCGGCGTCAGCGGCTGGTCTCGTCGTTTTCGCTGTAGGCGCGCCACTGGCGCATGGCATTGCGCAGGGTCAGCACCTGCCGCTCGAAGGGCGGGCAGGCCGAACACAGCGCCATGTGCAGGCGCAGGCCCATCCGGTCCTGCCACGACAGCGCGCGGTCCTCCCGGGCGATGACCAGCGCGGTCACTTCCTTGCAGCTGCGACGAAACGGATACCAAGGCTTCATGGGCGGCGGGTGTTCTGGAACCAGTTCAGATCAAGGCATTCGCGCAAGCGCAGGCGGGCGCGGTGCAACTGAACATAGAGGTTGGTCGCGGTCAGGCCCAGTTCCTTACAGATTTCCTCACTGGACAGTTCCAGCCACTCGCGCATCAGGAACAGGCGCGCCTGCACCGGCGGCAGTTTCTCCGTGCAGGCTTCCAGCACGGCCATGAACTGGCGCTGGCGCAGGTCCTGCTCCGGATCGCCCCAGTCGGCCGGCTGCTCGGCGAAGTGTCCGTCACCGCGAAACGCCATCAGCTCCAGCGGGTCGCTCGCTTCGTCCTCGTCGCCGGTGCCCACGGTGACCTGACGGCTGTGGTGACGCAGGGTATCGACAATCTTGTGCTTGAGGATTCCGACCAGCCAGGTCTTGAGCTGCGAGCGGTTGCCGAAGGCCTGCGGCCGGGCCAGCGCGGCCAGCACCGTTTCGGAAACGGCATCCTCCGCCCAGACGTCGTTGCGCAACTGCAATCGGGCAAAACGCATCAGGTAGGCGCGGTGCTCCACCAGTTGGTGCTCGAACGGGGACGAATCGGCGGTGGACATGGCGGCGCAGTGTAATGAATCCGCCGCCGGGCCGACCAAAGCCCTGCAACCGGAGTTACCGATGTCCATCCCCACCCGACCCCTGCCGACGACACGGCGGCACTGGCTGACCAGGGCGCTGCCGCTGGCCCTGACGCTGGCAACCGCGCCCCAATGGGCCCGCGCGACCACCCCGGCCGGCGGCTCACCGGGTGCGCCCGGCCCGGTGGCCGAACTGGCGGGCCGCACCCTGGATGGCCGCGCATTCGACCTGCGGGCCCTGCGGGGGCGGGTGGTCCTGGTGGTGGCCTGGTCGACCGACTGCGCCGTCTGCCGCGACAAGATGCCAGAGCTGCGCAGCAACGCCGCCGGGTGGCGGGACCAGCCCTTCAGCCTGGTGTTGCTCAGCATGGACCGCCGCCGGCAGGATGCCGCCGACTACGAAGCCATCCTCGCACGCACGCTGGCACCGGGCCAGCGCCTGACCTCGATGTGGATTGGCGACATGGTCACCGCCACCGGCCTGAGCCGCCGCGAACCCCTGCCCGCGACCTGGTTGCTCGACCGGCAGGGTCGGGTGGCGCAGCAATGGACCGGGCGCATTGCGCCGGAGGCCTGGGACCAGATTGCCGACCTGCTGTGACCGGCGAAAAAAATCCTCCGATCGCGTAAGAAGCGGCTCCGGTGACCGACAGACCCACACAACCGGCAGCGATGTGCAACCGCACGGGCCACCGGTTGTTGAACGTTTCCCTGTATCCACCTTCCCACTCTGGAGAATCACCATGAACCAACGTACCCTGATTGCCACCGCCGCCACCTCCCTGATGTCGCTGGCCTTGCTGAGCAGCCCGGCCCTGGCCCAGACCGCCGCCAAGGAAAAGTGCTATGGCATCGCCAAGGCCGGACAGAACGACTGCGCCAACCTCGCCGGCACCCATTCGTGCGCCGGCCAATCGAAGGTCGACAACGACAAGGGCGAGTGGAAATACGTGGCCAAAGGCACCTGCAAGCAGATGGGCGGCCTCAGCGCCGACGAAGCCAAGGCCGCGGCCAAGAAAGCCTGAGTCCCGCCGTGACCGCTGCCCACCGCGCCCGCTCCTTCGCCCTGCCGGCGGGCGGTGTCGCCGTTGGCATCGGCTGGCGCCACCCGCATTACGAGGCTTTGCTGCGGGAGTTGCCGGCGCTGGATTTCATCGAAGTCCATTCCGAGAATTTCTTCGGCGAGGGTGGCGCCGGCCTGGCGCTGTTGCGACAGGCCCGGCAGTCCTACCCCGTCAGTCTTCACGGCGTGGGCCTGTCGCTGGGCTCGGCGCACGGTATCGACGCCTGGCATCTGGATCAACTGGCGCGCCTGGTCGACACCATCGATCCGGTCCGCGTCAGTGACCATGCCAGCTTCGCGCGCGGCCAGCGCGATGGCGTCACACAGGCGCCGACCATGCACGGCGCCGATCTGCTGCCCCTGCCTTTCACACACGAGGCGCTGGACACCCTGTGCGCCAACGTGCAGCGGGTACAGGAACGACTGCGGCGGCCCATCGCCGTCGAAAACCTGTCGGCCTATCTGCACTGGCGCGACGCCGACATGGCCGAGCCCCGGTTCCTCGCGGAACTGGCCCGCCGGACCGGCTGTACGCTGCTGCTGGACATCAACAATCTTTTCGTCAACGCACTCAACGGCCAGTACGGAGACGACCGAGTGACGCCCCTGCAGGCATGTCAGACCTGGCTGGAGTCGATCCCGCCCGATCTGGTCACCGAGATCCACCTGGCGGGCCACCGTGACTGCGGCGACATCGTCATCGACGACCATGGCAGCCGGGTATGCGACGCGGTCTGGCAGCTCTACGGCGACGCGCTGAAACGATTTGGCCCAGTGGCGACCCTGATCGAATGGGACACAGACGTTCCGCCGCTGCCGGTGCTGCTCGATGAAGCACGGCGGGCGCGCGACAGCGCCGCGCAGGCGCTCCAGGCCGCGGTGGAGCTGGCAGCACAGGCGGTGCCGGCATGACGCCCCTGGCCCAGGCCCAGCAAGCGCTGCTGGCGGCCATCCTGTATCCCCCGGGAGGCGCGGACGCCGCGGCGGCACGGCTCCTGCCGCTGGTGTCGCCCCCGTCGGCCCGGGGCCTGGCCGCCTACCGGGCCAACGGCCATGCCCTGGCCGAGCGTGCCCTGGCCGCCGCCTACCCGGCGTTGCAGGCCCTGATCGGTGCTGAGGACTTCGCCGCGCTGGCGCGGGACTTCTGGCACCGGCGGCCACCCGAGTGCGGTGATCTGGCCCATTGGGGCACGGACTTGCCCGATTTCGTCCGCAACAACCCCATGCTGGCGCAGGTTCCGTACCTCGCCGACGTGGCGCAGGTCGAATGGGCTCTGCACCGGGCCGCAACCGCGGCCGACCCGAGCGCCGACCCGGCCAGCTTCGCACGCCTGACCGACACCGACCCGGACCAGCTCGGGCTGACCCTGGCGCCGGGCCTGGCTCTGATCGCCAGCCGCTGGCCGGTGGTCACGCTGGTGGTGGCCCACCAGAGGACGCCCCCGGATCTGCAGACGGCCGGGGCACGCCTGCGCGAGGGCGCCACCGAGACGGCGCTGGTGTATCGGGAAGGCCTGCGCCCCGTGGTGCGCGACTGCGGCCCCGGCGAACAGACCTTGCTGAGCGCTTTGCTGGCCGGCACCCCATTGGGACCCGCGCTGACTGCCGCCGTGGCGCAGGAGCCGGCGCTCACCGCAGCCAGCCGTGTGCCATTCGACTTTGGCGCCTGGCTGCCCTCGGCCGTGCAAAGCGGTCTGGTGCTGGGCGCGCACGCCTTGCCGGTGCGCCACTGAGCCGGCCTGCCACTGAACCCACCCCCGATCCCCGGAGCCTATTCATGACCTTGACCCATCTCGTTCACCGCGGCGAATCCGTGTGGCGCCTCATTCGCGCCGCGCTCGACGGTGCCCAGGCGCCAGCCGCGCTGCTGGCGCGCTTGTACGTCGCCCAAGTGTTTTTCAGCGCCGGCCTGGCCAAGGTCCGCGACTGGGATACGACGCTGGCCCTGTTCCACGATGAATACCAGGTGCCGTGGCTTTCGCCTGCCCTGGCCGCAGTGGCCGGCACCGCCGGGGAACTGGTCTTGCCGGTCCTGCTGGCTCTGGGTCTGGCGGGACGCCTGGGCGCACTGGGGCTTTCGGTGGTCAATGCGGTGGCCGTCATCAGCCTGGCGGAAATCGCCCCCGCCGCCCTGCAATTGCATGTCACCTGGGGCGTGTTGCTCGCCGCTTTGGCGCTGTATGGCCCGGGACGCTGGTCCATGGACTGCCTGCTGGTTGCGCCCTGGCTGCGCCAACGCATGGCCCACCGGGCACCCTGAACCGAACGCCGCTGCCGCAGGTCCTTTTCCCCGCCACCGCCACCGCGGCACCGGCACATGCGGCCGACCCCCCGGGGCCATCGATTTTCATAGCAGAAAACGACCTTTTTACGCTGGGTAAGGCCGGATTCGACGTCAAATCCAGCCGGACGGGACGTTTTCCAGGTCGGCGGGCTCGTCCACATCGCTGAGCATCGGGCCGGTCCAGACCGATCGGCCCTGCTGCCCCAGCCGGCGCACGGTTTCGGCAAACACCGCCGGTGTGCTCCACGGCATGTCGGCAAAAACCGGCTCACACGGTGCGCGCAGGCCGATCAGCACGTAGCCGCCGTCGCGCACGGGCACCAGTGCGGCGTCGTGGTCCGCCAGCGCCGCCGCCGCCGCCGCAATGACACCCTGGTCCAGCGCCGGGCAATCCGTGCCCAGAATCAGCACCGGCCGCATCGGCGCATGGCGGGCCACGATGCGGGCCATGCGCCGGCCCAGATCACCCGGACCCTGGTCGGTGCAGGTGTCGACACCGTCCCGATCCACGCCGGCCCAGGCCGGATCGTCCGGCGGCGGGCTCATGCACAGCTCCACCGGTCCGGCGGCGCTGGCCCGCGCCTGCTGCAGCGCATGCGCCAGCATGTGCCGCGCCAGCAACGCGGCGCCCTCCAGGCCAAGTGCCGGCGCCAGCCGGGTCTTCGCCAGACCTGGCTGGGGCGCTTTGGCCATGACCACCAGCTGCACTGGCGCCCGCCGGGCCAAAAGCGCGGCCGGCGCGCCGGGCAGCGGGGGCCACACGCCACTCAACGGTAGCGCTCCGCCAGGCGCTCGGGCGACTCGCCGCGCCAGTACGCCCAGCGCAACTGCCACATCAGCACCATGGTTCGCCAGGCACCCCGGCTTTCCCAGCGGCGGCCCGACGTGCTCACCCGCTGGCGCAGGCAGGCCGGCGCAGACAGCGCGCGCAGGCGGCGCGAGATCTCGATGTCTTCCATCAGGGGCTGGTCGGGAAACCCGCCCACAGCGTCGAACGCACTGCGCCGCACGAAGATGGCCTGATCACCCGTAGCAATGCCGGTAGCCCGAGAGCGCAAGTTCATCAGCGCCGCAATCACCGGCAGCAGCGGATGCCGCCCGGCAATCCGCACGTCGAAACGGCCCCAGTCGGCACCGCTCGCCAGGGCGCGGGCAATCGCCTGGTCGGCTTGCGGCGGCAGGCGGGTGTCGGCATGCAGAAACAGCAGGCAGGCACCGGCGCTGGCCTGCGCGCCGGCATTCATCTGCCGCGCCCGGCCGCGCGGCGCGCTGATCACTGTCACGCCGTGCGCGCGCACCCGCGGCACCGTGTCGTCGGTGCTGCCGCCGTCCACCACCAGCAGCGCGGCGCCCCGCTCGCGCAGCGGCTGCAGCGCCGCCAGGTGCGCGTCGATCCCGCCCGCCTCATTAAGCACGGGCATGACGATGCTCAGTTCCCGCACCACCACCGCTCCGCAACGGGGTTCACGCCGGGTTTCAGGCCGCCAGGGCACCGCCGCAGCTGCTGCCCTGCCCCGCCGTGCAGCCATAACAATGGCCGGCGACACGGATCGCCTGGCCTGACAGGTCACGCTGCAGCAGGTCGCGCAAGTGGCGGCGCACACTGCTGTGGCCAGCCGGCAGACCCAGCTGCTGGTTGAAATCGCAGTCGTAGAGCCAGCCTTGCCAGTCCACGCTGACCAGGCTGCGGCACATGACGCCGTCAAGATTCTCGGGGCGGAAGCTGCCGCGCAGCAGATCCATGTAGGTGTCGAAACTGCCCTTGGACACCAGCGTCGAGCCGAAGCGCTGGATGGGCATGTTGGTCAGCGCCAGCAGTTCGTGAAAGACCACGCCGAAATGTTCGGCCAGTTCGCGCTGATAGTCCGCCTGCAGGCGTTTCTGGTCCGGCGGCAGGGACGGCCCCTGCGGGTTGTAGACCAGGTTCAGCCGCAAGGAAGAACCGGGCTGTCCGTAACCGAGCGCGTTGAGGGCCCGCAGCCCCTCGATGCTGCGCTCGAACACGCCGTCGCCGCGCTGGCGGTCGACATTGCCTGCCGAGTAGCAGGGCAGCGATGCCACCACCTCCACCGCCTGCTCGGCCAGAAAGGCGGCCAGATCGTCCTGCCCGGGCTCGGACAGGATGGTCAGGTTGCAGCGGTCAATGACCCGCACACCCAGGCCGCGCGCCTGACGCACCAGCGCGCGAAAGCCCGGGTGCAGTTCGGGCGCGCCGCCGGTGAGGTCCAGCGTCCCCAGCCCGCGCTGGCGCAGCACCTCGGCAATCAGGGCGATGTTGTCCTCGTCCATCATCTCGGTGCGGTTCGGGCCGGCGTTGACATGGCAGTGCAGGCAGCTCTGGTTGCAGCGGTAGCCGAGGTTGACCTGCAGGGTGTCCAGCCGGCCCCGCTGCAAGGGGGGAAAGGCAATGGCGGTCAGGCGTGGCAAGGTGTCATGCATGGTGGGTGCTCCGTCGGATGGGCGATCAGGCCAGCAAGGCCGCCAGGCGCTGGCGAACGGCCGGCGCCATGGCGTCGGGCTGGGTGACCAGCGCGTGGGCCAAGGCGGTGTGGGCCGGGCTTTCGGGCCATTCGGCGCCGAGCCGCGCGATGGCGGCCGCCGCGACCCGCTGGGCCCGCGCCGCGTTGCGAAACAGGTTCTGCAAGGCCATGTCGGCCGTCACATGGGCCTCGCGGGGGTGCCAGCAGTCATAGTCGGTGACCATGGCCAGCGTGGCATATCCGATCTGGGCCTCGCGGGCAAGTTTGGCTTCGGGCAGGTTGGTCATGCCGATGACCCCGGCGCCCATGGCCCGGTAGCGTTGCGATTCCGCCAGGCTGGAAAACTGCGGCCCTTCGATGCAGACGTAGGTACCCGATTCATGCAGTCGCACGCCGTCGGGGTTGCCCTCGCGCGCCAGCTCGTCGCGCGCCGCGTGCGCCAGCGCCGCTGCCGCCACCGGGCAGACGGGCTGCGCCATCGACACATGGGCCACCGCACCCTGACCGAAAAAGGTGCTGTCGCGGCGGGTGGTCAGGTCGATGAACTGATCGGGCAACACCAGATCGAGCGGGCGAAAGTCTTCCCGCAGGGACCCCACGGCCGACATCGACAGCAGGTAGCGCACGCCCAGTTGCTTGAGCGCATGGATGTTGGCACGGTAGGGCACTTCCGAGGGCAAAAGCCGGTGGCCCCGCCCGTGGCGGGCCAGAAAGGCGACCGGCACCCCGGCCACCGTGCCGGTGACGATGGCGTCTGACGGCTCGCCAAACGGGGTCTGGACCCGCTGTTCCTGCGCCTGCTCCAGCGCCTCCATGGCGTACAGGCCACTGCCGCCAATCACACCGACCCGTTTCTGGCTCATGGTTTCTCCGTTCCAGTTCTGCCTTGCGATGGTAGGCGGCTTGTACGTCCGGCGCACCACCGCCGGCCAATTCACCCACACCCGCACCCCGACGTGTCGGTCGGCGGGCGCGGCATTGTCTTACAGGCCGGCCACACACGCGATGGGCCGGCGAAAAACGTGGCGCGGTGTAAGAATGGCTCCGTCCCCGCGACACAGCACCACTGCGTCATTCCTCTGGAGCCCCCGTGAACGTGAGAAAAATCCTGGTCCTGCTGGCGCTTGTGGCCACCGTCGGGGCGTTTTTCGCCCTGGGCTGGAACCGCTATTTCAGCCTCGAATTTCTCAAGGAAAGCCAGGCCCGCTTCGCGGAACTGCGCGCCACGCAGCCCCTGACCCTGGCGGCGGCCTATTTCCTGACCTACGTGGCGGTGACGGCGCTGTCGCTGCCGGGCGCCACGATCGTGACCCTGGCCGGGGGTGCCCTGTTCGGCCTGGGCTGGGGCTTGCTGCTGGTGTCGTTTGCCTCCAGCATCGGCGCGACGCTGGCCTTTCTGACCGCACGATTTCTGCTGCGCGACAGCGTGCAAAGCCGCTTCGGGCAGCGGCTGGCCGAGATCAACCGCGGCATCGACAAGGACGGTGCCTTCTACCTGTTCACCCTGCGCCTGATCCCCGTGGTCCCGTTTTTTGTCATCAACCTGCTGATGGGCCTGACAAAGATGAAGGCCCGGACCTTCTACTGGGTCAGCCAGCTGGGCATGCTGGCGGGCACAGCGGTGTATGTGAATGCCGGCACCCAACTGGGCCAGCTCAATTCCCTCCAGGGCATTCTCAGCCCCGCCCTGCTGGGCAGCTTTGTGCTGCTGGGCCTGTTCCCCTTGATGGCGCGCAGGCTGGTCGAAGCGGTCCAGAAGCGCAAGGTCTACGCCCGGTGGGCGCCCCAGCGGCCACAGCGCTTCGACCGCAACCTGATCGTGATCGGCGCCGGCGCGGGCGGCCTGGTCAGTGCCTACATCGCCGCGGCGGTGAAGGCCAAAGTCACGCTGGTGGAAGCCCACAAGATGGGCGGCGACTGCCTGAACTACGGCTGCGTGCCGAGCAAGGCGCTGATCCGCAGCGCCAAGCTGGCGCACCAGATGCGTCACGCCTCGCACTACGGCCTGTCCGATGCCACGCCCGGATTCCGTTTCAAGGCGGTGATGCAGCGCATCCACGACGTGATCCAGGCCATCGCGCCACACGACAGCGTGGAACGCTACACCGGCCTGGGGGTGGAGGTGTTGCAGGGCTACGCGAAACTGGTCAACCCGTGGACGGTGGAGATTGCGCTCACCGGCGGCGGAACACAACGGCTCACGGCCCGCAGCATCGTCATCGCGGCCGGCGCCCGGCCCTTCGTGCCGCCGCTGCCGGGGCTGGATGACGTGGGCTACGTCACCAGCGACACGCTGTGGGATGCATTTGCCCGGCTCGACGAGGTGCCCAGGCGCCTGGTGGTGCTGGGCGGCGGCCCTATCGGCTGCGAACTGGCGCAAAGTTTTGCGCGGCTGGGGGCGCAGGTCACGCAGGTCGAAATGGCGCCGCGCCTGATGATCCGCGAGGATGAGGAGGTCTCGGCACTCGCGAAGGCCTCGCTGGCAGCCGACGGCGTGGCCGTGCTCACCGGCCACAAGGCGCTGCGCTGCGAGCGGGTGAACGGCGAGAAGACGCTGGTGGTGGAACACGATGGGGTGGAGAAGCGCATCGCCTTCGACCAGCTGCTGTGCGCCGTCGGCCGTGTCGCGCGGCTGACCGGCTACGGCCTGGAAGACCTGGGCATCCCGACGAACCGCACGGTCGAGACCAACGAATACCTGCAGACGATCTACCCCAACATTTTTGCCGCCGGCGACGTGGCCGGGCCGTTCCAGTTCACCCACACCGCCGCGCACCAGGCCTGGTATGCCGCCGTCAATGCCCTGTTCGGCGACTTCCGCAAGTTCAAGGCGGACTACTCGGTCATCCCCTGGGCCACCTTCATCGACCCCGAAGTGGCCCGTGTCGGCCTGAACGAGCATGAAGCGAAGGAAAAAGGCATTGCCTACGAGGTGACGAAGTACGGAATCGACGATCTGGACCGCGCCATCGCCGACAGCGAGGCGCACGGCTTCGTCAAGGTGCTCACCGTGCCCGGCAAGGACCGGATTCTGGGCGTGACCATTGTCGGCACCCATGCCGGCGACCTGCTGGCCGAGTATGTGCTGGCCATGAAACATGGCCTGGGCCTGAACAAGATTCTGGGCACCATCCACACCTATCCGACCCTGGCAGAAGCCAACAAATACGCCGCCGGCGAATGGAAACGGGCCCATGCGCCGCAGCGCCTGCTGCAGTGGGTGCGGAAATTCCACGACTGGAAGCGAGGCTGACATGAACACCCGCCGAAACGCTATCTTTTATATAGCTTCATTGCACCTTTTTACGCTGGGTACGCCCGGTTTTGCCCAGAATTCCGGGCTGGACACCCGCTACCAGGCCTGGGAGGCACTGCTGAAAAAGCATGTGCGCTGGCTGCCCGACAACCGGCAGTCGCGGGTGGACTACCGGGGCTTCGCCGCCGATCGCGCCGCCTTGCAGGCGGTGCTGGCGCAATGGTCTGCCGTCACCCCGGCCCAGTTCAACGCCCTGCCCCGCGCCGAACAGATGGTTTTTCTGATCAATGCCTACAACGGCTTCACCATCGAGCTGATCCTGACGCAATACCCCGATCTCAAATCCATCAAGGATCTGGGCTCGTTGCTGCAATCGCCCTGGAAGAAAAAGTTCTTCACCCTGCTTGGCGAGACCCGCCATCTGGACTGGATCGAGCATGAGCAGCTTCGCCCGCGCTACCAGGAGCCCCGCGTGCATGTGGCCGTCAACTGCGCCAGCATCGGTTGTCCCGCGCTGTTTCCGCAAGCCTTCACGGCCGATCGCCTGGAAGCCATGCTGGAAGACGGCATGCAGCGCTTCCTTGGTGATCGCACCCGCAACCGCCTCAGTCCGGGCGGGCTGCAGGTTTCGAGTATCTTCAAATGGTTCCGTGAAGACTTTGAAAAAGGCCACCAGGGCTTTGCGCGCCTGGAAGACGTGTTTGCCCGCTATGCCAACACCCTGGCGTCCGATGCGCCCAACCGGCAACGACTGCAGGAGCGCCATGTGGCGATTTCTTTTCTCGATTACGACTGGTCTCTCAACGATCTGGGCCGCTGAGGCGCAGTCGGCCGAGCCGGCACTGCCCCCGGCGGGGCCGCTGGCCGCCTTTTCTGCCGGGCGCGGCGATGCACCGCCGCCCGCCTGGCGGGCGGTCGGGCTGCCCGGCGGCAAGGTGCCATTGAGTGCGATGCTGCTGGACCACCGCCTCTTTCCCGGCGCCGCCGTATTGCGCCTGGCCAGCACGGCCTCATACGGCACACTGGTGCACGACCTGCCCCTGTTGCCCGCACAGCCGCAGACGGCGCTGGCCTGGCGCTGGCGGCTCGACCAGCCTGTGCCCGGCGCCGACCTGCGCCAGCGCGCCGGCGACGATGCCGCCGTCAAGCTGTGCGTGATGTTCGACCAGCCACTGTCTCGCCTGTCGCTGGGCGAGCGCAGCCTGTTGCGCCTGGCGCGCACCGTTTCCGGCGAAGCCCTTCCGGCGGCCACCCTGTGTTACGTCTGGGACCCGCAATTGCCCGCCGGCACCGTGCTGGCCAACGCCTACACCCGGCGCATGCGCTGGCTGGTGGTCGATGGCAGCGACAGCCCCCTGGGTCAGTGGCGCGAACACCGCCGCCCGATCGCCGCCGACTTCCAGCGCGCCTTCGGCGACGAAAGCCCCACCACGCCGCCGATGACGGCGGTGGTGGTAGGCACGGACAGCGACAACACCGGCGGGCGCAGCCTGGCCTTTGTCGGGGATGTCAAACTCTCGCCATGACCACGTCGACCCTGGCCCTCAAACATCTGGTCCTTCTTGGCGCCGGCCACGCCCATGTCCAGGTCCTGCATGGCCTGGCGCAAAGCCGGCCCGCCGACCTGATGGTCACGGTGGTGGCCCCCTACCCGCGCCAGATGTATTCGGGCATGGTGCCCGGTTTTGTTGCCGGTCACTATGCGCTCGACGACTGCGCGATTGCGCTGCCCCGCCTGCTGGAACGGGCCGGCGCCCGCTTCGTGCAGGCGCATGCGGTGGGCCTGGACGCGGACCACCGCACGGTTTTTCTGGACGACGAAAGCACACTGGACTTCGAGTGGCTGAGCATCAACACCGGCCCGGTGCTGGATCGCACCTGGCTGGACCGGCATCTGCCCGGCGCCACGGAGCATGCCCTGCTGGTGCGCCCGATCGAACGTTTTGCCATGCTGTGGCCCCGGGTGGTCGAGCTGGCCGGCGAGCGGCCCCTGCATGTGGCGGTGGTCGGCGGCGGCGCGGCCGGTATCGAGCTGTCCATGGCCATGAACCATGCGCTGACCGGCCCCGGCACCATGCCGCAATCGCACGTGACGCTGGTGTGCGGGCCCGACGAGCCTGGCGCCGCGTATCCCGAAGCGGTGCGCCGGCGGATCGCACGCGCCCTGAAAAGCCACGGCATTACCGTGCTACGCGACAGCTGCACTGGCTTCGCCGCCGGTGAAGTGCTGCTGGCCGGCGGCGCGCGGCTGCACTGTGACGCGCCGGTTCTGGCGATTGGCGCGCAGGCGCCCGGCTGGCTCGCCGACAGTGGCCTGGCGCTGGACGCGCAAGGGTTTGTCGCCGTCAACGCCTGCCAGCAAAGCACCAGCCATGCGAACGTCTTTGCGGCCGGCGATGTCGCCAGCCGGATGGACCGGCCCCACCCGCGCAGCGGCGTCTATGCCGTTCGGGCCGGCCCGCCGCTGCTGACCAATTTGCGCGCGACGGCGGCGGGGCAAGCGCTCACGCCTTACAGGCCCCAGACACGAACGCTCAACCTGCTCTCCTGCGGTACCCGCACCGCGATCGGGGCGTGGGGGCCACTGAGTTTCGAAGGCGGCTGGGTCTGGCGCTGGAAAGACCGCATCGACCGCCGCTTCATGCGCACCTATTCCTCATGACAGCCCCCCCTTCGCGTACCCGAACCCTGACGCTGTTCGACTATGACTGGGACGCGGTCGGCCATGCCCGTGCCGCTGCGGCGCGGGGCATTCAACTGGACGAAGCCGGTTTCGACCTGTTCTCGTTTCCCAGCAACGCGCGGCTGGCCTGGTTCGACCTGGACCGCTTCGTAGCCCGCCTGGCCCGGCAGGCTCCAGGCCGGGGCTGGAGCGCCGTCACCTCGCAGCACGAGCAGTTCGGGGCGCTCGCGGCCGCGATGCTGGCGGAACGCATGGGCTGGCCCGGCACCCCGGTCGACGCCATCCTGACGTGCCAGCACAAATGGCTGGCCCGCACGGTCCTGGAGCGGGTGGCGCCTGAGGCCAACGTGCCGTTTGCGCTGCTTCAGGCCGAATACGGCGCCCCGGTGCCCACCGGCATCGACTACCCGCGCTTTGTCAAGCCGGTGAAGGCGGCGTTTTCCGTGCTGGCGCGCACCGTGCACAACCACGCCGAGTTGCACCGGCACACCCGCTTCGGCGCCTGGGAGCTGTGGGTCATCCGCCACCTGGTGGAGCCGTTCGAACGGATCGCCCGGCGCCGCCTCGACCCGGACCTGCCCAGCGCGCACCGTCTGCTGCTGGAGGCACCGGTTCGCGCGGCGCAGTTCAACCTGGACGGCTATGTCTTTGACGGACAGGTTCATGCCGTGGGTGTGGTGGACGCTGTCATGTACCCCGGCACCCAGGCCTTCATGCGCTTCGAGCTGCCCAGTGCCCTGCCGCCGGCGGTACAGGCGCGGGCGCTGGACGTGGCCCGCCGCTTTCTGCAGGCGGCGGGCTTCCGCCACGGCCTGTTCAACATGGAGTTCTTCTACGACGCCGCCCGGGACCGGCTGACGGTCATCGAATTCAACCCACGCATGGCGTCGCAGTTCTCCGACCTCTACTTGCGGGTGGTCGGTATCGACCTGCACGCCCTGGCGCTGGCGCTGGCGCACGGCGAGGACCCCGCACGCGTTCCTTCGGTGGCACCGGTGGCAGGGGCGGCGGCCAGTTTCGTCTACCGCAGCTTCCAGCCTGATGCGGTGGTCTGCCAGCCGACGGCGGCCCGGCGCATGGCCTTGGCCGAAGCCTTCCCCGATGCGCTGCTGCTGCCTTTTCCGAAAAGCGCAGGGTCCGTCGAACGCGATTTCAAATGGCTGGGCAGCTACCGCTACGGCATTCTCCACCTGGGCGGGCGCGATGCCTCCGACCTGCGCGCGCGGTGTGAAGAAGCCAGCGCCCTGCTGGGCTGGCCAGCGCCTTACCGGGAACCCGCCGAGCACGACGCGACTCTCATCCGGCAGGCCGTCGAACCGCAACCCGCGCGACCCTTTACCCACCCCTCCACGAAAGCTGCACGATGAGAACGACCGACGCTCTGCCCCCCTCGATTCACCGCGCCGTGCTGATCAGCACAACGGTGCTGGCGCTGGCCGGCTGCGGTGCGATGACCGCCCAGAACCCGTCATCGGCCCTGAAACCGGTCAACGCCGTGGAAATCGCCCCCGATGCGCGCGTCATGCTCAAGGGCGCCGATGTGGTCGCCTATTTCACCCTGGGCAAGTACGTGCAGGGCAGCCCGGCCTTCAAAAGCACCCATGAGGGCGTGGTTTTCCACTTCTCGAACGCCGAGCACAAGGCCCGCTTCGATGCCGCGCCGGCACAGTACCTGCCGCAATACGGCGGCTATTGCGCCAATGGCATCGTCTATGGCATCCCTTGGGGCGGCGACGCAGATACCTGGCGGATGATCGACGGCAAGCTCTACATTTTTGGCGGCCAGGCCAGCAAGGACGGCTTCGAGCTGGACCTGAAGACCAATCTCGCGCTGGCCGACAAGTACTGGAAGGAAGAAGTCCAGGGCGCCAACAGTTTCATCCAGCGGGGCAAGCGGCTGGTGTTCAAGGTCCCGCACTACAAGACCGGCGAAGAGCTGGCCAAGGCCGTGGCCGAAGCCAAGGCCAGGAAACCCTGAGTCCACGCGCCCCTGAGCCGCTGTCATGCGCGTGCCGCGCCGCTCCCTGCTGATGATGGCCGGCGCCGCCGGCCTGGCCGGCTGCAGCCTGGCACCCGACCAGGACCACACCGGTCCCGATGCACCCCGCACGACGGCCCTGCGCCGCCCGGTGCGCACGGCCTGGGTGCTCAGTTCGGGTGGCCCACGCGGTTTTGTGCATGTGGGCGTGCTCAAGGCGCTGCAAGAGCTGCAACTCAGGCCCGATCTCATCGTCGGCGCTTCGGCCGGCGCGCTGGTGGGTTGCCTGTGCGCCTCGGGCGTGCCCGCTGAGGAGGTCGAGGCCCTCGCGCTGGACCTGCAGGCCTGGTCGCTCGGACGCCTGGCCCTGGGAACACCCGAACGCCTGAGCGGCAGCGCGGTGGCCGACCTGGTGCGCGAACGCGCCCGGGTCCGCCTGCTCGAACAGATGGCCGTGCCCATGGCCTGTGTGGCGCTGCGCCGCAGCGACGGAGCGCCGGTCGCCTTCACGGCGGGCGACGCCGGGCTGGCTGTACAGGCCTCGACCGCGATCGAAGGCCAGTTTGCACCGGTGCGCATCCGCGGCCAGCGCTACGGGGATCCTGACGGGAGCACGCCGCTGCCGGTGCGCATTGCCCGGGCGCTGGGCGCCCAGCGCGTGCTCGCGGTCGATGCCAGCGCCCACGTGGAGCGAGCCCCGCCCGGCGCCGAGCGCTACCGCGAGAGCGATCTGCGCAAGAAAGCGCTGATCGACACCGACGCTGCGCTGGCCGACTTGCTGCTCAAACCCGACTTCGGCTATTGGGTCAGCCTGTCACGCGAGTTCCGCGAGCGCGCGATGGCGGCGGGGTACCGGGCGACCATGGCGCAGGCCAAGGAGCTGCAAGCCTTGCATGCGGTTTGAGGCCCAAGGCGCATGAGGGGTGCCGGGTTCCGGCACGGAGCGGATTTCCCCCGCACCTCCCGTTGGCGAGCGGGAGGTCTGCGGCCTCCATCTTTGCCTTCAGGAAGGCTGCGCGCCGGGCGCATAGGCAGCCGCGAACTCGGCCGACGGGGCGATCGGCGTGATGACGTCGATCAGGACGCCAATCGGGTCTTGCGCAATGAAGTGACGCTGACCCCAGGGTTCGTCCCGCAGCGACAGCACGATCGGTACACCGGCAGCCGCCAGCCGCGCGTGGTGTGCATCCACATCGTCGACCTCGAAGTTGATCAGCAACCCGCTGGTGCGTTCGGCTTTGGGGCCCGGGATGGTCGGGTGCCCTGCCTGCATCACCGCCAGGTTGACGTGATCGTCTTCGCGGGACTGCAAATGCACGTACCAGTCTGAGGTAAACACCGTCCGGAAGGCAAAGTGACGGACGTAGAAGTCGGCGGTTTCGTTCACGCGGTCGCTCATCAGGACCGGGTAATACTGCTGGCATTTCATGGTGACTCCTTGGTCAAGAATAACATACACTCTGTATGTAAATGCACTTTACATACAGGATGCATGTATGTCAACGCCCCACCGAACACAGGAATCACGGCGCGAGGCCACGCGTAAGGCCTTGATGGCGGCGGCGCGACGATTCTTCGTCGAGCGCGGCTATTCCGCCACTGGAACCCCGGAGCTGGTCGCCGAGGCCGCGGTCACCCGGGGCGCGCTCTACCACCATTTCCAGGACAAGTCGGACCTGCTGATGGCCGTGGCCACCGACATGGCCTTTGAGGTCGCCGCGGCCGTGGCCGCTTCGACGCCCCCCGATCTGCCGCCACTGCAGGCAATGCGGGACGGCAGTCACGCCTATTTCGCAGCGATGGCAGAAGGCGGACGCGCACGCGTGCTATTGCTGGACGCCCCCGCGGTGCTGTCCCCGGCGCAGCTTGCGATACTGAGCGAGGCCGCCGGGGCGGACGAATTGCGACACGGGCTGAAGGCTTGCCTTCGTGCGGGACGCAATGCGCCTGTGCACGAACTGGGCAGCCTGCTGTCCGCCGCATTCGACCGCGCCGCCCGGGCCGTGGCCGAGGGCGAGGATCCGACGCCTTGGACAGCAGCGATGGACCTGCTGGTCGGCGCGGTCGCCGCCGATCTGGCGCGCTGATCCGGTCAATGGTGCTGCCGAAACAAGCCCGTGTTCGCGTGACGACCGCTCTCCCAGTGGACAAGCCAGCGGGCCGCCAGGGCGGGCGGTGGCGCACCGCGCGGCGGGGATGTCATGTATCCCGGGCCAGGCGCACCCCGCTGAACTGCCAGCGCGCGTCGGTGGGGAAAAAGTTGCGGTAGCTGGCACGGATGTGGTCGCGGGGTGTGGCGCAGGAGCCACCGCGCAGCACCATCTGGTTGATCATGAATTTGCCGTTGTATTCGCCCACGGCACCGGCCCAGGGGCGGTAACCGGGGTAAGGAAGGTAGCTGCTGCCGGTCCACTCCCACACGTCACCGCCCATCTGCTGCAGCCCGGGCCCGCCGCGCGACAGCGGCATGGGATGCAAGGCGCTACTTTCCAGGAAGTTGCCCCGGGTTTGCAGCGCAGCGCCCAACGTGCCGGCCGCGTGCTCCCATTCGGCTTCGGTGGGCAGGCGGATGGGCTCGCGGTCTTGCGCGGCGCGCCAGCGCGCGTAGGCATCGGCTTCGAACCAGCTGATGTGCACCACCGGGGTGTGCGGGTCGATGGGCACACGACCGTGCAGGGTGAAGTTGGTCCAGCCGCCGTGTTGCGCCGGGTCACCGCTCTGCTGCCAGTACAGCGGCGCCTCGATACGCTGGGCGCGCAGCCAGTCCCAGCCTGCGGCCATCCACCAGCGCGGATCGGTGTAGCCGCCATCGGTCATGAAGTCCAGCCATTCGCCGTGCGTGACCAGCCGGTTCGCCAGTGCATGCGGCGCCAGCAGGGTGTCGTGGCGCGGCGATTCGTTGTCGAACGCAAAGCCGTCGCCGGTGTGACCCTGCGACGCGATGCCACCGGCAAACGCGACCCAGTCGATGGGCGCGGCCACCACGCTGCCCAAGGGCCATTGCGGGTGGTAGACCGGGTTCAGCGGGTTGCTGGCCAGCAGGTGCTTGAGGTCGGTGAGCAACAGTTCCTGGTGTTGTTGTTCGTGCTGCAGACCCAGCGTCAGCAATTCGGTGATGGTGCCGGTCACCCCGCCTTGCAGCAGCGCGGCCATGCGCGCATCCACCTGCGCGCGGTAGGCCTTCACCTCAGTCAGGCCGGGGCGTGTGATCAGGCCGCGCTGCGGGCGCGGGTGCTGGTCGCCCACGCCCTGGTAGTAGCTGTTGAAGAGCACGCGAAACGCCGGGTGGAACGGCCGGAAGCCGGGTTCGAAGCGTTCGAGGATGAAGGTCTCGAAAAACCAGGTGGTGTGGGCCAGGTGCCATTTGGTGGGGCTGGCGTCGGGCATGGACTGGACCTGGCAGTCGGCTTCGCTCAGCGGTGCGGCCAGCGCCATGGTCTGCGCCCGTACCGCGTCATAACGCAAGAAAGCCGCCGGGCACGGTGGCGGACTCAGAGGGGCGGTTGTGCTGCTCACCGGACATCTCCCTTGTGAAGACCACTGGCAATATACCCCATACCCCACTGGGTACTTTCCCAGACAAACGCGTCGCAATGTGCGGCCACCAGGCTCCAGGGTTCCCACAGATCGGCCGCTTTGGCGTTGTAGGGACGGTTCTTCAACCAGGCCAGCACATTCAGCGGCCCGGCCCACCAGGGAAAAAACTTCATGCCCGCCATGGCCACGCGCGCACCCGGCCTGACCTGGCGCAGGATATTGGCCACCGCCTCGGGGGTGCGGCAGATGTCGTGCGTGTAGTTGAACAGCACCGCATCGGCCGTGTGGGGCAAGCGCACCGTTTCGGCCGGTTCGTTGGTGTGCCAGACATTGCGCCAGCCTTCCCGCTGCACGCGCCGGTGGGCAAGGGCGAACATGTCCGGGCTTTGTTCAAAGGCCAGCACGCGGCCGGTTTCGCGCACCCCGTCACGCAGCAGGGCATAGCTCAGACCGGTACCGGCGCCGACGTCCAGCACCGTCTGTCCGGGAACCAGTTGCAGCAAGACAATGGTGCGCCGACGCAGCGCCATGGTGCGTTCGGCCGAGGCGTCATAACTCGCGGCTTTGCCGCGGTAGCGTGCGATGGACAGTTCGTTGTCGGTCATGTCCCGCTTGGTCGCACCAAGGCCTCAGGAACTTACACGCGATGCGGAGTGCAATCCCATGACACCAATGACGATCAGACCGATACTGACCATCTTGACTGCAGTGGCCGGCTCCTTGAAATACCAGATGCCGATCAGTGCAGTCAGCACCGTGCCGACACCCGACCAGACGCCATACACCACGCTCAGCCCGAGCACCCGGATCACCATGGTGTTGAGTGCAAACGAAGCGGCATAAAAAACAAAAATCATCACCGACGGTGTGAGCCGGGTAAAACCTTCGGCCAGTCGCATCGAGGTGGTCCCGGCCACCTCCAGCAGGATGGCCACCGAGAGCACGACCCAGGCCTGGGAAACCGTCAACAGCGGGAGGGACATGGTGATCTTGCGGATTGGCGGGATGAATCAGCGGGTGAGCCAGCGACGCGCGCCATGACTGGCGGCATCGACCACGGCCACCATCAGCAACATGGCCCCGAGGATGGTCGCGGTCTTGCTCATGTGAAACAGCCCCATGTGGAAGGCCAGCAGCTGGCCCAGTCCCCCCGCACCCACCACACCCAGCACGGCGGCGGCGCGAATGTTGTTTTCCCAGCGGTAGAGGGTGTAGCTCATGAGCTGCGGCAGTACCTGCGGCAAAGTCGCGTACAGAAACACCCGGCCATTGCCCACCCCGTGGGTACGCAGGGCGGCCGCCGGGCCGGGGGGCGCGTTCTCTATCGCTTCGGCGAACAGCCGCCCCAGCACGCCGGTGGTGTGCAGCGCCAGTGCCAAGGTGCCGGCAAACGGACCCAGGCCGGCCGAGATCAGCAGCAACGCCGCCCACACCAGCTCCGGGATACTGCGCAGGGCGTTCAGTATCAGCCGTGTCGGCACCCGGGCTGGTGCCGTGTGGCCCGCGTACAGGCGGCTGGCGGGCACGGCCAGCGCCAGACCCGCCAGCGCCGCCAGGCCCGTACCCAGCGCCGACATGGCCAGAGTCTCCCAGGCGCCCAGGGCCACCTTGCGCAGAAACGCCGGCGAGGTGTCGGGCGGAAAAAACTCGCCGACGAACCGCGCCATGCTGTGCACCGCCTGCAGCGACAGAAACTGCGCCCACTGCAGATCCAGCGACCAGAAGCTGGCGATGACCAGCACCACCAGGGCCAGCGTGAACCAGCAGGCTTTGCAGCGCGCGTCAAACAGCGGCGGCGGCAGGCGCCAGGGCTCGTTGGCAGCGCGCGGCCGGGTCATCCCAGCGCCTTTCGCAGCCAGGCGCTGACCCGGTCGGCCAACGCCACGAGGGCGATGAAGACCAGCAGCATGCTGGCGACCTCGCCGCCGTTGAACATCTTCATTGAATTGTCCAGTTGTTGCCCCAGGCCGCCCGCACCCACAAAGCCCAGCACGACCGAGCTGCGGATCGCGCATTCCCAGCGGTAAACGGTGTAACTGGTCAGCTCGGCCGCGCTGCTGGGCAGCAGCGCGTAGAAGAACGCCTGCAGGCGCGAGCTGCCGTTGCGCAACAGCGTTTCCGTGGCATGGGTTTCACCGCTTTCCAGGATTTCGCCATACACCTTGCCCAGCATGCCGCCGTAGGTCAGGGCAATGGCCAGCACTCCGGCGGTCGGACCCAGACCCACCACGCGGACAAATACCAGCGCCCACACCAGTTCAGGAATGCTGCGCAATACGATCAGCAGCCAGCGCACCGCCTGGCGCAGCCAGAACGGCCCCCGCGCCATCCGCCCCGACAGGGCCGAGATGGACAACACACGGGTGTTGATCAGCGTCAGCGGGATGGCCACCACCAGGGCCAGCGTGACGCCGGCCGTGGCCATGGCGACGGTGCGCCAGGTCTCGCGAACCACCATGCGCACAAACTCTGCATCATGCGCCAGCGGCCAGAAACTGCCCAGGAACTGCCCGGTCACCTTCAGGTTGTCCGGCTCCAGCAGGATCCAGGGTTTGAACTCGGTGGCAACACCCAGCGGCCACAGCAGCACCCCGATGGCCAGCATCCAGAAAAGGCGGCTGTGCCAGGCCGGGTCACGGCGCGGGACAGGGGGCAGGCTCAGTTGCGCCACCACCCACCTACCGGCAATGCATGACCACCGGCTGCGGGGCCAGGGCTTCGGCGGACGCCGGCACCGGAACCTCGCCGCGCAGCTCGTGTTCGAACTGGTCGTACAGCGCCGCCAGCCGCTCGCGGGAGACCGCCCGGGCGGGCAGGTCGAAAGCCATCTGTCCGTCGCGCAAGCCGATGATGCGCGGGAAATGCGCCAGCGCCACATCCACCTGATGCAATGTGGCCACCAGCGTGGCCCCGCGCTCGCCCGCCCCGGCGACCAACGCGCCGATGGCCTGGCGGGACCGCGTCGGGTCCAGGGCCGACAAGGGCTCGTCAATCAGCAGCAAACTCGCCCCGGCCCCCATACCCATCAGGGCGCGCGCCAGGCCGACGCGCTGGCGCTCGCCACCCGAGAGGCGGTCCACCCGCTCAAACAGTTTGTCGCCCAGATCAAAGCGGTCCAGCGCCTCGTAGGCGGCGGGGATGTCGTCCGGATAAAACAGTGACCGCACGCTCTGCCACAGCCCCATGGCCGGCAGGCGGCCGGCCAGCACCGCCGTGACCACACGCTGGCGCGGCGGCAGGGGCGGTACCTGGGGCGCCAGGAACAAGCGGCCGCGCAGCCGCTGCAGCTGCCCACGGGGCAACTGCCACGGCAGTTGCCCGTCCACACGCAGCGTGCCGGCCGACGGCGGCAACGCGCAGGCCAGCGCCTGCAACAGGGTGGTCTTGCCGGCGCCCGACGGGCCGATGACGGCAACCTGCTCCCCCGGCGCGATCGTCAGGTTGAGCTCACGAATGGCCGCCGCCACACCCGCCCGGGCCGCCGGGTGACGCGCCGACAGCGCCTGCAGTTCAAGCTTCAAGACCGCCCCGCCCTGCCCGCGTCAGAGCAGGCCGGCGCTGCGTGCCGCTGCTTCCAGCCCCTTGTAGTTTTCGGGCTTGGTTTCGATGTAACGGGTGGCGCGGTTCAGACGCAGGATTTCGGCCTGGTCAGGCTTGGCCGGGTCCAGCGCCAGCAGCGCCGCCTTGACCTTGGCCTGCTGCGCCGCGGGCATGTCGGCATGCACCGACCAGTTGTAGTTGTAGTAGCCCGGTGTGGTGTAGAACACATCGACCGCCTTGGTGTCCACCTTGTTTTCGGTGACGAACTTGCGCCAGACCGTGATGTCCAGCGCCGCGGCATCGACCTTGCCGCTGACCACCGACGCAATGGTGGCGTCATGCGCGCCACTGTAGGCGATACGCCGGAAATCCTTTTCCGGGTTGATGTTGGCCGCCAGCAGGAAGCTGCGCGGCATCAGGTGCCCGGACGTGCTGCTTTGCGAACCAAAGCTGATCTGCTTGCCCTTCATGTCGGCCAGCGTCTTGATGCCCGAATCGGTCTTGGCGATGAAAACCGACTGGAACCGGGTGTCTTCCTCGCGCTGGGCCAGCGGCACGATCTTGCCGCCCGAGCGGATGTTGGCCTGCACGTGGGTAAAGCCACCGAACCAGACCAGATCCACCTTCTTGTTGACCAGCGCTTCCACCGCCGCCGGGTAGTCATTGACCGGCGTGAACTCGACCTTCATGCCCAGCGCCTTTTCCAGATAGGCGGCCAGCGGCGTGAACTTGCGCACCTGTTCGGTGGCAGCTTCTTCGGGGATGGTGGTCACCCGGAACACGGCAGGGGACTGGGCGTGGGCCAGACCGCTGATGAACAGGGCGGGAACCGCCAGAACGGCGAAAAGGGCATGACGGCGCTGGGACATGGAATCGCTTTCAGAGGGATGGAACGGACGTATTACAACCGAAATGCCACCCTTTTGCGGGCGCGGGTCATGCAGACAAACGCCTGTAAGGAAATGCCGCTTTCACCGACCCACGCGGGCAGCACGCCCCCCGCAGCGTGCCCCCGGGAGGCCAACAGGCGGGTATAAACCGCTGCGCGACCCCAACTTTCCCATCCGCCCAGCGCTCGCCCCATGCCCGCCTCAGACGCCCCCCGTTTCCTGCAGCTCCATCGGCCCGACGCCGAGGCCCTCCGTACCGAGCTGACCGAGGGCCTGCTGGCCACGCCGGCACGCGCCGAGCCGAAATTCTTCTATGACCGGCTGGGGTCGTGCCTGTTTGACGCCATCACCGAACTGGGCGAGTACTACCCCACCCGCACCGAGGCCGGCATTTTCGACGCAGGCATCGCCGACATGGCCCGGGTGCTGCCACCCGCGGCGGTGCTGATCGACCTGGGGGCCGGCAACTGTGCCAAAGCCGCGCGGCTGTTCGCGCCGCTGCAGGTGGGCGCGTACGTGGCGGTGGACATCTCGGTGGATTTCCTGCGCCACACGCTCGCTGCCTTGCAGCAGCGCCACCCTGCCCTGCCCATGCTTGGGCTGGGGCTGGACTTTTCGCAGACGCTGGCCCTGCCCGACGCGGCGCAGGAATGGCTTGCCACGCAGCATCGGGCGCAGGCGCCCCGCTGTGTCTTCTACCCGGGCTCCAGCATCGGCAACTTCACCCCCGAGCGTGCCCTGGCCCTGTTGCGCCAGGCCCATGCGCTGTGCCGCGCCGGCGGGCCGGGTGGCGGCCTGCTGATCGGTGTGGACCAGGTCAAGGACCACGGCGTGCTGCAAGCCGCCTACGACGACGCGCTGGGCGTGACGGCCGCCTTCAACCGCAACCTGCTGCTGCACGTCAATGCCCTGCTCGGATCGGATTTCGCGCCCGCCCGCTGGCGCCATGTGGCGTTCTACAACAGCGCCGAATCACGCATCGAAATGCACCTGGAATCGGACCGCGCCCAGACGGTTCGCTGGCCCGGCGGCGAGCGCCGCTTCGTCGCGGGCGAACGCCTGCATACCGAAAACTCCTACAAATGGACCCCGGAGCGCTTCCGGTCCCTGCTGACCGCGGCAGGTTTCGGCCCCGCCACCCACTGGAGTGACCCGCGTGGCTGGTTCAGCGTGTTCTGGGCACCTGTCTGAAGGCACTGCCCCTTCGGACAAGGGCCCGGCCTGGTCCGACCGACCCCAAACAGGCCCGCCAAGGGAGATTTCAAGCAAAAACGGCCCATACCCAGCGTGAAAAGGTCACATTCAGCTATATTATTTATAGCTATCGGTCGATGGTCGGATCACCGGTTGGAGGCTTGACCGGGGCAGATCCGGGCGGAGGGGCTGTCTCCGGGGGGCAAGGATGCGGTTCAAACCGCCACGCTGCGAAAACCGGCAAAGATATCGTTGCGCTCGGCGGTGAAAAAGTTGCGATAACGAGGGTGAACCATCGACGCGGCCGTGGCGGCGCAGGCCCCTTTGAGCACCGGGCGTCCGTAGAACCATGGCGCCGAATAGTCCCGGTAAGGATGGGGCTGAAATCCGTCGAACGGGGCAAAGGGGCTGGCCGTCCATTCCCAGACCTGGCCCCAGTCAAAACCGGGCTGCCCGCTGACGGCCAGCCATTCGGCCTCGGTCGGCAGGCGGCGCCCGGCCCAGGCACACCAGGCTCGCGCTTCGTGGAAAGTGACATGGCAGACCGGCGCCTGAGGCTCCAGGGGTGTCCAGCGACCCCAGCGTTGCTGCTGCCAGCCTGCGGTATCGACGCGCACGTAACGGGGCGCACGTGCCGACGTCGCGCAACGCCAGCGCCAGCCTTCGGCCGTCCACCACCGCGCATCGTCATAGCCGCCCGCTTCGACGAAGGGCAGATACCGCGCCCAAGTCACCGGCGCCGCGTCGATCCGGCCTGGTGCCACCGGCACCCGCTGCGTGCCACATTCGTTGTCGAAGGCAAAACCCGGCCCGTGCCAGGCCAGATCGCAAGTCCCCGGAGGAACGGCAAGCTCGGCGGCGCCGCTCCCATCCACCCGCCGCGGCAGGCTCACCGGCCGGTCCAGCGCGGCGCTGGTCTGCGCATCGGCCGGGTCATAACCCACGGTCTGGGCCATGTACACGGCCGCTTCGGCATGCATGTCTTCGTGGTAGAGCGCCAGGCGAAAGAAATACAGTCCGGCGTCGGTTTCGTCGGCGGCTTCCAGCCACGCCAGCGTGTCGGTCAGACTGCGCTCCAGGTCGGCGCGCGTCTGCGCCGCGTCGGGCAAGGGCAGCTGCCAGCGCACGTTGTGGGCCACGCGACTGGAGTGGTACAGCGCCTCGGCATCCACACCCCGCGCCGCCTGGCGTGCGGGACGGCGCGAAACATCCGGGTCGGCGGCCAGCCCCAGGGCGCGGTGCGGGTTGCGGGCAATCCACCAGTCGGCAAACCAGCCGACATGGCCCAGCTCCCACAGCGGCGGATTCAGCTCGGCGCGGACCGGCACGACCAGCGCCGGCCCCAGGGCGCGGACTGCCGCATCAAACAAGGCCAGTGTGCGGGCACGGGAGGCCACCAGCGCCTCGGCCAGCGCCCGCCGCCCCAGGCAGCGTGAGGCGTCTTGCTCCACAATCCGCCCACCTCCCCCCTGCGTCGCATCCATGTCGTCAAAGCCCTCGTTGTGCCTGGTAACGCCCGCGCTGGCCGACGCCAACAACGGCAACTGGCAAACCGCGCGCCGCTGGTCGCGCCTGCTGCGCGACCATTATGCGGTGCGCCTGGCCGCCAGCTGGCCGGATGCCGCCGAGGCGAAGCAACCGGCAGCGCTGCTGCTGGCCCTGCACGCCCGGAGGTCGGCTGCCAGCATTGCCGCCTGGGCGCTGTCCCATCCCGCCAGGCCCCTGGTGGTGGCCTTGACCGGAACCGACCTTTACCGCGATATCGAAACCGACCGCGACGCGCAGCGTTCGCTGCGCCTGGCGACCCGCCTGATCGTGCTGCAGGACCAGGGCGCGCTGGCGTTGCCGGCCAGGCTGCGGTCCCGGTGTGACGTGGTGGTGCAGTCCACCACCAGCCGCCAGACCCTGGCCAAAACGGGCCGCCGCCTGCGCGCCGTGGTGGTCGGCCATTTGCGCGACGAAAAAAGCCCGCAGACGATCTTCGCCGCGGCGCGCCTGCTCTCCCCGCACGACGGCATCACCATCGACCATATCGGGCTTGCGCTGGACCCGGCGCTGGGCGCCGCCGCGCAGCAAACCGCCGCCGTCTGCCCGCATTACCGCTGGCTGGGTGGCATGACCCATGCTCAGGCACGTCGCCGCATCCAGCAGGCCCATGTGCTGCTGCACCCGAGCCGGATGGAAGGCGGCGCGCATGTGATCATGGAAGCCGTCTGCAGCGGCACGCCGGTGCTGGCCTCGCACATCCCGGGCAATGTCGGCATGCTGGGCGCCGGCTATGGCGGCTATTTCCCACAGGGCGACGCCGGCGCCCTGGCAAAGCTGCTGCGCCGGGCACGTGCAGGGCAAAGCGGCCACTCGCCCGACATCCTGGCCGCTTTGCACGCACAATGCGGGCTTCGCGCGAGCCTGTTCGCGCCCGAATCCGAACGCGCAGCCCTGCTGCAATCGCTGCGCACCGCGCAAGCCCCCCTTTCAGGAGAACACCCATGACCCAGACCGCCGACACCCCCCGCGCCGAACCGCGCCTGACCAGCCTGTCGCACGGCGGTGGCTGCGGCTGCAAGATCGCCCCGGGCGTGCTGGCCGACATCCTCAAGGGCACAACCCAGATGCCGGTACCCAAGGAGTTGCTGGTCGGCATCGAGACGGCCGACGACGCCGCCGTCTACCAGCTCAATGACGAGCAGGCGCTGATCGCCACCACCGATTTCTTCATGCCCATCGTGGACGACCCGTTCGATTTCGGGCGCATCGCGGCCACCAATGCCATCAGCGATGTATACGCCATGGGCGGCACACCCATCATGGCGCTGGCCCTGGTGGGCATGCCCATCAATGTGCTGTCCACGGCGACCATAGCCAAAATCCTGGAGGGCGGCGCGTCGGTGTGCCGCGCGGCGGGCATACCGATTGCGGGCGGCCACACCATCGACTCGGTCGAACCGATCTACGGCCTGGTTGCTCTGGGACTGGTGCACCCCAGGCGGGTGAAACGCAACGCCGACGCCCGGCCCGGTGACGTGCTGGTACTGGGCAAACCGCTGGGGGTCGGGGTGCTGTCGGCAGCGCTGAAGAAAGAACAGCTGGATGCGGACGGATACGCCCGCATGATCGCCACCACCACCCGCCTGAACACGCCGGGCCCCGCCCTGGCCGCCCTGGCGGGCGTGCATGCGCTGACCGATGTCACCGGCTTTGGCCTGGCCGGACACGCACTGGAACTGGCCCGGGGCTCGGGCACGCAGGTGCAGATCGACTGGAGCCGCGTGCCGCTGCTACCCGGCGTGCGCGACCTGGCCGCACGCGGCATCGTGACCGGCGCCTCCGGCCGCAACTGGGCCGGCTACGGCGCCGACGTCACCGTGCCCGAAGACTTCGCCGACGCCGACCGCGCCCTGCTCACCGACCCGCAAACCAGCGGCGGACTGCTGGTGGCATGTGCGCCCGAGGTCGTCGACACCGTACTGGCGGTGTTTCGGAATGGGGGGTTTGGGGAGGCGGCGGTGGTGGGGGGGGTAGGCAACCTTGCCAAACCCAAGCTCCACGTAACCTGAGGCTTCACCAATAAAACTTTGATAGTAGACCGCAGCACCAGCGTGGGCTGCCTACTCCGTCAGGAACGTCTTTTGGTCCGAGTGGTTCTCTACGAACTCAAACTGTATGGTTCGCCTCAAGCCTTCCGCTAACTGAACAACCGGGACAAAGCCGGTCTTCCTGACTGCAGTCGTGTATTGGGAGTCCGCACAAAATTTCCGGATGCGAATGGCACTCACCGGGAACGTGCGACCCGTCGCTCGAGCGATCATGTCCAACAGGTAACCACCGAATAAGCCCACCGGGAAAGGAATGCGAAATCCAACTTCTGGCTTCCTTCCAAGCGACTCCCTGACATTCACAACCAACTCGTTCATTGAAAAATCAGGTGTATCAACATAATTGAAAACATGAACTCCCGGATCGAACGCCAGAGAATACTCGAGGAAGGCCGCCACATTCTCGACATAAGCTAGCGATTTGCGATTTTCCCCCGAACCCACCATCAAAAAACGATGGTTCGCGATCTGACGCAACAGATTGTAGACGTTTCCCCTATTTCGTTCCCCGAAGATAACAGTAGGACGAACGATTACCAAAACACGGCGATCCGGATCACGGGCTTGCCAATTTTTCAGGACCTCTTCCGCTGCCGCTTTGGTTCTACCGTAATCATTGAACGGATTGAAAGGCGTATCCTCACCGGAACCAGGCTTCGCAAACCCATAACACGCGACTGAACTGGTGAAGACAATTTTCTCGACTCCATTCCGTTCAGCCGCTTCGACGACATTCGACGTCCCCATCACGTTGGTCTGATCATACAAAGCGATCGGACGAACATCATCGCGATGCACAGCCGCGAGGTGAACAATGGCCGAACAACCTCTCACGGCATTGCACAAATCACCCGCCTTCCGAATGTCGACGTCCATTCGATGATGCGGGTAATCGGGACTTTCAGCAATATCGAACAGCCGAAAATCCGTACCGACTGCCTGCATTCGAGCACACAACCGAGTTCCAACAAACCCGGAACCTCCAGTAATACCAATTGTCACCTGTCAAATTCCTTAATGTAATTGGCGAAAATTGCGCTTTGGACCTGACGAGAGTAACGGCTTCTCTTCAAATGCAGATTGTCGCGAAAGGGTTTCGTATCAATTCGATCATCTATTAAATCGGCAATCAAGCGCGCGCACTCGATGGACTGACTGTTATCAAAACTCCACCCAAGGCCCTCTCGCTCCACCTCAATACCGGACTCGTTCTTCGGGATAACAATAGATGGTATTCCCGCACCGATAAATTCGAAAACCTTAACCGCAAAACCAGCGTTCGTGCTTGGCTGATTGGTGTGGACGGAGAGTCCGAAGTCCGCCTTCGCGAGATGTTGGAGCACTTCTTGATGCGAGAGATGCCCGACATATGATAAGTTTTTGAGCTTCATTTCGGTGATCTCCTGAATCCCAGGTCCATAACCTGCAATCACGAATTGATGCGGCCCCGCATTCACTCCACAGTATCGAACAATATCAACAAAGGAATTGATATCAAATAGTCTTCCAAATAAACCATGCATGAAGATGACCTTCGGCGCCCCGCTTGTTCTAACGTCAACGCCTTGCAGCACCACAGTCGCATCAAAACCGTTCATCACGACCTTTGGAACAATCTGGGTTTCATTGCCGATCTCCTTAGCCAACGCCGAGGTAACCGTGGTGACCATGGCAGAATGCCGATAGATGAATCTCTCCAACGCAAGCAAAATACGGCCGGCATACGAATCGCGTCGCAATAGTCCAAGAGAAAAGAAAACCTGAGGATACCGATCCCTCACATCGAAAACGTAGCGCCTGGAGAATAAGAAACAGACGAATGCTGGGATGACCATGCCGAAGAATGGCGGACTGGTCAAAATAAAGAAATCGAATTTCCTGTAATGAGTCACTATCCTCCACCCAAAGGCGAAACCAAGGCGCATTTCATGAACCAACCGGTTAATCAAGCCCTTGCTATTGTCGGGCGGTTGGACATTGATATGCTGAACTTCAGAATTTTTTGCAGGCTCGGGCGTCACTCCATCGACTTTCGCCGTCAAGACAACAACCGACTGCCCCGCATCAATCAGTGCCTCGACGTTAAATCGACTACGAACTGCTACAGCGGTTTGCCCAGGATAATATTCCGAACAAACATAAACTATCCGCATATTTGGAAATATACCTTCTGATACGCACTTGTCATCGGTCGGCTGTCATCCAACGACTTCTTTTGCGCATCTTATAGATCAAACTTCTTCACATATTTTCGGAATCCGATTCACCACATTGATAACCTCGGCGAAATCCAGGCCAATCGCATCAAGATACCATTTGATATTCGGATAACGCGGTCGGTTTTCGTCCTCGACCAAAACCAGTGCTTCTTCGCGGGTGATGTCGCCCTCGCGAATCTGATTGCTGCGGAAAGTATCGTGCTCGGTAAAACCTGCGACGGTATAATAAATATAATTATAAATAGCCGCCGTTCCATCACCGATGCGCCAGGTTGTGTTCGTATCGGGCGCACGTTCCCAGTCATATTCATTCAACAAGGTATCGTCGATTGTTTTCTCATCCCAACGCCAGAAGTCAAAGATATGGAAATAATCGGTTTTTTCATGGAAACTTCTGTAATACTCTCCGGACAGGGTATCCCAGAGCGACGAATTGAAGTACCCAGGACTCTTCAACATCGCCTGAATGCGCAACCACTGATAGCGCAATTGCTTCATTGCCCCGTGGGAATACACCCGCTCCTCCTCAAAGTCAGGGGGAACACCAAGAAAACCAGCTTTAAAATGGGTAACTTCCAAAGGATTTACACCCCAAAGATTCAGAGAAATCCCGGTCTGCTTCTTGACGGTTTCAATGTGACGGAAAAAATGTTTATCTCCCGCAGTAAATATACTTACCATTCCCAAATGGGGAGATTTGAGCCACGCTTTAAAATTCATGGCGATATTTCGTCGCTTCTGGGCGATATCGTCCGCCACAATGATGTTCTCAACTCCGAGTCGGGCACTCATCCGACTGATGTTGCGTCGTCCAAGATCCGTCACCATACCCCAGTCATACGTGTAGGTTATCGGCTTCATCTTGAGTTCGCGCGCGATCAGATGCAGCCCGTAACAACTGTCCCGCCCGCCGGAAAACGGAACCAGACAGTCATCGCCAACCTTGCGGCGATACGGCTCCACCAGCGAGAATAGCTCTTCAACCGGGCGTGGGCGATTTCTGGGCTTGTAGTTATTACAGTAGTTACACACCCCGTTAGCATCAAATTTGATGTAAGGCATTGTGTGGGGCAAAATACACTTGGTGCACCGTTGCAGGCGATACCGCTTGTACTCCAGCATTTTCTCTTCCTGCGCATGCGTTCCCAATTTCGGGATCAGGTCGATACGAGTCGATGCCAATTCCACAACATCCAGGCGAGTCTCCTGTTTCGGCATATCCAGAACGCGCCCTTCGCGCCGAACCTGATCAATCTGCGTACAGCCGATCAGGGTCAAAGGATAGCGCTCGGACGAGAAATACCATGAACCATCTTTCGAACCCAGGTAAAGACTACCGTTATTTGAAAAAAGGCACAATTTCCCGAGCTTTGGAAGAGCAAGAGCACAAGCAACCACTCCATCACAGGAAGACAAGACTCGCTCAGCCACACCATCGGCCAGCCCAGTCTTTTCTACCTCCTCTGCCGCAAGGGCAGCAATGATCTCCGTATCGATTTCCTGTTTGCGTTCCTTGGAACACTTCGCCCAGAGCTCTTCGTAATTGACAACAATGCCATTGTGAATCACAACGATATCGTCGCGATACACCGGTTGATTGTCAGCGAGTCCGTTGGTAATCAGTCGACTGTGACCAATCGCAAAGGAAGAGCCACCAATGTCAACCTCTTTCAGCAATGACGAAATAGCCTTGTCCGCGCGATAAATTTTCCCGATTTTTCCCGTGAAAAGCAGAAGCCCACTCGAGTCCTTGCCGCGTTGTTCGGCATGATGCGCCAGGACGCTCAGCTCATCGGACGCAATGGAACCCGACGAAACAATACCGAAAATACCACACATAAGAATACTCCATGAAATCCAGATCGAAATTAACGAGATAGAAGCTCTTTATAGCTTTCCTGAAGCCGAGTCGCCTGTGTCTCCCACGCCAAGAGAGAAAGATCTCTGACGTTGCGATGAATACCATGGACACAAATCTTTTCAATGGCTTCGACCAAACTATTGGAATCAAGTTCACAAGTCGAACCCAAACCATGATGATCGACCACTCGTCGGATTTCAGGAAAATCACAGGAAAGCACGTACAAACCCGCGAAGGCGTACTCAAACAACTTGTTGGGCAGACAATAGTAGTCACTCAATGACACGTTTTCGATGAGACAAAGCCCAACATCCGCGCTCCGCGCGATCGCAACAACCTCATCGTGGGGAACAGCTTCATGATAATGGATATTGGAAAAGCGGGAAGCGCTCGCTTTGGCCAAGGGTACCAGAGCGCCGTATCCGACCATTACAAAATGGGCGTCCGGATGACAGCGAGAGAACGCATCCAAGGCAATCTCAATACCACGTCCCTTGCCAATGATTCCGAGATAAAGAAATATCTTCGCCTTCTCCGGAATCTGAAACTTGCTATGCAAATACTGCGCTTCTTCATCGCAGACTTCATTGGTAGTATGCGTTGAACTCTTTATTTGCGGGGAATTCAAAACCAACGTCGAGGGCTTGGGGCCAAATTTCTCAAAATACCACTGTACAATTCTGTCGCTGACAGTGACAAAATGATCCACTGAAGACCAAGAGATACGCTCCATAACCAACGTTGATACGGAAAGAAGCTTCGTCTGACCGTTCTTGTTCGACTCCAACTCGTGCGCATCATAAATTAAACGCGACTTCGTAATCCACTTCAGAACAACGCCTGCTGGAAGAACAAGGGTGTCGTGACAATGAACGATTTGCGGTTGAATCGTTCGCCCACGCAAAACCAATCTGAGCGAAAGTTCAACAAAATTGAAGGCGTAGCGTATTGGGCGTGGCAACCACTTGAATATCTTAGTGTAGAGACGAATTGTTTCAATCCGAACATCAACAATAGTTTTTGGTGGAGCTTCCGAAGTGTCAGCCAGTACACCAAGCCCAAAAACTTGGACTCCATCAATATTTCTTATCGCCTCAATTTCTTTCAGTATTCGCGAGTCCGAACGTATATCGGTATGACTAATATGCAAAACCCTCTTTTTCATCCGCATTCCTTCAACAAAATACGACGGGCCCATCAAATCTGAAAATCGGACATTTCATCTGTAAACCTTAGCGAAAATCACGGCGTCGTTCTCCCAGTATGTAGATTTTGCATATTTAGCGACGCTACTTTTAAACGACTTAATTTCTTCGATATCGAGGCGTGCAAAAACATCCTTCAAATTTTGCAAACCAACCACGAGACCTAAAGAGTTATCCGTAAGCAGTCTTCCGAGGTATTTCAGGTTATCGCTGACCAAAATCGGCAGCCCCGCATGTATGTACTCGAAAAATTTATTCGGCTGGCTCAACTCATAGCTTAGCGAAGTACCCTCAGAAACAATAATGCCAATGTCAGCCCCAGCGGAATACGAAGTAATCAAATTCAGCGGAACCGGTTCGTGATAATGAATATTGATCCATTTCTCGGCAGCACTCATGACCATGGTCTCCGCTTCAGAAGATCCAAAGCCCATCATGACGAGATGTGCCGCGTCATTATTTGAATAAGAGAACGCGTCGAGGAGTTCTTTAGTGCCTCGGCCAACACCAAACATTCCCTGATATATAAAAATAATCGATCGCTCTGGTATATCAAATTTCTTCCTGAAATTCGCTGGCATTGGCTTGACCTTGGCAGCCTCTATTTCGGGTGCATTTCGGACAACGTGAACATTCTTCAATTTGTACCGATCACGATACCACAGTGCAATCGGCTCACAAACTACGACAACATCTCTGACATATTGAATAAAAAGATATTCATATAATTTATCTCTATATTTCGCAAACCCCGCCAATCCAGACCTCTCGGTCTCGAGTTCATGAGGCAGATATACGACCGGACAATCGCGTATCCACCCGAAAAAACAAGCGATCGGAAGGTCTGTGACATAATGACATGTCAGCACATCTGGTTCGGCTTGACGGATTGCAGAATAACAGCCACGGAAGTACTGGAAATATGCGTAAAGAGCCAAGATTTTTCGTATGAAAACAAGCCGAAAACGGTAGTTTTTGGAGAAAAGCTCCCTTATTTTGGTCTTTATTCTGATTATTCTCAAACCGGAGGGATGGATCTCGGTTTCTTCCCGTCCGCCCACCCAAAGACCCACCGCGTAAACGGCATCAGCGATCCCTGTTGCAAGGACGTATCGAGCCTCCTTGAATAATCTATTTTGACTATAAATATCCGTCGGATAAATATGGAGTATCTTCACCGTAAATCCATTTCACCTTATCGCATTTTTGATTCTTACAGCGACTCGACTCAGTCTGCCAATCCACATTTTTTGACGGCTATTCGTTGGATATTCTTGTGCGCATTTCGGCTGCTCGCTCATTACCCGCTCAAATTCCGCCTGTGTTATCTCAAGCTTCTTTAACCAGTAATGCATTTCCTCTTTTAGAACTCGGTCTTCGTAAAGCGGTTCCTCCAGTTCGCGTATCGCATCTTCGCGCGCAAGTTGGCCGGATACAATCAGACTTGACAGATGGGCTAATCTCTTGTCATAGCCGAATTTCGTTGGTAAATAATAGGCCTGATGGAACTTCGTGAATACCGACTCGTAGTGTTTTCCACCATAGTCGCGCCACCCTAATTCTTCTTTCAGGAGTCTTTTCGCAGATTCTTTTTCGTAAGCAATGTATTCGAGAGGACGGTGGACACGCATTCCCAGAATGTACGGGTTGAGTACAAGTCGTTGAAACGCGCTGATAGTTGGGTAGTTTCGTAAGGGGATGCGTCCGAACTTCCGATGAATGGCACGGAGGTTTACTGCATCCGAGGCGTCATAACCCCAGGCCGGCGGCAAAACAGATTCGGTCTGCATGTTTCCGCCATTCAGTACATCTCTGATCCCATACTTCTTTGCTTCTCTGTAGAGTGACGCGATGAATGCATGATCTTGCGGCACATCCAGGTTTGCAACCCCTGAGAGGAAGTACGCTCTTTGAATGTCTCGAATTTCATTCCAATCAATTACCAAAGTATGCAGATCAATTTTGAGTTTCTGTACAATGTTTTGTATGTTATTGACCGCGAGTTCAGAATTCCATCCTGTATCTACATGTACGACCAGAGGTCTAAGTTGGAACTCCTTTACAGCCAGCCATGCGAGATAGGAGCTATCAACCCCCCCAGACAACCCCATGATGCAGTCATAGTCTTTACCGCGGCCACGCTCCTTCAAGTTGGAGACAATATCTTGAAGTTTTTTGGCCCGCTCCTCAATGGTGCCAATCGCTTTTTGATATTTCTCGTAACTGCGGCAATGATTACATACGCCTTCACTATCAAAACTGATGTCAGGATCGGAAGTATCCATAACACAGCGAACACACCGTTGATATTTTTTCTTTCCATGTGACGCCAAGTGGCTGTCTGTCAAGTCTTTACTTTCGTTCATTTCGCTTTTTCCCGTTTGCAAATCGGTACGACATAACGATACACAGAACGTACCAAGCGCCTACAGCGGCGGAGTAAATAAAGAGCGTTGTCTGCAATGTGGTTTCTGACATCAAGATTTTCGGCATCAACAACGCGCCAGCACTGATGACTACAAGGCCAATTTGCCAGAAAAAATCCTCTTTCTGTTTTCCTGCGATGATCCAAACATAGCTTAGAGGTGAGGAAACAAAACGCACAATCAACAAAAATGCAAGACACTGGATGATTTCACCGGCATCGACCCATTGCTTTCCAAATATCAAAGGGAATACAAATGGAAAGGCAATCAGCATGGGCACGATTGCGACGAGTGAAAACAGGATCAACAGAACGAAAAAACGGTTGAAAGTCCTTTGGCAGCTGCCGTCTTTTCCATATTCATCAGCAGCCTGCTGCCGAAAAAACTCCTGTGCGCTTGTTGTAACAAAGCTCAACGGCATACTGATCATCCGATTTGCCAGTGAGTACTGACCCAGCTGGGCAGTACCGAAATTTCGACCAATCAGAAGATCAGGCAGATAACTGCTCACCGTGTTGACGAGCGTTGCCGGTAGTGTCCATAACGCCAACCTGTAATGCTCATTGAATTTTCGAATAAGTTGTCGGAAACTTATAATTCTAATTGAATCAAGCTGGTGATTGGCGCAACAGATTTTTACCAGCAATATTAGCGAGATGGTCATACCAATGAGATTTGCAATCACGAATCCACTCGGCCCAGGCTGCAGGAAACCTATTCCGATCTGCAATACTGCAGTGAGACTCGCCAATATCAGCTTGTTGCGTCCGAGTTCCCTGTAACGCTGATTTTTTGTCGCCCATGCATAAAATGAAGCCGATAGTCCCCCGATCAACACGGTCAGTGGGAGCCATCTTTCGACATGACTGTCAGTTGCAACGCCCAAACTGACTAACAATGTGCCAGGCGTCGCCGCAATTACCGCGGCAGTGACAAGTGCGGACATCAAAGTAAGACCACATGCTACGAACAGTGCATGCATCTGACCAATTTGGTCGTCTTCCAGGATGATCGCGTTATGCATGCACAGTGAGGAGAGCACCGTCAATATGGTCGCAATTGCGAAATAGACTGCATAGACGCCAAATTCGGATGGGCTGTACAGACGCGAAAGGATCGGGGCACTGATCAGCGGAAACAGCATGGACGCAGCAGTCCCTCCCGCAAAAATGGCATGCCCTCTATTGAAAACTGATAGCAAGTTTCGGAGATTTAACATCGACTATCAGTCAAACACCGTCTAAGTCACTCAGAGACCCGCCCGGTCTTTAGAGTCCGGGTAACTGATCAGCACCGCGCGATGCTTTCCTTGAAAAACAAACATGGCTCCCGCGGCGGCGGCGGAGGCCCCGGCTTCACGAATCGCCCGTCGCATGTCATCGATAGAACCGGCCCCCCCTGCCGCCACAACAGGTACATTGACCGCCAAGGCAATGCGTTTCACCAATTCGAGATCGTATCCAGACATTTCACCGTCGCGATCGACTGAATTGATCAGTATTTCGCCGACACCTAGTTGTTCCAACCGGCGAGCCCACTCTTCAGGACCTGGCTTGATCTTTTCGGTGCCGCCACGTATCAAAACCTGTTCCTTGCCTAGCCAGTTGCGACGAACGTCAATTGAGCCCACCACGGTGGAACTACCGAAGCGGTCGGCAAGCTCGGTGACAAAGGCTGGATTTGTCCAAGCGATTGTATTGACCACCAGTTTTTCAAATCCGATTGCCAATATCTGCCGCGCCAATTCAACGGATCGCACACCGCCACCATAACTCAATGGCATGAAACATTCGCCGGCGATGTTCTTCAGAAGCGGGATATCTGGGTCAGCGCCTGTTTTTGCAGCTTCAATATCGAGAAAGATCAGCTCATCAACTTCTTTTTCGTTGAAAATCCGGATGCTGTTGATCGGATCGCCGAGATAGGTTTCGTCAGTGAATTTTCGGGTCTTGTAGAGATATCCCTTCTTCAGCAGGAGGATAGGAATAATTCGGGATCGCATCAGGCATACCTCGCAAAGAAGCGCCTGAAGAAGTGCATACCGAACTTGTGACTCTTTTCCGGATGAAATTGAACACAATGAATATTGTCCCGACTGAGACCGCAGGCAAAATCGAAGCCATATTTCGCTGTCATCGAAACTTCCGCCTCATTCTGCGCCTTGAGATAGTAAGAATGCACGAAATAGAAGCGTGGCGGTTCATCCAATTTGTCCAGAAAAGGGCAACCGTTTTGCGGATGCACGTCCCGCCAGCCAATGTTCGGCAACGGCCAGCGACCCTCTACGCCAGAAAAATCCATCCTACGGGTATGGGCCTGGAACCAGCCCAAACCGGCCTCCGACCCTTCATCGCTCGAAAGGGTCATGAGTTGCGCACCCAAACATATCCCAAGGACTGGGATGCGTTTGTTCATGACCAGATCATTCAGGGGTTCAACCAGTCCTGACGATCTCAAATGCTGCATCCCGGTATCGAAGGCTCCAACTCCGGGCAGAATCAATGCCGATGCCTGCTTTACCTCCTCCGGATCGCGACTGATTATGGAATCGAATCCTAACTTCTTGAGCATGTTATGGATGGAACCGAGATTTCCTATCCCGTAGTCGATGATTGTAATCATCAGGATTTCTTTCCACGTCCAAGGACCGGCTTCATTGATGCGATACCCAGCATTAACCAGAACACAGGCCATGTGAAAAACGTCGCTACCGTACCAATTGCCAGCACAGCTACGAAAACAATCAGGGCACTGCGCTCGGTGTCCGTGACGAAATTCCACCCCTTCAGCCGCGACATGAGCGAGAAATACAAAACAAATAAAAATATTGCAAATCCGACAATGCCTGAGTGCGTAAGGAATGAGAGCGGCAAACTATGAATATAAAACCCCTCCCCGGCATATGAGAGGTTCTCGGCATTGAAATTCCCAAAAATCGGCGAAACTTCGAATTGATCGATAAACGTTGAAAGCAGATTAATTCGATTGTCAAGCGGTGAGAACCCTTTATCAACACCCAGCAATTCCGAAAACCTGGTTCTCGCAACGATATTTTCTATGGCATCACCATAAAAATCAAAAATAATTACTAAACCGAAAATAACAACCCCAGCGGAGACTGCCTTGTACCTCGAATCGCGCACCATCCCATATAGAATATTCGCTACAAAAAGAGCGCCAAACAAAACAATCAAGGTGGATTGCATCAGGGCAACAGCGGCAATCAAAAACCCCGCCCCTACAAGCAGCAACACATTAATAAATTTTGGCACGCCATCAGACCATGCCGCCTTTGATGTCAGAAAAAGGAAAATCAAAAGAGTAATTGCAGTTGCTGCTGCAGGCTGATAGTTTTCAGTTAGCACGGGATCGGCAATATAATCAATCGACGTGTCAATGATGGCAAATATACCCATCACCATCATGAACAATATTGCCATTCTCGCTCGCCGATCCCGGCTCCCGTCTTTTATCTGTGCAAACGCACTCAGCGTGGTAGCAACGCCAACACCCAAGATAAACCACATCAATATTCCGTGTCGCGATATCAGAAAAGCTTCAAACGGCGTTCGGACGTCGGTGAAGGCGAAAACGATTGACACGTATCCAATGAGCACCAAAACCAGTAGCAGGGCAGGAAAATTGAAATACCGATGCATCAACGCTCGCAGACCAAGAATACAACTGATCATTACGGAGACCCAGAAACCAAGAATATCTAAGCGCGTCCCCGACAGTTGGAACGCATCAATATTCAATGATCGAACCATCTGAAAGGTAAATACTCCATAAAATACCAGCGCCAAGGCGACAACCCAAAGCGGCGCTCGTTTCATACGAATATCATTTCCGGCGTCCGGCATTACCTGTTTTCTCTGATATTACGTTTTACGGAATCTATGATGCAAGAATCTGATTAACTTGAAATAGTTTGATTCACCATGCCTAAGATTGGCCGTAGCGGTAGTCTTGATAGCGATATTTGCTGTAGCGATAGCCGTAACCTCCGTACCGACGCTTGTCCGCCCTGAAGTCGTTGAAGACGATGCCCTTGACTGCTATTCCAGCCTGTTGCAGGCGTTTTGCGGATTCCTGTATTTCCCCAACGGTGGATACGCCTTCTTTGCTCACCAGGAACACAGTTCCTGCATGGGCAGCAACGATTTGGGTGTCCGCAACAGCCAGTACCGGCGGTGTGTCAATCAGGACCAGGTCATACATGGCACCCAAACGATTCAGTGCATCGAGAAAAGCGGGAGAATTCAATACTTCTGCTGGATTGGGGGGAAGAGCACCCGTGGCGACAAGGTCTACGTTGGGCGCGACGGCGCGTCTGATGGCGTGTTCCAAACTGGCCGTACCGGCGACCAACTCGCTCAAGCCTGGCTTGCGGTCAATTCCGAAATATTGGTTCAAATACCCCTTGCGCAGGTCTGCATCTATCAGCAACACGCGCTTTCCAATCGCCCCCAGCACCGCTGCAAAGTTTCCACTGACAAAGGACTTTCCAATTCCGGGGGTCGGCCCGGTGAACAACACGATATTGTTGCGGGCGTCCAGTAGAGCAAACTGAAGTGCCGTTCGCAGGCTCCTCAGACTTTCAATGCCAGGATCCCCGGAGTGGCTCAAAGCCAGAAGATGCTGGCCGGGCGCTTTGGATTTGATCGCTGCGAACAGCTGTTCTTGTGCATCGCTGTGGGGGACCGTGGCGAAGACACTCAGCCCGGTTCGGCCCTCGATCTCGCTGGCATCGCGCACGCCGGGATTCATCATGCTACGAAGCACGGCCACTCCCAAACCCAGCAACAAACCTACAAAAGCACTGGCCATGACGATCATTCCCCGTCTTGGCGCGATCGGGCTGGGACTCACTGCGGCGGAATCCACCACGCGAACATTGCCCACCTTGCCTTCGCGTACCAAGCGAAGCTGCTGGGCGCTGTTCAGCAGGCTGGTGTAGAGCTCTGCGTTGACTTTGACATCCCTGGTCAAACGCAGGATTTCCTGCTCGACATTCGGCAGCACGGTGACCTTGGCGTTCACTGTGGCCAGCTCCTTCTTCAACGCTGCGATTTGCGCATCGACAACCTGGACCGAAGGGTGCGCCTGTGTGAACTGCGAAAGTAGCTCGCGGCGCTTCTGTTCAAGTTCTACAACCTTGGTTTGCAATCCCACCGATGATTCCAAGGCAAGTCGTCCTTCAGAGCTCAGGTCAAACGTGCCTTTCTGGTTTCGAAACTGGCTGAAACGGGTCTCGGAGGATTCGAGCTGCCGCCTGAGTTCCGGCAAGAAGCCGTTCAGGAAGCCGAGCGTCTTGTCCGCTTCTGCCGCCTTTCGTTCCACGTTCTGGCGGACGTAATTCGCACCGACAGCTGACAAAATCCGAGCAATATGGGCTGGGTCACCGCCACTGAGTGACACGGAAATGACGCCCGATTGGCGCCCGCGCTCCGAGATGCGGAGGCTTCTCTGCAGGTTCTCGACGACCGACTGGCGGTTTGCCCGCACAACATGGAACTCCGCTCCGGGTTTGCCCCGCAACTCCTGAACCAAGAAGCGCCCCCCAGCGAATTCGGCAACATTCCCCACGGTACCTCTGACAATTTCCACCCCCTCCCTGTTCAGGAGGGTGTAGCCTTCCTGCGTCGCGACGAGCGTGAGGCGGGTACCCTCCAACTCCGAGGGCAGCTCCAATATGCCAACGCGAACTGCCTCATTGCCCGAAACATAACCTTTGAAACCCATGAACCCGGGATCGGACAAGCCTTTTGCCCTGCTGGCAAGCCAGCCACCTATATACGGAAGCCGCTTGGGTGCAGCAGACACAAACAGCTGCAACTCATCGACCGCCTGACCAACCACGAGCCGGGACCGCAAGATTTCCATTTCAGCGGAAGCGGGCGAGCGAATCTCGAAAAGGCTGGCAGCTTCGCCGAGCGCTCCTGCGGCTCCCGGTTTGCTTTCTTCCACCTGGATGAGCGTATTGGCTTCGAACACGGGGCGGCTCAACATTGCGTACGTGGCCCCAATAAGCGTCACGACGATCGTTACCGCCGCAATCAACCACTTCGCGTCGAGCAGAGAGTCCAGTACTCCGAGTAAATCGAAGGAATCCTCCGCTTCGACGGCTGCGGGCGCGGTTGCGGAGTAGGTAGTTGGGTTAGTCATTGGTATGCAGAACCTGCGAACATTCAGGAAACAAGACGGATTCGTCGAATCCACTCCACGGCGCCGGCTTCAATACGTTGATGCGCGATTTCAAAAGCGGCCAGGGGTTTTCGGTAGGGATCGTCAATTTCAAAGGGTCCCGTCGGGCCGTGATCCCCCAGACGCCGAACCTTTCCGCGAGCGAAAGGGAATCGTTCTTCCAGCGCTGCCTTGTGGGATGACTCCATCACCAGGATGAGATCTGCCTGGGTGCACATCCATGTTTGAACTTGCTGGGCTCGATGAGTCGACAAATCCAAACCAGAACGTGAGGCAAGTGCCGCGGCGGTTTCATCAGCGGGCGCTCCGACCACGGCGGCCAGGCCCGCCGACCAGACCTTGCGTTCCGGAAAAGCACGGCGCAAAAAGGCCTCAGCGACAGGACTACGGCAAATGTTGCCGACACAGACGGTCATGATGTTGGCGATAGCCACGGGAGTCGCGTCGTTCAGTTGGTAACGATGCTCTTCGTCGTGTTCAGCGCCTGGGCGGTGGGCAGTATCAGGCTGATGACCCGGTTCCAGCGGACGAGGGGGACGGGGTCAACAAACACGACGTCCCGCGGCTTCAGCTCGAAACCTTCGGCAAGCGCGTACCCCATGGGTGAGCGCGCATCCAGGTGATAAATCTCGGGCAGATCGGCCGCTTCAGCACCCGCCGCCCCTGTTGCACCCGCCGGCTTGGCGCGGATCACAAAAACCTGGCGCGGATCGGCCGACCCCGGATTGATACCACCGACTTCGCCCAGTGCCTCGTTGAGACTGAGGCGACCATTTCGCAGCGAGAGCGCCCGAGGGGCCAAGACCTCGCCGAGCACGTAGACACGGCTGTCGTCGCGATGGGCAACCCGGACCAGGTCACCGGCCTTGAGCAATATGCGGCCCGGGTTGACGCCCCGGGCGGCGAGTTCGGTCAGGTTGACGTTGACTAGGTTGTCCCCCCGGGACAAGAGGACGCTGGCACGGTCCGCATTGGTCGTGAGCCCGCCGGCACGGCTGAGTGCCTCAGGCAAGGTCATGGGGATGTCGTTGATGGCCAACTGCCCGGGTGTGCGAACTTCACCGTCGACATACACCCGCCCGGCGCGATAGGCCTGAAGGCGCACAGTGACCTGCGGGTCGCGGATGAAGCGGGCCAAGGACTGTGTTATCGCGGCACGGGCTTGTTCTTCGGTGAGGCCGACAATACGGATGGAACCGATCAGCGGAAACTGGATCGCCCCTTCCGGGCTGACGTTGTAGCCGTTGCCCACGTTGGAAAGGCTGCTGGCGTCCGACGTCAGGGACGATCCCGCCGGGGGGAGTGCCAATTCCGGCCGGCCCCAGACGACCACGTTGACGATGTCTCCGACGCCAATGCGGTAGCTCGCCGCTTCACCGAAAAATGGACGCAAATTGACGAGTGGGTCGGCTTGGCGCGCTGCAGCTTGCTGGCTACGAACCAGTTCCGTAGTGATGCTGCGCAGTACGCCGGGGGGCGGCGGATCGGGCAGCCCCTGTTCAATCTGCAGCGCACCGGTGCCAGCGGCCGCATTGCCTTTGCCGCCAAACAAGCGCGCGAGCGTAGTGGCCGAGCCCGATGGCTGCACGACCAGCGCCTGGTTGGAGGCCGTCTGCGGGTTGGGCTTGGCAACAGGCACTTGGTCCAGCGTCGGCCCGAAAAGATTACCCGGGGAATAGGCGCAGCCCCCAAGAACAAGCAGGACGACGGCGAGAGCCCCGCCAAGGGTCAAACGCGAGGAAGCGACAATAGCAATAGAGGGCATCATGCGGATAGGCTAACGGGTTCAGACGGCAGGCACTGGAATCAATGAGGGCGCCTATTTGTCCCCGCCGGCCGCAACGCGGCTTGCAGGTTCTTGGGACAGATGGACCTGGGACGCACCCACATCAGCCCCGAACCGTCGCTCCCGTTGGTGGAACGAGGCGATGGCGGTATCGAGGTGGTCGCCGCTGAAGTCAGGCCACAAGGTGGGGGTGAAATAAAACTCGGAATAGGCCAGCTGCCACAACATGAAGTTGCTGATGCGCGATTCGCCGCCGGTGCGGATCAACAAATCGGGCGGTGGCAGCCCGGCGGTACACAGGAAAGGCTCGAGCGCCTGCGGACTCAAGGACTCGACGGACTGCCCAGGATTGGCCCTGGCCCAAGCCTGAACGGACTGGACAATGTCCCATTGCCCACCGTAGTTCAGCGCCACATTGAGCTGCAGGCGCTGTCCGCCAGCGGTGTGCGTTTCGGCACTGGCCATCAAGGCCTGCAAGGCGGGGGCAAGTGCATGCCGGTTGCCCAGAAACCGCAGGCGCACCCCCTCAGAGACCAGATTGGAGACTTCCTGCTGTATGAAGCGGCGAAGCAAAAGCATGAGCGCAGCCACCTCCGCACGCGGGCGGCGCCAGTTCTCTGTACTGAACGCAAATATCGTCACCACGGGAATCTCGCGCGCAGCACACGCACGCACAAGCGTTCGCACGGCATCAACGCCGGCTTTGTGACCCAGTGGGACAGGCCAACCGCGCTGCTCCGCCCAGCGACGATTGCCGTCCATGATCACCGCGAGATGTTGCAAAGTGTTAATAACGGTCTCCCGGGAAAGCGTCGATTATCACTGGTTTGGCTGCGGCGTTTATCAGGGCCGTTTTCGCACGAGCGTGCGATTCGAACGCTCGCGGCAGGTCACGACCAAAACCACGCGACCGTGTGGCCCGCGGCGCCTTGTGCCTACAATTGCCGAACGCTCGGGCCGAAAGTACACCCGACCTCCCTGCTACCAAACCGACCAAACGCCCGCGCCGCCATGACCAGCAATCCCAGAGCGAAGAATAGACCCCAGACCCGAGCAGCGACCGACGAAAACGGGCTGGCAGGTGAATTCCCCTCCCCTTTTTCCAGACGGCCTATATGGGTGCTTTCAGCGGTCGCGATGGCTGCGGGGGCCTGCAGTGCAGTGCACGCCCAGGTTCTGCATGACACCTATCAGCTTGCCCCGGCCGGCTATTCCGGGGCAATCAACACCCCCACGGCAGACGTGATCCGAACGGGTTCGGCAGTTCTGGCCCTGAGCAACAGCATCCCGGAGCGGAGGCAACTATTTCCTGGCAATCCATTCGGCGGCTTCAATCTCGGGCTGGGATTACTACCGGGCCTTGAAGTCGTGGGACGACTGGTGTTTGACGGTGACCTTCAATGCAATCAGTTTGATCGCCCAAGATGCCAATCCGCATCCCGCGATCTTTCTGTCAGTGCGAAGTATCAGTTGCCGCTGACGTTGCCGCTGGACTCGCGCGTAGCGGTTGGCTTTACCGATTACGGCGGTGCAGCCACCAATTTTCGGCAGCTGTACGGGGTGGCGACCACCACATTAGGGCCGGTGGATCTGTCCGTGGGGTACAGCAGGCCGAGTTCGACCAGCGCGCTTATGGACGGAGTGTTTGCGAGTGCCACGGTACGGGTGAACGACCAGCTGGCCGTGGTGGCCGAGTCGGACACCAAAGCGCGGCGAATTGGGGCGCACTACACCCTGGCGCTTCGCGACAACCTGAATGTTCAGCTGGGCGTGAGCCATCGGCTCACCGGCACAGCGAACCAGAAGGCCAACCAGGTGACGGCAGCGCTGCAGTACACCTTTGATCGCCCGCGCGCCGTGACGGCTGATCGCCCTGCCGTTGTGGGCTCCGCGTCGACCGCCGGTCAGCAGCTTGCCGCAGGCGCGGCGGCGGCTCCCAGCGATTTGGCGGCTCTGGTGGCAGAGCGTGTCGCACGGGCCGGCTTTGAAAACATCACTGTCTCTCGGGTTGCTCTGGGCACTTCGCCGGCAGCTTTGTGGTGGATTCAGGCAGAACCGTCGGGCTGGCGCAAGAACCATCTGGATGCGCTTGGTGTCGGCCTGCGGCAATGGATGGAGCTACCCGGGTCAGCGGGTGATGAAGTGTTCTTCAATTTGACCCACCGTGGCGTCCCAATTGTCGGCCTGCACGCCGGGCGCACCTGCCTTGCGGAGTTTGCAGGCGGACTGACCACCTGCGCCAACGGCCAGGCATTGACTTTTTATCGGGGGGAGGCCAGACCGCCCGCCCTTCGTGAGGGGTCGGCAGGCGTGGACCGGCTGGTCGCCGAGCACAGTGCCGGGAAACTCCGGCCGGATTTTGAACTCGGCGCAAGCCTGCGCACCTCGGTCGGCACAGAGGTTGGTCTCTTTGACTATTCTGCAGCGGTCGACGCCGCGGCGGAAGTGCCGATTGCCAAAGGCCTGGCCTGGCAAGGCAATCTGCATGTGCCGGTGGCTCGGTCCGGCGATTACCGGCAAGGCGGCGCCTTCTACGGGCTTTCTCACCAGAAGACGCAGATTGAGCAGTCGGTGCTGACTTACTGGCGGCACCTGGATCTGCCGGTTGTGGGCGCCACGGCGGTTCAGGCCAGCGGGGGACAGATTGCCTCCAACTACCGCGGGGGCCAGGTCGACGCGGTCTGGATGAACCCCAACGGAGATTGGCGCGTAGGCGCAACTGCGGGCGTTTACCAACGTGGCACGGACAGCAAACGGGTTGTGCCGGTGTTGGCGAGCGCCCGCCACACGGTGATGCCTGGAACCTGGCACCTGGAAGGCACCGCCGGGCGTTTCCTGCGTGGCGACCGGGGCTACCAGGTGGCCAGCCAGCACTGGTTTGGCGACTATGGCTTCAAGATGTTCATCCGGGAGTCTGTGGGCGACGCGACGATGCCTCGCACCCGTTTCGCTGGATTCGAGTTCTCTGTGCCATTGGGACCGAAAGCCGCCAGCAAAGTGGCGGGCTTTAATGTGCGCGGACAAGACCGCTTCAGTTGGGGGTTGACCACCAAAATTGGGGGGACCGACAACATCATTACCCCAGGCTACCTGCAGGTTCCGAGGGCAAGACACGGCGTGTGGACCGACGTGACCGACTACGACCGAAATGGCATTTTGGACCTGTGGGGCAATGCCGACCGGCTGCGGCGGGCTTTGGCCAGGCCCAACCCCGATACCCCAATCCGCTGACCTGACAGACTTTGTGAAGTAATTGGTACTTTCTGCATAATCTTGGTCCGTAGGGCGTAGCGATAGTCTTGGCAGCGCGATCGATACAATGGCGGCCACGCGAATCCGTTACCATACGTTTCTGTTTTCCGTCACTTTTTTGGAGTCCTTATGAAGATGCGTCTCAATCCGATGTTTGCCGCTGCGGCAATTGTCGCTGGTTCCATGGGTCTTGTGGCTTGTTCTGACAGTGATCCGGTTCGCTCGGTTGCCAGCAACACCGCCGTGACCGTCACGCCGGCGACTGCGACCTCAGCCAAGGCGGTAGTAGCCGCGCTGCCTGCTGCGGGGACCACTTTCACACTGCCGGCCGCAGTGACCGGAACCGGTGGGGCTGGCGTCATTCCCGCCGGATCGGCCATGACTTTGAAGAGCACGAGCGGCACAAGTGTCGCTGCTTTCGAAGTAAAGGGCGCGGACCCGGCCAACACCATGACTGGAGTAATGGATGCTGGCTCATGCATCTTCCGCGTGACCGCAACGACCGGTACCGGCCTGGGCTTCAAGATTGGGGACACGTTCACCGTCAGTCCTTGCAGCGTCACTGTGAACACGGCGGGCGCTGCGGCGGATGGCACCAGCCAGAACCGGACGGTTTCGGTGACCCTGGGTACTGTACAAACCAGTATCGGGACCGTTGCCGTGACCATTACGCCATCCGGCGAGATTCAGGTTGGTGGCAATTCTGTGGGCACCGCCACGTTTGTGACCGGCACCTGAGGGCCGAACAACACGCCCCGCTTGAAAAACCCGCCAGATGGCGGGTTTTTTATTGCGGGGGCTCTTCCATCACGGAAGAGTCCAGGAAGCTGCTCTGCTCAGGCGGCGGTTCCAGTCGGTTGACGATAAACACGAACAGGGTCACATAAGCCGCGCAGATGATTTGGAGCCAAGCCGTTTTGCCAGGTACCAGCATGGCAAGAACGCAGGGAATTGCAGCAACGGACATCGTTCGCAATGCTGCAGCCGGATTGGAAGCACCAGGCCAGGGACGATGACCCGAGGCACGTGCCTGGCGTCGCAGCCGCTCGACCCACAAAGAATGCATGTGGCGGGAGTCCGGATGGGTAGCACGCAAACCCTCGCGGATTCGCCGCCAAGCCGAGTACAGCGTCTCGGTGACGGGATGGATGACAACCGCCAAAGCAAACCACGGGCTGACGTTCGCATTGCGTTGAACCAGCGCAATGACAAGGACGGCAACCACAAAGCCAATGAGGTAAGCCCCAGCGTCGCCGCAGAAAATCTTGCCGTGAGGAAAGTTCATGAAGGCAAAGCCGGCAACCCCCATGGCGGTTGCAGCACTGGTCAAGACAATCGCCTGATCGCCCACGCCATGGGCCACAACGGCAATAACGCCCAGCATGACCAGCGTGATACCGGCCAAAAGGCCATTGAGACCGTCCACGATGTTCATTGCATGGACCAGACCGCCCACAGCAAGAACCGTGACACAAAAAGAGAACCAAGGCCACGCCACCAGCCATGCGTCCAGCCATTGAAATCCTGCAGATTGGATCCGCACGCCTGCAAACCACCACACGACGCCACCGGCAATCAGCGAAACAATCAGTCGCAGGCGGATGCTGGTTGCCTTGCGGATGTCTTCGTCAAGACCAAGCAAATAGAGTGGCAGCAGACCGAACATCAACCACGCCGGGGAAAGACCCAAAAACGCTTGCCATAAGGTTCCGCCGGAAGCCGACAGAATTCCGACAAAAACGAGTATGCCTACAAAAATCGCCAGCCCACCAACGCGCGGGGTAGGATGTTCGTGCTGCTTTTGTGGACCGGCGGCCGGATGGTCACCGGTCAGGTGAAGGTGAAAGTCGCGAGTATGGACCAGCAACCACGCGATGGCAAAGGACGAGAGCACCCCTCCAACCAAGGGAAGCCAAACGGCGATCAGCAACCTCATTTTCGGCAGCTTTCGACCCAGCCCTGAAAACGGTCCCCCTCCGGCGGACCACCCTTCTCGCTATAGTGCATGAATATCAATTCTTTTGTGTGCGAGAGACCGCCGCAGCGAGCCGCCCGGGACCCGCAGATATCGCCGCCCCTAAGGGATTACGATCAATCACAACCCCAGGAAAGCCTCCACCGTGCCGAATTCTAATCCGCAATCGAACTTCGCCTCCACATGTTACGGTCTTGCGGACGGGTCCGAAGGGAAGATACGGGACGTGAGGTAGGGACTTATCCGGAAACTGCATGCTGAGAAGGTTTGCTTGATAAGCTGAAGGAGACAAGGCGCCTCACTTTCTGGCATCAAGTACCTCTCCACTAAAATGTCGGAGGTCCGACGATCTTTCGAAGTTCAATCAGCGATCAGCGATTTGGCAACCCGCACTTTAGCGCGCAAGAGGTTTAGCGGGATTCCCCACCACGACCACGCCGTCATGGACCGATTTCACCACGACCGCACCGAGTCCAACAACAGCGTCTGATCCGATTGTCAATTGATTCAGAATTGTTGCATTCGGCGCAATCCAAGCCCTCGGACCAATTTTGACACCTCCGGAAACTTCGGCACAGGCGATCACGAATGCATCCTCGCCAACATCAATGTTGTGCGCAATGTGGACGTGATCGTCAATCTTGCAGCCGGACCGCAAAACCGTGTCGCCTAGCGTGCCTCGACAGACAGTAGTCAGCGAGCCAATCTCGACATCAGAACCAATTACAACCGTGCCGATATGCGGAAGGCGAACCGCCCGTCCACTTGCATCCCGCTCGAAGCCGAAGCCTTCTTCTCCGACAACCGCTGATGACTTGATTACACAGTTCTCACCGACGATCACTTCATCGCCAATCACAACATTGTGATAGACGACTGATCCCGCACCGATCTTCACACCTCGCCCCAAAACCACGTTTTGCCCAATTCGTGCGGACGGGTGGATTTCCGGGGCGGCGTCCGACCATACAAAACCGGCCCACTGCTCCAACAATCCAAGTGCCCGGGCGAAATCAAGGCGCGGTTGCGTCGAAACCAATGTAGGGCCGAGACCCCGTTCCGATGCAAACTCTGAGGTGGTCAGAAGCACAGGCGCCGGCCCCACTTTTGCAGCCCAACCTGCGCTCTTCGCAAAACAAAGAGAACCACCAACTGCGGATTCCGCAGCATCAACCCGGGTAATGACTACTCCCGGATCGCCGTGAAATTCGACTCCCAATGCGGCCGCAATCCTGGACACAGGAACGGCTGTTTTCAGTGCGCGACCCATCGTATTACCTCAAACGCTTCTGCGTAACGGCATCCTACCTGAAAGCCCCGTTGAACGGCGAGGCTCTCAATGAACTCTTCGTAACGAGGATTCCTGAAAATCTGTGATCTATACGCACCGATCGCACGCACTTTGGCAGCAAGTTCGGACGCGTCGACCTCTTGAAAAAAAGTCAGATCTGTCTTGCGATTGTTCCATGGCATGTCGTACCCAAGGATGCTTGACCGTTTAAAGGCGCGAAATCCCTCTTCCGATATGACTTGATGATCCTGGTGGGTATCGTGGGAACTCGGGAGCAATACCAAACTAGGGTTCAATTCTTTTCGCAATCGGATCATTTCCTCGAGAATATCTTGCCGATCTCTGGGAAAGTAGCGCACTCTGTGATGGAGAACTCGTACATGTCCAACTGGAATTCCCAACTCCCTTGTGGCATCAAAAACCTCAGTCCGCAGCACATCCTCCGGGAACTCCGTCAGAACAGATTCCTCCGCAGCGCTGAAGGCAACATACCAAACCTGATGTCCAATCCCGATCCAGCGAGCGATAGATGCGCCCGCACCCCATTCACCGTCATCAGTGTGAGGGGCAAGCACCAAAATCCTCTGTAAATCGTTATTCATTGGCATACTTGTCTTACTACCCGGTCAGGCAACTCGGGCAAACGAATAAACACCCCAAAATTGGAGGGCTTTTTCGATTACTTTGAAATCGAGGAGACCAATGCGCGACAAATCGCTTCCTGATCAGCGATCGAAAGATCAGGACTCATGGGAAGACTCATGACCTTTGAGGCCATCTTCTTGCTCTCCGGAGTACAGTCGGGACAACAATAATGCCTGTAGACTGGCTGTTCGTTCAAAGGAATGGGATAGTGCACCGCTGTGGGTACTCCCTCGTCTTTGAGTTTCTCCTGCAACCTCTCACGATCCTCGACAAATACGGTGTACTGTGCGAAAACACTGGTCCTATCGGGACGTTGGGTCACAACTGGAACGCGACCTTTCAACAATTCGTTATAGCGATCCCCTAAATCGAGACGTTTTTGTATTTCCCATTCAAACCGCTCCAGCTTGGCGAGAACTATCGCGCACTGCAGCGTATCCATCCTGCCGCCAACCCCTATCCGTGTATGCAAATACCTTTTGCTTTGACCATGAATTCTGATTTCTCTGAAGGCTTGCGCTAACGCATCATCGTTGGTAAATATCGCGCCGCCATCACCGTAGCAGCCCAAAGGCTTGCTCGGGAAGAAACTGGTACAACCGATCGTACTGAGATTGCAGCTCTTTCGCCCGTTGTACTCTGCACCGAAGCTTTGAGCAGCATCTTCGATGACCGGAATTCCACCACGACGCTGCGCTATGGCATTAATCTCGTCCATGTCGGCAGGTTGGCCGTAAAGGCTAACGGGCATGATGGCGCGGGTCTTTGATGTAATCCGCGCTTCGATCAGGGAAGCATTGATATTGCAGGTGTCTGGTTCAATATCAACAAACACTGGCACCGCACCGAGCAAAGCGATGACTTCTGCGGTCGCCGCAAAGGTAAAGGGGGTCGTGATGATCTCGTCGCCAGGCTTGATATCCAGTGCCATCAAGCTGATCAGCAAGGCTTCCGTGCCGCTGGCAACGGTGATGCAATGGCGGGCGCCAGTGAACACCTCCAGGCGCTGCTCGAGTTCGCGCACCTCCGGGCCCATTATGTACTGACCGTGCTCCAGCACAGCATCAATTCGGGTCTGGATTTGGGGTTGTAAAGCCCGATACTGGGACTTCAGATCAATGAACGGGATATTCATGCTTGAACTCGCTCTATACGGTCATTATTCAGTTGATAAGTCTGGCCGCTGTGCGGGCAACGATAGACGCCATCGCCCTGAAGTGGCAAGGGCATCTGCTCGCCGTGTTCACTCATCCAGCCAACTTGGCGTGCGGGCACCCCGACCACCAAGGCGTAGGGTTTGACGTCTTTGTTGACCACGGAGCCTGCGCCAACGAAAGCGAATTCCCCAACTGTCACACCACAGACAATAGTGCAATTGGCGCCTAGTGTTGCGCCTCGTTTCACCAAAGTATCTCGGTATTCGTTCTTACGTTCGATCAGCGACCTTGGGTTGTAAACGTTGGTAAATACCATGCTGGGCCCGCAGAACACACCCTCTTCCATCGTGACGTTGTCATAGACCGACACATTGTTTTGCACCTTGCATCGATCGCCTATGACTACCCGATTCCCGACGAAGACGTTTTGTCCAAGAGAAACTCCCCGTCCGATGCGCGCCCCGCCACAGACATGCACCCAATGCCAGACACGACTACCCTCACCTATCTGCGCACCGTCATCTACGATTGCAGTGGGATGAATGCTTGGTCCCATCAGTACTCCAGAGGCAGACTGACGGTCTTGCCGTCGCGGGCGGCCAAGTACGCCCCAATCAACAGTTCCAGCGACTTGAGGCCTTCTCGACCGTCTGTTTCGGGTTCCGCCTGTCCGCGCATTACGTCGACTACATTGCGGTAGTACAACGGGTGTCCGAACCCGTACACTGAAGTTGTCTCGTAATTGGCAGACTGGATGTCCTTGTCATAGTCCTTGGGTTCAGCGAATTTCCACAATTGAATGTCATTAACTGCCACGCCCCCGACCCGAACTGTGCCAGTTTCACCCAAGATGGTGATACTGCCCTCAAGGTTATTCGGATAGGTGAGCATGGTCACGGCCACTGAACCCAGTGCGCCATGACGCCATTTGATATTCAATACCCCGGTATCCTCGGTTTCGATATCGCGAGTTGTACTGGTCATCGCCTGGATTTTTTCGACAGGTCCGATCAACCAATCAAGCAAATCAATATAGTGGCTTGCCTGGTTCATGAATGCGCCGCCGTCAAACTCCCAGGTGCCGCGCCAACCATTTCCTTGATCGTAGTATGACTGGGGGCGCGTCCAAAAGACGTTCAGATGCACCATGTGGATTCTGCCAAAGCGCTTCTCAGAAACGGCTCGCTTGAGCAGTTGCAACGTGGTGTTGCGCCGGTTTTGCTTAACTACGAACAGCCTCACGCCGGCTTCGTCACAGGCTTTAACCATCCGCACGCCATCATGAAAGCGAGTGGCCATTGGTTTTTCCGTCAACACATGCACTTTATGGCGTGCAGCAAGTATCGCCTGATCAGGGTGAAGACCACTGGGAGTGCAGAGTGCCACCAAGTCAATCTGCTCGTTCTGCAGCATTTGCTCCATGTCGGTATAGCCAGCGACCTGGTATTTGCTCACATGGTCATCAAGCACCTGGCGATCTATATCACAAACTGCTACCAATTGCAGATCATCGCCATGCGATTCAATCGAGCCAAAATGATTCTTTGAGATCCTTCCGCAGCCGACAATGGCGATGCGGATTTTGCGACCTGTTATCGGTTCGTAATTTTTCAATTTCATCGTTTGATTTCCCTGCTTCAGAGTCGAAAGACCGTAAAACCCGCCTGCGCCGCCCGATGGCGATCATAGAGAGACTTCATATCGCCAAGCACCGGTTTATCAGTGCGGCACAGGCCTCTCAACGCCTGCGGGCTCAGGTCGCGAAATTCGTGGTGCCCTACGGCCACAATAATCGAATCTACCCGATTGTCGGCGTCTATACTCCCTAGCCTTACACCGTATTCATGCTCGACTTCGGCCGCATTGGCCCAGGGATCAGTTACCACCACCTTCGCACCCCAGCTTTCGAGTTCACGGACCAAATCGGCAACCTTGCTATTTCGAATATCGGGGCAATTTTCCTTGAATGTGATCCCCATTACCCCGATAGTGCTGCGAGCGACGTCGATTCCGTTGCGTAGCATCATTCGTATGACGTTGCGCGCAGCATAGTGCGCCATGTTGTCGTTGATCCGTCGCCCCGCCAATATGACCTGCGGGTGATAGCCAACCTGCTCTGCCTTGTGAGTCAGATAATAGGGGTCCACACCAATGCAGTGCCCTCCTACCATCCCAGGTCGAAACGGAAGAAAGTTCCACTTGCTACCTGCCGCTTCCAGTACTTCGATTGTGTCAATACCCAAACGTTCGAAAATAACGGAGAGTTCGTTGACGAAAGCTATGTTGAGATCACGCTGGCTGTTCTCAATAACCTTTGCCGCTTCTGCGACTTTCAGACTGCTTGCCTTCCAGGTGCCCGCCTTGATGATGCTCGCGTACAACGCATCGACAGCGTCTGCAACCTCCGGCGTGCTTCCGCTGGTGATCTTCTTGATCGTCGTGAGCGTGTTTACCTTGTCACCAGGGTTGATCCGCTCGGGGCTGTAACCACAGAAGAAACCTTCATTGAACCTCAACCCCGATTCGCGCTCCAGTACCGGGACACAGACCTCTTCAGTACATCCCGGATAGACGGTCGACTCATAAATGACCAAAGCGCCCGGCTTAAGGGCTCGGCCGACCGTTTCACTTGCTTTGATGACTGGTGTCAGGTCAGGGCGATTCGCATTGTCGATCGGCGTTGGGACCGTGACTATGAAAATCCCACATTCGCCGAGGGCGTTCCGATCACAACTGTACTCAAGGCCTGACGCTAGCCGAAGATCTTCAGGGGAAACCTCCAGGGTACTGTCCCTCCCGGCGCGAAGTTCGTCAATCCGTGATTGGTTGATGTCGAAACCAAGCACCTTTCGCGACTTGCCAAACTCAACGGCCAAAGGGAGCCCTACGTAGCCAAGGCCAATTACGGCGACTTTTTGTTGGATATCCATATCAGTGCTGGCCGATACGCCAGGAAAACGAAGAACCCTGCCGATTCTGACTAAGGTGCCCGGTCGGCGCGACACCTTTCGAGCCTCGGCCCTATCACTTCCGAAGAACGACTCCTATCGGCGACCGGAAGAATGTCTGGGACGCCATAGAATACCGCCCAGACTACAACCTCACGGTCGCCCAAGAAGCAAGCCGCCGGATTGTACGTCGTCACATCCAGTTTCAATTCGGACAACACCCAGACTACCCAAGAATCGATACGCCGGAAGTTCGCATGACGAATACAAACGAATTCATTGAGGGTCTGTCCTTCTGGTAGTTTCGATTTGCGTCCGGAACAGCTAGCGCCGCTGAATCATTAGCTTGCGTTTCCACGTGCGCCTCAAGTCAGTACCGTTTCACACCGTTCTCCAAACGCCACCTCTGACTGGTCCTGAGATTCGCGGGAACTTCACACCCATACCTCGAGCCAGTGGACTGCGTGTGGGTTTGGAGGCAAAACGCAATAAATCAACAGGGACGCACGCCTGCGGCGCAATCGCAGGCCCCGGCCAAAAGAGACCAAGCATCAACGATGCCCTGGATGCGTGGGAGTTGCGCTCTACTGCGGAAAGGCTTGGATCAAACTGGGCGAAATGCTCAACGGCGTGATCAATCCAGCCAGCAGGGCGACCAAGGCTGTGGCGAGCAGGGCGGATGCGAGCACGATGGCGTGGCCTGCTTTTGGGCGGCGGCGGCCAATGGGCACAGAGATGTGCAACCCCAAAGCCAGGACGGCTAGGCCATAGTAAGGTGCAAAAAAATAGGCCCATGCGCCCGCGTGCATGCCTGCGGCGGCAAAAGCGAGATCGGTTTCAACACCGCTCCAGCGTGCCTGTATCACCGCGAACACATGAATGCTCAGGAAGAGCGCCAAATACACACCGCTGATTGGCTGCGCGCCCATTCGCCAAAGGCTGGATCGACGCTGCCAGACCATGCGCAGGCCTGTGGCGATCTGCATCGCGCAGGTGGCAAGTAACACCGGCTCCAGCCAGCCCTGGTATAGCCAGCGCAGGGCCAGTTGCACACTGCGGTGCACGTCTTGCCCGGCCAAGCCGGCAACATGGTTGGCCAAGTGCAGCAAGACGAAGCCGCCCAGCAGCATGGCAGAGAAGCGATGTGTTTTGCGAAGCAGGGCCAATAGCTGAGGGTTGGCCGAGCGAGTGGTCGTGTTGGGTGGCTGGGATGGATGCGAGGCTTGAGTCATAAACTGAAATTTACCATACTTATAGGTATGGTATGATCGCCGAAAGCATTCCGCTTGCTCTTGATTGGAAGTCAAAAAATATGGCTCACTCAGCCGCGCCAGCCGGCGGCAAACATGTCGCACGAACCAAGTTGCAGCCCGATGATTGGGTGGTTGCAGGCTTTCGCGCTTTGGCGCGTAGCGGGCCGCAGGCGGTGGGCGTGGAGGCTTTGGCGCGCGAACTGGGCGCAACCAAAGGCTCGTTTTATTGGCACTTCGCGGACCTCGCCGCGCTCAAGCTGTCCATGCTCCAAACTTGGGAGCAATTGGCCACCACCGACATCACGGCGGCAGTAAGAAGCTCGGGGCTTTCTGCGCGCGATCAGCTCTTTCTTCTGGTGGAAAAGGTGTCTATCACACCCAGCGAAGAGTTCGGCGGCAATGCGATCGAGCCGGCGATTCGCGAGTGGGGCCGTGCAGAGCCGCTGGCTAGGGCTGCACTTGAGCGGGTAGACCGACAGCGATTGGCTGATTTGCGCGAGTTCTTGCGGACGGCAGGCTTGGCACCCATGGCCATCAGCCAAGCTGCGGTGGCCATTTATGCCGCGGTGATTGGGCTGGAGAACCTGCGCCTGTCTGCAGGCGTGGGCATGCGCGAGCCGCTGCTGGCCTTGGTGGAGCAAATTCTGACCACAGCACCCCGGGTAGATCAGGTGTTGCACCAAGACAATACTCTACGGTATGTTTAAATAATCCATCAGGAGTGAGGTATGCCCGTTGTTCCGGTGGAATTGCCGCAGCGCAGCTTACTTTTGGGGCAAGCCGGGCCCGTAGATCACGTGGACGGATTTGCAATAGACGTTTCAGGCCAGGTCAGTTTGCAGGCCTATGTCGCGGCCTTCTACACCACTTGGCTGTTCAAGCTCGAACGTGCAGTGCTGCGGTTGGCAGGGTATCCGTCGCAGGACGCGCAGGCGCAGGCCTTGGCGCGCGGCGAGCGGCAAGGCTTCGCCTATTGGCGGCTGGAGGAACGAACCGAACACCAACTTCTGATGCGCGATCTGAGCGGCGCGACGTGTTCGTGGCTGATGGTCGCCCCCACAGCCAGTGGCACTCGTTTGTTTTTTGGCTCAGGCGTGCGGGCACGCAAAGTGCCCGGCGAAGATAGCGGCCGCCTTGCACGGTCATATAGAGCGCTCATGGGTTTACACCTGGCCTATTCACGCGCCCTGCTGGCGGCTGCGGCAAAGCGTGTGGAAGGCAAACAGAAGACTCATGGGCAGGAGAAGATTTGAGTCTCCGACGGGTAGATTTGTAGTTAGCTTGGCCTTGCCATGTGCAGCAGCTTCTGCACGCATGACTCAACGTGGCAATGCATCTTTGGGCACAAATTGATTGAGGCGTTGTCGCTCTGTAACTGATTCAGAACTCAGTGAGGATCATTTTGAGTTCAATGTGTCAACAGCGAAAGGAACCTGAAGCCCACTCCGGGTGACCGGGAACTTTCCGTCTTAGCACTCCATCCAAGGGAGTGCTAACATTTCAACTATTACCAAGGAGGATTCCTGCATGAACGGTCTGACGAGTACGGCGCTGCCCAGCCTGTCGGCGACCTGGTCGCAATCGTCCATGGTTTTGCCCCCGCTGGGCAACCTGGACGCCTATATCGCCGCGGTGAATCGCATGCCCATGCTGACGGCGGATGAAGAGGACTCGCTCGCCCGAGACCTTCGCGCGACCAACAGCCTGGAGGCGGCCGGAAGGCTGGTTCTGTCGCACCTGCGGGTTGTGGTGTCGGTGTCGCGGCAGTACCTTGGCTATGGCCTGCCCCAGGGCGATCTGATCCAGGAAGGCAATATCGGCCTGATGAAAGCGGTGCGTCGCTTCGACCCCGACCAAGGTGTGCGGCTGGTCAGCTACGCGCTGCACTGGATTCGCGCTGAAATTCACGAGTACATCCTGCGCAATTGGCGCCTGGTCAAGGTGGCGACCACCAAAGCGCAGCGCAAGCTGTTTTTCAACCTGCGCTCGATGAAGCAGGCCTTCAAGGCCGATTCCGGACTGGATGACGAGACCCATCGTGACCTGCTCAGCGCACGGGAGATTGACGTCGTGGCGCGTGAGTTGAACGTTCGTCCGGAGGACGTCATCGAGATGGAAACCCGCATGGCCGGTGGCGACGTGGTTCTGGACCCCGCGCCCGGCGAGGACGGCGACAAGGCGTTCGGCCCGATCGCCTTCCTGTCCGATGCCCGCACCGAGCCGACCGCCATCCTGGAGTCACGCCATCGTGACCGGCTGGCTGGCGACGGCGTTACGACCGCGCTGGCGCAGTTGGACGAACGCAGTCGCCGGATTGTGCAGGCACGTTGGCTGAACGTGAACGACGATGGCTCCGGAGGCCAGACATTGCACGACCTTGCAGCGGAGTTTGGGGTAAGCGCTGAACGTATTCGCCAGATCGAGACGGCAGCACTGAAAAAAATGAAAAAAACCCTGTCTGACTGGCGCTGAGCGTCACCTGCGGCGGCCCGGCATTGGGGCCGCCTTTCCGTCTGTCGGCCTGCGATAGCCGATTGACGGGGCGCCACCCACCGATGTACGGCGGGGCCGACAATCGAGGGATGCAACACCTGCCCGCCATGACGAGCTTGCTGCGGCAATGGCTGATCGGCGCTTGCTGGCTGCTGCTGGCTTGCGCGGCAGCGGGGCAGGAGCGTGCGCCGATTGTGCTTGACTCCTCGGACGAAAGCATTGTGTTGACAGATCGCGCGCTGTTCTGGATCGAGGATGGCCAGGCGCTGACGCCGCAAGACCTCGCAAGCCGGCGCACCGGGTTGCCCTGGTGGCCGCTGAAAGACGACAGCCAATATGCACTCAATGGCAAGGCGTTCTGGCTGACCTTCGAGATCGCGCCGGCTGCGCCTGGTAACCGCTGGTTCCTGGAACTGGCGGTATCCGGCCTGGACCGTGTGAGTCTCTGGCACATTGATCGCCTGGGGCGCTGGCAACTCCAGGAGGCCGGTGATATCCGCGCGGTTTCAGACTGGCCACTTCCCGGTCGATTCCCTACGCTGGTTGTCCAGCCGCGCGAAGACGCCCCGGTACGCTATTGGCTGCGGATCGAACATGCCCGCGTGACGATGTCGGGCGCGATGCGCCTCATTGCAGAGCGGCCTCTGGCTGTGCATCGAGACCGTGAACAGTTCCTGCTGGGCGCCCATTTCGGTTTGCTGCTGCTGGTTCTGATGGGTGCGCTGATGGGCGCGTCGCTGTGGAATGACCGCAACTTCGTGGTCTATGCTGTCTATGTGGCGATTCTCGGCCTGACACAGGCCGCCCTCTTGGGCGTCGGGGCCCAGTATCTCTGGCCCGACTGGCCAGCCTGGGCCAAAAGCGCAACTTTTGTCCTGCCGCCTCTGGCTTCCGCCGCCGGCCTGTGGTTTGTGCGAACCGTTACAGAACCCCGACGTTACTACGAGGCTTTGGATCGGCTGGTCTGGATCGCCATTGTGTCTCTGTCGGGCATGGCGATGGTGGAAGCGGTGATACCGTCCGCCGCAAGTTACCAGATCGTTTCCCTTTCGATTTTGGCGTCGATGGGCCTGATCGTGGGCTTGATTGCGCTGATCTGGGCCCGAGGCGAAGACCCGGGCGCACCGCTCCTTGCCTTGGGCATTGCACCCGTGGTGGTGTTTGCTCTGTTCCCGATTGCCCGGACGCTGGGATTGCTGCCCTCGGGCTTCCTGACACGCTATGGCCTCACCATCGGGTCCGCACTTGAAGCGCCCCTGTTGTTATACGCCCTGGTCATCCGCGCCCAACGGCGCACCGAGGGGCAGTGGCGCGCCAAGGCACTGGTTACCACCGATGCACTGACCGGTTTGGCCAACCGGCAAACTCTCCGGCTTCGTCTGGAAAGCGCGATCCGCCGAGCCGAACGACAAGGCCATTTCGCGGCATTGATCGGCGTGGGCATCGGAAATCTGGATACCCTGGTCAAGGAAAACGGCTCCGACGCGTCGGACCGCGCGCAGGTATTGGCCGCCTCGCGCCTTCGCCGAATCATCGGTGATGTAGATCTGGCCGCGCGTGCCGACACCAACCTGTTCTTCCTGCTGCTGGAAGGTCCGATCCGGGAGGACGCCGTGCGCGAGATTGCCACCCGCATCGTGGTCAAGGGGCTTGCGCCCTCCCCATTGATCGCGAGCGGCCACACCCTGCGGTTTCACGTCGCAGTGCAGATGCTGCCGGCGGCCGAGCCCAACGCTGACGCGGTACTGGATGGCGTTGCTTCTGAAATCCGTGCGATACGGATCGAAGACCGCAAGGTGATCCGCCACAGAGGCCTCAGCACCGCTCCGTGGTCGACACCCGCCATGATGGATTCATCGCCGTCGGTGGACACGCCACCAACCCGTCAATAATTCGAGCATCGGCTGCACAAGCGGCCCGTATCCACCTTGCCGGAGCCCGTCGGATGCCTACCCACCCGCCATCGATAGTTCGCCGCCGTACATTGACCGCAGCGCTTGGGGCTGCTACCGCCAGCCTGTGTCCAGGCACCTTGTGGGCGGTCAGCCCCCGGGAATGGCCGACCCGGCCGGTGCGCCTGTTGGTGGGGTTTCCCGCAGGCTCTTCGCCGGACCTGACGGCGCGGGCCCTGGCGGAGCCGCTGACCCGGGTCCTGGGGCAACCGGTGCTGGTCGAAAACCGGCCCGGGGCCGGCGGCAATCTTGCGGCGGGCCTGTTGGCCAAGGCCACAGACGACCATACCCTCGCGATACTGATCAACGGCAACATGACCATTGCCCGCCTGCTCAATCCCGCTTTGGGCTTCGACCCGCTCACCGAGCTGGCGCCGGTCAGCCTGATCGGCACGGCGCCTTTGTTGCTGGCCGCCGCCGTATCGACCCCCGGCAGCGAATCGGCACCGACCTTCCTGAAAGCCGCACGGGACGCCGGGGATCGCTGGAGTTATGGCTCGCCCGGCATTGGCACGGTGGCGCATATCGGCATGGAGTGGCTCAAGGGGCTGAGCGGGATCGCGCCGGTCCATGTGCCCTACCCCGGCAATCCACAGGTCGTCAACGCCATGATCGCGGGCCAGATCCAGCTGGCGCTGCTCCCGCCGGGGTTGGCCGCGCCGCAGGTTCGCGCCGGGAAACTGCGCGCCATAGGAATCACCTCGGCCGGACGCAGCGTGCTGGCACCCGAATGGCCGCCGCTGTCGGAAGCCGGCGTGAGGGGCTTTCACCTGGAGATCTGGAACGCGGTCGCGGCGCCCGCCTCCATGCCGGAGGCGCTACGCAACCGGCTTTCGGCAGTCCTCGGTGAGATCGTTCGCACGCAGGACATACGCCAGCGCCTGTTTCAGCAAGGTTGGCAGGTGGCAGGTACGTCCCCACAGGGCTTGGCCAACCGGATCAGGACGGACACGGCGGCCCTGGGCCGAGTCATTGCGGAACGCCAGATCAAGGCCGAGTAAGACGCAGTCTGTCCCTGGCCGGCCACCGGACCGGCTGGTTGGTTTACGGTTCAGCGCCCCGCCAGCAGCAGGCGGGCATCAGCAGCCAGGGCCTCGGCACCGCTGCCATAGCGGTGGTAGATGCGCAACCGGCCCTGCGGGTCATACAGGTAGCTTCCGGCCGAATGGTCCATGGTGTAGCTGGTCGGCGTCTGGCCTTCGACCCGCTTGTAATAAATCTTGAAGTCCTTGGCCACCACCGGAAGCTGATCACGGCTGGGAATCAACGCCAGGAAACTGGGGTCGAAGTGGCCCATGTAGGCTTTGAGCACCGTGGCCGTGTCCCGCTCGGGGTCGACCGTCACAAAAAGGCCCTGCAGCCGCTCGCCGTCGGCGCCCAGGCGCTTCTTGACCTCGGCCAGTTCGTTCATCGACGTCGGGCAGACATCCGGACATTGGGTAAAACCGAAGAAAACCACCACGACTTTCCCCGAGAAGTCGGCCAGCGTGCGGGTGCGGCCGTCATGGTCTGGCAGGGAAAACCCGCGGGCATAGTCCGCACCGGTAATGTCAATGCCTCGAAAGGCCGCCTTGGGCTCGGTACACCCATAAAAAATGGCCATACCCAGCGCAAAAAGGTGCAGTAAAGCTATCTTTTTTATAGTCATCGTATGGCTCGGTCCCGTCAGAGGAGGTAGTGGTCAAGCAACAGTGCGGCAAACAGCACCGACAGGTGAATCAACGAAAAGCGAAACGTCCTACGCGCCAGGGCATCGGAGTACTGCCGCCACAGCCGAAACGCGTAAGCGGTGAATCCGACACTCAGAGCCACCGCCACCACCAGGTAAAGCCAGGAGCTCATGCGAATGACAAACGGCAACAGGCAGGCAGCAAACAGCACCAGTGTGTACAGCAAGATCTGCAGACGGGTGAACTCATTGCCATGGGTCACCGGCAACATGGGCAGGCCGGATTTTCGGTAGTCCTCCACCCGGTACAGCGCCAAGGCCCAGAAATGTGGTGGTGTCCACAGAAAGATGATCAGGAACAGGATCATCGCCTCAGGGCCCACGTCGTTTGTCAGCGCCGCCCAACCCAGCACCGGAGGCATCGCCCCGGATGCCCCGCCAATGACAATGTTCTGTGGCGTGAGCGGTTTCAGGATGACGGTGTAGACCACGGCATACCCGACGAATGTGGCAAACGTGAGCCACATGGTGAGCGGATTGGCGCCAAAGTACAAAACCGCCGAGCCCAGGCCACACAAGACCACGGAGAACAGCAAGGCCTGACGGTCCGACAATTCGCCCCGCGCGGTCGGTCGCCAGGCGGTACGACGCATCTTGGCATCAATTCCCTTTTCGACCAGACAGTTGAAGGCGGCCGCGGCGCCGGCTACCAGCCAGATGCCGGCCGAGGCGATCGCCATGCGGGTCAGCTCCGGCCCTGAAGGCAGGCCCGGTACGGCCAGCACCATGCCAATCAGCGCGCAGAAAACGATGAGCTGCACCACGCGGGGTTTGGTCAGGGCGTAGTACTGGCGCACCACGGACAGCGGGGCGGCGGTGGACAGTTCGGTACTCATGTGGGACAAGATGTGCGAAACAGAGGGGCCGGCTTGATCGCCTCAGCGCCGGTTTGCGGCGCGGCCCAGGCCCAGGTCAGCACGGCCATCAGGGCCGCCGCGCCGCTGGTGTGCAGGACTGCCGCCAACAAGGGCCAGCCCAGCACGATATTGGACAGGCCGGTCAGCAGTTGCAGGCTGAGCAAAGCGCCGAGCGCGACGGCCTGCCCGCGACGGCGGGGGTAGCGAATCAGCACGACCGCCAGCAACAGCAGGGCCACCACCACCACGGAGGCAAAGAGGCGGTGCGCCATGTGAATCGCCGTCAGAGCGGCAAACGTGATGGGTGCACCCTCGGCGGTATGGCCCAGCTCGCGCCACAGTTCGAAGCCTTCGGCGAAGTTCATTGGCGGCCACCAGACTCCCTGACACCGCGGAAACTCGGTGCAGGCCAGTACGGCGTAGTTGGTACTGACCCAACCGCCCAACGCGATCTGAACCACGACCAGCAGCAACACGATGGCCACTCCCGCGCGCAGCCACGATGGCTCCAAGGCCACCGGGGGCTTGCCGGAGGGCTGCGCGATGTGTCCGGATGCCTGCAATCGTGCGGCCTGCACGGTCAGCAGACACAGCAGCCCCAGCCCCCCCAGCAGGTGGAGCGTGACGATGGCGGGAAAAAGCTTCATGGTCACCGTCAGGGCGCCGAATGCCCCTTGCACGCAGACCCATACCAAGGTCGCCGTCGCCCAAGCGGGGTGTATTTGTAACCCGGCACCGGTGGTGCTGGGCCCCGCCCGCTCGGCCATGGGCGATCGGCAAGCCTGACGCCAGTTGTGCCACGACACCACCGTCATGGTCAGGATCAGGACACCGACTGCGGTTGCGAGGTAGCGGTGGATCATCTCGATCCAGGCCTTGGAAATCGTCACAGGCCCGGTGGGCAGCGCAGCTTCGGCAGCCCGAATGGACTCGCGGGCTCCGAGTGGACTCGCGCTCCCATAACATCCCGGCCAATCGGGGCAGCCCAGGCCCGAATCGGTCAGCCGGGTGAATGCACCAAAAGCGATCAGATCAAAGGTCAGGAACAAGGTCACCCAGGTCAGCGCCCGCAAGCGCGCTGCAGGCTCTTGTTCCCGGTGACGAAGCCACACCCACAGCAGGGGAGCGGCCGCCAGGACTACGCCCGTGAGCATCAGGCGCGCCAAGGGCGACAGGTCGTACAAAGCAGGTTCCACCATGATGGTCGGTCAGCGCCCGGCGTTGTCCCACCAGGCCGAGGCGCGCAACAAGCGGTCGATGTCCCGGCGGGCTTTGGCGGCTCCAGCGGCGTCAAGCCCGGCGGGAAATCGCATCATCAGGTTGCCCATCGGATCGACCACATAGAGGTGATCGGGCAGACTCTTGCCCGGCGCCGCCTGCAGCCAGGCCGCCAGGACCGTCGGCGGCACACGCAGCACCGTCGCCTTTGCCAGCGCGGGACGCAAGGCGTCGGCCACCGGCGCGTCGTCCGAGACCAGCCAAACCCAGTCGATTCGCTCTTTCTCTTTGCCCATCGCCTCGCGCATTTGCCGCTGCAGGTACAGGTGCCGCTCACAATCCGGGCCACAGGCACCGCCCGCGACACTGACGAGCAACCACTGGCCTTTCAGGTCGGCGAGTGCCTTGGGCGCTCCATCCAGAGTGCGCGCGGACACCAAAGGCACCGGACGGGCCGGCTCTACCAGTTCGCCGAATACGCGCCGGCCCTCCGGCCGTATCACATAGAAGGTGAAATATGAGGCAATGACGGGGGCCGCGCAGATGAGCAAAATGCCCAGCATCTTCCAGCGTCCGGTGCGGGTGCGGCGCGCCTCGGCGTCGGCCATTTGTTCCGGAAGCGGCATTGCATGGACAGTGAAGGCCAGGGGCTCGTCAGGGCGTTGGGGGGCGGGTGTGGATGCGTCGGACAATTTGGAACCAGACATAAAGTACGGCAATCAGGCTGGCCAGGCCGAACCATTGGGCGGCGTAACCATGATGCTTTTCAACCCCGGTACCGACCACCGGCCACTGGCGCAGCAGTCCATCGGGCTGCGCGGAGGTTTCCAGTATCGCCAAGGGCAACAGCGGCCAGCGAATTTCCGCCGCGTAAGCGTCAATATCGAGATTTTGCCGGATCGGACCCGATTGCGCGGGGGCCAGCTCATATAGCCGGGACGGTCCACTGGTCACCCTGCCCTCAACAATTACCGGACCAGGTGGGGTCGCCACCGCGGGCAAGGCGGTGCGATCGACAAAATTGCGGGGCACCCAGCCCCGCTGGACCAGGACCGCTTCGGATGAATCGGCGATCTTCAAGGCCGTCACCACGTAGAAGCCCGGTCGCCCGTTCATCTGGCGGTTGTCCAGAAAGACCGTGGTTTCGGGCAGCCAGGCACCCCGAAGTACCACGCGGCGATGCTGCAGCTCCTGCGGCTGGGTCGACCGCAAGACGAATTGGTCCACCGCAGGTTGAGTCAGCCGTGATTCGATGGCTGTCTGAAGTCGGGTTTTCTGCGCGGCCCGGTCGAGTTGCCACAAACCCAACGCGGACGTGATGGCAACACCGGCGGCGGCCGCCGCGGAAACAAGCCAGAATCGCCAGCCCAGTCCGTAGCGGTTCACCGGATAATGCTCCCCATGAAAGTCCTCGTAGCGCTTGCGTTTGTCGCGATTATCGGCAGTCTGGCTGTGGCTTTGATATACATGATGCGGGGTGGTCGAGATCCGGCAAGTGGCGATCGGCGCAAGAACCGGATGGCCCATGCGTTGGCATTTCGGGTCGGCTTTTCGATTCTTTTGTTTGTCTGTGTATTGATTGCGTGGAAGCTCGGCTATATCCAACCGACCGGACTGCCCGCCAGCCGGTAGGTAAAGAGGCAAACGTTCCCTCGAAAGAACTCAGAAAAAAAGCGCCTCACGGCGCTTTTTTTGTGGTCGGCACGCCGGCTACATCCAATAGACGAGGATGTAAAGACCCAGCCAGACAACATCGACGAAGTGCCAATACCAGGCCGCGCCTTCAAAGCCGAAATGCCGCTCTGCGGTGAAATGCCCTTTTTGCAGGCGCAGTGTGATGAAAAACAGCATCAACATGCCAACAAACACGTGAAAGCCGTGAAAGCCCGTCAACATGAAGAAGGTCGAACCAAAAATGCCGGAGTTGAGCTTCAGGTTCAGGTCGGTATAGGCATGGTAGTACTCGTAGCCCTGGACACACAGGAACACGAATCCCAACGCTACCGTGATCCACATGAAGGCGATCGTCTTGCTGCGGTTGCCCGCCTGCAGTGCGTGGTGGGCAATGGTCAGGGTGACCCCGGACGTCAGCAGCAAGGCGGTGTTGATGGTCGGCAACCAGAACGGCCCCATCGTCTGGAAGGGCTCGACGATCCCGGCCGGAGACGTGGTTGCACCCGGAGTGGTGCTGGGCCAGGCCGCCTTGAAGTCGGGCCACAGCAACGAATTGGCCAGGCTGCCGAGTTCCGGAATACTGTGGGAACGAGCCCACCACAGGGCAGTGAAGAACGCGCCGAAGAACATCACCTCGGAGAAGATGAACCAGGTCATGCTCCAGCGATAGGACAGGTCAATCTTGTGGCCATAAAGTCCGCCCTCGCTTTCGGCGATCGCGTCCTTGAACCACTGATAGAGCACAACCAGCCACCATGCCAGCCCCCCCAGAACGGAGTACATCCCCCATTCCGAACCGTTGACCCATTGGCCAGCGCCAAGAATCACGAAGAACAAGCCCACCGATGCCATGACAGGATGGCGGGACTCATGCGGAACGTAGTAATAAGGCGTGCTGCCGTGCGCGGTTGAGCTCATGGGTTTTCCGGAGTAGATTTTGTTCTCAGGTTGGCGAAAAAGTCAGGGTTCACAGTGTCATGGGCTGGCGGACGATCCAATTGACCAGGACCACCAGCAGTGCGACAAAGGCAATGGCAAGCACCAGACCGACCACCATCAGATGGATCGGGTTGATCTGGGCCATGTCCCGGTTGAATTCCTTTCGGCTACGGACGCCGAAGAACGACCACAATACCGCCACCAGCGTACGGATCAGGCTGGGTTTGGGCAAATCGGGTCGGTGGTTCGCGCTCATGAGCGGCCTGCGGAAGTCGGGGCCTGCGCGACGGGTGCCGCGGGGGTCTTGCCTCCGACCTCGAAGAATGTGTAGGACAGGGTGATCGTTGTCACATCTTTGGAGATGCGCGGATCAATGACAAACGCCACCGGCCACTGTTTCTTTTCGCCGGGCGCCAGGGTGTACTGGTTGAAACAGAAACATTCAAGTTTGTTGAAATGCGCTGCCGCCTGCTTGGGGGCATAACTCGGAATCGCCTGGGCCGCCAAGGTGCGATTTTGAACGTTCTGAAACTCGTACATCACGGTGGCGAGTTCACCGGGGTGAACCTGAATCGAGCGACGCTCGGGTTTGAAGTCCCAGGGCCCCCGGGCGTTGGCGTCAAACTCCACCGTGATCAGACGAGTGCGATCAATCTGGCTGTTGCCAAGAACACGGGCATCCTTACCCGTGAGACCACTGCCGGGTAACTGACGCTCCGAAATCGCCAGAATATTGATCCCGGTGGCTTCACAGATGGCACGGTAGATCGGGATCAGCGCGTAGCCGAAAGCGAACATGCCGACAGCCACCACCAGCAGTTTGCCAACCATCCGGAAGTTTTCAGCTCGAACCCAGTTCACCGGTACCAACTTTCAGTAGCCAAAGTAGGCGATCTTGACGACATAGCCCAACAGAAAAACCAACGCCACCGAAGCCAGGATCAACCCCAGACGTACGTTGTTCTTACGCTGTTCGCGGGCATCCATGGACATTCACTCAGCCGATCACGCGGGTCGCCGTGGCGTCCAGTTTGGGCGGATTCTCGAAGGTATGGAAGGGGGCCGGCGACGGCACTTCCCACTCCAATCCTTCAGCAGCTTCCCAGGGACGCTGCGATGCGGTTTCTCCCTTGCCACGCATCAACGGAACGACGATGAACAGGAAGAAATACACCTGCATCAAGCCGAAACCGAAAGCACCGATCGACGACAGCATGTTGAAGTCGGCAAACTGCAACGGGTAGTCTGCGTACCGACGCGGCATTCCGGCAAGGCCCAGGAAATGCTGCGGGAAGAAAGTCACATTGAAGAAAATCAGCGACAGCCAGAAATGGATCTTGCCGCGGGTTTCGTTGTACATCACGCCAGCCCACTTGGGAGCCCAGTAATAAAAACCACCGAACAGGGCAAAAAGCGAGCCGGCAACCATGGTGTAGTGGAAATGGGCCACCACGTAATAGGTGTCATGCAGTTGCTGGTCCAGGGGAGCCATGGACAGGATCAGACCAGTAAAGCCGCCCATGGTGAATACGAAAATGAAGCCGACCGCCCACAACATCGGCGTCTCAAAGGTCATGGAGCCGCGCCACATGGTCGCGATCCAGTTGAACACCTTCACGCCGGTCGGTATTGCAATCAGCATGGTCGCGTACATGAAGAACAGCTGGCCGGTAACAGGCATGCCGGTGGTGTACATGTGGTGCGCCCACACGATGAAAGACAGGATGGCAATCGACGCCGTCGCATACACCATGGAGGTGTAGCCAAAGAGCTTCTTGCGGGCAAAGGTCGGAATGATCTGGCTGACAATGCCGAACGCCGGCAAAATCAGCACATACACCTCAGGGTGGCCGAAGAACCAGAAGATATGCTGGTACATGACCGGATCGCCACCACCAGCCGGGTTGAAGAAACTGGTGCCGAAGTGGCGGTCGGTCAAAGTCATGGTGATCGCACCGGCCAGGACAGGAATCACAGCGATCAGCAGGTAGGCGGTGATCAGCCAGGTCCAGCAAAACAGCGGCATCTTCATCAGCGTCATGCCCGGAGCGCGCATGTTCAGGATGGTCACGATGATGTTGATCGAGCCCATGATGGACGAGGCGCCGAGGATGTGCATGGCGAAAATGCCGGCATCCATCGACGGCCCCATCTGCAGCGTCAAAGGCGCATACAGCGTCCAGCCCGCAGCCGGCGCGCCGCCGGGCATGAAAAACGATCCGGCCAGCATGATGGCAGCGGGGATCATCAGCCAGAAGCTGAAGTTGTTCATCCGCGCGAAGGCCATGTCGGAGGCGCCAATCTGCAGCGGAATCATCCAGTTCGCAAAGCCGACAAAGGCCGGCATGATCGCGCCGAACACCATGATCAGGCCGTGCATGGTAGTGAACTGGTTGAACAGTTCGGGGTTGATGAGCTGCAAGCCTGGCTGGAACAGCTCCGCACGGATCATCATGGCGCAGAAACCACCGATCATCAGCATCGCGAAGCTGAACAACAGGTAAAGCGTGCCGATGTCTTTGTGGTTGGTGGCGAAAACCCAGCGACGCCAGCCGCTGGGGGCATGACCGTGATCGCCATGGTCCGCGTGGCCGTGGTGGTCGAGAACTGCGCTCATGTCGGATTCCTTCTCAATTACTTGTCTGTGCGACTGCTGCCAGAGTTATTTGCGAGCGGTCTTGATGTCCGCGGGCTGTACCAGCTGGCCGGTCTTGTTGGACCACGAATTCTTGGTGTAGGTCATCACGGCTGCAATCTCGGTATCGGAGAGCTGCTTCCATGCCGGCATCGCCCCATTGTTCTGACCGTTGAGCATGACTGCGATCATCTTGCTCTTGTCGGCATCAAGCACCACGGCGGAACCATCCACGGGTTTGATCGGGCCAGCCCCTTTGCCGTTGGCCTGGTGACAGGCTGCGCAATTGGCAGCGTAGACCTTTTCACCACGGGCAATCAGGTCGTTCTGTGTCCAGACCTTGGTGGGGTCATCGGCCTTGGCAGCGAGAATCTTTTTCTCGCTTTCGACCCACTTGCTGTATTCCTCTGCCGTAACCACCTTGACGTGAATAGGCATGTAGGCATGCTCCTTGCCGCACAACTCCATACACTGGCCATAGAAATCGCCGGTTTGATCAGCACGGAACCAGTTGTCCCGGACAAAGCCGGGGATCGCATCCTGTTTGACGCCAAACGCCGGGACGGCCCACGCGTGAATCACGTCATTGGCGGTCGTGATGATTCGAACTTTCTTGCCCACCGGCACGACCAGCGGCTTGTCGACCTTCAGCAGGTAGTTGTCACCCTGCGGCTTTCCGGAGTCGGACATCACCCGATGGGAGTTGTCGAGGGTGGAAATGAACGCTATCCCCTCCCCTTCGCCCTTGATGTAGTCGTAGCCCCACTTCCACTGGTAGCCGGTGATCTTGATCGTAAGGTCGGAATTCGACGTGTCTTTTTGCGCGACCAGCACTTTGGTCGCAGGCAACGCCATGCCGATGACAATCAGGAAAGGCACAACCGTCCAGGCAATTTCGACCGGGACCGAATCCGTAAAAGTGGCCGGCTTGTAGCCCTTGGATTTGCGGTGGGCAAAGATCGAATAGAACATCGCGCCGAAAACGCCGACAAAAATCACCGCGCAGATGATCAGCAGGAACCAATGCAAGCCATGTTGCGCCTCGGCAATGCGGCTGACCGGCGGATGCAGGTTCAACTGGTTGACGGCGGGGCCACCGGGCAGGTCGTTCACCGCATGGGCAGCCGATGCCAGAAAGGCGCCAGTCCACAAGGCTGCGTGACTCAGCCGACGGGCTGCTTTGCTGAAAATGTTGTTCATCGTTTTCACGTCTCGTCTTTGCTCAGATAACCGTAACCCATCAATCCAACCACCACCGCCGCTTCACGACCCGCGCAGCGCGGTGCGCAATTCCCTGGCCAAGGCCGGCCGCAACTCGGGACGGACGAAGCGCCCCACGTTGATGACCCGGCCCCGCGCCGACAAGGCGATGAGCGAGTGCTCGCCGTAGCGGGGCTCGACCGTCAGGCTGCGGATATCCAACTCCGTGCGCTCCAGCCTACCGCCAACGGCTTTTTCGACCACCAGACTCTGACCCTGCAGCACAATCCGCTCGCCATCCAGCGCATGCCGGGCATACACCCACAGCGCCACGCCTACCGCCAGGATCTCGATTCCGGCAAAACCCAGCACCAAGGGTGCCCCCATCTGCCAGAACCACAGGCCGATGCTCAGCGAAACTGCGCAGAGGCCGGCGTACATCCAGACCAACTGGGCGGGAGTAACAGAGCAGTTGCGGCGCAACAGCCACTGGAGCCCCTGACCGGAGACACTTGCGAAGCGATACACAGGATTTGACACAGATCAAGCCCCTTCGAATCCCACCCGGCCATTGCCAAAGCAGACCCTATCGGTAACGACTGAAGTTTACCCGAGACTCGCGGGGTCTTTGATTTTTCTCAAAGATTCCCCAGATTCTTTTTGCGCTCGCGCAACGCGGAACGGAATTCATCCAGGCCTATGGCGCTTTCCGGTGCGACGCGGTGACGCGTCGCCGATTTGAAGGCATGCCCATAGACAATTTCGAAGCGCAGCACGAGGCGGCCTTGTTCGTCCGGACGCGCCAGTTCCATGAGCATCCGGGCGAACAATTCGTCGCGCCAGCGGCGTCCACGCAGCCCCTGGGCCCGCTGCGGGTGCAGGTTTCGCCCCAGCTCACGAAGCTCGGCCACCAGGCGCGCAGGTGTTTCGAAACTCAGGCGAATGGTTTCCATATCCATGACAGGCTCGGCAAATCCAGCCTCCAGCAGCAAATCGCCCCAGTCGTGCATGTCGGTGAATGGAGCCGAAGGTGGCGGCCACCCGGCACGCGCATACAGTTCACGCAACTCCCCAAGCGTGTCCGGCCCCAGGCAGGAGAACATCAGGTACCCGTCCACTGCGAGTGACTGATGCCAGCGGCGCAGCAGTTTTGCCGGATCGGCCTGATGGTGCAGCAGCATGTTGGCCCAGACCATGTCCACCGCCCCGGGGCCTGGTTCACCGCGCAGCAGACCGGCGCCCCAGCTCGCGGGATTCCACCATGTGCCCCCCAACGCCCGCTCGGCAAGGCGCAGGCGGCCCCCATCGGCCTCGACCAGATAGGCCGGAGCCCGGCCCAGTGCCTCCTGCACGACGCCGTGGGCCTTCACTCCGCCCGACAGGGGTGCCCAATGCGCCCAGGAGCGGGGCTTGACGGTGATCCAGGACAGGCGCTGCGCCATGCGTCGGCCCACCTCTTCGTGCAGCCACGGCGATACCGGCTTGCCGTCCGGGGCCACCGACGGCGGCAATGCGGCCCAACGCGCAGCAGCACGGGAGTCGATGGGCGGGCGGGGTTTGTCCATAAGCGTTGGAATCGGACCGCGCAGTATATTGAGCGCCATGTTTCGTGCATTGCTGGCGCGTATCCCCCCTGCGCTTGACCGGGTTGGCGGCGTCTGCGCGGTCTGCCACCGCTGGCCCGCAGCACCGGTGTGCGAAACCTGTGTCAGCCGGTTCGGCGCACCCCGGTATCGCTGTGCCACCTGTGCCGTCGCACTGCCGCAAGAGCTCACCCGCTGCGGAGCGTGCCTGACCGACCCACCCCCGCTGGATCGGTGTCTGTGTGCGGTGGACTACGTCTGGCCCTGGATCGGCTGTATCGCCCGTTTCAAGTTCGAAGATGAACCGGGCTGGGCACCCGCGCTGGTTGCACTGCTCCGCAGCACGCCCTGGGTGGAGCCCGAACTGGAGCAGGCGGACTGGCTGATTCCCATGCCCCTTTCGCGCGGCCGCCTGGCCGAGCGGGGTTACAACCAGGCGCTGCTGCTGGCGCAGGCGCTGGACGCCCGGCGCACCCGGGCCGACTTGCTGCTCCGCATCCGCGAAACGACGCCGCAAAGCCATCTGAGCCGAGCCGAACGCCTTCGCAACCTGCGCGGAGCGCTGGCGCTGGAGCCAAATCAGGCCGAATCCGTACGCGACCGCCATGTTGTGCTGGTCGACGATGTGATGACCAGTGGCGCATCGCTGCACGCCGCGGCCCGGGTCCTGCGCGAGGCCGGCGCCCGGCGCATCGCCGCCCTTGTGGTCGCCCGCACTCCGGCAGAAAGCCATTGAGCCCGGCGACAATGGCGAGATGTTCCACATCGTTCTGGTCGAACCCGAAATTCCGCCCAACACGGGCAATGTCATCCGCCTCGCCGCCAACACCGGCTGCTCGTTGCACCTGGTCGAGCCGCTGGGTTTTTCCATGGATGACAAGCAGTTGCGACGCGCCGGGCTGGACTATCACGAGTACGCGCCAGTACAGCGCCACGCCAACTGGGACGCGCTGATCACCCGTTGCGCGCCGGCGCCCGATCGGCTTTTCGCGCTGACCACCCACGGACGGCATGCCGTCCATGACGTCCGCTTTGAGCCGGGCGACTGGCTGGTATTCGGGCCTGAAAGCCGCGGCTTGCCACCGGCGCTCCGAGAGCGCTTTGCCGACGAGCGCCGCCTGCGCCTGCCGATGCGCCCCGATCAGCGAAGCCTGAACCTGTCCAACGCCGTCGCAATCACCGTCTACGAAGGCTGGCGCCAGAACGGATTCGTCGGATCGCTATCATTAAAGTAGCTAAAAACGACCTTTTTACGCTGGGTATGGCCGGAAAAAGCTCAAAATCGCCGGGCGAGGGCTTCGGCGACACACACCGGGCGGTCCTGACCCTCGCGTTCGATGGTCACCTCCCAGGCCATCTGATAGCCGCCGCCCGCGATCGGCTCGGCGGAAAGCAGTTTCAGCCGCCCCCGCAGGCGGCTGTCCACCGGCACCGGCGCAATGAAACGCACTTTGTTGAGCCCGTAGTTCACCCCCATGTGGGACTCAAGCACGGTGATCGAATGATCGAAGAACCAGGGCACCAGCGACAGGGTAAGAAAGCCATGGGCAATCGGCGCGCCGAACGGCCCGGTGCGTGCGCGCTCGGGGTCGACGTGGATCCACTGGTGGTCACCGGTCGCGTCGGCGAACTGGTTGATCCGGGTCTGGGTGACCTCCACCCAATCGGAGACCGCAATCTCCTGTCCCACGCAGGCAGCCAACTCGGGCAAAGTCTGAAAGCATCGCATCGCGCGATTGTGGCCGCGCGGTGCCATCGCGCCCTGTCCAGGCCGGGACAGGGCCAGGCGACTTCAGCGCTCCAGCCAGTCAATGATCCCCTGCCATTGCTCCAGATCGCGCGCGACCCGGCCCGGCGCAACGTCGAACAAGGTCAGCCCCTGCGCCGACAGATGAACATAGTTCTGGGTATCGCGCAGGAAACCCAGCACCGGCAGGTTCAGGCTATCGAAAAAATCCTTCAGCCGTTCGGCCGCCAGGGTGCGTGAATCGACACGCATGCCCACCAGACCGATTTGCAGGCGCTGTGCATGGCGAAACTCGGCCAGTTGGTCGACAAATTCGCGGGTCGCATGAATGTCGAAAATGCTGGGCTGCACCGGAATCAGCACTTTGTCGGCCAACCGCATGACCTCTTTGTAACGCCAGCCATGCAATCCGGCCGGTGTATCCAGCACCACGTGTGTCGTGCCCTTGGGCGGTCGTGCGACTTGATCATGCGATGTCGCCCAGGTTCCGATGGGCCGCGCCGCCACCGGCCGCCACTGCAGCCACAGCCGCGCCGACTGCTGCCGGTCCACGTCACCAAGCATGACAACGTGGCCGCGGCTGGCGAAATAACCGGCTACATGGGTGGCCAGCGTGGACTTGCCCACGCCGCCTTTGGGATTGGCAACCACGACAACCGGCATGACGGGCTCCTGAATCGGGTCGGACTTCCGGTATGTTACCGACATGGAACACCTGCCCGCCTGGCTGGGCTACAGCCTCACCTACCTGGCCGCCGCCGTCGTGGCCGTGCCCCTGTTCAAGGCTCTGGGTCTGGGCAGCGTGATGGGTTACCTGGTGGCCGGCCTGGCCATCGGGCCCTGGGGCCTGGGCCTGGTGGACAACGTGGAGGACACGCTGCACTTTGCGGAATTCGGGGTGGTGCTGATGCTGTTTCTGGTCGGACTGGAGCTGGAACCCCGCCGGCTGTGGAGCCTGCGGCGTCCGATCTTCGGCTGGGGCAGCCTGCAGGTGCTGGCCTGCGCCGCCGTGCTGGCCGGCCTGGCCCTGCTGCTGGGCGTGAAATGGAAGGTGGCCGTGGTCGCTTCCCTGGGGCTGGCGCTGTCGTCCACCGCCATTGCGCTGCAGGTGCTGGCCGACCGCAACCTGTTGCGCACGCCTTCGGGCGAAGCGGGTTTCTCGATCCTGCTGTTCCAGGACGTGGCGGCCATCCCCATTCTGGCGCTGGTGCCGCTGCTGGGCAGCGTGTCCGAGCGCGACGACACCACGCTGTGGGTCGAGGCGCTGCGCTCGGTCGGCGCCATCGTCGCCATCGTGGTCGGCGGACGCCTGCTGTTGCGCCCGCTGCTGCGCTGGATCGCCCGCAGCCGCACGCCGGAGATTTTCACGGCGGCGGCGCTGCTGCTGGTGGTGGGGACGGCCGCGTTCATGCAGGCGGTCGGCCTGTCGATGGCGCTGGGCGCCTTTCTGGCGGGCGTCCTGCTGGCCGAGAGCGAATTCCGCCGCGAGCTGGAGACCGATCTCGAACCCTTCAAGGGCCTGCTGCTGGGCCTGTTCTTCATGGCGGTCGGCATGACCATCGATCTGGGCGTGCTGGCGGCGTCCCCGGGCCGGGTGGCCCTGGTCCTGGGTCTGTTCCTGCTGGTCAAACTGGTGGTGATCGGTGCGCTGGCGCGCCTGATGCGCCTGCCACGGCCGGAACGCCCGCTGTTCACCCTGCTGCTGGCGCAGGGCGGGGAATTTGCCTTTGTGGTGTTTCAGGCCGCGGTGGGCGCCCGGGTGTTCCCGGCGAAGACGGCCTCGCTGCTGACGGGCGCCGTCGCGCTGTCCATGCTGCTGGGCCCGCTGCTGCTGTGGCTGGTGGACCGCTACCTGCAGCCCAGACTGGACCGGCGCCCCGGCCCGACCCCAGAGCCGCTGAACACACCACAGGAGGCGCCGGTCATCGTGGCCGGGTTCGGACGCTACGGCCAGATCGTCTCGCGGTCGCTGATGGCCTGCGGCCTGTCCGTCACGGTGCTGGACCACGACGCCGAACTGATCGAGCAGACCCGGCGCTTCGGCTTTCGGGTGTTCTACGGCGACGCCACCCGGCTGGATCTGCTGCGCACCGCCGGCGCCGCGCAGGCCCGTGTGCTGGTGGTGGCGGTGGACGACAGCGCCCAGTCGCTGGCCATCGTGGACCTGGCGCGCGCCCATTTCCCGGCGCTGAAGATCGTGGCCCGGGCGCGGGACGTGACGCACTGGTACGCGCTGCGCGACCGGGGGGTGGAACACATCCAGCGCGAACTGTTCGAAAGCAGCCTGGCCAGTGCGGGCGACGTGCTGCAACTGCTGGGCCGCGACGCCGCCACCGCCGCCCAGGCCACGCAGCGTTTTCGCAGCCACAACCTCGCGCTGCTGGAGGAGACCTACCCGCTCCACAAGGACGAGGCCCGCCTGATCGCCGCCGTCCGCCAGGGCCGTCAGCAGTTGCAGGAGCAACTGGCACGCGAGCGCGAAAGTCGCGGACCGGATCGGGCCGGCGCGGAACCGGCCGCCACGCCGCCCGCGCCGAAATTCTGATCAAAAAATGCCATTACCCAGCGTGGAATGGTCATTGTTTGCTATGGATTCAGGACTTTACGCCACCGCATCCCACAGCAGCTTGAGCCCGGTGAGCGCCATGCCGACGTACACAAACCGGTAAAACAGCGCCGGCTGGATTCGTCGCGCGATGCGCACACCGATCCCCACCCCCAGCGGCGCCAGCGGCAGCAGCACCATCGACGTGGCGAAGTTGCGCAGGTCCAGCAGGCCCAGCCAGGCGTAGGGCAGCCATTTGGCGAGGTTGATGAAAAAGAAGAAAAACGCCATGGTGCCGGTGAACAGCACCGGCGACAGCCGCAGCGGGATCACGTAGGCGTTGATCGGCGGGCCGCCCGCATGGGCGATGAAGCTGGTAAAGCCCGAGGTGGTGGTCAGCAGCGCCCCCAGCCAGCGCGGAGGGGGCGGACTGTCCGGCCGCGGCGGAAACAGCAGCCGCTGCGCCAGAAACAGCAGCGTGAAGCCCCCGACGATGCCCGCCACCACTTTGGCGTCCAGCACCCGGAACAGCAGGGTGCCAATCCCCACGCCCACCAGACCGAACGGCAGCAGAAAACGCAGCAGCCGGCGGTCGACATCCTTTCGGAAGGCTGCCATGCCCATCAGGTCCATCACCAGCAGCACCGGCATCAGGATGGCCGCGGCCTGCGGCACCGTCACGGCCAGCGCCATCATCGGGACGGCCAGCGATCCGAAGCCGGCACCAAAGCCGCTTTTGCTGATGCCCAGCAGCAGCACGGCCGGCACGGCGACGGCATAAAAGAACGGATCGGTGATCAGGGTCAGGGCCATGGGGAGACAATCCTCGCATGAATGGCGTTCAGCATTGGGGCGAAGGAGTGCGGTTGCTGGTGGAAATCGCGGCCACCGCCGCGTTTGCGCTCTCCGGCGTGATGGACGCGGCGCGCAAGCGCCTGGACGCCGTGGGCGTCTGTGTGGTGGGTTTCCTGGCGGCCTTCGGCGGCGGCACGCTGCGCGACCTGCTGCTGGACCAGCGCCCTTTTTTCTGGGTGCGCCATGTGGACATGCTCTGGGGCGTGCTCGGCCTGTGTGTGCTGGCCATGCTGCTGCTGCGCCACCGGCACTTCGAGCTCACCGAAAAAGCCATCCAGTGGCCGGACGCGCTGGGCCTGGGCCTGTTCGCCGCCGCCGGCACCCACGAGGCGCTGGCCGCCGGCCTGCCCGGCATTGTGGCGGTGCTGATGGGGGTGATCACCGGTGTGTTCGGCGGCGTGCTGCGCGACGTAGTCTGCAACGAAATCCCCACCGCCTTCAGCGACCACCGCCCCTATGCCGTCTGCGCCTTTGCGGGCGGCTGGGTCTATGTCGCCTTGTGGCACAGCGCCGCACCCGGCTGGGCCGCCCTGCTGGGCTGTGTGCTGATCACCGCCGGGCTGCGGGCGCTGGCGTTGTGGCGCAACTGGCGCCTGCCGGCCTGGCAAGCCTGAGCACGGCCCGTTCCAGGGCGGCATTCAGCGCAGACACAACCCCATGTGGATCTTGGCCAGCGGTTGGCCGTCCACCCGGATCGCATCGGGCTGCATGCCGAAGACGGTGAAGCCGCATCGCTGGTACAGCGTCAGCGCAGCCGTGTTGCCCTCGGTCAACGTCAGGTCCAGTTGGTCCAGCCCGGGCAGTGCGCGCGCCTGCGCCAGCAAGACCGCCATCAGCGCCTGCCCCAGCCCGCGCCGGGCGGCTTCGGGCGCCACATACAGGCCCACCACGGTGGCGTTGTGGCGTTCCTTGGCGCGGTAACGCCCCTGCAGTCCGACGGTACCGACCAACGCGTCACCGAGAAATCCACCCAGGAAAAAGTCGTGCGGCCGCTGCGGGTCGTCGCGCAGCCGCGCCTGGGCCCAGGCCAGCGGCCGGGACTGCTCCTCCTCCAGGCTGGACGTGAAGGCCTGCGGGTGTTCGCGCAGGCCGCGCAGCCGCAACGTGCAGTAGCGGGCAGCATCCTCTTCCAGCAGGCGCCGCACCGGCAGCGGAGTCGCCGGTGCGTCCGGGCTCACACCCGCTCCAGCACCAGCGCGATGCCCTGTCCGACCCCGATGCACATGGTGCACAGCGCATAGCGCCCGCCCGTTGCGTGCAGCCGGTTGATGGCCGTGGTGGCCAGGCGCGCGCCGCTGGCACCCAGCGGATGACCCAGCGCAATGGCACCGCCCCAGGCGTTGACCCGGGCGTCGTCGTCGGCCAGCCCCAGCAGGCGCAGCACCGCCAGGCCTTGTGCGGCAAAGGCTTCGTTGAGTTCGATCACGTCGATCTGCGCCAGGCTCAGGCCCGTCAGCGCCAGCACTTTTTCCGTGGCCGGTGCCGGGCCGATGCCCATGATGCGCGGCGCCACACCGGCGGTGGCCATGCCGACCACGCGGGCGCGGGGGGTCAGGCCGTTTTTCGCAGCCGTGGTCTCGTCGGCCAGCAGCAACGCGCAGGCACCGTCGTTCACGCCGGAGGCGTTGCCGGCGGTGACGCTGCCGTCCGGGCGCACCACCCCCTTGAGTTTGGCGAGCGACTCCAGGCTGGTCTTGCGGGGGTGCTCATCGGTGTCGACCACGATGGCATCCCCTTTTTTCTGCGGGATCGTCACCGGGCAGATCTCGCGCGCCAGGTGCCCGGCTTCAATGGCCGCCACGGCCCGCATCTGGCTGTTGAGCGCCATCCGGTCCTGGGCTTCCCGCTCGATCTTGTAGTCCACCGCCACGTTTTCTGCGGTTTCGGGCATGGAGTCGACGCCGTACTGGGCCTTCATCAGCTTGTTGACAAAACGCCAGCCGATGGTGGTGTCGTAGACCGCGTTGGCGCGCGAGAAGGCGCTTTCGGCCTTGGGCATCACAAACGGGGCGCGGCTCATGCTTTCCACGCCGCCGGCGATCATCAGGCCCGCCTCACCGGCCTTGATGGCGCGCGCTGCCGTGCCCACCGCGTCCAGGCCGGAACCGCACAGGCGGTTGATGGTGGCACCGGGCACCTCCAGCGGCAGGCCGGCCAGCAGGCTGCTCATGTGCGCGACGTTGCGGTTGTCTTCGCCGGCCTGGTTGGCGCAGCCATACAGCACATCGGTGACGGCTTGCCAGTCCACCTGCGGGTTGCGCGCCATGAGCGCCCGCAGCGGCACGGCGCCCAGGTCGTCCGTGCGCACGCTGGACAGCGCGCCGCCGTAGCGGCCGATGGGGGTGCGGATGGCGTCGCAGATATAGGCTTGGGTCATGGGGTCTCCAGGGTCTTGTCGGTCAAACCGCGGCGCCAGTGCACCACGCGGGAACCTGCGACTGTAACCAAGGCCCGGCGTGGGGCACGGTGGCTGGGCGACAATCCCGACCATGCTGATCCAGCCCTCCCAAGCCGACGTGCGCCGCTTTTTCTGTGGCGTGTACACAAAATCCCGCGCGGGCCAGCCCCTGGAAGCGATCGAAACCCTGGCCAGCCTGTGGATCGACGAGCACCCGGAATACCACGCCGATCTGGCGGATGTGGACGAAGCGTTACGCCAGATGCGAACGGTGGATCCTGCCCGCGACAACCCGTTCCTGCACCTGTCGATGCACCTGTCCATCAGCGAGCAGTGCAGCATCGACCAGCCCCGTGGCATCCGCCAGGCGGTGGAACTGCTGGCCCGTCGCCGCGATTCGCTGCACGACGCCCACCACGGCGCGATGGACTGCCTGGGCCGCATGATCTGGGAAAGCCAGCGCGCCGGCCGCATGCCCGACGGCGCGGCCTACATCGCCTGCGTGCAACGCCAGGCCACACGCGACTGAGCCTGGGCGGCAGCAGGAACCTTCTTTAATTCGATTTTTGTAGCAAAAAGTGACCTTTTTCCGCCGGGTATGGTCAGTTTCGGCAGAAATATTCGAAAAAAAGCCCGCCGAAGCGGGCCTGGTGCGCTGCGCAACGCGCCGGTCAGCGAAACTTCTGCTGGGGGATCGTCTTGAGGTCGCCGTCCAGCGAGGCCAGGTACTGCGCCATCGCCTTGAGCTCGGCATTCGAAAACTGCTTGGCCACGCCACCCATCACGCCATTGCTGCGACCCCAGGTGTGCTGCCCTTCGACTTTGTAGGACTTGAGGGCCACAAACAGGTAGTCGGCAAACTGGCCGCCCAGCTTGGGGTAGCTGGGGTCGATCGGTTTGGAGAAGTTGTCACCGTGGCAGGAGGCACACGCGCCCTTCTTGAGCAACTCCGCAACCTTGGCCGACGGCTCCTTGCCGCCTTTGCCGGCGCCCTTCTGCCCTGCGCCATGCTGGGCATAGTAGGCGGCAACATCCGCGATGTCCTGATCGGTCAGCGAATCGGCGATGCCACGCATCGAAGGATGTTTGCGCTCGCCTTTGCGGTAGGCGGCCAACGCCGAGGCAATGTATTTTTCGTTTTGACCGGAGATCATGGGCACCCGGTACACCTCCGGAAAACTGGCCTGATAACCGGGGATACCATGGCAGCCGATACACATGGCAATCTTTTTCTCACCGGCCTTGAAGTCCCCCTTGACTTCCTGGGCCTGTGCGGCAAAGGAGGTCACAGAAGCGACAGCAATGGTCAGGACACGGGACATCAGCTGGTTCATTTTGCGCGCACAATCGTTGGTGAAATTGGTCGAGGTTTGATAAATATCAAACCAAAATTATATAGAGGCCTTTCCCGTCTCCCGGCCTCGTGTTTTCCATAAAGACGTCCTCATGAAATTCAAAGGCTCCCAGAACTACGTTGCCACCCAGGACCTGATGCTGGCGGTCAACGCCTCCATCACCCTCAAGCGCCCGCTGCTCGTCAAGGGCGAGCCGGGCACCGGCAAGACCATGCTGGCCGAAGAAGTGGCCCAGGCGCTCGACATGCCGCTGCTGCAGTGGCACATCAAGTCCACCACCAAGGCGCAGCAGGGCCTGTACGAATACGACGCGGTCAGCCGCCTGCGCGACTCCCAGCTCGGTGACGAGAAGGTCAAGGACATCCACAACTACATCGTCAAGGGCGTACTGTGGCAGGCCTTCACGGCCGACCGGCCGGTGGCGCTGCTGATCGACGAAATCGACAAGGCCGACATCGAGTTTCCCAACGACCTGCTGCGCGAGCTCGACCGCATGGAGTTCTACTGCTACGAAACCCGCGAACTCGTCCGTGCAAAAAACCGGCCGCTGGTGTTCATCACGTCCAACAACGAAAAAGAGCTGCCCGACGCCTTCCTGCGCCGCTGCTTTTTCCACTACATCAAGTTCCCTGACGCCGACACGATGCGCCAGATCGTCGATGTGCATTTCCCGACCCTCAAACGGGACTTGCTCGCGGTTGCGATGAAAACCTTCTACGACGTGCGCAATCTGCCCGGCCTGAAGAAAAAGCCTTCGACCAGCGAGTTGCTCGACTGGCTCAAGCTGCTGGTGGCCGAGGACATTCCGCTTGAAGCCCTGCAAAGCACCGACAGCAAGGTGTCGGTGCCGCCGCTGGTCGGCGCGCTGCTCAAGAACGAGCAGGATGTGACCTTGTTTGAGAAGCTGGTGTTCATGAACCAGCGCAACCGCTGATGTTTGTCTCCAGTGTCACTCTGCGCGGTCGGGGCCTGCGGCTTGAACCGCTGGCGGTCGACCATGAAGCGGGGCTGCGCGAGGCTGCGGCCGATGGCCAACTGTGGAACTTGCGCGTCACGTCGGTACCCGAACCGGAGAACACCCGCGCCTACATCGAGACCGCCTTGCAGATGCGCAGCGAGGGGCATCGTTTCGCCTTCGCGGTGATCGATGAGGCCAGCGGGCGCGTGCTCGGCAGCAGCAGTTACCACGACATCCTGCCGGCCGTAAAGCGGGTGGAGATCGGCTACACCTGGTACGCCCGCAGCGTGCAGCGCACCCACGTCAACACCACGGCCAAGCTGCTGCTGATGACCCATGCCTTCGAGACCCTGGGTTGCCACGTGGTGGGCTGGCGCACCGACAACTTCAACTTTGCCTCCCAGCGCGCGATAGAACGTCTGGGCGCCCGCAAGGACGGCGTGATTCGCGGCCACGCGCTGCGCCGCGACGGCACCATCCGCGACACCGTGATGTACAGCATGCGCGCCGGCGAATGGCCCGAGGCGAAGGCGCAGCTGCTGTACCTGCTGGACCGGCACCCGGCGTGAGGAACCCGCCATGCTGATCGACTTCTTCTACACCCTGCGCGCCGCCAAACTGCCGGTTTCCGTCAAGGAATTCCTCACCTTGCTGGAGGCTCTGGAGGCAGACGTGGTCGGACCACGCTCGGACGCCTGCACGATCGACGACTTCTACTTTCTCTCGCGCACCGCGCTGGTGAAAGACGAGAAGCACTTCGACAAATTCGACCGAGCCTTTGCCGCCTACTTCAAGGGCGTCGACATGCTGGCCGACTTCACCAAGGAAATTCCCCAGGACTGGTTGCGCAAGGTGCTGGAGCGGGAGCTGACCCCCGAGGAAAAGGCCGCCATCGAGAAGATGGGTTGGGACGAGCTGATGGAGACGCTGAAGAAGCGGCTGGAGGAGCAAAAGGAACGCCACGAAGGTGGCAGCAAATGGATCGGCACCGGCGGCACCAGCCCGTTCGGGCACGGCGGCTACAACCCTCAGGGCATCCGCATCGGCGGCAAAGGCGGCAACAAGTCGGCCGTCAAAGTCTGGGACCAGCGCGCCTACCGGGACTATGACGACACGCAGGAGCTGGGCACCCGCAACATCAAGGTCGCCTTGCGGCGCCTGCGCCGCTTTGCGCGCGAGGGGCATGAGCTCGAACTCGACCTGCCCGACACCATCCGCTCCACCGCCGCCAACGCCGGCTGGCTGGACATCCGCATGGTGCCCGAGCGCCACAACAACGTGAAGGTGCTGCTGCTGATGGACGTCGGCGGCACAATGGACGAGCACATCCAGCGCGTCGAAGAACTGTTTTCCGCCGTCAAGAGCGAATTCAAGCACCTGGAGTTCTACTACTTCCACAATTGCGTCTACGACTTCATGTGGAAGAACAACCGCCGCCGCTTCGCGGAGAAATTCCCGACCTGGGACATCATCCGCAAGTACAACAAGGACTACAAACTCATTTTCGTCGGCGACGCAACGATGAGCCCGTACGAGATCCTGCAGCCTGGCGGCAGCGTGGAATACAACAACGAAGAGGCTGGCGCCGAGTGGCTGCAGCGCCTGACCCACGCGTTTCCAAAATTTGCGTGGATCAATCCCGAACCGCAGGGCGTGTGGCAATACCGCCAGAGCATCGCCGTGGTGCAGCAACTGATGAGCCAGCGCATGTACCCGCTGACCCTCAAGGGGCTGGAGGATGCGATGCGGATGCTGACCAAATAGGCGCCTCAGCCCCGCCGGCGGGCCTGCATTTCGGCACCGATGCGGGCCAGGCGATCCGCGTCCAGGCGCGCCCGCGCCGCCGGGTAGACAAGGTTTTCCTCGGTGGCGATGTGGGCATCGTAGCCGTGTCTGAACGTATCCAACACCGCGTGGGTTGCGGCATCGAGCGGCGATGGTGCCGGATGGTCGCGCCAGGTGAGCAAAATCGCGCGAGCCTCGGTCCAGCGAGTGGCCATCGCCAGGTGGTCGTCCTGCAGGTCGCGCACGGCCTGCACAACTGCAGGGTCACCGCAGTCCGCCAGCGCCGCAAACACATGCAATTCCTCGTCCTCGTGGTGCAGCGGCGCCGCGATATCGAAGTACCGCAGCACGTCGGCCGCGGCCGAGCGCGACTGCGCGTCATGTCCGTGGATTTTGACGTGCGTGATGATCCGGCCCAGCAGGGCCAGGCTGCGGCGGACACGGTCATGGCAGGCCATGAGCAGTTCAAAAGGCTGGTCAAAGCCAGCAGCCGGGCTGTCGAAACCGGGAAACGGTGAGGTGTTCATGGGGGGCTTGGTTGGCATCCCGATTGTGCTCCGGCTGGTACAGTGGCAACGCTGTTGACTTCGCTACGAATGCCCCCAACGTTCCCATCTGCCCTGCTCACGCTGTTGACGGGGTTCCTGCATCGACCCGCGAAGCCGAACGGGCCACCCCCCAGACGCGGCAGCCCGTGCGCTGCCCCGCCCGGCGGCGCTCCGATTGCCGCCTTGATCATTCTTTCTGCCCTGCTCGGGGGGGTGCCTGCACGAGCGGCCGGTCCAGACTCGATGCCGGATTCAGCCGCCAGGTCCGAGGGACCCCGCGCCCCCGAATCGGGCCCCGGTGCCGCTTTCGAGCTTGATATCGACGCCCCGGGCGAGCTGGCCGATTTCCTGCGCCGCCACCTTGAACTGCTGCGTTACCGCAGCGTGCCGGACCTCGACCTGCGCGAGCGGCAGGCTCTGCTGGCAGCGGCTGAAGTCCAGACCCGGGAACTGCTGGCAACGCGCGGGCATTTCGCGCCACGGGTCACGTCGGGCCAGAAATACGGCCCACCGGTGGGTGGCACCACTCAGCCAAACGGCACGAACCAGGCTCCCGTGCACCTGTGGTTGCGGGTCGAACCCGGTCCGGTTGCCGTGGTGGAGCGGGTCGGCATCGACTGGGCGGGCCCCGTCTCCAGCGAAGGTGCCGAGACCAGCCGTCGCGCCGCGCTGCGCGAAAGCTGGAACCTGCCGCCCGGAACCCCCTTCAGCCAGGTTGCCTGGGACGAAGCCAAGACCGCGCTGCTGCTCGCGGTGAGCGCGCGCCGCTATCCGCGTGCCCGTCTGGCCGATACCCTGGCCGACGTGGACCCGCAAAGCCACCGCGTCGTACTGCACGTCACGGTAGATCCCGGTCCTGCCGTAAGCCTGGGTGAACTCGCTGTCACCGGCAACCAGCGCATCGATGCGGACCTGATCCGCCGCCTGACCCGTTTGCGACCCGGCATGGAGTACGACCGCAACGAGGTTCTGGCCGCCCAGCAGCGGTTGGTGGAAAGCGGCTATTTCGATTCCGCCTTCGTGACGGTCGACCATCAGGGCGATCCGCAGGCGGTCCCGGTCAGGGTCGAGTTGCGCGAAGCGCGCCGTCAGAAACTGGTCCTGGGTGTCGGCGCCAGCACCGACAGCGGTGCCCGCCTGTCTGCCGTCCATACACACCATATGGTGCCCCTTGTGGGCTGGCGCGCAGTCACCAAGCTGTCCACAGACAGGGAGCAGCGCCAGTTCGGCAGCGAATGGCTCAGCCCCCCGGATGACGGCGGCTGGCGCTGGGCTGTCGCGGGCGAGCTGCGTCGCGAGGCGGCCGCCAGCTACCGGATCGACGCGCGCCACCTGCGTCTGGGCCGAACACTGTCCAGCCGCGAGACCGATCGCAATTACTTCTTGCAGATCGAACGGGCCCGCACGGAAGGCGCACCGACTGCGGTGCTGAATTCCCAAAGCGCCAATGCCGTCAGCGTCAACCTGGCGTTGACCCGGCGCCGCTTCGACAGCCTGCCATTTCCGGCCGACGGCGACGGGATGGCCCTGGAGCTGGGCGGAGGGTGGACACTGGATGGCCAGCGCACCCCCTTCGCCCGTGCCATGAGCCGTTGGACCCATTATTGGCCTCTGGCGCGCCACCCCCGCAGCGGAAGGGCCGAGGGCCTTGCCGGTCGCGTGGTCACCCGACTGCAACTGGGGGGGGTACTGGCCCGCGGCGACGCCGGGCTGCCGGCGACGCAATTGTTTCTGGCCGGCGGCGACGCGAGCGTCCGCGGTTACGGTCTCAACGAAATTGGTGTCCGGCAATCCGATGGGAGTGTCGCGGCCGGCCGCTTCCTCGCGGTGGGCAGTGTCGAATTGCAGCGGCCCATCCTCACGAACGGTCGCCTCAGCCCCTGGGAATGGGTGCTGTTTGTCGATGCCGGTGCGGTGGCCAACCGGGCATCCGAGCTCAAGGCACACACCGGCACCGGTGCGGGTGTGCGCTGGCGCAGTCCGGTCGGGCCGCTGCAGATGGATCTGGCCTGGGGCAGCGAAACGCGCAAGCTGCGGCTGCACCTGAACGTGGGGTTTGTGTTCTGAGAGCCCTCCTGTCTCTTCTTGGCCGCGGTCTGGGCGGTTTGCTGGCCCTGGCCACACTGGCCACGGCAGCAGCGGCCGCGGGCCTGTGGGCATGGTCGGGACACAGCGATTCGGTCGGCGATGCACTGCGGCTGGCGCAGCGGTTGGTGCCACAGCTGCACGGCTTGCAATGGCAGCAGGCCCACGGCTCCTTGCGTGACGGCACCGCCCGACTGGAAAGCCTGCAGTGGGCCGAGCCCCACCTTACCGTGCGCGCCAGCGGGGTTTCGCTCCGCTGGTCGTGGCCGGCGCTGTGGCAAGGACGCCTGGAATTCGCCACGGTCGAAGCCGCCGCCATCACCGTGCATGACCAGCGTCCCCCCAAACCGGCCACGCCACCGGAAAACCTGACTCTGCCCTGGCCGGTGCAGGCCAGCGTCGCCGTGCAGACCCTGACCTGGAGCGGCGCGGTCAACCTGATCGCCACGGAACTCGCCGGCCTCTACGTCTACGACGGGCAAAGTCATCGACTTCAGGGTGCACGGGCGCGTGTTGCCGCAGGTCGCTACACGGGCGACGCATCGCTGTCAGCCCGGCAACCCTGGGCGGTTTCCGTCCAGGCGGCGGGAACCGTCTCGGTCGCCGTGGCTGGACGATCCCAAGACCTGCCCTTGCACGCCCGCGCGCACCTCAACGGGCCGCTGGGCGGCCCGAACCCCCAACTGGCACTGGCCGCGCACCTGCAACCGCTGGGGCGCTCTGCTGCGGCCCAGCACGCTACGGTGACAGCGACGGTCCGCCCCTGGGCAGACCAACCGATTGCCGCTGCCCGGGTGCAGGCCCGGGCGCTGGACCTGGCCAATCTCTGGCCCGGGCTGCCGGCGACTTTGCTCGACGGCGAAGCCCGCATCCAACCTGACAAGAGCGGCTGGGCAGCCGACCTGAACTTGAACAACCGCCTTTCCGGGCCCTGGGACCAGCAGCGCCTGCCATTCGAGCAGATTGCGGCAAAAGGACACCTGGCCGGGCACGGTCGCTGGGAGCTTCACTCCGGCATTGCCCAGGGCGCGGGTGGGCGAATCTGGCTGGACGAAGCGCGGTGGAACACCACCGCGGGCCAGCCCTTCGGCGGGACCGCGACGGTGCGTATCGAGCGGGTCGACCCGGCCCGTGTCCACACCAGCCTGCCCGCCACCATGCTGGACGGCCAGCTGCGTGCAGGTCTGGCCGGCGGCACTCTGACGGTTGCGGGGGACCTGCGCACCAGTATCGGTGCGCGCGCCGTGCCGGGCGCGGTTGCGCTCCAGCGAGCCCAGTGGCAAGCGGTGCGACGGGGTCCGTTGTGGGAGGTGCGCCAGCTCGACGTGCAAACGGCTGACGCCACCCTTCAGGCCAGCGGACAGATCGACTGGCCGGCCCGAACCGTTGCCGGCGCATTGCGCGCCACCTGGCCCGGCGCGGTGATCGAAACCCAGGGCCACCTGGCCGCCACCGCTGGCACGGGCACCTTGAACCTGCAGGTGACCGATGCGCTGCGGGCGGGTCAATGGCTCCAGCGCTGGCCGGCGGTGGCCCGGGCGCTGGGCGGACAGCACACCGGCGGCCGCCTCACGCTGCAGGCAAAGTGGCTCGGCGGCTGGCAGAACCAGGGACGTGACCTGCAGATTGACGCCCGACTGGCCGCGCCGCTTCTGACTTTGACACGCGATGGTGGAACCGCGCCTTGGCTCGTTCGCGACCTGTCCATGCATGTACAGGGTTCACCGAGCGGCTTCGCCGTGACGGGACAGGGCCGCGGGGAAGGCGATGGTCTGAGCGTGCGGCTGCACGGTAGTGCCACGGCCGCAGTCACGGCGACCGGAGACTGGCGCGGCCGGCTGGAAAGCGCGGTGCTCGAACGGCAGGACAGCGGTCCCTTGGGCACGGTTTCGGCGCGACTGGCAGCCCCGGTACCGGTGGATTGGCAAGCCGGAAGCGCCACACTGGCGGTCGGAGCCGGGCAGGTCTTCGTCGCCGGCCCCGGAGCGCAGCCGGGTCGACTGCGCTGGACTGAACTTCTTTGGCGTGGCTCCACCGGCCAATGGCAAGGCAATGGCCGCGTCGAGGGCTTGCCGCTGAGCTGGATCGACGGCATTGATGCGCTGGACGGTCGTACAGCGGGTCTGCGCGGTGACCTGGAGCTGGCGGGCGACTGGTCGGTACGGGTCGCGCCCGGGCAGTTGGCGATCCAGGCGGAACTGGCCCGCAGCCGGGGCGACCTGCTGGTGGCCACCGAGGCGGATGACAGCGGCTCCACCATAGCCGCCGGAATCCGGCAGGCGCGCCTGACGCTGACTGTCAACAACAGCCGCGCCAGCGCCCAGCTGCGCTGGGACAGCGAGCGAGCGGGCGAAGCCACCGCGACGGTCAGCACCGAACTGTCCTACCAGCCGGCCGCCGGCTGGCAATGGCCCAGCCGTGCCCCGCTGAACGGTCAGGCCCAGGTGCGATTGCCCCGGCTGGGTGTCTGGGCCGTGCTCGCGCCGCCGGGCTGGCGGGTGCGGGGGACACTCGACGCACAGGCCGTTCTGACGGGCACCCGGGCCGCCCCAGCCTGGCAAGGTTACCTGCACGCCGATGACCTGGCCGTGCGCTCGGCTGCGGAGGGCATCGAGTTCAGCCAGGGCCAGTTGCGGGCCAGTCTGGCCGACAACCGGGTCGACATCACCAGCCTGAGCTTTCGTGGCGCCGGTGCCCGTGGTGGTCAGCTCGACCTGACCGGGCGTGCCTTGTGGCTGCCACGCGCGGCAGACCAGGCCAGCACCCTGCCCCTGGGCACCCGCATCGAGGTGCACCTCGCAGCCCGGGCCCAGGCGCTGCGTGTCAGCGCGCGTGCGGATCGGCGCTTGGCGGTTTCCGGTCAGTTGCAGGCCAGCCTCGACTCGAACCGTCTGGCGCTGAGCGGATCACTGCGCGCAGACCAGGCGCTGTTTGTGCTGCCCGAGGACGACGCGCCCGCCCTTGGTGCCGATGTGCGCGTGCGCGGACGGGGCGACCCGGTGAACCCGGCCGGTGGCATCGGGGCGACGGCGGCGCCACCCCCCCGGCGGGTGCCACTGGCCGTTGTGGTCGACGTGACGCTGGACCCGGGCGCCGACTTCCGCGTCGAAGGCAAGGGTCTGACCACCCGCCTGGCCGGGTCGCTGCGCCTGCGCAATGAGCCGGGGCCCCGCCTCCAGCCCCAGCTCACGGGCGAGTTGCGGACCGTGGCAGGCAGCTACCGCGCCTACGGACAGGTGCTGGAAATCACCACGGGCCGTCTGCGGTTCTCCGGTGCGTGGGACAACCCGGCGCTGGACATTCTGGCGGTACGACCGAATCTGGAACAGAAGGTCGGTGTTCAGATCCGGGGCAATGCGCAGGCTCCCCTGGTTCGCCTGTGGGCTGAGCCCGACATGCCGGACCCCGACAAACTGGCTTGGCTGGTATTGGGACGCGGCGCCGCCCAAGGGGGCACGGAATCGGCCGTGCTGCAACAGGCCGCTTTGGCCCTTCTGGGGAGCAAAGGCGCGGGCTTGCCTGGCAGCGTTGCCCAGGCTTTCGGGCTGGACGAGTTTTCAGTACGGGGTGCGAGCCAGACCAATCTGGCCGACCTCAGCGGTGCCACCGTCACCGTGGGGAAGCGGCTGTCCCGCAACTTCTACGTCAGCTACGAGCGCAGCCTGACCGGCGCCCTGGGCACGCTGTTCATCTTCTATGACCTGTCGCGGCGCCTGACGTTGCGCGCCCAGACTGGTGAGCAAAGTGCGGTGGACCTGGTGTGGACCGTACCGTTCGACTGACGGCCCTTACAATCGCGCCCGCAACTGCCGCCGTAGTTCAATGGATAGAACGAGCGCCTCCTAAGCGCTAGATACAGGTTCGATTCCTGTCGGGGGCGCCAAATTCAAAGCCGGGACGGTCCCAAGCCTTCCGGCTTTTCTCGTTTTTCCCTCTGTAGCCCTGCGTTACGTAGTGCGAAGCGGTCCGGCGAAGTTTGCCACATTCCGGGGCCATCTGGGGGCAAAATCGGGGGCAGTTTTTGGGGGCATGGGGGCACCGGATTTGCCCCCCTCTTTCCTGACCTTCTGGCCCCAAGAAAAAGGCCCGGTGCGGGGCAAGGCGGGCTGGTTGCTGGGGTGTAAACGTGTACCCCCCCGCCCCAAAACCTGCGCACGCGAAAAATCGCTTAAGCGGTGGGTCTGGAGCGAAAGACCCCAAAGTTAAAGCCCCCCCCCTACCCATGCACTCCAAGGTATCGAGCGGCCAGAATCAAAGCCATCATGGCAGCCGCCAAAGGTGCGCCCTGTCTGACGCCGGGTTAAGTTAACCCCCTTAGGGGGCGTCGCGAAACAGTCCGAGCACGCGGCTCGAATTACCCGCGTAGCCAGGGTCCGGGAAGGACCCGTTCCGGGGGGGCGCCTGTCCGCAGGTTCGCCCGTGCCGGTCAAAGGCCGGGGCTGTCGTCGCCTTCACCATGCGTCAAGTAAATGTCAAGTGCATTGGAAATGCAGCCACTGGCGAAACGACGGGGGTCGAATTACCCGCAACGGTCACAGGCCCAGGAGTACCTATAGGGGGGCACGCCCCCAAAACCAGCGGCCGCACCATGCCCACCAGCCCCGTGCCAGCGGGTCGTCGGGCCGTTGGGGCAAGGGGTTTGGCCCGATCGGCTTCGGGGGATCGTTCAAATTCTGCGGGGACAGTGGGGACAAATCGGCAAAACCCGCGTAACCCATTGTCGCTATTGGGGAAATCTGTCCCCGTTGGCAGCGGGGACAAACTCGAAAGCAGCGGGGACAGCGGGGACAAATCACTCCGGGCACGTGCGAAGGCGTCGCCCCTTGGTTTTGTCTGGTGCCTGGTGCGCCTGAATCACGGCTTTGCTGCGCGAAAGTTCTCCCGCACCCGCCCCCTACGGGCGGCCCGACAAGACTCCCGCCCGGTCATAGATCAAGCTCGAACAAGGCGGGCGGGATGCGATAACACCGGGTCAGCCCAAGACCCGGCAAACGGGGTTTGCAGTCGAAGGCGCGGCCCTTGTCAGGGATCAGGCAGCCATGCTCCAACAGCACACGGCACACAGCCACCGGGTCAAAGCCTTGGCACACCTCGCCCTTGAATGTCTCAGCCAGGATGAAATACTCGAAACTCACCCCTTCACCCAGGACAACGGGCATCCGGTCGCCAAACTCTGCGCCGTGCTGGCTATTGGTCTTGATCGGTTCGCCTTCCGCGTTCAACATGCGTCGCACGCCGGCCCGCATCAAGGTCTTGGGGGCGTGGTCGTCTGCGGATCGGTGCCACATTGCGAAGCGCCCTTCGCCGTGGGTTTCCAGAAAGCGGCGCACCTGTCGCAACATGGCCACCACTTCCCCGTTACCGATGCCCCCACGGGCGGCCAGCCAGGCATTGAAGCAAGCACGGGCGGCCCGCTCACTTTCCCCCTTGGGCCAGCCGGTCAAGCCTGCGGCCGTGGCCAGCTCGCCCGCTGCGCCCACCAGCGCGAAGCGGGCGCCCACCCGCTCTACCTGCCCGCTGGCGGCCTCGGGCACGATCTGGCCAGCCAGGGCGGCCGATGCTTCACGGATGCGGGCTTTCAGGGTGTCCGCGTTCGTGGTCAACCATTCCAGCCAGGCGCGGCCGGGTGCGCCGTACACGCTGGCGGCCAGCCCGGTGACGTGACGCGCAAAGGCGCTGCCGCCTTCATGGCCATGCAGGTTTTCAAAGGCACCCATGCCGGCGCCGGCATCGGCCGGAATATCGGCCATGCGGGTTTCCTGCCCGACCTTGATCCGCTTCATGCCTTCGGCCATGTGGTCAGATAGCCCCAGCTCGCCAGCCGACAGGAACAACAGGCGCCAGGTCTGACGGGCGCGGGGCGTGCCGGTGCGGGTGGCTCTGGCCTTGCCTTGTTCGTTGGCCAGCATGTAGGCGCATTCGCCCGCCGTCTTGGGGTCAACCTGCGACAGTTCATCAAGGATCAGCAGACAGTCTGAATGCTGCGCCGCGATGGCTTCCAGGGCGTTATCGGTGGTGCGCCAGCGTTGCAGGTAGCCCGCCCCGCCATACACACTGGCAGCTACCTTCAGGGCCGTGGTCTTGCCGCTGGAACTGTCGCCCCGGTAGTGAAAGCCCCCGCTCTCCACCCCGGCCGGGCGCAGCAGCGGCCCGGCAAAGGCACAGGCCACCGCAAAGGCCAGGCGTGAGTTACCGACACACACAGCCCCTACCCGGTCGCGCCAGGCGTCGGGCGTGCCCTTCAGGGTGAAGGTGTTTTCGATCTGGCTTTCAGACTGGAACACGATCCGCTCTGCGCCGTCGCCGATGGTTTCGCGGGGCAGCACAAAGGCGCGGCCGTGCCAGCCGATGCGGTCGGTACAGCTTGCGAAGGCGTCGGGCTGGCGGGTCTGTATGAATTGCGTCAGCAGGTTGCGGGCGCGGGGGCTGGGTGCGATGCGAAGGCCCATGCCCAGCAATGCGGCCCGGTATTCGCCGCCATCGCCGGACAACATGCGGGCAGGCATGGCCCAGGTCTTTACCTTGCCCAGCGGATCGCCAAAGGTCAGCAGGTAGCCCCAGCCGCCGCCGTCCTGGTCACGGGTCAGAGCCTCAACGTCCAAACGGCTGCACACCCATTCGGGCGGCTTGGGTTTGCCTTCCTGGTCGCGCCCCATGTGCCACACGCCGGCATCGTCAACAGTGAACGGATCGAAGGCGCGGCCGGTGTCGTGGGCATCGTCGCCGCCCCCTTGGTGCGCATTGCGCGGGCCGTGGCCACCCTTGCCCGGTCGGTCGGCTTGCGCCGCGTGGGCGGCCGATGCGCCGGCCTGGTGCGCCTCGATTGCCGCCTCGATACAGGATCGCACAGCATCAAGGCCGGATGCCGTGGCCAGGTCGTTGAAGTCAGATCCATTTTCAGGAAGGGGCGCGGGGAACACCGCCAGGCCCCGCACCGCTCGGGCCGCTGCCGTGGCCTTCAGGCGGCCGGGGTTCGTGCCGGTGCGGGCTTCGGTGGCCTGGTCATCATCGCCGCACAGCACCAGCAAGGCAGCGGGGTGCAGCTTGCGCAGGGCCTTTGACACGGGTAGCAGGTTGCCCGCGTCAAAGGCCACAGCAGCCGGGCGGCCGGTGGCCTGGTGAACACTGGCGGCCGTGGCGTAGCCCTCGCACACGATCAGCACGGGCGCATCGTCGGGCGTCCCGCACCAGTGCCAAAGGCCGGACTTTCGACCACCGAGCAGGAAGCGTTTTTCGCCGCTGGCGTTGATCGTTTGCACGTTGCGCAGTTCGCCGCGTTCGTCGCACAGGGGCACCAGTAAGCGGCCATCACTCGCAAAACGCACGCCGTGGGCTTGCACCCCTTTGCGGGTCAGGTAGGCGCTTTCGCCCCGGTCGCTGGCTTGCGCCCACAGCGCCGCCGCTTCGACCGCTGCGCGGGCGTGGGCAGCTTCGGTGTGGGCTTGTTCCTGCCGCTGGCGTTCGGCTCGCTCACGATCACGCCGGGCCACTTCCTCGGGGCTCGGGGGCGCTGGTGCCTGGTCGGTTTTCGGCAAGGCGAAGCCGTGTTCTTTGGCCAGGTGCAACAGCGTGCCGATGGTCACACCGCCGCCGGCCTTCACGCTGCGCCAGGTGGCGGCCGTGGCCTTGGCGTCGAAGTTATCGGCCGTTCCGCTCCAGTCTGTGAACAGGTCGCGCCCCGTGCTGTCGGGAAACTCGGACTTGATCGCCATTGCCACCCGTGCCCAGGTTTCACGGTCACAGGTTGCCGGAAGGTGCGCCAGGGCAGCGCGGATCAGTTCGGGCGTGATGTTGGTTTTGGTCATGCGGTCGGGAATAGATCAGGCTGGGTGCGCGGCCGATACAAAAGGCGGTAGGTGCGTACCTGCCGCGTGCGGGTGCCGTGGTCGCACCGCACATCACGCCAGCCCTTGCGGATGCCGTAGCCCATCACCCGCATATCGGAAAGCACCTTCGTGATGCAGCCGGTATCACATGCCGCGTCGATTTCCTTTGCAGTGCTGTCGGGGTGGTTCGTCAGGTAGTGGGCGGCCCGCTCCATTTGCGCCGGGCGGGTGTCCATCTGGGGCTTTGCCGGGGCTGGCGCGGCCGGTGCCGGTGCCGGTGTGGCTGTGCTGGCCATGCGGGCGGACGGATCGCCAGCGGGCGCGTTTTGATCGCGCCTGCGCCTTGATGCCTTGCCCATCACTCGCCCCCGGTGTTTTCGGCTGGCGGGGTTTCGGCTGCCTTGCGCTTGCGGGTCACAGCATAGGCGGTAAGCACCTGGTGGGCTGTCACGTCAAGGCCCTGCCGGGGTGTGCCGTCGCTGGCGTTCCATGTTGATATGGCGGCTTCGCCAGTCACCGCGATGCTGTCGCCGTCGCTCAGGCGTTCTACAGCCTCCAATACCGTCGCAGAAAACGCGATGCAACTGCAAAGCACGCTTGCGCCGGTCTTGTCAGCAGCCGACACACGGAACAGGGCAAAGGGTGCGCCGTTGCTGCCGGTGCGCACGCTCGGAGCACCACGAAGGCGGCCGGAAATCAGGGCGTCAATCATTGGGCGCCCCCCGCTTGCTCGCGCTGGGCTTGCCAAGTAGCGATCCTCGATTCAGGCCAGGCCACGGCACGCGCAGAAAGCCGAATGCAGAGGGGGAAGGTGCCAGCCTTCATGCCGGCATAGATGCTGGATTTTTTGAGGCCGGTCAGACTTTCGACATCGGAAAGGCGCAAATACTTTTCTGGCTTTGGGGGGGCAGCTAGGGTCATCGGAGCTCCGTCGTTTAGTGGAGCCTTAATCTTTCCGATTGCGTCCATTGGCGTAAATTGGATGCGGGGGCCGCGTCCATGGATGCGGGGGGGCAATCCACCCTACCGAAAACGCTGCAGCTTCTTGCGTACTGTTGTTTTTGCAAGTCCCAGTTCCATCGCAATCAAAGGCGCGGCCTCGTTCTTGGACTTGCCTTCCGCCTTGTGTTGCTCCCAGAGGATAGGCACTTTCATGGCATCCCGTATGTGGTTCTTATGCGGCTTCATTCCGTTGATTCGTCCGCTTACGCTAATGATCTCGTTCCGCAACTCGCGATCGACTAAGCATCCAACAATATGGCGTACCGGGTTATCGCTGTAATCCGCTTCTTCACTGACCGCATAACGGAAACGGCGAAAAAGATCCCAGACGGCAACATCACCATTTACGGCTGGGTCGTCTACCGCAGTTTCAAGAATATGCGCGACCCGCTCCCATGCCTCGACCCTCTGCGAGAAAAGCAGCTTTTCTAGGACTGCCGCTTCGATGGCCGGTGCTGCGCCCACCCAGCCCACCTCCCAGTTTTCGGAAATGTCGCGGGCTATCTCTTCGCTGTTCTGGCGCCAGGACTCATAACCGAACACACGGAACGCGGGCCTTTCATGCGCAATCCGTCGAAGACGCCGCAGCTCAGACAATACGGCGTCTTTTTCGGTGTCGGTCTTGCTGTGCCAAGTGCGACAAACTGCATCGGTTTCTTCGTCGGTCAACATCGCCACCCCTTCAGGTGCGGCCTTCATTGGGTGCCAGCGCCAGGCCGGTGAAGGTGTCCGGCTTTTCGCCCTCGGGGATCAGCCTCGGGCTAGGCGTGGCGAAACTTCAGTCCCTCAGATCAGCCCCAGTTCTGCCATGCTCAGGGCCGCGCCTGGTGCGACGATCACATGGTCCAGAACCCGAATGCCCATCAAGGCCAGCGCCGCTTTCAGGGTCTGCGTCAGGGCTTTATCGGCCAAGCTGGGAATCACGATGCCGCTTGGGTGGTTGTGGCAAAGCACCACGGCCGCCGCGTGGTGTTGCAGCGCGGCCAGTACCACTTCACGCGGGTATACGCTGGTTTCCGTCAAGGTGCCGGAAAAGTGGACTTGAAACGCGATCAGCCGGTTTTGGCCATCCAGGTACATGACCCCGAAATGCTCTCTCGATTCGGCGGCCAGGCGCAAGGTCAGATAGTGTTTCACCGCGTCGGGCGTGCTGAACACCTCGCGTTCGCGCAAGGCTCGCCCCACAATATCAAGGGCACGGTCCAACACCCCACGTTCCCGCGCTTGTAACCCATGCCGGAACGAAGTCGGCCCCTCAGGCAGGCCATAGGCGGGGGCTGGTTCGCGTGCCTTCACGCGGGGCTGTGCGGCCAGTCGTTTGGCCTTTGGGGTAGAGTCTGTCGCAGCCATGATTCAAGCTCCTTTGTAGCCTGTTTTGTGGTCAGGCGGGGCGGGTGTTGCACCACTCACCCCGCCGCCCTTGTGCCCTGGTCGAACGCGCCAGGGCTTCGCGTTATTCGTCGCCCTTGGTCGGGGTCAGATAGACGGCGCTCAGGCGCTTGACCTCCAACAGCAGCCCCAGGTGTTTGGGCACCCATGCAGGCACGGGCACCCCGTCATTGCGCCAGCGGCTCGGGGTGTTGCGGTGCAGACCGGTTGCCCTGCAAAAGTCGCTTACCTTCCACCCAAGTTCGTCAAGTGCAGCGTCGAATTCATTGATCGTCATAGGCGCCCTTCTTCGTCGATTCGGATTGTTGCACAAATTCCCGATAGTGTGCAAGAATGAATATATTCAGCACATCACTTAACATAACGCCCGTTGTATGAAGTGTGCTATGTGGAGAACTTTTAGCACACTGGCGGGAATCTCAATGAAAACAAGCACTTAACCGCATAGGTGCAACAGCTTAATTTTTCAGCACATAAACGGGCGGTAGTTATCCACAGGAATACGATCTGGCACGAAATCCAGCGAAACCCGCCGAAAACCAGCCCCGGCGACGGGCTCCAGGGGAAGGCCCCTTCGCGCTCAATTCCGCAAACGTGCAAGGGTGACCAGCAAAGGCCCGGCCAGGGCAGCGCGGGGCGTTCGGGGCGGTCAAGGGCGGGGGCTGTGCATGAATGAAGAAGTGAATGAGTTTTCATCATGTAAAAGTGTCCCCGCTTTGTCCCCGTTCTGTCCCCGCAGTGTCCCCGCTGCCATGTCGCCCCGAAACCCGCATGAATGCTGGGTTTCGCTGGTTTGTCCCCGCTGTCCCCGCTGTTTTGCAGCGGTAGCAAGGGAAGGAAGGCGGGCCGGGATTTTCACGCGGCCCGCTGGGGCAGTTTCACCACGTTGCCGGCCTTGCGGCCGTCCAGATAGTCCGCCCACCACTGCATGAGGCGTTCGCGGTCTTGCAGGTAGGTTGACCGGTGGTATGCGGCCCGCACTTCGTTGCGCTCTACATGCGCAAGCTGTCGCTCGATTACGTCGGGGTTCCAACCGCATTCATTGGCCACGGTCGAGAACAAGGCGCGGAAACCGTGGGCGGTCGCCGTGTTTTTGTAGCCCATGCGGGCCAGGGCGGAATTGAAGGTGTTTTCGCTCAGGGGTTTGCTGGGATAGAAGGGGCTGGGGAACACCAATTCACGGCCGCCGCTCAGGGCCTGCATGGTGCGCAATAGCTCCAGGACCTGCCGGGACAGGGGCACCCGGTGTTCGGTGCGCATCTTCATGCGTTCGGCGGGGATGGTCCACAGTGCCGCGTCCAAGTCGAATTCCGCCCACCGTGCGCCGCGTGTTTCGCCGGGTCGGGTGGCAGTCAGGATCAGCAGGCGCAGGGCGTGCGCCGTGTGAACGTCGCCACCATAGGCGGCCAGCTTGTTCAGGAACTCGGGCAAGTCACGATCCGCCAGGGCGGCCCGGTGGCGGACCTCGCGGGGCTTGAGAATTTCGGACGGCACCAGATCAAGCATGGGGTTCGATTCGATGCGCTCATGATTGACCGCCCACCGATACAAAGCCTTCACCCGCTGCAACACCCGGCCGGCCTGGTCCGGGGCGCCGCGTGCCTCGATGCGCTTTACCACGGCCATGACCTCGCCCGGCTTGATGCTGGCCAGCGGGCGGTCACCCAGGGCGGGAAACAGGTCCGTCCGTAGGCTGGCTTCGATCCGGTCCAACGTGGTCGGCTCCCAGCGTGCGGCCTGGTGTTCCAGCCAGGCACGGGCCACCGATTCCAAGGTGTTCGCCGCGTCGGCTACCGCCCGCAGTTTGGCGGCCTTGCGCAGCGCCCCCGGATCGCTGCCGCCTTTCAGGATTTTGCGGGCTTCGTCCTTCCGGTCACGGGCTTCCTTGAGACTCACGGACGGATAGACCCCAAAGGCAAGGCGCTTTTCCTTGCCGGCAAAACGGTACTTCATGCGCCAGTACTTGGCGCCGGCTGGGGTCACCTCCAGGTAAAGGCCCTCCCCGTCCGCATGTTTGCCGGGGGTCATCACGTTGCGCAATTGCGCGTCGGTCAGCTTCTTCATGGTGGCATCCTTTGCCCGTTGGGGGCATGTATGGGGGCATATTTTCACCCCTTCGCCACTACATCAAGGATTCATGCGGGTTTGCGGCTTATTTGCGGTTCCTGTCGGGGGCGCCAAATTCAAAGCCGGAACGGTCCAAAGCCTTCCGGCTTTTCCTTTTTCGATATCTTATTTATAGCTAAAGAGCACCTTTTTACGCTGGGTATTGCCTTATTAAGCCACATTTCCGGTGAACGATGACGCCGTGGCACCCCGGGCGGCAGCCGGACACAAAAAAAGGGGGCATCTGCCCCCTTTCCGGCCCGTTCGCACCTCAGGCAGCGTAGCCCGGATTGGGCAGACCGCCGGTGATCTTGGGCGCGTTCAGTTTGCGCGCGCTGACCTTGCCCCCGCGGGCCTTGAGCCAGGTCTCGACCACATCCCAGACCATCTTGTTGCCGGCCGTCTTGGCCTCCTCGGCCACCGGCGCCCAGCCAGCCACCTTGTATTTCTTGCCTGCTTCAATCGGCTTGTCGCCCAGACGCATGTCGGTAATGCGCTTGCCCATGGTCGCGGTCGGATCGCAGGCGTAGCTCATCCCGCCGACCCGCACCATATCGCCACCTTGCTGGTAATAGGGGTCGGCGTTGAACAGGTTGTCGCAGACGTCCTCCATCACGGTCTTGATGGTCTCGCCCGTCATTTCCGTCACGGTGGCGTAGGAGTAGGTGGTCGCCGTCATGTCCAGCAGCCATTCGCGGGTGATCGCCTGACCGGGCAGCAAGGTGGTGCCCCAGCGGAAGCCGGGCGAGAAGGCAATCTCGGCGCCCTGCACTTCCAGCAGCGCATCGACCAGCAACTGGTCACCGGTGCCATTGAAGTTGCCCCGGCGGTACAGCAGGCCTTCGGTGACCGCCAGTTTCTCGCTGAGTTTGGCTTCGTACGGCGCTCGGATCTTCGTGATCAGGGCGTCCATCTCCTTGTCGGCCGGCAGCATGTTGGAGAAGACGGGCAGCAGCTTGTAGCGGAAGTCGGTGACTTTCTTGTCCTTGACCTCGAAGTCCAGCACCCCCAGGAATTTGCCGTTGGAGCCGGCGTTGGTGACAATGGTCTTGCCGCTCTTGTTGGACACCAGTGTCGCCACCGGCATGCCGTCGTGGGTATGGCCGCCCATGATGGCGTCGATGCCGGTGACCCGGCTGGCCATCTTCAAATCCACGTCCATGCCGTTGTGGCTGATGACGACGACCACCTGGGCACCTTTGCCGCGGGCTTCGTCGACCATCTTCTGCATGTTGTCGTCCTGGATGCCGAAGGCCCAGTCGGCCACCATGTAGCGCGGGTTCGCGATCGGGGTGTACGGGAAGGCCTGGCCGATGATGGCGCAGGGCACGCCGTTGATTTCGCGAATCACATACGGCTTGAACACCGGGTCGCCAAAGTCGTTGGTCTTGACGTTCTGGGCGACAAAATCGACCTTGCCGGCAAAGTCCTTCTCGACGATTTCCTTCACGCGTTCCATGCCCAGGGTGAATTCCCAATGGCCGGTCATCACGTCCACGCCCAGCAGCTTGCAGGCGTCGACCATGTCCTGACCGTTGGTCCACAGGCAGGTGCCCGAGCCTTGCCAGGTGTCTCCGCCGTCCAGCAGCAGGGCACCGGGACGGCTGCCCTTGAGTCGTTTGACCAGGGTAGACAGATGGGCGAAGCCGCCGACCTTGCCGTAGCGGCGGGCCGCTTTTTCATAATCCAGGTAAGTCAGCGCATGCGCCTCGGCCGTGCCCGGGCGAATCTTGGCAAACTTCAGAAGGTGCTCGCCGACGAGGTGCGGCAGGTTGCCTTTCATGGAGCCAATGCCAAGATTGATCGAAGGCTCGCGAAAGTGGATCGGCTTGAGCTGCGCGTGGCAATCGGTCATGTGCAGAAAGGAGACCTGCCCGAATCGAGGAATGTCATACAGCGCATTGGCGGCGGTTGCCGCATCGGCCTCGGCCCAGGTACCCAGACCCATTCCAGCCACTGATCCTGCGCCCAGGACCTGAAGAAATTCGCGTTTGGACAAATTCAACATGTAAGCAACTACTGAAGTAAGGAAGAAGAAAAGACCCGGCCAGGCCGGGTCTGTGGAACACGGTTTACTGGTTCACCGGGGACTTGGGGTCGAGCAGCAAGGCCACCACGTGACGCACCTGCGCTTCGGTAAGAATTCCGGTGTGACCGGCGCGTGGCATGTTGGAGCAGGCGTTGTAGGCCTTGGCGTTCCAGATCTTGCCCCAGGTGTATTCGACGATCGCCTTGGAAGCCGGGCTGCTGGGGTCGGCCACGCCGCGGATCTTGCCGTAGTTGTACAGGCTCGGGCCGATGGTGCCAAAGGAGATTTCTTTCTTGTCGATCTGGTGGCAGTTGTAACAATTGCCGCCGTTGACCACGGTCGCGTCGTCGGTGTAGGTCAAGCCTCGGCCACTTTGGGCAATGCGCTCGCCTTCTCGCCAGTCACCGAGAAACTTGCCATCGGTCGGCCATTTGACCGTCTTGAGATTTTCCGCCTCGATTCGTTTGGCGGTTTTCTCGTCCAGCGGCTTGCCTGCAACGTCGGCGGCGCTGCACAGGCGGTTGGTCTCGTCGGTCTGGGTCAAGGTGGTCACTTTGACAATGCCTTCGTCGCGGAACGACGCCTTGACGATCTCGTCGGTCAGCTTGTCATAGTCGGGGGTTGCGGGTGTGCTGGCACAGCCGGCAACAATGGCGGCGGCGCCCAGCAAGGCAGCGGTCGTGGTGGCGATGGTCTTCATGCAATGCTCCTGGTTCTTAACGCTTGATTGCCGGCGCCACAGACGCCGATCCCTTGCTGTTGACACCGAGGTAGACACCCAGCGCGATCGTTGCGTCACTGCCAAATCCCGGGTAGGGGAAACGTTGCTGACGGTAGCAGTCATTGAGCCGCAGTTGCATGCCCCACATTTGCCCGTTGGACACCCGGTAAGCCGGCCACGCCGCCACCCCGATGCCGTCGCCCGGGTTCTTGGTCAGGTTGGGCAGGTCCTGCAGGCGGATGCGTTTGTCATCTTCACCGTGGCAGGAAGCGCAGGAGAAGTCATGGGGACCACCGCGCTGGAAGAAAAGGCGTTTGCCCACTTCATAGAATGTCTTTTCCTGGGGATGGTTCTGCGGCAAGTTGAAGCGCATGCCCTTCGATTCGGCCGAAATCCAGGTCGCCAGCGCTGTGACGTTGTTTTGCTCGCCCCGGCCAAACCGGGTCTTGGCGATCTCGGCGCCATTGAAGCCTTGCAGGGTTTCCATGCAAGTCACCAGGCGCGACTCCAGGTCCTGCATCTTCTGCGTATCCGGGAAATACCGCGGCAGCTCGACAAAAGCGCCTTTGACCACACCGGGACCCTTGCCCAGGTCGCATTGTTCCAGCGAAGCATTTTTCGGACCCCGCTTCTGCTTCCACAGGCCCTCGCCTTTCGCTTCGAAAAGCTCTGCGGGATTGCCATCTTGCAGCATCGCACGATACTCTTCGATGGACTGCACCGCCGCATTTTTCTGGGCCAATGCTGCCGTCGTGCACAAGGCGCCGGCCGCCAGGATCCACATTGATTTGGTCATCCGCTTGTCTTCCTCTTGTGGTTGAAAAAACAAGGGTGAAGTCACCTTCACCCCTGCAGGTCCGCAATTCCGCGTCGTTGGATCAGGACACGGTGGCTTCGTCCGTCCGGGTTTCGCCTTTGTTGTCTTTCCAGGTCACGGCGATCTTGTCGCCCGCCTTGGCGCCTTTGACGGAGAACTGAAGGAACGGGTTTTTGGACACGGCCGTGCCCCACTCGGCGGTCATGACCGTCTTGCCGTTGTGCTTGGCTTCAACGTTCTGGATGAACCACGCCGGAATGGTCTTGCCGGCGGCGTCCTTGCGCTGACCGGTTTCCATTTCGTGGCTCATGAGAACGCGAACAGTGGCTTTGTCGCCAGCGGCTTGGGCGCGAATGCGCATCGGATCTGCCATTTTGAATACTCCTGAATATGGTGGGTTCGGTAAAGGTGGGTGAGCAAGCGCCGATCAGCCGCCGCAACCGCCCAAGGTGACCTTGACTTCTTTCTTGGCGAACAGCGCCTTGCCGTCGTTCATGATCGCCACGGCGTAGACATCGGACGACTGGCCCATCTTGGCGCGGGTCGAAAAGTTGGCGTCCACAGAGTCCGTCACGTTGAACATGGCCACCAGCGCCGACGGATTTTTCTCGACCAGCAACAGCATCTGCTTGACGCCTGCCAGCGTGGTCGCAGCACCCAGGGGCACCACGGCGCCGTTCTCGGCGATATCCGGACCGGTCACCGTGACGTCCTTGCTCTCCGCGGGAGCACCGGCACCGTAGGCCTTGAGCGCGTCAGCGATCGACTTGGCGTCGAACGCATTCTTGTTGAACGCATGGGCGTACTGCGGGAACAGTCCGGTCGAAGCCAGCAAGCCGGCTACCACGGCGCCCTGCTTGAGGGTATCGCGACGATTTTGCATTGGGGATCTCCTTGGTTAAATCAATGCTAATGAAAGGATGAAGGTTTCCGCTCGGTATTTTCCCGTGCTTCAACGGGCCGCGCCGGCCGCCAGCCAGTGCGCAATGGCCTTGGCATCGGCATCACCGATCGACTGCGGCGGCATTGGCACCGGACCCCAGACACCCGAGCCACCCGCCTTGATCTTGCCGGTCAGGTAATCGACCTTACCAGCATGCTTCTTGGCGATATCGGCAAACGAGGGGCCGACGATCTTGTTCGTCATGCCATGGCAGGCCGTACAACTGTGTTTGGCCGTCAGCGCGATGGCCGCCTTGTTGTCGGCGCCGCCCTCGGCTTTGGGCGCGGCCGCAGCCGGTGCAGCGGGCGCCGCCGCCGGCGCTGCCTTGCCTTCCGGGCGGGTGGTGTCCGCACCACGCTGAGCCCCCACCATACGGTTCTGCTCGGCCAGGTTGCCATGCGCATTGCGAGCGAAGTCCGGCAGGAACGAGGCGACCTTGGGCTCGGTGGCGCAATCCTTCATGCAGGCCTTGGCGCGCACGTCGGGCACCTTGGTGCCGCCAAACTCGTTGCCCGGCCACATGGCGTGGGCCGTGGTCATGCCATTGCGGTTGGGCATGCGCGCCTGAACTTCGGCAATGTTCTTGTCCGACAGGGTGTAGTTGTCAGGTACCACGCCCGCCAGGTTCAACAGGAAGGCGGTAACGGCGTAGACCTCTTCGGTGGTCAAGGTCTTGGGGTTGGTCCAGGGCATCGCCCGGTTGATGTAGTCCCACAACGTGGACACCGTGGCCACCTTCATGATGGTGGTGCGGCCGGGATAGTCCTCGCGAGACAGGTTGGCCACCCGCCCGTTCTTGATGTCGTTGGCCGTGGTACCGCCGATCAGCGGGCTGAACACTTCGTTGGACTCGCCGAACACGCCATGGCAATGGGCACACTTGGCTTCCCAGACATCCTGGCCCTTGGCAACGCTGCCCGAGCCCGCAGGCAAGCCCTTGAAATCGGGTCGTACATCAATATCCCAGGCCGCGACTTCCCTGGGGGTCGCCTCCCGACCGACGCCCGGAAACTTGCCCGACTGGGCGAATGCGGTGCCCGCCAGGCCGATTGCGAGAACCGCCAGCCATGCATTACGAAACCTGGACATTCTTGACCTCTCCGTTTTCCTGAACGAGCCACGACTGGATCGCGTTGTTGTGGTAGATCGAGCGCGTGCCACGCACGGCGCGCAGCTGCTGATAGTTTGGCTGTACATAACCGGTGTCATCGGTGGCGCGACTTTGGATGATGGCGGCTTTGCCATCCCATACCCAGTCGATGTTGAAACGGGTCAGCGCCTTGGACAACACGGGCGTCTCCAGACGGGCCTGGCGCCAGTTGCGCCCACCGTCCACCGAGACGTCGACCTTTTTGATCTTGCCCTTGCCTGACCAGGCCAGGCCGGTGATGTTGTAGAAGCCCTTGTCCAGCAGCACCTGACCGCCGGACGGTGTGGTCACCACACTCTTGCACTCCTGCAGGTTGGTGTACTGGCGATGCAGACCACCCGGTTGCAGGTCGATGTAGTGGATGGCCTCGTCCTTGGCTGCATAGGGCTTGTCACCCACTTCAATCCGGCGCAGGTACTTGACCCAGCTGACGCCCTGCACACCCGGCACCACCAGTCGCAGCGGATAGCCGTTTTCGGGCCGCAGCATTTCGCCGTTCTGGCCATAGGCCACGATCACTTCACCGGACGTGATCAGGCTCATCGGAATGGTGCGGGTCATGGCCGAGCCTTCACCGCCTTCCGCCAGGACAAACTTGCCGTTCTTGAGATCGGCGCCCGCCAGTTCCAGCAGGGTGATCAGAGGAACACCGGTGAACTCACTGCAGGACAACATGCCGTGGGTGTACTGGACAGTCGGCACGGCCACATTGCCCCATTCCACCGCCGTGTTGGCACCACATTCAATGAAGTGGAAACGCGATACCGCCGGCAAGCGCATGATCTCGTCCATGGTGAACACCATGGGCTTCTTGACCATGCCGTTGATCATGAAGCGGTGCTTGGAGGGGTCGATGTCCCACCAGCCCTGGTGGTGGCGCTCGAAATGCAGTCCGCTGGGCGTAACGATGCCAAAGAGCGACTGCAGGGGTGCAAACGATACCGAGGCCTGCGTGGTCTGGGTCAGACCGGGGCTTTGGCGGCGCTGCACATTGGCTTCGAACTTGGACGGCTTGCCATACCCGTCGGTCGCGACCCCTTGCCCGAGACCCGTCGCGTGCTCGGGCAGGTTCAGGATGTTGGGGTCCCCACCCTCCGGCGGAACCGGGTTGCCCTGGGCCAATGCCACAGGAACGGCCGCGCCCGCTGCCGCCGCGGCAAAGGCGTTGCGGATGAAGTCGCGGCGGCCCCGTTTGGCCTCGGACCATACCGTCTTGATTCCTTCACGGCTCAGGAAATGTTCGGGTGCCTTGCGGACCCTTCCTGAGTTGATGCTGTCGTCTTTCACATAAGCTCCTTTTCTCCGTTGTCACGAACACGCGACGGCCTGAAAACGCCGCCTCGCCTTCAACCTTTGTCGTCCAGGTCAATCGCCACCTGCGTGCACACCGCGCGACACACCATGCCCGCCGATTCGTCGGCGATACGGTAATAAATCTGGGCACCCTGGCGTCTGCGAGACACCACGCCTGCCCGGTACAGCATGTTCAGATGCTGCGACATATTGGGCTGCGCGACTTCGATACGCTCCAGCAGTTGCCCGACGTTGCGCTCGCCGGTGCACAGTTCACTGATGATGCGCAGGCGAATGGGCGTAGACATCAGCGAAAACAGTTCGGCCGCCTTGTCAAACACTTCCCGTCGCTGCGTTTCCGCGTCAGTCATTCTCTCGTCACTTGTTTATATGCCGATGCACGAATATATAGGATATGCCGCGAAGCTTTATCAGGGATTACACCGATAGCCTCGCCAAGGTCGGCGCCGACGCTTCGCCCGGGCCTACTTGAATCGGTAGTGATCGCGGTTGAGCACGGCCGCGACAGCCGTCACCTCCTCCGGGAACAGCCCCAGATTCAGTTCGGTGTTGCATTGCTCGACCATGCCGCGCAGGAAACCGGCGGTGTTGATACGGCCGGCCGGTCGATAGATCGCGCTGCCGTCTCCGCCCACTTTGCTCACATGGCAGGCAGTGCATTTGTGCTCGGCGATCAGCCGCTCGCCCAGTTTGAGGTCGGCTTCACGAAACAGTTCGGGGGTCTGCGCCTTCGCCGACACCGCCAGCAGAGCCAGCAGCGCAAACAGCAGGGAACCGACAGTCGCTTTCATGGGAAATACCTCCTGGTGGATCGGTCGGCCTGCAGTGTCGCCGACCAGAAAAAAACCCGCCAGAGGTAACCCTCTGGCGGGATCAAGAAAGCAACGAGTACCAGTCGCGCTTCCAGTTCCACGAATCGGTTCGGATCGCCGTCCCGACCCTGGAGACCATGAACAGGGAATTACTTGGCGCCCGCGAGCACCCACTTGGCCAGCGTGGCAGCCTCGGCGTCACTGAGTGCCGCCTGTGCGGGCATGGGAACGGCACCCCACTTGCCCGAACCGCCGGCCTTGATGCTCTTGGCCAGCATGGCCTCAGCGTCCTTCTGGCCGGCGTACTTCTTGGCGACTTCCTGGTAGGACGGGCCAACCAGCTTCTTGTCCACCGCGTGGCAGGCCATGCAGGCCTTGGCCTTGGCCAGATCCAGGCTGGCAAACGCCGGGGACGACAGGGTGGCGGCAACAGCGGCAGCCAGGATCCAGTGAGACTTTTTCATTGATGCTCCTCGTGGGGTGGGGGTGAATATAAACCGCCACTTATTTTAACGAAGCTTGACCGATCCGGTGGACAAATCCCGCGCCGCTCAGGGTTATTCCCGGGTCAGCGGTAGCGCGCGGACATCAGCTCCAGACTGACCGGCTTGATTCGGCTGCCCATGCCCGCACAGCCAAAGGCCTCGAAGCGTGCCTTGCAGATGCCCCGTGCGGCTTTTCGGGCGGCCTCCAGCGCCTTGCGGGGGTCAAACTCCGATCGTTTTTCTGCGAACACCTGACGCATGGCGCCGGTCATCGCCAGGCGGATGTCCGTGTCGATGTTGACCTTGCGCACGCCACTACGAATGCCGCGCTGGATTTCTTCCACCGGCACGCCATAGGTTTCCTTGATGTCCCCGCCGTACTGGCGAATGATTTCCAGCCACTCCTGCGGCACGCTGGAGCTGCCGTGCATCACCAGGTGGGTGCCGGGAATCTGGGCGTGAATGGCGGCGATGCGGTCGATGGCCAGGATGTCGCCGGTGGGTTTGCGGGTGAACTTGTAGGCACCGTGGCTGGTGCCGATGGCGATGGCCAGCGCGTCCACCCCGGTCTTCGCCACAAAGTCGCGCGCCTGCTCCGGGTCGGTCAACATCTGGTCGTGGCTCAGTTTGCCCTCGGCGCCGATGCCGTCTTCTTCGCCGGCGTCCCCGGTTTCCAGCGAGCCCAGACAACCGAGCTCACCCTCCACCGACACGCCCACCGCATGCGCCATCTCGCACACCTTGCGGGTGATGTCGAGGTTGTAGTCGTAGCTGGCCGGGGTTTTGCCGTCCGACAACAGCGAGCCGTCCATCATCACGCTGGTGAAGCCCGAGCGGATCGACTGCAGGCACACCGCCGCCGACGTCCCGTGGTCCTGGTGCATCACCACCGGGATGTTCGGGTGCGATTCGACCGCGGCCAGCACCATGTGGCGCAGGTAGGCCTCGCCCGCGTATTTGCGCGCGCCGGCCGAGGCCTGCAGGATGACCGGGCTGTCGGTTTCCTGGGCCGCTTCCATGATGGCCTGGATCTGCTCCAGGTTGTTGACGTTGAACGCGGGCACGCCGTAGCCATGCTCGGCGGCATGGTCCAGCATCTGGCGAAGGGAAACAAAGGCCATGAACGGTCTCCAGGAGGTTAAAAGCGAAAAATTTGAATGAAAAGTGCCATTACCCATCGCCAAACGGTGATTGTTTGCTACTGTTTTGTGAGTAAACGCCGCTCACCCCGCCGCCCGCGCCTGCAGGATCTCGAACGCCGGCAGCGTCTTGCCCTCCAGCACTTCCAGGAACGCGCCGCCGCCGGTGGAGATGTAGCCCACGTCCTTTTCGATACCGTATTTGGCGATGGCCGCCAGCGTGTCGCCGCCGCCGGCGATGCTGAAGGCGCTCGATTCGGCAATGGCCTGCGCAATCGTTTTCGTGCCGTTTTCAAAGGCCGCAAACTCGAACACGCCCACCGGGCCGTTCCAGACGATGGTGCCGGCGGCCTTGAGCTGGGCGGCCAGTTTCTGTGCCGTCTCGGGGCCGATGTCCAGGATCAGGTCGTCGTCCTCCACGGCGGTGGCGGCCTTGACGGTGGCCGGCGCGTCGGCGGCAAAGGTCTTGGCGCAGACCACGTCGGTGGGAATGGGCACGTCGGCGCCGCGCGCGGCCATGGCTGCGATCACGGCCTTGGCTTCACCGACCAGGTCGGGCTCGGCCAGGCTTTTGCCGATCTTCAGCCCGGCAGCGAGCATGAAGGTGTTGGCGATGCCGCCGCCGACGATCAATTGGTCGACGTTTTTCGCCAGGCTTTGCAGGATGGTGAGTTTGGTGCTGACCTTGGAGCCGGCCACGATGGCGGCCAGCGGGCGTTTCGGGTTGGCGAGGGCCTTGCTGATGGCGTCGATCTCCGCCGCCAGCAGCGGGCCGGCGCAGGCGATGGGCGCGTACTGGGCGATGCCGTAGGTGGTGCCTTCGGCGCGGTGGGCGGTGCCGAAGGCGTCGTGCACGAAGATGTCGCACAGCGCGGCGAGTTTGCGCGCCAGTTCCTCTTTGTTCTTCTTTTCGCCGACGTTGACGCGGCAGTTTTCCAGCAGCACGACCTGGCCGGGCGCAACGGTGACGCCGTCCACCCAGTCGGCCACCAGCGGCACTTCGCGCCCGAGCAGTTCACCCAGCCGCTCGGCCACCGGCGCGAGGCTGTCTTCGGGCTTGAAGGCGCCTTCGACCGGGCGGCCCAGGTGGCTGGTGACCATGACGGCCGCGCCCGCCTCCAGCGCCATGCGGATGCAGGGCACGCTGGCGCGGATGCGGGTGTCTTCGGTGATCTCCCAGCCGGTGTCGTCCAGGACGGCGCCGGGCCGCCCCAAGCCGGCCGACGCCCCCTCGGGGGGCAGCGACCCGCGCAGCGGCGGAGCGTGAGGGCGCAATGGCACGTTCAGGTCGGCGCGGATGAAGACGCGCTTGCCGGCGGCAAAACCGCTGGCCACCACATCGGAAAAGCGCAGCACGTTCACAGCGAGGCTCCCACCACCCGCACCATCTCCAGGCACTTGTTCGAGTAGCCCCACTCGTTGTCGTACCAGGCGACGACCTTGACGAAGGTGCTGTCCAGCGCAATGCCGGCATCGGCGTCGAACACGCTGGTGCAGGTCTCGCCGCGGAAGTCGGTCGCCACCACCTTGTCGGTGGTGTAGCCCAGCACGCCCTTCAGGGCACCCTCGCTCTGGGCCTTCATCTCGGCGCAGATCTCGGCGTAGCTGGCCGGGCTGGCCAGCTCCACCGTCAGGTCCACCACCGACACGTCGGAAGTCGGCACCCGGAACGACATGCCGGTCAGCTTCTTGTTCAGCTCGGGGATCACCACCCCCACCGCCTTGGCCGCGCCGGTGCTGCTGGGGATGATGTTTTCCAGAATGCCGCGCCCGCCGCGCCAGTCCTTGTTGCTGGGGCCGTCCACGGTCTTCTGGGTGGCGGTGGCCGCGTGCACGGTGGTCATCAGGCCGCGCTTGATGCCCCACTTGTCGTTGAGCACCTTGGCCACCGGCGCCAGGCAGTTGGTGGTGCAGCTGGCGTTGGAGATGATGGTCTGGCCGGCGTAGGTCTGGTGGTTCACGCCGTAGACGAACATCGGGGTGTCGTCCTTGGAGGGGGCGGAGAAGATGACCTTCTTCGCGCCCGCGGCCAGGTGCTTCTCGCCACCGGCCTTGTCCAGGAAGATGCCGGTGGATTCGATCACGATGTCGGCGCCAACTTCGGCCCACTTCAGGTTGGCGGGGTCTTTCTCCTGCGTCAGGCGAATCTTCTGGCCGTTGACGACGAGGGTGTTGCCCTCGACGCTGACGGTGCCCTTGAAGCGGCCATGCACGCTGTCATAACGCAGCATGTAAGCCAGATAGTCGGGCTCCAGCAGGTCGTTGATGGCCACGACTTGGATGTCGCTGAAATTCTGGATGGCGCTGCGCAGCACGTTGCGGCCGATGCGGCCGAAGCCGTTGATGCCGATCTTGAGGGTCATGATGGGAAGAAATGGAAAAGGTAACCGGAAAGCGGATCAGGCCGGGGCCTCGGCGGCCAGCAGGGCGGAGAAGTCGGCGATGACGCGGTCAGGGGCGCAGGCTTCGACCGGCTGGCCCATGTTGTAGCCATACGGCAGCAGCCACACCGGCACACCGGCGTTTCGGGCGGTGGCGGCGTCGATGGACGAATCGCCCACGAACAGCGCGCGGCCGGCTGGCACCTGGAACTGCTCCAGGCAAGCCAGCACACCGGCCGGGTCCGGCTTTTTCACCGGCAACGTGTCGCCGCTGATGACCCGGTCAAACAGCGGCCCCAGCTGGTGCGCCGCAAGCACCGTCTCGGTGTAGCGCCCTTCCTTGTTGGTCACCACGGCAAGTTTGACGCCCTCGGTGCGCAGCGCCGCCAGCACCTCACGCACTCGGGGATACAGGTGACTGCGCGTGCCGCAACGCGCCTGATAGAAGCGGCCAAACTCGATTTCGATCCGTTGGAAACTTTCGGAATGGCGGACCGTTTCGGCGGAAACACCGCCCGCCCAGGCCAGCGCCTGGATGAGCAGCTCGCGGGTGCCGTGGCCAATCCAGTCGTTCACCTGCTGCTGCGTCACTTCCGACAGGTCAAAGCGGCGCAGCGTGTCGTTCACCGCGTCGGCGATCTCCGGCGCCGTTTCGATCAGCGTGCCGTCCAGGTCGAACAGGATCAGGTCAAAAGCGCGGTTCATGGCAGGCACCGGTTCAGTTGCTGGACCGCACGATGTGGGCCGGCAGCGGCTGCTCGCGCCGGTGGGCGGCGCGGTGCACCAGCGTGCGCGCGGCGTCCACCACCCGGGCCGACGTGATGCCGAAGTGCTCGTACAGCAACCCGGCAGGCGCCGATTCGCCGAAGGTGGCGATGCCCACCACCACGCCGGTGCGGCCCACGTACTTGCGCCAGAAGTCCGGGTGCGCCGCTTCCACCGCCACCGTGGGCAGGCCCAGCGGCAGCACCATGTCCTGATAGGCCTCGCTCTGGCGGTCAAACAGGTTGGTGCAGGGCATGGACACCACGCGGGTGCGGATGCCTTCGGCCGCCAGCGCCGCCTGGGCCCGCAGCGCAATCTCCACTTCCGAGCCGGTTGCCAGCAACACGGCCTGTGGCTCGTCCATGTCGGTCAGGATATAGCCGCCTTTGCGAATGTGGCCGGCCAGCACCGTGCCGGTGACCTTGGGCAGGTTCTGGCGCGACAGGCACAGCGCCGAGGGTCCGTCGCGGCGCTCCAGCGCGTGGGCCCAGGCCACGGCAGTTTCCAGCGCGTCGGCCGGGCGCCAGACATCCAGATTCGGGATCAGGCGCAGGCTGGGCACGTGCTCCACGCTCTGGTGCGTCGGGCCGTCTTCGCCCAGGCCAATGGAGTCGTGGGTGAAGACGTGGATGACCCGCTGCTTCATCAGCGCCGCCATGCGGATGGCGTTGCGGCTGTAGTCGCTGAAGGTCAGGAAGGTGCCGCCGTAGGGGATGAACCCGCCGTGCAACGCGATGCCATTCATGATCGCAGCCATGCCGAACTCGCGCACACCGTAGCTCAGGTGGTTGCCCCTGGCATCGCGCCCGGCCTTCACGCAGCCCTTGAAGTTGGTCAGGTTGGAGCCGGTCAGGTCGGCGCTGCCACCGAAGAACTCGGGCACCAGCGGCGCCAGCAGATCGAGTGCGTTCTGGCTCGCCTTGCGGGTGGCCACGGTGTCGGGCCGGGCGGCGATGGTGGCCAGCAGCTCGGGCAGCCGGGCCTCATAGTCGGGCAGCAGGTCGCCCGCCATGCGGCGCGTGAACTCGGCCGCCTCCAGCGGGTACGCGGCGCGGTAGGCGTCAAAGCGCTGTTGCCAGGCGGCTTCGGCCTCGGCGCCAGCGGCGCGGGCGTCCCAGGCGGCAGCGATGTCGGCCGGCAACTCGAACGGCGCGGCCGTCCATCCCAGGGCTTCGCGGGTGGCGGCCACTTCAGCGGCGCCCAGCGCGGCGCCGTGCACGTCGTGGGTGCCGGCCTTGTTGGGCGAGCCCATGCCGATCACCGTCTTGCAGCAGATCAGCGTCGGTTTGCCGTCCGGGCGGGCGGCCTGGGCGCGGGCGGCGGCCACGGCGGCGTCCACCGCGGCGCTGTCATGCCCGTCCACACCGGCGATCACATGCCAGCCGTAGGCGCGGAAACGCGCCGGGGTGTCGTCGGTGAACCAGCCTTCAACATGGCCGTCGATGGAAATGCCGTTGTCGTCCCAGAACGCCACCAGTTTGGACAGGCGCAGCGTGCCGGCCAGGGAACAGGCCTCGTGGCTGATGCCTTCCATCAGGCAGCCGTCGCCCAGGAACACATAGGTGAAGTGGTCCACGATGGTGTGGCGGGTGTCTTCGTCCTCGCGGTTGAATTCCGCCGCCAGCAGTTTTTCGGCCAGCGCCATGCCCACCGCGTTGGTGATGCCCTGGCCCAGCGGCCCGGTGGTGGTTTCCACACCCGGGGTGATCCCCACCTCGGGGTGGCCGGCGGTTTTGCTGTGCAGCTGGCGGAAGTTTTTCAGCTCGTCGATCGGCAGGTCGTAGCCGGTCAGGTGCAGCAGCGCGTAGATCAGCATCGAGCCGTGGCCGTTGGACAGCACAAAGCGGTCCCGGTCGGGCCAGTGCGGGTTGGCCGGGTTGTGTTTCAGGTGCCGGTTCCACAGCACCTCGGCGATGTCGGCCATGCCCATCGGGGCACCGGGGTGGCCGGATTTGGCCTTTTCCACGGCGTCCACCGCAAGCATGCGGATGGCGTTGGCCATGCGGCGGGCGAGTTCGGGCGAAGGATTGCGCATCGTCGTGTCTCCTTGCCGCCGCTCAGGCCAGTCCCATGGCGCGCTTCTTGCGCTCCATCATGCGCCAGATGAAGGGCGTGAAGATCAGCTGCATCGCCAGTTCCATCTTGCCGCCGGGCACCACGATGGTGTTGGCACGGCTCATCCAGGAGCCGTTGATCATCGTCAGCAGGTACTGGAAGTCGATGCCCTTGGGCTGGGCGAAACGGATCACCACCATGCTCTCGTCGGCGCTGGGAATGTCCCGCGCGATGAAGGGGTTGGAGGTGTCCACCACCGGCACGCGCTGGAAGTTCACGTGCGTCAGGCCGAACTGCGGCACGATGTAGTTCACATAGTCGGGCATGCGGCGCAGGATGGTGTCCACCACCGCTTCCTGGCTGTAGCCGCGTTGCGTCTTGTCGCGGATGAGCTTCTGGATCCACTCCAGGTTGATGGACGGCACCACGCCGATCAGCAGGTCCGGGTAGCGGGCGATGTCGACCGTGTCGGTTTTCACCGCGCCGTGCAGGCCTTCGTAGAACAGCAGGTCGGTTCCGGCGGGAATGTCTTCCCACGGGGTGAAGGTGCCGGGCTCCTGCTGGTAGGGCGCCGCTTCTTCGGCGTTGTGCAGGTATTTGCGGCACTGGCCGGTGCCGTCGGTGGCGTACTGGCGGAACAAGCCCTCGATTTCGGGGAACAGGTTGCCTTCGGCGCCGAAGTGGCTGAAGTGGCGGTTGCCTTTGGCCTCTTCCTCGGCCATTCGCTGTTTCATGGCTTTGCGGTCCAGCCGGTGGAAGCTGTCACCTTCAATGACGGCGGCCTTGAGGTTCTCGCGGCGGAAGATGTTCTGGAAGGTACGGGTCACCGTGGAGGTTCCGGCACCGCTGGAGCCGGTGATGGCGATGATGGGATGGCGTTCGGACATGGGGATATCTCCGGAGAGTGAAATTCAGGTCAAATCTGGCAATACCCAGCGTAAAAAGGTCACTGTTTGCTATTCTTTTCGGAACTTTCTCAATCCCGAAACAGACTCCGCTCGGAAAACAGCGGGTTGTCGTCCTTGATCGCGACCGGCTCCCGGTGGTAGCGCTCGATGCGTTCCACCTCGTTTTTGCTGCCGAACACCAGGCCAATGCGCTGGTGCAGGGCCGTCGGCTGTACGCCGAGCACCGGCTCCCGACCGGTGCTGGCCCGGCCACCGGCCTGCTCCATGATGAAGCCCACCGGACTGGCCTCGTACAGCAGGCGCAGGCGCCCGGGCTTGCTGGGGTCCTTGGTGTCGCGCGGATACATGAACACGCCGCCGCGCATGAGGATGCGGTGCGCCTCGGCCACCATCGAGGCAATCCAGCGCATGTTGAAGTCCTTGCCACGCGGGCCGGTCTTGCCAGCGAGGCATTCGTCCACGTAGCGCTTGACCGGCGGCTCCCAGAAGCGGCTGTTCGACGCATTGATGGCGAACTCCTGGGTGTCCGGCGGCACCTGGATGTTCGGATGCGTCAGCATGAACTGGCCCAGATTGGGGTCCAGGGTGAAACCGGCCACGCCGTTGCCCACGGTCAGCACCAGCATGGTGCTCGGGCCGTACAGCGCGTAGCCGGCCGCCATCTGCTGCGCGCCTGGCTGGAAGAAATCCGACTCGACCACGTCGCGGCCACTGTCAATGACGTCCTGCGGTGCGCGCAGGATGCTGAAAATGCTGCCTACCGTGACGTTCACGTCCAGATTGCTGGAGCCGTCCAGCGGGTCGAACACCAGCAGGTAGTTGCCGCGCGGGTGCGGCGCCGGGATCTGGTAGGGGTGATCCATCTCTTCGGAGGCCATGCCGGCGAGATTGCCGCTCCACTCGGTCATTTCGGTGAAATAGGCGTTGCTGATGACATCCAGCCGCTTTTGTTCCTCGCCCTGAATGTTGACGGCCGTGCTCACCTCGTCCTCGCCAAAGTGGCTGAGCACGTTGCCCAGTTCACCCAACGCAACCGAGCGGGCAATCGCTTTGCAGGCCAGCGCGACCTCAAGGACCAGCGAGTTGAAATCGCCGCTGGCGCCAGGAAAGCGTCGCCGTTGCTCGATGAGGTACTGTGTGAGGGTAAATCGGCGTCTTGTGGTCATCGTGGTCTTTCGACAGAAGAGGGGAAATCAGTGCAATCGGGTCGGGATCAGGGGCGGGCGCTGGAACGCAGGGTTTTCATGACACCGCGGTAGCCACCATCCGGGTCCGGTGCGCCAAACACCGCGCTGCCGGCCACGCAGGTATCGGCACCCGCCGCGACGATGGCACCAATGTTGTCCGACTTCACGCCTCCGTCGACCTCCAGCCAGATAGCCCGGCCGGTCTCGCCGGTGTACGCGTCAATCCGCCGGCGCGCCTCGCGCAGTTTGGGCAGGGTGGCGTCGATGAACTTCTGGCCGCCGAAGCCGGGGTTGACGCTCATCAGCAGCACGATGTCCAGCCTGTCCATCACGTGGTCCATCCAGTCCAGCGGGGTGGCCGGGTTCAGCACGATGCCCGCCTTGCAGCCGTGGTCGCGGATCAGCTGCAGCGTCCGGTCCACATGGCGGCTGGCCTCGGGGTGGAAGGTGATGAGATTGGCGCCGGCCTTGGCAAACAAGGGAATCAGCGCATCGACCGGCTCCACCATCAGGTGCACGTCAATGGGGATCGACACATGCGGACGGATCGCCTCGCACACCAGCGGGCCGATGGTGAGGTTAGGCACGTAGTGGTTGTCCATCACGTCGAAGTGCACCAGATCGGCGCCAGCGGCTTCAATAGCGCGCACCTCCTCGCCCAGGCGGGCGAAATCGGCGGAAAGAATGGAAGGAGCAAGGCGCAAAGCGGTGGTCATGGCAGGGTCTTTCAAGCGACACGGCGCTGCAGGGCATCCGAATGCCACGAGCGCAGGTGGGCAACGGTGGTGCCTTGCAGATCAGGAAGGACACGCAACGCGCCCCGGAAGTCCTGGTGGGCGGTATAGGCGTTCGGGGTAATGAGGGTGGCCAGGCCGGCCGATGTCGCCGCGCGCAGCCCGTTGGCGGAGTCTTCGAAGGCCAGGCATTCGGACCCGGTCAAACCCAGGCGGCGGAGTGACTGCAGGTAGACCTGCGGGTTGGGCTTTTTTTCGGGCGCGGTCGAGGCGTCTTCCACCACCTGAAAAAAATGCGGCCAGTCCGGCCCGATGGCGGCGCGCAACAGCGCAGCGATATTGACCGGTGAGGTCGTCGTGGCAATGGCCAGGCGCAAACCCGCCGCCCAGGCCGATTCGATCAGGCGCAGTACGCCGGGGCGCAACTGCACCGCACCCTCCTGGACGGCACGCTCGTAGGCGGCAGTCTTGATCTCATGGATACGGGCGACGGTGTCACGCACCCCGGCGCCCCCTATGTCCTTCAGATCGGGCTGAATGCTACGCCAGTAATGCAGGATGCGCTCTTTGCCGCCCGATACCTCCAGCAATCGGGTGTACAGGGCCTCGTCCCACACCCAGTCGCGCCCCACTTCGGCAAACGCCGCATTGAACGCAGCGCGGTGTGCGTTTTCCGTATCGGCCAGCGTGCCGTCGACATCGAAAATGAGCGCCTTGAGCATGGTCTGCATGGGTTGGAAAAAATCGGAGGGCACCCCTGTTGGGGCATGACGGGCTCACTATAAGCAAAAGCTTAAGTAAGTTATATTCAAGTTTTATTCTGTTTATATTCAGCTAAACCTGAATGAAAAACGCTACATTCCGCCAGCTTAGGGTTTTCACGGAGGTCGCCCGCCACCTCAGCTTCGCTCGTGCCGCCGAAGCCTTGCATCTGACACCGCCGGCGGTGACCATGCAGGTCAAGGAACTTGAAGGGCATGTGGGCCTGCCTTTGTTTGAGCGTACCGGTCGCCAGGTCGCGCTGACCACCGCGGGCGAGTACATGCTGGTCTACGCCCGCAGAATGCTCTCGACACTCAAGGACGCGGAAGATGCCGCCGCGCGGTTGCAGCGACTGGAGGTCGGACAGCTGACGATCGGGATGGTCAGCACCGCCAAGTATTTCTTGCCACGGCTGCTGGCGGAATTCAAGCAGGAGCACGCGGGCATCGAAATCCGCCTTGCGGTCGGCAATCGCGAGCAGCTGGTCAAGATGCTGCAGGGCAACGAAGTGGATATCGCGGTGATGGGACGGGCACCGAACGAGCTGGCCACCCGCGCCGAACCCTTTGCCGCACACCCCCATGTTTTTGTTGCGCCCACCGACCACCCTCTGCTCAAAGTGGGCCACCCAAGTGTGGAGTCGCTGCGGCCCTACGGATTCATCCTTCGCGAGCGGGGCTCAGGTACACGCGCCGCCATGGAGAAATTTTTGTCCCGCTCGCGCCTGGAGCCGCGTGTGGTGATGGAAATGACCAGCAACGAAACCATCAAACAGGCGGTCATGGCCGGCATGGGGATCAGCTTCCTTTCGCTGCACACCATCGGTCTGGAACTGGAGCATCAGCTCATTGCCACGCTGGATGTGGAAGGCACCCCCGTTTGGCGCGGCTGGAATCTGGTGCACAACCTTTCCAAGCTGCTGTCGCCGGCGGCCGAGGCATTCCGCTACTTCATGCTGGAGCGCGCTGAGAGTTACCTGGCCGGCAAGTACGGCGCCCTGGTCCCGCTTCCGTCGGGCAGCCACAGCGGCGCCTGATCAGTCATCGTCGGCCAGCTCCGCGTCCCAGCCCAGGCTCTTGGCCCGCTCCACCGCCTCGGCGTGGATGCGCGCATGGCGCTGGACCAGTTCGGCAGGCAGGCGACTGGGCAACTGGCCGTAGGGCTCCCAGGCCTTGTGCACGGCCTCGAACAGATTCTGCAGATCACCCGCGCTTTTGCCGGCAAAACCTTCGCCCTCCGGCAAAAGACCAAACACCCAGGCATCGCGGATGATGCGCCCGGTCATGGTCATGCCATGGGGTTCTTCGTGGGCGATGCCAGCGTAGGTCTGCTGACGGCTGTGGATCGTGCTCATGGTGGATTTCCAGGTTATCGGGTCAGACCAGCATAGAGCACCGGCAGCTTCTCAGGCAGTCTTTCCACTTTGTCCACCACCAGATAGTGGCGTTCACCAAAGATGCGGCGCACGTACTGGTCGGCGCGCGGGTCCAGGCTCATGCAGTAGGTCACCACGCCGCTGCGGCCGGCCTCCTCCACCGCTTTCCGGGTGTCCTGGCGAAGGTACTGCGGGTCGCGCACATCCACATCCGCCGGTTCACCGTCGGTGATGACGAGCAGCAGCTTTTTGGTGCTGCGTTGCGCCTTGAGCGACGCCGCGGCGTGGCGGATGGCCGCGCCCATGCGGGTGGAGAGCTGACCTTCCATGCCCGCCAGGCGCGCTTTCGCCACGCCGTCGTAGGGCTGACCAAAGTCCTTGAAGCGCCAGTAGTTCACGTCGTGCCGGCCGTCGGAACAGAAGCCGTGGATGGCAAACGGGTCGCCCACTTTCTCGATTGCGTCAGCAAGCAACGCGCAGGCCGAGCGGGTGAGGTCAAGCACGGTGTGTTCCTGGCCCGGGACCTTTTCGTTGGTGGACTGTGAGAGGTCCAGCAGGACAAGAACCGAAATGTCGCGCGTCTTGCGCACACTGCGCATCATGATGCGGGGATCCGGTTGCCGCCCCATGCGCAGATCGGTGAGTGAGGCCAGCGCCGCGTTGAGGTCGATTTCGTCGCCGTCTTCCAGCTTGCGGATCCGCTGCACGCCCTGGGGCTGCATGGCGTCCAGGAGGTACTTCATCCTCCCGGTCAGGCGGCGATGTTCAACCAGAATGTCATCAATGACTGCCGGGTCACCGGCCCTGGGCCGTCGCTCCTGTACGGTGGCCCAGGCCGGTCGTTCGAGCTGGATCATGTGGTCCCACTCACCGTAGTGCACTGCCGGCAGCACCGGCTCGCGACCTTCACTCTGGTTGAACGACACGCCCAAGTCTTCGTAGGGGAAAAGTTCAGTGCCCAGGACCCAGATTTCCTGCGCGTCATCACCCGCCCCTTCCACCTCCAGCTCGTTGACGAACTCCATCAGGTTGACTTGCTTTCGCACCTGCTGCGGCGGTTCGTACCCGGCGGCGATGGAACGCTCAACGTCAAAGCCGTCGAAAGCCCAGAAGTAGCGGTTGTCGTCGCGGTAGGCCGCGGTTTGCAGGTCGGTGCGCGGCTGGAAGGCCGGACCCTGCGTGAGCTCCCGGTAACGGTGTGCAAGCTGCACGCCCATCTCCCAAGACACCGTGTTGTGGTGTGGATCAGCGATGATTTGCGGAAGCGCCGCAGCCAGGAGCGCACGGCCCTGGGCGATCCAGGGGTGTGGGTCGACGAAGTCCGGGTCGAGCAACGCACGCGCCAGTCGCCCCAGCCAGTCGCCCGCTGACCGCTGCTGCGAGGCCTGCGCCGTGTGCAGGCTCGCCCAGAGCGATCGCAGCCCGGGAAAGCGCGCCATCGCCAGTGCCTCGACCCGTGCGTCTTCCATCAGACCGATCACCGCCATTTGCCACGGGCTGAGCGACTCGGCCGAGATTGGCTGGCGTGTGAAGACCACGTGCGCAGCGGCATGCGCGGCTGCGGCGCGGTACAGCTGTATCGCGTCCACCGGGCCGGCGTTGCCGTCGACCGCGTCGTAGGCGTCGGGCAGGTGGATGAAGTAGTCCTCAATGAAGGGCCGGTAGCCATCGCGGCTTTCGTAGTCTCCCGCCGTGGGGCGCATGAAAAAGTCGCGGCCCCAGAGCGCGCGAAGGTACATGTTGATGCGCCTTTGCACATCCACCAGCAGCGTGCCCTTGCGCTCCTTCTGCAGCATGGCCAGCGACTCTTTCGACTGCAAGCCGAAATAGGCGATCTGTTCTTCGTAGTTCGTGCGGTGCGCCTGCGCTCCCCAGGTCGCCCAGCGCCGCAGGCCGCCGAGTGTGAGCTGCACGAACAGTGCATCAAGCTGTCCCAGCAGGGGACGCAGGCCGCGCGGCGCCTGCGCCACCAGGGTATTGAGAAACTGCAGGTATTGCAGGAACAGCGCGCCATCGGCCAGGCGGCGCGCGGCAGTGGGCGCGGTGGCCAGCACCAGTTCGATCACCGCGCCCGAGGTCTTGGACGCAAGCAGGAGCGCGGTGGTGGCAAGCTCGCCCACCACGTCCTCGCCGATCTCCCGGGCCACCTGCGGCGCGCCGTCGAGCCAGGCATTGACCAGCTCATCGCCCCGGCCCAGACCCTGCAGCGCAGCGGCGCCTTTGACATAGTTGTCCAGCCCGCGTGCGGAGAACACTTTGGTGGCATCGGACCAGGTGTGCTCCAGCAGCGCGCGCGAGGCGGGTGCGAGCTGCTGGGTCCACTCGGTGTGGTCGTGCAGGTGGACGCTCATGGCGGAACGTCGGGAGTCAGAAGAATGTAGCCACTGCGGCGTCGAGCGCGTCGCGCATGTCCGGGTCGTCGGTGATGGGGCGCACCAGGGCCACACGGCAGGCGGCCTGGGCCAGCACGCCCTGGGCGATCAGGCTGCCCGCGTAGATCAGCATGCGGGTGGAGATGCCTTCGTCCAGGCCGTGGCCCTTGAGGTTGCGCGCCCGCTCGGCGATACCAACCAGCTTGTCCGCCACCTCGGCGCCGACGCCGGTTTCGTGCGCCACGATCTCGGCCTCGATCGCGTGTTCGGGGTAGTTGAAATCCAGCGCGCCAAAGCGCTGCTTGGTGGACTGCTTGAGGTCCTTCATCAGGCTCTGGTAGCCCGGGTTGCAGGAGATGACGATCTGGAAGTCCGGGTGGGCCTTGACCAGTTCGCCCTTTTTCTCCAGCGGGAGCACACGGCGGTTGTCGGTCAAAGGGTGGATAACCACGGTGGTGTCCTGCCGGGCTTCGACGACTTCGTCGAGGTAACAGATCGCGCCGTAGCGTGCGGCCATGGCCAGCGGGCCGTCCTGCCAGCGGGTGCCCTGGGCATCCAGCAGGAAACGGCCCACCAGATCGCTGGCAGTCATGTCTTCGTTGCAGGCCACAGTGATCAGCGGCCTGTTGAGCCTCCACGCCATGTATTCGACGAAACGTGTCTTGCCACAGCCGGTGGGGCCCTTGAGCATCATGGGCATGCGCACCGAGTACGCAGCCTCATACAACTCGACCTCGTCGGCGACGGGGCGGTAGTAGGGTTGTGTGGCGACGCGGTACGCGTCCAGAGTATCGCTCATGGGCCCCACCCCTTTCAGACGGTCTTTCCGCGGTAGATCACCATCGACGCGCCTTGCGACTGCTTGAAGTTGTCGTAGCCGATCAGGCGTACATGGTTGTCCGGATTGGCCTGGCGGCAGGCTTCGCACTCGGCCAGCACCTTGTCCACATCGGTCTCACCGAACATGGGCAGTTTCCACATGTACCAGTACGAGTCCATCAGGTACTGCGGCTCGGTGTGCTCGATCGCGGGATTCAGGCCCTTCTTGACCAGGTACTCGACCTGTTTGCGGATCTCATCCTTGGTCATGGCGGGCAAGTAAGAGAAAGTCTCGAACTTGCGGCTGGAGGGGTCGGAGAGGCGGCTGTGATAGTCCTGCATGCTCATGATGTGCTTCTTTCAGAGGGTTCGATGGAGCGGGTTCACTTGTGGGCGATGTCGAGTTTGTCCACCGTGTCGAACTCGAACTTGATCTCTTTCCAGGTCTCCATGGCGATCTTGAGTTCGGGCGAGTGTTTGGCGGCTTCGCTCAGTACGGCCTTGCCCTCTTTCTCCACCGCGACGCCTTCGTTGCGCGCCTTGACGCAGGCTTCCAGCGCGACACGGTTGGCGGCTGCGCCAGCGGCGTTTCCCCAGGGGTGACCGAGCGTGCCGCCGCCGAACTGCAGCACCGAATCGTCACCGAAGATGTTGACCAGGGCCGGCATGTGCCAGACGTGGATACCGCCGGAGGCCACCGGCATCACGCCGGGCATGGAGCCGAAGTCCTGGTCGAAGAAGATGCCCCGGCTGCGGTCTTCCTTGATGAACTCGTCACGCATGATGTCAATCCAGCCTAGGGTGGAAGCGCGGTCGCCTTCGAGCTTGCCCACCACGGTTCCGGAGTGCAGGTGGTCGCCGCCGGACAGGCGCAGGCACTTGGTCAACACTCGGAAATGGATGCCGTGGTGCGGATTGCGGTCGATCACGGCGTGCATCGCCCGGTGGATGTGCAGCAACATGCCGTTGTCGCGGCACCAGTTGGCCAGACCGGTATTGGCACAGAAGCCGCCGGTCAGGTAGTCGTGCATGATGATCGGCGAGCCGATTTCCTTGGCGTACTCGGCGCGCTTGTACATCTCTTCAGGCGTGGGGGCGGTCACGTTCAGGTAGTGGCCTTTGCGCTCGCCGGTCTCGCGCTCGGCCTTCTCGATGGCTTCCTGCACGAAGTCGAATCGCTGGCGCCAGCGCATGAAGGGCTGGCTGTTGACGTTCTCGTCGTCCTTGGTGAAGTCCAGCCCCCCACGCAGGCATTCGTACACGGCACGCCCATAGTTCTTGCCTGACAGACCGAGCTTGGGTTTGATGGTGCAGCCCAGCAACGGACGGCCGTACTTGTTCATCATGTCCCGCTCGACCTGGATGCCATGGGGCGGGCCACCGCAGGTCTTCACGTAAGCGATCGGGAAACGGATGTCTTCGAGCCGCAAGGCCCGCAATGCCTTGAAACCGAAGACGTTGCCCACCAGGGAGGTCAGCACGTTGACCACCGAACCTTCCTCGAAGAGGTCGATCGGATAGGCCACAAAAGCGTAGAAGCAGGTGTCGTCACCGGGCACGTCTTCAATGCGGTAGGCGCGGCCCTTGTAGTAATCCAGGTCGGTCAGCAGGTCGGTCCAGACTGTGGTCCAGGTACCCGTGGACGACTCGGCGGCCACGGCGGCGGCCACTTCCTCCCGATCGACCCCGGGCTGGGGCGTGATCTTGAACACCGCCAGAATGTCGGTGTCCTTGACGGTGTACTGGGGCTCCCAGTAGGTGCTGCGGTATTCCTTGACACCGGCGTTGTAGGTCTTGACGGCCATGCGTATTGCTCCAATTCGGGTAATGAACGACTCACTGAGGTGCCCAAAGCGGTCCGCACTGTGCTGCGATGGGGCGCTCCTGCTCTGAACTGGTGCGGATTCTGTCGGTCCTGAACAATAAATAAAAGTAAAATGTTTAGACGATAATGTTTTATAAAAATAAATGGTTCCGACACGCCCATGAACCTGCGTCACGTCACGTTGAACCAGTTGCGCATCTTTCTCGCGGTCGCGCGCAACAAAAGTTTTGCCCGTGCGGCCGAGGAACTGCATCTCTCGCCGCCCACACTGTCCTTGCAGGTCAAACAGTTGTCAGAAACCGTGGGCCAGCCGCTGTTCGAGCAACTGGGCAAGAAGATCTACCTGACCGCTTCCGGAACGACGCTGGCCGAAGCAAGCGAGGACATCGAAGCGCGCTTGCAGCGGCTGGCCGAGGACCTTGCCGCGCTGCAAGGTGTGGAGCGCGGCAGCCTCAAACTCGCCATCCTGACCACGGTGAAGTACACCGTGCCCAAGTTGCTGGGCGGCTTTTGCGCCGCGCACCCGGGTATCGAGGTAGCGATGGTGGTGGGCAACCGGGAGAAGCTGCTGCAACGCCTGGCCGGCAACGAGGACGACCTCTACATCATGGGTCAGCCCCCCGAGCAGATGAACGTGATCAGCGAGGAACTTGCCGACAACCCCCTGGTGCTGGTAGCGCCGCCCGAGCATCCGCTGGTGGGGCAGAGGGGCATCGCGCCGAAAAAACTCGCGCACGAGCCGTTCATCCTGCGCGAACCCGGCTCGGGAACCCGACTGACCGCAGAGAAATTCTTCGCCAGTCAGGGCCTCGTGCTCAGAAATCGACTGGAGGTCGGCAGCAATGAGGCCATCAAACAAACCGTGGCCGGGGGCCTGGGACTGGCGGTGCTGTCAATTCACACCGTCGCGGCGGAACTGGCTCTTGGCGAACTGGCACAACTCGATGTGCAGGGCTTCCCGCTGATCCGCCGCTGGCATGTGGTCTATCCGCGCGGCAAGCGCCTTTCGGCAGCTGCCACGGCGTTCAAGGACTGGCTCTTCACCCACAGCACCCAAACGGGCAGTTCGCCCATGGCCAACCCGCGGCCCGCCTGATCGCCAAACCTGCCAGGGCCAGGGTCGGACAAGCCTATTGCGCCAGGCCCAGGAACTCAACCATGTCCAGCCCCAAGGGACGATCGGGCATCGTCACGAGCGCGCGTCGCCCGGTACGGACACTCCCACGCAGGAGCACATTGGTCTGGGTGGTAGCTGCGATCGCCCAGTCGGGCGCGTTCGGGTTGCTGAAGAACTTCAGGACCGTGCTTACCGGCTCGCCGACCGGGGTCGACTGGGTCGCCATGGCGAAAAGTCCATCCAGCGGCGTGAACATCACTGGCCCGGTGTGCATGACCACGTTCAAACGAAACGGGGGAAGCCCCCGATCAGCGAACTTCTGCTGAATGAAGGAATCAATTCGCCGGCAGCCGTCTTGCAGGCCCAGCGCAGCCTTTGCCGCCCGCAGCGCATGGTTGACCGAATGGGTGTCTGCCGAGTTGACAAAAACGCACAACATGCCGTCACCGACGAACTGCATGTGCCGTGCCCCGAACAGATGAACCGTGTCGCCGACGCTGGAGTAGAACTTGGTCACCAGATCACCCAGTTCATGGGGCGCGAGCCGCTGCGTCCACTTTGCATAATCACGCATGTCCGCGAACAGTGCGGTCGCGCTCGGATGTCGCTCATGGGCATCGGTCTGCCCCGCCTCCGGCCACTGCATCGACAGCTCTTTGGCCATGCGCTTTTCGTAAAGCTGCGTAATCTTTTCCTGCTGTACCGCTAGCGCCTTGTCGACCGCCTGAGCCCGCACCGCCTCGACCCGCCCCCGCTTGTTCAACTGGGCAACGGCCGCCTCTCTCAGCTCCTGCGCCTTGAATGGCTTGGTGAGGTAGTCGTCCGCACCAGCTGTCATGCCGTGGCGCATGTTGGCTCGATCCTGCAAGGACGTGAGCAGAATGATGGGGGTGGTGGCCGTCGCCTCGGAGGCGCGAACGGCCTCCAGGACGCCGAATCCGTCCATCACCGGCATACGAACATCACTGATGATCAGATCAGGAAGGTATTCGCGGATCAGTGCGAGGCCCTGGGCACCGTCTTCGGCCACCACGACCTGGTAACCCTCCTTGCGCATCACGGCGGAAACCAGCACGCGCGTGCTGGCATCGTCTTCGATCACCACAACCAACGGCATCACATTACTCCAACAACCGGCAGCACTTTCCTGTTCGCGTCCTCACGGTTCCGGGTCACTCCTGGGACACCAAGTGACTGTCCGAACTGAACTCGTGGCCGAAGAGCCCGTATTGTGACCAGTGAAGCGCGCCCTTTGCGACAAATTGGCGAGTGAATTACCCCGGCTTTCCCCAAGGCCAACCCCTGACCGGCGGGCTGGTCAGACAGGAAGTACTCCATTGGTACGCGTTTTTGTGTCACTGGCAACCGAGTTTCCGCCGACGTACTCGAAGCGTTCGCTCGCAGTGGCAACCGCCCCACACGCCGCTAGAGTTTCCGGTGCGATTCCTCCATACTGCGACATCCCCGGTTGAAGTTCCGATACGTCCCACGAGACTCCTCCCCGCCCGCCTCGTGCCGATCCGCACATGAAACAGTTCTCGATTCGCAGCCTGCTCGGCCTCAGTTTGCTGCTTCTTGTTCTGCTTCCGGCCATCGGTCTGGGGTATCTGCTGATCCAGCGTGATCTGGCCTCGGTTGACGAATTGGCCTCGCGGACCCTCAGGGAGGCGGCCTTGCGCGGGCAAACAGCCGTTCAGGCCCATCTGCGCCACGCAACCCGCGCTCTTGACGGGATGGCGCCGGAAGGCGCGACAAGCCCGCAGAGGACCCGCACATCGGAATGGGTGAGTGATCCCGCCCTTTTTGCGCCGATGGCCATCGCGCTGGCCCGTTCTTCGCCGGACCTGCGTTTCATCTACTTCACCGGTGCCGACGGTCGTACACATGGCGTCGAGAACGCGGCCGATGGGCTACGTTTCGGCGGGCGCGGAGCTCTGGACAACGGGGCCCGCGTTTTTTCGTCGAGCACGGCCAAGTCGCCGCTCAGGCTTGCCGAAACGGCTGGCCAGAGCGCGGCACCGGGCAACCGCCCCTGGACCGACGCCGCATTGCAGGCCAAGGCCCGGGTGTTTTCACCGGTCACGCTGTCGACAATCAACAAACAGCTGTTGCTCACGGTTTCTCAGCCGGTCTATGACGGTGAAGGCGCAGCTGCCGGTGTGCTGGGGGTCGATCTGCGCCTTGAGGCCTTGTCCAGCCTGTTGCGCACCCAACCGGTCTCACCCAATGGCGTGGCGTATGTAGTGGATGAAAACGGCTTTCTGCTGGCCAGCAGCACCGATACGCTGACAACGCACCTCAAGGACGGGCAGCCGGCCTTGCGCACGCCGCACAGCAGTTCCAACGGACTTGTGCGGGCCAGCTATGCAGCGGTGGAACAGCAATGGGCGGCGGCGCCCGGTCTTCGCGAGAATCCTGCCGACCACAGTGTTCGCCTGGCGAACGGGGATGAACCCCTCTTCAGCCGTGTTGCCCGCGTCGGTAGCGCCGATGGCCTGCAATGGAGACTGGTGGTGGCGGCCCCTGAGGGCGACTTTCGCGTCATGAGCCAATCGGGGTTGATCGCGTTGCTGATGGGCATCGGCGCGCTGATGCTCGCCGGTGGGCTGATTGGCGTCTACAGCGCAAACCACATGGCCAACTACCTGCTTTATCTGAGGCGTGGGGTGGAAAGTCTGCATGATGGATTCGCGCTGGATCGGGTTCCACCGACGCCTGTACAAGAGCTGGCCGCTTTGACGCAGGCCATGGTTGATTGCAACCTGCAGCGACAGGACCGGAACTTCGACTCGCTTGCCGGCCCGGTCACGTATCCCCCCTCCATGCCCCTGCTGCCCGACGGGCAGGTGCAAGCGCTGCAAGACGAACTGTTCGCGCGAACGACCGAACTGGCGGCGGCTCGCGACCTCGCGATGAGCGCAACACGCAGCAAATCGGCTTTTCTTGCCGTCATCAGTCACGAGCTGCGCACACCGTTGAACGGGGTGGTCGGCATGGGCTCACTTCTGGCCCACACGACCCTCAACGAAGAGCAGCGCAACTACCTGCGGATTCTGAGCCTGTCCAGCCAGCAGTTGCAATCGGTATTTGACGAAATCCTGGAGTTCTCCCGGACCCATTCCGGCGAATTGTTCCTGCGGACGGAGCCCCTGAACGTGCGCGATGTGGTCGTGCAAGCCTGCGAATCCGCCGTCGAACCCGCGCAGGCCAAGGGCCTGCAATTGCTGGTGGACGTACCGGGCGAGGTTTTCCGCCCTGGCCGAGGCCGCGTGCCCTGGGTTACCCAGGGCGACCCCACCCGACTGGCCCAGGTTGTGAGTCACCTGTTGCTGAACGCCGTCAAGTTCACCGAAGCCGGAAGCATTTCCGTCAAGGTACGACCATTCGTCCAAGCGAATCCCGCAGCGCTGCCGATGCTTGAAGTTCGGGTCCAGGACACCGGCCAGGGGATTGCGTCCGACCAGTTGGGCAACATTTTTCTGCCGTTCACCCAGCTGGACTCTTCCACCAGCCGCAAGCACTCCGGCACCGGCCTGGGTCTGGCGACCTGCAAACGCCTGGTGGAGTTGATGGGCGGCGAGATCAATGTCGAAAGCAAGCCCGGCAAAGGTTCCCTGTTCTGGTTTACTGCTCTGGCTCCGTGGGCCGACACCGATGCGGTAGCCGAGGACGCCCCGGAGGTCGAAATGCTGACCCGGCCGGTTGCAACCGATCAGGAAACGAGTACACCGGCCGTTTTGGTTGTCGATGACAACCCGATCAATCTGGAAGTTGCCTGCGCGATGCTGCTGAAGCTAGGGTACAAAGTCCTCAAGGCAAAGGGCGGGCAGGAAGCCATCGACAGCGTTGCCGCAGCACTGGAACGGGGCGAGTGGCTGGGCGCCGTGTTGATGGACGTGCACATGCCCGAGGTCGACGGCATCGAGGCGACCCGGGCCATTGTCTCGGCCCATGGCAAGTTCGCGCCGCCGATCATCGCCCTGACGGCGGGTGATTCGCGCGAAGACATGCAACGATGCATGGATGCCGGGATGGTCGAATACCTGACCAAACCGCTGCAACTGCGTGCACTGGTGAAGGCCCTCGACCACTGGGTCAAGGGCGAGACCACGCAGCCCAGGAACGGCGACGACGCGAACGAGGAAGCCCCGCCATCGCGGTCAACGGATGCCGACATGGCTGCCGAAGCGCCGACACCGATGCGGTTCAGCGATACGGAAGCGGCCATGCCCATGGGTCTGGTGGATTTCGACCGGTTGAACGAGTTCCGGGAGTTTGACGATCCCGAACTGACGATGACCCGGGAAGTCATCGGCCTGCTCATTCATGAGGCACCTGTCCACCTGGCATCCATCGAGCAGGCAATCATGAACGGCGATGCCGAGCGGTTGAGCCTGGCCGCCCACTCCTTGCGCGGGACTGCCAGCAACGTAGGCGCCCTGACCTTGCAACACCTGTGCGGAGTGCTCGAACGGGCAACCGACGAAGCCAAGGCGGTCCCGGACGATGCAACCAGTTACCTGGTCGCCTTGCGCTTTGCCTGGCGCCGCACCCGACCGCTGCTCGAAAACTGGCACTGAACGGCAGGCAAGCGGCCTGCGGCACAGTCCCGGCGCAGAAGCCACGGTTTTTGATTCGCGCTGCGCGGCCCCTTGGAGTGAATGCCGATTCAGTGCCGCGCGGGAGTGTTCGTCCGCGCGGCTGCGTCGAAGCCCCCTTTGGCCTTCCATTCCTCCATTCCGCCCTGGAGGATGCGGACGTTCTCCCACCCGGCGACCCGTAGCGCAAAGCCCGCCTGCGCCGACAAGGATCCCGTGTTGCAGTAGACCAGTACCGACCGGTTCTTCGGAATCTCGTTTCGCCGGGCCAGCACCTGACGCCAGTCCATGTTGATCGCGCCAGGAATATGCCCTTTGGCAAACTGGCCGGCATCACGGGCGTCGATCACGAAGATGCGCGGCCACTCGTCTCGCGGAATCTGCTCAGGAAAAATCACGCCCCCGCCGTAGTCCACAAACTCCAGATAGCCGGCCATCTCGTCAATGGCAATGGCCTTGCTGTCGGCCCGGGCCAAAGGTGCGCAGAACATGCTGACCGCCAGCACCGCCAGGGAGAGCCGAGTTGTCAAATGCATGTTGCCTCCTGAAACACCGTTCTTTATATTGCCAGTCACTTATATTTTATCGTGACCACCGAATCCTTGCTCGAACCGTTGCGGCTGGCGCCGCTGCGCAGGCGAAACCCGCTGACCGCTTCGGGCTTTCGGTCGCACCCCCGCTCCAAGGTCCCGGCCGCCCGCGCAGCAGCCAGCCAACGACACCGGGGCCTGCAGGCGAGACAGCTCGAACGCCTGACAACACAGGCCAGCCCGCGCGCATCCACCGCCGAGGATTGGTGGGCCTTCCGCCTTGTACCCAGCGCGAAAAGGTCAATGATTGCTATCGAAACATGACTTCCGCTGCCCCCAAGGGGCCCGCGATCGTTCGCCCTCAGACCGCCCGGGCCGCCTCGACCGCCTTGTGCAGCGCCAGCAGCGCCTGGGTGAGTTTGTGTCCGGGGTCGAGGTAGACCATGGGGGTGGATTGCTCGTGCGATTCCCGCACCTTCACCGATGAGGGCAGGTAAGGCTGCAGCACCGGCAGGCCGTCGTCGATCAGGTCCTGCACCAGGCGGCGCGGCAGGTTGGCGCGAGGCTGGAACTGGTTGACCACAATGCCGTCCACCGACAAGTCCGGGTTGTGGTCGGCGCGGATTTCCTGCACGTTGTTCATCAGCGTGTACAGCGCCTGGCGGGAAAACTCGTCGCAGTCGAACGGAATCAGGCAGCCGCGCGCGGCGATCAGCGCCGAGCGGGTGTAGAAATTCAGCGCAGGCGGAGTGTCGATGTAGATGCGGTCATAGCGTTCAGACAGCTTCTGCAGCGCTTCGCGCAGCTTGTAGAGCTTGTGGCGCGATTCGAGTTTTCCCTGCAGTTCGTCCAGCGCCGGGCTGCTGGGCATGAGGTGCAGATTCTCGAACGGGGTTTCGACGATGTAGTCGGCCGGGTCGAGCGGACGCAGGCTGAAGCTCAACGTATGTTCAAACAGACCGGCCACGTTGGCATGGTCGCCCTGCGCGGCCTCGCCCAGCAGGTAGCTGCTGGAGTTGCCCTGCTGGTCCAGGTCAATCACCAGGGTGCTCAGGCCCTGGCTGGCGCTGATGGCGGCGAGGTTGCAGGTGATGGTCGACTTGCCCACCCCCCCTTTCTGGTTGAAGACGACGAGCGGCATGGCAGTTTTCCTTGGGTATCGATTGGAGGGTGCAGCAAAGGCCAAGCAGGGATTGTGCCGTTTCCGCCGCCCCGTCGGCCGCGACCGATGGCTGGCTACATACGGAGCAAGGCCTCGAACCGCTCCCATCAGGCGGCAAGCAGTTGTTCTGGCGCCAGAATGCGGTAGACCCTTCCCTGTTTGTCCAGCGGCTCGATCATCCCCTCCCGAACCAGGGCGCTGACCTCGCGGCTGACGGTTTCCAGCTTGAGGTCGAGCATGGCTCCCATGTCTTCGCGGGCAAAGAGGGTGGCGATGCCAGCATCGGCCGGACTGCGCATCTTGAGCACAAAGTGTGAGACCCGCTGCCGGGCCGTGCCGAAATTCAGATCGGCCAACCAGTCATCGGCCTCCTTGAGTGCGCGGTGCCACTTCTCCATCAGGCGCTTGTGCAGGCGCGGCGACTGCGCCGCCAGAGTCTGTATCACCGCCAGCGGGATGCGGCAGACGCTGATATCGGTGAGCGCGACTGCGTCGCTGTCGTAGTGCGCGGTGGCCAGGGCTTCCAGCCCCGCCACATCCCCGGGGCGCAGCACCCGCACGATACGCTGGCGCCCATCGGGTGTCACCCGCACCAACTTGATCAGTCCGGTGCGCAAAGTGAACACCCCCAGCGCGTTCGAGGCTTCGGTGAACAGCGCGCTACCGGCGCGGAGTTCCAGATCGTCGATGGGCGCGTGGATGAGGCCGAAATCCTGCTCGTTCAGGTCGGCAAACAGCACCATGTCACGAATGCCGCAGTTGCGGCAGTCGGACGTACCTTTCCAGGCCGATTCGGTCTTGATGGGGATCATGCAGCACTCCGGTAGGCGGCTGCCATTGTGTCATGGTCCCGATACTGCGGCTTGCTGCGGCCGAGATCTGGGAATACTACAATTTCAATAGCAAAAAGGTACCATTTTACGCTGGGTACAGTCGAAAAAAATGCAGAAACAGGTGCGCCATCAGGCTTTGAGCGTCCGGCGAGCCTGCTCAAGGCGCTGTTCAAGGTAAGCACCATAGAACTCGGCCAGGTAACCACCGACAAGGCGCTCCGCCAGTTCAACACCGTCACGCCCGAGGAACAACACGGTCGGCGCGATTCGCACCTTCCAGCCTCGCGCCAGCTCCTCGTGTGAGGCGCGGCCCCCTTTGGCATCGGTACTGGCGACGGCACTGCGCATGTCCACCTGTACCACGGGCAGGCCAATCTCGCGTCGCAGCGGCGCCAGATAGCTGTCACGCACCACGTTGCAGAAGGGGCAGCCGCTCAAACTGACCATGACCACCAGGGGCGAGCCCCCATCTACCGCGCGACGGATTTCAGCCGCCAGATTTGCGGAAGCCGGCAAACGCGCAGACAACGGCTCCGCCGCCCTCGCAGGGGGAACACCCACGATCGGCACCACCGGACAAAGCGCGCCTGCCATCAGAAGGCGGCGGCGCAATGGGCTGCCCGGCAACGATGTCGGTTGGAGAGGAATCGGCGTTGAGGACATGGCGATGCGGCGCGGCGAACGTGACCTGACAGTCGGCCTCTATATCAGTGAATGCGCAATTATCGGCGAACCCGTCCAGCGTGACAACTGGGCAGACCGCTCACGGACCTGAGTGAGCCATTCCCACCAGACCCGCTCATGCCGGGACGAACGTTGACTTCAATCAATACATTCTTTCATAAGGATTCATAAAGTGCTGCCATGGAGACTATGAGCATGGCACATCACCAAAACAGTAGACCGCAACGACTCGCCCGATGGGTGGCACTGGGGGTTCTCGTGGCCGCGGCAGGCTTGGCCCATGCACAGGGCAACAACGTCGCGTCGGTGATCGCCCGAAACCAGTGTGCGGTTTGCCATGGCGAACAGGGAGAGAGCACCAATGCGCAGTTTCCTCAGCTGGCCGGGCAGAACGCGCAGTACTTGCGCAAGCAGCTGGAGGATTTCCGCGCCGGCACGCGCAAATACGACGCGATGAATGCCATTGCCCGCGAGCTGACCGACGCGCAGATTCAGGCGCTTGGTGCGTACTACGAAGTCCAAAAACCGGCCCAGCATCCGTCGGACGACGCCTTGCTGGTCGGCGTGGGCCGTTACATCTACGAGCGGGGAAACATCTACACCAAAGTCCCCGCCTGCGTTTCCTGCCACAGCGCCAGTGGTCAGGGCAGCGCCCGATTGCCGCGACTCGCGGGACAGCATCCGCAGTATGTCGAGAACCAGTTGCGGCGCTTTCATGCGAAAGAGCGACGGAATGATTCCGGTGCCATGGCCTTCGTGACCGAAGGGCTCAGTGAGCTGGAACTGCGCGCAGTCGCAGCCTATGTCGGTGGCATGGGCGCTTCGGCAGCCAACCCGAGAGGCCGTCCATGAAATTCCCCGCACTCCCCTTGCTGCGCAGACGTCCCCGTCTGACCATGTTGGCTACATTGCTCGTGTTGTCGGCCGTCCCAGCCGCCTGGGCAATCGAGGCCGACAAGGTGCCCGAAGCCAAAAAAACCCCTCTGGGACTGTATCTGACGGCCAAAGAGGCGGCGGCCATGAAAGCCGAGGGTGGAGCGGCGGTGGCATTTGTCGACGTCCGCTCGCGCGCCGAAGCGACTTTCCTTGGCATGGCCACGGCGGCCGATGCGCTGATTCCGTACCAGGATTTCAGCGGTGACTCCGCCGGTTGGGATGAAAAGAACAGCACCTTCTCCATGGAAGGCAATCTGGATTTCGTCAAGCAGATGGAAGCGCTGTTGAAATCACGCCAATTGGGCAAGGACAGCCCGGTCATCGTGATGTGCCGCTCGGGCGCCCGTAGCGCGACCAGCGTGACGCTGTTGGCCAAGTACGGCTTCACCAAGGTGTACAACGTGGTGGACGGGTACGAAGGTGATGTTGCCCGCAGCGGTCCGCAGGCAGGTCAGCGGGTCGTCAACGGCTGGCGGGTCGAAGGCTTGCCGTGGTCCTACAAGCTCGATCCGAAGAAGGTCAAGCTCCTGGAATAACGCGCGACGACGCAAGCAGTCCAGACGGGAACCGATTCACCGGCACGTCTGTCATGCCGACGTCGGTTTACTTGCCACTCAGATATTCGGCCACGGCAGCCATCTCCAGCGGCGTCATCTTGCTGGCAATGGAGTGCATCACCGCGTTGTCGTTGGTCCGCTCGCGCTGGTTGAACAGCTTGAGCTGGCTTTCGGTGTAAGACGCAAACTGTCCGGCCAGCATGGGCAGACTGGCCGTGCCCTTGCCATCGGGACCATGGCAGCTTGCGCAGGCTGCGACGCCGCTGAACTTGTTACCACTGTGGTAAATGTAGCGACCCACTGCGGCGAGTGACGGGTCCTTGGGTGGTTCCGCCTGATGGGACTTTTTCTCGAAATATTTGCCCAACGCGATCATTTCGTCGGGTGTCAGTTTGGCCACCATGTCTGCCATGGCAGTGCTCTTGCGCTTGCCACTCTTGAAGTTTTCCAACTGCTTGGCCGTGTATTCGGCATGCTGGCCAGCCAGACGCGGAAAGACCTCGCTGGCCGATTCCCCCTCAGCACCGTGACAGACGAAGCAGACGCCAGAGACAATTTTCTTGGCCCGTGCCTCGTCGGCCTGGGCGAACACGGCGCTGGCGGCGAAAGCCGTCAAACCCGCAAGAATGCAGCGGGCCAGAAATTGGGGGGGAGTCAATGCCAACACGGTAGGGGCCATCCAAAATAGAGTCAACGGGACGAACAAAAAAATGGCCGCCGGCTTGTGACCGACGGCAATTTATCGGCGCATCAGGCGAGGACGTCGGCCCAGATGTTGCGCGCCCAAGCCATCGCGTAGCGGCCTTCCAGCTCGCTGGCGGCACTGGAGACACCACCCGAACCTGGCACGGTCAACATGGTTTTCTGGGCCGCGTCATACCGGTGCACGCTGGCGACGTGAACCACATCTTCTTCGGTGACGAAGCTGTAGCAGGTGTTGTTGTAGATGGGCAGCTGGGCCGGCTGTTTGCCCGTGAGCAGCGCCACCACGGCAGCCGCGCAGGTCTTGCCGTGCTGGTTGGCCATGTGGCCCGACTTGGGCATGGCCGGCGCGATCTGCAGGGCATCACCCAGCACATGCACGTTCTTGACAGCCTTGGATTCGAACGTAAGCCAGTCCACTTCGCACCAACGCTTGTTGGCGGTAGCCAGGCCGGTCTTGACAGCGATATCACCGGCACGCATGGCAGGAACAACGTTGGCCACGGCTGGCTTGAAGTCATCGTTGAACTCGAACTTCAGGGTGTTGGTGGCAGCATCGACATCGGTCACCGCGTGCTTCGGGCGGTATTCGATCATGCCGTCGTAGTGCTCTTTCCAGGCCTTGAGGAACAGCCCCTTCTTGGACTGGATGTCTTCGTTCGCATCAAAAATGATGACCTTGCTGCGTGGCTTGGCCTTCTTGAAGTAGCTGGCCACCATGCAGGCACGCTCGTACGGCCCCGGGGGGCACCGATAGGGTGCCAGGGGAATGGTCAACGCATAGACACCCCCGTTGGGCATGGCTTCGAGCTGTTTGCGCAGTGCAACCGTTTGCGGGCCGGCTTTCCAGGCATGAAGCACCCTGTCCTGCGCACCCGCCTTGGACATTCCGGGCAAGGTCTCCCACATGAAGTCGATGCCAGGCGACACAATCAGCCTGTCGTAGCCCAATTCCTGGCCAGAGGCGAGCTTGACCACGCGCTTGTCAGGGTCGATGGCTGCAGCCATGTCGCGCACCAGTTGCACACCGTGGCGCTTGACCAGATTGTCGTAAGGCGTGGTGACGTCGGCCATGGTCTTGTGACCACCCAGCACCAGGTTGGAGATCGGGCAGGAGACGAAGCTGGCGTTGGGCTCCACCAAAGTGACATTGACCGTGCCCTCGGACCACATACGGATGTATTTGGCAGCTGTGGCGCCACCGTAACCACCGCCGATGATCACCACACGGGGGCCGCCACTGCCACCGGTTGTGGCACATCCGGCGATCAGGGTCGATGCACCCAGAACTGAACCGGCACCCAGAGTCTGAACAAACTGACGACGTTTCATGGTAGTTCCTCCGGTTTACTTCTTCAGTGCCGCGAAATAGGCGGAAATCTGCTGGATTTGCTCGTCGCTGTAGCCTTTGGCCAGCTGGTGCATGACCGTCGCTGGCTTGCGGCCATTCTTGAAATCAAGCATCTTTTTGGCCAGGTCTTCCTGTTTCTGACCCGCCAGCGATTCCATGCCCGGCTGCGCCACGCCATTGGTACCGTGGCAGTTGGCGCAAGCGGCGGCCCAGTTACGCACCTGCAAGGCATCAGCCGCCTGGGCCGACGCATATGGCGCTGCAACCGCGAGCGCTGCAAGTACCAGTCCATGTCTCCAGCTTTTCATTGCATCTCCTATGTCAAAAGAACGATTCCAGTCCACAACCCGACCGCATCCAGCTTAATATGCCTGAATGGTTATATTCAGATTGACAATACTATCAGAGGCTTTCCCGCCTTGAAACCGGGGAAACCCCCAGCTACCGGGGTTCAGCGCGACGTGACGTCGTTTTCAATGGCAATCTGCGTGCACACCGCTCGGCACAGTGTCACCACCCGATCATTGATGATTCGATAGTAGATTTGCACGCCTTCACGACGCTTACCAAGCACTCCCGCCTGATACAGGGTGTTGAGATGCTGTGACATGTTGGGCTGGGTGGTGTTGATCTCGCTGAGCAACTCACCGACGTTCTTTTCACCGTTGCACAGGCTGCTGATGATTTTCAGCCGCATGGGCGCCGACATGACACGAAACACCTCGGCCGCGAGCTCGAAAACCTCATCGGTCTCGGCCAATGAGTCGTCGGAAGCGGAGCGCGCGGGTGGCGGCGAAATGGTTTTTCCCATGAGGTTCCCCTGCCTGGACGGTCGACCGCCCGGCGAGCGTTCAATTCGATAGTTGCGAATATACGCTTGTTATGGCCCCGAAATCCGGAAAGCGGCCACCGTCGATTCAGTGCGTTGCGCTGCGCAGGGTGCGACTGAGCAAAATGACCGGGATCAGGCCAACCAGTACCAGCGCCAGCGAAGGCAGGGCCGCCTCGCCCAGCCGCTCATCGCGCGCGAGCTGGAACGCCACGACCGCCAAGGTATCGGAATTGAACGGGCGCAGCACCATGGTCGCGGGCAGTTCCTTCATCACGTCGACAAAAACCAGCAGCGCCGCCGCAACGAGGGAGCGGCGCAGCAGCGGCACATGGACCCGTCCGAGCACCGCCGCGGCGCCCGAGCCAAGCATGCGGGCCGAGTCATCCAGACTGACCGGGATGCGGGCGTAGCCACTTTGTACCGACTGCAGGGCCACCGCACAAAAGCGCACGAGATAGGCCCAGACCAGACCCAGGGATGTCGCCGTGAGAAGCAAGCCGACGCCGGACTGGGGCGCCACCTGCTGCAGCCAGCCAACCGGCAGCAAAAGTCCCACCACAATGACAGCGCCGGGCACCGCATAACCCAGGCCCGCCAACCCGACGACCGCCCGCGTGAGTCGGTCGGGGCTGCGGCGCTGGCCAAACGCCAGCACCAGCGCCACGGCAACCGCCAGAACGGCGGTCAGCGCCGCCAGACGCACGCTGTTGAACGACCAGTCGACAAACCGATCCCAGGGCAACACCGACCAGTCGGCGGCCAGCGGGCGAACCATGAAGGCGACCGGCAGCACAAAACCGAACAGGATGGGCAGTGCGCACAGGACCCAGGCCACCGGCCAGCCGCGCCTGGACAGACGGACGGGCTGCGCATCAGCGGTGCCGCCGCGCCCGCCCCGACCGGTTGCAAACCGCATCTTCCGCTGCGCCCGTTGTTCCAGATGCAGCAAGATCACCACCACCACCAGCAGCCCCGTGGCCAACTGCGAGGCCGCGACGCGGTTGTCCATCGACAACCACGCCTTGTAGATGCCCGTCGTGAAGGTCTGGATGCCGAAATAGCTGGAGACGCCGTAGTCGGCCAGGGTCTCCATCAACGCGAGCGCCACCCCTGCCGCAAGGGCAGGCCGGGACATAGGCAACGCGACCTCCCGGATACGCCGCGACAGCGGAGCACCCAACAGCCGCGCGGCTTCCATCAGCTGCGCGGCGCGTTCGCTCAGGGCGGTTCGGGTGAGCAGATAGACATACGGATACAGCGACACGGTGAAGACCCATGCAGCGCCACCGATGCTGCGAATTTCGGGCAGCAGGCGGCCCTCCCAGCCGAATTGCGCACGCAAGCCCGTCTGCAGCGGGCCGCTGAACTGCAAAAAGTCGGTGTACGCATAGGCGACCACATAGGCCGGCATGGCCAGCGGCAACAGCAGCGCCCATTCGAATAAGCGCCGACCCGGGAAGTCGAACAAACTGACCGTTGCAGCCGTGGCCGCGCCCATCAGCGCCACGCCCAGGCCAACCCACAACGAAAGCTGAACCGTGGTCCAGACATAGTCGGGCAGAACGGTAGCGGCCATTCCTCGCAGGATGGCAAGTGTCTCGCCGTCCCATTGCAGCCAGGACAGCAACAAGGCCACCGCCGGCAGACACAGGAATGCCGCGATCAGCAGGAACAGGGCAGCGTGAAGCCGGCGCAGCGGCATGGGGAGGACCGGGGGATTGAATGAATGAGAATTGTAAGCATCTACAATCGAGTCATGTTTCTGCAGGTCTCCCAACTCGATGTGGTCTACCGCGGCCGGTCGCAACCGGCGGTGCAGCAGGTTTCGTTGGGCTTGCGCGCCGGGGATATCGGCGTGTTGATCGGGCCCTCGGGCTGCGGCAAGACAACCCTACTGCGTGCCGTTGCCGGATTGGAGTCCGTCTCCGGTGGCGAAATCCGCCTTGACGGCCAGGTAGTCAGCCGGGTGGGTCAGGTGCTACCACCGGAGAACCGGCGCATTGGCATGGTGTTTCAGGACTACGCCTTGTTTCCCCATCTGGATGTGGGCCAGAACGTGGCCTTCGGTTTGAACGCCCTGGCACGTGAACAGCGGGCCGCGCGGGTGGACGAGGTGTTGTCCCTGGTCGGCCTGGACGGTTCGGCGCGGCGCTTTCCGCACGAACTCTCGGGCGGTCAGCAACAGCGCGTGGCGCTGGCTCGGGCCCTCGCACCGCGGCCACGCCTGTTATTGCTGGATGAGCCGTTTTCGAACCTGGACGTTGATCTGCGCGAACGCCTGGCGCACGAGGTGCGCGGCATCCTCAAGCAGGCTCAGGCCACTGCCTTGTTCGTCACGCACGACCAGCTGGAAGCATTTGCCATCGGCGACACGATCGGCGTGATGCACCAAGGCACCCTGCAGCAATGGGACGACGCCTACACCCTCTACCACCGGCCCGCGACCCGGTTCGTGGCGGAATTCATCGGCCACGGCGTATTCATGCCGGCGACGATCCGGGAACGCGGCCACGACGTGGTCGTCCAGACTGCGCTGGGTGACCTGACCGACATGGCCGAGTGTCCACTGCCTTGCGCCTTTTCCGAGGGCCAGTGCGACCTGCTGTTACGGGCAGACGACATCCTGCATGACGACGATGCACCGGTAAAGGCGGAGATCCTTCGAAAGTCTTTTCGTGGTTCCGAGTTCCTGTACACCTTGCGGCTGGCCAGTGGCGAGACCGTTCTCGCCCATGTTCCCAGCCACCATGACCATCGGATCGGCGAGTGGATCGGCATCCGTGCACAGGTCGACCACGTGGTGACCTTCAACCGCGCCTGCCCCGCAGAACATGGTGACATGTGTGCGCTTCCCTGCACCGCGCCGTGCACCCGGGACTGCCATCATGCGCAATCCGCCCGCAGCGAACTGCCGCCCGGTGCCATTCCCATCGCGGCGGCAACGAACTGAACCTGCGGGTTCGCCACCCCGGCGGCTGCCAGCCGCAAAGACATTTGTGCTGCTGTCCGTGGAATGCGAAAACATGCTCCGACGGCAACACCATGGCGGCCCGAAAACGGCCTGGGCCGCATGATCATCAACTAAACAGCCCATAGCCAGCGTAAAAAGGTACTTTTTAGCTATGTTTTATATAGCGACATCCGTTCGCAATGCGTCGACACTTGCCCGGAGATCCGCAGCCCAGCTTCGGCGGTCGCGTCCATCGGCGGTCTGCGGCGTGCCATAGGTAACCGTGGCCACAATTTCGGGCGTGGTCAGTGTCCGCCAGACGGATCGCAGCAGGCTGTCGTCCCCGATGTAGCAGGGCGCCAGGCTGGTCCGGCCCGTGCGAGCATCAAGAAAGCGCAACGCAACCGGCTGTACCGGTGCCGGCGCCGAAATCGCCGCCTGGATCAGGTTGGCATGAAATGGCAACAGATGAAGTCCGTCGCTGGTGGTGCCCTCCGGAAAAACCGCCACGACTTCGCCCGCGCGCAGGGCATCAACCATGTGGTGTACCACCCGCATCGCGTCGCGGCGTGATTCGCGCTGCACGTACAGGGTCCCGGCCCCGGTGGCCAGCGCACCAACCACTGGCCAGTCCTTGACATCCGCTTTGGAGACAAAGCGGCAGTAACGCGCCGCGTGCATAACAACAATGTCCAGCCACGAGATATGGTTGGCCACGAGCAAGGCCGGCCCCGATGTGACCGGGTCGCCGCGTACCTCAATGCGGATGCGCCACAGGGCCAGCAACTGCTGGGACCAGATCTGAACATGCGCCTGCTGGTGGGCCGGGGACAGGCGGTGGAACCGGGTCTGAATGATCCACAAGCCCACCAGCAGGTGCCCCAACCCCCGCAACAGGCGCCAGACCGCCCCCATGGCCTTCATGCATGTCTCGATCGATCGCGCGGCATCAGCTTCGCATCAGGGCGCCTCATAGGCCACATGGCCACCTACCAGCGTGCATCGCACTACGCCTGGCAACTCCAAACCTTCAAACGGGGTGTGCTTGCCCTGGCTGCGCAGGCTGGCGGGCCCGACAGTCCAGTGCCGGCCGGGATCGAACAGGCACAGATCCGCCACACCGCCCACGGCCAGCCGCCCGACACTGGCCTGCAGGGTTCCAAGCGCCGGACCAAGAACCCGTGCCGGCTCACTCGTCACCCGCGCCAACGCAGCAGTCATATCGACGCCCTGCTCGGCAGCCCACTTGAGCGTGAGCGACAGCAACAACTCCAGCCCGGTGGCACCGGGCTCGGACTCGGCAAATGGCAAGGTCTTGGCGTCCGCATCGACCGGGGTATGGTCCGAAACCAGCACGTCGATCAACCCCTCGGCCAAGGCAGCACGCAGGGCGTCCCGGTCCCGGCTCTGCCGCAGTGGCGGACTCAGGCGCGCGCGGGTGTCGTAGTACCCCAGATCGGTATCGGTCAGGTGTAGTGAGTGAATGCCAACATCCGCCGTAACCGGCAAACCTTCCGACTTGGCTTTGCGTAACAGTTCAATGCCAGCGGCACTGCTCAGACGGCACAGGTGAACGCGGGCCCCCGTGGCTCGTACCAGTTCAAACACGACATGCAAGGCGATGGTTTCGGCAGCGACCGGAATACCCGCCAGGCCCATACGGGTAGCCAGCGGCCCACTGGCCGCAACGCCGCGCCCAAGATACAGCTCCTGAGGACGCAACCAGACGCCATACCCGAAACTGCTTGCGTACTGCAGTGCCCGCAGCAAAACCTGGGTGTTCGCAATCGGCACATCGGCCTGACCGAAGGCCACACAGCCCGACTCGCTGAGTTCGACCATTTCGGTCAGCACTTCGCCCTGCAGCGCACGGGTCAGCGCGCCCACCGGAAAGACCCGCGACTGATGAAGCTTTTCTGCGCGCATGCGCAGCATCTCGACCAGTCCGGGCTCGTCCAGCACCGGATCGGTATCCGGCGGACAGGCCAGTGCAGTCACCCCCCCGGCCACGGCTGCGGCCATCTCGCTTTCCAACATGCCTTCATGTTCATGACCGGGCTCGCGCAATCGCACCGCCAGGTCGACCAGGCCGGGCGCTACGACACAGCCGCGGGCATCAATCTCCCGGCTGGGAACAAAGCCATCGGGCGCTGCACCGATCGCCAGTACACGCCCTGCGGCGATGGCCACGTCCGCCTTCTGGTCGCGTCCGCTTGCCGGATCGACCACGCGGCCGCCTCGGATCAGTATCTTCATCGCTCTATTCCTCACGCTTCGTTGCCGGCCACAATCGACATCACGGCCATGCGGACCGCAATGCCGAAGGTCACCTGCGGCAAGATCACGCTCTGGCGGCCATCAACCACCGCCGAGTCGATTTCGACGCCACGATTGATCGGCCCCGGGTGCATGACGATGGCGTCGGGTTTGGCCCGCTGCAACCGCTCGGGCGTCAGACCGTAGCTCTTGAAATATTCCTGGCTCGACGGCAGCAAGGCACCACTCATCCGTTCGTTTTGCAGACGCAGCGCGATTACCACATCACAGTCGCGGATGCCCTCTTCCAGGCTGTGACACACCCGCACACCCATCTGGGCAAGATCGCCTGGCACCAGCGTTTTCGGCCCGACTACGCGCACTTCCGGCACCCCCAGAGTGGTCAGCGCGTGAACGTCCGAGCGCGCGACCCGGGAGTGCAAGACGTCACCGACGATCGCCACGGTCAGGTTGGTAAATTCTTTCTTGAAATGCCGGATGGTGTACATGTCCAGCAGACCCTGGGTGGGATGGGCATGTCGACCATCACCGGCGTTGATGACATGGACATGCGGTGCGACATGCCGGGCAATCAGGTACGGTGCACCGGACTCGCTATGCCGGACCACAAAGATGTCGGCCGCCATCGCACTGAGATTGGCGATCGTGTCCAGCAGCGACTCGCCCTTGCTGGCGGACGAGCGTGCGATATCGAGATTGATCACGTCCGCGCTCAGACGGGTGGCAGCGATCTCGAAGGTGGTTCGGGTTCGGGTGGAATTCTCGAAGAAAAGGTTGAACACGCTCTTGCCCCGCAACAGCGGCACCTTCTTGACTTCGCGATCACTGACGCTCACAAAGTTGGCGGCCGTATCGAGGATGTGGGTCAGGATGTCACGCGACAGACCTTCTGTGGACAAGAGGTGAATCAGCTCACCGTTGCGGTTGAGTTGGGGGTTGCGTTTATGCAGCATGGTCAACAGTCCTCGACCTTGAAACTGAATCGGTCGCCCTCTTCCCGAGCCAAGGCAAGCGACTGGGATGACGGCAAACTGACCCGGGCCGCGGCAAAGTCGGCCTGAATCGGTAACTCCCGCCCTCCGCGGTCCACAAGGACTGCCAGGCGGACGCGGGCCGGACGACCATAGTCAAACAACTCGTTCAGCACAGCGCGGATCGTGCGCCCCGTATAGAGCACATCGTCCAGGACCATGATGTCGGCCCCATTGACGTCAAACCCGAGTACCGTTTGACCACCCGCCGAAAGTCCCCGGCTCGCAAAGTCGTCCCGGTGCATGGCCGACGAGATCGCCCCCGCCGAGCCGGTCAATGACAAATCATGGTGCAGGCGATCAGCCAGCCACGCTCCGCCGGAGCGGATTCCCACCAGTCGGGTATCAGGGAGGCACAGGGCTCGTACACCACGCAGCAACTCGGCATACAGTGCCTCGGCATCGAGGGCCAACAGGCTCATGGCAGATTCCTCAGGAATTGTTCAAGAATGATGCAGGCGGCGCCGGCATCGTCGTCGGCCCCTCCCGCCATGCGGGCCTCGGTCGTGCTGTAGCGTTCATCCACTTCGAACACCGGAAGGCCAAACCGCCCAGCCAGCTGCCGCGCAAAGCGTTGCGCCCGCGCCGTGTTCTCGTTGGGTTGCCCATCCGGATATCGCGGCACACCAACCACCAGTGCGTCGGGCTGCCATTGACGTAGGCGTGCGGCCACCTGGACAAACCGCGCGTCGCCTTCTGCACGCACAGTGGCCTGTGGCGTGGCGGTTCTCAGGAGGCGGTTGCCCACGGCAACACCCGTTCTCTTGAGTCCGAAATCCAGAGCCAGGAAGGTGTGCAGGTGGGCAGGGACGTCCGCAACCACAACGTGGGTCATGCGTGCCCTGCTACGGGTGAGAGCATCCACGGTGCCAGACCAAGCAGGCCGAGCGCCCGATCGTAGCGCTCGGCAACCGGGGTCTCGAAAATGAGTGCCGGGTCGGCAGCAACCGTGAGCCAGCTGTTCTCGGCCAGCTCGGACTCCAGTTGGCCCTGTGCCCAAGACGAATAACCGAGCGACATCAGGACCCGTCGCGGGCCGGCACCGGAAGAAAACGCCTCCAGAACATCGCGGGATGTGGTCATCTCCAAGCCGCCTGGAATAGCCAACGAAGAGGCATAGATGCTGCCGGTTTCGTCTGTGTCGTCCGCAGCCACTCGCTCATGCAGAACAAATCCCCGCTCCGTCTGTACCGGACCGCCCACAAAAACCGGCTCGCTCACCAGGTCCGATCGTCGCAGGGGCAACTCCACCTTGTCGAAGAGTTCTGCCAGATTGATCGATCCGGGTTTGTTGATGATCAAACCCAAAGCACCCTGGTCATTGTGCTGGCACAGATACACCACACTCCTGCCGAATAGCTCATCCCGGAGGCCGGGCATCGCAATAAGGAAATGGTTGGTCAGATCGATCGGGGCAGAATCGGCGGCCATCCGACGATTTTAACGGCGCCCATGACAAAAACTTTCCATGACGGGCTGATGTGGTTTCGCCGCGATCTGCGGACTGATGACAACGCAGCGCTTTTTCACGCCCTCAAGGCTTGCCGACGGGTTTTCTGCGTCTTCGTGTTCGACCGGGAAATTCTGGATCCCTTGCCCCGCTCAGACCGCCGGGTTCATTTCATACGCGATTCGCTGGTTGAACTCGACCACCTGTTGCGCACTCTTGCCGGTAACGACGCAGCAGGACTGATTGTTCGCCACGCCGCAAGCCGCACCGAAATTCCTCGTCTGGCAAGTGAGCTGGGGGTTCAGGCGGTTTTCGCCAGCCATGATGACGAACCGCAGTCCCTGGCCCGGGATGCGCAGGTGCGCGGCGAGCTGGCGGCACGAGGCATCGCGCTGCACACGGTCAAAGACCATGTGGTGTTCGAACGGGATGAATTGCTGACACAAGCCGGCCGGCCCTACACGGTGTTCACGCCATACAAAAACGCCTGGATGGCCAAAGTGGACGACTTTTATCTCCGCCCCTATGCCGTCGAGCACCATTCGTCCGGGCTGGCATCAAGGCCGCCAGACCTGATTTCGCCCGTGCCTGTGCTGGCAGATATTGGTTTCAAAGAAACCAACCTGCACAACCTTCGGCTTCCCACCGGTGCAAGCGGAGGTCAAACCCTGTTTGCCGATTTCCTCGATCGGATCGATTCGTATCACGAAACCCGCGATTTCCCGGCCAACAAGGGCCCAAGTTATCTGAGCGTTCACCTGCGCTTCGGAACCGTTTCGATCCGTCGTTTGGCAGCGCACGCTCATCGACTGGCCCAAGACGGCAGCCAGGGCGCGGTCACGTGGTTGAGCGAGCTGATCTGGCGCGACTTCTATGCCCAGATCCTGTCGCATTTCCCGCATGTGGTCGGGCACAGCTTCAAGCGGGACTACGACCGAATCCATTGGGCACACGGAAAACACGCCCAACAGGACTTTCTGGCGTGGTGCGAAGGGCAAACTGGCTACCCGTTGGTTGATGCGGCCATGCATCAGCTCAATTCGACCGGCTACATGCACAACCGCTTGCGCATGGTGGTAGCGAGTTTTCTGGTCAAAGACTTGGGAATCGACTGGCGACAAGGAGAAGCATACTTCGCCGAAAAACTCAACGACTTCGATCTCGCTTCAAACAACGGTGGCTGGCAATGGGCCAGCTCGTCCGGATGCGACGCACAGCCATTTTTCCGCATATTCAATCCGGTCAGCCAGAGTCGAAAGTTCGATCCGCAGGGGAAATTCATCCGTCGCTATCTGCCACAACTGCATGCCTTGCCGGATGAGGCAATTCACGCGCCATGGGAAGCACCTACAGCAACATTGGCCCAAGCCAATGTCGTACTCGGGCAAGACTACCCTTTCCCCCGGGTCGCCCATGATGAGGCACGCCGTAAGACCTTAGAACGCTACGAGGTCGTCCGAAACGGCTGAAAACAACCGGAACGGGAGGTGACAGCCTGATAAACAGCTCAGGCTGTCGCGGCCACCGCCGTATAGCGCTGTATCAGTGCCAGCAACTCGTCTTCGGCATACGGTTTGCCAAGGTAGTGGTCGACTCCGAGTTCCTTGGCATGTTCACGGTGCTTCTCTGCGATCCGGGATGTGATCATGATCACCGGCAGATCGCGCAGGCGTTCGTCCGCGCGAATGTTTCGCACCAGATCGAATCCGTCCATACGGGGCATTTCAATGTCGGACAACACCACCGACGGACGCTCTTCCTGCAAACGCTCCAGAGCCTGCAATCCGTCGGCCGCCATTGAAACCCGATAACCTTCACGCTGCAGCAGGCGTTGCGTTACGCGGCGGACCGTAATGGAATCGTCGACAACCAGAACCAGCGGAATCTGTGGCGCGATGGCTTCGAGCCGAGCGACGGCAGCGCCGGAAGTTGTCGCCGCGGACTGCTGGGCGCCCTCGCTGCGAGCCCGCACGGACCACTCGCGTGCCTGCGCTCCGTGAATGGCCGCCAGCGCAACCGGGTTGTAAATCAGAACAACCGCGCCGGAGGCCAGCATGGTCATTCCAGTCAATCCCCCAATACGCGCCAACTGCGGCCCCAGGTTCTTGACCACCACTTCCTGGTTACCCAGTACCTCGTCTACGTGAACTGCAACGCGTTGGTCGGCACTGCGAAACACTACAGTTGGCGTCGTCCGGCCGACAGGATCCGCACTGGCGCCGCTGGATTGAAGCAAAGCTCCAGACCAGAAGAAGGGCACAGGCTCGCCGCCAACTGCAATGGACCCATGCAAATAGGCCGATTCCAGTTCCGGCGCGGAAAGGCGCCGGACGATTTCCACCAAGTTGGCTGGCACACCAAAGGTCAGCCCGCCCGAGCGGATCATCACAACCTGCGTAACGGCGGTCGTCAGTGGCATGATCAGCTTGAAACTGGTGCCTTGACCACTGTTGGTCTGCGTCTCGATACGGCCACCGAGACCTTGCACTTCGGTACGAACCACATCCATACCGATACCACGTCCGGCCAGCTCTGTCACTTCGGTGGCCGTGGAAAAGCCTGCAGAAAAGATCAGATTCGCCGCGTCACTGTCACTGATTTCGCCCGTGAGCAGTCCTTTTTCCTGCGCCTTCCTGCGGATCTGAACGAGATCAAGCCCTGCACCATCATCGCGAAACTCCACCGACACATCATTGCCTGCCTGGTTGAGCTCGATCGTAATGACCCCAATCGGCTCTTTACCACTTCGGCTCCGCTGATCCGCATGTTCGATTCCATGGACAACACAATTGCGCAGCAAATGTTCAAAGGCGGCCGTCATCCGGTCAAGAATGCCGCGATCCATTTCGATCGACCCACCGACGATATCCAGCTTGACTTGTTTGCCGGTATCCTTGGCAGCCTGACGGACTACGCGGTAAAGCCGCTCCGAGATGCTCTCGAATTCGACCATTCGGGTTCGAAGCAGATCGCGTTGAAGCTCTCGCGTCTGCCGGGACTGGGCCACCAGATCATCCTGCGTCGCATCAACGGCTTTCTGAATGGTCCGCTGCACCGTCGCCACGTCATTGACCGACTCAGCCATCATGCGAGTCAACTCTTGAACGCGGGTGAATCGATCGAATTCAAGCGGATCAAAATTCAGTTGGGAGTCTTTTGCTTGCGCCAGTCGCGACTGCATCTGCGTTTCGGCCTGCAATTCGATGTCACGGAGTTGCTGGCGCAAACGGTCCAAGTTTCCGGTCAGGTCGAGCATCGCCGCGCGGAGCTGGCTGAGTTCGGACTCAACCCGCGAGCGGGAAATCATGACCTCACCAGCCTGGTTGACCAATCGATCCAGGACCTGGGCACGCACCCGTACAGCCTGCTGCGCACCCGCGCGCGTTCCGGCCAGAATCAAGGCCGCCGGCTGGGCCACGACGCCCCGCTGGATCGGCTCGGCCGCCGGAGACGATGGGGGGATCGGCGCCTCACCGACAGCAATGGGTTCGACCAGGACAGCAAGCTCGTCCGACGCAGGCAGAACCGACTCGACGACCGAAGGAGCGCCGGGGGCAGCAATCGCTGAAATCGGGAGCGCACCGTGATCCTGACTGGACTGGCGCAAACGTTCAAAGACCGCTTCAATTTCGTCAACCCGCCCCATCAAGGGCGCAATCTGCGCCGTATTCACCGGCTCAGACCCCAGGCTTTCGATTTCACTTTCCAGGCGATGGGTCAATTCACCCAGTCGCATGGCTCCCGCCAGGCGGGAACTTCCTTTGAGCGTATGCAGAACCCGCAATACCTGAGCCCGTGCCGAAAGGTTTTCCGGTCGCTCCACCCACTGTCGCATGGCACCACCCAATTGGGGCAACAGTTCCAGCGCTTCGTCCTCGAACACCGGGAAAAGATCGGGGTCCAAGGTATCCGTTGAGTCCAGATCAGATTCGGCGGCCTCGTAAACGGTTGAAACGGAGGCAGCTGCGGCGAATGTCAGTGCAGCGGGTGCCTGCCAGGCGCTGTCGTCCAAAGAGGCTTGTGGTGGAGTCACCTCCAATTCAGCCAACTCGGAGGAGCCCGATGATTCCGCCGCCAAATCCTCTGGCGAGAGCAGGAATTCATCCTTCGTCGGCGCTTCATCAGCGTCCACAGGCTCCAAGGCCTGCAGCAAGTCTTCCAGACCGGCGGGGGCCTCACGCAGGAAGCCGGCAGCAAACTGATGCAGGAGGCGACGGATCTCTTCAGCCGCATGTCGTAAAACCGCGCCTTGTTGGGCGGTACCACGATCCTGCAGCCGCAGGCGCTGAATGGCGTGCTCCGTCGCCCTGGCCACAGCCGAGAGAGACAGAAATCCGACAGTTCCGGAACTTCCTGCCAAGGAATGCGCCCACGCTTCAGCAGACTCCGGAATCGGGGCATCCGGCGCCAGAGCCCATTCGTTGAGCGCGTTCTCCAGACAACGCGACCATTCGTCCGCTTCATTCAGGAATACGTTGTACAGGGGAATGCTGACGCGCAGATCCCCGATAACCTTGACCGATTCCTCCACCGGTTCAAGACCGTCACCGGTAGCCGCATCGGCAAAGGCAAGCGCATCCCAGGAGTCGACCGCTTCCACCGGAGTGGGTGCCACCTGAGGCGAAGCTTGCTCAGAGTTCAACGCCAACGCGGGCGGGGCCACACCATCGAGCTGACCCTCAGGCCACTCCATCTCCATTGCTTCAATCTGGTCGACCGAAGAGGGCGCCGACGATGATTCACTGACATCAACAAACTCGCCGGGAACGTAGTCTCCGCTGTCTGCCGGTACTTCAAACGTCTCGCCAACCGCGGGAACGTCACCGAAGACATCGATCATCTCGGAGGCGCCCTCCGTCGCCGCCGCAACCTGCTCTTCCACCACAAACGTCACATCAACAGGGGGAACTTCAATTACCAGGCTACTGGCCGGTTCAACCGCCAAGTCGGCCCCGTAGTCCCTTGCGACAGCAGGCAACTCCTGACCTTCAGGTTCGGTGTAGCCGTCTCCCCCGGGCGTATCGCCAACCAAGAACGCTGGCGCAGCCACCGCTTCAGCCGCTTCGGCCTTGTGGATAGGCAACAACTGTCCAGACAAACGCATGGCGTCCGCCGCCACACGAACCGGCATCGGTGTCCATCCGGTCGGACGTGCCATTGCGATGTCGTCGGCCCACTCGGAAAAAACGTCAAACGCTTGCTCGCACAAGGTACCCAGTTCCCGCGTGACAGGCTTGTTCTCGGCCAACCACGCATTGAGAACCTGCTCCATGGACCATGCGGCCTCGCCGAATTCGGTAAGGCCAACCATCCGGGAGCTGCCCTTGAGGGTGTGGAATGCGCGCCGCAAGGTTGTCTGCATTTCCAGATCGGACGGCAGGTCACGCAAACCTGCCAGCGCATCACGCCCGCCTGAGATGACTTCACCCGCCTCTTCCAGGAAGATTTGAAGCAACTCGTCGTCCACCTCATCGCCGGAATCAACGGCCGAACTAACCGGCGCTGGTGGCTGGGGAACGGTGACCGCTACCGGCACAGACTCCAACACGTCGTCCACTCTCGCGGACAATGCCCCGCCATCGCCCTGCGAGGCGACGACGGATGCCGACTGATCGGCTGCAAATACATCGGAGAGATCGACTTCAGGCGCAGACTCCACAACCGGGGCGGGCACGACCGCTGTAGCGACCTCAGGCACCAGAAAATCAAGGTCAAGGCTCGCGGCAGGTGCTTGCTGCGCAGTTTCAGAAGTGGGTTCAGGCGCGGCGTCGCCCGCGAACTCCAGATCAAGTCCGCTGGACTGGACGCTACGCCCCATGACTGGCTTGAGCTCACCGGCATCGGCGTCAAAAACAAACAGCTTGCGGGCCAGCGCCGGCTGGTAATTCAACATATCAATCAGGAACCCCAGCGCACCCAGGTTGTTGCCCAAACGCTCAAAGTCACCTGTGTCGTCGCCACCGGCGATATCCACCTGAATGGCCTTTTCGACCGTATCTCGCATCCGCGCGACCGCTGTCACAGCCTGATCAAGGCCAAGAACCGACAACACGCCCCGCATCTGACCAAGGTAGGCCGGAACCTCCGCAATCGATTGGCGGTCTGCCGGATTGCGAAAGAATTGATCCATGGCCTTCTCGGCCAAAGACAAGGTGGTTCGCAACTCACCGACCACAGTACCCATGGTCTGCCGGTCATTGACACTGCGATAGAGATCCTCCATCCAGGATTCAAGAGGCTGCGACTCGCCACCACCGCCCACCCATTCCAGACGATACGCCAACGTATCGATACGGGCCGCCGTTTCTGCCCCCTCCAGCCGTCGCTCGGCGAGCGATGCCTCCAGGTAAAGAATGGCCGTTGCGACTTCCAAGGCCAGCGGAGCTGCAGGGGCAGCCCCTGAACGCACCGTTTGTTCCGCCATCTGGCGCAACACGCCGGCCAGTCGGTCGCCCCCTTCAACAAGCCGTGCGATGGAGTCACCCATCAGGGAAAACTGATCACCGAGATTCTTCAGGCGGGTCAGATCTCCCCCGGAAACGGCGGACCACGCCTCCTTGACTGCCTCAATTCGCTTGCGCGCCTGCGTCAGCAGCGACGGGTCATAGCGCCCGTAGACCGGAACGTCGTAATCGACCGGTTGATACGCCTCCAGGCCAAGACTCCTGCGCACCGCCATCAAAACAGGCGCTTCTCCTGGGAGGGCTGGCAATGCCTGTGAGCAAAAGAATGCAAGATCCTTTGCCAGACGCTCCGGGCTGCTGCGATCACCCTGGATGAAACTCGCAAACTGCAAAAGCATCCGAGAAGCCATCCGCTTGGTGTAGACATCCAAACGGACCAGGCCTTTACCCATTGCTTCAAAACAGCCAGCAGCGACCGTCCAGAGCACGGCAAGATGCCGGTCGCCGCCCTGCGCAGCCACCGCGAGGCACGCACTGTGGAGGCGCAACGCGGAGTTCACATCGCCGGACTGGATCAGATTCAGGACCGCCTGATCAAGCTCCCGGCGAGCCGGCAGTTCCCGCTCACCCAGCGTGACGCCGTCAATCGAACGCCAACGCCATTCCACGGACCACAGGTCAGCGGGATGGATTCGGTCCGCGTGATTCTGGCTTTGCACATCACGATATTGCGGAAACAAGCCCACAGACGAAGGCTGGCGTCCTGCCAGCAGCAGCTCCAGATATTCGACCAAGGCAAAGCCGGCGCGCTCGACAACGCCGACATTCGAATCTGTGCATTGTTCCGGACGCTGGATATAGCGTTGCACAGCCTGTTCCATCGCGCGAAGAAACTGCGCAGGAATTTCAAGACCCACCATCTCCAGCGCACCCACCGCCTGATGCAACTGCTGACGGGCAATACGTAACTGCGAGGCATCAACCGACGCAAGGTCTGTCCCTCTTGCCGCATCGGAATCACGGACGAACTTGCGCAGCGCCTTGTTTCCGACATCAAGCGACTTGCGAACTTCATCCAGAACCCAAGCGAGGGGACCCAGATCTACCGCGTCTGCCTGAACAGTCGCTGCACCATTCGGTTCATTGATTGGCATCACTCGTCAGGCTCCAAATTGACAGGCCGGTAAACGCGCGCTGCGTCACGCGATCTTGAACCGCGAAACCGACTGGCGCAACTCGTCTGCCATGCGGGAGAGTTCACGAACCTGGTCAGCTGTCGATCGGGTACCTTCTCCCGTCTGCTCGGTCACGGCAAAAATGTGCTGGATGTTTCCCGCCACCACGTTGGCCGATTCGGCTTCGCGAGATGCAGCCGTCGAAATCTGCTCGATCAGCTCGGCAAGTTGGCGCGAAACGCGGTCAATCTCCGACAGCGCCGTCCCCGCGTTATCGGACAGTTTCGCGCCCTCGACCACACCCTGCGTCGAGCGTTCCATGGCGGCCACCGCGTCCTGCGTATCGGTCTGAATCGCCTTCACCAGCGCAGAGATCTGCCGCGTTGCATCCGCCGACCGCTCGGCCAGTCGCTGCACTTCTTCAGCCACCACCGAGAAGCCCCGCCCGGCTTCACCGGCGGAGGCCGCCTGAATGGCGGCGTTCAAGGCCAGCACGTTGGTCTGTTCGGTAATGTCCGAGATCAGTTCAGTAATTTCCCCGATCTCCTGGGACGATTCGCCCAGTCGTTTGATCCGCTTCGAAGTCTCCTGAATCTGATCGCGAATCGAGTTCATGCCGCCGATGGCCGCCTGCACCGCCCCCAGTCCAGATTCCGCCGCCATAAGTGATTGACGCGCAACCGTGGCCGACTCTTGCGCCTGGCCCGACACCTCGTTGATTCGAGACGCCATGTCCAGCACCGACTGACCGGTTTCACGAATCTCGCGCAGCTGCTCCGTCGATGCGGCCAACAGCTCGGTGGACGTACTCTCCACCTGGCCGGTCGTCTGGGCCACACGGGTTGCTGTCGACTGTACGTTGCCCACAAGCAGCCGGAGTTCTTCCACGGTGTAGTTGACCGAATCGGCGATTGCGCCGGTAATGTCTTCGGTCACGGTGGCTTCCTGTGTCAGGTCACCTTCCGCAACGGTCTGAAGTTCGTTCATCAGCCTCAGAATGGCGGCCTGGTTGGCGTCGTTGATACGTTTTGCTTCCAGTTCGAGTTGTTCCGCTTCTTGCCGTTGCCGTTCCGCAACCAACTGGCGAGCCCGGCTATCTTGCAGCTGAACATAGGCAAAGCCCCCCGCACAACCCAGCGCGGCCAAGGCGCTCAGGGCCAGCATCAGCAACGGGCCCGTACCCAGACCCGTTTTGGCCGCGAGTTGCTCTTGAACCTCCTGCAGGCTGCGGCGAAGCGGTTCACTGTCGGCAATGATCGCCGCCTGGGCTTCACGGGCAGATACCAAGCCCTGAAGGTTGCCCAGAATCGCACCGGCCTGCCCGCGGGTTTCTTCGTACAACTTGAGCAAAGCATCGAGGCGCTCACGCGTCTGCGCATCTTTGGCCGGAGACAGTCGCAGTTCGGCGCTGCCGTCCAGAAGTCCCTGTGAAATCTCCTTGAAGGAGTTCAAGTCCTTGCCCAAGAGGAAAACCGCCTCGGGGCTGACGCCCTCCATGGTCAGAAACTCGTTGGCGGATTTACCGATACGCTGGGTCAACATCACCAACTGACCGGCCGCCGAGATCTCCGCGGCGGGTGCGTTTTGCTGGAGCTTCAGCGAAGAAACCGTCTCCGCGATCTCCAGCAAATCCGATGACTGGCGGTTGATGGTTCGAAGGGCTGAGCCGACTTGGGTCAGGATCTTCTGTTGCGCCATGACGGCCGCAGCGCTCTTTTCCGCACCATCAACCAACGGAAGGGATTTGTCGAGCGCTTCCGGATCAATGCCCGTGACCGCATCAAGGCGCAGTTCGGCGTCGCCGTTCTTCAGGCCTCGAACAGATTTGGCCAAAATCTCCGAGCTTTCTTTCACCTCGGCAAAGGCCTGGGGGCTTCCCAGCAAAGCCTGTGAAACCGACTTCGCCAATCGCTGCGATTGGGTTAGCGCCTGTCCCGACGCGCCCACCTGCTGGGCCACCTTATCCGCCTGATTGAGCGCATAGAAGGTCACGCCGGCCAGTGCCACCAGCGAGACCGCCAGCGCAATCCCCAACGTCCGCTGGTGTTCGGCTGCGGTTCGAGAGCCCAGAATTGGCACCGTGACAAGATCCCCGACCGGCCTGCCCGCATCCTCGCCATCGGCACTTTGGGCCGATGCGTCGAATGGCGCCTGGGCAACCGGGGCCGCCATTGCCGCCGTTGCGTCGACGGCCAGCGACTGCGACGAATCCATTGCGATCGACCGGTCTTCCGACACCACGGAAAAGTCGACACTGGCCCCCTCGCGTGCGTCCGACTGGGCAGACTTTCCTTTGCTGGAAAGCTTTTGGGCAATTTTCTGGATCAGGGACATTTTTTGCCTTCCTCGAAACGTTCAGGCGCTGACTAAAAGAAATTCGGGTTGCTGGGAGAGGCTTTGCAGATTGATTTCCTGCCAATCCAGTCCTCTTTCATCGGTATACAGATGCCCGAAGAAGGCTGGAGAGCCCGCTGGGCTGGTACCGGAGCGAAGAAATGAATCGGTGTTGCGCAAACCCACCAGGCTGTCGACGAGCAATCCACAGTTGACACCGAACACCGGGTTGAAGACGACCACCCGAGACTGGGCCAATTGGGTCTCAGAACGTGGCGGCACCGGCTTGCCGCTGACATACCCACCGAAGTCAACAATCCCGAAAAGGTTGCCGCGCAAATTGCCGACGCCAAGAAACCAGTCGCGTGTGTACGGAACCCGCTGCAACGGCACCATTGGGAAAATCTCGCCCGAATGACTGAGCGGGAAGAGAAACCGGTGTCCGCCAGCGACCAGCGCCAACCAGGACGCCGACGCGCCGGACGCGCGGGCCTGCTTGAGCCTGTCTGCCAGACGGCCCTGAAAATCCCGGAGCGCTTCACGACTGGCCATGGGTCATTCAACCCAGCGCGCGAATCTTGGACAGCAGTTCCTCGCTGTCAACCGGTTTTGTGACATAGTCCCGCGCTCCCTGGCGCATGCCCCATACCCGATCAGTTTCCTGATTCTTGCTGGTGCACATGATCACCGGCACATCGGAGTACAGCGGGTCGCGGGAGATGGCCCGGGTTACCTGGAAGCCGTTTTGGCCCGGCATCACCACATCCATGAGGATCAGGTCCGGTTTGTCTTCAGCAAGCCGTTTCATTGCCTCTTCGCCATTCTCGGCAGTCCGTACCAGGAAGCCCTGCTTCTGCAACAAATCGGTCAGGAACATCAGTTCGGTCTTGGAATCGTCAACGATCAGTACTTTCTTGATTGGCATCACTGTCCTCCTGGGGCATGGTTTCCGTGCTGCTGCACGGCTTGCAGCAACTGGTCTTTGGTAAAGGGTTTGGTCAGGTACTCCTGTGACCCGACCATGCGCCCGCGCGCTTTGTCGAAGACTCCGTCCTTGGACGAGAGCATCACCACCGGAACATGGGCGAAGCGGGCGTTGCGTTTGATGATGGCACAGGTCTGATAGCCATCCAGTCTCGGCATGAGGATGTCGCAGAAAATGATATCGGGCAGGTTGTCGCTGATCTTCGACAAGGCGTCAAAACCGTCTTCGGCCAACAGGACTTCGTGCCCGCCTTGCTTGAGGAAGATTTCGGCGCTTCGCCGGATCGTGTTGCTGTCGTCGATGACCAGCACCCTGATAGCGGTTCGCGGTGTACTCAAGATTTGAACCCCTGTAGTCGGAATGGGGGCGCGTATTGCTCGAGCGCCCGCCTAAGGTCTGTCAGATTTCCACCATCTCGAAGTCTTCTTTGCGGGCTCCACATTCAGGACAGGTCCAGTTCATCGGAACATCACTCCAAGCCACTCCCGGTGCGATTCCATGGTCCGGTGCGCCGGTTGCCTCATCGTAGATCCACCCGCAAATCAGACACATCCAAGTCTTGTTGTGCGTGTTACTGGTCACAGCTTAAAAGTCCTTCACATAGAATGCAATCATTGTATCGAGCCCCTTGGGGCGATCCCTCTGCGGCTGACGCGTCGGCCGCGCTCCGCCGCATGACTTTGCCCCCCCACCGGGTCCCGGACGCAGAAGACCCCTCTCACCAGACCGCTGAGGTCGCGGATCAGCCGGTCAGCGTCCTGACTTTCAACGCCGTAGACCCCAGCGGGGCATCGGGACTGGGCGCCGATGTCCAGGCCATCGGTTCGGTCGGCTGCCACCCTTTGCCCGTCGTAACTGGCGCCTACACAAGGGATTCCGCCGAAATCCACGGCTTTGCGGCCTTTGACGACGAGTCGGTTTCGGAGCAGGCGCGGGCCGTCCTCGAAGACATCCCGGTCGGGGTCATCAAGGTGGGCTTTGCCGGCTCCCCGGCCATCCTCGGGCAGATCGCCGAGTTGTCCTCCGACTATCCGGACGTACCACTTATCGCTTACATGCCGGACCTGTCGTGGTGGGACGAGACCCACATCGATTCCTACCAGGAGGCGTTTACAGACCTTCTCTTACCGCAAGCTTCGCTGTTGGTAGGAAACCACAGCACATTGCGCCGCTGGTTGCTGCCGGACTGGGAGAGTGACCAGAACCCCGGGCCACGCGATATCGCGCGCGCAGCCTCGGAGCACGGCACACCCTACGTCCTGGTGACCGGACAGACGCCAGCAACCGGGTCAATCGAGAATACGCTGGCCACGCCACAGTCGGTTCTGTTCACCCGGAAATTCGAGCGCTTTGAGGCCCGCTTTGTCGGCGCCGGAGAAACCTTGTCCGCGGCACTTGCAGCCTTGCTGGCCACAGGCAGCGACCTGAACACGGCGGTCGCCGAGGCTCTGGAGTATCTTGACGAGGCCCTCAACGCCGGCTTCCGCCCTGGCATGGGACGGTTCGTCCCGGACCGCTTGTTCTGGGCGCAGGGCGACGGCACAGACCCCTCCGATCCTGAGGGCACCGACCCCTCGTCCCCTCAACCTGGCGACATCTTCGATGACCCCTTCAATGAAACCCGACACTGACCGCAACATCGCCCTGTTCGACCGCGCCCGCCGCGTGATTCCCGGTGGCGTCAATTCACCCGTGCGCGCCTTTCGCGCCGTCGGCGGCACGCCGCGCTTTGTGCAGCGCGCCCAGGGTGCGTACTTCTGGGACGCCAACGGCCGACGCCACATTGACTACATCGGCTCCTGGGGCCCGATGATCCTGGGCCACGGCCATCCGGCGGTGCTGGAGGCGGTGCAGAAAGCCGCTGTCGACGGCTTTTCGTTCGGTGCGCCGACCGAGCGCGAAATCGAACTGGCCGAAGCCATCCTGGCGCTGGTGCCGTCCATGGACATGGTGCGGCTGGTGAGTTCGGGCACCGAAGCCGGCATGAGCGCGATCCGGCTGGCGCGTGGCGCCACCGGGCGCAGCAAGATCATCAAGTTCGAGGGCTGCTACCACGGCCATGCCGACGCCCTGCTGGTCAAGGCGGGCTCGGGCCTCGCCACCTTCGGCAACCCCACCAGCGCCGGGGTGCCGGCCGAGGTGGTGCAGCACACGCTGGTGCTCGAATACAACAACGTGACCCAGCTCGAAGAGGCCTTCGCGCTGCATGGCCAGGACCTCGCCTGCCTGATGATCGAGCCGATCGCCGGCAACATGAATTTCGTGCGCGCCAGCCTGCCGTTCATGCGCCGCTGCCGCGAGTTGTGCAGCCAGCACGGCGCGCTGCTGGTGTTCGACGAGGTGATGACCGGCTGCCGGGTGGCGCTGGGCAGCGCGCAAAGCGTCTACGCCCGCGACATCCCCGGCTTCGAGCCCGACATGACGGTGCTGGGCAAGGTGATCGGCGGTGGCATGCCGCTGGCGGCCTTTGGCGGCAAACGCGCGGTGATGGAGCAGCTGGCGCCGCTGGGCCCGGTCTATCAGGCGGGCACCTTGTCGGGCAACCCGGTGGCCACGGCCTGCGGGCTGGCCACGCTGCGCGAGATCAGCCGCCCCGGTTTCTTCGAATCGCTCTCGGCCATGACGCGCCGCCTGGTCGACGGGCTGGCTGGCGCAGCGCAGGAAACCGGCGTGCCGTTCTGCGCCGACAGCGAAGGCGGCATGTTCGGCTTTTTCCTGCTGCCCGAGTTGCCGCAGAACTACGCCCAGGTCATGAAGACCGATGGCACCCGCTTCAACACCCTGTTCCACGGCCTGCTGGACCGTGGCGTCTACATCGCTCCGGCCCTGTACGAAGCGGGCTTTGTGAGCGCGGCCCACACCGCAGCGGACATCGACGAGACGGTGTCGGCGGCACGTGATGTGTTCAGATTACTATAATACCTATAGCAAACAATGACCATTTGCCGATGGCTATCGGCCGAAATCATAAAAAAAAGCGGCCGAGGCCGCTTTTTTGATGCCCGGGCCGGCGTCGGCGGCCCCTGCCGGGTGGCACGGCGCCGGATCAGTGCCGGAAATGGCGCACGCCGCTGAACACCATCACCACGCCGCGCTCGTCGGCGGCGGCGATGACTTCCTGGTCGCGCATGGAGCCACCCGGCTGGATCACACAGGTGGCGCCGTGGTCGATCACCACGTCCAGGCCGTCGCGGAACGGGAAGAACGCGTCGCTCGCCACCGCCGTGCCCTGCAGCGACAGGTTCGCGTGGCCGGCCTTGATGCTGGCAATGCGGGCGGAATCGAGCCGGCTCATCTGCCCGGCGCCCACGCCCATGGTCATGCCGTCCTTGCAGAACACGATGGCGTTGGACTTGACGTACTGCGCCACGGTCCAGGCGAACATCAGGTCGTCGAGCTGCTGCGCCGTGGGCTGCAGCTTCGTCACCACCTTCAGGTCGGCGCGCTGCAGCACATGGTTGTCGGCGGTCTGCAGCAGGATGCCGGAGCCGATGCGTTTCATGTCGATCGCGTTGCGACCCTGGTCCCAGGCGGCCACGCCCGAGCGGGAAGCGCCCAGCGGCGCGGGCAGGTCGATCTGCAGGATGCGCACGTTGACCTTGCTCTTGAAGACTTCCAGCGCGCCGGCGGTGAAGCCCGGCGCCATCAGCACCTCGACGAACTGTTTTGAAATCTGCTGCGCCGCGGCCTCGTCCAGCTCGCAGTTCAGCGCGATGATGCCGCCGAAGGCGCTGGTCGGGTCGGTCTGGAAGGCCTTGCTGTACACCTCCAGCGCGTTGGCCCCGATGGCCACGCCACAGGGGTTGGCGTGCTTGACGATGACGCAGGCCGGCGTGTCGAAGCTCTTCACGCATTCCCAGGCGGCATCGGCGTCGGCGATGTTGTTGTAAGAGAGTTCCTTGCCCTGCAGCTGTTTCGCGGTGACCAGCGAGCCCGGCGCGGGATACAGATCGCGGTACAGCGCGGCGCTCTGGTGGCTGTTTTCACCGTAGCGCAGGTCCTGCACCTTGACGAAGCGGCCGTTGCTCTGGCCGGGGAACAGGTCCAGCGTGGGCGCCTGGTCATCGGCCGGGGCGTCCTCGCCCACCTGCACGGCGGAGAGGTAGTCGCTGATGGCGCCGTCGTACTGGCTGATGCGGTTGAACGCCGCCACCGACAGCGCAAACCGGGTCTTGCGGGACACCTGACCGTTGGCCTTGAGCTCCGCCATCACCGTGGCGTACTGCGACGCATCGGTCAGCACCGCCACGTCCTTCCAGTTCTTGGCGGCACTGCGCACCATGGCCGGGCCGCCGATGTCGATGTTCTCGATCGCGTCTTCCAGCGTGCAGCCGGGCTTGGCCACCGTGGCCTCGAACGGATACAGGTTCACCACCAGGAAGTCGATGGTGCCGATGCCGTGTTCGGCCAGCGCGGCCATGTGCGCCGGCACGTCCCGGCGCGCCAGCAGGCCGCCGTGCACGCGCGGATGCAGGGTCTTGACGCGGCCGTCGAGCATTTCGGGAAAGCCCGTCATCTCGGCCACCTCGGTCACCGGCAGGCCGTTGTCGGCCAGCAGTTTGGCGGTGCCGCCGGTGGACAGCAGCCGGATGCCCTGGGCATGCAGGGCCCGGGCGAGGTCGACGATGCCGGTCTTGTCGGATACGGAAAGGAGTGCGTTCATGGCGAAGGCCCGTTCAGGGCTTGAGGAGTTGGTGTTCGACGAGTTTCTTGCGCAGGGTGTTGCGGTTCAGGCCCAGCCACTCGGCCGCGCGCGACTGGTTCTGCTGCGCCTGCGCCATCACCACTTCCAGCAGCGGCTTTTCCACCAGACGCACCAGCATGTCGTACATGTCGCTCGGCGGCGTGCCGTCGAGATCTCGAAAGTAGGTTTCCAGGTTCGCACGAACGCATTCTTCAATGCCAGGCTGGGTCATGACGCATGTTCCACAGAGTTGTCAGCGGCCGCATCGGCAAGCCCGTCCGGACCCGGGGCCGGAAGGCGATCGAACCGGTCAGCCAGCTGATCGAAATAATCGGATACCGCCTGCCATTGAGCAGGCGCTTCGTCCACGGTGTTGATGTGTTGGCGAAGGACGTCGCCGCCGGGCCACTGCCGCACATACCAGCCGATATGCTTGCGGGCCGAGCGCACCCCGCTGTATTCGCCGTACAGACCGTAATGAGCCTGCAGGTGTGCCAGCAAAGCGCGGCGCACTTCCGCCACCAGGGGTGGTGCCAAGGTTTCACCGGTGTCCAGGTAATGGGCGATTTCCCGAAAAATCCAGGGCGCGCCCTGCGCCGCACGGCCAATCATCAGCGCATCAGCGCCAGTCGCGGCCAAAACCGCACGCGCCTTGGCCGGGCTGGTAATGTCCCCGTTGGCTACCACCGGTACCGTCACTGCCGCCTTGACGGCCGCGATGGTCTCGTATTCCGCCGCGCCACGGTAGCCCTGCTCGCGCGTGCGGCCGTGAACGGTGATCATGGCTACGCCGGCCGACTCCGCCGCGCGGGCCAGCGTAACCGCATTGCGGCTCGCGTCGCACCAGCCGGTGCGCATCTTCAGCGTCACCGGCACCTTGCGGGGCGCACACACAGCGACCACCGCGTCGACAATGGACAAGGCCAGCGCCTGGTCACGCATCAGCGCCGAGCCGGCCCACTTGTTGCAGACCTTCTTGGCCGGGCAGCCCATGTTGATGTCGATGATCTGGGCGCCACGGTCGATGTTATAGGCAGCAGCCTCGGCCATCATCGGCGGGTCCGTGCCGGCAATCTGCACGGCAATCGGCCCGGGCTCGCCGGTGTGGTCCGCCCGACGCGAGGTTTTGAGGGTGTGCCAGAGATCCGGCCGTGAGGTCACCATTTCACTGACCGCATAGCCCGCCCCGAACTGTCGACACAATTGCCGGAACGGCCGGTCGGTCACTCCCGCCATCGGGGCAACAAACAGGCGATTGGGCACGGCGTATTGACCAATCGAGAGGCAAGCGGGATTGTGCGGCATGGGGTCCGGAGGCGGGGAGCGGGATTGTACCTGCCTAAAATTTCAGCAGGCGCAATGACCACCGGGCTGACTACACTCGCGGCTGTTATGGAAGCCTGGATCAGTTCCCTGCTCGCTGCGCTGGCGCTGCCCGAATTCGGGCTGAGCACCGTTTTTGTGATCGCCTTCGTCTCCGCCACGCTGTTGCCCATGGGTTCCGAACCCGCCGTTTTTGGCCTGGTGAAGCTCAATCCCGATCTGTTCTGGCCGGCCATTGCGGTCGCCACCATCGGCAACACGCTGGGCGGCGCAGTGAGCTGGTGGATGGGCTGGGGAACACACCGGATGGTCGATCGATACCGCCACTCCAGCACGCATGTGCGGGCGCTGGGATGGCTGGAGAAACTTGGCCCGAAAGCCTGCCTGCTGTCGTGGTTGCCCGCTGTCGGCGACCCATTGTGTGCCGTCGCCGGCTGGCTGCGCCTGCCGTTCTGGCCCTGCGTTCTCTACATGGCGATCGGCAAGTTCGGCCGCTACCTGGTCATGACGGCCGCGTTGCTGTGGCTCATACCCGGCCAATGGACTGGCTGATCGCTATTTTTATTATAGCTAAAAACGACCTTTTCACGCTGGGTATAGGTCAAAAAGCCGCCAAATCCGTCGCCGCGCTGCCGTGTCAGACGTTGAACAGGAAATTCATCACGTCGCCGTCCTTGACGACGTATTCTTTCCCCTCGCTGCGCATCTTCCCTGCATCCTTGGCCGCTTGCTCGCCGCCACAGGCAACATAGTCGTCATAGGCGATGGTCTGCGCGCGGATGAAGCCGCGCTCGAAATCGCCGTGGATCACGCCTGCGGCCTGCGGCGCGGTGTCGCCGATGTGGATGGTCCAGGCGCGCACTTCCTTGACGCCGGCAGTGAAGTAGGTCTGCAATCCCAGCAGCTTGAAGCCGGCGCGGATCAGGCGGTTCAGGCCCGGCTCGGTCTGGCCCATCTCTTCGAGGAACAGGGCGCGGTCTTCGTCGCCCATGTCGGCCATGTCGGCTTCCATCTTGGCGCAGATGGCCACCACCGGCGCGTTCTGCGATGCGGCGTATTCCTTCAGCCGGTCCAGATAAGGATTGTTTTCAAAACCCGTCTCACTGACGTTGCCGACGAACATGGCGGACTTGGCGGTAATCAGGCACAGCGGCTTGAGCAACAGTTGCTCCTCCTTGCTCAGCGCCAGTGTGCGGGCCGGCTTCCCCTGGTCCAGCACGGCCTGCACTTTGGTCAGCACCTGCACCAGCTTGGCCGCCTCCTTGTCATTGCCCGACCTGGCCGCCTTGGTGTAGCGATGCAGGCTCTTTTCCACGGTGCCCAGGTCAGCCAGGCACAGTTCGGTCTGAATCACTTCAATGTCGGCAATGGGGTCTACGCGGCCGGCGACATGGATCACGTTGTCATCTTCAAAGCAACGCACCACATTGACGATGGCATCGGTCTCCCGAATGTGGGCCAGGAACTGGTTGCCCAGGCCTTCACCCTGACTGGCTCCGGCCACAAGGCCGGCAATGTCGACAAACTCGACGATGGCCGGGACCACCCGCTCGGGTTTGACAATCTTTGCCAGCTCGGTCAGGCGGGGATCGGGCACCTCCACCACACCGACATTGGGCTCAATGGTGCAAAACGGGTAGTTTTCAGCCGCAATACCGGCTTTGGTCAGGGCATTGAACAGGGTGGACTTGCCCACGTTGGGCAGTCCCACGATGCCACATTTGAGGCTCATGAAGGCGCTTTCGGACGGTCTGCAAAGCCTGCGATTCTACGAGCGGCCTCAATCGAAGCGCCAGGTCGCACTGCCGGGCAGCCCCTTTTGCAGTCGCACCCCGTCGCCCTCCAGCACGATGGCGTTCATGCCAAACGTCAGCGCCCCATCCAGCCGCGGGTCGGCGCGATAGGTGGCCAGCGTGTCGCCCACGGCGGTCGAACGCTCGGCCGTAGACGGGTCAATATCCGGAATCGGGCACCGCGCGCACGGTTTCACCAACCGGAGGGTGACGGGTCCGTCAGCGCCAGACAGGCGTACATCGCGGATGAAGTCCTCCTCGTGAGCCTGCACACCCGACAGCACCAGATTGGGTCGAAACCGCTCCAGGCCAACCGCGGCATGCCCGCGTGCGGTCAGCCGCATGTTGAGTGAATCGAGCGAGGCCTGCGAGACAACCAGCAGCGGATATCCGTCCGAGAACTGGTTGGGCGCTTCCAGGCCAGCCGTCCACCGGAACTGCGACAGCCGCCGGTGCTCAGGATCGAAGCGAACCAGCCGCAGGCGGTGCCCGAGGAAGTCCGAAAACCATTGCGCCGCGACATTGCCCATGTCAAAAGCGGGCACGCTGTCGTCCCAGACTTGAACCCGCACCGGTTTTTCGACCGCGTTGATGGCCAGATGCAAAGCGAGCATGCCCGGAGCACGCAAGACCAGTTCCTCGCTGCGAATCTGGCACCGGATCAGCGCCATCCGCGGCAACTGACGCTGCGAAACAAAGTCGCCCCGCTGGTCGACCGCCATCCAGGCCCGGTCCAGGTCCAACCCGGCTTCCGTCAGTTCCACCGCATCCAGTTCAACGCCGGCGCATGATTTGACCGGGTAAGCAAACAGCCGTGCCAGCGTGACGGCGGTGCCGGGCTTCTGACGGGCTTCGTCCGGGGTATGGGGTGGGGTTTCCTGCATCGTCGCTTGTCCAGTCTGGTGGGGGCTTGCCCCGACAAAAACCTCATTTTGACCGCCCTTCTAGAATCGGCAGCATGAAATCCACCGACATCTGTATTCGCGGGGCGGGCATCGTTGGCCGCGCCCTCGCGCTGCTGCTGTCGCGCGAGCGCCTGCGGGTGGCGCTGGTGGAGCGCCCTGTTTCACCAGCCGGCGAGGCAACAGCCCGTGCCGATGTCCGGGCGTACGCCCTCAACGGCACGTCACGCGCGCTGCTCGAGTCGCTGCGCTGCTGGCCGGACCTGGCGGCAGCCACGCCGGTGCTCCGCATGGAGGTGCAAGGAGACCGGGGCGGCGCACTGGCGTTCGGCGCCGCCGAACAACAGGTGGAGGCGCTGGGCTGGATCGTCGACGTGCCAGCCCTGGAACGCCGCCTGGATGACGCGATTGACTACCAGCCCCTCATCGAGCGGGTCACCACATCGACGCCCGCCCGGCTGAGTGTGGTCTGCGAAGGCCGGGCCAGTGAGACCCGACTGGCCCTGGGGGTGGACTACGTGACCACGGCCTATCCGCACACCGCCATTGCCACGCGGCTGCATGGATCGGTTCCCCATGGCGGCGTGGCCCGGCAATGGTTTTCCTGTGGCGAAATACTGGCTTTTTTGCCGCTGGACGGGCCGCAGGGGAACTCTGTCGCCGTTGTCTGGTCTGTCGAGCATGCGCGAGTGCCCAGGCTTGTGGCGCTGTCGCCTGAGGAATTCGCAAAGGAACTGGAAATTGCCAGCCACCAATCCATGGGGAGCCTGACATTAAGCGCCGATCGTGTGGCCTGGCCTTTGCAACGGTCGATGGCGTCGCGGTGGATCGGGCAGACCGACGGCCGCAGTTGGGCACTGGCGGGCGATGCCGCGCACGCAATGCATCCCCTGGCTGGTCAGGGCCTGAATGTCGGGCTGGCCGACGCGGCGGAGTTGGCCCGAGTGCTTGGTGGTCGCGAATACTGGCGCGAACCGGGCGACCTACGCCTGTTGCGCCGCTACGAGCGGGCGCGCCAGGGCGCGGTCATGACGATGACAACAACCACCGATATCTTGCAACAACTCTTCGCCCGCGAGGGTGCCGTCTGGGAGGGTCTGCGCAACTGGGGCCTGACCGGCGTCGATCAGTTGGCACCGCTCAAAGGCTGGCTGGCCCGGCAGGCCATGGGGCCACGCTGACACACATCTGCGGCGCGGCATTGCGCCCTCAATCCTCACACCCTTCCTTCTGACACCGAGAAAGTCTGCCGTGAAATCGTTCCTCACCTTTGTCGCTGCCGCTGTCGTGGCGCTTTCGGCCCAAGCCTTCGACACGGCGATCCGAAAGAACCTTGCCGAGCGGCTTCCCAACCTGCCCAAGATTGATGAAGTGAACAGGACCGCCATGCCGGGTCTGTTTGAAGTCCGCGTCAACGGCACCGAAATTCTCTACACCGACGCCGAGGCCAACTTCCTGATCCAGGGCAGCCTGATCGATACCAAGGCCAAGCGCAACCTGACTGAAGAGCGCATCGACAAGCTCACGGCCATCGATTTCGCCTCGTTGCCGGTCAAAGACGCTTTTACTGTCGTGCGGGGCAACGGCAAGCGGAAACTGGCTGTTTTCGAAGACCCCAACTGCGGCTACTGCAAACGCTTCGAACGGGACCTGCAAAAAGTCGACAACGTGACCATCCACATGTTTCTGTATCCCATTCTCGGAGCCGGCTCGACCGAGCGATCACGCAACATCTGGTGCGCAAAGGACCGGGCCAAGGCCTGGAACGACTGGATGCTCAAGGACGTGGATCCCGCAAGCGCCACCTGTGACACCGCCGCCCTGACGCGTAACGTCGAACTCGGTCGCAAGTACAAGATTACCGGCACGCCCACCCTGATCTTTGCCGATGGATCACGCGTTCCGGGCGCCATCAACGCGCAGCAGATCGAAAAATTCCTCAGCGACGGCAAATAGGCGCCGCCAAGGTTTTCTGCCCCGTGGACCACAGCGGCATCCATCGCCTGATCAACGCCCTGGGTTACGCAGGGCTGGTGCCTTTTGTGGTCTTGGCCGCCCTGCTGTGGCTGGTCACACCGGATTTGCACCCCTTTGTTGCGTTGGCACTTGCGACCTATGGCGCCGTGGTGCTGTCGTTTCTGGGCGGTATCCATTGGGGCATCGGGCTGCGCTACGCCGCCTTGCAGGAGTCCGGATACCGGCTGCATCTGGTGTGGGGGGCTGTGATCGCGCCCCTGGCGTGGCTAACCATCCTGATGCCGGCTTTCGCGGGGCTGCCGCTGCTGGGCCTGCTGGCACTTGCCTGCTATGGCGTTGACCGTTGGACATGGCCGCAAGCCGGGCTGGCACACTGGTTGCCGCTTCGATTTCGGTTGACCCTGGTTGCGACCCTCAGTTGTCTGATCGGCGCAGCCGGAACCTGACACCACGGGCCAGGGCCCGAACATGATGACTCACCAATACAAGCCCGTCTCGGGCATTCATTGCGAAGTGCATTGCGACGATGTGCACCAGCACCGCTTTACCGTCGAAATCCGGGTTCCCAGTCCGCAGGCGCAACAGCGAGTCGCGCTCCCGGTCTGGATTCCCGGCAGCTATCTTGTGCGGGAATTCTCACGGCACCTGAACGGGCTGCAGGCCTTCCAGGGCGCCGATGAGCGGCCCGTTCAGCAAGTGGACAAATGTTGCTGGCAGATCGAATGCACGCCGCAGCAAGCGCTGGTTCTGCGCTACCAGGTGCAGGCGGTCGACCAGTCGGTACGATCCGCCTGGCTGGATGCGGACCGGGGGTTTTTCAACGGCACCAGCCTGTTCCTGCGGGTTGATGGCTACGCGGATCGACCCCACACGCTGCACGTTCATCCACCCAGATCCGCTCCTGCCTGGTCGCTGGCCACCGGGCTGACCGCCGTGCGCACCAGGGCGAACGGCTTCGGGCGCTACCGCGCGGCGGACTATGACGAATTGGTTGATTGCCCGGTCGAAATGGGGCCGTTCTGGAGCGGCGAGTTCACCGCTGGCGGTGTTACGCACCGCCTGGTGGTTGCCGGCGCCGCGCCCGGTTTTGACAGCGCGAGGCTGCTGGACGAGACCCGACGTATCTGCGAGACGGTCATCCGGTTCTGGCACGGTCGGGGCAAGCCGCCATTTGACCGCTACATCTTTTTCATCAACGCGGTCCACAGTGGCTACGGCGGTCTGGAGCATCGCAATTCAACCGCCCTGATCTGCAACCGCGCCGATCTGCCGCGCCGGGGTGAAAAAGCTCGGACCGAAGGTCACACGACTCTGCTGGGTCTGATCTGCCACGAATACTTTCATACCTGGTGCGTCAAACGGCTCCGCCCGCAGGAGTTCACTCGCTACGACTACTCGCAAGAAAACTACACCCGGTTGCTGTGGTTTTTCGAGGGCTTCACGAGCTACTACGACGATCTCCTGCTGCTGCGCGCCGGCCTGGTCGACCTGCCGGACTACCTGGCGCTGCTGACCAAGACTGTGCAGCAGGTTTTGCAGACCCCGGGACGGCGCGTTCAATCCGTTGCCCAGGCCAGTTTTGACGCCTGGATCCGCTACTACCGTCCCGACGCCGACACACCCAACACCAGCGTCAGTTACTACACCAAAGGGGCGTTGGTCGCGTTGTGTTTCGACCTGAGCCTGCGCCAAAGCGGAAAGGGCACGCTGGACAGCGTGATGCGGGGTCTGTGGCGTCGCTGCAAAGGCGGCCCGATGCAGGAAGCAGACTTCGTCGCCGAACTTGAACGCTGCGGTGGTCGAAGCTTTTCGGCCGAAGTCGCCGCATGGATTCATGGTACGGACGAGTTGCCCCTGCGTACCTTGCTGACCGAAACCGGCATGGTCTGGAAGGAAATCGATCCGGCCATGGCGCAATGGCTTGGGCTGAAAGTGAGCGAGTCGACCTCCGGCGTGGTGATCGACACTGTCCTGCGCGGCGGCGCAGGGGAACAGGCGGGTCTGGCCCCCGGGGACGAATGGCTGGCGGTCGAGTCCGGACCGCCGGGCAAACGCCAGGTCTGGCGGATACTGAAACTGGACGAGTTGCGGCTCTACGGCTTCACACCCCCGGAGCCCCTGGATATCTGGGTCAGTCGCGACCGCAGAGTGCTGAAACTGCGGTTGAAGGTTTCCGACCCGGCCCGAAAAATCGCGCTCGCCGCGCCGGAGAAACCTGACGCGGCAACCACCTGGCCGCAAGCCTGACAACAGGGAAGAACGGCGGTGCGGGGCTACGCCGCTGCAATCAAACCACGGGGAAACGCGCTTCGATCTCCTGCCCGAAGCGCGCAGCTGCCTCCCCGCCCCGCACATTGCGGATAAAGGCATAGGCCTTTTTGACGGCGGCGGTGTACTGCTCGATGTCCTTGGAGGACTCCACGGCAATGCAGGTGTCGTCGGCCAGGGGCCCCAATGCGTCCTTGAGCAATCGAATGGCCAGCCGCTTTGCCTCGGCAAGGCTGGGACCAGGCTGTGTTGCGGGACCGAAGCCGGAGGCCGGTGCGGCAGCCACCGGAGACCCGCCAGCCGCCACCGGTGCTGCAACCGGCGCTGCGGCCGCACCGCCCCCACTTGCAGCAACCGGCTCGATCAGTTCCCCGGCAACCAACTCCGCCAGCAAAGCCTGAGCATCACCCAGCATGGTGCAGACCTTGAAAAGGTCTTCGCCAGTCTTCTTGCCATCCACCATGATCAGCACGGACCGCAGTTTCGGCGCGAGCCCAGACTGCCGGTTGGCAATGGCTTCAGCCCCTTTGGCCGACTTTCGATAAACCAGACTGCGATTGATCATGTCGTGAAACCACTATTGCGAAACTGTCGTGTCTGAGTCTAATCTTGCCCCAGCCAACCTGTCGATGCCAGAAACCCTGATGCCTCGCGTAGGGCAAAAGTTCGTATCAGCGGCTGCGCAAGTCCAGTACACGCTTGGCTTTGCCCTGGCTGCGCTCTACGCCGCCTTCCGCACGCAGGTCAATTTCAACACTGCTGCCCACATAGACCTTGATTTCATGCTGCAGTAGCTTGGCCGCCGCACGGGCCTCGATCGCGTCCGGTGACAGACCGGGGCGGGTTTCGACCAGCACCCTGAGGTTGTCCATCGGCCCATCGCGGGTAAGCACACACTGGTAGTGCGGCGCCAGCTCGGCGCGCTTGAGGATCAGCTCCTCGATCTGGGACGGGAACACGTTCACACCACGGATGATCATCATGTCGTCGCTGCGGCCGGTGATCTTTTCGATGCGGCGCATGGTGCGTGCGGTGCCCGGCAGCAGCCGGGTCAGGTCGCGCGTGCGGTAGCGGATGATGGGCAGCGCCTCCTTGGTCAGGCTGGTGAAGACCAGTTCGCCCATCTCGCCGTCGGCCACGGGCTCACCGGTGTCCGGATTGATGATTTCGGGGTAGAAATGGTCTTCCCAGATGGTCGGGCCGTCCTTGGTCTCGACGCATTCGCTGGCCACGCCCGGGCCCATCACCTCGGACAGGCCGTAGATGTCCACCGCGTCGATGCCGGCTCGTTTTTCGATCGCCACCCGCATGTCGTTGGTCCAGGGCTCGGCGCCGAAGATGCCGATGCGCAGCGAGGCGTCCGCCGGGTTCAGCCCCTGGCGCTCGAACTCGTCGGCAATCGCCAGCATGTAGCTGGGCGTGACCATGATGATGTCGGGGCGGAAGTCCTGGATCAGCTGTACCTGGCGTTCCGTCTGGCCACCGCCGAAGGGCACCACCGTCAGGCCCAGTTTTTCGGCGCCATAGTGGGCCCCGAGCCCGCCGGTGAACAGGCCGTAGCCGTAGCTCACATGCACCATGTCGCCCGGGCGGGCCCCGGCAGCGCGAATGCTGCGCGCCACCACACCGGCCCAGGTGTCGATGTCCCTGAGCGTGTAGCCCACCACCGTGGGCTTGCCGGTGGTGCCGCTGGAGGCATGGATGCGCGCGCATTGCTCCCGTGGCACTGCAAACATGCCAAAGGGATAGCTGTCGCGCAGGTCTTTCTTGGTCGTAAAGGGGAATTTCGCGAGGTCGGCCAGGGTGTGGAGATCGGTCGGATGCACGCCGGCCGCGTCGAATTTGGCGCGGTAGACCGGCGAATTCGCGTACGCATGGGCCAGGGTCGATTTCAGGCGCTTGAGCTGCAGGGTACGCAGCTCGTCAATACTGGATTTTTCGATCGGCTCCAGGGAAAAGGCGCTCATGCTTGATCTCCACTGTCGGGGGTCTCGGGAATGACGGTGCCCTGAATCTGGGCGCTCTTGCCACGAAACAAGGCCACGATCTGCCCCTTCTGATTGGTCACCTTCATGTCATAGATGCCGTGGCGACCGCTGAGGGTCTGCTCCAGACCTTCGCAGGTCAGCATGTCCCCAAGCTGGCCGGGTCGCAGGAACTCGATGCTGCAGCCGGCCGCCACGGTATTGCGGTTGTGGCTGTTGCAGGCAAACGCAAACGTGGAATCGGCCAGGGTGAAGATGAAGCCGCCATGGCAGATCTGGTGCCCGTTGAGGTGGCGCTCGCTCACCACCATGCGCATCACGGCGCGGCCGGGTTCGCACAACACCAGCTCCATGCCCATGGTGGCCTTCGAAGCGGTGTCAACCGAAAACATCGCCTGACCCACCCGGTGCGCGAGGTCGCGGGCCTGCTCGGGGGTATGGTGTGTGACAGGTTGATGACTCATGGGTTCATTCGCCTTTGAACTGGGCCGGGCGCTTTTGCAGAAAAGCCAGCACCCCTTCGATGTAATCGTGCGTGCGACCAAGCGCCGACTGAGTATCCCGCTCTGCGTCCAGCTGTTCGTTGAGTGTGCGGGTGGAGGCGTCACGCAACAGGTGTCGTGTGGCCACCAGCGCCTTGGTCGGCATCACCGACAGCCGCTCGGCCAAGGCCAGGGCAGCAGCCATCGGCTCCTCGGCGATGTCCCAGATCATGCCCCAGTCACGTGCCTGCGTTGCAGAGAGTTTGTCCCCGGTCATCGCCAGGGCCGTGGCGCGCGCCAGCCCCAGCCGCTCGACCAGAAACCAGCTGCCGCCGGCGTCCGGAATCAGCCCGATCTTGCTGAACGCCTGAATGAAGCTCGCCCCCGGTGCGGCAATGGCGATGTCACAGGTCATGACCAGGGAAGCCCCGGCACCGGCGGCCACGCCGTTGACGGCCGCGATGGTCGGCACACGCAGGGCCTGCAGCCGGCGTACGGTGGGGTTGAAGGCCTGGTCGATGATCGGGCCTGGATCGGCGCGCGCCACCATGTCCGGGCCAGGTGTGAAATCGAACTCGGCCAGATCGGCACCGGCACAGAACCCCCGCCCGGCACCGGTGATGACCAGCGCCCGAATGGCGGGGTTGTTTTCCACCCGGGCCATCGCGTCACCGAGGTCACGGTGCATCTGGCGAGTGAAGCTGTTCAGCGCCTGAGGGCGGTTGAGCGTGGCCACCGCTACGGCGCCCCGTTCTTCGTACAGTACGGTCGGTTCGGTCATGAGGTCTCCTTGGGCGCGGAATGTACCATTCACCGACCATTCGGTCGGCTAATGTTTTCCCTTGGTTATAGTCGAGGACGACATCCCGCCATTTCACCAGAAACCTAGGAAACCGCCATGGCCTACAACACCATTGAAGTCCGCATCGAAGCCGAGAAAGTTGGCGTCATCACGCTCAATCGCCCCAAAGCTCTCAACGCCCTCAACAGCGAACTGATGGACGAACTGGGTTCGGCGCTCAAGACCTTTGATGCCGATGAGGCGATTGGTTGCATCATCATCACTGGCTCCGAGAAGGCATTCGCGGCTGGCGCCGATATTTCGGCGATGGCGAAATACGAGTTTGCCGAGGTCTACCGGAACGACTTCATCACCCGCAACTGGGAAACCATCCGCAGCGTGCGCAAGCCGGTGATTGCCGCCGTGGCCGGTTTTGCGCTGGGTGGCGGCTGCGAGCTGGCCATGATGTGTGACTTCATGATTGCGGCTGACAACGCGAAATTCGGCCAACCGGAGATCAAGATCGGCATCATCCCCGGTGCCGGCGGCACACAGCGCCTCCCCCGCGCGGTGGGCAAGTCCAAGGCCATGGACATGGTCCTTACCGGTCGCATGATGGACGCCCAGGAAGCCGAGCGCGCGGGGCTCGTCAGCCGGGTGGTGCCACTGGACAAGCTGATGGACGAGGCGCTGGGCGCGGCCCTGGTGATCTGCGGCTTCGGCCAGCTGGCCACGATGGCGGCCAAAGAAAGTGTGAACCGCGCTTTCGAAAGTGGTCTGAGCGACGGCGTGATGTTCGAGCGGCGGATTTTCCACAGCCTGTTTGCGACCGCCGACCAGAAAGAAGGTATGGACGCTTTCCTGAACAAGCGGCCACCCCACTTCACCAACCGTTGAAAAACCGCCGCCGTTTTTTGCTAAAATCCGCAGCTTCGGTGGTATAGCTCAGTTGGTTAGAGCGCAGCATTCATAATGCTGATGTCCCAGGTTCAAGTCCCGGTACCACCACCATACTGAAAACCCCAGCCCGATTAGGCTGGGGTTTTTTCTTCTGGCTGCTACACTGCGCCCGCCCACAGCTTCTGGACAGACACCATGAACCGCTGCCTCAAACTCCTGCTGCCCTTCGCCTTGGCCGCTGCGACCTGCGCCTTGCAGGCACAGACCCTCAAGCGACCGTTTCCGCCCCATGCCTTGCGCGGCAACCTGATAGTGACCGCGCCACCGGAAGTCACGCTGGACGGACGCACGGACCGACTCTCCCCGGGCGCCCGTATCCGCAATACCCAGAACACGATTGCCCTGTCAGGCAGCCTGGTAGGTCAGGAGCTGGTTGTCAACTACGCCCGGGATGCGGCGGGACTGCTGCACGAAGTCTGGATCCTGACCGAGACCGAGGCCGCCGAAAAGCGGCCCACTGCGGCCGACCTCGCCCGCCGCTGAACCGGGCGGGGGGCGACATCCCGACGGCGACGGGCCTAAGGGGCAAACCAACCGCCTTTTGAGCCCATACCCATGGCAAAACGGTCATGTTTTGCTATCCTTTTTCATACCATCAATTCGCCATGTCCAAGAAAGTTTTCATCAAAACCTTCGGCTGCCAGATGAACGAGTACGACTCGGACAAGATGGCCGATGTGCTGGGCGCCGCCGAGGGCTACGAGCCCACGCAGGACGTCGAAGAAGCCGACCTGATCCTGTTCAACACCTGCTCGGTGCGCGAAAAGGCGCAGGAGAAGGTGTTTTCCGACCTGGGCCGGGTGCAGCACCTGAAACAAAAAGGCGTGCTGATCGGCGTGGGCGGTTGTGTGGCCAGCCAGGAAGGCGCCGAAATCATCAAACGGGCGCCGTATGTGGACGTGGTGTTCGGCCCGCAGACCCTGCACCGTCTGCCCGAGATGCTCAAGGCCCGCGCGCGTCAGGCACGCCCGCAGGTGGACATCAGCTTTCCCGAGATCGAGAAGTTCGACCACCTGCCCCCGGCACGCGTCGACGGCGCCTCGGCTTTTGTGTCGATCATGGAAGGCTGCAGCAAGTACTGCAGCTACTGCGTCGTGCCCTACACCCGGGGCGAAGAGGTCAGCCGCCCGTTCGAGGACGTGCTGGTCGAGGTGGCCGGACTGGCCGATCAGGGGGTGAAAGAGGTCACGCTGCTGGGCCAGAACGTCAACGCCTACCGCGGCGCGATGGGCGACAGCGGCGAGATCGCCGACTTCGCGCTGCTGATCGAGTACGTGGCCGACATCCCCGGCATCGAGCGCATCCGCTACACCACCAGCCACCCCAACGAGTTCACCCAGCGGCTGATCGACGTCTATGCCAAGGTGCCCAAACTCGTCAGCCACCTGCACCTGCCGGTGCAGCACGGCAGCGACCGCATCCTGATGGCCATGAAGCGCGGCTACACGGCTATGGAATACAAGAGCACGATCCGCAAGCTGCGCGCCGTGCGGCCGGACATGGCCATGAGCAGCGACTTCATCGTCGGCTTCCCCGGCGAGACCGAAGACGATTTCGGCAAGATGATGAAGCTGATCGAGGACGTGGGCTACGACACCAGCTTCAGCTTCATCTTCAGCCCCCGGCCGGGCACACCCGCCGCCAACCTGCCCGACGACACCCCGCACGAGGTCAAGCTGCGGCGCCTGCAGCACCTGCAGGCCACCATCGAGGCCAACGTGCGCCGCATCAGCGACAGCCGCGTCGGCACGGTGCAGCGCATTCTGGTGGAGCGCCCCGCGCGCAAGGACCCGACCGAGCTGGCCGGCCGCACCGCCTGCAACCGCGTGGTGAACTTTCCGGGCGGCCCGAACGCGGCGCGCCTGATCGGCCAGATGGTGGATGTGCGCATCACCCAGGCCTACCCGCACTCACTGCGGGGCGAAGTGCTGCTGGCCGAATCGGTGACGACCGCCTGAAATTGTTATCTTATTGATAGCAAAAGATGACCATTCCACGCTGGGTAATGGCCAAAAAAGCCTGAAACTCCGGTGTGGCGTGCCTCAGAACGGCATGCGCGGCATGCCGCCACCGCCCAGGCCCTTCATGCCGCCCATGCGCTTCATCATCTTCATGAGGCCGCCGCCCTTCATCTTCTTCATCATCTCCTGCATCTGCTCGAATTCCTTGAGCAGGCGGTTCACTTCCTGAACCTGAACCCCGGCGCCCGCGGCGATGCGGCGCTTGCGGGTGGCTTTGAGCAGTTCGGGCTTGCGGCGCTCCAGCGGCGTCATGCTGTGGATGATGCCCTGCTTGCGGGCGATGTCCTTCTCGGCGCGGCTGAGATCGGCTTCGGACGCCTTCGCGGCCATCTGCGTGGGCAGCTTGTCCATCAGGCTGGACAGGCCGCCCATCTGCTTCATCTGCTGGATCTGGGCCAGGAAGTCGTTCAGGTCAAAACCCGCGCCGCTCTTGACCTTTTCGGCCAGCTTCTGCGCCGCCGCCATGTCCACGCCGGCCGTGACCTGCTCGACCAGGGCCACGATGTCGCCCATGCCCAGGATACGTCCGGCGTGGCGCTCGGCGTCGAACACCTCCAGGCCGTCAATCTTCTCGCTGGTGCCGGCGAACTTGATCGGCGCACCGGTGATCTGGCGCACCGACAGCGCCGCGCCGCCGCGCGAGTCGCCGTCGGTCTTGGTCAGGATGATGCCGGTCAGCGGCAACGCGTCCTTGAAGGCCCTGGCGGTGTTGGCCGCGTCCTGACCCTGCATGGCGTCGACCACGAACAGCGTTTCGACCGGCCGGAGCTCGGCGTGCAGTTCGCGGATCTCGCGCATCAGCGCCTCGTCAATCGCCAGCCGGCCGGCGGTGTCGACCAGCAGCACGTCGAAGTAGTGCTTGCGGGCGTAGTCGATGGCGGCGCGGGCAATGTCCAGCGGCTTCTGGTCCGGCGCGCTGGGAAACCATTCGGCCCCGGCCTGGCCGGTGACGGTCTTGAGCTGCTCGATGGCGGCGGGGCGGTAGACGTCGCCGGACACCGTCAGCACCTTCTTCTTGCGCTTTTCGATCAGGTGTTTGGCCAGCTTGGCGGTGGTGGTGGTCTTGCCGGCGCCCTGCAGGCCCGCCATCAGGATCACAGCCGGCGGCTGGGCGGCGAGATTGATGTCGGAAACACCCTCTCCCATCGTGGCGGCGAGTTCGCGGTTGACGATGCCCACCAGCGCCTGACCGGGCTTGAGCGAGCCCATGACCTCCTGACCCAGCGCTTTCTCCTTGACCCGTGCAATGAAGTCCCGCACCACGGGCAAGGCGACATCGGCCTCCAGCAGCGCCATGCGCACTTCGCGCAGCATGTCGGTGACGTTGGACTCGGTGATGCGGGCCTGGCCGCTGATCTGCTTGACGAGGCGGGAGAGCTTTTCGGTGAGGGCGGAGGCCATGAGAGGAGTTCCCGGGTGGGCTGGGCGGCGCGGTTTTTGCATCAAGGGGTTCGATACCCCGCAAGAGCAAACGAATAAACTGTGCACATGATTCTATCGAGTGCCTCTCCCCTCAGCTGGGGTCTGGGCCTGTCGGCGGCTTTTGCCTATGCACTGACGGCCGCCGCAGGACAGCGTTTCGGGCTTGGCGCATTGCGCACGCTGTTGACCGGCGCCTGGCTTTTGCATGGCGCCTTGCTGGCCCTCGGGCTGGCCAGCGAGCCACCGCGTTTCGGTTTCGCGACCGCCATCTCATTTACCGCCTGGTTGGTGCTGACGATCTACGGTGTAGAGAGCCAGCTTTTTCCGCGAATGCGGGCGCGCTGGGCGATGGCAGGACTGGGCGGTATTGCGGTGTTGCTCGGGATGGCGTTTCCCGGCGCGGCGCTCGCACCCACCACCTCGGTCTGGCTGCCCTTGCATTGGGCCCTCGGAGTCGCATCCTACGGCCTGTTTGCGGTTGCGGCAGCGCATGCCTGGCTGATCTCGCGTGTCGAGCGCCAGATTCGGCTGGCGGCCGACGCCCACAGCGGTATCCCGCTGCTGACGCTGGAGAGGCTGACGTTCCGCTTCATCGCTGCCGGATTCGCTCTTCTGTCTGCGACGCTGGTCGCAGGCTGGTTTTTCGGCGCCGGGTTGTACGGCAACAGCGCAACCGGATTGCGCTGGGACCACAAGACCATTTTCTCGCTGCTGTCATGGCTGACGATCGCGATCTTGTTGTTCGGCCGCCTGCGTTACGGATGGCGCGGCCGCAAGGCCATCCGGTTCGTTTATGGTGGCGCCGCACTGCTGCTTCTGGCCTACGCGGGCTCGCGCTTTGTCATGGAAGTACTGCTTGGGAAAGCCGCGTGAAATACCTCGTCCTGCTCCTGGTCGTCCTGGTTGCCATCATGCTGTGGAAGAAGCGCCAGCGGCCCGCACAAGGACAACCGAAGGCGACACCTTCAGCCACATCACACCCGCCGCTGGCCATGACCCGGTGTGAACGTTGCGGTATCCATCTGCCGGAGGCGGAAGCCGTTGAAGGGCGCAAGGGCTGGTACTGCGGCACTGCGCATCGCGACCAGTCGGAGTCCTGATGGCCGGCATCAGGCACGTCGAAGAAGCCGGGCCGTCATGGTTTTCGAGCCTGGCCCCGACACCCGACGACGACCCGACCACTCCACCACTGGCCGACGCTTTCGCCCGCCTCTGGCGCGGCTTCATGACCACCCGCGTCATGCTGGCGGCCGCCCTGCTGACGATCCAGGTCAGCCTCTACAACATGGCCAACGCCATGACCCTTTGGCTGGTGGTGCTGTGCGCCTTGTATCTGGCAGAAGCCTCCGCAGTCCGGCTGTTGGCAAAACCGCGTCCGCCCGGCCACCGGTTCGACGGCCAATGGGCGGTCACGGCGGCGGTCGATCTGTTGGTTTTTTCGGTGCTGCAAGCGGCCCAGTCAGCCAACATCAGTTACACACCGGTGTTTGCCCTGCCGGTCCTGATGGTATCGGTGCTGGGAACCGCCATGCTTGCCGGCGGCACGGCGGCACTCGCGACCCTGTTGTTGCTGGCCGATGCCCTTTGGTTTTCGCGGCCCGGCTCGCCCGGGGAACAGGCGGCCCGCCTGTTGCAGGCCGGGCTGACCGGTTTTGGTCTGCTGGTGGTTGCTTTTCTGACGAACCAGCTCGCGGTGCGACTCGCGCGGGAGGAAGCGACCGCACAACGCAACCGAAAAGCAGCACAGACGCAACTTCAGATCAACGAGGTAGTCATCGAGAACCTCAGTGACGGCGTGCTGGTTGTCCGCCATGATCACTGGGTCAGTGCCGCCAACCCGGCCAGCCACACCCTGATCGGCGACAACGGGGCATTGCCGGCCGTTCCCTTCAGCCTGATGGAAAACCCGGGCTGGTTTCCCTTGGTCGATGTGGTCCGTAAGACTCTGTCGACCCATTCCAACCAGAATGTCGATCTCGATCTGCGCGCCGAATCGGGACAGACATCCAGCCTGCGGGTGAGAAGCTGCCTGAGCCCAGGCGCCGGTGATGCAGGCAACGATCTGTGCGTACTGTTTCTTCAGGATCGCCGTGAGATCGAGGCGCGCATCCGAACCGAAAAACTGGCCGCCATGGGCCGGGTTTCGGCTGCCGTGGCGCATGAAATACGCAACCCTCTGGCCGCCATCAGCCAGGCCAATGCCTTGTTGCTGGAGGAGCTCGCTGACACCACCCAGCGTCGCCTGGCGTCCATCGTCCAGTCCCAGTCGCAGCGCCTGGCAGCAACCGTCGACGACATTCTTGATGTGGTGCGCATTGATCATCAAGACATGACCTACCCACAACCCTTGCCTCTGGATGAACTGGTCTTGACCATCTGCAGCGAGTGGCGCCTCAGCTGCGGACTGCCGACCATCCTGGAAACCCATTTGCATGCCAACGGCACAACCGTGCTTTTTCGACCCGAACATCTTCGCCGGGTCCTGGTGAATCTCTTGGACAACGCCGCGCGCCATGGGGACCCGACCGTGCCCATCCGTGTCGTCACTGGGCAGCTGACCGGCCGCTGCGAACTGGCCGTCTGGAGCGGTGGCCCACCGCTTGACGCAAGCGTCGAAAGGCACTTGTTCGAGCCGTTCTTCTCCTCAAACAGCCGCTCCAGCGGACTCGGGCTCTATATATGCCGGGAGTTGAGTAGCCGGTATGGAGCGGGCATCCAGTACCGACGGCGTCCATTTGATGACGGCGGGGGGCTGGTCACCGGCAACGAGTTCTGCCTGACGATGACCGACCCGTCTGGCCGCTTTGGAGCACCCCTGCAATGACAAACTCCCTCAACCGCGCAACGGTTGGTGTCCTGGTGGTCGACGACGAACCCGACCTGTGCACCCTGTACGAACTGACGCTCTTGCGTGAAGGCTATGAGGTCCGAACCGCCGGATCCCTGAAGGAAGCACTCTCCGCGCTGGAAGAAGCGAACTATGCCGCGGTCATCACCGACATGCGGCTGCCCGACGGTACCGGTCTGGATCTGCTGCGCGAACTGGCCCGGCTCGGCCGTTCCGAGAAGTCGATTGTCATCACCGCTTACGGCTCCGCAGAGAATGCCGTCGATGCGCTCAAGGCCGGAGCATTCGACTACCTGACCAAACCGGTTGACCTGAAGGCGTTTCGAAACACCGTCGCACAACTCGTCGGCAATCGCGGCGAGCCAGCTACTGACACGGACCCATCCGGAAAACGGATGCTGTCGGGCACGCTCCGGCGAACGGACGGCCGGGTCACTCCGGCGTCGGGTCACAAACACTCGCCAGCGCTGGAGCGACTGGTGGGCCATTCAGAGCCGATCTGTCGACTGCGTCAGCAGATCGAAAAAGTGGCGCTGAGCATGGCCCCAGTGCTGGTGCGGGGCGAATCGGGTACCGGCAAGGAGCTGGTGGCCCGCTCCATCCATGATCGTAGCCACCGCTTCGCCGGGCCGTTTGTCGCCGTCAACTGCGGCGCCATCCCAGAGAGCCTGCTCGAAGCCGAATTTTTCGGCGCCCGCAAGGGCGCCTACACCGGCTCTACGCATGACCGCGAGGGCTATTTCCAGGCGGCCACGGGCGGCACGCTTTTTCTGGACGAAATTGGCGATCTGCCGCTGGCCATGCAGTCCAAATTGCTGCGGGTCATCCAGGAGCGCCGCGTCAGACCGATCGGCGCGACCCAGGAGGAGGCAGTCGACGTACGTATTGTCAGTGCCACACATAAAGACCTGGCCGGAGAGGTTCACAGCGGACGCTTCCGGCAGGACCTTTACTACCGGCTCAATGTCATCGAACTGAAGGTGCCCGCGTTACGCGAGCGTCGTGAGGACCTGCCACTGCTCTGCGAGAGCCTCATGCAGAGGATCGCCAGGGAATCGGGGATTACGCCACCTCTTTTGTCGCACGGGACCATGGAACAACTGATGCAACACCCACTTACCGGCAATGTCCGGGAACTGGAGAACCTCTTGCATCGGGCGCTCGCCCTGGGCGAAGGCGGTGACCTGAGTTTCGAGAACCTGTCCTCCATGGCCACCGAACCGCCGGTGGCGCTGGCTTCGGTGTTGGCACCCTCGCCGGCACGGGTGCCCGAACCTGCGCGGGATGCAACTGGCACCGACGACATTCCCGACAACCTGCAGGCATGGCTGGATGACCGGGAACGCGAAGTGCTGCAGAAAACTCTGGCAATCACGCGCTACAACCGCACGGCTGCCGCGCAGCGCCTCGGGCTCAATCTCCGCCAGATGCGATACCGGATGGCCCGCCTGAACATCACGGTGCCCGGCTCCGGTGGCGCGGACGCCGATGATCTGGCCTGAAGCTGCGATGCACACGTGGCGCAACGGATGGTGGACTGCGGCGAGCCCTCACCCCTCTCCCAATTTTGGTCCTCGACCGCGTGGCGCAGTTGTCGATCTGATCGTTGTCCACTCGATCAGCCTGCCACCGGGCGAGTATGGTGGCGACGCCGTGCTGGATTTCTTCAGCAACCGGCTCGACTGGACCGCCCACCCCTATTTCGCCGAGATTCGCGGCATGCAGGTTTCGGCCCATTTTTTCATTCGGCGCGACGGCGCGCTATGGCAATGCGTCGATGCCGACCAGCGGGCCTGGCATGCGGGGGCATCCCGCTATCGGGGTCGAACCAACTGCAATGACGATTCGGTGGGGATCGAACTGGAAGGGCTGGAGGGGAAAACCTTTACGGCGTGTCAATACGAAGTGCTGACTCGTGTGTGTCGCGCATTGGCGCGCCGATTCCCGATTCGTCATGTTGTCGGCCACGAACATATCGCACCGGGCCGCAAGGGCGACCCAGGCCCCGGCTTCGACTGGTTGAAGCTGCGCCGTCAGCTCGGCTGGTCACCTCCGTGTTTTCCCTGATGCGTCCGCGTCAAGGGTCCGTCCGGCCATCAGTTTTACAGGCTTCGCCGGTTCGCAACCGTCATAGGCGATAGAGGATTCAAGCGGCGTTTCCGGGCCAAACCGCCTGGCAAGGCCCGTCAATTCTTGGGATCGTGGGGAAAACGGCGCCTTTTCAAGGCTTGCGGGAAAGCGCTGCCACCGATGGCGACCGGGACACCTTCAGTTACGGATCTGACAATCCCAGTGGCTGGACAGCTTGATTCGCCCTCAACCCACGATACACTACCGGTAGTGCCCAACAAGGCATCGCAACACTACCGGTAGTGGTCCTGTTCAGCTCCCGGTGTGATTCGCAGCCGGCGCAGCCATCCGCCGACTGCCACCGCGTCAACCCGGACAACGCCAGCACAACGAGAGGAACTGATGCAAATCTCCCAAACCTATTCCCCGTCCCACACCAACTTGCCCGGCCCAACCGGTGCCGGTGTCGACCGCGCCGATCCGGCACCAAATCAGGCATTGGCCCACTATCAGATCATTCGCCGCAATGGCGCCGTCGTTCCGTTCGAGCCAAACAAGATCGCTGTCGCCATGATGAAGGCGTTTCTTGCAGTACACGGTACGCAGGGAGCGGCTTCCGCCAGCGTCCGGGAGACCGTCGAGACCCTCACGCATGCTGTTGTACGAGCACTGGTGCGCTCGCGCCCCGGTGGTGGCACGTTCCACATAGAAGACGTGCAAGATCATGTGGAATTGGGGCTCATGCGCGGCGGGCACCACGAAATCGCCCGTGCGTACGTGCTGTACCGCGAACGTAGGTCCCAGGAACGTGCGCGCCAGGCCAGCACCCAGGTGCCCCAGTCCCCGACACCAACCCTGCATGTGACCGACCGGGGTCGGCGCGTGCCGCTTGATATCGGCCAGCTGAAGTCGCTGATCGAATCGGCCTGCGGGCAGCTCGGCGCTGATGTGAAGCCCGAACCGATTCTTGCCGAGACCATGCGCAATTTGTACGACGGCGTACCGCTCGACGAGGTACACAAAGCGGCCATTCTTGCGGCGCGGACCCTGATCGAGAAGGACCCTGACTACACCTACGCCACAGCGCGTCTGCTGTTGCACACGATCCTCAAGGAGGTTTTCGGCGAGGAAGTATCGGCCACCGAGATGGGCGCCCGTTATGCGGATTATTTCCCCGCATTCATCCGCCGCGGCGTGGAGCACGAACTGCTTGATGAACGGCTCTTGCAGTTCGACCTGCCCCGGCTCGGCGCCGCCCTGAAAGCGGATCGTGACCAGGGCTTCGACTACCTCGGCCTGCAGACACTGTACGACCGCTACTTCCTGCATGTCCGCAAGCAACGCATCGAGCTGCCGCAGGCCTTTTTCATGCGAGTCGCAATGGGACTGGCTCTCAACGAACTGGATCGTGAGGCGCGGGCCATAGAGTTCTATGAGGTGCTGTCGCGGTTTGACTTCATGTCGTCTACGCCGACTCTTTTCAATAGTGGCACCCGGCGCTCGCAGCTGTCGTCGTGCTACCTGACGACGGTACCGGACGACCTGGACGGTATCTACGAGTCGATCAAGGAGAACGCGCTGCTGTCGAAATTTGCCGGCGGCTTGGGCAATGACTGGACCCGGGTGCGGGCACTGGGTTCGCACATCAAGGGAACAAACGGCGAGTCGCAAGGGGTAGTGCCGTTTCTCAAGGTGGTCAACGACACCGCAGTCGCGGTCAACCAGGGCGGCAAGCGCAAGGGAGCCGTGTGCGCATACCTCGAAACCTGGCACCTCGACATTGAAGAGTTCCTGGAATTGCGAAAGAACACCGGCGACGATCGCCGACGCACGCACGACATGAACACGGCCAACTGGATACCGGACCTGTTCATGCGCCGGGTGATGGAGAAAGGTGAGTGGACATTGTTCTCTCCATCCGACTGCCCGGACCTTCACGACCTGTACGGTACCGCTTTCGAGACGGCCTACACGGCCTATGAGGCGAAAGCCAAAAGCGGCGAAATCCAGCCAACCAAGACTGTCCCGGCGGTCGATCTCTGGCGCAAGATGTTGTCGATGCTGTTCGAGACGGGGCATCCGTGGATCACTTTCAAAGACGCCTGCAACGTCCGCTCACCTCAGCAACATGCGGGCGTGGTTCATTCCTCCAACCTGTGCACTGAAATCACCCTGAATACCAACGATACCGAGACAGCCGTGTGCAATCTCGGTTCGATCAATCTGCGTCAGCACCTACGGGACGGCCAGGTCGACCAGGAAAAGCTGCGCAAGACCGTGGTGACCGCCATGCGCATGCTGGACAACGTCATTGACATCAACTACTACGCCGTGCGCAAAGCGCGGGACTCCAACCTGCGTCACCGCCCGGTTGGTTTGGGGATCATGGGGTTCCAGGACGCACTCTACGAGTTGCGCATTCCCTACGCGTCCGAATCGGCTGTCGAGTTCGCAGACCGCTCTATGGAAGCGGTCTGCTATCACGCCTATTGGGCCTCGACCGAACTGGCACGGGAGCGCGGGCGATACTCGTCTTACCGAGGCTCACTCTGGGATCGAGGCATCCTTCCACACGACACGCTGGACATGCTCGCGCGCGAACGGGGCGGATACGTCGAGGTGGACCGCTCGTCCAGCCTCGACTGGGATGCATTGCGTCGCAAAATCGCCACCGATGGAATGCGCAACTCCAACTGCATCGCCATCGCGCCGACGGCCACCATTTCCAACATCATCGGGGTCGATGCCTCCATTGAGCCGAGCTTCGGCAACCTGTCGGTGAAGTCCAACCTGTCGGGTGAGTTCACGGTCATCAACAGCTATCTGGTTCGTGACCTCAAACGCTTGGGCCTCTGGGACGACGTGATGGTCATGGACCTCAAACACTTCAAGGGCTCGTTGTGGTCGATCGATCGGGTCCCGACCGAAATCAAGTTGCTCTATGCCACCGCGTTCGAAGTCGCGCCCCAGTGGCTGGTCGAGGCCGCCTCGCGTCGACAGAAGTGGATTGATCAGGCGCAGTCGCTGAATATCTACATGGCTGGCGCGTCGGGCAAGAAGCTCGATGAAACCTACAAACTGGCCTGGCTTCGGGGCTTGAAGACAACCTACTACCTGCGCACCCACAGCGCCACCCACGTCGAGATGAGCACAGTCAGTACCCGGCAACTCAATTCCGTATCCAGTGGTGATGGCGGCATGAACGGCACTGGCACTGTGGCACATGACCGTCCATCCGAACCTGAGCTGGCTGCGACCGACATCAAGTTTTGCGCCATCGACGACCCCGGCTGCGAGGCCTGCCAGTAAAACCGACGCCACAGGGCAACATTCGTTTCGATCGAGTGCGCGTAGCCCTTTTCCTTCAACCCTCTTTGCTACCATAATACGAGCACTGGAAACCACCATGCTGTCCTGGGACGACACCGTCACACCTTCTGCACTGCCGGCCTTGCAACCTGTCGAACGGGGCGGTCTTGCGACCGTTGCGCCAAACAGTCTTGCGGTGCCGTCCGCCTATCAAACCCCTTCGAACATCAGCACTCCCGCGAAGGCGGCCCCTGCGGCGTCACACCGACGTGTGAACGCATCCGACAAGCGAATCATCAACGGCCAGACCGACGTCAACCAACTGGTACCGTTCAAGTACAAATGGGCTTGGGAGAAATACCTCGCCACCTGCGCAAATCATTGGATGCCGCAGGAAGTCAACATGAATCGCGACATCGCGCTCTGGAAGAGCCCCAACGGCCTCTCCGACGATGAGCGGCGCCTCATCAAGCGCAATCTTGGCTTCTTCGTGACTGCCGATTCGCTGGCGGCGAACAACATTACATTGGGAACATACCGGCACATTACCGCACCGGAATGTCGGCAGTTCTTGCTTCGGCAGGCGTTCGAAGAGGCCATCCACACGCATGCATACCAGTACATCGTGGAGAGTCTGGGTCTTGATGAGGGCGAGATCTTCAACGCCTACCATGAGGTCGCATCCATCCGGGACAAGGACGAATTTCTTATCCCGTTCATTGACGCGATCATGGACCCGAATTTCCGCACGGGAACGCCCGAGGCGGACCAGACGCTGCTGAAGTCCATCATTGTGTTCGCGTGCCTGATGGAGGGGCTATTCTTCTATGTCGGTTTCACCCAGATTCTGGCGCTGGGGCGACAGAACAAGATGACCGGTGCCGCCGAACAATACCAGTACATCCTGCGTGACGAATCGATGCACTGCAACTTCGGCATTGACCTGATCAACCAGATCAAGCTGGAAAACCCCCACCTCTGGACTGTCGAGTTCAAGGCGGAGATACGAGCCCTGTTCGTCAAGGCCGTCGAGCTGGAGTACCGCTACGCGGAGGACACGATGCCACGTGGCGTCCTGGGCTTGAACGCCTCCATGTTCAAGGGCTACCTTCGCTATATCGCCAATCGCCGAGCCACGCAGATCGGCCTTGAGCCCCTTTACCCGAATGAAGAGAACCCGTTCCCCTGGATGAGCGAGATGATTGATCTCAAGAAGGAACGCAACTTCTTCGAAACCCGCGTCATTGAGTACCAATCCGGCGGAGCACTCTCCTGGGATTGATCATTCGAATGAACGACCGCCTTCCACAGCAACTCTTGGCATCGCCCCGGCGCGTTGCCCCGGCTGTGATCCCGAGTTCATGGCGTTGGAGTCGTCTGTCCAGGGTCATGAATCGCTTCGTGCGTCACAACAGGCACGAAGTGTTTCCCTCTGTTGATAGTCCAACTTGATCAAGGAGAAAATCATGGCAACTGCGAAGAAGGCCGCCGCTCCGGCGAAGAAGGCCGCCGCTCCGGCGAAGAAGGCTGCGGCTCCGGCGAAGAAGGCCGCCGCTCCGGCGAAGAAGGCTGCGGCTCCGGCGAAGAAGGCTGCGGCTCCGGCGAAGAAGGCTGCGGCTCCGGCGAAGAAGGCTGCGGCTCCGGCGAAGAAGGCCGC